>NZ_JAFIBW010000001.1:0-1200000 GCF_017833295.1 Methylobacterium sp. PvR107
GATTGGCAGTCTAAGGGGATTAATGCTTAAGCGGTTCTTTTTCGACGTCGATAACGGAGAGACGACGATCCGGGACGACGAAGGCGTCGAGGCCGAGAGCCTGGAACAAGCACTCGCTGATGCCCGAAGCGTCATCAACGAGATTGCGGATGAGCTAGATGCCACCGACATCGACAATCCCTGGACGCTGGTGGTGCGGGATGAGACTGGATTGGCAGTCGCGCACGTGCCAATCGGCGTGTTCTCCAGCTCGCACGTGCCGCCGCGCCAAGACTGAGCGAACGCCGTCACGCCTGCCCGCTGTTGGCCCCCATCGCGAAGGCTCAGCCATTTGATGGGCTGTCGGCATTAGAGCTGTTCCCGGTCAGGTAGCGACGGCCAAGTCGTTCTCGTAGCCGGCTGCGGCGAGGTAATTGCGGCACTCCTGCGGGGTGAAGTACGAGAATGCCTGACGGATCGCTGCCCAGAGATCCGGGATCGTGCGAGCGGCCGCGCTGCGCAACAGCGCCTTCAACTTTGCGAAAGCCTGTTCGATCGGGTTGAAATCAGGGCTGTAGGACGGGAGGTAGAGCAGCCGCGCTCCTGCGGCCTCGATCGCCTCACGCACGCCGGCGACCTTGTGGGCTGGCAGGTTATCCATGACGACGATGTCGCCGGGCTGCAGCACCGAGACCAAAGTCTCGGTGACATAGCTGCAAAAGCGCTTGCCGTTCGTGGGGCCGTCCAACAGCGCGGTCGCGCACAGCCCGCACGTGCGCAGTGCGGCGGTGATGGTCGTTGTTTTGTAGTGGCCAAACGGAGTTGCGAGCCGGCAGCGCTCGCCGCGCGGGGCCCAGCCAGAGCGCCGCGCCATGTTGGTGGCAGCCGACGTCTCGTCCAGGAACACCAGCCGGTCCGGATCGAGCTCGGGCTGCGCCTCAAACCACGCCTCGCGCGCCGCTTTTACGTCTTCACGCTCCTGCTCAGCTGCGTACGTCGCCCCCTTTTCCAGGTGATCGCGTGCCGCTGGAAGAAGCGCGACAAGCTGCTCGTGCTGGTCTGGACGCCCTGCTCAGCCAGTCGGTCGCGCAACTCGCGCAGGAAGAGACGCGGCTCCTGCTTGGAGGTTGCCAGGATCAGCGCGGCATGCGCCTCAATGCGCTTCGAGGTGTGATCGCCGCCCATCGGCTTGGGCGCGACATGGCCCTCTTGGTGCGAGCGCTGCGACCAGCGGCTGGCGCTCGACACGCTGACCCCGAAACGAGCGGTCGTGTCCCTGATGGTGGTGTAGCTCGGCGGTAGCGAAGAGGCCCGTCCGCGCGCCTTCCACAGGGCTGTGGCGGGCGGGGCTCCTCGCGGGGTGGTCATCGGCGGTTGCCGGGTAGGGTCGGGTTGCGAGCGCCAACCCCGAACCCGAGAGACCCCCGATGACCGACGAGATGATGGCCCTGCGCGGGCTGATGGAGAAGAGCGCCGACACCGATCTGCTGCGCGAGATGATCGGCTTTGCGGCCGAACGCCTGATGGAACTGGAGGTGGGCGGCCTGACCGGGGCCGCCCATGGCGAGAAGAGCGCAGAGCGGTTGGTCCAGCGCAACGGCTACCGTGACCGGGATTGGCAGACGCGGGCCGGCACGGTGGAGTTGCGCATTCCGAAGCTGCGCAAGGGCAGCTACTTTCCGGGCTTCCTGGAGCCGCGCCGCATGGCCGAGAAGGCGCTCACGGCTGTGATCCAGGAGGCCTACATCCAGGGCATCTCAACCCGCTCGGTCGATGACCTCGTCCAGGCGATGGGCGGCACAGGCGTGTCGAAGAGCCAGGTCAGCCGGCTCTGCCAGGAGATCGACGAGCGGGTCGGCGCGTTCCTCGATCGGCCGCTCGAGGGCGAGTGGCCGTATCTCTGGATCGATGCGACTTACGTGAAGGTGCGCCAGGACGGCCGCATCGTCTCTGTCGCCGTGATCGTGGCGGTGGGCGTGAACACCGACGGCCGGCGCGAGGTGCTGGGCATGGATGTCGGTCCCTCCGAGGCCGAGACGTTCTGGACGGACTTTCTCCGCAAGCTGGCGCGCCGGGGGCTGCGCGGGGTCAAACTGGTGATCTCGGACGCCCACGAGGGCATCAAGGCGTCGGTGGCCAAGGTGATGAACGCGACCTGGCAGCGTTGCCGCGTCCACTTCATGCGCAACGTTCTCGCCCATGCCGGACGCAGCGGGCGGCGTGTCGTGTCCGCCTTCATCGCCACGGCATTTGCCCAGGATGACGCCGAGGCGGCCCGTCAGCAGTGGCGGCGCGTGGCTGATCAGCTCCGGCCGAAGGTCCCCAAGCTCGCCGCCCTGATGGACGAGGCCGAGCCGGACGTGCTGGCCTACATGGGCTTCCCCACTCAGCATCGGGTCAAGCTGCACTCCACGAACCCGCTGGAACGCCTCAACGGTGAGATCAAACGCCGGACCGAGGTGGTCGGCATCTTCCCCAACGAGGCGGCCATCACCCGCCTCGTGGGCGCGATCCTGCTGGAACAGAACGACGAGTGGGCCGTCCAGCGCTCCCGCTACATCACCCTGGAAAGCATCGCCCCGATCGGCGATGATCCCCTCGTCAGCCTGCCCACCCTGGCAGCCTGATCAATCCGGCCCAAACCGGTGATCGTGGTGGCCACGCCGAAGCTACACCACGCCAGGGGACACAACCAAACGAGCTGCCGCTCGGTGGCACGAGGCACCTGACGCCACGGCAGCCACGACACGCTCGCGTAAGTCGACGGACAGAGGTGAAGGCATCGGCAGGCTCCCCCACCTCTCAACGCGCCACCCGCTAACCCGTCGCCATCAGCCCGGGACCGGCTCTAGTGCAGTTCAGAGCGCCGAGGCTTTGATCCCGGATCAAGCTGCGCGATTATCAACGTACCGACTCGCTTAGCTGCTTCCGAAGTACGGAACATGGCCTCCGACCGATCAGCCGCAAGCCAGGTATCTGAAGAGTAGATCGCCCACGACCAGGGCTTTGAGCCCCTTCCACAAAGCTCGGCCTCCACACGCCAGCAAGGTTGGAGGTGTCGGACGAGTTTGGTGCTGTGACGTTCAGCGTGCTGCGTATCCAGCAGCGTTACGCTATCAGAGCCATTGAATTGGAAATAGGACATGCGATCCTCCTGCCGATATAAGGCGGGAGCACACTTCTCTCTCAGCCACCGATGCCCGAGGGTCACGATCAGTGATGTGCCAATCTATCAGAGAGCACGAGGGTTAGCGAGCGCCTATCCTGGATCCGCCTTCGCCATCTGCCGCCCGTGGTTCTGCACGACGGCGCGGAACAGGTTGCCGGTGGCTGAGGTCGTGACCCGCGCGCCGGCGGTTTCCTGCGGGGATGCGCTACGCCTACTTAAGAGCTTGCGGATGCCGCGACGACACTCCCTTGTAGTGCCTTGGGATCAGCGGGCAGCCGTCATGGATGCGCCGGTGCGACAGAGTCACAGATCCCTGCCCGCTATAGACGCCTTGGATCGTCACACGGCCATGGCAGGCTGGACAACGCTTAAGAGCGTCCCGGTGGAGGACCCTCGCCTCGTCGAGGCCAAGGGTGAGCCAAGCGCCTTCCACTACCACTTCGCAGGATTGGGTTTGCGGCTTCATTTTGCCACGTCCCGCACGATGATCTGCGCTCTGGCCCAGGCTGCCCGGGCCTTCTGCGCCGCGGCTAGTTCGGCGAACGCCCGGGCTGCGCCGGTCGCCTCCATCGCAAGCATCTTTTCCGATAGGATCACCGCTGCCGTTGCAGCGGTTTCTGCAGCGATGGCCGAGGCTACGGTCGGGTGATGCTGCGGCATGGCGTTGGCTCGGTTGCGGCCGAAATCCGAGCCTCCGAGATCATGGTTACCAGATCGTTAATGGTCCCCACAAAGAAGCCTCACCGGCGGACCGGGCGGGCCTTTCCAGATCCGAGAAATAAGGAGCAAGCAAGCCGGATCCGGACCGCATCTTAGCAATTGCTAGCCCGAAAGCTTCGACAGATCGAAATTGATTATTTTGACCTGTTGAGTGACTCAATGGCTGGCGACGGTGTCACAAAGAAATCAAGCCTGAATAGTATCAGCTCAGTCCCGTCCGTGACTTCCATTCGCCATTCCTGACCAAGGCTCTCTAACCTTGCGCCTTCCTCAAGAAGCACGCCTGCATACCGGATCGCCTCTCGTCGCGCGAACATCGTGTCCGGCAACTCGACACCCTTTTTGTCGAGTAGGACGACGCCATCATAGACGTTGAAGTGATAGCGAGGCATGTGTGTTCCCAGCCGTTGCAAGGCGGGAGCACGCGTCTCTCTCAGTCACCGGCGCCCCGATATCGTGGCCGGCAATGAACTACCTTACCAGACGAGGCACTAGCGCACAAACTAAGTCCCAGGGCCTCGTGTGTGGGAGTGCAAAGGCCCCTGAAAGCCAGTACGCGCGTACTCAGTCGCGTAGAAGGCGAGTTCCCGGTCGGTGAGCCATGCACAGCCGGCACCGCCGTCCTCCGGCGCTTCGGGCGCCACCGTCGCGGGCATGCTTCGGCCGAGATCCATGATGTAGTAGGTCGGCATCTCCGAGAGCGCCTCGGCCATCCAGCCGGCCAGCGGATGCGGCTGATTGCCCGGCGAGTCTGCGCTCTTATGATGGAAGTAGGCGCGCAGGAACGCGGCAACCTGGGTCGGGCTGCCATCCATGTCGGGCGCCGCAGCCGGGGAGGCGAAGTAGCGGTGGTAGTGCTCGCGCGGGCGCGGCAGCCCAGTTAAAGCAGCGTGGATCGGATCCTGCGCGGGCGGCCGCAGGCTCTCCGCTAGGGTCTCAAGGTTGGGCGCCCCGGCGAACGGTGCGCTCATCAGGACGATCGACCCGAACACGTCGGGCCGAGCCAGGGCACAGAAGCCCGCGACCCACGAACCGAAGTCGTGCCCGATCACCGCCGCGACCCGTTCGCGCTCCAGTGCCCCGAGTAAGCAGAGCAAGTCGAGGAGGAGGTTGTGCATGCGGAAGGGCGCGAGGTCGGCTTCGTAGGCGACCGGCTCCGCGGCAGTGCGCCCGTAGCCGCGCAGATCCGGGGCGACGACGTGGTAGCCAGCATGCGCGAGGGCGGGCATCACCTTTCGCCAGGAGTAGGCCAGCTCTGGGAAGCCGTGAAGCAGCAGGAGGCAAGGTCAGTCCGGGTCCTCGTGCCCGGCTTCCAGCAGGTGCATTCGCAGGCCGTTCACACCCTCAATGAAACTCGGACGAATGCCCGTGGGGAGAACGGCGTCGTCGAGGGGCGGCAGGTTCGGTGCGTTCATTTCCAACCTACTGCACGCCGTCTCCCCCTATCGAGGTCGGGCGTCAGCCCTTGCGCGCGCGAGGCCATTGTCCGTCCACGTCCGAAACGAGCCGGTACAAGCCGCTAAACAATGTGGGCCAAAATGTGCGGCCGCGGGCGCGGCCGTATTGATTTATGAAATGATTTCAGTGATTTGTGCCACTTAAGTGGCGGAGACGGAGGGATTCGCCGCCGCAAACCCGAAGCCATTGCAGATATTGAGCTTTTGGATGCTCCAATGCGGAGCTTCGTAGCAGTGTCTCGGGGCACCCGTCAAATACGCGAACCGGTCTCGGGTGCAGAGCCGAGATGATGTCGAACGTGCAGGGCTCGCGGTTGGACCGAAATTGCGACCCATCGTGATCTGGCGGGCCAAGCACACGCCGGAAACCGTGGTTGCCTCACTGCCGATAAGCCGACATTCGGCTATGCGCCCATCTCGGCCGCTCAGCCGACTTTCGCGGTTTCTCCGAAGCAGACGCTGCAGCTCAGCTTGTAGGTCACAGTTGCTTCAACAGCTGACTTCGGGCCGATAGGCGCTGAACCGCCGCTCCCGACCCTTTTCTGAAGTTCAGAAGGTCCGCTTGCGGGCCTCCTGATCCAGTTCTGTGACCGATCCCGACTGGACGCGGCTCGGCTGCTTGGAGTGGCCCCCAATTCGACCGGACACCGGGCGTAGCCGTGCGGGCCTAGGCGGAAGCCTAGGCGTGCGCCCATGCCGAACGACACGCAGCGGATCGAGATCATCACCGGGCGCGAGCGCCGCAGGCGCTACACCGCCCACGAGAAGGTGCGCTTCGTCGAGGAGACGATGCAGCCCGGAATGACCGTCTCGGCGGTGGCGCGGATCCACGGCCTCTCACCGAGCCTTCTATTCGGGTGGAGGCGTCGCATGGCCGAGGGCGGACAGGTGGCGGTGCAAGCCGACGACGAGGTAGTCGCTGCTAGCCGGATGCGCGAGTTGGAAGCTCGCGTGCGCGATCTGGAGCGGCTGCTCGGACGCAAGACGCTGGAGGTCGAGGTGCTCAAGGAGGCGCTGGCCGCTGCACGGGTAAAAAAAGCCGCGTGGCCGCTGCCGTCGCCGCCCGCGGGCTCTTCCCGATGAAGGTCGTGGCGGACGTGCTCGGCGTGGCCCGCTCCAACCTCGTCGAGCAGATACGGAGTGGGTCGCGGTCGCGCGGTCCCTATCGTCGTGCCGACGACGAGGCCGTCCTGATCGCCATCCGCGCCATCACGGACGTGCGGCCGACCTACGGCTATCGGCGAGTGACGGCGATCCTGAACCGGACGCGGCGCGCTACTGGCGAGCCCGCCCTGAACCACAAGCGGGTGTTCCGCCTGATGAAGCGGGACAGCCTGCTCCTCCAGCGCCACACGGGCGGGCGACCCGTGCGCGCCCACGAGGGCCGTGTGATCGCCGCGGCCTCGAACCAGCGCTGGTCCTCGGATGGGCTGGAGATCGGCTGCTGGAACGGCGAGGCGGTGCGGGTAGCCTTCGCCATCGACACCCATGATCGCGAGGTGATCGCCTGGGTGGCCTCGACGGGCGGGGTCACCGGCCAGATGGTGCGGGATCTCATGCTGACCTGCGTGGAGGCGCGCTTCGGCAGCCTTTGCGCGACCCATCCCGTGCAGTGGCTGGCCGATAACGGCTCTGCCTTTACGGCCGCCGAGACCCTGTCCTTCGCGGCAGCCCTAAACCTCGTGCCCTGCCTCACGCCGGTGCGCTCGCCCGAGAGCAACGGAGTGAGCGAGGCGTTCGTCAAAACGCTCAAGCGCGACTATGCCCGCGTCCAGCCCCGGCCCGACGCCAACACGGTCCTGGCGCGGATCGGCGCCTGGATCACCGACTACAACGAACACCATCCCCACCGTGGGCTCGGCATGCGCTCGCCGCGCGAGTTCATCCGTGCTCAGATGCAACCAGCCCCGTGTCCGGTTTGATGGGGGCAACTCCAGGCTGGCAGAAGCGGATGTGCGTACAGCCGAGTTCTCCACAGATCGTGAACCTCCTGCGGGGAGAGCCTGCGGGCTTATCTGTCTCGCCCCCGGGGAAGGTCCGCGTCAGGTGGAAGTCAGATCGTCCCACGAGAACCTCCGAACGTCGGTTCACGCCTCGACGCGGTACAGGCGTGCGCTTTCAGACAGCAACACATTGTGCCTTCAGCCGCTTTACCTCTCCGAATTGGTGTACGTGAGGCAGATGTGGCTCGGTACTACTTCGACATCTACGATGGCGAGGCGCTTCGCCGAGACCCGGAGGGCGATGTGTGCGACAGTCCTGAAGCCGTCCGGCATGAGGCCATGTACGCCTTGTCCTTTCTCGCCAAGGAGGCGATCCCCCGCACGGCGAGCGACACGCAAGCCTTCACGGTGCTGGTCCGCGACGAGACCAACACGACCGTCTACACAGCGTCCCTGACGTTTGCCGGGCTGTGGGTGGGCGATGTCCCGATCCCTGAGCCGGACCTCGACGACTGAGGCTCAGCCACAGCGGGCATGGCGAGCACCGGGGCGGACCTAGCGATCCCCGCTCAGCCCAGTTCGTCTTCGGGCACGGTATCGCTGAACGGCACCGTGAGCACGGGTTCGCCAGTCTCATCCATGATCTCGAACGAGCAGTCCATCCAATCGCGGATCAGCGGCAGGCGATCTTGCACGATCATGGCTCGTGCCTCGAACAAGGCATGCTCACGCGCCGCGTTCACGTCGGCGAGGTCATCGCCTTCCGAGTCCACGGCGAGACCCATGGGTCCGGGACGATGCCGGATGTTAAAGAAGTAGCGCGGCATCACGCGCCCTCGATCAGGCGGGCGTACTCGGCCTCGGGCAGGCCGTAGCTGTCGTCGGCCAGTGCCGTCAGCGCCTCCCGGTCCAGGATCGTGATGCGGCCACGCCGGGCCCGGATCAACTGTTGCCCCTCCAGCGCCTGTACCGCCAGGGTGGTGCTGGGTCGGCGCACGCCGAGCATGATCGAGATGAACTCGTGGGTGATCTGCAGGTCGTCGCCGTCCAGCCGGTCCTGGCACATCACCAGCCAGCGGGCGAGGCGCACGTCGAGGGTGTAGGAGGCGTTCGCCAAGGCAGTCTGGGCCGCCTGAACGAACTGCACCTGGATATAGCGCAGCAGCAACCTGTTCAGGCTGACGCTTTCACTGGCAGCGTCACATAGGGCAACGGGCTCGATCCGCAGCATCTCGCCGGGGCTCTGGACGAAGCACGCGTGGGGCGTGCGATCCGAGCCCAGCAGCACGGGTATCGCGCCAACCAGCCCTTCACGCCCGACGATGCCGACCTCGACTTGGATGCCAGTGCCCGAGGTGGTGATCGAGCCGAACCCGGATTCGGGGAAGTACAGCTGCTGCACCGGCTCGTGCGGCTTGATCAGCGACTGCCGCAGTTCGGTCGAGACCAGCTCCAGGTGCGGCTGGATCAGCGAGAAGTCGTTGGGCGACATCGCCTTCAGCAGGCGATTGCGGATGGCGGATTGCTGAGGCTGAGACACGGCTCCGCTCCCGGTCAGGGCAAGAGCACACGCGGTCTCTCAAGCGCCAACGACCCGAAAACGGTGCAGGCGATCAGCTAAGTATCTGCGCTCGACCGAGCGATAGCAAAGAAAATCGTTCGCGAAAGACTCTGGTTCCTTGGAAGGTTCGATCCATTACCGAACGCCTCGGCCTTCCAGAAAGTTGATCTGTGTCTACGTCAATCGGCTACACCGGTTTATCTTCGGGCTCCATCATCGGCTAATCCGATCCAGGCGTGTAAAGGGCGGACCAATTCCAGGCCGCCGTGTCGGAGCAAAATCAGGCCACTGGCAACGTGCAGCTCGAACGAAGAAGGGGCCCGATCGGGCCCCTTCTTCGTTCGTCGCCGATCGTAAGGGTCAGGCCGGCGGGATCTCGCCCGTCTCGGGGTCGTGAGGATCGGCGGTGGCCTGGTTTTGCTCCGCCCCTTCGGCCCGGCCGCGCCGGCTGCGGGAAGTTTTGAGGCGGTAGCTGTTGCCGTTCAGGCTCAGGATGCTGACGTGGTGGGTCAGCCGGTCGAGCAGCGCGCCCGTGAGCCGTTCCGAGCCCAGAACTGACGTCCAGTCCTCAAACGGGAGGTTCGAGGTCACCACGGTCGAGCCACGCTCGTAGCGCTGCGAGAAGACCTCAAACAGCAACTCCGCCCCCGTCGACGACAGCGGCACGTAGCCGAGTTCGTCGACGATCAGGAGCTTGACCGCGGCTAGTTCGCGCTGAAGCCGGAGCAGACGACGCTCGTCGCGCGCCTCCAGGAGTTGGTTGACCAGCGAGGCCGCGGTGGTGAACGTGACCGAGAAGCCCTTCTGGCAAGCCGCCAAGCCGAGAGCCAAGGCGATGTGGGTCTTGCCAGTGCCCGAGTTGCCAAGTGCGATGACGTTCTCCCGGCCGAGGATGTAGCCACAGCGGGCCAGTTCCAGCACGAGCATCTTGTTCAGGCTCGGGATCGCGGCAAAGTCGAACGTGTCGAGGCTCTTCACCGCCGGGAAGCGCGCCGCCCGGATGCGGCGCTCGACCATGCGCCGCTCACGGTCGATCAGCTCCAGTTCAACCAGCCGCAACAGGTAGCGCGAGTGGTCCAGGCCGCTCTGAGCGCACTCGCGGGCAACCTTGTCGTACTCGCGCAGCACCGTGGGCAGCTTGAGCTGCTTGAGGTGGTGAGCCAGCAGGACGCCCGGCGTGGTCTCGTCGCGCGCCAGGCTCATGCGGCCACCTCCGGCACCAGCACGGCATAGTCGGCAGCCACGGTGGTCCGCACCGTGGTTCTGGGCAGGTGCGGATAGGCTGCCAGGTCGAGCCGGGGCGGTCGGTGCTCGAGTCGGGCCAGCGCAATCAGCTTGACCGCATCGAAGCCGATCGCCCCGAGCCGGATCGCCTCCGCGACGGCTGCGGCCACCACGTCCTTGGGCATCGCCTCCATCAGGCGCAGCACCTGGATGAACTCGCGCTTGCCCCGGTTGCCCATGCGCGCCTCCAGGAGATGGCGCAGGTGCTGGAACGCCTCGGGCAGATCCCAGTCCTGGAGGGCCGCCGCTTGGTCGAGGGCGTTCGGCTTGGTCTCGATCAGCGCGAGGTAGTGCAGCGGCTCGGAGACGAACACGCCGGTGCCGTAGCTGCGTTCGTGCCGGGCGATCTCGATCCCGCCGCACAGGATCACGACCTCGTCGACGAAGCCCTTCACCAGCACGTCCCGGAAGCCGTAGGCGGTGGGCACCGAGTAGTCGTTGCCGTGATAGCGCACCAGCGCGGTCGAGGAGACACGACCAGCCCGCTTCTCGCACGGCTCCAGCGGGACCGCCGGCAGGGCGCGCAGGACCGCACGGTCGGCCACGAGCCGCGTACCGATGAGCTCGGCAGACCGACCGGCACACTCATCCTGCCGGACTCGGCAGCGTCGCTCCAGATCAGCGTTCAGCGCCTCGAACGAAGCTGCCTCCGGAGCCGGGGTCATGAAGTTGGACCGGGCGAACTTGACCAGCCCTTCGACTTTGCCCTTGTCGTTGCCCCTGCCCGGACGGCCGAAGCGGTCGCGGAACAGGTAGTGGCTCACCAACTCGGTGAAGGCGCGCGTGCGCTCGCGCTGCCCGTCACCGCAGATCTTGGCGACCGCGATCTTCGTGTTGTCGTACAGGATCGACAGCGGCACGCCCGTGAAGAAGGCGAAGGCGGCGACGTGCCCGTCGAGGAACGCCTCGGTGGTCTCCCGCGGATATGCCTTCACGAAGCAGGCGTCGGAGTGCGGCAGGTCCATGCAGAAGAAATGGATCTTGCGACGCACGCCGCCGATCGTGGCCACCGCCTCGCCGAAGTCAACCTGGGCATGGCCAGGCGGGTGGGCCAGCGGCACGAAGGTCTCCCGCCCCTGCGATCGGCAGATCCGCACGTGGTCCTTCACCACCGTGTAGCCGCCGGCATAGCCGTGCTCGTCGCGTAAACGCTCGAAGATCCGCTTGGCCGTGTGCCGCTGCTTGATCGGCGCGCTTCGGTCCGTTTCCAGGATGGCCGTGATCACCGGCAGAAGAGGCCCAAGCTTCGGCTTCTCGACCGGCTTCGAGCGCGTATAGCCCGGCGGCAGGGAGAACCGGCACATCTTGGCGATCGTCTCTCGGCTCAGCCCGAACACTCGAGCCGCCTCACGCCGAGAGTTGCCCTCGATAAACACGAACTGCCGAACGGCCGCGTAGACTTCCACGGCAAACATCCCCAGCTCCTCTCGAAAGAGAAGCTTCTCCACTGGCCGGCTTTTACGCCGCCCGCATCAGCACGACGCCGACGCTCCAGTGGATGGTTTTGTCACCGCCCTACACACAGGCGCCGATGGCTGGGAGAGACGTGCGCTTCCGCCTGCATCGCAAGGCGCAAACGCCATGTCCCTCGCTCCCGATCTGCACGCCACGACCCTGCTCATCCGCAAGCTGGAGAACATCGCCACCCTCACGGATGAGCAGCGGCAGGCCCTCGAGAGCCTGCCGGTGAGGACCCACGTCCTCAATACCCGGCAGGACATCGTGCGCGACGGCGACAAGCCCACGCACTGCTGCCTCGTCCTCGACGGCTGGGCCTGCCGCTACAAGCTGCTCAACCAGGGCAAGCGGCAGATCCTGTCGTTCCACATCGCGGGCGACATCCCGGATCTGCTGAGCCTGCACGTCCCCACCATGGACCACACCCTCGCCACGGTGACGAACGCGACGGTGGCGTTCATCCCGCACGAGAGCCTACGGGCCCTCGTCGCGCACCATCCCCGTCTCGCATCGCTGCTGTGGCGCGACACGCTGATCGACGCGGCGATCTTCCGCGAGTGGATGACCGGCATGGGGCGGCGCTCCGCCTTCGAGCGGATCGGTCACCTGTTCTGCGAGATGTACGTGAAGCTCGAAGCGGTGGGGCTGGCCGGTGATCACCGCTGCCCGCTGCCGCTCACCCAAGTCGATCTCGCCGACGCGCTGGGCCTCACGCCCGTGCACGTCAACCGCGTGCTTCAGGAGATGCGTCGCCAGACGCTGCTCACGCTGCGCAGCCGCACGCTGCAGATCGAAGCCTGGGACGAGCTTTCGGCGGCCGCTGAGTTCGACCCCGGGTACCTGCAGTTGGAGGCGCGAGCGGCTTGATGAGCCTTCGCTGACAGCCGGTCCATGTCGCCACCGGCAGCCCCGATACCGCAGGCCAGCTCACTTTCGCGGACAGCTTCCTCGTGGCGGGGCTGATGGTCAGAAGCTGACGCCTGGTACCCGAGGCAAAGCCTGCTTGCACGCCGTCCGGTGAACTGCCCCGGGATTTTCGGAGGCTCCAACTCTTGAGAGGATGGAGCCATGACGAAGCGCAGCACACCCTTTTCGCCTGAGGTCCGCGAACGCGCGGTCCGGATGGTGTTCGACCACCAGGGCGAGCACGGCTCGCAATATGGGGCGATCCGCTCGATCGCAGCCAAGATCGGCTGCTCGGGCGAGACGCTGCGGAACTGGGTCCGGCAAGCCGAGCGGGACCAGGGCCAGCGACCCGGACCAACGACGGACGAGCGCGAGCGGATCAAAGCACTGGAGCGCGAGAACCGCGAGCTTCGGCAGGCCAACGAGATCCTGAGGAAGGCGTCGGCCTATTTTGCGATGGCGGAGCTCGACCGCCGGTCGCGGACATGATCGCCTTCGTCGACGATCACCGGGAGGCCTACGGGGTCGAGCCGATCTGCCGCGTGCTGCCGATCGCCCCGTCAACCTATCACGCCCATGCCGCGCGGCGGGCCGATCCCGGCAAGCTGCCGGCTCGGGCTCGTTCGGACGCGGCGCTAATGGTCGAGATCCGGCGCGTGTTCGAGGAGAACTTCCACGTCTACGGGGTGCGGAAGGTCTGGCGGCAACTCGGTCGAGAAGGGATCGCGGTTGCCCGCTGTACGGTCGCCCGGCTGATGCGGGTCATGGGGCTGCAGGGCATCGTGCGGGGCAAGAAGGTTCGCACCACTATCCCGGACCCGGCCGCGGCCTGCCCGCTCGACCGGGTGAACCGCCAGTTCAAGGCGCCGCGTCCCAACGCCTTGTGGGTCAGCGACTTCACCTACGTCGCGACCTGGGCCGGCTTCATCTACGTCGCGTTCGTGATCGACGCCTATGCCCGGCGCATCGTCGGTTGGCGGGTCTCCCGCACGGCTCACGCCGCCTTCGTGCTCGATGCTCTTGAGCAGGCTCTGCACGAACGTCGTCCCCCCTGGGGCGGCGGGCTCGTGCACCATAGCGACAGGGGCTCGCAATACCTCGCCCTGCGCTACACGGAGCGGCTGGCGGAGGCGGGGGTCGAGCCCTCGGTTGGCAGCGTCGGGGACAGCTACGACAACGCCCTGGCCGAGACGATCAACGGTCTGTTCAAAGCCGAGGTGATCCATCGCCGTGGGCCGTGGCGATCCCTCGAGGCCGTCGAGTTCGCCACTCTCGAATGGGTCGATTGGTTCAACACCCGCCGCTTGCTCGAACCTATCGGCAACGTGCCTCCCGCCGAGGCTGAGGCGCGCTACTTTGCTCGGGCCGAGGTACAAGCCTTGGCCGCCTGACCCAAACCGAACAGCCTCCGGGAAATCCGGAGCGGTTCACGATCGAGCTGACCGAGCCTCGGCATCGCCCGCTGCGAGGCTTGGAGCGGCAAGAGGTCCGTCGTGACCACGCCGGCCTTCGAATAGCGAAAGCCGTCCCGCCAAGTCTTCCGGGCGATGTACAAGGCAGCCATCACCAGTACCCGGGGGTGTCTGTCGTTGCTGGCCTCGGCCATCCCGAGCAAATTCTCGCGGTTGTGCTTGGCGTTTGCGGCCAGGTCCGCTTCTGGGGATGACCGATGCCGAGCTGAATGGCTGGAATGGGCGCGAAGCCGAAGGTCCGCTTCTTGGCGCGGTGCGAAGCTTCGCTTGGCGCGGCTGGCCAAGCGGCATTTCAATCGCACTGAGCGGGGTGTCTGATCCGCGCCTCCAGTGTCCCGCGTTCGCTTGGCCGCGCGTCTTGGCGGCCGCTTGAGCGTTCGACAATCACCCTTCATGGCAGCTACCCTGCCACTGCGTTCAGTCCTGGGACCGGCGCAAATCGGGGTGATCGCCGCCTATGCGCTCACGAGACCCGTCATCATCCTGCGCCCTCAAACCAGTGGGGCGGCGATGGCGCGCCTGGGGCGCCTCACAATCCGCGGCGTTTTCGGCTTCATCCGGCCGGACGGATCGAGACGTTGAGTGTACGAAGCTGGCGGTGCGACTTCATCGACATGCCTCACAGCAGGCTACTATTCGTAAGCGTGGCGATTGATCTCGCGATCGAGATAAGTCGCCCATTCCGAGAGTGTCGTGAGCTGCGAGCCGAACATCCGGCTGACTTGGTGAAAGCCGAGGGCGCGGTAGCTCTCGAACTGGCTCTCGGAAAACCATTGGTTGGCGGTGCTTTCGTGCGGGAAAGCGGGGCTGGTCGCCCCATAAGCGCGAACTTCGGCGGGTATGTCTTCAAGGAAGCTTGGCTTGATGTAGATCAGCGAGGCCGGGTCAAGCGCGCCCGGATATGTGATCGTGCCCTGGGCGTAGCCGAGAGCCCCGGCTCGCTTCCCCTCGCGCTCGATGGCCGCGCGGGAGACAATGCGCATGTCGCCCATTTGGATCTTCGCGAGGCCATCGACCTCCGCCTTCCGAATGACGTTGCCGAGGTCGAAGAACGTGCATTTCTCGTCTTGGCCGGCATCGATCACCACGATGCGGGCGCACCGCCTTCGCAGCATCTCGTACAAGCCAAGATTGTCGAAGTGGCCGCCATCCGACAGGTAAATCGCCTGCCGGACATCCGTGCTGCGGCCGCCGAGCTCGCTCAGAAGCGCGAGCACGGAGTTCCTGGGCTTGGCCAGTCTGAGGTCCTCCCGCCGCGCGACGGCGGGATTGGGGAGCCAGGCGCCGAGGCGGACGTTGAACAGCGTCATCAGGAATGCGATTAGGCGCGAGGAATGGTAGCCCCAGTTCGGGCTGACCGCCGCGCCCGAGATTGTCAGCAGCCCGCCGAGCAGCGGCCCCTTGCCGGCGCTCACCCTGTCGCTGCCGGTCTCCATGCCGGCAAAATCCGTGGTCCGGATGTAGGCCCCGCGCGGGCCATCCGGCCGCTGAGCGTCGCGCCCGCCATGCGCGCGATCAAGGATCGCCGAGCCGCAGGCGAACGGGGTCGCGGTGAACGAGGCAGCCTTTCGCTCCGCCCATTCGGTACGCAGGATGTCGGTCAGGTTCAGGGTCATGTTGACGACGGGCAGAAGCCGTCGCTCCGTCCCGAGTTCGGCGATGCGCGGGCTGTCGTCCTCGTCGAAATCCGTGAAGGGATCGGCATCGCGGCGCGTGCGTGCGGAGCCCAGAAATCCGCGGGTCAGGCGGTTCCGATAGACTCCGTGCATCGAGAACCGGTTGACGTTGACGCCGCCGAACAACCGGATAGCGCCGGCAAGGACGCCCGCCACCATGAGATTGAGGATTAGGATCATCCCATAGGGATTGATCGCGCAACGGCCAGCCGGGTCCGAGTGGTCATACGCCGCGCGGGGCAGAAGGCAGTCACCCCACCAATCGTGGGCGGAGCCGAGAAGGCGTCCCAAGCACCATCCCAGCAGCGCGAACAGGCTGATCCCGAAGATAGCTGCCATCGCGCTCAGGCCGACCATCAGGAGGTCGTCCATTCGCCCTTTTGCGGCCAGCGTCTGTGTCCGGGCGAACACCTGCTTGCCCAGGACGGCTGCGGCCGGACCGGTGCCGAGGGCACTCAGTGCGCTGAAAAGGGCCGGGATCTGCGCGTCATCGCGGCCGAGGGCGACCGCCGACACGATCAGGCAGCACAGGCACAGGGATGTCCAGCCCACGGCGGCGAGCAGCAATTGCCCATCGATCCGCGCCACCCACTCCCGATCGAGGTCGGCTCGCTCGGCGCTCCTGCGGAAGCCCATGAAGACGACACCCTGGAGGAGGTGAGCGACGATCAGGATCGGCGGCCCGAGGACGGTCAGAGCCTGCGAGACCTGAGCCTGCCCGGCATCGAAGGCCGCGATGTCGTCGCCCACGAGCCAAGTGACGGTCAATGCGGTGCATGTAACGATGATCGCAGCCGAGACGAGGCTGCTGACGAGCCACGCTCCCATGTTCTTCTCGTACAGCCACTGGCCTGGATGACCCTGCGCCTTCTGCCACGCCATCCCACAGAGATACCCGACGGCCTGCACGACGAAGTACCAGAAGCCGAGGCTGTAGAGACGCAGGGTCGAGACCGGCAGCCCGTGCTCGAAGAGCGCGCGGAAGGTGAAGGGCAGGGCCAAACTCCACAGGCAGGTCGGTGTGAGGATCCAGCCCGCGATGAAGGCCGGCGAAGCGTACGCCGTCACGCCGGCGAGGCGCGGCCGGTGGCTCGGCAGCATGCGGCAGGCATTGAAGGTCGCCACAAGGAGGGCCGCGCTGCCCACACTCAAGGGAAGCCAGAGCGTGCTCCGGCTTGCAGCCTCGAGCGCCGTCCGGTAGGTGAGCAGCGCCAGAGGGATGAACAGCAGCAGCGGGAAGATGATGAGCCAGTTCAGGATCGTGTTCCTGACGTAGAGGACGATGCCGGCCCAGGTGTCCCGCGACAGAAGTCCGACCTCCGGAGTCAGATAGTTCGTGTACCGCCTCAGCTTGGCAAAAACCTCCTTGCCTGATCTGGCGAGGCGACGTTCCGCCTCCGCAATCCCGCCGCATTCTAGGATGAACGTCTGCAACCAGCCGCCGGCGAAGCCGCCTCCGGAGACCGTCGATAGGTAGTGGAACTCGCCGAGCATGCGCCGGGCGGCCAGAGCCTGCACCGCACCGAGGCAGAAGGTGGCGCTCCGGATTCCGCCGCCAGAGAGGCAGAGCGCGGAGAGCCGGGCTTGGTCTGCCCGCGCCTCCCAAGGCCTCACATCGCCGGGCGGACGCGCTCCACAGAAGTGATCGAGTTCCTCCTGGAGCATTTGCTCCGTGTCCAGAACCCAGGCCGCGTTGCGCGTCGTCACGGCCGGCAGACCAGGCACGGCTCCCGGTCCTTGTCGTGACGCGCTGTCTTGCGCCGAACCCGCCCCCACTTCCGCGGAGAGTGCGCTGGCATCGCCGGTCGTTCCGAGATCCGCGTCCATCGTGCCCCCGATCATGCCCGGCGGTCTCGTCGCGCCTTGCGCCCAGCTACAGAATTTCCAAGACAGTGCAGACTAATTTGATCCTCAATAAGTTCAGATATTAGCATGTTTGTATTATTTTTGCTTCGGCATTCAGTAATATCATGAGTTATTGAAAACAATATTGTAGGCAAGCTAGGTTTTAATTGAATCAATATTTTGTTATATTAAATCATAAATTCAGATCAATGGGCATCACAGATTATATTACGGGAATCGATAATGCCGACGTTGTTCCAAAATTCCAGATTTGGATCATCATCCATTTGAAGGACGCGTCCGGCTGAGCCGGCGCTTACTTGAGTCGCGCAGAGATGTGGTCGGCGTCCGTTTCCGGCCAAGCGGATGGCATGAAACCCATGACACCACCGCGATGCGTTTCAAGATCGCAGGGGTCGTCACTCACAGTGGCGATCGCGCTTTTGGCGCAGTTCGAGTCTCGGCGGACTCACAACCTGCAATCCGGGCCTGCTGATGCTTCGGCTCGAGGCGCCGCGAGCGCCTCGGGAAATACGCGGCCGCCACCAAGCTCGCAAAGATCGTTCGCTACATCCTCTTTCTGCGCAGCCGGCGGCGCCGTCGAGTACGACGGTACTCCGCTGTCCACCGCGCGCATGGTTTCCCTGCGCAGGCACCGCCTCACCAAGACTCGGCCCCGTCCTCTCACAGCAATGCCTGGAGCACCGACATGGCGTCGTTCAAGGATTACCGGGACGAGTACGAGCGGATCTGGGGATCACTCCAAGTCCGCCCGGAAAGGGCGGAAGCGGTGCGCAAGGTGGCGCAGCGGCTCGCCGCCGGTAAGGCACGCTACCAGGAGGTTGAAACGCGCGTCGGCGTGCCCTGGTGGTTCATCGGGCTCTGCCACTATCGGGAATCGTCGTTCAACTTCGATACCTATCTCGGCAATGGGCAGCCGCTCGACCGGCGGACTACCATCGTCCCGAAGGGGCGCGGCCCCTTCACCGGTCCGGGTGCCTTCACGGACGGGGCCATCGACGCGCTGCGTCTTGAGGGCTTGGTCGGCGTGAGTGACTGGAGTGTCGCGCGGGTCCTGTATCGACTCGAGGGCTTCAACGGCTACGGCTACCACGCCAAAGGCGTGAATTCCCCCTATCTGTGGGGCGGCTCGACCGCCTATGGGCCGCCGAACGCGCGCAGCGGCAAGTTCGTGCGCGATCATGTCTTCGACCCGAACGCGGTCGATACCCAGATCGGCACCGCCGTGATCCTGAAGGCGCTCCTCGAGCTCGACCCGAGCATTGAGATCGCCGCGCCGCTCACCGCCGACGTTGATCCGCCGCGTCAGCCGGACGATGAACTCGCCGAAAGCACGCTGTGGATCCAGCAGACCCTCAACCGTCTCGGCGTGACGCCCCGCCTCGTCGAGGATGGGCGGAACGGTCGTCGGACCATGGCTGCCGTGGCACAGTTTCAGGCCCAGCGCGGCCTCGACGACACCGGCGTCGCGGACGTCCGCACCGTCGCTGCCCTTCAGGAGGCCCTGCGGCCGTCGGCGCCGGACACCGAAGTGTTGACGCGCCTCGACGCGCTGGAGCGGCACGTCGCCGTGAGCGCCGCTGTGACACCGCAAGCCATGCCGGCGCAGCCGATGATCCTGACGCCCGCGACCGTCGCGCCGTCCGTCGACCTGGCGGCACGGGTCGAAGAGCTGTTCCACGACCTGCGCCGGCAGATTGACGGGGCGCGGATCGCAGCGGGGCCACCGGTTCCGGGGACAGCGCCGAACCCGATCCCGGGGGCGCCCCTCGGGCAGGTCAATGGCGCGCTTGGGCAGACGATCGGGCAACTGCTCGACGGTAAGAAGTCTGCCCTCGGCATCATCGGAGCTGTGGTGACGCAGATCTTAGCGCAGGTGCCGCCGACGACGGGCCTCGGCCAGGTTCTCACGCAGATCACCCCGGCTTTCGGGCTCAGCCCCTACACGATGCCAATCTTCCTCGGCCTCACCGCCTGGGGCCTGCTCGGCAAGCTTGAGAAATGGGCCAGCGTCGCCGCCAAGCCGGCTGCGTAGCATGCGCTGTTCTGAGACGTCAGGACGACGCGTGTCGCGTTCGCGGGCGAGGCGGCATGGCGGACGGCTGGCCATGGGCACGCAGCGACCGACCAGATCTGGCCGAAAGCAGAACGGCAGCTTTCGATTTGGTGTCGCGGCAAAACTGACGCTGATGACAACCAGAAAAACGACTGCACAATGCTCAAAACGTGTCAGACGCCCTTCATTTATTCTGGATACCTGCCTTGTCGAATGCGACGTGGCCTCCGAAGCATACGACACGATTCTGCTGCTGTTTGACGAAGGTAGGATCCAGCCGGAACGAGCCACTCTCAGTCCAGATCGAACCCGCCCGGCCATTTACCCATTCGTCAGGTGGCAAGAGCGTCGAGCCGATGGTCGTCACGTCCCAGATGCCGTAGTGATGCGGGACGATGATCCGCGCGTTAAGTTTCGCGGCGACGGCGTCGGCCTGCGCGTAGCTTAGGACATGCTGCGAGCCGTCTACTGGAAGGAGTAGGACGTCGATTGCTCCGAGCTGCTTCCATATATGATCCGGCGGATCCGGGCGGTTGTCACCCCAGTGCAGGATGCGCAGGCCCGCCACTTGGATGATTAGGAGGCAGTTGTCGAATGACCGCCAGTTGTCCGGCGGCGTGGTTTTCACCGCGGTGAGCCGCCGCGTCATCTCCGCCCAGTCGTAGGCGTTGTGTGTGCTGTCAGAGACGTGCTTGTCGGCGATCCCAGTGACTCGTACATCAGCGAATGTGTAGGAGCCGATCAAACGGTCCAGAATCGTGTGCGCGCTCACCTGATGGACACCGTCGTGGTCGAAATGTGCGTGCGTGGAGAGGGCGACGTCCACGGAGATGTGCGGGAAATCGTAGAGATACCAGTTCAATTTCCCCCATGGTGGATTGCGCCACGGATCGATTAACAGGGTGAGGCCGGACGGAGCGGTGATCCTGAAGGCAGAGCCGCCAAAATAGCCGAGTTCGACATGGTTGTGGTGCGGCGAGGCGTCGCCAGCGCGCTCCTGCAAGGCAATCATGTGGTTGTGATTTTCGGGCTGGCGCCAAGCCCAAAGCCCCTCTTTCGTCCTGTCTTGCATCACTATACTCCGTCGTCTCGGCGCTCCGCCCGATGCCCAGCTCTCTCGTGCCGAGCGCGTGCGGGGCTCACCAGCGCGCAGGGTCAGGCGGCGTCCGGCGCATTGGGACCTGAACCGACGCGTTCCCCGAGATCGCGGGCGATGTGCGAGGCGAGGTGATCGGCCGCCGAGGAGCGGCCGGGCCGGCGCTGCCACAGCATCAGGTCCACAACCGGCATCTGCGGCAGCCCGTCAGCACGGCCGAGTTGGCGTAGCCCGGCAACGTCGACGCTCTTCGCCAAGACGATCACGGCCGCGTCAGCGAGCGCCATGGCCTGGAGACCGGCGATGCTCTCCGAAACGCAGGCGATCCGCCATGCGATCCCCTTCCGATCGAGCGCGGCGAGCGCGTGGTCCCGGTAGAGGTTGCCTTCGGGAAGCATGGCGATCGGCATGGGATCGCGCCTGTGGGCCGTGCCCCCGTCCGCTCCAAGCCAGACCAAATGCTCCCGACGCAGTAGGGTGATGCTGGGGATGCGGGGATGCACGTCCGGCATCCGCGTGGCGAGCGCCACGTCGATGCTCCCCTCCTCCATCGCCTGCGCCACCTGCCGGCTGAGAGTACAGCGCACTGTCACCTCGACCGCCGGATAGGCGGCCTGAAACCGCGCTAGGGTCCGGGGCAGCAGGAAGGCGGCGTATAGGTCTGGGCATCCGAGCACGACCCGGCCCGAGACCGCATCGGACAGAAGGTGCGCGCGAGCCTCGTCGTGCAGGTCAAGGAGGCGGCGCGCGTAGGTCAGCAAGGTCTCGCCCTGCACGGTGAGCTTGGGGTGCCGCAAACCGGACTCGAAGATGGGACGCCCAACGATTTGCTCAAGCCGGTTCAGTTGGAGGCTGATCGCCGGCTGGGTTCTGTGCAGGCGCTGTGCGACCCGAGTGACGCTGCGCTCCTCCACCAACAGAACGAAGGTCTGTAGCAACGAGAGGTCTAGGATGTGCCGCTGTGTCATAAGCCGGACTTTGCTTCAGGCAAAACATTATAAATTTGAATGTTGCCGTGGTGAAGCGTAGATTTCGTGAAGCGCAGATTAAATTAGCATAGATAATGTGCACAATTTGATCTGATCGTGCGCAGATATGCGCGATGAGTGGGCATGTGGCTCGGTGATCCGCTTGCCGACGCACATCCGTTCCATTTGCACGGGGGCGCATCAGACGTGACGACGGTGGTCGAGATCCGGGAGATCAGGAAAGCGTTCGGCGGCGCCGCGGCGCTCGACGGCTGCTCTCTAGACATCGCAGCGGGCTGTGTGACTGGGATTATCGGCCCGAACGGTGCCGGCAAGACGACGCTGCTCAACGTGCTCTGCGGCCTCGTGCCTCCGGATTCTGGGCAGATCCGGTTCCGCGGCGTCCCGATCACCGGGCTGCCGTCGCACATCGTCGCGGCGCGCGGAGTCGTGCGCACCTTCCAAATCGTGCGCGATCTGGCGGGCCTTACCGTCCTTGAGACCCTGCTCCTCGCCCCCGGGGCCCAGATCGGCGAGACCATCATCGGCGCGTTGTTCCGCCGAGGCGCCGTCGAAACCCAGGAGCGTGCTCAAGCGGTCCGCGCACGCGGCCTGCTCGAACGAATTGGACTGTGGCGCCTCGCCGACGCCCCGGCCGGCTCCCTGTCCGGCGGACAGAAGAAGCTCCTGGAACTGGCGCGCGCATTGATGCTCGATCCAGCGGTCCTCTGCCTCGACGAGCCAGCCGCCGGCGTCTCGCCGCCGTTACTCAACGCGATCATCCGCCTGATCCGCGAGCTGCGCATGGCGGGCCTGACCATCATCGTCGTGGAGCACGACATGCACCTCATCCGCGAGGTCTGCGATCATATCCACGTCCTGGCGGAGGGGCGCCCTCTAGTATCTGGGACCTTTGCAGAAGTGACCGCGAATGCGCGCGTCGTCGACGCCTATCTCGGGCTGGCGGCGTGAGTGGTGCACCGGCCATTCCGGCCCTCGCGGTTCGCGGCCTGCGCGCTGGATACGGGCGCGGCGGCGACATCGTGCGCGGCATCGACCTCGATCAGCTACCCGAGACGATCCTGGCGGTGATCGGTCCCAACGGCTCCGGCAAATCGACCTTCGTGAAGACTCTCGCCGGACTCCTGCGGCCGCGCGAGGGCTCGATCAGTATCACCGGGCGCGACGTGACGGGATTGTCGGCGGCGCGCCGCGTGGTGGCCGGCGTCGCCTATGTGCCGCAGGAGAAGAACGTCTTCGCCACGCTCACCGTACGCGAGAACATGCAACTTGCCACCGAGTTCCTCCGCCGCCGGGCCGGAACTGGGCGCGAGCAGGAGGAGCGTGTCCTCACGCTGTTCCCCGAGCTGGCCGACCGCGGCCGCACGCTAGCCGGCAATCTCTCCGGCGGCCAACGGCAGATGGTCGCTTTCGCCTGCGCTCTACTCGCGAATCCCGAGGTCCTGCTCCTCGATGAGCCCTCCGCGGGTCTGTCGCCGCGCTTCGTCTCCGAGACGATGGAAGCCATTGTCCGGGTTCGGTCAGCCGGCACGACGATCGTCCTGGTCGAGCAGAACGTGCAGGCGGCCCTGTGCATCGCCGACGCGGTGATGGTGCTGGTCGCCGGGCGCAAGAGTCTGGAGGCGCCAGCCGGGCAAATCCGGCAGGCCGACCTCGCCGACCTGTTCTTCGCGAGGGCGGCATGATCGGCCAACTCCTGCTCAATGGAACGGTGAGCGGACTCCTCCTGGCTCTGCCGGCGCTTGCGGTCAGCCTGACCTTCGGCATCCTCAAGTTCCCAAATTTCGCAGTTGGCGGCAGCCTGACTCTCGGTGCTTACGCTGGATGGGTCTTCAATACGCAGTTGGGCTTCCAGATCGTGGGTGCCTCGCTCCTGGCAGCGGCCACCGTCGCCCTAGTCAGCGTCCTACTTGACGTGGCCGTGTTCGGTCGGCTGCGCGAGCAGGGCTCGATCGCTCTGATGGTCGCGTCGATGGGCGTCTCCCTCATCCTGGAGAACCTTTGTCGGTTCGGCTTCGGCAACGCGACGCGCAGCCTCGACGTCGACGTGGCGCGGCCCCTGCGTTGGGCGGGCCTGCGCATCAGCCACGAGCAGATCGTCACCGCGGCGGCGGTGCTTGGCTGCCTCGTCCTGCTTCACCTCGTGCTGCGTACGACGCCTTTGGGCCGCGCGATGCGCGCGGTGGCCGACAACCCGACGCTCGCCGCGGCGCGCGGCATCGAGCGCGAGGTGATCGTGCGGCTCACATGGGCGATCATCGGTCTCCTAACGGGGCTCGCCGGCGTCCTCGCCGCCATCGACCGCGCCGTCGAGCCGCTGGTCGGCTGGAGCTACCAGATCCCGGTTTTCGCCGCCGCGATCCTTGGGGGGCTCGGCAGCCCACTCGGAGCTGTCCTCGGTGCTCTCGCGGTAGGGCTGTCCGAGGAACTGGCGACCCTCGTGGTTCCGACGAGCTATCGCCAGGCAGTCAGCTTCGCGGTGATTCTCCTGCTTCTCCTCGTGCGCAGCCAGGGCCTTCTCGGTGCGCGGGCGGTACGCAAATGACGGCCTATCTCGTCACCATTCTCGTGATTGTCGCAATCGCGACTCTCGTCGGGCTTGCCTTGAATTTCCAGTGGGGCTGCGCCGGACTAGTCAATTTTGGCGTCGCTGGCTTTGTCGCCCTGGGGGCATACGCGACTGCGCTGCTGACGCCGGTGGTTGGCTGGTTTGCAGCGATGCTGGCGGCGGCGGCTTTGAGCGCGTTGCTCAGCGTCTTTCTCGCCTTATTGTCGATTCGCCTTGCCGACGACTATCTCGCCATCGTCACTTTGGGCTTCGGCGAGGCGGTGCGCCTCGTCCTGCTCAACGAGGGCTGGCTGACCGGGGGGGCGCTCGGCATCGCCGGCATACCGCGGCCCTTCGCCAGCCTGATCGCTCCGGAGCACGCGGACTTCGCTCTCCTCGGCTTCGCCGTGGCACTCGTAGGGATCGTCTACATCATTCTCGAGGCCCTGGTACGCTCGCCCTTCGGTCGGGTGCTGCGGGCCCTGCGCGACGACCCGGTAGTGGCGGCCTCCCTCGCCAAGCCCGTCCTGATCCTGCGGATCAAGGCTTTTGCGGTCGGCGGCGCGGTGATGGGTCTCGCAGGCGCCATGCACGCCTTTTACATGACCTACATCGATCCCTCGCAATTTACGGCGATCACGACCTCGTACGCCTTCATGGCGGTGATCGCGGGCGGGCGTGGCTCCAATACCGGCCTAATGATTGGTGCCGGGACAATCATGCTGCTCCTCGAAGGGACGCGTTTCCTCAAGGATCTCATCCCGGCGCTCGACGGAGCGCAGATTGCAGCCCTGCGTCTGGGCGGTGTCGGAGTCGGCATCGTGCTGCTCCTGCTGCTGCGGCCGCAGGGCCTCCTGCGCGAGCCGCAGCGCAAGGCTGCGTCTCTGCTCGCTGATCCCGAGCGCGCCGATGCGGCCGATCCGAGCCTGCCCGCCTCCCACCCCCAGGAGATCTGAGACCGTGGCTCTTCCTATCCTCAACCGTCGCCATCTCGTCGCTGGGCTGGGTCTCGCCCCCTTCGCGATCCGGTCCGTCGAAGGCGCTGCGGCGCAGGGGGCGGAGATCCCGCTCGGCTTCGTCATCCCCTTCACGGGCGCCACCGGCCCCTACGGCCCCGACATGAAGAAGGCGGCCGACCTCGCGACGAAGACCATCAATGATGCCGGCGGCATCCTCGGTGGCCGGAAGCTCAAGCTGTTCATCGAGGACGAGGAGACCAGTGCGACTGCGAGCGTCACAGCCACGCGCAAGCTGCTCGAGGTCGACCGGGTGGAGATGGTCGGCGGATTCTGGGGCAGCCCGCCAGCACTCGCTGCCAAGCCGCTGATCGTCGGCGCCAATAAGGTGCAGATGGTCTCGGCCGCCGCCCCCGCGATCACCGAGGGCGACACCAAAAACCTCGTCTACCGCTTCCAGGCGAAGAGCACGCAATGGGGCCCGGCCGGCGCCAAGATCCTCAAGGATCTCGGCGTGAAGAAGGTCGCCGTCCTCGCTCAGCAGAACCCGTTCATCGTGGCGATGGTCGAGCCGTTCAAGGCGGAGATGGCCAAACGCGACGGCACCGTTACCGATGTCGTGATGTACAACCCGGATCAGGCTTCCTACCGCGCCGAGGTTCAGAAGGCGTTCGGGCCGGAGCCCGAGGCAGTGTTCGTCCTCGCGCTCCTCACCGATATGGTGGCAATCGCCAAGGAGATTTATCGCGGCGGCTTTCGCTCCAAAGTACTAGCTCTCGGCACCGGAGCCGATGCTGATGGTGCCTTCCTGAAGAGTGTGAGCCCGGAGGTGGCCGAGGGCATCCATCACCTGCAGCCCGCCCCGCCGCTGAATTCCATCTCCTACAAGAAGTTCGTCAAGTCGATGGGCGCTCCCGACGGCACCGTCTTCCTGTTCGCGGGCAACATGTACGACCAAGTCTGCGTGACCGCTCTCGCTATGGAGCACGCCAAGAGCACTGAGGCACTGGTCTGGGCGAAGTCGATCCGGGCGGTCTGCAATCCGCCGGGCGATGAAGCCGACGATATAGCCGTGGCGCTCGAACGCGTCCGCCTCGGCCACGACATCAATTACATCGGTGCTGGGGCGACCTGCGATTTTAACGATCAAGGCGACCAGCTCAACCGCTCGTTCCTCCATCAAGTGATCGAGGGCGGGAAGAATCGGATCATCGACGTCGTCAGCTAATTCCGGACGTTAGACGACAAAGATCAAGTCGATCGGTCGACGGCTTGGACGGTTGTTCCCGTCCATGCGCGGTCTACCCATGCCCGACAGTTGAGATGCGGAGGAACCATGCTCAACAAGACCATGCATCTGTGCGGCTTCATGAATGCCGGGCCGGTCGTTCATAGCCACGCGATTTGGCGCAACCCGCGTCACGAGACGAGTTTTCTCAGTCTCCAACATTATGTCGAGATCGCACAGATCCTTGAGCGCGGTCGGTTCGACCTGATGTTCTTCGCGGATCGGCTCGCCATCGCCGACCGTTATGGCGACAGCCACGAGGTCGGCATTCGGTATGGCGACCAAGACGCGACGCGACTAGACCCGCTACCGATCCTCGGGGCGGCGTCCGCGGTGACGCACCATATCGGGCTCGGCGCGACACGTTCTACGACCTACGAGTCGCCCTACAGCGTCGCGCGGGAATTCGCGACCCTCGACCATATCTCTAACGGCCGAGCCGCGTGGAACGTCGTCACATCGATGAACGATGGCGAGGCGCTCAACTTCGGCAACGTCCAGCATCTCGGCCACGACGAGCGCTACGATCGCGCCGATGAGTTTATGGAGGTTGCCTTCAAGCTCTGGGACAGTTGGGAGCCGGACGCCCTCGTCCTCGATCGGGCCCGCGGCATCTACGCCGACCCGGATAAGGTCCACCACATCAACCACGAGGGTGCGTGGTTCCGTTCACGCGGCCCACTGAACATACCGCGCTCGCCGCAGGGGCGGCCGGTGATCATCCAGGCTGGCTCGTCGGGGCGCGGCAAGGCCTTCGCTGCACGCTGGTCCGAGGTCATCTTCGCGCTTCAGCCGAACCTCGAGCGGATGCGTGTCTTCAAGGCTGATGTTGAGGCGAGCCTTGCCGCGCAGGGGCGCTCGCCGAACTCGGCAAAGGTGATGATGGCGGTGATGCCATTCATTGCAAACAGCCGCGCCGAGGCGGAAGATCTTCGCGACCTCCATGATTCCCTGGTCAATCCCCTAGTTGGCCTGTCAACGCTGGCCGGCCATGCCAATACCGACCTTTCGACCCTGCCGCTCGATGCGAACGTCGAATCGATCCAGGCGTCGGGGAGCCAAGGGAACCTGGCGGCCTTGAAGAGCATCGCAGAGGGCGAACCGATCACCATCGCCGACGCGGGGCGCATTTACGGCCGCGGCGTCATGTGCCCGCGTCTCGTCGGGACTGCGCGGGACATCGCCGATGAACTCGCCGACGTTCTGCACAGCGGAGCTGCCGACGGTTTCGTGATCTCCCCGGCCTTCCTTCCCGACACGTTCGCCGATTTCGTGGGGCAAGTCGTCCCCCTGTTGCAGGAAAGGGGGCTGCTCCGGCGCGATTACGCCGGCGCCACCCTGCGCGATCATCTCGCCGAGCAAGTCGTATCATGAGGGCCACGGCCGATGCCGGCCCTGCATCGCACGACCTCCCGAGTGTGAGCGAAACCGCGTTCAAGACAGCGATGCGAGCGCTGGCCTCAACTGTGTGCGTCATTACGAGCTGCCATAGCGGCGAGGCGAACGGCATGACGGCGACGGCTGTGTCCAGCGTGGCGGCCGACCCCCCGACGGTCCTGGTGGCCGTCAACCGCGACAACCGTTCGCACGCTCTAATTCGCGACGGGGCCTGCTTCGCTCTGAATGTTCTGTGTGCCGACCAAGACGAGCTCGCCATGCAGTTCGCGACCCGGGCACCGCAGCCTTTCGCCACCGTCGCCTTCAGCGAAGGCGTGACCGGATGTCCCCTCATTGACGGCTGCGGGACGGTGCTTGAATGCGTGCTCACATCGTCCTTTGACGTGGCGACGCACACGATTTTCATCGGCCGCGTCGTGGCATCCCGCGGGTCCGGCGGATCGCCGCTCCTCTATTGGGACGGTCAGTTCGGCACGGTCCGCTAATGTCAACCGAAGCGGCAGGGATATTCTTCGCCTCCGGACCAGAGTGATAAAACACTCGGCGCTTTGCTGCTTGTCCTCCGAAGAGCGGCGCACGGAACGCGACCGAGGAGCGTCTCCGAGGCTCGTTGCATTTAATAAGCAACCGGTCTATTTCTAAATCATGCAGTCCGATTCGGTCTCGGTTGTCACCACGCGCAAAAGAGGTCGGCCACCCAGGCCTGAGCCGGCCTACGGCACGTCGCGGGCGGCCTTGATCCGGGTGGGCGTCGCGCTACTATCGGAGAAGGGCTACTCGGCAACCGGCCTTGAAGAGGTCCTGCGCAATGCCGGTGTGCCGAAAGGTTCATTCTACCACTACTTCGCGAGCAAGGACGTCTTCGGCGCCGAACTGATCGAGGCGTACGCAGCCTATTTCGCGCGCAAGCTCGACCGCTGGTTGCTCGATGAGAGTACGACCCCACTCCAGCGCATAAGGAACTTCGCTGCCGACGCGAAGGCCGGCATGGCACGCTACGAGTTCCGTCGCGGCTGCGTCGTCGGCAATCTCGGGCAGGAAATGAGCGCCTTGCCGGAGCTCTTCCGGGACCGTCTGCACGGCGTGCTCCTCGACTGGCAGGCGCGGACGGAGCGCTGTCTCCGGGATGCCCAGGCAGCCGGCGAGATTGCCGCGGATGCCGATTGCGCGGCGCTGGCGGCGTTTTTCTGGATCGGCTGGGAAGGTGCGGTCCTGCGCGCCAAGCTCGAGCGCAGCCCCGAGCCTCTCGACCTCTTTGCAACCCTATTCCTGACCTGTCTGACGCGCTGAGCGCCCCACGGAGTGCCCCAGATGTTCAAGGCGATCCTGATAGAAAAGGATGAAGCGGGCTACCGCGCTGGCCTACGTGAGATCGACGAGGCGCAGCTCCCCGAGGGCGACGTTACCGTGGACGTCGCCTACTCGACGTTGAACTACAAGGACGGACTTGCGATCACCGGCAAAGGCCCGGTCGTGCGCAAGTTTCCGATGGTGCCGGGTATCGACATCGCCGGAACCGTCCGCGAGTCCCGGCATCACGAGTACAAGGCCGGCGACTGTGTCGTCCTCAATGGCTGGGGCGTCGGCGAGACCCATTGGGGTGGGCTGGCGCAAGTCGCGCGCCTCCAGGGCGACTGGCTGGTGCCGCTGCCCGAGGCGCTCACGCCACGCCAGGCGATGGCGATCGGCACTGCCGGTTACACAGCGATGCTGTGTGTGATCGCCCTCGAGCGCCACGGCGTTACCACCGATAAGGGCGAGGTCGTCGTCACTGGCGCGGCCGGTGGCGTCGGCAGTACAGCGGTCGCCCTCCTGTCGCGCCTCGGCTACACTGTCGTGGCGGTGAGCGGCCGTCCTGAGGAGGCCGACTACCTGCGTAGCCTCGGCGCTGCTGAGGTGCTGGACCGGGCGACATTTTCGGATCCGGGCAAGCCGCTCGCCCGGGAGCGCTGGGCCGGGGCCGTCGATGTGGTTGGTAGCCACACGCTGGCGAACGTCTGCGCCGCCATGAGGTACCGGGGCGTCGTCGCGGCCTGCGGTCTGGCGCAGGGCATGGACCTGCCTGCGAGCGTGGCCCCCTTCATCCTGCGCGGTGTCAGTCTGATCGGGATCGACAGCGTAATGTGCCCACGGCCTGAGCGGCTCGAGGCCTGGAACAGGCTGGTCCGTGACCTCGATCCGGCCAAGCTCGAGGCGATCACGGACGAGATCGGCCTGACGGAGGCCGTGGCCACTGCGGAGCGCCTGATGGCGGGCCGGGTGCGCGGCCGCGTCGTCGTGGACGTAAATCGCTAGGCGTTTTCGACACTCTTCGCCGCCGTTTGAGCAGCGATTAAGACCGTAAACGTGCAAGGAAGACTTGAGTGCGATGACGTAAGACTGAGCGCGGCACCGCCGCCGGACTGAAAAAAACAAACACAGTCCGTTTATGCCAATGGAGGAACGACCATGAAGGGTGTATTCGCGCTGGCGATGCTGTTTGGCGGCCTGTCCGCCGCGCAGGCCGACCCGCTGCCGACCTTCCGCATCGGCGTGCTGAATGACCAGTCCGGCCTCTACGCCGACATCGCTGGGCCGGGTTCCGTCGAGGCCGCGCGCATGGCCGTCGAAGACTTCAAGCCGGACGCGAGAGGCTTTCGCGTCGAGGTTCTCTCGGCCGACCACCAGAACAAGCCCGATATCGGCGCTGCCATCGTGCGACGCTGGTTCGACGTCGACCATGTCGACGCGATCGTCGACGTGCCGACATCGTCGGTCGCCTTGGCCGTATCGAACATCGCGAGCGAGAAGGACAAGGCGTTCCTGATCGCAAGCGCCGGTTCCTCGGATCTAACCGGAAAGAACTGCACCCGCACGAACGTCCACTGGACCTACGACACCTGGGCTCTCGGCAACAGCACGGCGCGCGCGGTGATCAAGCAGGGCGGGAAGTCCTGGTTTTTTCTCACGACGGATTACGCGTTCGGCCACGCTCTGGAGCGTGACGCAACCGAGGCCGTGACGAAGGCAGGCGGCAAGTCCCTCGGGCACGTCCTTGCCCCGTTCCAGAGCACCGACTTCTCCTCCTACCTACTCCAGGCCCAGGGCAGCCGGGCGCAGGTCGTCGCGCTCGCCAATTCCGGCGGCGACACGATCAACGCCATCAAGCAGGCCTCGGAGTTCGGCCTCACCGACGGCGGCCAGCAGCTCGTCGCGCTCCTCGCCTTCATCTCGGACATCCACTCGGTCGGCCTGAAGGTCGCCCACGGCCTCACCCTGACCGAGGCGTTCTACTGGGACCTCAACGACGGCACCCGAGCCTGGGCGAAGCGGTTCGCCGCGCGCAACGGAGGCCGCTACCCAACGATGAACCAGGCGGGCACCTACGCGGCGATGCTACACTGGATGAAGGCGATCGCCGCCCTCGACAAGGACAAAGCGCATCGCGGCACCGACGTCGTCGCTCAGATGAAGGAGATGCCGACGGACGATCCGCTGTTCGGCCACGGCTCGATCCGCGCGGACGGGCGCACCATCCACGACCTCTACCTGCTCCAGGTCAAGGAACCTTCGGAGTCGAAGGGGCCGTACGATTACTACAAGCTCCTCGACACCATCCCGGGCGACCAGGCGTTCCGGCCCATGGCCGACGGCGGTTGCCCCCTCGTGGCCCACACGGCCGCGAAGTAAGGCGGCATGGCCAAGTCGCCCCCTGACGCGGCCGACAGCGCGACCGTCACCGCCAAGCGCACCGCGATCGCGCTGCTGCTCCTGAGCGAGGTGGCGGCTATGGCGACGTGGTTCGCCACCACCGCCTCCATCGGCGCGATCCGCACGCACTGGCCGCTGAGCCCGTTCCAGGAGGCCCTGCTCACCAACAGCGTGCAGGCCGGCTTCGTCGCCGGCACCCTGGTCAGCGCGTTGCTCGGGCTGGCCGATCGGTTCGATCTGCGCCGGTTGTTCTGCGGCTGCGCCGTCGCGGCGGGTCTCGCCAACCTCCTGATGCTGGCCTTCGAGCCGACATCGCCGGCGGTGCCGCTGCTACGCTTCATCACGGGGGCCTGCATGGCAGGCGTCTATCCGGTCGGCATGAAGATCGCCGCCACCTGGGCGGTGGGAGATCTGGGGCTGCTGATCGGCCTGCTGGTGGGGGCACTCACCCTTGGCTCGGCCCTGCCCCACCTCGTCGCGGCCTTCGGCCAGCTCGATTGGCACCTGCCGGTGCTCGGTGCGGCGCTGGGCGCGCTTCTTTCGGCGGCCCTGATCCGCTTCGTGCAACTCGGGCCGATCCGGTCGGAGGCCCCACCCTTGCGCCTGGAGAACGCCCTGGAGGCGTGGCGCAACCGCGGCGTGCGCTTGGCCAATCTCGGCTATCTCGGCCACATGTGGGAACTCTACGCGATGTGGGCCTGGATCGGCGCCTTCATGGCGGCGAGCTTCCGGGAGCGCTACGGCAACGCCCCGCCGTTCCCGCCGGAACTGGCCGCCTTCGCGGTGGTGGCGGCCGGGGCGTTCGGCGCCATGCTGGGCGGCTGGGCGGCCGATCGGCTCGGCCGCACGCTGGTCACCGGCGCCTCGATGCTCGCAAGCGGCTGCTGTGCCATCGCGGTGGGCTTCCTGTTCGGGGGACCTGCCTGGGCGGTGCTGGCGGTGGGTGTCCTCTGGGGCGTGGCGGTGATCGCGGATTCGGCGCAGTTCTCGGCGGCGGTGAGCGAGCTGAGCGATCGCCGGCTGATCGGCACGATGCTGACCGTGCAGACTTGCGTGGGTTTCCTGCTGACGCTCGTAAGTATCCAACTTATCGCCTTCGCGGGGACGTATCTCGGCTGGCGCTTCGCCTTCGCGCTCCTCGCCATCGGGCCGTTCCTCGGCCTCGCCTCGATGCTGCGGCTGCGGCGCCTGCCCGAGGCCAAGCGACTAGCGGGAGGCCGTAAGTGACAGTGAGGAGAAAGTCGCCTGTGGCCTTCACGACGATCACCTACGAGACGCTCACGCCCGTGGCGCGGATCACCCTCAACCGCCCGGAGCGCACCAACGCAATCAGCGCGGCTATGCTCGACGAACTCGCGCAGGCGATGGACGCGGCCGAGGCTGACGCCGCGGTGCGCGCCGTGATCGTGCGCGGGGCCGGTACGGCCTTCTCGTCGGGCTTCGACCTCAAGGATCAGATGGCACTCCGCCCCGAAGGCGTGAGCCAGTGGCGCCCGATCCTGCGCAAAGATTTCGACGTGCCGATGCGCTTCTGGCACTGCCCGAAGCCGACCATCGCAGCGGTGCGCGGCCCCTGCCTCGCCGGTGCCTGCGAGCTGGCGCTGGCCTGCGACGTGACCGTGGCGGCCGAGGACGCCTTCTTCGGCGAGCCGGAGCTGAAGTTCGGGGCTGGCATCGTGGTGATGATCCTACCCTGGATCGTCGGCCCGAAGATCGCCAAGGAGATCATCCTCACGGGCGAGGACCGCATTCCGGCGCGGCGCGCTTACGAAATCGGAATGGTCAACCGGGTCGTGCCGATTGCCGACCTCGATGCGAGCGCGCTGCACCTTGCCCGGCACATCGCGGCGATCGACCCGAATCTCGTCAAGGAGACCAAGCGGGCGATCAACCGGTCGATCGAGGCGCGCGGCATGCTGGAGGCCCTGGAGACGGCGCTCGACATCGACCTTCTGATCGAGGGCGAAGGCTCGCCGGACAAGCGGGCCTTCATGGACATCGCCCGGTCGCAGGGCCTGAAGGCGGCGCTGGCGTGGCGCGACAGCCGCTTCCCGGGAGCCGGATCATGACCGGGGCGCTGTCGGAGATCCTGGGCGCGGGGTTCGCGCGCCCGGGCAGCCGGGTGGACGAGAGTTCCGGCCCTGGAATGTCGGGCTACGAACTCGGCGCACACGCGGACCTTATCGAGGGCCAGCTGCGTGCGGCAGGGGTGCGCCCACACGAGCCCGTGCTCGTGGCTATCGGCAACCGCGCCCTCGATCTCGGTACGCTGCTCGGCCTCTGGCGGGCGGGGGCGGTTGCGGTGCCCGTGCACCGGTCCGCCGCACCGCTCACCCGCGGGGCGATCGAGCGGGCGACGCGCGCCCGCTTCTGGGTCGACGGGCTCGCCCTGGACAGGATCGCCGAGGCGCTGCCGCCGGAGCGTCCTCTCGTGGAGGGGGCCGCCCTCGTAGTCTTCACCTCGGGCAGCACCGGCGCGCCGAAGGGCGTGGTGCTCGGGCACGACGCCCTGGCGCGCAAGCTCGCGATCCTCGACCGGCTGCTGGACTTCCGCCCGGACGACGTCGTCGCGGTGCCGCTCCAGCTGACCTTCATCTTCGGGATCTGGGCGAGTCTCCTGGCGATCCGCTCCGGGGCGAAACTCATCCTCGTCCCGAAATTCACCTCCGCGACGCTCGCGGGTCTGCTCGCCACGGAGGCGACGGTGTTGGCCGCGGTGCCCACTATGCTGCGGGCCCTGCTGGCCGACGGTGCCCCGCCGGCCCCTCGTCTGCGGGCGGTGCTGACCGGCGGCGAGGCACTCAGCCCGTCGCTGGCCCGTGCGGTCTGCGACGGATGGCCGGAGGCCGAGCTTATCGACCTCTATGGCTCGACCGAGACTGGCTCCTGCGACTTCTGCCACCGACCGCGGGATGCCACGAAGGCTGGGTCGATCGGCATGCCGACCGAGGGCGTGTCGTTCCGCATCGCCCGGGACGACGGCGCGCTCGCCGCTCCGGGCGAGACCGGCGAGCTGCGCATCCGAACTGCCTGCGGCATGCTCGGCTACCTCGACGGCGCCGAGCTGACTCGTTCCGCCCTGGAAGCGGACCACTTCCGGACAGGGGATCTCGCGCGCCTGCGCCCGGACGGTCAGGTCGAGCTCGTCGGGCGCTCGAAGGAGATCATCGCGCGGGGCGGTAACAAGATTGCGCCCCTGGAGATCGAAAACGCCCTGTGCGCGCATCCGGACATCGCGGCGGCCCTGTGCGCCGGCGTGCCCGACGCGCGCCTCGGCGAGGCGATCCACGCTGTCGTCGTGCTGAAGCCCGGCCTCGCTCTGTCGGCGGACGAACTCAGATGCTGGGCGTCGGCCCATCTCGAACGCTACAAGGTGCCGGACGTGATCGTCTTCAGCGACACGCTGCCGTCGGGCGCGACCGGCAAGGCGAGCCGGGCGATGGTCAGTTCGCTCACGCTGTTCCGTACCGATCCGTCGTCGACCGGCCTGCATAGCCCGCCGATGGGATCCTGAGACGAAGCGGAGGAAACGATGCCGATCCAGCCTGCTCCCCCGCGCCCGACTGAGGACGAGACCTGTCCCTGCCGAGACGGCATGTTCGCCACCCGCGGCGCCGACCGACGCCGATTCCTCTTCGCCGCGGGTTCCGGCGTCGCCGCCCTGTCGGCAGGTCGGGCGCTGGCAGAAGATGGCGCTCCTGCCGGCGCCCGCCACTTCGACGTGCCCGAGGACCCGACTAAGGAGCAGGGGCGGGCCGTGGGTGCGGACGGCGGCTACGGTTCATGCTCGCAGTTCGAGACGACCAAGCGGGTTCGCTACCCGACGCCCAACGAGAACACGTCCTGGTCCTTGACGCCGCTCGCCGGACTTGTCGGCAACCTCACGCCGTCCGGCCTGCATTTCGAGCGGCACCATGGCGGCATCCCGACCATAGATCCCGGGCGCCACAGCCTCGTCGTCCACGGCTTGGTCGGCACCCCGAAACGGTTCGGCATGGACGACCTCCGGCGGCTGCCATCGGTGACGCGCAAGCACTTCATCGAGTGCTCCGGCAACGGCCTGACCGAGTGGAAGAAGCAGACGCTCAAGACTGTCCAGGGCACGCACGGGCTGCTCAGCACCTCGGAGTGGACTGGGGTGCTGTTCTCGACGCTGGCCCGCGAAGTCGGGCTGAGGGAGGGAGGCACCTGGGTCCTCGCCGAGGGCGCGGATGCCGCCATGATGACCCGCTCCATCCCGTTGGAGAAGCTCCTCAGGGACGGGATCATCGCCTACGGCCAGAACGGTGAGGCGATCCGGCCCGAGCAGGGCTATCCCGTGCGCCTGCTGCTGCCCGGCTACGAAGGCAACACTCACATCAAATGGCTGCGGCGGCTTGAGGTCAGCGACAAGCCGTTCATGACGCGGGAGGAAACCTCCAAGTACACGGACCTGATGGCGGACGGCCGCGCGCGGCAGTTCACACTCGACATGGATGCGAAGTCGGTCATCACATTCCCATCCGGAGACATGCGCCTGCCGGGTCCTGGCATCTACAATATCACCGGCTTCGCTTGGTCAGGACGCGGGCGCGTGCAGTCCGTCGACGTCTCGCTCGATGCAGGCAAGACTTGGTATCCGGCCCATCTCGGATCCACTCCGGAGCCAATGTGCACGGTGCGCTTCGCCTTCCCATGGACCTGGGATGGCACGCCCGCCGTGCTGCAGAGTCGATGCGTGGACGAGACCGGCTACGTCCAGCCGACGCGCCAGCAACTGCTCGCCATCCGCGGCGATCACGGCGCATCGGCGTCGATCTACCATCTCAACGCGATCCAGAGTTGGGCCGTCGCAAACACCGGGGAGGTGAGCAATGTCCATGCGTAAACGCGCACGCTGCCCCGCGCGGGCGGCCGCTCTCTCGGTCCTCGCCCTGTTTGCGACGGAAGCGGCCTCCCAGACAGCGGCCGACACCCGGCTCGATGTCGGCAAGCCGGTCACCGAGGCCGACCTCGGAGCGTATTTCTCGATTCCGCCGAGCGGGACAGGTCTGCCGCCGGGTCACGGCAGCGCGCAGGTCGGTGCCGCGATCTTCCAGGAGCGATGCGCCGCCTGTCACGGCGAGAAGCTCCAGGGCAACATGGCGCCGGGCATCGGCGCGGATCGGCTGATCGGGGGACGAGGCAGTCTTGCAACGGACAACCCGATCAAGACGACCGAGAGCTACTGGCCGTACGCCACGACGCTGTTCGACTACGTCAAGCGGGCGATGCCGTTCGACGCGCCGGGCTCGCTCACCGATGACCAAGTCTACGCAGTCGTCGCCTACATCCTGTCGGAAGGTCACGTCATCAAGCCCGACGAGACGCTGGACGCGGCCAGCCTCCCGAAGGTGCAGATGCCCAACCGCGACGGGTTCATCCCCGATCCTCGGCCTGAACTGAGCCTCTACCGTTAGCGCAACCTGGCTCACTCACCGGCGCCGGTTGCCCGACTTCGGGCGGAAAACTCGCGCTGGTCCAGCCGCTATGGACGTCGCCCTGTGGGTGACTTCCATGCTCTTCGAAAGCGAACTTTTCCACGCGTGCAGGTGCTCGCCGGTTGCATGCGAATGAGCGTCGTTGGCTTCAGTCTCTGATGCCGTTCACGAAACAGTCGCGGGCGAGACACTGAAATTCAGTGGACGGCGCCTCTGTTTATCGAGGTTGCCGAACTTGACCCTTACCCAGCAAACTTTGACCCTGCACTAACTTTGAACTCGGACCGCCTCGTGGGGGCAGGTCAAAACGTTGGAGCAGATCACGCAATTGAGCAACCGATAGAGCGAACGGTGCGCCGCCGAATAAGCGTCCGGAATCCAAGAGGCAACTGTCACCCGATGTATAACGATGCCTGTGAGGCATGATTGACGGGTGCCGTGGCGGCGGACATCCTCTCGGTCAATCCGCGGCCGAGAAAAAGCGAGCCGCCGAATAAGTGGTTGGCCAGCCAATAGGCCTGCCTAGGGAATGAGGGAACGCCTTTGATCAGTCGCCGCACGTTCGCCGGTGCCGTCCTCGGCGCGCCGGTAGCCCTGCCGTTCCTCGCGCGATCGGGCTTCGCCGCCACACCGACGCATACGCTAAAACTCACCTTCGCCGATACACAGGCGCATCCGCTCTACGCCGTGCTGAAGCGCTTTGCCGAGAACGTGAACAAACGGACGGACGGCGCCGTCGAAATCCAGGTGTTCAGCATCGGCCAGCTCGGCAGCGGCACCAACATCATGACCGGCATGCAGACCGGCATCATCGATCTGTGCGCGCACACCTCCGGCTTCATCGGCCCGCTCTTCCCACGGTTTCAGGTGGTGGACCTGCCCTTCCTCTTTCCCGATGCTAAGACCGCCGAACGGGTTCTGGACGGGCCGATCGGCGGTCAGCTCCTCGACCTCATGCCCGCCAAGGGCATCTACGGGCTATCCTACGGCCATTGGGGCTGGCGTGTCGTATCGACCGTCGAGCGAAAGGTGCCGGAGCCGACCGACATCAAGGGACTCAAGATCCGCGTCCAGCCCGGCGCCATCTTCGCGGCGATGTTCCGCACGCTCAGCGCGAACCCGATCGCGATCGACCTGACGGAAGTCTATCTCGCGCTGTCCCAGCGCACGATCGAAGCCATCGAGACGCCGATGATCTCGGTCGCGGCCGGCAAGCACGATGAAGTCGTGCGAACGATCAACACGACCAATCACGTCTACAACGTCGGGGTCCTCATGGCGAGCAAGGCCAAGCTCGACGCGTTGCCCGAGCAGGCGCGGAGCGCGATTAGGGCGGCGGCGCAAGATATGACGGGCGATTGGCGCACCACGATCGCGGCGGCGACCGACGAGACCGCCACGCGTTTCAAGGCGAAGGGCTTGGCGATCCTGCCGGTAGACCAAGATGCGTACCGCAAGCAGGTCGAGCCCGTGTACAAGCAGTTTCGCGACATCATCGGGTCGGACCTGGTCGATACCGTGATGAAGGAGGTCGGGAAGGGTTAGTCCCCGTGTCCGCGGGAGAGCCCACGCTGGCCCACGGTACGATTGAGCGGACATCGACCACGCTCGCCCTGTCGCCCTACGCCGCGCTCCGCCTGTACGGCCGCGGGCTCGACCTCGTCGAGTGGCTCTGCCGCGCCCTCCTCGTCGTGGCGCTCGTCGGCGAACTCGGGATCATCCTCTGGGACATCACCGCCCGCTCGACGATCGATCTGTCGCTGTTGTGGGCGGACGAGGCCGCCAAGCTCTGCCTGACGACGCTGGCCTTCATCGGGGGCGCCTTAGCTTACCGGGCCAAGCATCACACCACCGTCGAGTTCGTGCGCCAGCTGCTGCCGGCCGGTTGGCGCGAGCCCGTCGCGATCGCGATCGACGGTCTCGTCCTCGTGACTGCAGCCACCGTCGGCTACGTCTCCCTCGACCTTCTATCGATCTCTGCGCTATCCACGACGCCGATTCTGCAGATCAGCGCCGCTTGGTTCGTCGTTCCGCTCAGCGTCGGTATGGCGCTCGTCGTCCTGTTTGCGATCGAGCGGTTCGCGACGGATTACCGCCCTGCCCTCGCCTGGCGCACGCTGGCCGGCGTCGCCGTCACCGTTTCGATCGTGCTCGCTGTCACCGCGCTGCCGGCCATCCCGCGCCCCGGTCCACAGGCGGCGCTCGGCCTGATGCTGGTCCTGTTCTTCGCCGCCGTCCTCCTCGGCCTGCCGGTCAGCTTCGCGATGCTGCTCGGCTCGCTGTTCTTCCTCCAGCTGACCGGAACGGCGCCGCTGATCGCGGCAGCGCAAAACACCGTCGACGGGACGGGCAACTTCATCCTGCTGACCCTGCCGTTCTTCATCTGGACGGGCCTCATCATGGAACGCGGCGGGATCAGCCTCCGGCTGGTTCGCTTCGCGATGGCGCTCGTCGGCCATCTGCGCGGCGGCCTGCTCCAGGTCGTCGTCCTGACGATCTACCTCGTGTCCGGCATCTCCGGATCGAAGGTCGCCGACGTCGTCGCGGTCGGCTCTGTGCTGCGGGGCGAGCTGAAGAAACAGGGCTACGGGCCCGAGCGGAGCGCGGCGGTTCTCGCAGCCTCGGCTGCGATGTCGGAGACGATCCCGCCGAGCCTGGCGATGCTGGTCCTCGGCTCCGTCGCGCCGATCTCCATCGGGACGCTGTTCATCGCCGGCCTCCTGCCCGCGGCCGTGATCGCCGTTCTGTTGATGATCCTGAACTGGGTCCTGGCCGTGCGCGAAGGCGCACCGCGCATGCCGCGCGCGACCGGACCCGAACTCGCCCTGGCGGCCGTAGCGGCCGCGCTGCCGCTGGTCATGCCGGTCCTGATGGTCGTCGGCATCCGCTTCGGTTTCGCCACCCCGACGGAAATCTCGGCGGTCGCCGTGCTCTACGGCCTCATTCTGGCCTGCGGCGTGTACCGCGCCTTCAGACTGCGCGATCTCGTGCGGATCGTCGTGGAATGCGGGGTGCTGTCCGGGATGGTGCTCTTCATCATCGCTGCAGCCGGCTCGTTCGCGTGGACGCTCACCGCGGCGAACCTGCCGGTCGCCCTGATCTCGCTCCTGCACGCGCTGGGCGACAGCCGGGCGGCGTTCCTGATCGGCTCGCTCGCGCTGCTCGTCGTGGTCGGATCGCTGCTCGAAGGGCTGCCGGCGCTGATCATCCTCGGGCCACTGCTGATCCCCATCGCGGGCCAGTACGGGATCGACAGCATCCACTACGCGATGGTCATCATCCTCGCGATGGGGATCGGCATCTTCATCCCACCGATTGGCATCGGCTTCTACATCGCGTGCGCCGTCGCCGAGAGCCGCATCGAGGCGGCCAGCCGGGCGATGATCCCCTACCTCATCGTGCTCGTCCTCGGCGTGCTCGCCGTGGCGTTCATACCCTGGTTCACCCACGCCCTGCCCAACCTCGTCGGATCGCGCTGAGCCCCATGACGGACGATACCTGCCTCGCCCCCGATCCGGACGTGCGTCCCCCGACCTTCCGGATGCCGCCTGGCGCGACCGACACGCATTTCCACGTCTTCGGTCCGGACCGCCTCGAGCGGCTCGTGCCGCAGCGCGACTACACGCCGCCTGAAGCCGCTGCCGCGAGCGCGCGCCGGCTGTTCGACACACTCGGCATCGAGCGGATCGTCGTCGTCCAGGCGAGCATCTTCGGCCTCGACAACCGTGACCAGCTCGAGGAGGGCGCCGCAATCGGGCTACCGATGCGCGCGGTCGTGGTGGTCGGTCCGGACGCCTCCGAGGCGGAGATGCGTGCCCTGCACGAGCGAGGCGCGCGTGGCATTCGCTTCATCATGGCCCATCCGGGCGGTCTCGAATCGTCCGGGATCGAGCGGGCCGCGGCCCGGGCCTGCGAGATGGGCTGGCACCTCCAGTTCCTCCTGAAGCCCGCACACCTCGTGGAGCTGGAGCCGCGCCTGCGGCGGCTTCCTTGTCCGGTGGTCATCGACCACATGGGGTTTCTCGCGCCCGAGCAAGGGCTTGAGCAGCCGGGGTTCCAGGCCCTGCGTCGCCTCATCGAAGCCGGGACGGGGTGGGTCAAGCTGACGGGCGCCTATCGCCTGTCTCAGGGAGCCCCGCACTATCTGGAGCTTCGCCCCTTTGTGGAGGCCCTCCTCGCGCTCAGGCCCGATCGTCTCCTGTGGGGGAGTGACTGGCCGCATGTCGGGTTGAGAAGCGGGATGCCCAACACCAGCGACCTCTTAGAGCTGTTTGGTTCCTGGGTTTCCGATGAGGCTGACCGTCGGCGCATTCTCGTCGACAACCCGGATGCGCTCTTCGAATTTTGAGCGCGTTGACAGGGCGGCATCGTCGGTCGCGATGGATTGGTCCGCCGCACCATCGGCCTCCGGGGTGAGGAACGGTCTTCCCTCCCCGTCCCCCGGGACGGAAAGGCGGGAGTGGGGGCGACCGTCGCCTTACAGAGCTTCAGGCGCGCGGCTCGGGCAGGGACGCGAACGCCATCCTCTCCGGGGAACGCCCCGAACTCAGGCGCCGACCCAATGGGTCAGCACGTTTCGCTGCGCGGCCTGGATGTGCTGACGGGCGCTGGCCTCCGCACGTTGACTGTCGCCGTCCGCGATGGCCGCCACCAGCGCGGTGTGCTCCTGTTCGGCTTCGACCACGCGGTTCGCATTGCGCCGCCGCGTGTTGCCGACGAGCGCCAACAGGGCCGCCATGGAGCTGAGATGCTCGGCGAGGTACCGGTTCCGGGCACAGGTGTGGATCGTCAGATGAAGATCGCGGTTGTGCCGAGCGCCGGCCACGGGATCGGCCGCAGAGGCGCGCTCCTGTTCGAGGATGTGCCGCATCCGCGCGATGTCGACCGGCGTCGCATATCGAGCAGCCAGTGACGCCGCGGCGCCCTCGGCCCATTCGCGCGCCGTGTACAGCTCCGAGACCTGTTGCTGATCCAGGGCCGCGATCCGGATGCCGCGATGCGACTGCATGCTCAGCAGTCCCTCCGCCTCCAGGCGCTGCAGGGCATCCCGGAGCGGCGTGCGGCTCATCTCGAGCCACGTGGTCAGATCTGCCTCGCGCACGAGCGATCCCGGCGCCAGCTGACCGTCCTGAATCGCCGTGAAGATCGCGTCGTAGGCGCGGCGGCTCAGCGGCCGGTCACCCCCTGGACTTCCGGGCAGCCAGGATTTCTCAGCCTCCGACCGCAGTTGCCCCTCCATCACGCTCCCGCTTCCAGCCTCGAACCCTACCGTCGCCTCACGCTGGACTCAACCGTATACAATTGTATATGGATTGACGGGCACAGGTCGGATTCGCGTGCAACGGCCCGTGAGGCCTTCCGAGTGTGGTCCTGCCATTTCGGGATTTGCGGGCCTCCATTCCTGGCCGTTCGACCCAGCGCGCCAAACGAGAGCGACACACAGAAGGTCGCCGCCCTGCATGATCCGGTCCGTAACGCGCGGGCCTGGAGTCAGTGAAACATCACTCGGGAGTAGACATGCCGTTCAGGCGAGGTTGGATCGCGCTGCTCCTGTTCGCGCTCGCAATGATCAATTACATTGATCGCGTCACGTTGTCTTTTGCTGCGGGGCCGATCGCGAAGGAATACGGGCTGGATCCGGTTTCTTTGGGGTATCTCTTCTCGTCGTTCCTGTGGACATACGCGCTGTTTCTGATCCCGATGGGCCTGCTGGTCGACCGGTTCGGTGCCAAGCGCGTCGCGGGTTTCGGGCTCACGCTCTGGTCGCTGGCGACGGCGGCGACCGGCCTGTCGACCGGCTTCGCCTCGCTTCTCGCGACACGTCTCGCGATGGGGACGGGGGAGGCGACGAGCAATCCCGCGGGCGCGCGCGTCATTCGCGAATGGATGCCGGCCGGCGAACGTGGGGCCATGAACGCGGCCTTCAACAGCGGGTCCTACGCGGGGCCTGCCCTGTGCGCCCTCGTGGCCGGTCCCATCATCGAGCACTTCGGCTGGCGGGCGCTCTTCTTCGCCGCCGGGGCGATCGGGTTGCTCTGGCTGATCTGCTGGCTCAGCCTCTTCTCCCGCCCGGAGGACGCGCGCTGGCTGAGCGAGCCTGAGCGGGCCAAGATCCTGGCCGAGCGGACCGGCAACACGGCGGCCGCGGGCGACCGCACGGGCCTGGTCGGTATGCTGTCATCCGGGCCGACGCTGTGGGGGCTGGCGCTGACGATGGGCTGCAACGTCTACTCGCAGTACCTCTTCCTGACATGGCTGCCGAGCTATCTGCAGACCACCAAGGGGCTCACGATCGCCAAGACCGGTCTCTACGCCGCGATCCCGTACACGGTGGCCGTGGTGCTCTGCATCGGGATCGGGTTTCTCAGCGATCGCATGATGCGGGGCGAGGTCGGCGGCGGTCGGCGCCGGTACGTCATCGCGTCCACGATGATGCTCGCGGCCACCGTCCTCTTCGCGCCCTTCGTCGACGGCGTGTGGCTGATCCTGGCGCTGATCGCGGTATCCCTGACCGGCATCGCCTCGACGACGTCGCTGACGTTCTCCCTGGTCAACGACCTGCTGCCGAACCCACGCGATATCGGCGTCGCCATGGCCTTCGTCGTGGTCGGCGGCAACGTCTTCGGGCTGATGGCGCCGATCGTGACCGGGTACGTCATCCGGGCGACGGGCAGCTACGACGGCGCCTTCTACGTCGCCGGTGCCCTCCTCATCTGCGGCGCGGCCTCGGTCCTGACGCTCACCCACACGCCGATCGGCGCGCGGCGATCCGAAGCCGAGTCCGAGGTCGCTCCCCTGTCGCAGCGGATCTGAGGCCGTCATGTTCGCTTTCGTCGGATCACGCACGACGGTCGAGCGCAAGGCGCGCGGCGAGGGTCTGTCGGTCTACGCGGTCCTGCCCGGCGGCACCTGGGAGCTGCGCCATGTGCTGCGTGGTCTGACCAACCCGTCCTATCTCGCCCTGAGCCGAGCGGCGGATCGGCTCTACGCCGTGCACGGCGACGGAGAGAGCGTCAGCGCCTTCGCGGTCGCGCGGGACGGTGCCGTTTCGCTCCTCGGCACACGAGCGACCGAGGGGCGAAACCCCGTCCACCTCCTGATCCACGAACGCGCGCGCTCGCTTCTCGTCGCGAATTATGCCAGCGGGAGCCTCGCGCGCCTGCCGATCCACGCGGACGGCACGCTCGGCTGCGTGGTCCAGCGTCTCGAACTGCCGGGTCAGACGGGCCCGCATCGAACCCAGCAGACGGGGTCTCATCCCCACCAGGTCGTGCTGGACCCGACCGGCGACCGGGTCATCGTGCCGGACAAGGGCCTGGACCGTGTGTTCATCGTCGCCGTCGGACGCGATGACGGCCGCCTCGCACTCACTCCGGACGGACCGCCACCCGGCCGCGAGGGCGCCGGGCCGCGGCATGCCGTCTTCGATCGTTCCGGCACCATCCTCTTCGTGGCGAACGAGCTCGACTCGACGGTCACCCGCTTCGCCTATGAGGCGGGCAGCGGCCGCCTCTCGCCGCTCGAGATCGTCTCCACGCTGCCGGCCAGCTGCCTCAAGACCAGCCACGCCGCCGGCATCGCGCTGACCCCGTGCGGGCGCTGGCTCTACGTGTCGAACCGTGGCGACGACAGCATCGCGGTCATCGCGGTGGAGGCCGCGGGCCTGAGGCCCACGGTCTGGGTCCCGACCGGGGGCGCGAAGCCGCGTTTCATCACGCTGGACCCCACCGGACAGACGCTGCTGGTCGCGAACGAGGACAGCGATACGATCGTATCCTTCGCCGTGGATCAGGTCACCGGCGCTCTCGCCCGAACCGGGCAGGCGGTCGAGACCGGATCGCCCGTCTGCGTCGTGTTCGGCAGCCCGGCGGCATGATGGATCAGCGCTCCGCGCCAGAGCCGTTCGCTGCATGTCGGCGCAGGGCCGCGCAGCGCCTCCGCCTGCCGAACCCGGCGGTGGATGGTGGCCTTCCTCCTCACAGATCGAATCCCCGTCCGACCTCGGATCCGCGCCCATGACCGACGAGCGAATTTCCCCAGACCGGCTGCGCGCCTTCGCGACGGCCGCCTACGCGACCACCGGCATGCTGGAGGATCGGGCAGCCCTGTGCGCCGACACGCTCGTGCAGGCCGATCTCTGGGGGCACCAGTCGCACGGCGTCATGCGGTTGCCCTGGTACATGGCGCGGTTGCGGGCCGGCGTCTGCGATCCGCTCGCCGAACCCGAACTCGTGGTCGACGGCGGTGCGATCGCGGTCCTCGACGGCCGCGAGGCCATGGGACAGATCTCGGCTGCCCGCGCGGCGCAGGAAGCGGTCGATCGAGCAACGCGGCACGGCATCGGCGCCGTGGCGGTCCGCAACTCGAACCACTTCGGCACCGCGATGTACTTCACGCTGATGGCGGCGCGCGCGCACTGCGTCGGTTTTCTCTCGACGAACGCCAGCCCCGCCATGGCGCCCTGGGGCGGGCGGCGGAAGGTCGTCGGCAACAATCCGTGGTCCTGGGCCGCACCCGCCGGCACCCACGCGCCTCTGGTGCTCGACATCGCCAACACGGGCGTGGCCCGCGGCAAGATCTACCTCGCGCGCCAGAGGGGGCAAACGATCCCGGAAGGCTGGGCGATCAACGCTGAGGGCGCGCCGACCATCGATCCGCAGGAGGCGATCGACGGCATCATCCTGCCCATGGCGCAGCACAAGGGCTATGCCATCTCGGTCGCGATGGACATGCTCTCGGGGGTTCTTACCGGCAGCGCCTTCGGACCCGGGGTGCACGGGCCGTATCAGGCCCGGGAACGCAGCGGCGCCGGTCACCTGATGATCGCCCTCGATATCGCGGCCTTCCAGCCGATCGAGAACTTCGGCGCGCGCATGGAAGAGATGATCGCGGGCCTGAAGGCCGTCCCGCTGGCACAGGGATACGACGAGGTCTTCTATCCCGGCGAGATCGAGGCTCGAAACGACGCCGATCATCGGCGCGCCGGGTTGCTGCTGCCTGACGACACGTTGGACGACTTGCGAACACTCGCGGGCGAGATCGGGCTCGCGGACCGGCTTCCGTTCTCCTGAGCGGCGCGGCGTCCGGGGCCTGGCACGGGAGCGCTCAGGCCCGCGTGGAGCGTCGCGACGTCTCGGGATCGGGCAAAGTCTGCTGGCGCGACGACACGGCCCCGGATTCTGCCCGATCAGTCCGCGAAGCGGCGCGGGGAGCCTCCTGCGCCGCTCGTCACCCGCGCGCCCGATAACGCGCGCGGCGCACTCTGCCGAACGCTCAGCGCCGAGCGGCCTGAATCACCGGGGCGACAAGTCGATGGGTGATGGACCCGAATTTGCAGCGATATTCGAGCGAAGAGATGAAACAATTAAGACAGTCGAGTTGCTGAATACGATGCCACAGATAAACCCGGGTCAGCTGCTCGAAAGCCTCGATCGATCAGCGCTCACACCCAAACACTGGCGCATGTACGTGACGGCCGCGCTCGGCCATCTGTTCGACGGCTTCGACATCAACATGATGGGCTTCGCGCTGCCCGGCATCGTCGCGGCCTTCGCGCTCAGCCCGGCTCAGGCCGGCATCCTCGCCTCGAGCGTCTTCATCGGCATGCTGATCGGCTCGACCTGTGTCGGCTTCCTCGCCGACCGGTTCGGACGCAAGTGGACGATGGTCGGCGCGATCACCGCCTATTGCGCCCTCAGCTGCGCCGTCGCCTTCGCCTGGAGCCACGACGCACTCCTGGTGCTGCGGATCCTCCAGGGTATCGGTTTGGGGGCGGAGGTGCCGCTCGTCTTCACGTACCTCTCCGAGTTCATCCCGACGCGCCGGCGCGGCCTCATGCTCGCCTCGACCGTGGCGTTCTGGCAAGGCTCGAGCTTCCTCGCGGCGATGGTCGCCCTCTTCATCATCCCGGCGTTCACGTGGCGGGGGATGTTCATCGCGGGAGCCGTTCCAGGCCTCGTTCTGATCGTGCTCTGGGTGATGCTACCCGAGTCGGTCCGCTTCCTCATCGCCCGCGGCCGTCTCGAACAGGCCGGCCGCATCGTCGATGGTCTCAGCACCATCGACCCACGGACGCTGCCGCCGCCCCGACATCGACCGCCGGCCGAGCCGGCGCACCTGAGTGCAATTCTGCGCGGCGGCTATCTGCGGCCGACCGCGAGCATCTGGCTGATGCAGCTCACCGGCGGGGCGGTGTTCTTCGCCGTGGCGATCTGGCTGCCGTCGATCTTCGCGCGGATGGGCTTTCCGGTCGTCAAAAGCTTCGCGTTCACCGGACTGATCGCCGGGACGGGCGCGCTGGGCAACGTCGCGGGCGGCCTGCTGCTGGATCGCTGGGGGCGGCGCACAACCGTCCCGGTGTTCCTCTGCGTCGGGGGTCTCCTCATGTTCGCGTGGGGGCAGGCCACCGAGTCCTGGTCCATCCTCGGGCTCGGCGCGCTGACGGCATTCTTCGCTTCGGGCGGTGCGGGCGGTCCGCTCTTCGCCTACACGAGCGAGGTCTACCCGACGCGGTACCGCGCGGTCGGGACGGGCTGGGCTGCGGCCTGGCAGCGGATCGGCGGGATCGTCGCGGCGCCGATGCTCGGATGGATGCTGGGCAGCGGCGCCCCCAACTACGCCTTCTTCACCGCCTTGAGCGTGCTGCTGCTGATCGGGGGTGTCGGGGGCTACCTCCTCGGCTACGAGACGCGCGGCAAATCGTTGGAAGCGGTCACGGCGGAACTCGCCGGGACGACAGGTCAGGTCTGAGACGATGCCGCATTTCGAACGCGACGGACGCCGGCTGCACTATGAGCTGCTCGGCCGGGGCGATCCCGTGATGCTGATTCACGGGTTCACGAACGCCGGCTGGTCCTGGATGAACCAGGTCGCCGCCCTGGTGTTCGCCGGCTACAGCGTGATCCTGCCCGATCTTCGCGGGCACGGGCTGTCGGATCCCGCCACCGACGTCACCACCGTGGACGATCTGACCCGGGATGTGATCGGGTTGCTCGACCATCTCGCGATCGCGCGCATCTCGGTCTGCGGCTTGTCCCTCGGCGGCATGGTCGCGCTGACGCTTGCGCTCGCGCAGCCGCAGCGGGTCGACCGGCTGGTCGTGGCCAATTCGCGGGCCGTGTTCAACGACCCGGCGACCGCGGATCTCGTCGCCGGCTGGGTCGAGATGTTTCATCAGCCGGGCGGGCCGCTCCAACGCTTCCAAGCGACGTGGCCCGTGATGCTCAACGCGCAGTACCGGGAGAGCTCGGCCGGACGCGCGACTTACGCGACGTGGTGCCGCTTGGCCGAGCGACACAGCGGGTCCTCGCTCGCGAACGTCGCCCTCGGCATGCGCGCGTTCGACGTCGCGGGCCGCCTCCAGGGTATCGGGCATCCCACCCTGGTGATCGCCGGCGAAGAGGACAGGCTGTTCCCGCCCGCCGTCGCGCGCGAGGTCAGCGACGGCATGGCCGATGCACAATTCACGATCATCCCTGGGGCCGCGCACATCTCGTCTCTGGATAGCGCGGAGGCGTTCAACGCGCGCCTGCTCGCCTTCCTCGCCGGTTGATCGAGACCGCTGAACCCCTCGGATGTCCCGCTGGTACGGGTCCTTCCCTCAGCGTGGCGGGACGTCCCAACCCGCCTGCTTCAGCCGGGCGCTCCCGTTCGGTCCGGTCACGAAGGCGATGAAGGCGCGTGCCGCGCTCGGGTCCTGCGTCGTCGTCGTGACGGCGGCGGCGTAGGGCGTCCACGTGTTGACGGCCTCGGGCAGGAACCCCGCGAACGCCACACCCGGTGCGTCGATGAGCTCGCTGGCCTGTGTCAGCCCGATCGCTGCCCGGCCCGAGGCGACGGCCGATGCCACTTCGGCGCCGGTGGCGCAGAGCACCACTTTGGCCTGCACGGCCTCAGCGAGGCCGAGCCGGGTCAGCATCCCGTCGAAGAAGGCGCCCGCCGAGCCGCCGCCCTTGGGATCGATGTAGGCCACGGTGGGCGCCGCGAGGAGCGCGGTGCGGAAACCCGCCTCGCCCGTCAGGTCGGGGAGCGCGGCCCCGGATTTGACGGCGGCGCCGAGCCGCATGCGTGCGACATCGAACTTGGTCTCCGGCCGGACGTCGCCGCGCGCGACCAGCGCGTCGATGCCGGCCGAGGCGGTCATGACCACGTCGGCATCTTCGTGCGCAGCAAGCTTGGCGAGGACGCCGCCCGCATTGGTGATCGTCAGGACGAGGTGATCGCCGGTCATTGCCTCGAACGGCCCGGCGAGGTCGCGCAGGCTGGACGCGTAGACGCCCGTTGCGAGCACACGGATGTCGGCCGCCGCCGCCGCGGGCGGGCTTAGCGCAGCCATGCAGCAGGCGATCGACAGCAGCTGAGCTCGGCACATGGCATTTCTCCTCGGGCGCGACGCCCGCGATCGCGCGAACCGACGGGATGCGTCGGATTGTGGAGCGCCGCACTCTACACACGATGGGCCGCGTCCGGCCGCCGTCCGCCGCCCCGCCTGTCGCGCCCTTCCCCGTCCGAGCGCGGCCCCGGAGACGCCGGATACGACCGCACCGGGACGCGTCGCTTCGCGGCATCGCCGCACGGTCGCCCGGGGAAGTGATCCCGGACAGCGAGGGCGGGCTGTCGGCCATAGAGCGCGGAGCGGGCGGTGCTCGAAGCTGGGAGTTGCCCCTCATCCTGCCTCGCGGGTCTTCGCCCGCGGGGCGAGCGTCGCGGTCTACGCCCGCTCACCCGGTAGAACGGGGCTCAGCGGCGCGCGCGTGCGGCCCAAACCCAGCGCGAGCGCGGCGCCCGTGGCCGTGACCAGGGCGAGCGGCAGCAGGCCCAGCGCGTAGCTGCCGCTCGCGTCCTTGATCACGCCCATCAGGTACGTCCCGACGAAGGCACCGAGATTGCCGATGGCGTTGATCTGCGCGATTCCCGCCGCAGACGCACCCGGCGGCAGCCATTCCGTGACCATGGCCCAGAACGGGCCCTTGACGGCGTAGGTCCCCAGGATCGCCAGGAACAGGATCGCGACCGTCGGCCCGAACCCCTGGGCGGCCAGCGCCGCCGCGAGGCAGAGCGCGGTGAGCGCCTGCGGCCCGGCGACGTGCCAGGCCCGCTCCCCCGTGCGGTCCGAGCGTCGGGCCCAGAGCACCATCAGCCCGGCCGCGACTCCAAAGGGTACCGAGTTGAGCAGGCCGATCTGCATGGTCGAAAGGCCGTAGGACTTGAAGATCTGCGGCTGCCAGATTGACAGGCACGCGCTCGCGCCGACGCTGCCGGCGAAGATCAGGCCGGCCGCCAGCACGCGCCGATCGAGGATCACCCGCCAGACGGACGGCCGGACCAGCGGCTGCTCCGCGCGCTCGGCGTCCAAACGTCCGGTGAGCCAGCCGCGCTGCGCCGCGTCGAGCCAGGGCGCCCGGTCCGGGCCCTCCGGGAGGAACCGGAGGACGAGCAAGCCCAGCACCGCGGCCGGCATCGCCTCGACGATCGACATCAGCTGCCAGCCGCGCAGACCGAGCCAGCCGTCGAGCCCGAGCAGCGCCGCCGAGAGCGGCGAGCCGACGAAGTTCGACAGGGGCACGGCCACCGCGAAGAGGGCGATCACCCGGGCGCGATAGGCCTTCGGGAACCAGTGCGTCAGGTAGAAGATCACGCCGGGATAGAAGCCGGCCTCCGCCGCACCGAGCAGGAAGCGCACCGCGCAGAATGAGACCGGTCCGACGACGAGCGCGGTGGCCGCGGAGATCACCCCCCAGGTGATCATGATCCGGGCCAGCCACAGCCGGGCGCCGAACCGCTCGAGCATCAGGTTCGAGGGCACCTCGAACAGGAAGTAGGCGACGAAGAACAGGCCCGCGCCCAGGCCGAAGACCGAGGCCGAGAGTCCGGCATCGGCATTCATCTGCAACGCCGCGAAGCCGACGTTCACCCGGTCGATGAAGGCGACGAGGAAGCCCAGCATCAGCAGCGGCATGATCCGGAGCGTGACGCGCCGCATCGTCGCCCGCTCGATCTCGGACCGGGTCTCGTCGCTCGTCGGTGTCACGGGCCGCTCCGGGTCTGAGGGGGCATCCGCGCGCGGATGCTGGCCCGGGCGCAGGCGACCGGCAGCACGGTATGTGCCAGCCCGGCCCGGCCCGTCAGGTGCCGACCCGGAGGGGGGCGGCGAGCTTGCGCAGGTAGGCGATGACCGACAGGGCCGTGATGCGGCCCGTCCGGGGGTTCTCGTCGGTCGGCACATTCTCGATCGTCATGGAGAACCGCGCCGCGTCGGCCTCGACCTCGATGCGGTGGGTGTTGCGGTCGAGGACAGGATCGGCCCAGATCTCGAGCTCGGTCCGGTCCGGGCCGATGCCGGCGAGTGAGAGCGCGACCGCGACATTGAGGTTGGCCGGAAACCCGCGGGCCGCCTCGCGCGGGCTGCCGGAGAAGACCCGCATCGGCTCGGTGATGCTGGCGATCTCGATCCCGTTTTCCAAGAGGTAGGGCGCGCCGACGAGGCCGCGCACGGGCTTGCGGGTGATCATCCGCACGGTGTGGATCGTCCCCTCCGCGGCGGCCGTCACGGCGTCGAGGCCGAGCAAGGCGCCGGTCGGCACGACGATCTGCCCGCCGTGGGCGCGGGCGGTCGCCACGAGGTCCTCGTGGTCGAGCAGCGCCCCACAGCTCAGCACGACGGCCGTCTTGCCCGCCGTCACGAACGGCCGCACGATCGCGGGGAGGTGCTGGGACGGCGCGCATTCCAGCACGATGTCGGCCCGCGGCTCCAGAGCGTCGAACGCGGTGACGACCTCGGGCGGCGCAGCGAGCGCCGCGAGCGCGGCGCGGGCTTTGCCGGCATCGCGGACCGCGACGGCGGTCAGGCTCAGTCCGGGGATGGCTCCCCCGTCGAGAGCGCGCCCCACGGCGCGCCCGACGGTGCCGAGGCCGGCGATCGCGACGCGTCCGCCGCGGACCGGCGATCTGGATGCTTCCTGCGGCGGCATGCTGGGGTCCCGTTTTATCGAGGCCGGAACGGCCGGCCACCGCCACCCTTTGCATCGGCTGTGCCGAAGGATGACGCGGATCGCTTCCATCCTGGACCGCCGATCAACCGGCGGCTAGGCCCGAGCGCGCCGCCGGCATGCGGCTTGCCATGTTCCCCCGGGGATGGGACCCTGACCGGCGCGCCGGGCGCGTGCGTGCTCGATGAGGTGCGGGATGGATCGCCGTCGTTTCCTCCAGCTCGCAGCGGCCCCGGCCCTCACCGCGGGCATCGCACGGCCGAGCCGCGTCGCCGCGCAGGGCACGCGCGTCCTGCGCTACGTGCCCTACACCGACGTCACGGTCCTCGACCCCACCTGGAGCACCGCCTACGTCACCCGCGACCACGCGGCGATGGTCTACGACACGCTGTTCGCCCTCGACGAACGGCTGATGCCCCAGCCCCAGATGCTGGCCGGCCACTCGGTCTCGGACGATGGCCTCACCTGGGAACTTACCCTGCGGCCGGGACTGAACTTCCACGACGGCTCGGCCGTACTCGCCCGGGATTGCGTCGCGAGCCTCGTGCGCTGGGCGCGCCGTGACGCCTTCGGCGGGGCGCTGATGGCCGTGACCGACGAACTCACGGCTCCCGACGACGGCACCATCCGCTTCCGCCTCAAGCGGCCCTTCCCGCTCTTGCCCTACGCCCTGGCCCGTAACGGCGCCCCCTACCCCGCGATCATGCCCGAGCGGCTGGCGCGGACCGACGCCTTCACCCAGCTCACCGAGATCGTCGGGAGCGGCCCGTTCCGCTTCAAAGCGGACGAGCGCGTCGTCGGCGCGCGCGCCGTGTACACCCGGTTCGAGGGCTATCGCCCGCGCGAGACCGGGACGCCGAGCGGCACCGCTGGGCCGAAGATCGTGCATTTCGATCGGGTCGAGTGGCTCGTCCAGCCGGACGCGGCCACCGCCGTCAACGCCCTCGTCGCGGGGGAGGTCGACATGTTCTACAATCCACCCACCGACCTGTTGCCGGTCCTGCGCCGCAGCCGCGACCTGCAGGTCTTCCAGGGCGATCCCCTCGGCAACGTCGCCCTGATGCGGGTGAATCACCTGCACCCGCCCTTCGACAATCCGGGCGTGCGCCGCGCCGTCCTCTCGGCCGTGCGCCAGGAGGACTTCATGCTGGCGATGATGGGCGAGGACCGCGCCCTGTGGCGCGACGGGGTCGGCGTCTTCCCGCCCGGCACGCCGATGGCGAGCGAGGCCGGCCTCGACGTCCTGGCGAGCCCGCGGCCGGTCGAGGAGGCCAAGCGCGCGCTGGAGGCGGCGGGCTATCGGGGCGAGCGCGCGGTGGTGCTGATCTCGACCGACAGCCCCAAGCTCCGGGCGCTCGGCGAGGTGGCGGCCGACCTGATGCGTCGCATCGGCATGAACGTCGACCCGCAGGTCACCGACTGGGGCACTGTGGTGCAGCGCCGCGCTAAGAAGGAGCCGGTCGCGCAGGGCGGGTGGAGCGCGTTCTTCACGACCTTCTCCGGCCAGGACCTCCTCGACCCCGCGGGCTACCTGGCACTGCGCGGCACCGGCGAGCGCGCGTGGTTCGGCTGGCCGACCGACGCGCGGGTGGAGGATCTGCGCGCCCAGTGGCTGGCGAGCGGCGATCCCGCGCAGCAGCGGGCGATCTGCAGGGATATTCAGGCACGGGCGATGGCCGAGGTGCCTTTCATGCCGCTGGGGCAAGCCTTCTACGCCACGGCGGCCAAGCGCGACCTCACCGGCATCCTGAAGGGCTTCAGCACCTTCTGGAACGTGCGGCGGGCTTGAGGAGATCGGGATCATGGCGGATGACCTCGCCTACATGCCCGCGGCGGAACTCGCGACCCTGATCCGAACGCGGCGGCTGTCACCGGTGGAGCTCATGACGGCGACGCTCGCGCGTATCGTCAGGGCCCAACCGGTGCTGAACGCCTTCATCACCGTCGCGGAGGAGCAGGCGCTCGCCGGCGCCCGGGCAGCGGAGGCCGCGGTGATGCGCGGAGAGCCGCTGGAGCCGCTGCACGGTCTGCCGGTCTCGATCAAGGATCTCGTTCCGACCGCCGGGATCCGCACCACCTGGGGCTCGCGCGTCTTCGCCGAGCACGTGCCGGAGGCCGACGCGGAGGTCGTGACCCGCCTAAAGGCTTCCGGCGCGATCGTCGTGGGTAAGACCACCACGCCGGAATTCGGGCAGCAATGCCTGACCCAAGCGCCCCTGTTCGGACGCACGCGCAACGCCTGGGACGCGGGCCGCACGTCGGGCGGCTCCAGCGGCGGGGCGGCCGTGGCCGCGGCTGCGGGACTGACAGCGCTCGCAGTCGCCACCGACGGCGGCGGCTCGACCCGGATCCCCGCCGCCTGCAACGGCGTCGTCGGCTTCAAGCAGGGGCTCGGCGTCGTGCCGCAGGAATACGCCCAGGACGGGTTCGGCAACATCTCCTACGTGACGCCGATGACCCGCACCGTCCGCGACACGGCGCTGATGCTCGACGCAATGGCCGGACCCGACCCTCGGGACCCGCTCAGCGCGGGCCGGCCCCAGCCGGGCTTCGTTGCGGCCCTGGACACGCTCCGTCCGGGCACGAAGCCCCTCGCCGGGCTGCGCGTCGGCTGGCGGCCGCTGCTCGGCAATGCTCACGTGGCGGCCGACGTGCTGGCTGCCTGCGAGCGGGCGGTCGCCGCCCTGGCGGATCTCGGCGCCGAGACGCGCGTCCACGAGGCGCCGTTCGAGAACCCGGAGGCCCTCTGGTTCGTCAGCAACGGCGCCTATCGCAGGGCGCAGTTCGGCCACCACCTCGCGCACCACCGGGAGATCCTGTGCCCGACCTTCGTGCGCCAGATGGACCGGGTGTGCGACGTCTCGGCGGCCGAGCTCTACGCGGCGATCTTCGCGCGCACCGGCCTCTTCCGGCAGGTGCAATCGTGGTTCAGCGACATCGACGTCCTGGCGATGCCGACCCTGTCGCGCACGGCCCTGCCGATCGACCAGGACTTCTTCGGGCCGATCACGATCGACGGGAGAGCCGTGCCGAACCTGCGCGCGGCTTGGTACCCGTACACGATGCCGTTCAACCTCACCGGCAACCCGGCGGTAAGCCTGCCCTGCGGGTTCGACGAAGCGGGACTGCCGGTCGCGATCCAGCTCGTCGGACCCGTCGGCGAAGATGCCCGCCTGCTGCAGGTCGCGGCCGCCTTTGAGCGGGCGATGCCCTGGGCGGACCGGCATCCGTCGCTGCCGGAATTCGACTGACCCGAGGAGCAGAGATGGCCCCCTACGATCCGAGCCGCCGGACCTCGGGCTTCGACGCCGCCGCGGAGGCGTTCCGCTCGGGCGCCGATTCCCCGCGAGCCTATCTGGAGCGCTGCCTCGCGGTGATCGCCGAGCGCGAGCCCGTGGTGCGGGCCTTCGTGGTCGTGAACGAGGCCGGGGCGCGGGAAGCCGCGGACGCCAGCGGCGCGCGCTGGCGGGCGGGGCAGCCGCTCTCGCCGATCGACGGCATGCCGGTGGGGATCAAGGACCTCCTCGAGACGCGCGACATGCCGACCCAGATGGGCTGCGCGGCCTACGCGGGCAACTTTCCCCGACGCGACAACGCCGCGGTCTGGGCGCTGCGCGAGGCCGGGGCGGTGGTCCTCGGCAAGACCACCACGGCCGAACTCGGCGGCACGCACCCGCCGGCGACGACGAACCCGTTCGATCCGGCGCGCACGCCGGGGGGGTCGTCCTCGGGCTCAGCCGCCGCGGTCGCGGCCGGGATGGTGCCGGCCGCGATCGGCAGTCAGGTCGGCGGCTCGATCATCCGGCCGGCGAGTTACTGCGGCAACTGGGCCCTGAAGCCGTCCCAGGGCGCGATCAACCGCGGCGAGCGACAGGCGACCAGCATGAGCACGCACGGCGTGCACGCGACCTGCGCGAACGACATGTGGCGCGTGTCGATCGAGATCGCCCGCCGGGCCGGCGGAGATCCGGGCCGCGCCCCGCTCGCCGGCCCCGCGGACCCGCCCGCCTCGCATCGGCCGCTCACCGTGTCGGTGATGGAGACGGAAGGGTGGGAGGCGCTCGACGATGCGTCGCGGGCGGCCTTCGAGGCGGTGGTGGCGCAGATCGCCGCTGCCGGCGTCACGGTGCTGCGCCGCCGGGACGACCCCGCGATCGAGCGCCTCGAGCGCGCCCTCGTCGGCGTGCGCGAGATGGCCAACACGATCACCGCCTGGGAGAACCACTGGGCGATCCGCAACCTCGTGGCTCAGCACCCGGACGGCGTCAGCGCGCGGGCCAAGGCCACGGTCGCGACCGCGGAGCGCCTAGGGATCGAGGGCTACCAAGATCTGCTGCGGCGGCGGGAGGCGGTGCGCTCCGTGTACGCGACGCTCGCCCCCACGCTCGACGCGCTGATCGCGCCGGCCTCGCCCGGACCGGCGCCGCCCTGGTCAGGCGATCGTCCCGGCGCGCCGCTCGCGCCGCGCCCGACGGGGGATTCCGTGTTCAACACGCCGAGCTCGCTCCTCGGCGCGCCCGTTGTGACGGTCCCCCTCACGGCCGTGGGCGGCCTGCCGATGGGCATTCAGGTCGTGGGGCAGCCCGGCACGGACGCGCGGATGACGGCGATCGCGCGCTGGATGGGCGAGGCGCTGCGGCCGGTCGTCGTCTGACCGAGGATGCGCCGCCCGTCGGTCATGCGATCCTTCGTCTTGCGATAGACGACATCTTCTTGGGGTTAGACAGCGGGTTTAGGACGACAGCTCACGCCGGGCCCTCGGACCTCAGCCGCGCAAAGGCAGACTCAACGGGGTGAGCACGTCGACAGTCCGACCGCGGTAGTCGCGGCTCGGGCACAGGGCCATCATCCTCGCCTGGGCTTCGGTAAGGCGCTCGGCCGCGGCACGGTGATCGAGATCTGTCACGTGCCCGTTTGCCACCACCTGACGGCCCGCCACGAACACATCCCGCACGGCTCGGTCGGCCGCATGGAAGACGAGCGAGCGCAGCGGATCGCGGGCCGGCATCATGTCGGGCTGCTTCAGATCCACCAGCACGATATCGGCACGCGCACCGACAGCCAGTCGGCCGAGATCGTCGCGCAGCAGCGCGCTCGCGCCGCCCACAGTGGCGGCGTGGAACAGCATGCCGGTCGAGACATCGGTGATGTCGCGGGCGGCGATCCGGCTGAAGGTGCCGGCCTTGCGGATCTCCTCCAGCATGTTGTGCGGGCTCGTGTCGGTGCCGAGCGCCATCGTGATACCGGCGCGCATGTAGGCGCCGAAGCTCTCGAGGATCTGGCCATAGCGGGCGAACGGCGTCGGGCAGTGCGCGACCGCGCAGCCGCTCTCGGCCAAGAGGCGCAGGTCATCGCGGGTCCAGCCTCGGATCCAGGAATGGGTGTCCAGGAAGATCGCGTGGCCGAGGATGGTCCCTGGCCCGAGGATCCCGAGATCGGTCGCGTGGCGGATCGAGGTGACCCCGTGTCGGCGCGTCATCTCCTGCAGTTCGAGCACGCCCTGGGAGAGGTGCAGGGTAAAAGGGATGCCACGCTCGAGCGCGGCGGCCCGGCTGTCGCGCAGGAGATCGTCGGTACAGTTCTCGATCTGCATCGGCGACACCACGCCGGAGAGCCGGCCTGACGGGTGCGCGGGCAGGCTGTCGATGAGGGCGAGGGCCGTGTCGAGGCCGCGCCGGCCCCCTGCCTCGTCCCAGGCGAAGCCGAGGCTGTGGCCGTTCTCCAGGCGCCAGCGGGCCGAAGCGAAGCCGGGGGCGAGGAAGCCACGAATGCCGCTTCTCGCGATAGTCTCGGTCCAGCCTTCGTAGGGCGCGGTGATGTCGCAGATGCTGGTGACACCGCTCTTCAGCAGTTCGCACAGGGCGACCTCGGTGGCGGCGCAGCGCAGGCCAGGGTCGGTGGTATCGAAGGCTTGGGAGCGCTCGTACAGCCCGGTCATATACATGCTCGGGACGCCGTGCTCCTCGCGGATGCCGCGGTAGGCTGGTTCGTGTCCGAGATGGGAGTGAACGTCGACGAGCCCGGGCATCACCATCAGGTCGCGCCCATCGAAAATCTGGTCTGCAGTGCCCGTGAAGTCGGGACCGACGTAGAGGATGCGATCTTCGGTGAAAGCGACGTCGATACCGCGCTGGTAGACATGTTGGCTCGTCGCCCCATCCCAGGCGATCGCCCAATCTGCTCTCTTGATCAGCGTCTTACGGGGCATTGCTTCACCTCCGCGGGGCGGCCGTCGCACTCACCGCGGTCGCTCAGGAAGCCAAGCCGCGAGGAGCCTCCGCAACTGAACGACGCAAAGCGGCCGGTCGGGCCACATTGTCGACCTTCGATTGACGCCCGATGCAAGCGGCGGTCCTCTGGCGCGCACGGCTCCTGCTTCGCCAAAGCGCGCTCTGATGAGTGTGAGGCGATGGTCAGCGCTAAGTGCCTAAGCGAGATGAAGAAGGTCGGCATGCCACCGGTTTCGTCCCTTCGGCCGGCGCAGCTCTCCAAGGAGCCGTGCTCTGCTCATTTTCATCGATCAGACCCATAAGAGAGTGCGTGTGAAGAACAAATCGCCTTCGCGCTGAAGCAGGCCGAGACCGGGACACCGGTCGCGGAGGGGCTGCGCCGGATGGGCATCTCCGAACAGACGTTTTACCTCTGGAAGAAGCTCTACGGTGGCTTGGGGACGGGCGAGTTGCGGCGGCTGAAGCAGCTCGAGGACGAGAACCGCAAGCTCAGGCAGCTCGTCGCCGATCTGAGCCTCGACAAGCACATCCTGCAGGACGTGCTCGCAAAAAAGCTCTGACGCCTGCTCGGCGACGCGAGCTCGTGCACCCGGTTCAGGAGGCGCACGGGGTGAGCGAGCGGCGCGGCTGCGCCGCGCTCGGCGTCGGCCGGTCGGGCATCCGCTACCGCTCGACCAAGCCCGATCAGGCACCGCTGCGGATGCGCATCTGTGATCTGGCCAAAAGCCGGGTGCGCTACGGTTATTTCCGGATCTACATCCTGCTGCGCCGGGAGGGCTGGCGGGTGAACCATAAGAGGGTCCACCGTCTCTACCGGGACGAGGGGCTGAGCCTGCGGCTCAAGCGACCGCGCCGGCACGTCAGCGCGGCACACCGTGAGCGTCAGCCTGCTGCGCTCCGGCCGAACGAACGCTGGTCGATGGAGTTCGTCTCCGACGCTCTGTTCGACGGCCGCCGACTGCGGGCCCTGACCGTCGTCGATGCGTTCACGCGCGAGGCTCTGGCGATCGAGGTCGACCAGGCATCAAAAGCGAGCAGGTCGTGGCTGTCGTCGGCCGCTTGGCGCTGCTGCGCGGAGTACCGTGCGCGATTCAGGTCGATAACGGGCCTGAGTTCGTCTCGAAAGCCCTCGACCGCTGGGCCTACGAGAACGGTGTCACGTTGGACTTCTCGCGCCCTGGCAAGCCGACCGACAACGCACTGGTCGAGTCGTTCAACGGCCGGCTGCGCGACGAGTGCCTGAACGCGAACTGGTTCTTGTCGTTGCCCGACGCGAGGAGCAAGACCGAGCCGTGGCGGCGGCACTACAACGAGAGCCGTCCTCACACCGCCCTGGGGTGGCGAACGCCCCAGGAATTCGCCTTGGCGGCGGCCCTGCAGGCCGCCGAATGAGACCCGGAGGCTCACCTTTCGGCCGGACCAAAATCCGGGGGCCCCTCAGTCGAGCGCTTCGACAAGGATCCCGGTCTGTGGCGGGTGAACGGTGAGGTGATGACCGGCGCTGAACTCGTCGCCGGAGCGGATGGGGTTCATGGACGGGTAGGATTGAGCAGGCGAGCCGTAACGATACCGCCACTCGGCCCTTCTCAATTGCACTTCAAATCAGCGTGCCGGGGCCAACCGGAACACCCGGCACCAAGTCTGGCCCGACCGGATCGCTGGGTGGCTGTGGCATCGGCGGATCGCCGGGCATGGGTTCGGTCGGCGGCGGCTCACCGGGTGTTGGTAGGTCCGGTCCGTCGGGGTCGGGTATGCCAGGGTTGGCTATCGTCCGGCATCTCCGTCACCGCAAGGGATAACAATCAATCTTGCCGCCGGATAAGCGGTTCCGTCCCTTGTCGGCCGACGCTGAGATCCGCCATTCGGATCCGGCCTACGATCATGGCCGCCGCCTTGGTCGCGTAGGGATAGGTCGATCGCTCGGAGAAGAGGCCATCCGCGAACGTCACGATCCAGCGGAAGTATCCAGTGTACGAGAGGCGGGCACCGCCGAGAGCTTGTAGGTGCGGGACAAAGCGTCGGTCTCTTGATCAAGCAGAGCGGTTCATGGTGGAAGGGCTTTAGCAGGAGCCCTTCCACGTGGTGGTGAGCGCCTCACATGCGGTGAGTCATTCGCTTCTTCATCATGTGACGGCGCATCATCCGCTGATGCATCATGCGCTTCTTCATCATCATGCGGTCGCCGTGCATCATGCGAACCTGAGTAACGCCGGATTGGTCGGTGTGGAGGCCGCTGGCGGACATCGGAGCTGCTGACACCGAACCAGCACTGAAGGCGATGCCTCCAAGCAGGGTGGCGGCGGCAAGCGCAAACTTCATCTTCTTCATGCGAGATCTCCTGTGGGCGCGGACTGATCGCCCGCATGGCTCACAAAAGCCTGCAACTCTCGCCAAAGTTCCTAAGTCAGCTCGATATCTGTGCCATACTCATCAAATGATGAGTTCAGATAATTTGCCATTACGGACGGACATGTTGGAAAGTTTCGCGTTCGAGTTTCGCGGTCCCGTTTTTAAACCATTTTTCGACTGGGTCGCTGCCCAAACGATTTTTGAAACGATTTCTTTAAAGCATCTGTTGTCCGAACGCGTCGTTAACAGCGACGGCGCGACCGTCGGAGCTATCTATGGCACGTACCTCTCTCTTGATCCTCGCCGCTGGCCTGACTGCAGGCGCTCTCAGCCCGGTTCATGCTGCGACGAAGAGGGTGCGTGTACCGAACCAGTACGACGGCTCTTGGACCATCGTGGCCACTACGGCTCAAGGCCCCTGCTCGGCCAGCACGAGCTATCACGTGCAGATCAAGGACAGCGATGCTTCCATCCCCGGGCAGGACGTCGACATCGATGGCGGTGTGTCGGCAGGTGGCGCCGTGCGGGCCACGATCACCAGCGGCACCAACAAGGTGCCGATCGCCGGCAGCCTGACCGCAAAGGGCAGCGGCAGCGGCACATGGCGCACGTTGGGCGGACTCGTTGCGTGTGACGGCAGTTGGAATGCAAAGCGGGCGAGCTAGAACCCTGCGGCCCGACACCGTTACGGGCTGGCCCCAGCATGGCACCTCCCAGATATGTCCACACCCGATGCTCAGACCTGCGAAGCGAAAATCGAAGGTGTCTGGCGCTCGATCGGTGTCGCTGAGGCGAAGAGCGCCTACGTGATGGCGCTCAAGCGTTGCCCGTCCTGCCACGGCGCGGTGGTACTCTCAGGGTCATACGCCGAGAACGGCAGCCGGAGGTTTTCTCATCGCAGGGTGCATACCGGCTGCCCGCTGGACCCGAAGCGGTACTCCGGCACGCCCTCGCCGCATCCGCAGGTGCTTACCTAAGGCAGATCGGCGTCGCTGCTTGATCTGGCGATAGAAGCCCGCCCTGGTGTTCCAGGTGCGGGCTTGTTGCGACTGCGCCGACGAGGCCGCACCGCGAGACCGTACATCCGGGTCTCGGTGCTGCTCTTCCAACGCTCAGTCCCCAGCCGATCGCTGACAGGTACCTCGGCCATTATGGTTAACGGATCGTTGCCGCCGATCGGCGCTCGCCGTGCGTCCGCCCCGTCGCCCGATCTGATCAAGCCCTTATGGAAAATCGGCCACAGCAGAACGGTAGCTGTTTTAGGATCCTCGCTAGGTTTCTCGTCTTCGCCACCCCAGAGCCCTTCGAGCGTTTTCCGCAGGGCCGCGGGCATGAAGGGCTTCGTGAGGCAGGCATTCACACCGGCCTTCCGCACCGCCGTGAAGGCGTGGGCGTGCTCCTTAATCGTCATCATCACGAACAGCGTCTCACGCAGGCGGCGGTCCTCTCGCACCCGGTGCAGTAGCTCGAAGCCCGACATCGGGGACATGTGCAGGTCCGAAATGACGAGGCCGTAGGAGCGCTCATCAAGCATCGCGAGCGCGGCTGCGCCGTCAGGAGCTTCGTGAACGTCACTGACCCCGACCTGCTCCAGCACGGCGCGGACCACCACACGGATCATGGGCACGTCATCGACAACAAGAACCGGCATCTGCCGCGGGTCAGACATAGCAACTCCGAGCGGCCGCACGCGGGCAGCCAGGACGAGGCCGACACGCGGCTCAGATGGAAGAGAGACCCCGCCGCTCGATTTGATCACGGGGCGGCGGGGCTCAGTGCCGCTCCTCACGGCCGGGGCCAGTACGCAACGCGGCCCGAGCCACAGGATGGCGAAGGGCGGTTAGCCGAGGCTCAACGGTCGCCTCTGCCCAGATCCCGGATCGGATTGACAGTCGGTAATGGCAGTCGGTCCAGGCCCAGATTGGACGGACCGCCAACCCCCATCGTTCTACATCCTGGCCGTTCGACCGGGAGCGACAGCATGGGGCTTGAGCAGCAGATGGCTGGCGCGCTCCGGGGCAAGGGCCGGTAGGGGCCCGTCGTCCAGCCGCACCAGGTTGTGCCTTCGCTGCCAGTTCACGCAGTGGGTTATGCCGCTGATCTCGATCGATCCCATCAGGAACGCGAGCGCCCCGACGCCTACGACGGCACCTACGAAGCCGAGCAAGAGCGCTTCGTGGACCGCCTCCTTCCGCACGGAGGCGCGCTCCCACTGCGCGGGCACGAACCCGTGTTCAGCGACGAGGATCAGGCAGGACCAAAGCATGGCGGTTCGCTAAGTGCTCGGTGCGAGGACCCGTTCCGCAGGTGTGCACGTAGCGGTAAACCGTCAGTGTGCGAGTTGAGCGGATGCCATAACCAGCGACCGGCGAACCTTCTGACAGCGGGACGCCACCACGCCCGGGCAGACCCTACCGCCCGCGAAGTGGCGCACGGTGGAGTAGATCAGCGCAGGCGGGCCAGGATGTGGTCGTTACCTACCGCGTCGTGCCGCCTCGTGGCGATCCTGCCGAGCGGTGAGCCAGTACACGAAGCCACCAGCCGCGAGCACCGCTAAGGGGTGCCGCGAGTTGAAGCCAGAAAAAGCCGTCGCCGTTCATCGGGCGCCCCTCAGTCGGCCGAGGATGGCGCGTGCGAATAGGTGTAGGCCCAGACCGACAACTATCCAAGCCGGGAGGAGGATCGCCGCGAGCCCGAAGCTGATGACCCCCGACGCCGCGGCGATGGTTGGGCTGATCCCGCCGACCGCCACGGCCGCCGCCGCGATGCTGTTCAGCAACGTCGCCGTCAGCTTCGTGCGCCCGTTGTGGATGAGGCTCATAGAGGGTTAGGCCGCTCGGATCGTCGCTAAGAAACGGCCGACTTCCGCGCGCAACTCCTCGGATTGGCGCGACAGTTCAGAAGCTGCACCAAGCACTTGGCTCGCAGCCGCCCCAGTCTCCTCAGCCGCAACCGCGACACCGGAAATGTTGCTGGTTACCTCGCCCGTACCTTGCGCCGCTTGGCTGACGTTGCGCACGATCTCCTGGGTGGCTGCCCCTTGCTCTTCGACAGCCGCCGCAATCGAAGTTGCCACCGCGCTGATCTCCTGGATGCGCGTCGTGATCCCGCCGATCGCCGACACAGCCTGACCCGTCGAGGTCTGAACCTGTGCGATCTGACCTGAGATCTCGTTCGTCGCCCTAGCCGTCTGCTCGGCCAGCGCCTTCACCTCCGAGGCCACCACCGCAAAGCCCTTGCCTGCGGCCCCCGCACGTGCCGCCTCAATGGTAGCGTTCAGCGCCAGCAGATTGGTCTGACCGGCTATACCCGAGATGAGGCCGACCACGTCGCCGATCCGCGACACGGCGGCGTTCAGCTCTTGGACCATGTCCGAGGTTTTATCGGCCTCGAACACAGCGATCTGGGCCAGTTCTGTCGATCCCTGAACCTGCCGGCCGATCTCCCGGACTGACGCGCCCAACTCCTCAGCCGCTACCGCAACCGTGCTGACGTTGCTCGCTGCCTCCTCCGCAGCGGTAGCGACCGTGCTCGACTGGGCCGCGGTCTCTGAGGCGGTGCCACTCATCGCGCCTGCCGTTGCCTGCAACTCGGTGGCCGAGGAGGAGACCATGCCGACGATGCCTCCCACCGCGCGCTCGAAGCTGTCGGCGAGTTCGATCATGGTGCGCTTCCGCTCGATCGCCGCGGCCTCGTCGGCGACGCGCCGGATCTCAGCCTGCTCGGCTGCCTTCTGCGCGACCATGTCTCGGATGCCCTTGACTGCGCGGCCGACCGCACCGATCTCGTCGCCGCGCACCGCCTCGGGGATCTGCGCGTCGACCTCGCCTTTGGCCATGCGCTGAAGGACACTGACGAGGCTCTTGAGCGGGCGCACGATCCCGAACATGACGATGACACCGAGGAGGCCGAGGGCGACGAAGAGGCCGACCCCGGCGACGATCGTGAGGGTCTGCGTGGCCGCCGCAGCGACCTCCCCTGCCCGCCGCTTTTCCTCTTCCAAGGCACTGACGTTGGCGGAAACGCGCTTGTTGGCTGCCTCCACGAGGGCTTTGCGCGCGGTCCGCCCCTCACCGTTGGACTGCCGCGTCGCGGAGGCGACATCGCCCTCCAGGACGGAGTCGACCCCTGTCCGCGAGGCCGAGAAGAAGCGACCTGTCAGCTCTTTCAGCTGCTCGTTGATGGCGCGGCGCTCGGGCGTGTCGGATAGCCGGATCAACTCATCGACCGCCTTGGTTGCAGCACGCTCCGCTTCCCCATGCTGTTCGCGGAGCGCCTGCCCCTCTGGTCCGCCTCTCTCGATGATGAGATTCTTCTCGCGAATGGTCGCCTCATCCACGGCGACGGCAAGCCGGAGGGCGAGGACGGCGCGTTGGGCGCTGTAGTCGACAATCTCCTGCGTGTTGGCATCGAGATTGGAGAGGCTGTTCCGGGCCAAGAGGACCATGCCAATGGAGACAGCCACAAGAAGCGCGCCAGGGATCGCTAGCTTGGCGAGGAGCTTCAGATTGTCGAGGAGCTTCATCGGTCCGGCCGTATGGGATCAACGCGGCAACCCGACGTTGTCCCGCACGTAGGGCGGTCCATTCCTCAACCTGTATCGTTAGCACAAATTTAATATTGGTCCGAAGATACTGCCCTGGGTTGAATTTGATCAGATGCTCAAACGGGAGGCCAGGGTCGCCCCTGGACCAGTCTCTGAAGTGGCTCACGGCTGGCCGCTGCTGGTACTCTGATCAGGATCAGCCGGCGGAAAGCTGGCGCCAGCAGCGCGTAGCGCCCGCATCAGGGCGTTCAGCTGCGCGATGGTGACCGCCGGCTCGCCAGGGCTGCCCTCAGCTCGCGCCACGACGCTCACAGGCACTTTGGCGCGCTTAGACAGTTCACCAGGCGACCAGCGGATGGAGATCCGTGCTGCGAGAAGCTGCGGGCCCGTGATCACCCTGATCAACTCCTATGATCGAATGGCTACAGCGTCTGCCGCTACGTTTCGAGGACGACGGAGACGCGACTTGCTTCCGCCGCTCGGTCCGGTCACGGCTTGCAGCTGACTTTTTCCAACTGCCTCACGCGGTGAACACCAGCAGGAGCGCGCCAAGGCTACCCAACGCGGCGGTGCTGATCCCGCCAACGAGGGCGACATCCCAACTGGCGATATGCTTCGATATGGGGGCGAACCGGTAGGCGCTGAACGTCACAGCGACACCGGCCAAGGCGATGGCCAGCGCAACGATCATCAGGAGTGTCATGGGGTCAATCCTCATCCGCCAGCGGCGGGACTGACCATCGCGCGGATCCGTACAACGAGTGAGGCGGGCGAAATATCCGCCCGCGACAAGATCACAGATCAGATAGCTTAGTTTTTGATATCTACGCGGACCGCTGGTCGAGGTAGGCCTCAACGAAGCTCGGGACGTGACTACCGAGCCAATCACCCATCTCCTGCTCCTCCTTCATCGATTGCTCCAAGGCCGGCTTGTCGTCGCCGGCCCCTGCTGCGTCGGCAAGCGTCAGCAATACCTTGTAGGAGCTGATCTCGTAGGCCTTGTAGCCGATAGCCGCGAGGACGTTCTTGATCACCTCGTCCTCGGCACCCGTGTGAATGAATCCGGCGACGGTGGCGACGGCGCCGGTTACAGCCTGCTTGACGACCGACTTGCTCGTCCCGTGCCTTTCGAGGAGATCGTCGAGGCGTGCGGCTTGAGTGACCGAGCGTTCGTGGTCGGCCTTCATCTTCGCGTACAGGTCCGGGTAAGACTCCATGCGCGGCATCTCGTTCTGAAGAGTCCCAACCGCCTGCATCTCAACCGCGTGCTGATTGCGCAGACCGTTCAGATAGGTGTCCATCGCCCGCTTCACCTTGCTCATGCCTTGGTCCTTAGCTGAACGATCCGAGTTGGTTGGTGCAGACTCAGCAATCGTCGGCGCCGGGCTTCACGGGCTGGCCTTCGGGAGCCTTCTTCGTGCCGTCATCCTTCATAGCGGCGCCCGTGTTGTTCATCGCGCCGACCGTGCCGGGAGACTCCGCCTTAGCCCCAGGGGTCACTTTGGCGGTCGAGCCGCCATCGACATTCGAGCTGGCATCCTTCCCAGTAGACGCATTCGTCGTCGTACCGACTTTGCACGGCGCAGCAACAGCCAGGCTCGCTGACAGCGCGAGCATCGCGGTAACGGTGGCGATATTCAGGATCTTGGACATGGTCCCTCCAGGTTCTTAAGCCTGGGGAAGAGCACTCAGTGACCGGAGTTCCGGCGGACGCCGTGCGACAACTGCTCGCGCCCAGTGATGCAGCGTCACGCTTCTGTTCCGGGAGCTCGATTTCGGCTACGACGCCCGATCTGATCACGAGCTAGCGGTGCTCGCTCCTCACGGCGAGGGGCAGGTTCGCGACGCGGCTCGTGTGGCAGGACATAGGCAATCAGCTACCAGGAGAAGAAGGCGTCAAGGCCCGGCATCAGGAACAGCAAGGTCGCGCCGGCCCCGACCACGCCCGCGATCATCACAACGAACTCCACCGCGGTATCCTCCACCTGGCTTCCACGCCGACAAACCGCGATGAGGCGGCAAAGTTTCGGATGGCTGCCTCACCACCTCAGGAAGCGGTCGAGGGCCGGAAGCGCGGCGATCGTGAGTGCGATGGCGCCGATCGTGGCAGTGAGCATGATGATGTACGGCAGAGGCACGGTTGCAGAACTCCCAGCCAGTTCTTCGACCAACAGGCCGAGGGTGAGTTCTGTGCTGTGCGACAGAGTGTCCAGAGAGCCGCGTTCAGCAGGAAACGGATGCTGCGCCGAGAAGCTGAGTTCACATCATGCGCTGCGTTAGCCCGTGCGCCTGCCGTCCGCTCTGCCCGCAGGTGGGCGAAACGCATGAACGAGAGCCCCGCCGCCCCATCGGGCTTGATGAAGCCGTAGCCCTTGGTTTCGTTGAACCACTTCACAGTACCGGTCGTCATAGAAATACGCGGGTCGTTTCTAGCTCGCCAACGTGCCCGCTGTCGGGCAAACTTATGGCGACGCGATTAGCCGTTCCAAAGGTCGATTTAACCAACCCAGAGTGGAACTGCTGGAATGCAGCGATCGGCGGCTTTCATTCGGCCGACACAACGCAAATCGACCCGCGCCGGTGCTCCACCCGCCATTTTTTAATGCTGGTCGCGAGATTTGGTTAACCAACCGGTCCTGAGCGCGAGACGCGGTCTTCTTAATCGTCACCCCCCACCCCTAGTGCAGGCGTGGAGTCCAATCAGCCGCGATATGGATCGAGTTTGGGCGCGGGGGTACGTCGCGGGGATGCGATGATGATCACAAGATGTTCAGCCCCTGCGGGTGACCGGTTCAAACGGCGAACTTGAGGGCGAACCGCTCTGCGCCAAGCCGCTTCTGGATAACCTGCACGACGTATTCGGCATCGCGGCCGACCGCGCCGAAGCGCCCGGAGCCCCAGGTGTTCAGCCATGGCAGGCCGATGAAATAGACGCCGTCCTCGTTCGTGACGCCGCGCTTGTGCTTGGGGCTGCCCGCGCCGTTGAACACGGAGGCGTCGAGCCACCGGAAATCCGGCGTGAAGCCGATGCACCAGACGATGCTCGTGATGCCGGAGCCTTCGAGGGCGAGGCTGAGGACCGGCTCGCCCGGCTCCCAGACCGGGCTGTAGTGCTCCTGCGTCGGCGCATCGATGCCCTTCTCGGCGATGTACTTGTCGATGGCGGCGTTGATGCCGTTATAGGTTCGGTCGGCCTGGTCGAGGGAGCGCTTGAGGTCGTCGCGGAACCGCAGGTTGCCGTCCTGGTAATCCTCCATCAGGCCGTAGAGCTTCATGCCCTCGGTTGCGAAGCGACGCAGGTCGATGTCCCGGCCACCGTCGCGACCCGTCACGTAGTGGTTGGTGTTGTCGCGGACGCCATCGCGCAGCGGATGGTTGTCGACGGTCATCTCGTAGTAACCCATGTCGGCGAGCCACGTCACGACGTCGCGGCCGCGGTAAAAGCGGGCGCAGCGGGGCGCGTCGCCCACCGCCAGGTGCACCTTGCGTCCGGCGAGGTGGAGGTCCTCGGCGATCTGCGCGCCCGATTGCCCGGAGCCGACGACCAGCACCTCGCCTTCGGGCAGCTGTTCCGGGTTGCGGTACTGGTTCGAGTGGATCTGGGCGATCGCGGGCGGCAGCTTCTCGGCCATGCGCGGGATGATCGGCGTGTGGTAGCCGCCCGAGGCGACGACAACCTCGTTCGCGGTGAAGTCGCCCTCCGATGTCTGGACCGAGAAGATGCCGTCCTCGCGCCGCTCCACGCGCGTGACCGAGATGCCCTCGCGGATCGGCGGGTTCAACTTGGCCACGAAGGCTTTCAGGTAGGCGACGATCTCGTCCTTCTTCATGAAGCCGTCCGGGTCAGGCCCGTCATAGGTGTGGCCCGGCAGGTCGCACTGCCAGTTCGGCGTGACGAGGCAGAACGTGTCCCAGCGCTGCGTCGACCAAGTGTGCGCGGCCGTGTGCTTCTCGAAGACGAGGTGCTCAATGCCGCGCTGCTTGAGGTGATGGCTGACCGAGAGGCCGGCTTGGCCGCCGCCGACGACGACGACGGGAACGTGACGGGGGGTAGAGGTCATGGCTCAGGCTCCGTGAGGGTCCGGACGGGGGCGTCAGCTCAGGGTTCGAAGGACTCGACGGTGACTTGACCACCGGGCTCTTGTCGTTGCGCGGCGGCCTCAATGCGGGCGAGCTGGCTGAGGGCGGAGGAGCACGCGAAGCCGTACTTCTCGCGAACCCGCTCGCTCGCGATGTTCAGGGCCGTGCGGGTCTTCTCGACGAAGTCGTCGACGGTGTAGCTCTCGCCCGGCGTGAGGAAGTCCTTCACGACGAGGGAGGGCGAGTAGCAGGCCTCGCGGCGTCCGTCGGGCCAGCGAACGTGGAAGTGCATCTCAGGCATGGATCGGCTCCTGTCGGACGCGGGCACAGGCCGCGTAGGCGTCGAGGTGGCGCTCGGCGCAGCCGCGCCAGGAATGGGCGGCGGCGCGCGCGAGGCCGGCCGCCTGCAGGCGCGTGCGGATATCCGGCACCAAGGCCGCCACCATGGCCTGGGCGATGTCCTCGGGGTCAGCCGGGTCGACGAACAGCGCGTCCGTCGGCTCCAGGTATTCGGTGAAGGGCGGCTGTCGGGAGACGAGGGCCGGCGTGCCGCAGGCCATGGCCTCCAGCACGCACAGGCCGAAGCCCTCCTTCCAGGACGGGAAAGCCAGCAGGTCCGCAGCTCGGTAGAGCGCCGGCATGTCGGCTTGCGGGACGGGGCCCGTCTCGACCACGGCACTGCCGGGGCCGACGGCAAGTCCGTGCGCCACCAGGGCCGCGCGGCATCGGGCGCGGTAGGCGGCATGGTCGAGGAGCGAAGCACCGCCGGCGACGACGAGCTGCGCGTGAGGGTGGCGCGCGCGCAGCCGGGCGAAGCCCTCGATGATGCCGAGCGTGTTCTTGCGCTCCTCGAAACCGCCGACGGCGAGGATCACTGGCCCGTCGCCGAGACCCAAGCGCTCCCGCACGGCCGCGTCTGCCGCGGTGGGTTCGTCGCGATAGACCGAAAGGTCCACGCCGTTCCCGACGATGGCGGCCTCGGCACCGAGGTCGCCCCTGATCCAGTCGGCCCAGGTGCGGCTGACGCAGAGCAGGCGCGTGGCCTCACGGATCGAGCGGTCCTGCCACTCGGCGAGTAGCGGGTCGGAGAAGCTGTCGACGTGGTGGACCGTGCGCACGAAGCCCGGGATCAGGCGCCGGTGCCTAAGGGTCGCGAGGGCGTTGCCGCCGATGCCATCATGGGCGTGGAAGACGTCGAAGTCGCAGGCGGCCGGCGTCGAGAAGTGGCACAGGTAATCGTTGATGCGCGCCCGCACGAGGTCGAGGGTCGAGCCGCCGACCGACTGTGCCGCCACCGACACGGTCGGGCAGGCCGCGTGCCGGAAGAAGCCGCGGCCGCCGGGGTCCGGCGCGTGCACCACCGCCTCGTGCCCGAGAGCGCACAGGGCCTCGGCGAGCGCGAGGCAGTGGGCCACGCCGCCGCGTGGGTTCATGGAATGGGTCAGGATGGCGATGCGCAGGGCCGTCATGATGCGCCCCCGGTGCCATCCTGGCCGCATCCGATGAGCGGGCTGGCCACGAAGTCCCAGGCCACCGCCTCCGCACCGTCGGCATCGCACACTCGGGCGACCCGGCTCGCGTCGAGCCGGCCGATGGATGCGGCTGCGATGCCGCGCTCCGCGAAGCGCGCGCATACGGCTGGTGTGCGGTCAGGACGGACGCTGAGGAGATAGCCGAAGCTCGGGAAGGCGGTCAGCCAGCGCGCGATCGGGACGTGCTCCGGCCGCGGGATCGCGTCGAGGTCGATGACGCCGCCCACCTTCGAGCATTCGAGCAGCATCAGCGCCGTGCCGACGACACCGGCCATGCTGATATCCTTAGCGGCGCAGGCGAGCCCGTCCTCGGCGAAGCCCGGCAGCAGCGCGAGGTCGCCGCGCAGCCGCTCGCCCGGCGCGCCGGTCGAGGCGTCCCAGTAGGGATGGGGCTCGCGGAAACGGCCGCGAAGGTCGATGGCGGCCACGAGGTCGTCGCCCAGCGCGGCGTCGAAGCTCGTCAGGAGGCGCGGGCCCGCCCGACCGAGCACCGCGACCGCGAGGTTGCCGGCATCGGCGCGCGTGTTGGTATGGCCGCCGACGACCGGCACGCGGTAGAGGGCGGCGGCGTCGCGGAGGCCGGCCAGGATCGGGTCCGCCTCAGCCGCATCCCGGCTCCACAATGCGTCGACGACCGCGAGCGGGCGCCCGCCCATGGCGGCGACGTCGCTGAGGTTGACCATGATCCCGCAATAGCCGGCGAAGTACGGGTCGGCGGCCACGAAGCTATCGAGGAAGCCCTCGATGGCGAGCAGCAAATGGCCGTCGCCGTCCGGAATGGCGGCGCAGTCGTCGCCGACCGGAACCGCGGCGTGGCGGCTTCCCAGCCCCAGCCGGGCCACCACGGCGACGATGTCGCGCTTGTGCGCGACGCCGCGGGCCTCCCGGATCTGGCGGGCCAGCGCCTGGATGTCGACGGCGGCCATCATCACGCCGCCCTGCGGAACGTGATGAGCCCGTGCTCGGGATCGTGCATCGGCGGGTATGCCGCGAGGTCCGCCCGCATCAGGTGATGCGACCGCCCGTGCAGGTCGACGGCGTCGAGGCTTGCCCAATGCAGGGATTGGAACAGCGGCACGTTCCGCTCCTGCACGTGGGCGAGGAAACGGGTGCAGCCCCGGGCATGGGCCGAGGAGACCGCGACCTGGATAAGCCCGGCGCCCAGCGCGGCCGTGCCGCGGAAGGCGCTGGCGACGGCGAGGCGCGAGCCCCACCACTCGCCGGGACGCTCGGCCACCTCGTGGATGCGCACGGTGCCGACGACGGCGTCGGCATCGCCGCCCAGCGTCGAGAGTGCGCAGATCGGTATGGCATGCGCGTCGATGGCGTCGCGGTCATCGTCCGCGAAGATGCCCTGCTCCGTGCAGAAGACCTGGCGGCGCAGGGCCGCGCAGGCGCGCCTCTCCCAGGCATTCGTGGCGAACTTCACGCGGAAGTGGCTGGGTCGATAGGGCGCAACGGGTTCGAGGATCATGCCGCCACCTCCGCGCGCTCGTAGGTGGACAGCGCCGAGCAGGCGCCGCATCGGCCGCAGCCGGCCTTGATGTCGGTCGAGCGCAGGTTCGCGCCGGCCAGCATGCCGGCGAGCGGCTCCAGGACGGCGTGCATGAAGTCGGGTCCAGGGGCCGGATGGCTCTCCAGCGGCGTGCCGGAGATCGGCACGAAGGGCACCACGAACGGGTAGACGCCCATGCCGATCAGGCGCTCGGCCACTGCCAGGATGGCCTCCGGTGCATCGCCCAGGCCGGCCAGGATGTAAGTCGAGACCTGGCCGCGCCCGAAGACCGGAACAGCGGCTTCGAAGGCCGCATAGTACCGCTCCAGAGGCACCGACGCCTTGCCGGGCATGATCCTGGCCCGCACCTCCGACGTGACCGCCTCCAAGTGCATGCCCAGCGCGTCGATGCCCGACGCCTTCATCCGCTCGAACCAGCGGTCGTCGTCGGGCGGCTCGCACTGGGCCTGAATCGGCAGGTCCACCGCAGCCTTCACGGCGAAGGCGCTCTCGCAGAGAACGGAGGCGCCCCGGTCGGTGGCGTTCGGGGTGCCGGTCGTCATGACCATGTGCTTCACGCCGTCGAGGAGCACGGCGGCGCGGGCGACCTCGGCCAGCTGCTCCGGCGACTTGTGCGCCACGGTGCGACCCGCCGCCAGGGACTGGCCTATGGAGCAGAACTGGCAGGTCTTGGCCCGGCTCGCGTAGCGGATACAGGTCTGCAGCACCGTGGTGGCGAGAACGTCCCGGCCGTGCAGCACGGCGATCTTCGAGTAGGGCACGCCGTCGAAGGTCGAGAGCGCGTAGAAGCGCGGCTTGCCCGGGAAGGTCGCCTGCCCGATCACTACGCCGTCGTGCTCGATCACCGAGACGCCGTCCGCGTCCGGGCGGCGCACGAGGAAGGGCGAGTCGAAGGCGGTCTCGGTATGGACCGGCACCATCACGGTGCGGCCCGCGATGGTCATCGCCTTGTGGTCCGAGGGTCCGGCGCCGCCGCGGCGGCTCGGGGCTCCGGCCCGGCTGTCGGCGAGCCTAACGCCGTACGACTGCAACGCGTTGATCAGGCGCTCCGTCGGCATCCCGATCAGCCCCGCCACGACCGGCGGGAAGGAGGGTTCGTTCGTCAGAAGCGGGCTGGTGCTCATGGTCGAAGCTCCGGGAATCGGACGTTGAACGGACCGGCTGGTGCACGAACGAGGCCGGGCGGTCGTCGTGGAGGAGGCTGAGGAGCTCGGGGCGCGCGTAGTGGCCGACCGAGTCCATCATCCGCTTGCGCTTGGTCACCAGCGCCATGTCCATGTCGGCGATCAAAATGCCTTCGCCGGGCCCGAGCGGCTCCGCGAGGTGCTTGCCCTCGGGCGAGACGATGGCGGTGCAGTTGCCGCCGCGGCAGGCGCCGCGCAGCCGCTCGTCCGGACAGACCTGCGCCACCTGTTCGTCGGTGAGCCAGCCGGTGGCGTTGACCACGAAGCAGGCCGCCTCCAGCGCGTGGTGGCGGATCGTCACCTCCATCTGGTCGGCGAAGATCTGGCCGACCAGCGAGCCCGGGAACTGCGCGGCGTGGATCTCCTCGTGCCGTGCCATGAGGGCGTAGCGGGCGAGCGGGTTGTAGTGCTCCCAGCAGGCGAGCGCTCCGACCCGGCCGACCGCCGTCTCGACGACCGCGAGGCCGGCGCCGTCGCCCTGACCCCAGATCATGCGCTCGTGGTAGGTCGGCGTGATCTTGCGCCGCTTCAGCTTCAGGCTGCCGTCCGCGTCGAAGATCAGCTGCGCGTTGTAGAGCGAGCCGTGGTCGCGCTCGTTCACGCCGAGGACCACCACGAGTCCGTGGCGGCGGGCGGCGGCGGCAACTGCCTGCGTCACCGGTCCGGGGACGGTGGGGGCCCGCTCGTAAAGCTTGAGGTGCTCCGCGCCCTGTAGGGCCGGCGGCAGCACGAAGGAGAAGTACGGGTAGTAGGGCACGAAGGTCTCGGGGAAGACCATGAAGCGCACGCCCTTGGCGGCGGCCTCGTCGATGGCGTTGAGCACGCGCTCCAGCGTGCCCTCCGGGCGGTCGAAGTCCGGCGCGATCTGAACGGCGGCAGCCCGCACGATCCGGTTCTCTGACATGGATGATCCTCCGGCTGGGACGGCGGCCGCGTCCCCCGCGGCCGCCGGATGCGCTGCGCACGTGTCAGACGGTCCAGGTGTCGATGATCACCGCGTTGTCGCGCTTGTGCAGGAGGATGCAGTCGAGGACGTCGAGGGGATTGATCATGCGGATGCCCTCGATGAAGGCCGCCTCGCCGTGCCCGTACAGGGCCTGGGTCGAGAACCGGCAGGCATAGACCTTGCCGCCCTCGGCCATGAACTTCTCAAGCTGGTTGTTGAAGTTGAGGTGGCCCGGGAAGGCCTCGTCGCCAAGCCGCGGGAAGCCGCGCTGGACGCCGAGCGTGATGCCGGGGCCGTAGAGCAGGATCGAGGTGTCGAAGCCCTTGCGCTGCAGACGGGTGGCCTGGAGCAAGTTCACGAGGCCGATGGAGCCTTCGAACGCGACAGTGTGGAAGGTCACCAGCGCCTTCTGGCCCGGCTCAGCCTTCACGTCCTCGAAGACCTTCTCCTCGTAGTCGACCAGGAAATCGCCCTTCTTGTGGGCTTCGCGGTTCACGGCAGGCATGGCTCTCTCCTCGAAGGATAGGACCGCGACAGGCAGGCCTGCGAGCGGTCACGGGACCTTCGTGGCAAGCTGTGTGCCATAACCCTGCCGATCAATTTGGCGATCAATAAACCGTAGTGCAGTACATACAATTATGTGATCAATGAGCGTGACGTCGCGGATGTGCGTCAATCCAGGCAGAGCTTATTCTGGAGGCAGCGGTTGCATATCCGATGACCACGACAGGCAGCTTTGAGTTACGCTGATTGATGGCATTGTATGGACTAAGTGAACACCAATCCCGCGGCATCGTTGCGGTATGACGCTTGCTTGCCATACAATGAAACATTGATCGCATATGGATGGTGAGGGCGCGGAGCATATGAAGGCGACGAAGCGAGAAGAGCCAACGATCTCCCAGGACGTCATGGTCGTGGCCTGGACGCCGGACCTGAAGCGGTGGGGTAAGCCGCACTATCTCGCCATTGCGGAGGCCCTGGCGGATGACATCCGCGCGGGCCGCCTCACGGCGGGGACACGGCTGCCGACCCAACGCGCCCTCGCCGATGCGCTCGATTTGAACTTCACCACGGTCTCGCGCGGCTATGTCGAGGCCCACAAGCGCGGGTTGATCGAGGGGCGCGTCGGCCAGGGCACCTTCGTGGTCGATCCATCCCGCTCCGCCCGTTCGGGCGGCGGCGCCATCGCGCCGCGGATCGGGCCGGTCGACTTCACCATGAACCTGCCGCCCGAGCCCGACGCGCCGGCCCTGCGAGCCCGCATGCAGGCCTCCTTCGCGGAGCTGTCCGGCGACCTCGCCAACTTGCTGCGCTACCAAGGCTTCGGCGGGACCGACGAGGACAAAGCCGCGGCGCTGCGCTGGCTTCAGGGACGCGGGGTCGAGGCGACGCGGGAGCGCCTGCTGATCTGTCCCGGCGCCCACAGCGCACTGTTCAGCGTGCTCGGTCAGGTCGCCCGGCCGGGTGACGCGATCTGCGCCGAGCGCATCACCTATCCAGGCATCCGCGCGCTCGCGGCGCATCTGGGGCTGCGCCTCGTCGACCTGCCCATGGACCGGCAGGGGGTCGATCCCGACGCGTTCGCGGCCGCCTGCACCAAGGTCGCCCCGAAGGCCATCTACCTGAACCCGCTGCTCCAGAACCCGACCACCGCGACCCTGTCCCGTTCGCGGCGGGAGGCCATCATCGCGGTGGCGCGCCGCTATGCCGTCAGCATCATCGAGGACGACGCCTACGCGCGCATCTGCCCGGCACCGCCGCCGAGCTTCGCCGAACTCGCGCCCGAAATCACCTACTACGTGGCAGGTGTGGCCAAGTGCCTGGGTGCCGGGCTTCGACTCGCCTTCCTGGTCGCCCCGAGCGCCCGGGCGGCCCTTCCGCTCGCGGGTGCGCTACGCGCCGCGACCGTCATGGCGTCGCCGATCTCGACGGCCCTGACGACGCGCTGGATCATGGACGGCACGGCGGACGCCATCGTTCAGTTCGTCCGCGAGGAATCGGCTGCGCGCCAGCGCATCGCTGCGTCGCTGCTTCCGGCCGGGACCTACACGGCCGATCCGCACGGCTTCCACGCCTGGATCACGCTTCCGGAGGGCTGGACGCGCTCGGCCTTCGCCAGCCAGGGCCGGTCGGCTGGGCTGGGCGTGGTCGGCAGCGACCCGTTCTGCGTGGCGGGCACACCGCCGGAGGCGGTGCGCCTCTGCCTCGGCGGCCCCTCGACCCGGCAGCAGATCACGCACGGCCTGGAGGTGCTCGCCCACGCGCTCGAAGGCTCGCCAGCCCTCGCTTCGACATACATCTGAACCACGCTCCCAAGACTTGGATAGTCAGGAAGGTCTCACGTCCTCCGGTGGTCCTCTATTCGCCTCGGGCTAGGTCGGATCGCGTGCCGACGCTTCTGGGCGAGCGATGCGCCCTTCCTCGGCCTTGCGGATGTACTGCTCGGCGACGAGCCAACCCTTGAAGAACCGTAGCAGCAGCGTGCTGGCGATCAGCACGATGGGCAGCGTCGTGACTGCATGCACCTATGAACTGCCCCGGGATTTTCGGAGGCTCCAACTCTTGAGAGGATGGAGCCATGACGAAGCGCAGCACACCCTTTTCGCCTGAGGTCCGCGAACGCGCGGTCCGGATGGTGTTCGACCACCAGGGCGAGCACGGCTCGCAATATGGGGCGATCCGCTCGATCGCAGCCAAGATCGGCTGCTCGGGCGAGACGCTGCGGAACTGGGTCCGGCAAGCCGAGCGGGACCAGGGCCAGCGACCCGGACCAACGACGGACGAGCGCGAGCGGATCAAAGCACTGGAGCGCGAGAACCGCGAGCTTCGGCAGGCCAACGAGATCCTGAGGAAGGCGTCGGCCTATTTTGCGATGGCGGAGCTCGACCGCCGGTCGCGGACATGATCGCCTTCGTCGACGATCACCGGGAGGCCTACGGGGTCGAGCCGATCTGCCGCGTGCTGCCGATCGCCCCGTCAACCTATCACGCCCATGCCGCGCGGCGGGCCGATCCCGGCAAGCTGCCGGCTCGGGCTCGTTCGGACGCGGCGCTAATGGTCGAGATCCGGCGCGTGTTCGAGGAGAACTTCCACGTCTACGGGGTGCGGAAGGTCTGGCGGCAACTCGGTCGAGAAGGGATCGCGGTTGCCCGCTGTACGGTCGCCCGGCTGATGCGGGTCATGGGGCTGCAGGGCATCGTGCGGGGCAAGAAGGTTCGCACCACTATCCCGGACCCGGCCGCGGCCTGCCCGCTCGACCGGGTGAACCGCCAGTTCAAGGCGCCGCGTCCCAACGCCTTGTGGGTCAGCGACTTCACCTACGTCGCGACCTGGGCCGGCTTCATCTACGTCGCGTTCGTGATCGACGCCTATGCCCGGCGCATCGTCGGTTGGCGGGTCTCCCGCACGGCTCACGCCGCCTTCGTGCTCGATGCTCTTGAGCAGGCTCTGCACGAACGTCGTCCCCCCTGGGGCGGCGGGCTCGTGCACCATAGCGACAGGGGCTCGCAATACCTCGCCCTGCGCTACACGGAGCGGCTGGCGGAGGCGGGGGTCGAGCCCTCGGTTGGCAGCGTCGGGGACAGCTACGACAACGCCCTGGCCGAGACGATCAACGGTCTGTTCAAAGCCGAGGTGATCCATCGCCGTGGGCCGTGGCGATCCCTCGAGGCCGTCGAGTTCGCCACTCTCGAATGGGTCGATTGGTTCAACACCCGCCGCTTGCTCGAACCTATCGGCAACGTGCCTCCCGCCGAGGCTGAGGCGCGCTACTTTGCTCGGGCCGAGGTACAAGCCTTGGCCGCCTGACCCAAACCGAACAGCCTCCGGGAAATCCGGAGCGGTTCACCTACATACAGACGCAGACCGTTGATGGAGGTGGCGCGGCGTCGGTCCCATCGCGACGATGACGTTTCACTTCCAGCCGTCACGTGCCCTCATTTCGCTGTGCGGCAGCCGATGGCGCACTCGCATGTTCAAACGGCAGAGCTTTAGACCCAGTGTGCGGTTGAATTTTTCCGTTTCCACCTTTTGCAGCGTCTTCGAAGTTCTGGAGGTTCGTTGTCGGTATAGAAGTATTTTAGAAATTGCACGGGCTGCAATCAATGTCCGCTTTTTCGATTCCAGCGCAAGAAGCGGACGGGCTGCATCCGGCCAGACTACGCCACGCCGGATCGCCGCCGCGCGCAAAACCAGACATTTCTTTTCGCGCCCCAGTCGATCATTTAAACTCCGCCGTTTACGTTCCCGAAGCGGACACTGAGCCAGCAAATGGCCACCGATCACCAGTGAATAAATCAGCCTCGCATTGCCGCCGCTTGCCGCTTTAACCCGTAACGGGCCAGGAAGACCGCCACCGCTTCGTCGACCACGACCTCCTCGCTGAGGGCTCCCGTTGCTTCGATCCCAACCGCCATCACGTGCGGCCAAATCACGAACTCCTGGATCAGACCCATGAACTGACGCGCGGCCAATTCGGGCCGATTGCAGGTCAGGAGGCGGCGTTCCGTCAGCTTCGTCAGTACCGCTGCAAACGCCTCCACAAGCGGCGCCTTGCCCGCTTGGTAGAACGCCTCGGCGATCCAGGGCAGGTGGCGCGATTCCGCGATCACCAAGCGCGTGAAGGCGATCTGGTCGGTCTCGTGGACGAAGCGCAGCAGAGATTGAGCAAAGCGGCGTAGGACGCTTTCGGCATCAGCGTCCAAGCCCAGCGACGGGGCAGACACCGCCGCGACCTCGGTACGAATGGCATCCCAATGGCGGTCCACCACCGCGCGGAACACCGCGTCCTTGCTGCCAAACTGGTTGTACACGGTCTGGCGGGACACCCCCGCGGCGCGGCCAACCTGATCCAGATTGACCCCTTCATAGCCGGCGTCGAGGAACAGCCGACGCGCTGCGTCCAAGATCGCGGTCGAGGTATCCGCGCCTGAGCCGACTGCCCCGCCCTGCGCATCGTCTCGAATTTCCGTGCCGCGCCGTGCCATGCGTACCCACCTGCTTTACTTTACTGTAAAGTCAATATACCAGGACCGCCTTCGTTCGGTGGACCGCGTCGAATCACCAGAGCGCAGCCGCCCCCGATACGGGAGGTCACGATGTCCATACACCATCCCGTCTTGTATCCTGCCGCTGGAGGCGCCTCGCCCGTCATGCCCCGCCCCATTGTGGCGTGGTACGGCGTCGCCGTTCTGTTCGCGGTGCAGATCTTCTCGTTCGTCGATCGCCAAGCGCTCAGCCTGCTCATCGCGCCGATCAAGGCCGATCTCGGCATGTCCGACACAGAGGTCAGCCTCGTCATCGGGTTAGGCTTCGCCCTCGCTTACGCGATCGCCGGCCTGCCGATCGGCCGCCTCGTGGATCGGATCTCCCGCCCGGCACTGCTCTCGGCCGGTCTCGCCTTGTGGTGCGGCTGCACGTTCCTCTGCGGCTTCGTGCGCTCCTTCCCGCAACTCGCCCTTGCCCGCTCCGGCGTCGGCATCGGCGAAGCTACCGGCACACCCGTGGTCGTCTCCCTGCTCGGCGACTGGTTCCTGCCGCACCGGCGTGGGCTGGCCTTCGCCGTGTTCGCGGTCTCGGCCTACGTCGGCACGGGATTGGCGCTGGTGGCAGGCAGCGCGATCGTGCACGCCTTCGCGGGCGTCTCCGTCGTCGAGGTGCCGCTCGTCGGCCCGGTGCGCACGTGGCAGTTCGTGTTCCTTCTGATTGGCCCACCCGGCCTGCTGGTCATCCCGTTCGTCCTGTCGCTCTTCGAACCGCGGCGGTCCACCGGCGCGGCCGGCCGGACCATGGCGGCCTCCGATGCGCCTGAGCTGTCTCAGGTTGTTGGCCACTACCGCCGGCACTGGCGCGCCTTCACAACGCAGCACGCGGCGAGTGCGCTGCTGGCCATGCTGTTCTACGGCACGGGCGCGTGGGTGCCCGAGTTCCTGCGCCGGACCTACGGACTGCCGATCGCGCAGGGCGGGCTGTTGTTTGGGCTCGTCACCGTCGCGGCGGGGACGGTGGGGGTGCTCAGTGGCGGGGTGATCTCTGACCGCATGCTCAAAGCGGGATGCACCGACGCGCGCCTGCGGGTCACCGGGTTCGCGGCGCTCGGCGCGCTGCCGTTCGCCGCCGCCTTCCCTCACGCTGCAACGCCCGGTCTCGCGCTCGCCCTGGCCGGGGGCATGATTGTCTTCACGGCAGCGATCTCGACCACCGGCTCGACCGGCGTGCAGGAACTCGCCCCGGCGCGCATGCGCGGCACCGCCTCGGCGGTCTACCTGTTCGTGTTCAACGGCATCGGCCTGTCACTCGGCCCGACCGTGTTCGCGCTGCTCACCGACCGGGCGTTCGGCGACGAAGCCCTCCTGTGGCGCGCACTGGCGGTCGGTGCGCCGTCCCTGGCCGCCTTGGCCGCGCTGGCCGCCTTCACCGGATTGAGTTCCTACCGCACCTGCGTGGCCGCGAACGCGGGTGAGACACCGCGGTCTTCGGCGCGACGGGGACCGCCTGGTCCGGCGCTGGCGACCGGAGTCTGAGGAGGCTGACATGATCGGACCCGCCACGCAGATCCTTCGCCCCGAGGCCGCCTGGAGCCGCCTGTCGGCAGAGGCCTTGAACGACCTCGCTCGCCGCGACGCCGTCGTACTGCTGCCGGTGGCCTCCACCGAGCAGCACGGGCCACACCTTCCCTCCGGCGTCGACGACTTTCTTGGTACTGCCGTCTGCCACCGGACCGCTGACCAGCTCGCGCCGGATCACCTCGCCGTGGTCGCCCCCACGGTCTGGTGCGGCCTGGCCGATCACCATGTGGCCTTCGGCGGCACCTTCACCCTCTCCCTATCCACCTACCATGCCCTGCTGCGCGACCTCTGTCGGTCGATCCTGGGGGCGGGCTTCCGCAGAATCGTGCTGGTCAATAGCCACGGCGGCAACATCGCCGCCCTGTCCACGCTCAGCGTCGAGCTGTCGCGCGAGCTGGACGCGCCCATCGCGACCGTCACGTACTTCATGGAGGCCGCCGATGCGGTGGCCACCCTCCTGGAGGACCAAGCCAACGTCATGCACGCCTGCGAGGGCGAAACCGCAATGATGATGGCGCTCGCCCCCGCGCTCGTGGACGAGGCCCGGCTGTCCGAGGCGCACGGGCCCGCCTTCGACCTGGCGGCCTCGCTGATGCCTACCCTCAAGCGGGTGCGCGGCTGGCGCGAGATCTCGCCCAGCGGCGTCGCAGGGGACGCCCGCCGTGCGAGCGCGGCCAAAGGCGAGGCGCTGCTCGACGCCTGTGCTCGCGCTCTGGCCGACAGGCTGCGGGCGGGCGAGCCGTGGGCGTGACGACAGCGCGGGATATTGGGTGAGGGAGGGCATCATGACGGCGAGCAAGACGCCTGAAGTCCACCGGATCGGCGGGGCGAGCGTGGCCAAGATTCCGGAGATCGCGATCGCGTTCCCGGCCGACACACTCCTGCCAGGTTACGACCCCGACCGGGGTCCGCCGACGGACGGCTCCCGGCCCATCGACTGCCAGCGCCGCCAGCTGACCGTGTCCGTCCACGCTTGGCTGGTGCGCATCGGCGCCCTGACCGTGTTGGTCGACGCGGGCGTCGGCAACGGCAAGGCCCGTGCGGCGAAGGCGTTCGACCACCTCGACACCCCCTGGCTCGTTCGCCTCGAGGCCGCGGGCGCCCGGCCGGAAGACATCACCCACGTTCTCATGACCCATCTGCACACCGATCACGTCGGCTGGAACACCGTGCGCGGGCCGGGCGGATGGGTGCCGACCTTCCCGAATGCGCGTACCCTGCTGCCGCGGCGAGGCTACGAGCTGTTCACCGCCCCGGACGGCCGATCGCGGCCGAACTACGACATGTTCGCCGACAGCGTCCTGCCGGTGGTGCAAGCCGGCGGCGTCGACATGGTGCCACCGGAGGGGGGCGCGATGCTGCCCGGCTTCACCTTCCTGCCGACCCCGGGGCACAGCCCGGACCACATGTCGATCTTGCTGCGTGCGGACGGGCAGGAGGCGCTGTTCGCCGGCGACGTGTTGCACGATCCGGTGCAGGTCGCCCGCCCGGACTTGTGCTCGATGTTCTGCGCGCACCCCGAGGAGGCGCGCCGGTCGCGGCTCCACGCCCTCGACCTCGCCGCCGACCGCGGCCTGACGTGGTTCAGCTCGCACTGCGCGGGCACGTCCGTTGGCACCATCAGCCGGGTCACGGACGGCTTCGCCTGGTCGTCGCTCTGAGCCGACGACACCCGCCGCATCCGCGCTCGATGCCCGTCGCAACCCGGAGGCCCGCCGCATGAGCGATCTCGTCCGCTACCCCTCGCCCCTGTCCGCCCCGCTCTCCAAGGCGGTGCGGGCCGGCGATTTGCTATTCCTCTCCGGTCAGACCCCGAGATCGCCCGACATGAAGCCGGTAGGAGGCGGCATCGCGGAGCAGTCCGAGGCCGTCATAACGGCGATCCGAACCACGCTCGCCGAGTTCGAGCTCGACTTGTCCGCGGTCGTCCGCTGTACGGTGTGGCTCTCAGACCTCGGCCTGATGCCGCAGTTCAACGCGGTGTACGCGGCGCATTTCGGCGCGCACCTCCCGGCCCGCAGCACCGTAGAGGCCAAACTGGTCGGCGGCGTCGCCGTCGAGATCGAAGTGACCGCCTTCGCCGGGCGCCCCCATCCGCTCGGCGAGGGATGATGCGCCTGGTTGGGCGCCGGGTCTACGCACCGGTCAGAGTGACGACCTGCTGACCGAACGACCGCCGTTGCGGACATGCTGACCGTCCGATCGATGCCGAACCCTTGATGGTGTCGTCGGCGCGAAAATTGACTGTACTGTAAAGTACAGTAGCAAGGCTTAGCTGGGACGGCGAGGCTTCCCACGCCCATCCCTCCTGGAGGATCTCATGCTCGCACCACCTGACGCGATCACGGCCGAGTCGTCCGAACACCTCTACGCGAAGATCACCTGGCGGCTGCTGCCGTTCCTGACGGTCTGCTACATGTTCGCGTTCCTCGACCGGATCAACGTCGGCTTCGCCAAACTGCAAATGCAGGGCGATCTCGGCCTCTCCGATGCCGTCTACGGGACTGGTGCGGGGATCTTCTTCATCGGCTACGTCATCTTCGAGATCCCGAGCAACTTGCTGCTGGCGCGGATCGGCGCCCGCAAGACCCTGGCGCGCATCATGATCTTGTGGGGTCTCGTCTCGGCGGGGATGATGTTTATCCGCGACTCGACGACATTCTATCTGCTGCGCTTCATGCTTGGTGTCTTCGAGGCCGGGTTCGCGCCCGGCATGATCCTGTACCTCACCTACTGGTATGCACCGTCGCGCATGGCGCGCGTGATGGCCGTCGTCATGGCCGCGGGTCCGATCGGTGGGGCGCTGGGTGGCCCTGTCTCCGGGTGGGTGATGGCGGCGCTCGACGGCGTCCACGGGCTCCGGGGTTGGCAGTGGATGTTCCTGATCGAGGGGCTGCCCTGCACCGTGCTGGGCGTGATCGCGTACCTGACCCTGACCGACCGGCCCGCGCAGGCGAAGTGGCTCGACGAGCAAGAGAAGGCCACCGTGGCTGCGGATCTGGCCGCTGGGGCGGTACGGATTGACGGTCACGGCTCACTCCGCAAGGCCGTGCTTGATCCGCGGGTGCTCGGTATCGCCTTCAGCAACTTCTGCGTGATCTGCGGCATCTACACCGTGAGCTTCTGGCTGCCGACGATCCTGAGCGCGACCGGCATGAGCGGCACGACGACAATCGGCCTGGTCTCCGCGCTCCCCTACCTCGCGGCGCTCGTCGCGATGCGCCTCCTGTGCCTGAGTTCCGACCGGCGCCGGGAACGACGCTGGCACAGCGCGCTGTGCGGTATCGTGGGTGCAGCGGCACTGCTGAGCGCGACGATGTACCCGCAGACCCTGGCCGTGGCGCTGCCCAGCATCACGCTTGCCACCGCGATGATGTGGGCATCGTACACGGTGCTGTGGGCCATCCCGGCCGATTATCTGGACCGCGACGATGCGCCGGGTGGCATCGCCTTCATCAACGTCGTGGGCGTGCTCGGGGGCTTCTTCAGCCCGATCATCATCGGCAGCGTGAAGACCGCGACGGGCAGCATGGCCACGGGGATGCTGGTGATGGTCGGGCTGCTGGCCGTGGGAGCGGTGGTGATGCTGGCCAATCGGCTGCCCCGACCCGCCTGACCGCCGAGCCGCATGAACGGCGACGGACACCTCCTGCCGAAGAGCCCCCTTCGTTCCTGAAACACGTCACCGAGCGGTGAGAGGCGATGGATACGGCTATGAAGTTTTTCGACGGCCACAACGACACGCTCTTGCGTCTATCGCTGTACACGCGGCCCGACCCGGAGCGAAGCTTCCTTGACGGCCGGCCAGACGGCCACATCGACCTGCCGCGCGCCGAGCGCGGCGGAATGCTCGGCGGCCTCTTTGCACTCTATGCGCCGTCCGCAACCGGGCTGAGCTTCGATCATTTCCGCGGCGCATCGTACGACTGCCCGCTGCCGCCCGAGGTGCCGATCGCGGTCGCGCAGCAAATTATCCTGAAGCAGATCTCCATCCTCCTTCGGATCGTCGCAGCCTCCGAGGAACGGGTCGTTCTGTGCCGCAGCGTCGGCGAGATACGATCCACGATCGCGGCCAGCGGGTTTGCCATCGTCCTCCACCTCGAGGGTGCCGAAGCGATCGATCCGGATTTGCATGCGCTGGACGTGCTGCACGCCGCGGGCCTGCGCTCCCTGGGACCGGTCTGGAGCCGGAACAACGCCTTCGGCGGCGGCGTCCCGATGCGGTTCCCGAGTTCGCCAGACGCCGGTCCCGGGCTCACGGCGGCCGGCCGCGAACTTGTCCGGGCCTGCAACCGCCTGCGCATCCTCGTCGACTTATCCCATCTCACGGAGCAGGGTTTTTGGGACGTCGCCCGCCTGTCGCACGCCCCCCTCGTGGCAACCCATTCAAACGCCCACGACATCTGCCCGTCGTCCCGCAATCTGACGGACCGTCAACTCGACGCCATCCGAGACAGCGATGGCCTCGTGGGGCTGAACCTAGCCACGTGTTTCCTCAGGCCGGACGGCCAGATGCTGGCCGACACCGATCTCGATGTCGTGGTGCGCCACATTGACCGCCTCGTCGAGCGCCTCAGCGAGACACGTGTTGGGCTGGGGTCGGACTTCGACGGCGCCGTGGTCCCGGACCGCATTGGTTCGGTGGCGGGGGCGCAGGCGATCTTCCAAGCGCTCTCGGCCCGCGGATATGGTGACGACATCCTGCGAAAGATCGCGGTCGAGAACTGGCTGGGTGTTCTGGCGCGGACGATTGGCTGATCGTCTACCCTTCGCCATTGAGAGCGCAACGCCTGCTATCATGCGTTGCGCTCTCGGAAGCGGTCGAGCCGCTTTCGGCCAGCATCTGCCGCCATGCCTCGCTCCTCCGAACGTCTCAGACGGGTGGTTTTCCGCCGGTCTGCTCTCAGGCAGTAATCGATGGAAGCGGACATCGCCCTCGTGCCCGCTCACGACCCCAAGCGGATCTTGACCGCCGTCGCTCAGGCAAGATTTGGTCGGCAGCATGGAACCGCTCGCCGATCCCGTTGCACGCGCTCGCTCCCCTGGTTCTGGCCAACCCCCGAATAGTGGGTTCTCCGCCCTAACCCCGGAACTGGCTGTCCAAGACCTCGACGCGAGCCTACGGTTCTGGTGCGAACTGCTCGGCTTCTCGGTGGCCTACGATCGGCCAGCCGCACGCTTCGCCTACCTCGTGCGGGGCGGCGCGCAGGTCATGTTGTGCCAGCGCAACGGCCGGTGGGACACAGGGGTGCTGGAGCGCCCCTACGGGCGCGGGGTGAACTTCCAAATCATGGTCGATCGGCTTGCGCCGATCCTAACCGCGCTTGATGCAGCGGGATGGCCATTGTTCGAGGAGCCAAGCGAGGCTTGGTATCGGATGGGACCGGTCGAAGGCGGCCAGCGGGAATGCCTCGTCCAAGATCCTGACGGGTACCTTGTGCGTCTCGCCGAGGACCTGGGGAAGCGGCAGTCAGAATAAGGTCCGCTTTCCACCGATTCTGTTGAAAAATTCGGGTGTTGCGGCGGTAGTCGTGAGGTGATTCACTCCTGTCGATAGACGGAGACCGAAGCAGATGATGGGACCTCGGCAAGTCGAGCAGGGTGCCCTGTTCTACGAGTTCTCGCTCGATACCCACGTCCCCGTCGACCATCTGCTGCGCGCCATTGATCGGTTCGTTGACCTGTCGGATCTGCGTGCGCACCTGCGGCCCTTCTACAGCACGACGGGCCGGCCCTCGGTCGACCCTGAGTTGATGATCCGCATGCTGCTCATCGGCTACTGCTTCGGCATCCGCTCCGAGCGCCGCCTGTGCGACGAGGTTCACCTCAACCTCGCTTATCGCTGGTTCTGCCGGCTCGGGCTCGACGGCCGGGTGCCGGACCATTCGACCTTCTCCAAGAACCGTCATGGCCGCTTCCGCGACAGCGACCTGCTGCGCCACTTGTTCGAGACCGTGCTCACCCGCTGCATCGCCGAGGGGCTCGTGGGCGGCGAGGGCTTCGCGGTCGACGCCAGCCTGATCAAGGCCGATGCCAACCGGCAGAAGGGTGTCGAGGGTACGAACGGCCTGCCACCCGAGACCGTCAGCCGCGCCGCCCGGGAGTACTTGGCTGTGCTCGACGACGCCGCGTTCGGAGCTGCGACGCCGGTCGTGCCCAAGCTCGTCTCCCCCGCCGACCCGGCTGCGCGCTGGACGGGCGCGGACGGCGGGCTGGCCTACTTCGCCTACGCGGCCAACTACCTGATCGACCTCGACCACGCGGTCATCGTGGACGTCGAGCCGACCACCGCGATCCGGCAGGCCGAGGTCACAGCCGCCAAGCGCATGATCGTGCGCTCGCGCGAGCGCTTCGACCTCTACCCGGCACGGCTCGCCGGCGACAGCGGTTACGGATCGGCCGCGATGCTGGGCTGGCTCGTCCACGAGCAGGGCATCGAGCCGCACATCCCCGTCTTCGACAAGTCTGAGCGCCGCGACGGCACCTTCAGCCGATCAGCCTTCATCTACGACCCTGGCGCTGACGCTTACACCTGCCCGGCCGGCAAGCACCTGCGGCAACGTCAGAAGGTCTACAGGTCGCCGCCTCCGCTCGTCGACGCAGACGGGATGCTGCGCTACCGCGCGAGCAAGCACGACTGCGATGCCTGCGCGCTGAAGCCACGATGCTGCCCCAACGCATCCGCCCGCAAGATCCCACGCTCGATCCATGAGGGCGCCCGGCAGATGGCGCGCGACATCTGCGCCTCGGAGGCGGGCCGTACCTCGCGGCGGGAGCGCAAGAAGGTCGAGATGCTGTTTGCCCACCTCAAGCGGATCCTGAAGCTGGATCGGCTTCGGTTGCGGGGGCCGGATGGAGCCCGGGACGAATTCCACCTCGCGGCCGCCGCCCAGAACCTACGAAAGCTGGCCAAGCTGATCCCGCTGGGGCAGCCGAGCCTAGCCTGATCGGCTGGGGGAGGCCCTCAGCCAAGCCCCGATCAAACCTCGATCCAGGCCGACCGCGAGTTTTTCAACGAAATCCACCCGAAGCGGCTATGACGCTGCCGCCGATCCGGCTTTGCCAAGTTCGCCAGCCCTCACGCCTTCGTCCTTCACCATCGCGAGCGCCTTGCCGTGCTCGTCTCCTCGACCCCGTTGGCCGGCGCACTCCCGTTGCTCTGGGCGATAGGCTGAAGCTTCAAGCTGCGGGCGCAGGTACCGCTACGCTTTTTCACGACGGGTGGCACAGTGCGCCCCCATGCCGATCCGGCTCGAGCACCGCTTTTTCTACCCCATCGACTGGCCGCAGCTCTCGGCCGTGATCCGGTTCGGGCGAGCGAGAGACTGCTGTGAGGGCTGCGGGCGGGCCCACGGGCGGATGGTCTCTCATCTCGGTGATGCCCGCTGGTGGGACGCAGATGCCGGTCGGTGGCGCGACGGGTATCCGGCCCTACAAAGGCCGATGTCGTTCCAGCTAGAATACATTCCTCCGAAAAGGATTGAAGCTCAGCCCGCGAAGTCCGTCGGAGCGGAATGCCTTTTACGCTCAAGCTTCGTCTGGATGAAGCTTTGTAATTCGGGTTTTAATCCACGAGGTTGATCCAAAAAGAACGTCATGACTCCATGAAAATGCGATATTTTCATACCAATTTCATTTACATCGACGGCTGCATTGCGTATGCGATGCAATTCCTGCGCGATAAGAGTAATTTGCGTTTTCGCTGTAGGAATTCGAAAATTATTGGCTGAGCCGTTCCCGCACGCATAAATCCTGTCTTTTGATAGCTTTCGAGCGCCGCCATGATAATCGCAGCTTTGCTTTTTATTGCTGGGCTGACGCTCGGGTGGCGCTTCAATGCGTTGGCGGTCGTAATCTCGTCGATATTGGTATTCGTATGCTCCGAAGTGCTATTTATAATGCTTATCGGTTTTGAACATCTACAGATATTAATCGTCTTTGCCTATCTGATTGCTCATCAATCGGGATACCTCGTAGGTTATTACCTGTTTCATAGGCTGAACCATGATCTGGCAGGCAAAACTATTCACCAGAACCATATGAAGCGGCCCGATAGATTGTAGATCGGCACCCAAATCGCTGCGGCAGATATGATTGACACGACCACGAGAGGTAACGACACGCGGTACGCCAAGTCTTTTTTTATTCGCCCGGAAACCAACAAAACTGACACGTCACGAAACCCCAAATGCATTTTCTGGTGTACTAGCTAACCGGGTGCAATCTACTCGAAGCTTCTGCATCGACTGGATCTCTCTAGAAGTCGATAGCTCACGCAGAACGGACCTGCTTCGGCTTGCAACAGGATCGCATCATTCGATGACCAACCTTGGGCTTGCCATCGACCGATTAGATATTGGCGCACCAATCCTATGGGCGTCGTGGTGGTTGCATTCGCTCAGCGCGTCGCTGGTATGCCAGCCACGTGACGGAGGCAGGCAAGCTACCCATTCGCCCCCGCCCTCTTAAATCGAGTTCCGTCAGCGTCGGCGCGGAGAATTTTAGTCGATTCCAGGGAAGTGGATGCGGGTCACGCCCTCCTCGAAATCGAAGCCGGTGGGCGCGAGCGTCGCGTCGAACCTGCAGCTCGACCGCGATAGCACCGTCACGCCCTTGCAAGTGAGAGAGCTTCTCAGCGATCGCTTGAGCCGCGTCGGCGCCTAGGGCTGGCCCGTCGAGGCGCAACCGTTGGCCGTCCAGCTGCGCTTCATAGAAGAATTATGCCGCGGCGCTGAGGTCACCGCGGTGATTTGAGCCGCGCCCGCGCCCTGAGCGATGCGGACCGTGGCGCCTGCGATCTCAACTTCGATGCTGTGGCCGCTCCATCACAAACTGCAGTGCGCGCTCGCCATCGTGCCCCCCCGACCCATATCAGTCGTGCCAACGGCCGTCAGGGCCTCCCGAAAGCAGCCATTGATCGGCCGCTATTCCCGGTCGACGCAGGGTGAGTGGCAGTCGTTACTGGTGCCGTCCCTCGTTGCGGCCCTACATCGCATCGGACGACATCGACCGAGGCACGATGACTGACGAGCACCCTGCTCCACACTGGCGCACGAAGCTGGTGCATCCCGGGGTGACTGCCCCGCAGGACTTCCGGGCTCTCGTTCCCGCAGTCCACCGCGGCTCCACGGTGCTGTTCAACCGTGTAGCCGATGCTCGCGATGACTGGCGTGGCGACGGCTACACCTACGGCCTCTACGGCACGCCTACCACGCGCGAACTCGCTCTGCGCGTCGCCGATCTGGAGGGCGCGAAGGCTAGCTTCGTCGTGCCGGGCGGGCAGGCTGCCATTGCCCTCGTCTACCTCGCTCATTGTCGCGCGGGTGACCACGCCCTCGTGCCCGAGAGCGCTTACCGCCCTAACCGCGAACTGGCCGACAAGCTGCTCGCCGGGCTCGGCATTGAGGTACAAGCCTACGATCCCCTGCTCGGCGCTGAGATTGCGACACTGATCCGCCCGAACACGCGCCTCATCTGGTGCGAGAGCCCCGGTACGATCACGATGGAGGTGCAGGACGTACCCGCCATCGTCACGACCGCGCACGAGAGGGGCGTGCCGGTGGCGCTCGACAACACCTACGCGGCGGGCGTCCTGTTCGACGCCTTCGCCCATGGCGTGGACGTGAGCATGCAAGCGCTCACCAAGTACGTGGGCGGCCACTCAGACCTCCTTCTTGGCACCGTGTCGGTCGGCACGGACGAGGCGCACGAGCGGGTGGGTGCAACGCACCGCCTTCTCGGGATGGCGGTGTCGCCGGACGATTGCGCGCTGGCACTGCGCGGGTTGGAGACGCTGGCTGTACGCTTAGACCGCCTGCAAGCGACGGCGTTGGACGTGGCGCACTGGCTGAAGGCGCGGCCTGAGGTCGAGTTGGTGCTTCACCCGGCGCTGCCAGACTGTCCCGGCCATGACGTCTGGCGGCGCGACTTCGCGGGTTCGGCGAGCGTGTTCTCAGTGGTGTTCCGGCCCGAGTGGGATGCGGAGCGGATCACGCGCTTTGTGGAACAGCTACGGCTGTTCCGGCTGGGGTTCAGTTGGGGTGGGACGCACAGCCTCGTCATGGCCTACCCACCTCTGCCCCGCACGCAGCGGGGCTACGAAGGTCGGGTCGTGCGGCTCAACGTCGGGCTAGAGGAGCCTGCCGACCTCATCGCCGACCTGCGTCACTCCCTGTCACAGATCTCCTGACGGTTCGCTGGGTGTCGAGAAGGAGCGGATTGGCGACGTCCGCTCTGGCGCGTTCGCCTCTCTGAAGCGGACCGTCGTAGATCCACCCCCACGCCGAAGTTGCCGGACGGCTGACGAACCGCCGTGTGTGGCGGTTGTGTCCCCTGGCGTGGTGTAGCTTCGGCGTGGCCACCACGATCACCGGTTTGGGCCGGATTGATCAGGCTGCCAGGGTGGGCAGGCTGACGAGGGGATCATCGCCGATCGGGGCGATGCTTTCCAGGGTGATGTAGCGGGAGCGCTGGACGGCCCACTCGTCGTTCTGTTCCAGCAGGATCGCGCCCACGAGGCGGGTGATGGCCGCCTCGTTGGGGAAGATGCCGACCACCTCGGTCCGGCGTTTGATCTCACCGTTGAGGCGTTCCAGCGGGTTCGTGGAGTGCAGCTTGACCCGATGCTGAGTGGGGAAGCCCATGTAGGCCAGCACGTCCGGCTCGGCCTCGTCCATCAGGGCGGCGAGCTTGGGGACCTTCGGCCGGAGCTGATCAGCCACGCGCCGCCACTGCTGACGGGCCGCCTCGGCGTCATCCTGGGCAAATGCCGTGGCGATGAAGGCGGACACGACACGCCGCCCGCTGCGTCCGGCATGGGCGAGAACGTTGCGCATGAAGTGGACGCGGCAACGCTGCCAGGTCGCGTTCATCACCTTGGCCACCGACGCCTTGATGCCCTCGTGGGCGTCCGAGATCACCAGTTTGACCCCGCGCAGCCCCCGGCGCGCCAGCTTGCGGAGAAAGTCCGTCCAGAACGTCTCGGCCTCGGAGGGACCGACATCCATGCCCAGCACCTCGCGCCGGCCGTCGGTGTTCACGCCCACCGCCACGATCACGGCGACAGAGACGATGCGGCCGTCCTGGCGCACCTTCACGTAAGTCGCATCGATCCAGAGATACGGCCACTCGCCCTCGAGCGGCCGATCGAGGAACGCGCCGACCCGCTCGTCGATCTCCTGGCAGAGCCGGCTGACCTGGCTCTTCGACACGCCTGTGCCGCCCATCGCCTGGACGAGGTCATCGACCGAGCGGGTTGAGATGCCCTGGATGTAGGCCTCCTGGATCACAGCCGTGAGCGCCTTCTCGGCCATGCGGCGCGGCTCCAGGAAGCCCGGAAAGTAGCTGCCCTTGCGCAGCTTCGGAATGCGCAACTCCACCGTGCCGGCCCGCGTCTGCCAATCCCGGTCACGGTAGCCGTTGCGCTGGACCAACCGCTCTGCGCTCTTCTCGCCATGGGCGGCCCCGGTCAGGCCGCCCACCTCCAGTTCCATCAGGCGTTCGGCCGCAAAGCCGATCATCTCGCGCAGCAGATCGGTGTCGGCGCTCTTCTCCATCAGCCCGCGCAGGGCCATCATCTCGTCGGTCATCGGGGGTCTCTCGGGTTCGGGGTTGGCGCTCGCAACCCGACCCTACCCGGCAACCGCCGATGACCACCCCGCGAGGAGCCCCGCCCGCCACAGCCCTGTGGAAGGCGCGCGGACGGGCCTCTTCGCTACCGCCGAGCTACACCACCATCAGGGACACGACCGTGTGTGGCCCCATCGGATTCAAGGGGGTGTTTGAGAGATCTGTGCGCGCAGGTTCAGGAGACGATGATCGCCGCCTGAGCCGTCAGGCAGTCGAGACCGACCATCTCCGGACATCGACTGTCAGATCGAGTGCAAGCTACTACAATCCGGCGGAGATGGCGCCTGCTCGACGATGATCCGCTGGACGATGCTGGCCACAGCGGTCGAGTTCGACGGCGAGAGTTTGAGCGTGTTGCCACCCGCGAGCACAGCCCCATCGGCGGCATTCTGCATCTGGCTCCGACGATAGACCATTCGGGTGTAATCGATGCCGCCCCCGACCAGGCCGATAAGGACGGTACCGGCGAGCGCGAAGATCAGAGCGACGGCACCGCGATTGTCGGCGTGAAAGCGACGCCAGACGCGCTGCGGGCGTTGTCGAGACGGCGCAAGGCTCGTGCGGGTGCGGCTCCGCCCAGCCATTCTGATGCCGTTTGCGTGCGTGTTCCCCGAACCCCCGCACAGAAACAGGCTCACGTTAAAGATGTACTCGGCTGAAGCTGGTCGTGCAGGAGTTTCGGCGACAGGCCCGCCTGAGCGAGGCGGAACGACGACCCACTCCGTCCGGAGATCTCTGCCTCGACGCAGCCCGCAAGCGGACGTTTCGTGCTTCAACAATGGGCCGTGAGAGGTTTCAACGGCGATGTCCGCTTCAATGCATTCGCTTGCCCGAAGCGGACCGGCGAAAATCCACCCTTTTCGGACACTGGCGTAAGCGCCGTCTTCGTCCGCTCCTGTGAAGAAGCAGACGGTATAAGGACCGCAACCGGATCACGCAGGTGTCACGTGTAAGACAGTGTGTGGACGTGTTACCGATCAAGCATGGCCGTGCGCGAAACCATCACCATCTCCGTGCCCCCCGGAACTACGGACGTTCCTGCAGGGGTGCGTCGCCACCGGGCGCCATACGAGCATCAGTGAGGTCGTGCGGGCTGCCCTGCGCGAGTTGGAGTGCGCCGAGAGGGGTAAAGCTTCGATGGCGCAACAGACTCTTCCTTCTCATGACCGCTCCTGATCCGATGTCCGGTAGCCGCGACTTCCTCGCCGGGGCGGGCGAGATGGCGACGCTGATGCGCGCCTACGACTGGACCACGACGCCGCTCGTTGAGCCCGAGGGTTGGCCCTCCGGCCTGCGCACGGCGGTGCGTCTGCTGCTGAATAGCCACCACCCCATGCACATCTTCTGGGGGCCCGAAGCGACATTCTTCTACAACGACGCCTTCGTGCCTTCGGCGGGACCGGAACGCCATCCTTCCGTGCTTGGCCGTCCAGCTTCCGAAACCTGGGGTGAAATCTGGCCGGTGATCGCCTCCGAGGTCGCCAAGGTCCGGAACGGTGGCGGGCATACGTGGTACGAGGACCGGCACGTCCCGATCATGCGGCACGGCCGTCTTGAAGATGCGTACTGGACCTACGGGTTCAGTCCCATCGACGATGACACTGCCCCCGGCGGCATCGGCGGGGTCATCTCGATCCTGACCGAGACCACCAAGCGTAAGGCGTTGGAGGACAGTCTCCGCGCCAGCGACCGGCGCCATCGCGACCTGTTGCGACAAATGCCCGGCTTCGTCGCGGTTCTGACCGGTCCCACGCACGTTTACGAATACGTCAACGACGCCTACGTGACGATAGCCGGTCAGCGCAGCTTCCTGGGGCACAGTGTACGCGAGGTGTTCCCTGACCTCATAGGACAAGGCTTCTTCGAGTTGCTCGACGGAGTCTACGCGACCGGCGAGCCGTTCTTAGCCAGAGGTATCCCGATCCGCCTCGGCGGCGAGGACGCAGACCGCTTCATTGATCTCTTGTATCACCCGATCCGCAACGATGACGGCGTCGTCACCGGCATCTTCGTCGGCGGCTACGATGTCACCGTGCAGAACCGCGCGACGGTCGCGTTGCGCGAACTCAACGAGACGCTCGAACAACGGGTGGCCGAGCGGTCGGCCGCGCTTCTGGAGACCGAGGAGAGGCTGCGCCAGTCCCAGAAGATGGAGGCGGTCGGTCAGTTGACCGGCGGCTTGGCGCACGACTTCAACAACCTGCTCGCGGGCATCTCAGGATCGTTGGAGATGATGCAGAACCGCATGCAGCAGGGCCGCTTCCAAGATGTCGAGCGCTACATGGCAGTGGCGCAAGGAGCCGCCAAGCGCGCTGCCTCTCTGACGCATCGACTGCTGGCCTTCTCGCGCCGCCAGACGCTCGATCCAAAGCCCACCGACGTGAACCGCCTCGTCGAGGGAATGCAGGAGATGATCCAGCGCACGGTCGGCCCAGGCATCCCGGTCGAGGTGGTCGGGGCCTCCGACCTATGGCCCGCCTTGGTCGACCCGTCGCAGCTTGAGAACGCCTTGCTCAACCTGTGCATCAACGCCAGGGACGCGATGCCGGATGGCGGGCGCATCACGGTCGAGACCCACAACAAGTGGATCGACGAACGCGCCTCCCGCAAGCTCGACATTTCGGAGGGTCAATATCTGTCCCTGTGCGTAACTGACACCGGCACCGGGATGAGCCCGAACGTGATCGCTCGGGTGTTCGAGCCGTTCTTCACGACGAAGCCCATGGGCGAGGGCACCGGCCTCGGCCTGTCGATGATCTACGGCTTCGCCCAGCAGTCGGGCGGGCAGGTGCGCATATATTCCGAAGTCGGCGAGGGCAGCACGGTGTGCATCTACCTGCCGCGCCACTACGGCGAGGTCGGAGACGAGGAAGGTGCCGCCAAGCTCGTAACGCTGGATCGGTCCGATCAGGGCGAGACGGTGCTGGTGGTGGACGACGAGCCGTCCGTGCGGATGCTCATCACCGGCATCCTGGAAGACCTCGGATACCTAGCCATCGAGGCGAGCGACAGTGCGGCAGGGCTCAAGGTGCTTCAATCGGATGTGCGCATCGACCTGCTGGTCACGGACGTGGGCCTGCCGGGTGGCATGAACGGGCGGCAGATGGCTGACGCCGCGCGAGGGGTCCGGCCAGACCTCAGGGTCCTGTTCATTACCGGCTACGCGGAGAATGCGTTCCTCGGCAATGAGCATCTCGCGCCGGGCATGTCGGTGCTGACTAAACCGTTCGCAATGGACGCGATGGCGACGCGCATCCGTTCGCTTATCGAAGGTGACTTGGAGGCCAAGCGGTAGCGGGAGGAACCTCCGATCTGTCCGTGGTGCGGACATTCCTTAAACCGACCGTCGAATTTCCGCTGACGACCCTTTGCCGAAGATCGGAGCGTCCGCTTACCGGCAAATCGGTGAGCCAGAAACTACGACCGGAACGGGCGGATTTCTGCCGTTCCGCTTCGAGCGGCAGTGCTTGGGAAGCGGACATTACCTCCGCGAAGCACCCGGCACGTCGGTCTTGAGATGATAGATTATATACAATAAACCCCCGGACTCGCAGTCCGCGCCATGGTCCGGCGAGCTGTGTCCCGAGGCTACGGATGCAACCGTTCTTCTCGACAGACGGAATTCACCCCAGGAACGCGTTCCGGCGATGGCGGGAGACGATCTGCGAGCGATTGATCCCGATCGACCTTCAGCCCCTTCACGATGTTCCGTTTCACGGCAGGCTGGACGTCACCAGCATCGGGTGCGTGCCGATCTCGAAGATGGCCCACACAGCCATGCGGACTGAAGCGACGCCCGACGCGATCCGGCGCCATGGGCAGCCTGACCGCCTCTACGCGTCCATGAAGCTCTCTGGCCAAGACGCCATCCAGCAAGGCGATCAGGAGGCTGTATTCCGGACGGGCGACTTCGTCGTCATCGACGCCCGCCCGGCCGTCTGCGAGACAAGCACAGGTATATCCCTTGTCGTCGATCTGCCGCGCGAGCGCTTCGAGGCTATGCTGGGCCCGTCCCGGCAATTCTGTGCACTCACGGTCGGCGCGGACCTCGCCTCCACGATCCTGGCAAACACCTTCATCCAAGAGCTGGTGCGCGTGGGCAATCAGCTCACTCCCGACGCGGCCGCGCGCATGGCGTCGATCGGAACGGACCTGATCGTAGCGAGCCTGGCCGAACGGATGGCGCAGGAGGTGCCCCGTTCCGTCCACGGCAACGTCACGGTCCAGCGTGCCAAGGCCCATATCGAGGCCCATCTGGGCGATTCGCGTTTGGACCCGCCGCAGCTCGCCGCCGCGATGGGGCTGTCGCTACGCCGGCTGCAGGAACTGTTCCACGAGCGCGGCCGGCACATCTCCGACTACATCTGGGAACGCCGCCTGGAGGCGGCCGCGAAGCGGCTGTCCGACCCGGCCTGCGCCCACCTGTCGATCGGCATGGTGGCCTATAGCTGCGGCTTCGCCAGCCAGGCCCATTTCGCCCGGCGCTTCAAGGATCGCTACGGTCTGAGCCCGCGTGATTACCGGCGGGCGCAAAGGCAGGACTTCCCGCCGGTCGCGTCCGCCTTCGGGCCGTCGTCCGAGGCAGCTGAGTGACCGCATCGGGTCGTAGGCAGAACGGCCGCTTGCGCGCAATAGATCGACTTCCGCATCCCGCCCAGGCTGTGTGAGAACGCTGCGGTTCTGATCGTCTTTGCGTGACGGTGGAGGCTGGTATGATGCGGTTCGCTGGTGGTGCGGATCGTCATCGGATCGCTCTTCCGCCGCATCGCCTGGACGACTCCGAGGCCGAGGACAATCCAGTTCGCGTCGTCGATGTGTTCGTGGATGAACGCGATCTTGCGGCCCTTGGTTTTGCTGGTGTGATGCCGGCCGCGACGGGCAGGCCCGGCCATCATCCCGCGACACTGCTGAAGCTCTGCCGCTACGGCGACCTCAACCAGGGGCCTCCAGCCGCCGCCTGGAGCGTGAGGTCGGCCGCAACGTCGCGGTGAGGTGGCTGACCGGCCGCCCCGCCCCCGACTTCAAGACCATCGCCGACTTCCGACGCGACAACGGCCCAGCGATACAGGCTGCCTGCCGCCAGTTCGTGATCCAGTGCCGCCAACCCGGCCTCCTGGCCGGCGGTGCCGTGGCTCGCGACGGCAGCCGCTTCAAAGCGGTGAACACACGCGATCGCAACTTCACCCCGGCGGCGGTCCGGCGCCGCATCGGGCAGGTCGAGGCGAGCATTGCGCCCTATCCGGCCGCCCTCGACACCGCCGACCGCCATGCGGACGAGGTCGCGCGCGTGCGCCAGGTGCGTATCGCCGAGCGTCCGGACACCCTGCGGACGCCGATGCGCGAACTGCAGGCGATGGAGAGGCTCCTCGAAGCTGCGCCCGATCGGCAGATCTCTCTGACCGATCCGGACGCGCGGGCGATGGCCACGCACGGCAAGGGTACGGGGATGGTCGGCTACAACGTGCAGGCGGTCGTCGACACCGAGCATCATCTGATCGTCGCCCACGCGGTCACCAACGTCGGGCACGACCGGACCCAACTGGCGCACAAGCCGCCAGGGGCAGGCGGCAACCGGGCATGAAGCGCGCAACGTGCTGGCGGATCGCGGCTACTTCTCGGGCGAGGAAATCCTGGCCTGCGAGCAGGCCGGCATCGCGGTGACACTGACCAAGCCGCTGGCTTCGGGCGCCAGGGCGGAGGGGCGTTTTGGCAAACAGGACTTCGTCTACGCGCCTGGGTCGGACGCCTACCGTTGCCCGGCGGGCGGCTCCCCTACCGCTACACGAACGTTGAAGACGGACTGACGCTACGCCGCGACTGGACGACCGCCTGCCACGGCTGCGCGCTCAAAGCGCGCTGCACGCCAGCCAAGGAGCGGCGCGTGACGCGGTGGGACCATGAGGCGGTCCTGGAAGCCGTGCAGCGGCGGCTCGATGCGGATCCTCACGCGATGCGCACGCGCCGCCAGACGGTCGAGCACGTGACCGGGACGCTCAAGGGCTGGATGGGGGCGACGCACATCCGGATGCGCCGGTTGAGAAACGTGGCGACCGCGATGCGCTTGCAAGTCCTGGCCTCCGATCTGAAGCGGGTGATGGCGATCCTCGGCACTGGACCACGCCGCACCGCCCTCCGGGCGTGAGAGTACGCGCCACCTTGCGCGCGGTCACAACTCCGTACCGACACACCGAACTGCGCTCTCACACAGCCTCCACCCCGAGCGGAAGGTCGCAGCGTCGGCTGGCGTCATCTGGATCCGCGCATCGTCAGAACACGGCGTGGTCGCCACGCTCGGCGACCGCCTCGCCACGGACCACGCGCGCGTAGTAGTCGAACAGCGTCTCCGATCCGGTCGACGGGGTGGCTTGCGCATCGTATCGCCCGGTCGCCGGGTCCAGCACGAGCATGGATTCGGTCGCGTAGTAACGCCCGATCCGCGCGAGTTCGGCCTTGGCGGCCAGGGTCGGCACCCATCGGCCCATCGTCGCCAGAACGGCGACGATCACATCCAGCAGCACGATCGGAACGTGCGTGAAGCGCGGTTCGCGTCCCAGCAGGGCGAAGAGCCGCTCGCCCTGCGCGCGCGGCGTGATCGCTTTGCCCGGCCCGCCGATCGGCAGAACGCGATTGCGCCGGTCCCCGTCGTCGAGGCAGTCCGCGAGATAGCCGCCAAGGTCGTCGTCGCTGATCGGCTTGCAGGCCGTTAGCGTCCCATCTCCGAACACCAGGAACGGTTTGCCGCGTCTCACGCGGTCGATCTGCCCCGAGAGCGATTTGAAGAAGGCGGTCGGCCGAACGATCGTGTAGTCGAGCCCCGACGCGATCAGCTCTGCCTCGAAGGCGCGCTTGGCGTGCTGAAAGGCGAGGATCGGCTTCTGGACGCAGATCGCCGACAGAAGCACGACATGCTGCACGCCGGCCGTCCGGCCCGCGTGCAGGGCATTGACCTGCGCGCCGTAATCGATCGACCAGGCGTCGTCGGGCAGCCCTGTGCGCGAGGCAAGGCACGATACCAGGACGTCGAAGGGTTCGCCGCGGACCCCGTCGCGCGCCAGCGACACCGTATCGGTCAGGTCCACGATCCGCGCGGTGGCGCCCGCGGGGATCGCGGTGTCGGCAGGGCGCCTGACGAGGCAGATGACCTCGTGACCGCGCGACACCAGGGCCCGAACCGTCGCCCGGCCAATTGTGCCGGTCGCACCCAGAAAGAGGACGCGGCGCGGCCTCACACCTTCCGGTTGATCTACGGTCATGATCGCTTCATCCCGACGTTCAACCATCCTAGAGCGACGGCGACGCTTGCGCTGCCCCGCCGAACGGCAAAAGCGACGTCACGACGGGATCCGCAGGGTGATCCGCGTCAATTCCGACGGGCGGCCGAGCCGAGGCGCGAAGCCCGGCCACAGCGCGGTGCCGTTGCTGACGTAGAGCAGCATGCCTCCGACCCGGTAGGCCCCGGAGACGAACCCGGCGTTGCCACGTGCAACCAGCCGGTCCAGGCCGCGGAACATGCCGCCGTGGGATCGGACGGCCGACATAGTCACAGGGGGACGATCGATCAGACCGTCTGCCGGAAACGTTCGGACGGCCGAGGTCCTTCAATCGATCAAACGCAACGAGAGCGCACGCGCCACCGCATGCGTTCTGTTGACGACGTTCAGGCGCTTCATGGCTTGGTCGAAATGGAAATTGACGGTTCGCTCCCGCAAATCGAGGATGAGGGCGATCTCCGCGGACGTCTTCCCGCGGCTGGCCCAGGTCAACACTTCCCGTTCCCGACTGGTCAGATGGCCGAACGCGTCGTGGCTCTGCCCGCCGCGACCCGCGCGGAGACGATGCTCCACCACGACAGCCAGCATCTCGAAGTCGACCGGCTTGGTGAGATAGTCATCCGCGCCCTTGCGGCGCGCGGCGATCTCGCTGCCGCGATCGTCGAGAGCCGTGAGGAACACGAACGGGATCCGCGCGAGGTGCGGGGCGGTCGAAGCCAACCGCTCGATCAGGTCCAGGCCGTTCATCCCCGGCATGCGCACGTCGCACAGGACCAGGTCCGGAGGCGACATCCGGATGGCCGACAAACCCGCCTCCCCGTCCGGGGCGCGATCCACCGTGTAGCCGAGGTCGACCAGGGCCTCCGCGAGCAGGCTCGCCGTTTCCTCGTCGTCCTCAACGCAGAGTATCCTGGGCATGCTCCGGCTCCGGGGATGAAAGCGCCCCGTCTCGCGGCAGCGCCAGCATAGCACGGGTTCCGCGGCCCTCTTCGCTCTCGATGACGAGGCGACCACCATGGCGGCGCGCGATCTCCTCCACGAGGCTCAGCCCGATCCCCGTCCCCGGGATCGTGCCGACGTTGCTCGCCCGGTAGTAGCGTTCGCGGATCCGTCCGATCTCGCCGCGCGGGATGCCCACGCCCTCGTCCTCGACGACGATCTCGACGCCGGCGCCCGACGGGTAGGCCCGCAGCCGGACGGGAACGCTGTCCGCCGCGTACTTGAACCCATTCGAGAGCAGGTTGCTGACGGCCAGATGCAGCAGGTCGGGATCGCCGACGATCTCCAGCGATGCATCCGGCACGTCGTCGACCAACGCACCGCCCATCCCGATCTCGCGATAGTACCGGCACAGCGACCGCAGCATCTCGGCGAGATCGAAGCGGCGCATGCGCGGGCGCAGGTTCCCGCCGGTATCCTCCAGCGCCCGCGACAGGCCCGACATCAGGCTCGCGATCCGGAACACGGCGGAACGGATGCGGTGCGCCCGATCGGCGATGTCGCCCGGCTTGGCCCGGTCCTTGGTCGCAATCAGCCGCTGGGCGTTCCCGTCGATCGCCATCAGCGGCGTGCGGAATTCATGCGAGACCGTCGTGATGAAGTTGCGCTGCTCGACGGCGAGGGCGCGCTCCTTCTTCAAGGCGGTGCTCAGCGCCCCGGATTGAATGGCCAGGCGCTTGCGCGATTCGAGGAGTTCGGTGGTGTTGCGCCGGAACACCGCGAGGGCGCGCGCCATCGCGCCGATCTCGTCTGGCCGCCTCTCGTCGGGGAGCGCGAAATCGGTCTCGTCATCCGCGAGGCGCCGCATGCGATCGGCGAGCCGCAGGAGCGGCTGCGAGATGGCGCGCCAGACGTAGACCGTGATGGCGAAGAACAGGGCCAGGGTCCCGAGCATCAGGTCGGAGACCCAGTCCTGAGCTTCCGCGATGGCCGCGGCCGCCCGGCCGCGGTCGGCCTCCGCGCGCGCTTCTGTCACGAGCGTCAGGTCGAAGGCGCCGTCGCGGGCCGCGTCGAAGGTGGTCTTCGACAGGCCGTTGAACAGCAGGGTTGCCTGCTCGGCCTCGCCGTCCCTGCTCAGCGCGGCCACGCGCTCCGCCACGGCTGCGTGCGCGCGCCACAGGTCTTGCAGCCGCACGAGCGCGCTCCGGTCCTCGTCTCGCCGGAGCAGCGCCGCGTAGCGTGCCATCACCTCCGCGAGATGGGCGGACATGCGCTGCAGCGACGCGAGGCGATCGGGGCGGTCCGCGGGATCCGGGCCCAGGAGGATCTCGGCCTCCGCGGTGCGCGCGTCCGAGATCCCGTGGTTCAGGCTCCCGAGGATCCGGATGCGCTCCAGCCAGCGGTGGTGCATCTCGCGGGAGAGCGCGTCGGCATGTTCGAGCCGATCCAGGCTGAGGAGGCGGGCGCCCTCCGTCGCGGCGATGAAGAGGAGCACCATGAGGCCCAGCTTCGCGACCAGGGAGTGGCGCCAGGCCAGGGTCTTGCGCAGCACCGACATGGCGATCCCCCAGCGGACCCGGCGGCCGGGCTTCGAAGGCTTAGGCCCGGCCCGTCCGAGTTCAGCCTGTCAGATTTCACAGGATGACGCCGGGGGCCACGAACTGGTCTGTAGGCCGCGAGCCGGCGGACGGTCCGTCGCGCCGAGGGGTCACAGGGGGATCGCGTTGATTTCGGACACCGTGACGCCGATGGGCGGCCTGACCGCGGCCGGACGCCCCTGAGATGACGCCGCATCCCGTCGGTGCCGTTCGCCCCCGGATGCCCGATATCCGGCAGGCGGCCCGAGCGTCCGTCCCGATCGTCCACGACGTCGCGGACGCCGCCGATCGGCCCGCTCCGACGAACCCGATCGAAGCCATTTCGCCGGCGCCGACCGCCGGGCCCCGGACCTGGGCCGGCTTCGCCATCCTGTGCGTCGGCATGTTCATCGCCATCCTGGATATCCAGATCGTCGCGACATCCCTTCCGCGGATCCAGGCGGGTCTCGGGATCGCGCCGGACCGGATCAGCTGGGTCCAGACGGCGTATCTCACCGCCGAGCTGCTCGTCATTCCGCTCACGGGTCCCCTCACGCGCCTGGCGAGCCTGCGCCGGCTCTTCGTGACGTCGGTGACCCTGTTCACGCTCGCGTCGTGCGGATGCGCCGCGAGCGGCGGCTTCGCCTCGCTCATCGTCTGGCGCGCGCTCCAGGGTGCGTCCGGGGGCGCGTTGATCCCGACCGTGTTCTCGGCCGTCTTCCTGCTGTTCCCGCCGAACCGCCAGGGCATCGCCACGGCCGTCGCGGGCACGCTCGCCGTCCTCGCCCCGACCGCCGGCCCCGTCGTCGGCGGCTGGATCACCGAGACGGCGTCCTGGCATTGGCTGTTCCTGATCAACGTGCTCCCCGGCATCGTCTCGGCCATCGGCGGGTACTGGCTGCTGTCGTCGCGGGACCGGCGGCGCGGACGGCTCAGCGAACTCGATGTGCCGGCCCTGGTGCTCCTGGCCGTCGCCCTGGGCAATCTGGAGCTCGGCCTCAAGGCGGCCCCGGAATCCGGCTGGACGGCGCCTGCAACCGTCGCACATCTCGGCGCGAGCACGGTGTCCGCCCTCGTGTTCGTCCGCCGCACCCTGACGGCGGCCCATCCGCTCGTCGAGCTCCGGATGTTCGCGGATCGCCGCTTCGCCGTGGGCTCGGCACTCAGCTTCGCCTGCGGCGTGGGCCTTTACGGTTGCGTCTACCTCATGCCGGTCTTCCTGGGCTACGTGCAGGGACGCGGGCCGCTCGCGATCGGCGAGATCATGCTCGTCACCGGCTTGGCGCAGCTCGCCGCGTCTCCGCTCGCCGTCGCCCTGGACGGGCGCGTCGACGCGACCGTGCTCGCCGTCCTCGGATTCGGTCTGTTCGCGGTCGGCTCGTTCCTGAGCACGACCCAGACGGCCGCGATGGATCCCGGGGCGCTGGTCGTCCCGCAGGTCGTACGCGGGCTGTCCATCATGTTCTGCCTGCTGGCGCCGACACGGTTGGCGCTGGGGCAGCTGGCGGCCGAGCGCGTTCCGGATGCCAGCGGGTTGTTCAACCTGATGCGGAATCTCGGCGGCGCCGTCGGCCTCTCGCTGATCGACACCGTGATCTACGGGCGGATCCCCGGCCACGTATCCGATCTCGTCGCGCGCCTCGCGTCCGGCGATGTCGACGCCGCGCGAGGGGTTGGCATCCCGCCGGCCGTTTTCGCTGCCCGGTCGGGCAAGCCGATCAGCGAGGCGACCCGTGCCCTCGTCGCGCCGCTCGTCGAGAAGGCGGCCCTGACCGCTTCGATCGGCGACGCCTGGATGCTGGTCGGAACTCTCAACGTGGTCGCGATCGCCGCCCTGCTGCTCGTCCGCCGACGCGCCGATCCGAGCCTGGAGCCGAAGCCATGACGGAAGCCTACCTCAACCGCATCGAGACGGCCGTCCCGCCCCACGACGTCCACGCGGCTTTCGCGGCCTTCGCCCGATCCCAGCTCGCCGACGACCGGCGCAAGCTGCGCATCCTGGACCGCATGGTGGAGCGCAGCGGGATCGAGCATCGGTATTCCTGCCTCGCGCCCGGGCTCGACCCGGGCCGCGACGCCGTGGATGCCGAGGGCCTCTACCGACCCGGGAGCTTCCCGACGACCGCGGCCCGCATGCGACTCTACGAGGAGCACGCCCCTGCGCTCGCGACGCGTGCGGTCGAGAAACTCGAACTCGGGGATCAGCGGGACCGCATCACCCATCTCGTGGTGTCGAGCTGCACCGGCTTCTCGGCCCCGGGGCTGGACATCGACATCATCGAGCGTTGCGGCCTCAGGGGGTCCGTCGAGCGGACGATGGTCGGGTTCATGGGCTGCTACGCGGCAATCAACGCCCTGAAGATCGCGCGGCACATCGTTCGCTCGGAGCCGCAGGCCCGGGTCCTGGTGCTGAACATCGAGCTTTGCACGCTGCACCTCCAGGAGACCTCGGATCTCGAGCAGATCCTGACATTCCTGCTCTTCGCGGACGGGTGCGCGGCCAGCATCGTCTCCGCCGATCCGACCGGGCTGAGGCTCGACGCGTTCAACGCCCTGCTGACGCCCAACACGCGACAGCTCCTGACCTGGCATATCCGGGAATCCGGGTTCGACATGGTCCTGTCGGGCCGCCTGCCCGCGGCGGTGCAGGACGGGATCAGCGGTCGCGCGGACGAATTCCTGGCGGGGAACCGGATCCCGGACGTCGACGCCTGGGCCGTCCATCCGGGCGGCCGGACCGTGCTCGACGCCGTGGAGCGCGCCTTCGCGCTCCCGCCCAGCGCGCTGGCGGTCTCGCGCAACATCTTGCGTCGGTTCGGCAACATGTCGTCGGCGACCGTCATGTTCGTGCTCGCCGCGCTCATGGATCAGGCGACGGCGGGTCAGGTCGGTTGTGCGATGGCGTTCGGCCCGGGTCTCGTCGCCGAAACCATGATGTTCCGAAAGGCGGCCTAGCTCCGCGCGTCCGGCGCCCGGATCCGGGATCCCGGGCTCGCCGGCCGTGATTCAAAGACGCCGCGGCACCGGGCGGGATGCCGGCGCCCGGACTCCGCGCGTCTTCCGACGCGCGACGCGGGCGTTCCGGTGCGGGCGGCGTCATTCGATATCGACGCGGGAGAGGTGGTCGATGCCAGCGACGACGGAGACCGAGACCGAGGGATGGCCGGAGCCGCCGAGGCGGGGTTCCGACGGGGCACCGGCGCCGCAAGGTTCCGGGCCCTCCGGAACCGCGGGGCGGCGCGGGCCCGCGCGCCCTCGCTCGCTGGCCGTCCGGGCCTCGGCGCAAGAGCAGATGGATGCTCCGGATCTGCCCGAGGCCGCATATGCCGCGCTCCTCGCAGACCTCGCGCGCGTCAACCGATGGACGCTGGCGGCGCGGCCGACCTTGGCTTTCCTGAGGCGGGCGGCTCGGCGCGCCGGGCGGCTCAGGCTCCTCGACGTCGGCTTCGGGCAGGGCGACATGCTGCGTCGGATCGCGCGCTGGGCGGCCCGGGAGGGCGTTGCCGTGGCGTTGGTCGGGATCGACATCAACCCCCGTTCGGCGCCGGTCGCCCGCGCGGCAACCGACGGCGGACTCCGCATCGAATACCGCACCGGCGCCTACGCGGACCTCGCCGGAGAGGGCTGGGACGTGATCGTCTCGAGCCTGGTCGCGCACCACATGGACCACGCGGAACTGCTGGCGTTCCTTCGCTTCATGGAAGCCGAGGCGCGTGTCGGCTGGTTGGTCAACGACCTGCACCGGCACGCCCTGCCCCATGCGGGCTTTCCGATCCTGGCTCGGGCGATGGGCTGGCATCGGATCGTCCGCGAGGACGGCACCCTCTCGATCGCGCGCGCATACCGGCCGGCCGAATGGCCGCCGATCCTGGCCGAGGCCGGAATCGCCGAAGCCTCCGTCTCTCGCCGCTTCCCGTTCCGGCTATGCGTCGAGCGCCTCCGCTGATCATCGGCGGCGGCCCGGCCGGTGCCGCCGCCGCCATCGGACTCGCCCGGGCGGGCCTGCGGCCGTTGCTGATCGAACGGAATCCCGAAGCGCAGGATGCCCTGTGCGGCGGCTTCCTGAGCTGGACGACGATCCGGCGCCTGATCGATCTGGGCGTTGATCCCGTTGCCCTCGGCGCCCATCGTGTCGGGGCGCTGGCGCTGTTCTCGGGGCGGGACGGCGCCGAAGCTCGGCTGCCCGCACCCGCCGTCGCCCTCTCGCGCCGCGTCCTCGATGAGGCCCTGCGCGCGCGCGCCCGGGCGGCGGGCGCGGCAATCGAGACCGGGATCGGGGCGCGGGCCCTGGCGGAGGGCCGGGTGCGTCTCGTCGACGGGGGCGAGATCCGCCCGCCCTGCACGATCCTCGCGACCGGCAAGCATGATCTGCGCGGTGCCGCGCGCCCGCGCCCGGACGGGGACGCCGCGGTCGGGCTGCGCTGGCGCCTGGGTGGGAGCCGGGCGCTCGCGACGTTGCTCTCCGACCGGGTGGAGCTGCACCTGTTCCGCGGCGGGTATGCCGGATTGGTCATCCAGGAGGACGGCAATGCCAACCTCTGCCTCGCCGTCCGACGAAGCCGCCTCAGCGAGGTCGACGGCGCACCGGATCGGCTCCTCCAGGCTGTCGCGGAGGAATCGCCCGCCCTCGGTCTGCGCCTGGCCGCGGCAACGCTCGGGCGCGCCCAGGCGGTCGCGAACGTACCCTACGGCTGGCGCGCGGGTCCCGGACCCGCGAATCTCTACCGGATCGGGGATCAGGCCGGGGTCATCCCGTCGCTCGCGGGCGAAGGGATCGCCATCGCGCTGTGCAGCGGCTTGGCCGCGGCCAACGCGATCGCGCGCGGCGAGCCGGCCGAACGCTTCCAGCGATCGTTCTCGCGAAGGTCGTCCGTCCCGATCGCTCTGGCCGGATGGCTCTGGCGCGCGGCCGAGACCCCCAATGCCGCCAGGCAGCTGGTGCGCGCTGTCGCCTCCGCCCCGGCGCTCGGGCATCTGGCCTCGCGGCTGACGCGGATCTGACCGCAGCTTGCCTCCGACCCGACGCCGGTGGCGCTGGCGACAGAGGGGGATCGGGTCATCGGGGCAAGCCGGTCATGCCTGTCGTCACGCCGCGCGCTCCACCTCTCCGAGGAAGCGCCGCCGATGCGGGACCGGCCCGCTCCGCATGGCCCGGACTTCGGCCGATCGAAAGACCGGCGTTACAGGCCGTTCTCCTGCCGCGCGTCGTCTTTGAGGTGCCGGGTCGCTCTGTAACGGCCAGGTGATAGGCCATGATGCCGGTGAAAAAGCTTTGAGAACGCGGCGACGGACTCGTAGCCGACGCCGGTCGCAATGCGTGCGATCCCCAGGTCACTCGTCTCGAGCAAGAAGGCAGCTTCCGACATCCGGCGCGCGATCAGATAGCGGTACATCGATTGGCCGACGAGCTTGGTAAAGCGGGCCGAGAACGCCGAGCGACCGAGCCCGACCTGTTGCCCCAGCTCGTCCAATGTCCAGGACCGATCCAATCGCTTGTGCATCAATCGAAGCGCCGGTCCGATATGCGGGTCCGTTATCGCCCCGAGCCAGCCGCCTTCGCCGGGACGCAGCGATTGCGACCAGCTTCGCAGCACCTCGACGAAGAGGACCTCCGTCAATCGTGAGAGGACGACGTCCTGGCCGGGACGCGGCTGCGCCGACTCGCGCACCATGCGCCGCAGGATCTGCTCGAGCCACGCACCGTCCTCCGCCGATTTGAGGTGGAGGACGGGCGGAAGCAGCTCCAACAGGCTGCTCCGCGACGGCTGTGCCACGGTGAACTTGCCGCAAATCATCGTGGAGCAGGGCTGAGCGCCGCCGCCATGGCGAACAATGCCGTGATGCGCGGACGACCGATCGAGATCGACGACCGAGAACGGCTCTGCTCGGCGATCCGAGTAGAATTCGTGGGGCTCGCCGCGCGAGATGACGACAAGGTCGCCCGCGCTCATGTGGAATTCGCGTTCCTGATCGAGAGCGAGAATCGCCGAGCCGTGGCTGACGTAGTGGAACAGCGCGTACGGGCGTTGCGGCAGTGCCAGGTTCCAGGGATGGCCGAGCTCGAAATGGAACAGCAGCGTCCCACCCAGGCGCACGCGGTCGAGTACTTCGGCAAGGATGTCCATAATGGCGACGATAAGGTCCCGGACGATCGGACACAACACGCGGACGATCAAGCTCTATCGTTCAAGACACAGTCATATTAGGTCCTGCCGAGGGCGTTGACGCATCGTGCAATCGTCCTTCGTTCCTGGCGCAAGGTTCAGGGCGCGAACATTTCGCAGCGCTTGCACATTCGCGACCTCGCGTTATCCGCCCGTCGGCAGGAGTTATTATGCAAGGTGTTGTTCTGTCCCTGGCCGCGGCCTTGATGTCTGCAACGACATTGGCCGCTGCCCACGCCACCGCGCTGCCCAAGGGGGCGGCTCACAACATTGTCCTTGTCCATGGCGCGTTTGTCGATGCATCGAGCTGGAAGCCCGTCGCCGACATCCTCACGAAGAAGGGCTACACCGTCACGCGCGTCGAAAATCCTCTGACCTCTCTCGCCGCCGACGTCGAGGCCACCGAGCAGGCATTGGCAAAGCAGAGAGGCAAGACGGTTCTCGTCGGCCATTCCTGGGGTGGCGTCGTCATCACGCAGGCCGGCAACGATCCCAAGGTCTCGGCGCTCGTCTACGTCTCCGCCTTTGCGCCGGACGTGGGCCAATCCCTGGCGACCCTCGCCAAGAGCGGTCCGGCCACGGAAGGGGCTGCGGCGATACATCCCGACGACAAAGGCAATCTCTACATCGATCCCAAAGTCTTCCCATCCGCGGTCGCGGCCGACCTTCCCCCGCAGATCGCCCAATCCCTGGCGAACCATCAGCTTCCGTTGAGCCACACGGCGTTCGAAGCGCCGGTCGATGCGGCCGCGTGGCACCACAAGCCGACGTTCTACGTGATCAGCACGCTGGACAAGGTGATCGCACCGGAAGTCCAGAAGCTGTTCGCCGCCGCCATGAAGGCCCAGACGACGAAAGTCGCCGGCAGCCACGCCTCGCTCGTCGTTCACGCGACCGAAGTCGCCGCGGCGATCGAGAAGGCCGCGCTCGCCAAGTAACAGGGCCGCTCCCGGTCCGCCCGCGCCGTGAGCGGCTGCGCCTGCCGAGAGCGGGGCCGCCTGGACCTGGAGCCGGCGATGGCGTGGCCGTCCTGGCGTTCCGTCACGATCGAGCGCAGTCTCTGGAAGGCATCTCGTGCAGAGCCAGTAATGAAACTCGATACGATTGCAGTCGATCGCTTGAAAATCCTGAGATCCAGACCGTTCGACGCTGGCGTGACTGCGCGCAAGCCCGCGCTCGGCCCTATGGCAACACGGAAGCTCGTGCCGTTGCCCGCCCTCGTGATGCGACGATCACGACCTTGCTGCGGGACTGTGCAGGCCGAGACCGTCTGATCACGGTTCGGCTGGCGAGCCCAGGCGTCTCGAAACTGCGGGACCGCAACGCAGACAGGGTCCGTCGTTCGGTTGTCCGGGCCGACAGGCTCGAAATGGGAAAGGAAATTCCGGCATGTTCAAGAACTGTCTTGCCAGCGTCACCGCCGCGGCTCTCTTCACTGCGGCTGCCGCGGGAGCATCGGCCGCCAAGGCGGAGCCTCTGGATTCTACGAGTGTTGATGCGATCAGATCGCAGTTCAGTCGGCTTATGGAACTGGCCAACAAGCACGATTTCAAATCTCTGCATGATATGTTCTGGCAATCGCCGACAACCCTGTTGGTGGCGAAGAGCGCGAACCCGGCCGAGGGAAACTGGGCCGGCTATTGGGGCAACGAAGCGATCGATCAAAAGCTGCATGACATCGGCAGCTCCGGTCCGGTCGTGCTCGAGCCGGATTATTCGAAGCTCATGGTGGTCGGACTGACGCACGACGTCGCGGAGTCTTACGTGCCGATGAAGATCACCGTTTCGTACGCGGGACAGGACGGAACGCCCAGACCGTTTCTGATGATCATCAATTGGCTGCGCGTCGGGACGGACTGGAAGGTCGCCGCCGAGATCATTCTCCCCGTACCGCCGGCATCCGCGACAAAGGGCTAGATCCCCACGCTCCGCACGCGTCCGATCCCGCCGCCCGCGCCGAGGGCCCGTCCCGGAGGTTGCGGCCGCGAAGTCCGAAGCCGGGAGCCTATTCCGCCACTGGAGGCTCAGGCATGTGGTTGCGCCTATCCAAAATTGCCCTGGTTGCCGCGATCGCCCTGACCTGCAGCCTGGTGGCCTTGGGGAATATCGTAGATCCGGATCTGAATTTGGCGTTCGTGCAGCATGTTCTGTCGATGGACACAATTTCCCCGGATCACAGTATTCACAATCGAGCTATCATCAATCCTGAGCTGCAATGGCTTGCCTTCATCCTGATTGTGTTGGGTGAGATTCTGGCCGCACTGCCCATATGGCTCGGCGCGATTCAGATGCTCCGGCACCTGACGGAGGCCGGTCCCCGTTTCGCGCGCGCTAAAGCGCCGGCCATCGTCGGACTCAGCACCGGATTCCTGATCTGGCAGGCGGGGTTCCTCGGCATCGGCGGTGAGTGGTTTGGTATGTGGATGTCCAAGACATGGAACGGCCAGGAATCGGCCTTCCGATTCGCCATGACGGTGCTCGGCGTGCTGATCTATCTGGTGCAGCCGGATTGAGAGACGGGGCGTGAGGCTCGGATGATGTTTGACAAATACGACCCAGGACGTCCGCTTGCTGCGACGTGGTCATGAGCCCCTTCGACGCTCCGACTTGAGCGGCCGCACGAGGCTGGCCTCGACCGGACCTCTGTCCGACGCCGGCAGCAGCGTTGCACCGAGCAGGGCGGCGAAGATGGTGATGCCTGCGTCCGGCCTGACGGCCTCTCCGAAATGTCCGATGGCTGGCAAGAGTCCTTGGCCGCTATATTCCGAGGCCCTTCGCAGAATTGTCTTTGGGCTGCGAGGGAGCGATCAAGTCGACGCTGAGCGGATACATGTCTTGCATGACGGGTGATCTTTAGAGATGTCGGCTTTCCGGACCTTTGGGTCGGTCTGCTTCGACGGCGATTCCCTGGAAAAGCGGCCTGCCATTGCCGCTTTGACTTGACCGCACGCGAAAGCGCGGCGCCCCCGTTGCACACGACAAAGGTGACCCGTCATCCGCGCGCGAATGAAATCATGCCCGAACCCGACGGTTCCAGGAATTCGTCCCGTGCAGCGACTACGGAATCCGAAAGCTCGCCCGCGCGATCAATCCCGACCTGCCTGCACGGGAAGCAAGCGTGACCGCTCCGCCGATCCGATCCGCGAGGGCTCGAACGATCGCGAGCCCGAGGCCGCTGCCGTCCGGACCGTCTCGCGTCGCGACCCGGTAGAACCGCTCGAAGACCTTCTCGCGCACCTCCAAGGGTATGCCCGGGCCCTCATCCTCGACTTCCACGCAGGCGCCGATCTTCGTACGCCGGACGCGGACGATGGTGGTGCCTTCAGAACGGTTGTAGCGGATCGCATTGTCCACGAGATTGGTGAGGATCTCGCCGATGATGAACGGATCGCCCACGACCGGTACCGTGCCGTCGGGGCGATCGAGCACGATCTCGCCCGTGCGCGCGAGGGCGTGGGGCACCTGCTCCGTGACCACACGGGCCGCGATGTCGTTCAGGTCGGTGATCGCCACTGGGGCGTCCGTGCCAGCGACGCCCGCATCGGCGCGGGCGAGCGCGATCAGTTGCGCCAGGAGGCGTTCCAGGCGCCGCGCGGCTCCGTCGATATCGTCGATCGCTGCGGCCTGGACCGGTTCCCCGGGCGTGAGCCTGCGGAGCAGGTCCACGTGCATCCTGAGCACGGCGAGCGGCGTCCGCAGCTGGTGCGAGGCATCCGACGTGAAGGTGCGCTCCCCCGCAATCGATTGCTCCAGGCGCTCGAGCAGCGTGTTGAGGGCGAGCACCGGGGCCAGCGCCTCGCGAGGCACCCCGGCCACATCGAGCGGCTGCAGGTTGATCGCCCCCGGGACCGCCCGTTGGCTGATCGCCTCGCTCAGCCGGGTCAGCGGCCTCAGGCTGCTGTCGATGCTGTACCAGGACAAGGCCCCGATCAAGCCCATCAGCCCCAGCTCGGCGAGGGCGAGCCCGGCAAGCAGGCGTCGCTCCAGGCCCTGGCGGGCTTCGCGCGTCTCAGCGACCTGGACGAGGACCGCGCTCGGCTTCCCGTACACCCGCCGTGCCTGGGCAGCGATCCGCACGCTCGCCCCTCGGACGATGCCGTCGCGATGGGTCGTCACCCCGGGCGGAAGCGAATCGACGTCCAAGTCTGCGAGGTCGCGATAGCCGGTCACCAGCGCCCCGCCATAGGTGACGCTGTAATAGATCCGGTCCTGTGCCTGGCTCTCGAGCATCCCGAGGGCGACGCGGGGCAAGTCGACCGATACCTCGCCGTCATCGACCGTCAACCTCTCGGCGATCGCCAGGACGGACCCGTCGAGCAGGCGATCGTGCGTCGTCTCAACGACGTTCCGGATCACGAGCGCCCCGGCGAAGCCCAGGAGCAGCGCGAGCGCCAGGGCCGGGAGCAGCATGCGGACGAGCAGGCGCCGCCGGATCGAGGGCGCGCGCGGCTGGGTCACACCGGCATCAGCAGATAGCCGAGGCCACGGATCGTACGGATCTCAGGACCGTCCGGCTGCAACTTCTTCCGAAGGCGGGCGACGTAGAGTTCGAGGGCGTTCGGTGCGACCGCCTCGTCGAAACCGAAGATCTCCGCGCTGAGCCGTTCCTTCGGGACGGGTTTCCCGGCGCGCGTCATCAGGATGGTCAGGACGGCGAGTTCCCGGCGCCGCAACGCGACGGGCACCCCGCCGAGGGTCACGGTGCCTGCCGCCCGATCGAGTTCCAGCGTGCCGCAGCGCAGGATCGGGTTCGGGACGGCCTGGCCGCGACGGACCAGGGCCCGGACCCGCGCCTCGAACTCGGCGAGGTCGAAGGGCTTCAGCAGATAATCGTCCGCCCCGAGATCGAGCCCTCGGACCCGGTCGGTGATGGCGTCCCGCGCGGTCAGCACCATGACCGGAACCGTCGAGCCGGCCGCCCGGACGGCCTTGAGCACGTCGAAGCCCGGCAGGCCCGGCAGGCCGAGGTCCAGGATGACGAGGCTGTAGGGCTCGCTCGTCGCGAGCCGCACCGCGTCGGCACCGTCCGCCTCGTGATCGACGGCGTAGCCGCCCTGCCGGAGGGCGGAGATCAGGCCACGCGCCAGGGCGGCATCGTCCTCGACGACCAGTACGCGCATGCTCCTCCCGTCACCGAGCGTCTTGGCCGGAGCGGCACGCGAGGTTTAGCATTTTCGCCCGGTCCGCGCACGGTGAACGTGCAGGACATCCGCCTCATCCAAGGAGGAGATACTGTTGAGTCCCCGCCATGCCGTCGGCCTCCTCCTGCTCCTGGCGGTCAGCCTCGGTCCGGCTGCGGCACAGGTCGAACCACCCCTGGCGGCCGAGGACGCGGGCTCCGCCACGGCCCGCCGCGAGACCGTCGTGGTCGTGCGGGCGACAACCGACGAGGCCGAGGTCGCCGACCTCATCGCGGGCTTCCGCAAGGCCCATCCCGGCGTGGCGGTCTCCTATACCAAGATGAACTCCGCGACCCTGTACGACAGTTTCGTGGAGGAGGCGGCGGCCGGCGCGGGTACGGCGGACATCGTGTGGAGTTCCGCCATGGACCGCCAGATCAAGCTGGTGAACGACGGCTACGCCGCCCGCTACGCATCCCCCGAGGCGGCCTCCCTGCCGGCCTGGGCCGTGTGGCGCAACGAGGCCTTCGGCGTGACGGCCGAGCCGATCGCCATCGCCTACAACCGGACGCTCCTCCCGCCGGAACGTATACCCCAGACCCGCGCCGACCTGATCCGATTCCTGACCGACCACCCGGAGGCCTGGAAGGGGAAGGTCGTCGCCTACGATCCGGAGCGGAGCGGTGTCGGGTCGCTCATCCTCGCGCAGGACGCGGACGTCACGCCCCGAACGTGGGACCTCGTCTCCGCCCTCGGGCAGGCCGGCGTGAAGCTCTACACCCGGACGGAGACCATGCTCGACCGGATCGCCGACGGCGAGGCCCTCCTCGCCTACGGGGTGTTCGGCGCCTACGCCCTCGAGCGGGCCAAGCAGGATCCGGCGATCGGCGTCGTGCTGCCCACAGACTACACGCTCCTCGTCTCGCGGATCGCCTTCATCGCGAAAACTGCGCCGCATCCCGCCGCCGCCCGGCTGTTCCTCGACTACATGCTCTCCCGCGAGGGCCAGGAGCGCCTTGCCTCCCGGTCGCTCACACCGGCCCGGACGGATGCCCGCCGGGCCGACGACCCGGTCGCTTCCGCCCCGGCCCTGCGGCCGGTCCCGGTCGGGCCGGAGCTGCTGGCCAACCTCGACCAGATCCTTCACGCCCGCATGCTGCGGCGCTGGCGGCGTGCCGTGGAAGGCCGCTGAGTTCGGGTCCCGCGACAGCTTCATGACAGGTTGACCGGCGTATAGCGGCTTCAAGCGCTGCGAAGTCGGCGCGAATACATGGGAGGATTGGTTTGCGGCTGCAGCCCGATCGCCAGGAGCGATCGTCAGCCGATCCGAACCGACGCTTCCCTCGTGCGGTTGCGACCGCTCCGGCGCCTGAGGGAGACAGCAATGATACAGGCCCATCCGTCGAGTTCCAAAGTCGCCACGGTCCTGCGCGTGACCAGCGGCAACTTCCTGGAAATGTTCGACTTCTTCCTGTTCGGCTTCTACGCCACCTACATCTCCAAGACCTTCTTCCCGGTCGGCAACGAGTTCGCCTCGCTGATGCTGACCTTCGTGACGTTCGGCGCCGGCTTCCTGATGCGGCCCCTCGGCGCGATCTTCCTCGGTGCCTACGTGGACAGTATCGGCCGCCGGAAGGGGCTGATCGTCACGCTCGGCATCATGGCGGCCGGCACGATCCTGATCGCCTTCGTCCCGGGCTACGGCACGATCGGCCTGTTCGCGCCCTTCCTGGTGCTTGTCGGGCGCCTGCTGCAGGGCTTCTCGGCCGGCGTCGAACTCGGCGGCGTCTCCGTCTACCTGTCGGAGATGGCCACCCCCGGCAACAAGGGCTTCTACGTGTCCTGGCAGTCCGGCAGCCAGCAGGTCGCTGTGATGTTCGCCGCCGTGATCGGCTTCATCCTCAACCACGCCCTCTCGCCCGCCGACATGAACGATTGGGGCTGGCGGATCCCGTTCTTCATCGGCTGCGCGATCGTGCCGTTCCTGTTCTACATCCGGCGCTCGCTGGAGGAGACGGAGGAGTTCCTGAATCGCAAGCACCGGCCGTCCATGAAGGAGGTGTTCGGCTCGCTCGCCCGCAACTGGCAGATCGTGCTGCTCGGAATGCTGCTCGTCGGCATGACGACGATCTCTTTCTACACGATCACCGTCTACACCCCGACCTTCGGCAAGGCCGTGCTCAAGCTGTCCGATACCGACAGCCTTCTGGTCACCTTCTGCACCGCCCTGTCGAACCTGTTCTGGCTGCCGATCATGGGGGCGCTGTCCGATCGGATCGGACGCAAGCCGATCCTGCTCGTCTTCTCGGCGCTGACCCTGCTCACCGCCTACCCGGTGCTGGGCTGGCTCGTGGCCAGCCCGAGCTTCGGCAACATGCTGATCGCGCTCCTGTGGCTGTCCTTCCTGTACGGCAGCTACAACGGCGCGATGGTGGTGGCGCTGACCGAGGTGATCCCGGCGAGCGTGCGCACGGCCGGCTTCTCCCTCGCCTACTCGCTGGCGACGGCCCTGCTCGGCGGCTTCACACCCCTCGTCTCGACGTGGCTGATCGAGGCCACCGGCAACCGCGCGGCCCCCGGGCTGTGGATGGCCTTCGGCGGGGCGTGCGGCCTCGTCGCCACGCTCCTGATCTACCGCCGTGCAACCCAACCGGTCGCGCTGGGCGCCCCCGCGTGACCGGCTCGCCGGGAGCACCAAGTCTCGGTGGCTCTGCCTGCATCGCGTCGTCAGGGAGGGGTGGCGATCGATCCTGATCGCCGCCCTTTCTCGGCCCACGGCGATGGGCCGTACCGACGTCAGAGAAGCTCCGCGGAAAGGCCGGCTCCACGGTTCGAGAAGTTTCCGCTTTCAGCTGTGTCGTTGAGGACGTCCGACGACTGCACCGGGCGCATTGCGGATCGTCCGCCTGCGGTCGGCGGTCAACGTCCGCAGTCGAGCCAGCGCAGGCCCGCGCAACATCCGCTTCAGGGCAGTCTGATCAGCGGCGCTCGCTAACAAGGGTGGCCGATAGCGGCCGCATGCCGCACTGATCCGGGATGCGCGGAGCAATCTTCACCGTTGCCCTCGACTGATAGGCCGGGCGCTTCGCGGGCCGTTCCTCGGCCACAATCGGGAGGCCGTGCAGCAGCGATCGCAAAGATATGGCGCGCGTGCTCTCATGTTGGTCTGGCGGTTGCTATGCTGGCGCGTCTCGCCGGGGCCACAATGAAGCGACGCACATTCCTCACCGCAGGTGCCTCCATACTTGCAGCGCCGATCGTCGGCCGAGCGCAGGATGCTCGAGTGCTGCGCATGGTGCCCCAGGCGAACGTGACGTCCATCGACCCGATCTGGACGACCGCGATCGTCACGCGCAATCACGCCTATATCGTCTATGATACCCTGTTCGGCCTCGATGCCGACCTGCAGCCCCAGCCCCAGATGGCGGCCGGATACCGGATCGAGCAGGATGGGCGGAAGGTGACGATCGCCCTCCGCGAAGGGCTGCGCTTCCATGACGGCACCCCCGTCCTCGCGCGGGATTGCGTCGCCAGCATCAGGCGCTGGGCCGCCCGGAACGGGTTCGGCCAGACGTTGATGGCCGCGACGGACGAGCTCAGCCACGACGGCGATGCTCGCATCGTCTTCCGTTTGAAGGCGCCGTTCCCGCTGCTGCCGAACGCGCTGGCGAGCGTCAGCCAACCCGCCTTCATCATGCCGGAACGGATCGCGCAGACGGATCCGTTCAAGCAGATCACGGACGCCACCGGCTCCGGGCCGTTCCGCTGGAAGGCGGACGAGTTCAACTCGGGCAGCTTGATGGTCTACGAGCGGCACGCAGGATACGTGCCCGCTCCCGGTGCCCCGAGCCTGACCGCGGGCGGCAAAGTCGCCCATTTCGACAGGGTCGAGTGGCAGATCATTGCCGACGGCGCCACTGCGGCGGCCGCGCTGCAGAACGGCGAGATCGACTGGTACGAGCAGCCGCCGCCGGAACTCCAGCAGCTCCTCGCCCGCAATCGCAACATCGTCGTGGAAGGGCTCGACCGCTTCACCAATCCGGCCATCCTGCGCATGAACCACCTGCACCCGCCGTTCGACGACGTCGAGGTGCGCCGGGCGGTGCTGCCGGCCATCGTCCAGAGCGACTTCATGGCAGCCGTGGCCGGTGATGATCCCGCCAACTATGACGACCGGTGCGGGATCTTCACGCCCGGAACGCCGATGGCGACGGATGTCGGCATGGAGGTGCTCACGGGGCCGCGGAGCCTCAAGAAGGCGCAGGTGGCGCTGAAAGCTGCGGGCTATAACGGTGCGAAGGTCCGGCTGATCGGTCCGACGGACATCCTGGCGCCCTCGGCGATCACCCAGGTCGCGGCCGATCTGCTGCCCCGGATCGGCTTCAACGTGGATCTGGCCCTGAGCGACTGGGGTACGGTCATCCAGCGCCGGGTCTCACGCGAGCCCGTCGACAGGGGCGGCTGGTCCGTGCTGCTGACCACGTTCTCGTCGTTCGACAATGCTGATCCGGCCGCGCTTCACCCGATCAGGGCCAACGGCGCCGGTGCCTGGTTCGGCTGGCCGTCGATTCCGAAGCTGGAGGAACTCCGCACCGCCTGGTTCGCCGCTGTGGATGCACAAGCGCGCAAGGCGCTCTGCGCGGAGATGCAGCGGGTCGCGCTCGACCAAGTGGTTTACGTACCGGTCGGCTCCTATCGGTCCATGACGTCTTTCAGGCGCAATCTGACAGGCCGGGTTCTCGGATTTCCCATTCTCTGGAACATCAGAAAGACCTGAGCGGCACATCCGGTCACCGGCGAAGGCCGCGGTCGGTGGGCTCTGACGGGCCGCACCGGATGGCCGGATCAGATGTCTTATGCCAAGGCAAGGTCATGATGCGCATTCTCGGCCGCTCGACTTCGATCAACGTCCGTAAGGTTCTTTGGGCCGCGGCCGAGGCCGGGTTGAGCTTCGAACATGAGAACGACTGGGCTCTGACCAAAGACACGCAAGGCCCTGAGTTCAGATCCCTCAACCCGAATGGACTCGTTCCCGTTCTCGTGTGCGCGGAGGGGGTCCTCTGGGAGAGCAATACGATCTGCCGATATCTGGTTGCGAGATCGGGCCGGCATGATCTTCTGCCCGACAATCCGTTCGCGCGTGCCGCCGTCGAGAAGTGGATGGACTGGCAGGCTGGAGATCTGAATTGTGCTTGGCAGGCGGCCTTCCTGGGCTTGGTCAGAAAAAACCCTGCTTACAGGCATGATCCGGTTGCGATGGCGCGGAGCGCAGAGCGGTGGAACGACTTGATGCTCATCTTGGAGCGGCACTTGGCCGACACCGAAGGCTATGTCATCGGTGACACCTTCACCTTGGCCGACGTGGTGGTCGGCCTTTCGCTCCAACGATGGCTCCTGACGCCGATTGCGCGACCATCGACGCCGGCGCTCATCGCGTACCGGCAGCGGCTGCAAGCCCGCCCAGCCGTGCAGGCGTGGATTGCCGCCGACGTACCCTGAAACGAAGGGTGACGAGCGTTCGTGATCAGCCCCCGCTGGGTGGTCCGGGTCGACGTTCGTACAGGGTCCGGTGCTGCTGGAGGAGGTCACCTTCGATCGCGGCGCCGTGGCGAGCCTTGACGGGTCGAGCGACCCGGCCCTGACCTTCCCGGACGTGCCCGAGGTCGTGCTCGACCGGATCGACCGGCCGACCGAGAAGCCGTGGGGCGCCGGCGAGCCGTCCGCCGCCATCGTGCCGGCGGCGGTGTCGAACGCGGTCTTCGACGCGACCGGCGTGCGCGTGCGGTCCGTGCCGTTCACCCCGGCCAAGGTGACGGCAGCCCTGCAGGGGCCTGAAGCGCCAACGGTCAGGATCGGCGGGTCGTCGCGCCGGTCGCGCGGGCCCGGATCGTTGGTCCGCCGGCCTCGCCGCGGACATCGGGCGGTGCGTCGGCCGCCACGATCGACGCAGCTGAACGAGGCGGCGGGCATGAGCGTGCCCGCGCCAGGTCCGGTCCGGCCTCCTCTGACCGCATCGCGGCGGCGCTCGAGCATCTGCTGCTCCGCGCGCGTCCCGTGAGCGAGGCGGATGTCCGATCGGATCCCGCCGCGCTCACGTCCGACGGGTGCGACGGCCGGCCAGCCCCAACGCGCGCCGGTCAGGTCAGCGCTGAAGGAAGTCCAAGGTTTCCCGGGCGAACATCGCCGGGGCTTGAAGCTGCGGGACGTGCGCGCAGTCCGGCAGCATCACGAACCGGGCATCCGCCAGCCCGGACGCGAGCTCACGCGCCATGGCCGGCGGCGTCGCCTCGTCGTGCTCGCCGACGAGCACCAGGGCGGATGCGCGCACCTCGGCCAGCCGGGGACGCAGATCGAGGCCCGCCAGGGCCGCGCAGGCATTCTGGAACACGCCGACGTCGGTCCGCAGGAAGGCGGCCCGCCGCTCGGCCATCAAGGCCGGATGGGCGGCCTGGAACGTGGGCGAGAACAGGCGGCGCATCGCCGTCTCGGCCAGGGCCGGAAGCCCCCGCTCGCCCGCCACGCGCGCCATGCCGCGAAAGGCCTCGCGGCCCGGCTCGGAGAAGCAGGCGCCGCAATCCGCGAAGACGAGGCGGTCGAACAAGTCCGGGTGGCGCAGGGCGCAGAGCAGCAGCACGAAGCCGCCGTAGCCGTTGCCGAGCCCGGCCGCCGCCCGCCCGCCTGTCGCCGCGCGCACCGCCTTTCCGACCCGGTCGGAGACCGCCTCGAGACCGCCCGGGACAGGCGCGGAACCGCCGAAGCCCGGCAGGTCCACGACGAGGACCCTGAAGTCACGGCTGAGCACCGGGACCACCGCGTCGAAGCTGGTGGCGTCGGCGAGCAGCGAGTGCAGCAGGATCAGGGGCGGCCCGGCACCGTACTCCCGCACCGCAACGGTTTCCTCCGCGACCAACGCCTGCATTCAAGACCTCCCCACCGCCCCTGCCGACGCCTTCAGCCCGCTGTCGCATCCGACGCGCGCAGTCGCAATACAGTTGACGTGATATTTCACGAATGGCAGCATGTGTCGATCCAATGAGGCCGCCGTGCTGCTCCGTGACAACATCTACGCGGCGATCCGCGCCGACATCCTGGCCTGCACACTCCGGCCCGGTGCGGAGGTCCGCGAGCAGGAACTAGCCAAGCGCTACGCCGTCAGCCGCCAGCCCGTCCGCGAGGCGCTGCTGCGCCTGGAGCGCGAGCGCCTCGTGACGGTTCACGCGCGGCAGGGATATCAGATCAACGCAATTTCGGTCGCCGACGCGCGGGATCTGCTGCGCATGCGCCTCGCCCTCGAGCCGGCCTGCGCGGCGGAGGCCGCGGCCAACGCGCCCGATGCGGTTCTCGACGCGCTCGACGCGTTCCGCACCGTCGCCGACGGCGCCGATTTCATCGCGGAGAACCGCGCCTTTCACATCGCCCTTGCCGAGGCGTCGGGGAACCGCCGCATGGCCGCGACGGTGCGCGACCTCGTCGAGCAGGCGGACCGGCTGGTGCGCGTGAGCCTCGACGGCATTCGCGGGCGCGATCCGGCGCAGCTGGTGGCCGAGCACGCCGGCATCATCGACGCGCTCCAGCGCCGCGACGCCCGCGGCGCGCGGCGCCTCGTGCGCGCGCACGTTGCCCAGGCCGAGCGACGGATCCTGACCGCGCTGGCGCGCAGCGCGATCGTCCTCTGAGCAGCGCCGCCTCAGGCACGAAGCCCGGGACGCGGTTCGAAACGATACGGGAGAGACGCCATGACCCTGCACGCGCCGGCACCCTCGGTCGAGACACGGGGCAACTTCATCGACGGCCGCGAGGTCGAGGCCGGCGACGGCGCGCTGATCGACGTGCGCAATCCCGCGACCGGCGCGGTGATCGCCCGGATTCCCAATTCAGGTCCCGCCGATGTCGACAGGGCCATGCGCGCGGCCCGGGCCGCTTTCGAGGGCAAGGAATGGGGTGGGATGGATCTCCGGGCGCGCGCCCGGCTGGTCAATCGCCTGGCCGATGCGTTCGAGGCCAACCTCGACACGCTCTACCGGCTGGAGACCACCAACAACGGCCGGCCCGTGAACGAGACCCGGGCGCAACTCTCCCGGCTGCCGGACTTCTTCCGCTACTTCGCGGGCGTGGCGCTGGCCCGGCGCGACGACGTGATCCCGGTAGAGGGCAACTACCTCAATTACACCCGCCGCACCCCGATCGGCGTGGTGGCGAACTGCACGCCGTTCAACCACCCGCTGATGATCCTGTGCAAGTCGCTGGCGGTCGTTCTGGCCACCGGCTGCACCACGGTGGTCAAGCCGTCCGAGTACACGCCGCTCACGACGCTCAAGCTCGCGCAGATCTTCACGGAGGCCGGCCTGCCGCCGGGCGTGTTCAACATCGTGCTGGGCCTCGGCGCCTCCACCGGCAAGGCGCTCGCCGAGCACCGCGACATCAACAAGCTGGTGCTCACCGGCGGCACCGAGGCCGGCCGGATCGCCGGCTCGGCCGCCGCCAAGGTCTTCGCCCACCAGACCATGGAACTCGGCGGCAAGACCCCCGTGATGGTGTTCGAGGATTTCGACGTCGAGCGGGCGGTGAACTACGCGGCCTTCGGCGCCTTCATCGGCGCCGGCCAGACCTGCGTGTGCGGCAGCCGCCATCTCGTCCAGGCCTCGATCTACGACGAGTTCGTGGAGCGGCTCGCGGCCAAGACCGCCGCGATCCGCCTGGGCGACCCCTTCGATCCGGCGACCCAGCTCGGTCCGGTGATCTCCGAGCGCCAGCGCGAGCGGGTCCTGGCCTATGTCGGCTACGGCCGCGACGAGGGTGCCCGCGCGGTCGCGGGCGGCCGCGCCGCGACGGTGCCGGGCTTCGAGGGCGGCTACTTCGTGGAGCCGACGGTCTTCGCCGACGTGCGCGCCGACATGCGCATCTTCCAAGAGGAGGTGTTCGGGCCGTTCACCAGCGTCACCCGCTTCGAGGACGAGGCCGACGCGCTCCGGCTCGCCAACGACTCGCCCTTCGGCCTCGCCGCGGCCGTGCGCACGCGCGACGTCGCCCGCGCCCACCGGGTGGCGCACGCCGTCAAGGCCGGCATCGTCTGGATCAACGACCACCACCGTCTCGACCCGGCCTCGCCCTGGGGCGGGGTGGGCGACAGCGGGCTCGGCCGCGAATGCGGCATCGAGAGCTTCAACGACCATTTCGACGTGAAGAGCGTGATGGTCGCCACCGGCGACGGGCCCTTCGACTGGTACCGCGACACGGCCGGCCAGCGTCGCCTGAACTGACGACGACGGCGCGGGGGGATGCGAGGTCCGCGCCAGACGGGCCCCTTCCGCGCCGGCCCCCTCCCCCGGAAGGAAACGCCCATGCCCGCGTCCGTGAACCCGGCGGTCAACGCCGGAGGCCGCCTCGACCGCCTGCCGATCGGCCCATTCCATCGCCGCATCATGTGGCTGATCGGGATCGGCATGTTCTTCGACGGCTTCGACATCTACATCGCCGCGACCGTTTTGGGCTCGACCCTGAAGAGCGGCTTCTCGACCCTGCCGCAGAATGCGTGGTTCGTCTCGGCGACCTTCGTGGGGATGATGGCGGGCTCGTTCCTCACGGGCTTCTTCGGGGACCGCTACGGACGGCGCTTCACCTACCAGGCCAACCTGCTGGTCTTCGGTCTCGCCGCCATCGGCGCGGCCTTCGCGCCGAACATGACGGTCCTGATCATCCTGCGCTTCATCATGGGCGTCGGCCTGGGGGCCGAGAACGTGGTCGGCTACTCGACCATGACCGAGTTCGTGCCGGCGCGGGCGCGCGGGCGCTTCCTGGGCCTGATGGCGGTCTTCGTGGTCACCGGCCTGCCGGCGGCGTCCCTCGTCGGATACCTCGTCATTCCGGCTTTCGGCTGGCGGGCGATGTTCGCGCTGGGCGGCGTCGGGGCTCTGGCCGTCTGGTACGCCCGGAAGAGCCTGCCGGAATCGCCGCGCTGGCTCGAGGCCGTGGGACGCCACGCCGAGGCCGAGGCGCTGATGCTGACGATCGAGGCCGAGGCGAGCCGGGGCGCGCCCCTGCCGCCCGCAGCCGCGATGGCGCCCGTGCCGCAGCTCGGGCTCGCCGCCCTGTTCCGGCCGCCGCTGCTGTCGCGGCTGCTGCTGGGCTGCCTGTGCCTCGTGGTGATCAACACGTTGCTTTACGGCTTCGTGACATGGCTGCCGACCTTCTTCATCCGGCAGGGCCTCTCGGTGGCGACCTCCTTCGGCTACGCACTGCTGATGGGCCTCGGGGCGCCGGTGGGGAGCGCCATCGGCGCGCTGACCGCCGACCGCTGGGGCCGCAAGCCGACGATCATCGGCGCCTCGGCGGCCGCCATCCTGTTCGGGATCCTCTACCCGATGACCCAGGATCCGGTCCTGCTGCCGCTCGTCGGCTTCGGGCTGACCGTGCCGATCTACGTGCTGGTGGCGCTCCTGTTCGGGATCTACATCCCCGAGCTGTTCCCCACCGAGGTGCGGCTGCGGGCCTCCGGCCTGTGCAACACGGTCGGGCGCGGGGCGACGATCGTGACGCCCTTCCTGGTCGTGAGCCTGTTCGAGACCTACGGCATCGCGGGCGTGACCGGCCTGATGATCGGGCTCCTGGCCCTGCAGATCGTGGCCGTCGCCGTCTTCGGCGTCGAGCCGCGCCGCCAGAGCCTGGAGAGCCTGGAGCCCGGCCTCACGCCGGCCGAGGCCAGCGGGGCACGCAGCGCGGTGCCCCGCCCGATCACCTGAGCGCCCATCACGTTCCCGCGCCATCCCGGAGCCGCACTCGGCGGTCCGGAACGGCGGCTGAGTTCGGCCTGCGGGAAGCATCAACACGTTCGAAGGCGAGATCCCCGATGCGCACACCATACCGCAGGCCGCTGGGATGGGTCCTGGCCGCCATTCTGCTGGCCGCCGGCCTGTCGCCATCCTCCGCGCACGGTCCGAACGCGCCGCCGCATCGGCTGGAGCCGCTCGGCGATTTGCCGCTGGAGAGCGGCGAGACGATCCGGGACTTCGCGATCTCCTACGTCACCCACGGGACGCTGAACGCCGACAAGTCGAACGCGATCCTCATGACCACCGCGATCGGCGGCAACCATCACCGGATCGACTTCCTCATCGGCCCCGGCAAGGCCCTCGACACGGACCGGTACTTCGTCGTCGCCACCGACGCGATCGGCAACGGGCTGACCACGAGCCCGAGCAACAGCCCGAGCCAGCACGGCACCGCCTTCCCGCACTTCACCATCCGCGACATGGTCGAGAGCCAGAAGCGGCTCCTGGACCGGCTCGGGATCGCCCACGTCGTTGCGGTGGCGGGCGCCTCGATGGGCGGCATGCAGGCGCTGCAATGGGGCGTCAGCCATCCCGCCTTCATGGACGGCCTGGTGGCGCTGACCCCGATGGCGCGCACCGCGCCCTGGTCGATCGCCGTCAACGAGGCCACCCGCAAGGCGCTGATGCTCGATCCGGCCTTCAAGGACGGCACTTACGAAAAGCAGCCCGAGCAGGGCTGGCGGCTGCGCGCCGATATCCTGCAGGTGCTGGCCGCCCGGACGCCGGAGGCCCTGCGCGGGATCGCGCCGCAGCCCCTCGACATCCTGCCCTGGATGCGCGCGCAAGAGGAGGCGGTGCTCAAGGCCGGCTTCGACGCCAACGACTGGATCGCCCAGACCTGGGCCTACGACCGCCACGACATCGGCCAGACGCCCGGCTACGGCGGCGATGTCCGGAAGGCGCTCGCCGCGATCAGGGCCCGAACGCTGATCCTCACCGGCGGCAACCTCGACCTGTACAATCCGGTCGAGGAGGCGCGCGAGGCCGGTGCCTATATCCCGCAGGCAAGCGTCGTCGCCGTGCCCTCCGTGCAGGGCCACACGACGGCCACGGCGACCAAGGCCGCGGACGTGGAGTTCATGAACCGGACCGTCCGGGATTTCCTGGACGCGGCCGCGCCGCGCGGCCGTTGACACGGCGAGAGGTCAGATGATGATCGGACAGACGGCGATCGCGATCGGCGCGGCTCTGGCGGCGCTCGCCGCCGGCCCCGCCGCGGCGCAGCAGCAGGCCGCCCCGCTGCAGGTGCCGGCCAAGTCCGTGCCGGTGCCCGCCGATGTCAGCCCGCAGATGGGCAGGATCATCGGCCAGCCGCTGCGGACGAACTGGGACATTCACCCGAAGGACGGCGCGGCCTGGAAGCCCGTCGCCGAGGCCGGCGCGGAGGCGCTCAGGAAGCTCGTGCCCGGCATGATCGAGCGCTTGCACGTGAAGGTCGAGCGCACGACGATCGACGGGGTACGGGCCTTCATCGTGACCCCGGACGTCGTCCCGCCGGAGAACCGCGACCGGGTCCTCGTCCACGTTCACGGCGGCTGCTTCGTGCTCAACCCCGGCGAGGCCGGATTGCCGGAGGCGCTGTTCATGGCCGGATTCGGCCACTTCAAGGTGATCTCGGTCGATTACCGCATGCCGCCGGAGGCGGTCTATCCGGCGGCCCACGACGACGCCATGACGGTTTGGAAGGCCGTGACGCGGACGACGGATCCGCGCAAGACCGCGATCTTCGGGACCTCGGCCGGCGGCGCGCTGACCCTCGCCATGGTGCTCCGGGCCAAGCAGGAGGGACTGCCCTTGCCGGCCGCCATCGCGCCCGGCACGCCGATGTCGGATACCACCAAGGTCGGCGACAGCTTCGTGACGAACGCGATGCTCGACAACGTGCTGGTCTCGCCGGACGGCTTCTGTGACGACGGCGCCAAGGTCTACGCGGACGGCCACGACCTCAGGGACCCGATGCTCTCACCCGTCTACGGCGACTTCACGGGCTTCCCGCCCGCCATCCTGACCACCGGCACGCGCGACCTGCTGCTCTCGAACACGGTGCGCGTGCATCGCAAGCTGCGCGAGGCCGGCGTGGAAGCCTTCCTTCAAGTCGGGGAAGGCCAGTCCCACGCCCAGTACATCAGGGACGATACCGCTCCGGAAACCCGGGCGGTGTTCGAGGAAATTGCGCACTTCTTCGACAAGCATCTCGCTCACTAGGGCCTCGCCCAGGGCAGCTGGCAGCGTCCGCTTGCGAGACGGTCGAACAAGCAGCTTAACGGCCGGGATGGGCGCATTCCGGACGTGGGGTTATCGCTGCGCTGAGCAGCTCATCGGCCGGCGATTCGTACGCCGAATCGCCGGCTTGCCTTGTCTGCGGTTAGGCTGCCGCTGCTGCGGCAGCGTTCGCGTGTAGGAGTGCCATCTCATCGCGCCGGCGAACCATCCGGCATGGGGCTTGCCGCTCTTGTCAGTGCCGAACACGACGAGGGCCGGCGCCGGCTTGGCGAGCGGGCTTTCAGCGGGCGTCCCTGCGCCCATCGTTTTCGTGGCGGTGGCTGCGGTCATGGCTGGCTCCAGAAAAGCAAAGGGGGCCTCGGATGAGACCCCCTCGGGATGGTTGCAGATGGCCGATGTTGACGCGGTAGGCCGGACGGTCGCGCTCGGCGGTCCAGCATCGGCGTGGTTGGCAGGGGCCTCATGGCGGCCCTCGATGGAGGCCACAAAACGGCCGCCCAACAGCACATGACAAGAGTATCTTCTTATTCTTCATGTCGGCATCGAAAGGGGTGCGGTGCGCTATGATGCCGAGCCGACGCAGCGGCCGGAGTGCTCCATGAACTTAGACCGACGTCTCCTCCTGGCCGGCGCGGCCGCACAACTCTTGCCGGTTCAAATTGCCGGCGCCGAGGACCGCCAAGTCACGCCGGCCAGTGCGCGCATGAAAGCCGTCGTCGCCGGGCCGGAGGGGGTCCTCTTCGCCGACTCTGACACCCCGACGCCGAAACCGACGGAGGTGCTTGTCAGGGTCAGGGCGGCCGCCCTCAACCGCGCCGATCTGGCCGTCGGGGCGGGGCAGCCGCATGGCCCGGGCACGATCCCCGGCCTGGAGTGGTCCGGTGAGGTCGTGGCGGTCGGTACGGCCGTGAACGACTTCCGTCCCGGTGAGCGCGTCATGTGCTCCGGTGCTGGTGCGTACGCCGAGTATGCCGTCGCGGATCACGGTCGAACCCTCCCGCTACCGGCCGACATGTCGTTCGAGGTTGCCGCGACGCTGCCGGTCGCTCTTCAGACGATGCACGACGCCCTCATCACGCAGGCGCACCTGCAGCCGGGCGAGACGGTGCTGATCCAGGGAGCGAGTTCTGGGGTTGGATTGATGGCCCTCCAGATGGCCCGCTGGCGGAAAGCCTCGGTTGTGATCGGCACATCGAGAAGCCCTGAACATCGCGCACGTCTGTCCCAGTTCGGTGCCACGCTGGCGATCGATACGAACGACCCAAACTGGCCCGAGCAGGTTCGCCAAGCGACGGGCGGCCGAGGCGTCGACGTGATTATCGATCAGGTCTCCGCGCCAGTCATCAACGGCAACATGCAGGCTGCGGCCGTTCTCGGACGCATCGTCAACGTCGGTCGGCTCGGCGGCAGCCGAGGCGAGTTCGACTTCGACCTCCATGCCACGAAGCGCATCAGCTACATCGGCGTGACGAACCGGACCCGATCGATCGAGGAGCAGCGCGCGATCACCGAACGGGTCCGAGCGGATCTCTGGCAGGCGATTGCGGAGAAGAGATTCAGCCTGCCAATCGATAGCAGTTACCCGCTCGTCGAGGCACCAGCCGCGCTCGCGCGCATGAAGCAGAACAAGCATTTCGGAAAGATCGTCCTGACGATCTGAGGCGTGCGCCGAGCGGCGCCCTCCTTTCCGAACGCAATAGGCGTTGCGTCGGCTTCATAAGGTTGCCTTGGAGGACATGCGCAGCCGTGGCCGGACGGCAGAGCAGTGCTTCATCCGGCCAGACGATCAGGCCGGGCTGATCCTGAAGCAGATGCTCACCGCGGGCTCCTTCGACTGCCCCGTGTCCGGCCGCCCGCCTCCCTGGGCTGCCGGCCGCCTGCGCCTGTCCGCTGCCGGGATCCAATCTTCCGGCTACCCAGGGCCGCTCCCACGCCGTCGCCTCTCATCGGGCTCGGTCCAAAACAGCGGTCCGGTCACGTCAGCAGGGCGAGGCTCAGGCTCGTTCAGCGGAGACCAAGCGTCTTCGCGCATCCCTCGTCAGGCGGATCGCCGCCCCGGTGGCCGCTTTGGCGCGATCGCTCAAGACGGAGCAGCCTGGCCCGCGCGGCGTGACGCCGAGGCGTCGAAGATAGTGATTGGCCCGGTAGATGTCGGCTCGATACCAAGCCGGAAATTCAAAGTTGAGGCTCAGCGAGATCGAGATGTTGTCGTGGTTCTTGACCCAGTGCGCACCATGGGTCGGGATATGAACCGCATCGCCCGGATCGAGCCGAAAATGCTGCGCCTCGACGTCGACCCGCGGCTTGTAGTGGCCCGCCGAGATGTCGCCTGCATAGTAAACCTCAAGCTCTTCCTCGGTCGTGACTGTGCGATCGTTCGGATCGCAGACCCACAGATCCTTGGATCCGGCGATCTGCACCAGGAAGTTGACCTCGGCGTCGAAATGGAATGGCGTGACCCGATTGGGCGAGGTGATGAAGACCAGCATCTCGGGATTGCGGAGCAGGTGAGCACCTGACGGTCCCGCCACATCCCGTACGAAGGCGGCCCAATCCGCGAGGACCGCAGCGTAGGCCGGGTTCACCTCGACGTGCTTCATGACGATCCACGCGCCTGCGCTCTCGATCCGTTCGATGACGTCGGTCACCGGCCGGTCCGGCACGGGGATCTTTCCCCACTTGTCGTCGATGCTGACGTCGCCCGCGTCGAAGTAGAGATCACCCTTGCGCTTACTCACCTCACGCGCGAGGCGCATCAAGGCGTCGACCGTGAAGAGCGGATGTGCGGCCAACGGGTGGGTCGCCCGGAACGGCTCACGGTGAAGGGCCCGCCGACAGACCTCGACAGGCTCGCGCGTCGCCCAGTGAACGGTGGCGGCCTCTCCCTTTTGCACCGTCGTCATTGAACGTCTCCTTCTTACGGTCAGATAGTGTTATACAGGTCGATCCGGAGGCAATGACATTTGTCAATACTGTTTAAATCCCCCAAGATTTTGATTTCTTGCTGATCAAATCGGACATGCGACAACGATCGTTCCGATAGATTGAGTGTTGGTCGTCGATGCGTTGTCATACTAATGTTTGCGTGACTCGAAAAAATCCTGTTATATTACCTGTGTTCTGCGATTGCGGAGCGCATATAGGCTATCGATGGCTGACAGGGCGCGACATGACGGGTTCTCGTCAGGTTCGTGTCGGCAGCATAGACGCGGGGTGCCGTGTTCCTCACCGTTGCCCGATCCGTCATCGCCGGCGGCACGGTTGGCCTTTCAGGGTCCCACGTCATTCGTCGCCGGCTCGCGCCGGTGACGCCGATGGGGCAAGCCGGCCTCTTCGTCAGAAACGGTGTCCGCCGCCAGGCCCAGCACGACACGAGTCAGCCGTCAGCGCGGATCTCCTGTCCGGACTGCGTCGCGACGAAAACGGGGTCATGTTCCAGTAAGAACCCGGAATAAAAAGGAACCGTATGATCGGCATCACCCGGAATCTGGAGGGTCAGCTCCGCTGCAGACCAAGTGTCGAGCAAGCGATAACCGGCGCCCTCAAGTTCCTTCAGGAGCTCCTGTCGGTTCCTGACCAGGCAGGCCACCCGAAAGGACCCGCTATCCTGCACCGCCGCAAACGACGGGCCATCCGTCACCGGTGTCCGGTTGATGAGAATGTATCTCGGTACGTCCTCCAGGGTCGAAAGCATGCTCGCGAGCGGTTGTTTCAGGTAGTGTAGGGCACCGGAAATCAGGAGAAGATCCGCGCCGCTGGCTTCGCGCCACGTATCCGCGAATGAGAGGCGGTCTGCGCCGCGCGCCTGCGCCAGCCTTCGCCCGCGTGCGATGTTCTCCGGGAGATCGTGTACGGTCCAGGCCAGATCCTTGTCTGGGAAAAAATCTGAATAACAATAATATAAATTGCCGACATTGCCTCCTAAATCGAAGATCGATCGGATGTTGGGGAGCAGGCGCTGCAGGTGGAAGAGAGCGGCATAGTCACTGGGACGCGCGCGCTTGTTCAGCGTGAGATGGAGGTCGGCGTTCGCGGGATTTTGGTGACCCTGCTGTGCATAGGCTGAAACCGCGGCCTCGGCCTCCTCCAATGTCCGGTAAGACCGTTGATAGCCGAGCGCCATGCGATACAGAGAGCGGAATCCAGGCGCTTCCCGAGCGGCGTTGATCACGCGCCGAGCCAGAGCCAGCCGACTCAGCCAGTTCAGCGCGGCTCCGGTGAACCGAACTTGGCGGACGCGCAGGGGTGTTTTTAGGGCTTCGGCGCTCATCGATTCTGGCTCCTGCGGATGTGATGTTGTCCTCAAATTCGTAAATCGTCGGAGCTGAACTCATTGTAGGACCGCGACCGAAGCTTTTAATGCTGTGTTTCGTAGATACGTCTTGAATCTGATGGCCTGTCTTTTCCGACCGATATTGGGACGTCGTCAGTCGCAGGGGATCGATGCGACGTGACAGTGCTGGTCTTTCCGAAGCTCATTTGCGTCGAACCTGCCGAACGCAGGTATACCGTCTGCCCACTGGCCCCAGGGCGAGCGGGTCGCTCTCGAAGTGTCGCGATGTAGACGGTTCATCAACAGTGTCAGAAGAATGCGTCCTGCTCCCGGGATGTAGGCCAGTCGACATCGGCGCTCGTCAGTACAAGAAAACTCAGTCTCGCCTCTTGATTTCAATGATCTATGCCGTATTCAATGGCTAGCATACGCAAATTTGCATTTCCTGACATCGCAAATGTCTCATCGAGATGGCTTGTCGGTCGCATATTTTTGCAGTGCACAAATAAGACAGTTGTCTGACCATCTAGACCCGTCTGACAGAGCGTAGAACATTGCCGATAACCTGGACTTCGCGTCAGCTTCATTCGGTTGGCGCAGTTATCATGCGGAATCATCGTGTCAAGTTGATTAAAATCAACGGCGAATCGCATTATAACGCTAGGAGGGATGCCGGTAAGGCTTTGATCTCACATTATAGAGCCATGTTATCGAGGCCAAAAGCATGCATTCTTCGATGGCCGCTGAAGGTGGGCTGCGCGTTGCCGAGCATTCGCAGGACGGATTGACGGCAGGGCCCGGTTCGGCGGCACGTGTGCTGCCTGAGTGGCTTCTCAGGGCACCGGATCTGCGGAGGCCGTCCTTCGCCGCGGCGGTGGCGTCGCTCTGCGCCGCTGCGAGCGCCGTCTTCCATCGCTACACCGGGGCATCGCGGGTGCGTCTCCGGATCTGCGGCAGCGATGCGCAGCAACGCGTCGAGCCCGTCGAGCTGGAGGCGGACATCGCGGACGATCCGACCTGGAGCGCTTTCCGCGACGCGGTTCAGGTGCGCATCGCGGTCGCGGGATCGGTTTCGCGTCCTCGGCAGGCCGCGTCATCGGTCATCGCTCACGGCATCCTGATCGACCTCGTGGGCGATGGGGGGACGGCCGACAGCCTGCGTCTCCGCGTGGAGCCGGGAGCGGCGGAGTACCGGGTCACGGCATCCGGGGCGTCCGGGATCCTCGATGCGGAGGGTCTTGCGGGCTGGCTCGCGGCGCTGCGGTGGCTGTTGGAGGCTGCGGCCAGCGCGCCCGACACGTCGGTCTCTCGCCTGCCGCTCTTGAGCCCCCCGGAGCGAGCCGCGCGGATCGCCAGCGGCACGGGAGCGCGACGGCCCTATCCGCGCGACGCGACGGTTCCGGACCTGTTCGCGGCCCAGGTCCGGCTTCGTCCGGACGCGGTGGCGATCCGGGACGGCACGCAAACGTGGACGTACCGTGAGCTCGATGCCGAGGCCGACGCCCTTGCACGGTGCCTGATCAGCCGGGGCGCGAAACCGGGCGCACGCATTGGCCTGCTCTTGGACCGCTCCGGGTCCGCCATCGTGACCCATCTCGCCGCGCTCAAGGCCGGTGCCGCTTACGTACCCCTCGACCCGGCTCACCCGGACGAACTCCTCGCGCTGCAGATCGCCGACAGCGACCCCGCCGTCGTCGTCTCGAGACGCGGCCTCGCCGCGGGGCGGGCGCACGGGAGTTTATGGACCTGCCCGACGCTTTGGCTCGACGATCCCGCCCCCCTCCCCGAGCCGGGCGTTGCGCTGCCAGGACCGGGCGCGGCCGAGGATCTCGCCTACGTCATGTATACCTCGGGCACGACCGGGCGTCCGAAGGGCGTGATGGTCCCGCATCGCGGTATCGCGCGGCTCGTGGTCAACACCGATTTCGCGGCGCTTGGCCCGGACGAGATCTTCCTTCAGCTCGCCCCGCTGGCCTTCGATGCGGCCACCCTCGAGATCTGGGGACCGTTGCTCAACGGTGGCGAGCTCGTCGTCATGCCGGCGGGCCCGACCACCGTCGACGCCATCGCCCGCGCCGTCAGGGACCATGGCGTCACCACGCTCTGGCTCACGGCCGGCCTCTTCCACCTGATGGCCGACGGGCCGCTCGAAGACCTCGCCTCCCTGCGTCAACTGCTGGCCGGCGGGGACGTGCTGTCGCCGCGCCACGTCAGGCAGGTCCTCGACGCGCTTCCGCAGTGTCGACTGATCAACGGCTACGGACCGACGGAGAACACGACCTTCACCTGTTGCTACACGGTGCCGCGCGGTTTCCCGCCGGCCGAGACGATTCCGATCGGCAGGCCGATCGCGAACACCTGCGCGCACATCCTCGATCCCCGGCTCGAGCCGCTGCCGCGCGGCGCCGTCGGCCAACTCTGCGCCGGCGGAGACGGCCTGGCACGCGGCTATCTCGGCCGCCCGGATCTCACGGCCGAGCGCTTCGTGAGCGATCCGTTCTCCCGCGAGCCCGGGGCGCGGCTCTACCTGACGGGCGATCTGGTCCGCGAGCGTCCCGACGGGACGCTCGCGTTCCTGGGGCGCGTCGACGGCCAGGTGAAGATCAACGGCCACAGAGTCGAGCTGGAGGGCCTGGACGCCACCCTGCGCCGCCTGCCGGGCGTCCGTGACGCCGTAGCGATCGTCGAGGCCGACGCAGGCGGCGGCAAGAGCCTCGTCGCCTATGTGGTGCTGGAGCCGCCGGAAACCTCGCCTGAACGCCTGCGCACGGCGCTCGCGCAGCGTGTGCCGGCCGCGATGATTCCGAGTGCTTTCGTCGCGCTACCGTCGCTGCCGCTCGGACCGAACGGCAAGGTCGACCGCCGTGCGCTCAAGCGGCCGGTGCGGACCCGCCCCAACCTCGGGCGTCCCTGTGTTCCGCCGCGGGGGCCGGACGAGGAGCGGGTCGCCCGAGAGTGGCGCCGTGTGCTCGGGATCGACGCCGTCGGTGTCGAGGACAACTTCTTCGATCTCGGCGGCACGTCGCTTCAGCTGATGGCGATCCACCAAGCGCTGCGCGCGGTCCTGGCGCCGGATCTCACCATCGTCGACCTGTTCGCGAGACCGACCATCCGGTCGCTCGTCGCCTCCTCCCGCGCGCCCGATCCCGCGGACGCCCCGAATGCGCGGGCGCGCGCGACCCGGCAGAGCGACGCCCTCCGTCGTTTCCGGCAACACGCGAGGTCATGACGATGGACGATTCAGGCATGCTGCTCGAGGGCATTGCCGTCATCGGCATGTCCGGCCGGTTTCCGGGCGCGCGGAGTGTCGACCAGCTCTGGTCGAACCTGACGACCGGCATCGACTCGATCACCCGATTCGGCGACGCGGACCTTGAGGACAGCTTCCCGCCCGAAACCCGCGCCCAGCCGAATTTCGTCCGGGCGCGCGCCATCATCGACGAGGTCGACAAGTTCGACGCGGGCTTCTTCGGGATGTACCCGCGGGAGGCCCAGCTCACCGACCCTCAGCACCGCGTCTTCCTCGAATGCGCCTGGGAAGCCCTGGAGGACGGCGGCTACGACCCGGCTGCCTGTTCCGGATCGATCGGCGTCTTCGCCGGGTGCAGCGTCCCGACCTATTTTCTCAATAACGTCTGCACCGACCGCGGCGTCATCGACGACTTCACGAATCAATACCAAGTCGGCGGCTATCCGACGCTCGTCGGCGCCGCGCAGGATTTCCTCGCGACCAAGACGTCCTACAAGCTTGATCTGCGCGGTCCCAGCATCACGTCGCTGTCCGCGTGCTCGACCTCGCTCCTGTGCGTCACGCAGGCCTGTCAGAGCCTGTTGCTCTACCAAGCCGACATGGCGCTGGCCGGCGGCGTCTCGATCAGCCTGCCGCAGAAGCGCGGTTACCTGCATCAGGATGGCGGGATGGTGTCGGCGGACGGCACCTGCCGGCCCTTCGATGCCGAGGCGACCGGCACGGTGTTCGGCAGCGGGGCGGCCGTCGTCCTGCTCAAGCGGCTGGACGACGCCGTTCGGGACGGTGACGCGATCTACGCGGTGATCCGCGGCTTCGGCGTCAACAACGACGGCGCCGCCAAGGTCGGGTACACGGCTCCGAGCGTCGACGGCCAGGCGGCCTGCATCATGGCCGCCCACGCCATGGCCGGCGTCGACGCGAACACCATCGGATACGTCGAGTGCCATGGCACCGCCACGCCGCTCGGCGATCCGATCGAGCTGGCGGGTCTGGAGAAGGCCTTCCGCGCCTCGACCGGCGAGCGGCAATTCTGCGCCCTCGGCTCCGTCAAGGCCAATATCGGGCACCTCGACGTCGCGGCGGGAACGGCCGGGCTGATCAAGACCTGCCTGGCCCTCAAGCACCGGCGCCTGCCGCCGATGGCGCATTTCCGGACGCCGAATCCGCGCTTCGACTTCGCGGCGAGCCCCTTCTTCGTGAACACCGCCCTCGGCGATTGGCCGGCGCGGGACGGCGTGCGGCGGGCCGGGGTCAGCGCGTTCGGCGTCGGGGGCACCAACGTCCATCTGGTGCTCGAGGAGGCGCCCGCTCAAGGGGCGGTCGAGGACACAGCCGGTCCGCAGGTCCTGCTGGTCTCGGCGCGCAGCGCCGAGGCGCTCGCCGAGGCGCGGGGCCGTCTGGCCGACCGGCTCGCGGCCCCCGATGCGCCGACCCTCGCCGACACCGCCTTCACGCTTCAAGTCGGGCGCCGCGCCTTCCCCTACCGGACCGCCATCGTCGCCGACGATCACGCGACGGCGATCCGCGCGCTGCGGGAGGCGCCGTCGCCCGGCGCGGCGTCGCCCGCCGACCCGCCCGACATCGCCTTCATGTTCCCCGGCCAGGGCTCGCAGCATCCCGGCATGGCGCGGGCTCTTTACGAGGGCGTGGAAAGCGTCCGCGCCGACATCGAGAGCTGCGTCGCGTTCCTCGCGCGCCACGAGGGCATCGATCTCCGCCGCGTCCTCTACGATCTGCCGCCGGACGCGGCGGCCGAGGCCCTGCGCTCGACCGCGATGGCGCAACCCGCGCTCTTCAGCGTCTCCTACGCCCTCGCCCGGCTCTGGCAGACCCTTGGGCTCGTGCCGCGCGCCACGATCGGCCACAGCGTCGGGGAGTTCGTCAGCGCCCAGCTCGCCGGCGTGCTGACCCTGGAGGACGCCCTGCGGGTCGTCGCGGCCCGCGGACGGCTGATGAACGACCTGCCCGGCGGTGCGATGCTCGCGGTCCGGCTGCCGGAGGCGGATCTGGCTCCACGCCTGCCCGAGGGGGTCGCCGTCGCGGCGGTCAACGGGCCGACCCTGTCGGTGGCGTCCGGCCCGCACGAAGGCATCGCCGCCCTCGAGGCGTCCCTCGCGGCCGACGGCGTGGCGGCGCGCCGCCTGCACACCTCGCACGCCTTCCATTCGCCGATGATGGAGCCGATGGTCGATCGGCTGCACGATCTCCTCCGGACGGTCGAGCTGCGGCCGCCCTGCGCCCCGTACATCTCCTGCGTCACCGGCACCTGGATCACGCCGGAGCTGGCGACGTCGACCGAATACTGGGCCCGGCACGCGCGCGAGACCGTGCGCTTCCACGAAGGCGTCCTGACCCTGGTCGGCGAGACGCCCGCGATCCTGATCGAGGCCGGTGCCGGACAGGCGCTCACGACACTCGCCATGCAGGCCTGCCTGCGCCGCCCGGACGTGACCGTCGTGCCGTCCCTGTTGGCGGCCGGCGGCGACGGTGACGACCGGGCGGCGTTCCTCGGCGCGCTCGGGCGGGCCTGGGTCGCGGGCGCCAAGCCGGACTGGCGCCAGCTCCACGGGGACGGGCCGCGGCGGGTCTCGCTGCCGACCTATCCGTTCGAGCGCCAGAGCCACTGGATCGAGGCCAGGCCCTGGTCCGGCGCCGCGACGGCCGGGAACCCGCTGACCGGGCCGGCTTCGCTGCCGGCCGCGGAAACGCCGCCGATGCCGGTATCGATGGAGAGGGAGGAGGGACGGATGCAGGACGGGCGCGAAGCGAGAGTCCTTCAGGCGGTCGCGGCGATCTTCACCGACTTGTCGGGCGAGGATGTCACCCGGACGCCAGGAAAGAGCTTCCTCGAACTCGGATTCGACTCGTTGTTTCTGACCCAGGCGGCCAGCAAGATCCAGGCGCGCTTCGGCCTGAAGGTGGCCTTCCGCCAGCTGCTCGGCGACCTCTCGACCCTCGACGCGCTGACGAAGCACGTTCTCGCCGCGCTGCCGCCGACCGCCTTCCGGGACGAGGCGCCTGCAGGCCCGCAGCCGAGCCCCGCGGTGGTCCCGGTTCCCGCGGCGCCCGTCGCGCCGGCGGAGGCCGCCGCGTCGCCGGTGGGCATGCAGGGTCTCGAAGGGCTGATGCGCGAACAGCTGCGTGTCATGAGCGAACTCGTCGCGCAGCAGCTCAAGGTGCTCAACGGCGCACAGGCCTCCCCGCCCGTGCACGCCCTCGTCCCGGCCGTCCCGGCAATCCCGGACGCGCCCGCGAAGGCCGGCGGCGCTCCCCGGGCCGACAAGCCCGCCGAGGCGCCGAGCCGGTTCGAGATCTTCAAAGGCGGCGGTCAGGCGCGCGGCGATCTCGAGCTGACGCCCGCGCAGCAGCGACACATCGCCGATCTGGTGGCGCGCTACACCCGCAAGACCGCCGGCTCGAAAGCCTTCACCGAACGGCATCGCAAGGTGCTGGCCGATCCCCGTGCCGTGTCGGGGTTCCGCGCCGAGTGGAAGGAGATGATCTACCCGATCGTCACCGACCGCTCGGGCGGCTCGCGCCTGTGGGATATCGACGGCAACACCTATATCGACTTCCTCAACGGCTTCGGCCCGACCTTCCTCGGGCACAGGTCCGATCTCGTCGTCGAGGCGGTGCGCGCGCAACTCGACAAGGGCTTCGAGATCGGCCCCCAGACCGCGCTCGCCGGCGAAGTCGCCGACCTCGTCTGCGAGCTGACCGGCAACGAACGGGCGACCTTCTGCAACACGGGTTCGGAAGCCGTGATGGCGGCGATGCGGATCGCGCGCTGCGTCACCGGGCGCGACCGGATCGTGATGTTCTCCGGCTCCTACCATGGGCAGTTCGACGAGGTTCTGGTCAAGCGCGGCGGCCGGTCCGGCGCGGAGCGCGCGCTGCCGGCGGCGCCCGGGATCCCGAGCCCGAATGTCGGGACCATGATGGTCCTCGAATACGCGGATCCCGCCGCGCTCGACTGGATCCGCGCTCACGGCGAAGAGATCGCCGCGGTGATCGTGGAGCCGGTGCAGAGCCGGCATCCCGGTCTCTGCCCGACCGGCTTCCTGCAGTCGCTTCGCGCCCTGACCGAAGCCGCCGAGATCGCCCTCATCTTCGATGAGGTCGTCACCGGCTTCCGCATGCACCCGGGCGGGATGCAGACGGTGCTGGGCATCCGTGCCGACATGGCGACCTACGGCAAGGTGGTCGGCGGCGGCATGCCGATCGGCATCCTCGCCGGCAAGTCCCGCTTCATGGATGCGCTCGACGGCGGCGACTGGCGCTTCGGCGACGATTCCGCCCCCGAGGCCGGCGTCACGTTCTTTGCCGGGACCTTCGTGCGCCATCCGCTGGCCCTGGCCTCCGCCCGCGCGGTGCTCCGTCACCTCAAGGAGGCCGGGCCTGCGCTCCAGGAGGGGCTCGGGCGGCGCGCGCGCGGCTTCGTCGGCCGTCTCAACACCCTGCTCGAGGAGCGCGGGATCGAAAGCCGCATCGAGACGTTCGGCAGCCTCTTCTACTTCTCCTTCGCGGCCGAGGACCGCCTCGCGAGCCTGCTCTACTACCACCTGCGGCTGCGCGGCATTTACATCCAGGAAGGCTTCCCGTGCTTCCTGACGACGGCCCATTCGGACGCGGATCTCGACGCGTTCGTCACGGCCTTCCGCGAATCGCTGGACGCCCTGCGGGCGGTCGGGATCCTGGCCGGGCGGGCGGCGGCCGATGCACCGGACTTCGCGACGCCGGCAGAGCTCCCTTTGCCGGCCGCGTCGCGGGCCGAGATTCCCCCCTCGCTCGAGCAAGCCCCGCTCACCGAGCCGCAACTGGAGGTCTGGCTCGCGGCCCAGCTCGGCGACGCGACCTCGTGCGCCTTCAACGAATCGGTCAGCGTCCGCCTGCGCGGCCCGCTCGACGCGGCCGCCTTCACGGCCGCCTTCGCCCAGGTGATGGCCCGGCACGACGCGCTGCGGTGCCGGTTCAGCCCGGTCGGCGACGCGCTGCTCGTCTCCGAGGTCGCCCCGTCTCTGGTGACGCTGGACTTCTCGGGCCAGCCGATCCATTCCGCCAGCGAGGCCCTGCGCGGCCTCATCGAGGCCGAAGCGGCGCTGCCCTTCGACCTCGTGGCGGGACCGCCCTGCCGCGCGAGCCTCGTGCGCCTCGCGCCGGATGAGCACGTCCTCGTGCTGACGGCGCACCACATCGTCTGCGACGGCTGGTCGATCAACGTCATCGTGGAGGAACTCGCCTCGCACTACGCCGAGGCGGTCGGCCGAGCCCCGGCGGAACTCGGCCCGGTTCTTCCGTTCAGCCGCTACGCCGCCGCGCAGGCCGAGGCGCGCGCCACGCCGGAAATCTCCGAGGCCACGCGCTACTGGTGCGAGGTCCTGCGCGACCTGCCGCCCGCCATGGAACTGCCCGGCGACCGGCCGCGCCCGGCCATCAGGACGTTCTCCGGCTCCATGACCTGCGGCCGGCTCGATGGCGCGCTCGTGAGCGCCCTCCGGTCGGTCGGGGCCGAACGGGGCTGTACGCTGTTCGCAACCCTCCTCGCGGGCTTCCAGACCCTGCTGGGCCGCCTCCTCGACGAGCGTGACGTCGTCGTCGCGGTGCCGTTCGCCGGTCAGTCCCTCGTCGAGGACCAGGTCCTCGTCGGCCACTGCGTCAATCTTCTGCCTCTGCGGGCCCGATGGGACGCCGAGACCGCCTTCGCCACGCTGATGGCGGAGGCGCGGCGCGCGCTGCTCGAGGCCCACGATCAGCAGAACTGCACCCTCGGCACGATCGTGCGCGCCCTCGGCCTTCCCCGGGACGTGAATCGTCTGCCGCTGACGACGGTGCAGTTCAATCTCGAGCGCGTCGCCTCCGACCTCGCCTTCGGGGATCTGGGGGTCAAGGTCGAAGCCAACCCGAAGCGCTTCGTCAATTTCGACCTGTTCTTCAATCTCGTGGAGACCGGCGACGGCATCCGCATCGAGGTGGATTACAGCCGTGACCTCTTCGACGAGGCGACGGTTCAGCGCTGGATCGGTCACTACCGGACGCTCCTTGAAGCGGTCGTGGCGAACCCGGTCGGGCGGGTCGACACGGTGCCGATCCTGTCCCCGCGCGAGCGGGCGGAGTTGCTGCGTGTCGCCGCCGGTCCGGTCCGCGCCATTCCCGGCCTGTCCGTGCCGGCCCTGGTCGCGGCCGGGGCGCGGGATCCGGATCGCCCTGCCCTCGTCTGCGACGGCACCACGCTCACCCACGGGGAGATCGATCGCCGGTCGAGCCAAGTCGCCCATCACCTCAGGCGCAGGCTGGACGGGCGGCCGGGCGGCCGCATCGCGGTCCTGGCCGACCGCTCGCCCGACATGCTCATCGCGCTCCTCGGGGTGATGAAGGCGGGCTGCGCCTACGTGCCGCTCGATCCGAGCCATCCCGCGTCCCGCATCGGGCACATCCTCACCGATGCCGACGTGGCCGGTCTCCTGGTGGCGGGCGGCGCGCCCGGGCTGCCGCCCGAGCTCGCCATGCCCGACGGGGCGGTCTTGATCGATCTGGCGGCCGAGGCGCCGGCGATCGACCAGGAGGACGCGACGCCGCCGCAGGTCGCCTTCGACCCGGCTCAGCCGGCCTACGTGATCTACACATCCGGCTCGACCGGTCAGCCCAAGGGCGTCGAGATCTCCCACGGATCGGTGGTCAATTTTCTGATCTCGATGCTGCGCGAGCCCGGCCTCGGCGCGGATGACGCCCTGCTCGCGGTGACCACGGTGTCCTTCGACATCGCCGTGCTCGAACTGTTCGCCCCGCTCTGCGCCGGCGGCCGCGTGATCCTGGCCCCGAGCCGGACCTTGTCCGACACCTTCGCGCTGCTGGACCTCGTGCGCGCGAGCGGCGCCACCGTGATGCAGGCGACGCCGAGCCGCTGGCAGATGCTTGTGGAGGCGGGCTTCCAGTCCAGACCCGGCTTCCGGATGCTGTGCGGTGGCGAGCCGCTGACCCGGAATCTGGCCGACGCCCTGCTGGCGGGTGGCGGCGAACTCTGGAACCTGTACGGGCCGACCGAGACGACCGTCTGGTCCTCGGTGGGCCGGGTGGAGGCCGGCGAGGCGCCAATCACGATCGGGGGCCCGCTCGACAACACGCAGCTCCACGTTCTGGACGGCGCCGGCGCGTTGCTGCCGGTAGGGGTCCGGGGTCAGCTCCATATCGGGGGGGCCGGGCTCGCGCGCGGCTACCTCCATCGCGACGATCTGACCGCCGAGAAGTTCATCGCCGATCCGTTCTCCACGGCGGCCGGGGCGCGGCTCTACCGGACGGGCGACCTCGCCTGCCGGAAGGCCGACGGCAGCATCCGGCTTCTCGGCCGCGCGGATCATCAGGTGAAGCTGCGCGGCTTCCGGATCGAGCCCGAGGAGATCGAGGCGGTCCTGGCGCGGCACGCGGGACTGGGCGCCTGTGCCGTGGCCCTGCGCGCGGACGTCACGGGCGAGCAGCGGCTTGTCTGCTACTTCGCCGAGACGAACGGGCCTGTCACGACGGCGGCGCTGCGCGAGGCTCTCGGCCGGTATCTGCCCGACTACATGATCCCGAGCCTGTTCGTGCCGCTGGCGGCGCTTCCTCTCTCGCCGGCCGGCAAGGTCGACCGCAAGCGCCTCCCCGTGCTCGACGCGGTGCCCGCGATGGACGCGGCGCCGCTCTCCGCGGGCGGGCGGGCGCCCGGCACGCCGACCGAGCGGACGCTGACCGCGATCGTGACGGACGTCCTCGGCATCGAGGCGATCGGTATCGACGACGACATGTTCGCCTTCGGCCTCGATTCGCTTCAGGTGTTCCGGATCGTGGCGCGCGCGCATCAGGCGGGCATTCGGACCACCGCGAAGGACCTGTTCCTCCATCGCTCCGTGTCGGCCATCGCCGCCGGGAGCGACGTGGCGCCGGTCCAGGTGCGCAGCAGGCCGACGCTCGTCGGGGTCGCCCGCGCGGCGCGGCGCGCGGGGGCGAACGGCGGTCACCTGCGCTCCGAGGAATTCCAGTGAGGATCGGCTGGCGCAGGCGCTATCGCTGGCGCCGGTCGGCGGTGCTGGCAACCTTGGCGCTGCTCCTGGAAGGCACGCTGATCGGACGCGTCACCCGTGCGGGGGCCGAGCCGGATCTCGCCGCGCACGTCGTGCGTGCGCGGCTCCCGAACGAGCAGCCCGGTCCGGCCCGCAGGATCGGGATCCATGTCTGGCTGCCGTCCGGCCCCGTGACCGGCCCCGTGCCGCCGCTCGTCTATGCCCACGGCTGGGGCGGCCGCGCACGCGAGAACGCGGACCTTCTCCGCGCCCTCGCCGATCAGGGCTTCGTGGTGATCGGCATCGACTTCCCCGCCCCGGGCTTCGCCGGCCTGGATTTCCGCTCGGAACTGGCCGGCCAGCGCACCCGCATGCTCGCGGAGCGCGAGGTCCGCCTCCAGGCCGGCGACATCCAGGCTGCCCTGGACTGGCTGGCCGATACCGGACGCGCGCGGCTGCCCCGCAACCTCGCGGATCGCCTGGACCCGCATCTCGCCGGCGTGCTCGGCTATTCCTTCGGCGCTTCCGCGGCGGCAGAGGCGGCCCGCGCGGACCGGCGGATCCGCGGGGTTCTGAACCTCGATGGTTGGCTGTTCGGGAATCCGGCCGCCCCGGTCTTCGCCGCAGCCTACATGGTCATCACCGATTCCCTGGATCCGCCGTCGGCCGAGGCGCTCGCCGCGGACGATCCGGGCCGTCGTGCCCACGCGATCCAGGACGCGCAGGACAGCGACCGGCAGCTTCGGCAGCTGCGATCGGGCGGGTTCGCGATCGAGATCCCGCACGCCACCCACGGGAGCTTCTCGGGCACGGGGGGCGATCCCGAGATCCGGAGCGTCGTCTCGGCCTACGCGGCAGCCTTCTTCGCCCGGTCCCTGCGCGGCAGCGCCGCCGACGTCTCGGAGGCGACGCACCCCTCGCCCCGGATCCGCTTCCGCGCATGGCCGCCTTCCGCGGAGGACGCGACGCTGTTGGCGCGTCCGGTCGCGGCCTCCGCCATCATGGCCTCATCCTGCAGGACCTCGCGATGACACAGCTGCAATCGGCGCAGCGCACCTGCTGCGCATTTCCCTGCACCCCGGTGCAGGAACGCTTCTTCGTGGCCGAGCTCCTCGCGCCCGGCAACGCCGGCCTCAACATCGCGCTCCGCTGGTCGCTGGTCGGGCCCGTGAGCGGAACCATCGTGGGTCTCGCGCTCCGCCAGCTCATCGCCCGGCACGAGATCCTGCGCACAGCCTTCGTGGAGGGCGAGAACGGCCCCGTCCAGCAGGTCTATCCCGCGGCGGACCTGCACGTGCCCGAGCTCGACCTGCGGCTGCTGGGGACGGTGGAACAGGAATTCGACCGGATCTCCGCGGAGGAGGCCCGGCGGCCCTTCGACCTGTCGCGTCCGCCCCTGATGCGGGCGCAGCTGCTCCGGTTCTCCGAGCAGGAAAGCTTCCTCCTGATCACGGCCCACCACATCGTCGCCGACGGCTGGTCGATGGGCATTCTCGCCCGAGAATTCGCGACGCTGTGCGACGGCCTCATCGGCGGGACGCCGACACCGCTGCCCGAGCTGCCCGTTCAGTACTCGGACTATGCCCTGTGGCAGCAGGCCCTGGCCGATTTCGGCGAGGGCGCGGCCGCGGACGCGTACTGGCGCGCGCGCCTGGCGGGCTTCCGCCGCTTCGAGATCGCCACCGACTTCCCGCGCCCGCCGGCCCTGACGCGCGACAGCGCCATCACGTCGATCCTGATGCGCCCCGCCCTGACCGCCGCGGCGGACCGCGTGGCGCGGGCCAGCGGCGCGACGTGGTTCACCACGATGCTGACGGGTCTGCTGCTCGTGCTGCGCGCCCGCGCGGGCAGCGACGACGTGATTGTCGGCACTCAGGTCGCGGGCCGTTACGAGGTCGAGCTCGAGAACGTCGTCGGACCCTTCATCAACACGCTGGCGCTGCGGACCGATTTCGCCGGCGTGCAGACTTTCGCGGAGGCGCTGGCGCGCGTCGCCGACACCCTGCAGGGCGCGCTCGACAACGGCACCACGGCGCTCGAGACGATCATCGAGATCGTCAAGCCGGACCGGGACCCGAGCCGGCATCCGCTGTTCTCGATCAACGTCATACAGCAGCGGGCCTTCGACGAGGTGCGGTGCGCGAATCTCCTGCTGCGCGGCGTACCCTCGCAATCGGCCGGGGCCCTGTTCGACCTGAACTTCTTCTTCGTCGAGCGGACCGAGGGCTGGCGCTTCTCCTGCGAGTACAACACCGTCCTCTACCGGCCGGACACCGTCGTGGCGATGCTGGAGGACACGCTGTCGCTCCTGACCGAGGCGCTCGACGACCCCCGGCGGCCGATCCCACGGCTTGCCGCGCGGCCGGCCGCCGAGGAAGCCGTGGCGGCACCGCCTCCCGTCTCGCGCCCGGTGGGCCAGGCGGATGACATCGTCCGGCGCCTGCTTCCCTTGTGGCGGGCGACCCTCGGCGCGGGCAGCGATGAGGCCGGCTTCCTCGACGCCGGAGGCCATTCCCTGAGCGCGTTCCGTCTCATCGCCCGCATCCAGCAGACCTTCGAGGTCCGGCTCGAGATCGACCGGTTTCTCGGCAACCCGACGGTGAGCGGCCTCGCCGACGCGATCCGGAAAGCCACGGCCCCGCGCGACGCACTCGCCTCCGTGGTCACCCTGCAGCCGCACGGCGCCGCGACCCCGATCATCGCCTTCGACAATCCCTTCCTGTTCCAGGACCTTGCCAAGCGGATCGGCGCCGATCGGCCCTTCCTCTGCGTCATGCCGGCCGCCCATATCAACGGCGATCCCGCGCTCTCGTTCGCCGCGGTGGCGGCCCATTACGTCGAGGGCATCCGCCGGGCCCAGCCTCAGGGCCCCTACGTGCTTCTCGGCCACTGCTTCGGCAGTCATCTCGCCTACGCGGCGGCGCAGCAACTCGTCCGGGCCGGCGCCGAGGTCGCCTGCGTCATCGCGGTCGACGGCTGGGCGCCCGGCCATCTCGCCCGCCGTTCCCGGCGCGAGGCCTTCCTGATCAACACGTCCTACCGCCTGATCCGCTGGCAGATGGCGCTGGACAAGCTCCTGCGCGGGCAACTGCCCCTGACGCGGCTCCTCGAGAAGCTCCGGATCCGGCTCGGCCGGCCAAACCCGTCCGCGGTCCCGGACGCGGAAATCGAGCGAGTCCTCTGGCTGAAGGACCGACTGTCCCGGCACCCGATCGAACCCTACAGCGGCCCCATCCTCGTCGTGCGCGCGCTCGGAGAGCCCACGGGGCTGTTCTTGGACCCGACACTCGGATGGCGCGAGCTCGCAACGGGGCGCCTCGAGATCCGGGACGCGCCCGGAAACCACTTCACCATCTTCGAGGGCGAGTCGGTCCAACACGTCGCCGCGGCGGTGCGCCAGACGCTCGCCCGGCTCGAGGATGCCGGCGCCTCGGAACCGGCGACCGCGTGAGGCGCAGACGGCCATGACGAGCCGCCTCGCAGAGACCCCGTGCCGTGCATGGGTGCATCGTCGAACGGAGGTTCACCTCTGGGGCTCGAACCGCGTGGTCCTTCTCCGCTGGTTCTGTCCGTCTCTGACTTCGCTTCCCCCGGGGAGGCGTTCCCAGGGTTCGGGGCTGACGGCACCGGTCCTGTGATGCGGCGCGCAGGATCGCCGAGGCACGTCCGGACGCGTCGTCCACACGTCGAGCTTACCGATTCCTGGCTGCTGCATGCACAGTCGCGGAGTTTCGGAAGCGAGAGTTTTTGCCGCTGTGAGCGAAAACGTCCCTTCGCATTCCTATCCGACGGGTTGAGACCGCGGCGGCGGCGGTGACACTGCGATCATGCTCTCTGATTCGGGTAGGGCGGACTATGCGACGTGCCATGCTGGCGTCGGGCAGAGCCGCTGCACCACGGGGTCGGTCAACAGCCGGGATCAGAATCCGCTCTTACGCGCCAAGGCGTGGTGCGAAGGAAACCCCGCCGGATCGATTCGATCCCCAGCCGAATCCGGATCAATGAGCGGAAGACATCGTCTTGAAATGTAAGACGGTTTTCTATCAGTAAATATTCGAAATAATTATGTTCGAAGTCGGAATTTTGTGCTTCGGATGAGATAAGATCAAAAATTCATGCTATACGCGTGCCGAAAATCGGCCCATTGACGTGAAAATACAATAAAATTATCCGATTTTATACTTGGTCTAAAGTGAAAAATCCGGATCCGCAAGCTTGGCGTTTGAAGCAGATTTGACTTTTGTCAATCTGATAGGCCGGAGAATTGGCATAATCACGTTTAGGACGAAGCGATAATCCCGAAACGGATCCGACCGCGATCTCGCGACGTCGTACTTCATGGGACGGGTCGTGAATGGCGCCGCCATCACGGCCCCTGGCTCGGCTCAAGCAATTCCGAAGCGATCTGCAGGAGTGCACATGTCGTCGACATCGGCCGCGGTTCTGCCCCCGCCCTCGGGCCGTCAGCGCTTCGCACCGCTCTCGGCTTTCAACACGTTAGGCTTTGCCGGACCGTTCACGCTGCGTGACACGGCTCAGGTCGAGACCTTGCGCCGCTTCATCGAAAGTCACCGAGACCCCGGCGTCCTCGGCCGCATCCTGTCCAAAGCACGTCTGACCGGCGATCGCCGTCTTCAACAGGTCGACGGCCATCTGGCATTCCGCCCGCTCTACGATTTCGCCGTGCAGCCCCAGCTGCTCGATGACGTCGAGTCCATCCTCGGTCCCGACATCCTCCTCTGGAAAGGCCGGATCATCGTTCGGCAGCCCGGCAGCTCGGGGCAGGATTGGCACGTGGACTTCGACAACAAGATGGTCGGCGGCGTCCACATAACCTTCGCGGTCGCGCCGATGACAAGCGACAACGGGGCGCTGCAACTGATCCCGGGGACGCATCGCTACGAGGTCTCGCTGCACGAGAGTCAACGCAACGGTGCCTGCGACCTGCGCGACGCCGCCAGCATGCTCGCGCTCGCAGACGCCACGCATCCAGAGAACGCGCCGCACGAACTCGTCACGATGGAGCTTGAGCCAGGAGAGTACTTCCTGACGAAGGGCGGCCTCTGGCACGGCGTACCGCCGAACCACACCGTCGCGCCGCGTCCCGCCGTGCTATCGCGCTACATGACGCCGGACGTCGAGAGCCACATCTGGAGCCACGACGACTCCGCGCCCGTCGTCGTCAGCAAGCGGAGTCTGCCCTGCATCCTTGTGCGGGGCGAGGACAGCTTCCGGCTCAATCGCCTGCATGCGCCGCCGAGGCCGGCGGCGGGAAGAGCCTGACGCATCGCAACGCGGCGCGACGGAATGTCTGAACCGGCCGGACTCCAGCGCGACCATCGGACGATGAGGGCGGGCACGTCATCACCGGCCGGCGTCGGCCGGCGGCTGGGATCGTCCCGCCGCCCTGGAGGCCCCGGTCCGGTCCCGCAGGGGGCGGTCGCGCGACCCGCCGGCCACCAGGCACGCGCGAGCCTATCGGTTGTCGGTGCTCTGACCACAATCCGCTATGCGCTGACCCGGCGCGACGGCTCACCCGCAGCCGCAGAAGCGGCGGTTCCGCCTCGATCTGTTTCAGGATCGCGACGTTCCGAGGGGCTGGATATTTCTGTTGGGTGCGCCCAAGACAAGCATTGTCAGTCGCGGCTGGAAAGCGGAAGCCGTGAAAACTTGCGGGGGTGGTTGGCATCCCGTCTCATCCGGCCGTGCGCAGGCTGGGTGACCGACCGATATTATGGAAACTGTTCGGGTTGCGGGCGAGCGGCTGATGGCTACGGCACTTGTCTGTGCGTGGCCCAGGCATCTCATCCGGGACTGGAGAGCCACGCGCTCCAGCTCAGGGTGGGCGACCTCTTCGTTCAGCTCCATCGGTCCGAAGGCGCGCGTTTCCGGCCGCCCGCTCGGTTCTGCCCGCCATCTCGGCTGCCGGTGTGATCGAGAGCGATGTCGTGTCGCCGGCAGCGTGCACAGGCTCCTGACGAGCTGCGAACTGCGCTGCCGCCACACGGCGCGGGACGAGCGCCGTCAGCAGGGCAACACGGATCAGGATGCGGAAACATCGGCGGCCTTGGGGGGCACAGCCCTGAGCACGCGGACGGACGTTCCGCCGCCGCATCGCAGCCGTGGCGATCAGCCGGGTCCGGGCACGTCAGAGCGGGCATTCAGAGCGTCTCCCATGGGGTCGGGTTGCGGAGTTCTCCGCGCGGTGTGGCGCCGATTCGCCGAATCGCTTCGAGACAGGGGCTACGCAGGGCTCGGCCATCCGTGAGCGGCCATGATCGCTAGGGGGCGTGCCGTTCCGACATGTCTCCAGGTCGCGCAACAGGCCGCCGCGTCAACCGAAGCTGAGTGAAGCCACCCCGGGAGATCGCTCAGGAACACAGATCGAGGACCAGGGCCTCGATCTGCTTCTGATTTGACTGGCCTATCGCATCCAATAGGACCTTGCGTATGTGGACGCGAACCTTGTTGATGCTTGCGACATCGCAGGTTTCATCATTTATTGTCTTGGAGAGGATTGTCATGTCAGCACCTAAAAGCTATTGACAAACCTTGATCTTGCATCATGTTGCCGAAAGGCTTCTGAAAAGTAGGTTACCTTGTACCTTGGTGCAGGTTCGCGGGGCTTGATAAAAGTCGCCTTCAGCACATGCGATGGTCGGGGGCAGGGATGTTCAGACGTTTCTACTTCGACGTCGACAATGGACGGGAAACGGTTCGAGACGACCAGGGCGTCGAGGCTGAGGACCTGGAGCAAGCGTTGGCCGATGCCCGAACCGTCATCAGCGAAATAGCCGATGACCTGAAGGCCATCGATATGGATAGTCTCTGGACGCTCGTCGTACGTGACGAGACAGGATTGACGGTCGCGCATCTGCCACTCGGATTGTTCTCTCGATCACAGCAAGGATAGTTTTTCGCCAAGACGGGGACCGGCCTGTTCAAGGCGCAGGTCATCCACCGGCGCGGACCATGGCGCTCATTCGAAGCGGTCGCGTTCGCCACCGTCGAGTGGGTGGACGGGTTCGACGCCCGCCGACGGCTCGGACCGGTCGGCCACGTCCCTCCTGCCGACGCGGAGGCGCGCTCTGAGACCCGAGCCAAGATCTCAGCCCTGGCCGCCTGACCGGGACGCGGCGGCCTCCGGAAAGCCCGGCGCGATTCCCCTTCGACGGCTTGGCCGCTGTTTGCCCGACCCAGTGGTAAGGCCTCGTTAACCATGATCGCCCAGAGAGGTCTCACCAGCCCATCGCTGGCCTTCCACGCCCACGCGATCCTCCGCTCAACACGCGTGGGCGTGGAAGCAAACCGCCTCGACCGCCGCGGCCGGCTCTGGCCCGGGCCGGACGGGCGGCTGACACCGCGGCGGATCGCGGTGCAGACACGCGAAGCACGCGCTTGGTGTCCGCCAGCCCGGACGCGGCGATCTGCGGGTCGGAACCACCGGAGCAGTGACGGGCGCCGACCGCCCATGGCGCGCATGCAGTCCAGCCGTTCGGGGACAGCGTCACGCGCCTGCCCGGTGTGATCGCTTCGCACAGGAGGGCGCGCAGCGCGCGAGATCCGGCAGCGGTCGACGCCTTCCGATGTTTCGACGACGCGAGGCGATCCGCATCGGGCCTCGGTGCGTGCCGCGCATCGCTCGGCTTGAGGCCCGAAACAATGCCGGCTTCTCACGGCAAAAACGCGGACCGGGTTTCCGGAAGGAGCCTGATTGATCGCATCCGCACCGGCAAGCTACTGTCCCGGCAACACTTTGCCGGGAGGACGGGGATGGCCCGCGACACGATCTACGACCGCGACCTCGACCGCGTGCCGGCCAACCATCAGCCGCTGACTCCCCTGCTCTATCTCGAACGGGCCGCGCGGGTTTTCCCCGATCAGGTCGCCGTCACCCACGGCGCCCTGCGGCGGCCCTACCGCGACCTCTATGCCCGCGCGCGCCGTCTCGCCTCGGCGCTGGCGGCGCGCGGGATCGGCCGCGGCGACACGGTGGCGGCGCTGCTCGCCAACACCCCCGAGATGATCGAGTGCCACTACGGCGTGCCGATGACCGGGGCCGTGCTCAACACCCTCAACACCCGTCTCGACGCCGACGCGATCCGCTTCTGCCTGGAGCATGGCGAGGCCAAGGTGCTGATCACCGACCGCGAATTCGCCAAGACGGCCGCGGCGGCCCTCGGCGGCCTCGCGACGAAACCCTTCGTCATCGACGTCGACGACCCCGAATATGACGGCCCCGGCGTTCGCCTCGGCGAGACCGACTACGAGGCCTTCCTGGCCGGCGGCGACCCGGAGCACGACTGGAATCTGCCGGACGACGAGTGGGACGCGATCACGCTGAACTACACATCGGGCACCACGGGCGACCCGAAGGGCGTGGTCTACCACCACCGCGGCGCGGCCCTGCTGGCGCTCGGCAACGTCATCACGGGCGGGCTCGGCCAGCACCCGGTCTATCTCTGGACCCTGCCGATGTTCCACTGCAACGGCTGGTGCTTCCCCTGGACGCTGTCGATCGTGGCCGGCACCCATGTCTGCCTGCGGCAGGTGCGGGCCGAGGCGATGTACCGGCTGATGGATGAGCACGGGGTCACGCATCTCTGCGGCGCGCCGATCGTCATGCAGATGCTGATCAACGCCCCCGATGCCGAGCGCCGCGACCTGCCCCGGCGCGTCGCCTTCTTCACTGCCGCCGCGCCGCCGCCGGAAGCGGTGTTGGCCGGCATGTCGGAGGCCGGGTTCGACGTCACGCACCTCTACGGCCTGACCGAGAGCTACGGCCCGGCGGTGGTCAATGCCTGGCACGCCGACTGGGACGCGCTCGCGGCCGACCAGCGGGCGGCCCGGAAGGCCCGCCAGGGCGTGCGCTATCCGGTTCTGGAAGCGCTCGACGTCCGCGATCCGGAGACGCTGGAGCCGGTGCCCGCCGACGGGGCGACGATCGGCGAGGTGATGATGCGCGGCAACGTGGTGATGCGCGGCTATCTCAAGAATCCCGCCGCCACCCGGGCCGCCTTCAAGGGCGGCTGGTTCCGCACCGGCGACCTCGGGGTGAAGCACCCGGACGGCTACGTCCAGCTCAAGGACCGCTCGAAGGACATCATCATCTCGGGCGGTGAGAACATCTCGTCGATCGAGGTCGAGGACGCGCTGTTCAAGCATCCGGCGGTCGCCGCCGCCGCGGTGGTGGCCAAGCCCGATCCGAAATGGGGCGAGACGCCCTGCGCGTTCGTCGAGCTGAAGCCGGGCGCGACGCCCAGCGCCGACGAGCTGATCCAGTGGTGCCGGGGGCGGCTGGCCTCCTACAAGCTGCCGCGCCACGTCGTGTTCGGGGAATTGCCCAAGACTTCGACCGGCAAGGTTCAGAAATTCATCCTGCGCGCGCGGGCCCGGCAGGACGGGGCCTGATCCAGACGCCGTCCGCCAGCGCTGCGCGCCAGGACGGCCCCAGGCTTGGCAAACCGGCGGGCCGCTCAGGCCTGGGGCGGGGTCCGGCGGTCGGCGCGGACCGGCACGGGCACGGGCTTCAGCGCGGACCGGGCGTCGCGGAGGTCGGACACGATCTGGGCGAAGAACGCCTGGAACGACATCAGGCTGAACAGGGCGATGGATGCGACCAGGGCGGCGGAGACCAGGGTCTTGGCGGTAGCGGGGTCCACGGCGTGAGTCCTTGCTGGGTCTCGTCCCGGGCGATCCGGGCGAGAGGCGCCGCGCACGGCGCCGGTGTCCTCCCAAAGTGGGCGCGCCGCGACCGCGGCGCCAGCGTTGCCGTGGTCGCGCCTGGCATGCGCGTGGGTTCGGGCTCGTGCCGCGCGTCACGTGGCGTGACGGTGCAGCTTTCGAGGCTGGCCGCGCGTTGCGTTTCCCGCAATAAGCGCCCGCGCGGCGCAGGGCGCATCGGGAGAGACGGCATGGCCGGCAACGGCATCGCGAACGGCGCCCTCGCAGCGCTGCTCGCCGTTCAGGGGGCGATCCTGGCCGTGGGACCATCCCGGGCGCAGGGAATGGTTCCGGTCCAGGTCCCGGCGCCAACCCGGGCCGCGTCGCAGGCCGCGCCTCCGGGAACCGTCCCGGCACCGGCGCGGGAACCGGCCCAGCCGTCCGGTCTGGCACCGGACGAGCCGGTGACCCGGGCCGGCTACTTCTACATCGGCGGCCGCTACCAGAAGCTCGGCGACAAGACCGTGATGGTCGGCCAGATGTTCGTGCAGTCGCGCACACCGGCGCGGGTTACGCAACCCTACCCGCTGGTGATGGTGCATGGCCTCGCCCAGACCGGCGTGAACTTCCTCGCCACGGCGGACGGTCGCCCGGGCTGGGTGCAGTCTTTCGTCGAGAAGGGCTATCAGGTCTACGTGGTCGATCAGGTCGGGCGCGGGCGCTCGGGCACCAACCCGGAGGTCTACGGTCCCTATGACCGGCTCGGCAGCCGCAGCCTCGAGCGGACCCACACGGCACCGGAGATCTACGACCTCTACCCGCAGGCCAAGCTGCACACCCGGTGGCCGGGCGGGCCCGGCGTGCAGGGCAATGCCGGCTTCGATCAGTTCTTCGCCAGCCAGGTCCCGTTCCTCGCCAACAGCCAGCAGACCGAGGAACTGGTCGATCCCGCCCTGCTGGCGCTGCTGGACAAGGTCGGGCCGGCGATCCTGCTGACCCATGGCCAGGCGGCGCTGTTCGGCTGGGCGGTCTCGGATGCCCGCCCCGACCTCGTGAAGGCGCATGTCTCGGTCGAGCCGAGTGGGCCGCCCTTCTTCGACGTGCAGTTCCGTGGCGGCAAGGATTTCTGGGAGAAGGCCGGCGACGGCCGCGCCCGCGCCTACGGGCTGACCCGTATGCCGCTGACCTTCGATCCGCCCGTGAAGGCGCCGGAGGACCTGATCGTGGCGCAGCAGGCCAAGGCGGCGGACGGGCATGTGCGCTGCTGGCTGCAGGGCGAGCCCGCCCGGACCCTGCCGAACCTCGCGAAGGTTCCGACCGTGCTGGTCACCGCGGAGGCCTCCTTCCACGCCCCCTACGACACGTGCACGGAGGCGTTTCTGGCCCAGGCCGGCGCCAAGCCCGACGTGATCCGCCTCGCCGACCGGGATCTGCACGGCAACGGCCACATGATGATGCTGGAGACCAACAGCGACGCCGTGGCCGACATGCTGGCCGGCTGGATCGCCGGCCGTATGAAGTAACGCCGGGCTCTCCAACCGGAGCCCCGCCCGCGATCCACCCCCTGCCCCGAGGGCGGAGGCGCCGGGCTGCCCGGGCGCCCCGGTCCCGGTAGAGCGCGCCGTGCCGGCCGCGCCACCGAGGCGTGTCGCAGCAGCAACAGCCATCGCCTTCCGCGCGAAGGCCGCTTGCGGCCGCGCTTGGCTGGCCGTAGTCCGGGTGGGAGAAACGCTAATAATCACAGTAGTTTATCACAGTTCTAAACAGCACGGCAACCGCGTCGGTCCCGGATCCGGCGAACGCGACCGGCTGCCCGCGGCGTCGCACACGGCTAGGTACAATGAGAGTCGCTCACCCCCGTCCCGGCGCCGAGCGCCCCCCCCTGCGTCCCACCCTGCGCGCCCTTCTGGCCGGCGTCTCGCTCGCCATCCTGGCGCAGGCCGCCGCGAGCCCGGCGCTGGCGCAGGACGCCACGCCGCCGCGCCGCGGCGTCTCAGGCCCGCCGGCCGGGAGCAGCGTGCAGCTCGAGGAACTCAGCGTCGAGAGCCAGGGTGGCGCCGCCCCGGTCCCGGCGGCCCGGGCTGGAGCGGCCGCCCGCGCGGTGGAGAGCCCGACCGGGCCGATCGACGGCTTCGTGGCGAAGCGCTCGGCCACTGCGACCAAGACCAACACGCCGCTGATCGAGACGCCGCAATCGATCACCGTGGTCGGCCGCCAGCAGCTCGACACCCAGAACGCCCAGACCCTGACCCAGGCGACCCAGTACGTCGCCGGCACCTATGCGGGCACGTTCGGCGCCGACACGCGCCTCGATTTCTTCCAGCTGCGCGGCTTCGTGGTCAGCGATTACGGCCTCTACCTCAACGGCCTGCAGCTCCTGAACTACGGCTTCGCCTACAGCCGGGTGAACACGTTCGGGCTTGAGCGCATCGAGGTGCTGCGCGGCCCTGCCGCGATCCTGTTCGGCGCCGGCAATCCCGGTGGCCTGATCAACCAGATCAGCAAGCGCCCGACCGAGAACCCGTTCGGCTACATCGAGGTCGGCGGCGGCTCCTTCGACCAGCGCTACGCCGCCTTCGACGTCGGCGGCCCGGCCGACCGGGAGGGCCACTGGTTCACACGGCTCACCGGCTATGCCCGCAACGGCGGCACGCAGGTCCAGGGCGCGCCGGACGACAGCTACTCCATCGCCCCGGCCTTCACCTATAAGCCGGACGGGTCGACCAAGTTCACGGTGCTGTCGAGCTTCCAGCACGACAACACGGCGGTGACGGCGAACTTCCTGCCCTATTACGGCACGGCGCGGCCCACGGTGCTCGGCCTGCGCATCCCGCGCGCGCTGAACGTCGGCGATGCCGGCTTCAACACCTACCAGCGCGACCAGGCCTTCATCGGCTACGAGTTCGAGCACGTCTTCGACGACACCTGGGCGGTGCGCCAGAACGCCCGCTACGCCTACACGCAGAGCTATCAGAACTCGTATATCGGCCAGCTCGGCTACACCGACCCGCTCCAGACCCGGCTCGGCCGCTACCTGTTCCGGGACAACGCGAAGATCGCGCAGCTCGACGTCGACACCCAGGCCGAGGCCAGGTTTTCCGACGGCTTCTTCCGCCACGACTTCCTGATGGGCGTGGAGTACCGGAACTTCCAGATCCACGACAACCAGGCCTCGGGCTTCCCCGGCCCGGACCTCAACATCCTCGCGCCGATCTACGGCCCGCAGGCGGTCTCGGCCTCGCCCTACCTGATCAACGCCGACTCGTTCCAGCAGGTCGGCCTCTACTTCCAGGACCAGATCAAGCTCACCCCGGAGCTGACCCTGATCCTCGGCGGCCGCCAGGACTTCGTCCAGAACACCGTCTACGACCGCCTGAACCCGGCCAACACGAACGGCCGCAACGACAGCGCCTTCACCTACCGGGCGGCGGCGATCTACAATTTCGACTTCGGCCTCGCGCCCTACATCATGTACGCGACCTCGTTTCAGCCCGAGGTCGGCACCGACATCAACAACCGGGCCTTCAGGCCCGATACCGGCGATCAGGTCGAGGGCGGCATCAAGTTCGAGCCGCCCGGCCAGGGCTATTTCCTGACGCTGGCGGGCTTCGACATCCACCGCAACAACGTGCTCACCCCCAACCCGGTGAACACGATCTTCCAGACACAGGTCGGCGCGGTGCGCTCCACCGGCTTCGAGGCGCAGCTGGTGGCCAACGTCGCCGACGGCCTCAACCTCGTGGCGTCCTTCACCAAGCTCGATTTCACCACCGTGCGGGATGCCGATCCGCTGCGGGTCGGCAAGATTCCGGTCAACATCCCGCAGACCCAGGCCTCGCTGTTTGCCGACTACACCATCCCGTTCGGGTCGTGGCGCGGCTTCGGCTTCGGCGGCGGCGTGCGCTACGTCGGCAGCTCGTTCGCCGACGTGGCCAACACCCTGCGGGTGCCCGACTACGTGCTGTTCGACGCGCAGGTGCACTACGATTACGAGAACTGGCGCTTCCAGGTGAACGCCGCGAATATCGGCGACCGGCGCTACGTCGCCTCCTGCCAGTCGAACGTCTCGTGCTTCTACGGCGAGGCCCGGCGGGTACTGGCGAAGGTCAGCTACAAGTGGTGAGGCGGGGCGTATCGTCGTCCCGCCAGGGCCGGCTTCCGGGCGTCGCCCGCTGACGGTTGTCCGACCCAGGCCGTCCTCCCGAAGGATCGCCGCGCGGCGCAGGCCTCAAGGCGATCTCCGGGAACCGCCACGATGCCCGGGGTGCTCCTTGGGGATCCGCGCATGCGGGCACCCGGTGTGAGGGAACAAGCCCCAGAGCGATGCAGATCCTGCCGCGCTGGGCGCAAAACCGCTCATGTGGCACCGCAGAGATCGGGCACATGTCACTGTCGAAAAATGGCAAAACCGTTTCGTATGCAGTCTCGAAGCGTCACGCCCTGGTGGTCCGCGCGACCTCCCGGACGTCCCGCTTGACCTGCCGCCATGTCCGCCAGGGCTCCAGGTTCGAGAGCGCCATCCGGCGCGCTCCGAGCCAGCCGAGCAGGAGGGCTACGATCAGGAACGGTGCGGCGACGATCAGCGCCGCCGGCGCCTCGGAGCCGAGCGGCACCGCCAGCAGTTTCACCACGGCGTCGAGGCCGAGGAAGAAGATGACGATCAGCAGGATCGGGATGGTTCCGACGATGCCGATGAGCGACACGATCGCTCGGATATTGCCGTCGGTCTCGGTCCGCGCCAGCTGCAGCAGGGCCTCGATATGGGCTGTCCCGGCGCGCAGGGCCGCGACCAGCAGGGCCAGGGTTCCGTCGGGGTGTTGGCGCATCGTTCGGGCTCTTCCTCTCCGGCGCTGGACAGACCCGGGCCAACGGGGCCGCCGGCCGAAGCGTTCCGCCCCGGTGCCTCACAGCATCAGCAGCACGGCGCCCAGGATCACCAGCGTCGCGAGGCCTGCCAGCACGACGGCCCGGGTGGCGCCGTCGGCCTCGTCCGAAGCCCGGGCCGGTCCTGCGGCCTGAACCGGTGCCGGGTCCCGCGCCCCGGACGCCGCGGTGCCGGCCCCGTCCGTCAGCCGGACCGGGGGTGGCACCCCGGGATCCTGCGCCGGGAGGGTCAGCGCGGTCGCGACCGGCCGGTCCGTTGGCGGTCCGAAGGCCTCGGGTTCGACGCTGATTCCGGCCGCCTCGAGTTCCAGCATCACCAGGACCAGGTCGTCGACCGCCATGCGCTCCACCGGCAGCGTGGCCCGCAGGTCGTCCGCCGAGAGCTCCCCGCTGGCCCGTCCCAGGGCGATCAGCCGGTCGAGTGTCCCGCGATCGATGGTCTCCGACATGCCCGGCCCCCGTCGTGCCGCCCTGCCCGCCCACCGGTAACCCGCGAACAGCCCGCGGGTTACCGGCGCCTCAGCGGCCGAGCGCAGGCGCTGCCGGCACGGCTCCGCCGGCTCCCAGCCGGTTCGCGCCGCGCGAGCCCGGCCGATCCCCGAGCATCGGCCGCTCGATCAGGTACCAGCTCAGGATCCCGAGGGGGATGGCGGCCGCCAGTGCCAGGCCCGCCACCGTCCAGGGGGAGATCCCGGGGATGCGGGCGATCAGCAGGTTCTGAAGCGGCCAGGCGTAGAGGTAGAGCCCGTAGGAGGGATCGACCTGCGCGGTGGCGCGGCTGAGGGCGTTGGGGCGCACCGCGAAGGCGAACCAGAAGATCAGGTAGCCGCCGAGGATCGCGAAGGCCGGCTCGGCCAGCGGCCGGCTGAACATCAGCGGCAGGAGCAGCAGGGCGGCTGCGGCCGCGCCGCGCGGGGTATAGGCGATCCGGTCGGCGAACAGCCGGAAGGCGCCGCCGCAGGCGAACACGAAAGTGAGCCGGATCATCTCCGACAGGGAGCCGAGCGCGTCGCCCGGATGCGCGATGGGCAGGTAGAGCCAGCGCAGGGCCAGCAGCGCGCCGAGGCCTGCCATCAGGGCGAGGTAGCGCCCGCGCCGCCGCAGGGCGCGGGCCGTGCCGACGAGCCCGAGCAGCAGGTAGCAGCCGAACTCGCAGGGGATCGTCCACATCGCGCCGTTGAGCAGCGGATAGGGCAGCTCTGCGAAGGCGCCCGGCACGACCGGCATCAGCAGCAGCGACAGCCGGAGCAGGGTCTGCAGGGGCGAGGCCGCCGCGAGATCGCCGCCGCTCAACGGGGCGACGACCGCGATGCAGAGGAGCGAGGCCACCACGAAGGCCGGGTAGATTCGCCGCACCCGCCGCAGCACGAAATCGCCGAAGGAGCGCTTGGCGCAGTAGCTCGCGGTGATCAGGTAGCCGCTCACCAGGAAGAACCCGTCGACCGCGACCTCGCCGAGCGACAGGGTGCCGAAGACCTGCGTGAGCAACTCGCGCGAGCGATCGCCGTCCACCAGTTCGGGGGCGTGGGCGAGGATCACCAGAACCGCGAACAGGAGACGCAGCGATCCGAAATTGTTCGCCCTCCGCTCCGGGCCGCCTACCGCCTCCGCCACCTGTATCCGCTCCACGATCTCTCTGACGGCGACCAGGGGCCGGAAAACACGGCGCGAAGGCAAGGGCCCCGGGGCAACACCGATGCCGGATCTGCGCTGTCCTGTCGGCGGAGCACGACGGCATCGCCGCCGTTGCGCCGGCGCCGCCGTTGGGCTAGGGAATAGCCACGGCCTGCACCCGTAGCTCAGCTGGATAGAGCGTTGCCCTCCGAAGGCAAAGGTCACACGTTCGAATCGTGTCGGGTGCGCCAGTCTTCTCAATGACTTAGCAGGGGCAAGCCCTGATGCAGGGATCGCGGGTGTCACCAAGGTGTCACCGCGAGAGCCCTCCAGCGCGTTCCCTGCCGTGGGCTCGCTCGCTTCTATCCACCGCAGCGATTTTCGCCAGCATGACGCTTTCCAGCCACGCTCAGGACGCAGCCGTCAAAGCCGAGTTGGCCCCGACGGGTACGCTGCGGGTCGGCCTCATCGAGGCGCCGACCGCCGGCTTGATCTTCGTCCGCCGCCTAGAAGACGGCACGCCGGACGGCGTCACGGCTGACCTGAGTGCCGATCTCGCAGGGCGGCTTGATCTCCCACGGGCCGTCACTCTGTTCCCGAACTCCGGCGCTGCGGCCGCCGCGCTCCAGGCCGAGACCATCGACGTGAGCTTCATGCCGGTCGACGCGGCGCGGCGGCAGGTGCTCGATTTCGGGCCGGGATACTACGATCTGGAGAGCACCTACCTGGTTGGCGGCGCCTCCGGCATCACCGATGTGACGCAGGTAGACAGGCCGGGGCTCCGGGTCCTGGCGATCGACGGCACCACGACGTTCCGCGCCTCCGCCCGCACCCTGACGCATACGCAGCCCGTCGCGATTCCCTCCGTGGCCGAGGCCGTGGATCGCATGCGCACCGGGCAGGCGGATGCCTTCGCCCTCTCACGCGACACGCTTCGACCAATCGTCGAGCAGGTCCCGGGCTCTCGGATCGTCAGCGGCGGCTTCCAGCAGACGCAGGTCGCCGTCGCCGTCCCGCGAGGCCGCCCGGGCGCCCTCGCCTACGTCACGGCGTGGCTGGACGAGGCGAAACGCGCCGGCGTCGTCCGCCGGATCTTCGATGCCCGCGGCTTCCGCGACGACGCGGTCGCGCATTAACCGGCACGCCGACCAGGTCGCCGCGGTAGCGCGACGGTCAGAGGGAGCGAACCGAGGAATATCGTATGGCAGACAGCCACAGCAAACAGCGCATCCAGGCTGAGGCGGCTTTCGCGAAAATGCAGGATCGTTCCGGCGGCCGGGTCCCTAATCAGCCGGCAGTCAGTGCTGCGGATCAGAATACCGCACGCCTGAAGGCTGCGCGCCTTGAACGAGATGCCGCCAAGGCCGGGTCGAAAATGCAATGACGCGCGAGGATGGATGCGAGGCCCTCGCCGAGCACCTGAAGTGAGCGAGGCCGGCGGTCAGCCCAACAAGATGGCTGAGGTCGCTGGGCTGGCCGCAGCGATCGCCGGTCGCATCCTCGAACTGCACGAGGCGGGCACATCGATCCCGCCGGAACAGTTCACCATGCTGATCCGTGCGGCCCGGATGCTTCTCGACAACGGCGTGCCATGGCCGCCTTCGGTGGAACACCTCGTGATGGAGGTCGCTAAGCGGGTCGAAGAAGCCAAGGCGGCATCCGTAGGCGCCGAGGCCGGATCCAAGGGCGACGATGTCGTGGTGAGCCTGACACGAGGGCTCAGCCCGAGGAAGCGATCCTGAGAGAACGAGCCGATGTCGATCCCGAACATGGTCCTGTTCGTTCTGGCTCTGCTCGCCACCCTTGAGATGGCGGTGCGCTGGTCTCACCGGCAGCTATCCTGGCGGGATCCGCTATGCGGAGGTGCCGGCACGTTGATGCTTACAGAGCAGCTTGAGGAGCCGGCGGTCCGCCGCCAAATTGATTCCGGCCTGAGCTTGGCAAGAAAATCTTAGAGAAAGCGACGGTCGTAAACTGGGTGGGCCAACACCATCTATATCACTCAGATGATGGTGGGTTTTTCGCGATGTCCAATGTGCCGTTTAATCTCCGCGGTCAACTGGTGACGCCGAGTTCCAGAGAAGAAATTTCAGAAGCAAATGCTCAGACTATTCGTGACGAGGCCGAGGCGAAGCGAGTTAATTTCGACGAGCGAACCATGAGTCTCAGAACATTGCGGTTGGCGCGAGATGCGGACTTCAAGGAGAGCAACACGGTTCGCAGGGCAGGACCGCGCGCGGCACCGCGAGGATCAAAAGGAGGGGCAGCATGCTAAGTCCGGTTGATGCGTTAAAAACACTCCGCGACGAGATGGTGATGAATCGCCGAAAACTCGTAGATCAGCAGGACAGTATTCAAAATGTGCAGGCCGAGATCGAAGCTATAGATCGCGCCATCGCGGACGAGGAGGCTATCAGTAGGGATATCGGCTCCAAAGCTACTTAATCCTAGCGGAGGCGTGGCCGGGCGAGCGGGCTGCTCCCCCCGTGGTTGCGCGCAACCTCGCGCAAGAAATTGAGGTGACGTACTATCGCTGGCGCATAGAATACCGCAGCCTGAAGTCGGATCAAGTGAAGCGGACGAATCATCTTGAGACGGAGAAGCAACGGCTCCGGAGAGTCATTGCAGATCTGACCCTGGACAAGCTGATCTTGCAGGAGGCGTCTCGGGGAAACTTCTGAGCCCCTCGCGCCGTCGCGCCTGTGTCGAACACATCATGCTGACGATGGACGTCTCCGAGCGTCGCGCCTGCCGGGCGCTCGGTCAGCATCGCTCGACACAGCGCAAGGTGCCGCGGGGGCGCGACGACGAAGAGGCGCGGACGGCCGACCTCGTGGCGTTGGCCGAGAAGTACGGGCGCTACGGCTACCGAAAGATCAGCGCCTTGCTGAAGGCGGCCGGTTGGTTCGTCAACGACAAACGCGTCGAGCGGATCTGGCGGCGCGAGGGCCTGAAGGTCCCGTCCCGGCCAAGCAGCCCAAACGAGGGCGGATCTGGGACAACGACGGCGCCTGCATCCGTCTTCGCCCGGAATTACCGCAATCACGTGTGGTCGTACGACTTCGTCGAGGCCCGCACGCATGACGGACGCAAGATCCGGATGCTCGACGTGGTCGACGCGTTCACACATGCATGCTTGGCGATCCGGGCCGCACGCAAGCTCAAGGCGATCAACGTGCTCTCAGATCTGTTCATCCTGCGTGGCGTACCGGGCCACATCCGCTCGGATAACGGGCCGGAGTTCGTCGCGAAAGCTGTCCGAGCTTGGATCACCGGCGTCGGAGCCAAGACCGCCTATATCACTTCTGGCTCACCGTGGGAGAATGGCTACGTCGAACGCTTCAACGCGCGGCTTCGCGACGAACTGCTCAACGGTGAGATCTTCTATACACTCACGGAGGCGCAGGTCGTCATCGAAAACTGGAGACGACACGACAACACCGTGCGCCCGCACGCCTCGCTGGGATACCGCCCGCCGGCACCGGACGTGTACATGCCAGCCTTCACCGCTTGGCGGGCTGCGCTTACCCGACCGACTCCGCCGGCCAAGCAATCTGTGGTGAAGCGACTCGACCCTTGGACCACCCCGTGGGGGCCGATCAGGCCGTTATCGCAGGTGGGGCGGACGCGACATCAGCATTCCGCAGCCCTCGTACTGGACAAGCGGCAGGACTCATTCCCCGCTTGATTGCGCAGACGGAGTGAGGTTGGCAGAAATATTTATCCGTTACCGTTATCGAAATTGTCAGAACAGTACGGACGTCTTCTTATTAGAGATGGCTTTAGCTGCGGATATCTTTCTTCGTCACGAAGTTGAAATTCTCGACCATAACGTCCTTGACGATCTCGGAACCCAGCCGCTCATTGACCCGGTGCTTGACCTCGTCGAGGCGCTTGTTGATGTCGTATTTCTTGAGATTGCGGAAGTCGAGGTCACCGTCGGCATAGATCTGGCGGAACGCCTCATCCATGACGAACGGCGCGGGTGTCACGCCCGCACCTTTGATCAGATGCGCCTCGGCCGTGAAGATGATTGTGGCGAGGATGTAGCCCTGAACGCTGCCTTCGGCAATGATCGGGATGTTGAGCGGTCGCAGCTTCTGATAGCTCAGTCCCTCCAGGTACTCCTCGGCCCTCGGCCGCGGCAGGTCGGGCATCCAGGTGATCACCGCGTAGCTGGACAGCACCGTGATCGTGCAGATCCAGAGACCGGTGAGGACGATTCGGGTCACGCGCGGTCACTCCTGATAGCGTAGGGCGGCCGAGTAGGTGCCATCGGATTCCGCGCTCTGGATCATGGTCGAGACGATATCCGAGACCTCCTGCATGGCGCGCAGGTGGATGCCCAGGAGTTCGTGATTGCGCCGGAGCTTGGCGCGGACCCGTTCCAAGCCGTCGATCTCCGCGGGATTGAGAGCCGTCGCGTCGATAGCCCGTCCGAGACGTGCGAGCTCCACCAGGCTCTGGCTCTTGCGGCGGTTGAACTCATCCTGATCCCGCAGGTCGTGCACCGTCAGCGCGGCGGTCTCGGCTTCGATTGTGGCCTCGAGGCGATTGAGGGTCGAGAGCAGCATGATCCTTGTCCGTTGAACGAGGCCGGCGGGCCGGTCTAGACCGTCGGCGTCCGGGTGGCGTGCGTCGCATCGCCGGTCTCAGGATGCGCGGCGTCGATCATCCGGGCGATGCCGATGCCGCCGGACTTGGCGAGCTGGGCGCCGAGCTGCTCGGCCAGCATCGACTTCCAGATTGAACCGGCGTTGCCCTTGCCGAAGACCGCCGAAGCCTCTTGAGGAAGCATGGATTCGACAAAGGTCTGCAGGACGAAGGCCTCGAATTGCTGGGCCGGGCTCCCCTTCGCTCGTGGCGCCGGAAGCGTTGCGGCGGTCCGGAAACGGGTCAGCACGGCGTCGGCGCTCGGCTGCGGCGCGACCGGGACGCCGGTCCGAAGACTTGAGGCGGTGCCCAGCGCAGCCGCGAAATCCCCGGAGGCGGCCTGCGTGAGCTTGGTCACGGCCGCCTGATAGCGGGTCGGATCGGCGGCGCGCGCCACGTCGAGGACGATATCGGAAGGTGGTTGGACGCTCACAGCGCGCTCGTATTCAGAGGGGCCTGGCCGCGACAGGTCTGATCCTCGGATCCGGCCGAATCCGTCGCGGTTGCGGACAAGCTCAGTTCGCCCGCTAAGCTAACTGGCCTGGCTGACCGGAGGCTTGCCTCGCGGGATCGGTGAGGCGGTCGAGCTGCTCGGCCCAATCGCGCTTCTCCAGGCGGTGCCGGTGCTCGTCTTCGAGGCGGCCGGCCCATGACGCGGTGCGCTTGTGCCGGCTGGCCCGGTCGCGAAGCTGCTGCGCGGAGATGTCCCGCTCCCCGCGCAGGTCCTGCGCCGCGACCGCGAGGGCCTTTAGGCGGCCGACCGACGTGGCGCGGATCGGCTCGTGGAAGGCCGAAGCCTCGTTGAGCGCGCGAATCAGGTCTTCCTGGGCCCTGTCGGCCGCCCGGACTTGCTGCTCCAAGGCGGCCAGTTCCCGCTCTGCGAGCCGGTGCATGCGTTCCTGCAGGCGAAGGAGCCGCCGCGTTCGGAGGAGCCGTGTCTGCATGTCAGCCCCTTCTCAGCCAGTGCTCGTATTCGAGGATGAACTGGCCGAGCATGTCGCTCGACAGGACCATCAGCAGGAGAAACCCGCCCAAGAGGATGAACGGCGTCGCGATGAAGAACACCGGAATCTGCGGCGTGAGCTTGTTGGCGAGACCCAGGGCGAGGTTCACGATCACCGAATAGACCATGAACGGGCTCGTCAGGCGCAGGGCCATGAGGAAGGCCGCGGTGGTCCGATCGACGAGACCCGTCAGCATCGGCTGCGCGCCGAACGGATTGCCGGCTGGGATGCGGTCATAGGAGGCGACCAGGCCGCGGAAGAGTTCCCAATGCAGGTCCATGGTGAAGACCAGGACCGTCGCCGCCATCATGATCAGCGAGCCGACAAGCAAGGCCGCCTCGTTGTCGGCGACCGGGTTCCCGGGGATGCCCCCGAGGCCGATCATCGTCGCCAGGCCGTTCATCATCGTTTCGAGTGCAAAATAGAAGGACCGGCCGAAGAACCCGATGGCGAGGCCGGTGAGCGTCTCGCACCCGATCCACCAGAAGGTGTCGGCCGGCGCGGCATTCCGCAGGCTCGCGCCGAATTTCGGAAGCAGCAGCGGCGCGACCGCCAGGGTCACCGTCAGGGCAATGAGCAGGCGGATGCGCGGCGAAACCCGTGTGCTGGACAAACCCGGGGTGACCAGGAGGCAGCCGCCGACGCGGCAGAAGATCATGAAGATCCCGAGGATCGTCTCCGGAATCATCGGCGGTCAGGAGATCGTGCCGAGCGACTTGATCTCGACCCCACGGGCGATCTCGACATGCGACAGCACCGCGATCGTCGGGAACAGCCGCTCGATGATCATCCGCACGTAGCTTCGGACCTCCGGTGCGGTGACCAGGGCGAATTTGTGGGCCGTCTTCATGTGGGACCGGATCGCTTCCGAGGCCTCGACGCCGAATTGCTCGATCAGACGCGGGTCGATGTCGACCTCGACCACGTCGCCCTTGCTGTCGCGCTTGAGACCCTGGTGGAAGGTCAGGTCCCAGCGGCTGCCGAGCCGCAGGACGCTGAGGACCCCGTTCTCCGCGAGATCGCCGCAGATCTGCTGCGCGATCCGCAGCCGGACATGCTCCGCGATCTGCTCCGCCCGGCGCGCGTGCGGGACGATCTCGGCGACGGCCTCGATGACCAGGTGCAGATTCCGGATCGAGACCCGCTCGGCCAGCAGCAGCTTGAGCACGGCCTGAAGACCCGAATACGAGATCTGCGAAGGACAGATCTCGTCGACCAGGCGCTTGTACTCACCATCGAGGCGATCGATGAGCATGCGCAGATCCTTGTAGGAGAGGAGCTGCGGCAGGTTGTTGCGGATGACCTCGCTGACATGCGTCAGCATGACGGAGTGCCAGTCGATCGGGCTGAAGCCTTCGCGCCGTGCCTCCGGGGCGTAGGTGTCCGGCACCCAGACGGCACGCATACCGAAGGCCGGCTCGCGCACCTCCTCGCCCGTGAGGGCGGGCATCGGGCCGTCGCCCACGACGATCATCATCTCGCCGGGGCGGACCTGCTGCGCCGCGATGACGGTCCCGTGGATTGCGATCTCGTAGCTCTTGCTCGGCACGGAGGCCGACTCGATCAGCTTGATGTCCGGGACCACGAACCCGTATTGCTGAGCGAATTTCCGGCGCATCCGTCCGACCCGATGGGCCAGCTCCTGCTGCGCGGGCTGCATCTGCACGGCGAGGTGCTTGCCAAGCCGCAGCTCGATCTCGGCCGTCTTCAGCGACTCCCTCACGGCCTCGCTGTCCTGGCGTTCGAGAAGCAGCTGCCGCTCCTTGGCCTGTGTTGCGGCCTCGACCTTGGATTGCGCCTCGGCGAGCCGCCGCGGGATCAGGTAGGCCACGGTGGCCATCAGGATGCTCAGGATTGCGAACGGCACGAACGGCATCCCGGGCATGATCGCGAAGACCGCCATCAATCCGGCTGAGACGAAGAGCGCTCGTGGATAGGCACCGAGCTGGCCGAGGATCGCCTGCTCCGCGGTTCCGCGGGTTCCCCCCTTGGAGACCAGGAGGCCCGCGGCCAGCGACACGATCAGCGCCGGGATCTGCGAGACCAGGCCGTCGCCCACCGAGAGCTTGGTGAAGACGTCCGCGGCCTTCGCCAGCGGCAGGCCGTGGCGGGTGACGCCGATGACGATCCCGCCAAAGATGTTGACCACGATGACGATCAGGCTGGCGACCGCCTCGCCGCGCACGAATTTCGAGGCCCCGTCCATGGACCCGAAGAACGCGCTCTCCTCCTCGAGTTCGCGGCGCCGCCGCTGCGCCTCCTTATCGTCGATGAGGCCCGCCGAGAGATCGGCGTCGATCGCCATCTGCTTGCCCGGGATCGCGTCGAGGGTGAAGCGGGCCCCGACCTCGGCAATGCGGGTCGCGCCCTTGGTGATCACCAGGAAATTCACCGTGATCAGGATGGCGAACACGACCAGGCCGATCACGAAGTCGCCGCTCATGACGAACTGCGAGAAGCCCTGGATGACGTGGCCCGCCGCATCGACGCCCGCATCTCCGTTGGCGAGGATCAACCGCGTCGTCGCAATCCCGAGGGCGAGGCGCAGGAGCGTGGCGATCAGCAGGATCGTCGGGAAGGACGAGAATTCGAGCGGCTTCTGAATCCAGAGCGCCACCATCAGGATCAGTACGGACAGCGCGATGGACAGGGCCAGCCCGATGTCGATCAGCACCGCGGGAACAGGCAGAAACAGCACCGCGAGGATCGCGATGATCCCGACGGCGAACCAGACATCCCGCCGAACTCGACCGTCCGGCGCGAGGGCTTCCAGGGCTGCTGCCACGCTCTCAACCCTTTCCGTCTCGCTCGTACTTCTGGATCACCAAGCTTGCGTCTGGATTGCGCCTGCCGCCCGCGCCCAGACGATACGGCCCGAAAGCCGGGCTCACAGTCCCGGGGACGCTCAGAATCCGGAGATGATCCGGCCGTAGACCATCTCGGTAAAGGCGTAGATCTGGCCACCCATGAAGGAGCCTGTGACGATCATCACGATCAGGACCACCACGATCTTCGGGACGAAGGTCAGGGTGACTTCCTGAATTTGGGTGAGCGCCTGGAACAGAGCGATCAGGACACCCACGACCATCGCTGCACCGACCGCAGGCCCGGAGGCGAGGATGATGGTCCAGATCGCGGAACGGACGAGTTCCAGGGCGTCGACCTCGTTCATGAGACCGGCCGAGGATGGGTGGAGGAGCCCATGTCAGAGTCTTGGCGCGGCGGAACTGAACGTTCCGAAACAGGCGTACCAGCGAACAGCGTCAAGTCAGGCTCTCATCTCTACGAAAAATAGCCTGTCGCGCACCGCCCGTGCACAGCATGCAGTTCGTCATCACAACGTGATCTCCGAAGCACGGCGGTTGCAGGAGGGCCCGAGGCTCAGGCGCCGCCATCCGAATCTGAACACCCATTGCCTTTGGCGGCCCTCGATTCGCGGAGGAGCTTATCCTACGAGACGGTCATGCCGGGTTCGTACGGGACATCCTTGCCGTTATCGAGATGAGCGAGCAGCCCGTTATTGGCCACCTGGACTGAGATGACCGTGCCGGTGACCGACTTGTCTGCAGAGGTCACCGTGTGACCGACCAGACTTCCAGCTTGCGACAACGTCGAAGACGTCAGGAGCGCGTCGAGCTTACTGTTGATATTCACGCTCTGCTCGACTTGTGAGAATGTCGCGAGCTGTCCCATATACTCCGTCGATTTCATCGGATCGGTTGGGTTCTGGTTTTTCATCTGAGCCAGAAGGAGCTTGAGGAAATTGTCGTAGTTCAACGTCGTCTGCTTCGCGGCAGCGGCGGTGCGGTCCGGCGTCTTGGTCGACAGGGACTGAGAGGCGACATTCGTGGCGGATACAGGCATGGTTCGATCTCCATCCGATTTGGACGCTTGTGCCTGGTGACGCCTCAGGCAACCTGATGGGTGAGCGTGTTCATAAGCTGAGGCGATTGCGGGCTTTCCGGCTCGAAGAGTCCCCGCAGGACTCGCAGCGCTTCGAACGGGCGGCCGGAATCGAGGAAGGACCGGGCCGTGCCGAGGGCGGACACGGCCTTGGAGTCAGGATTCTGGGCTACGATCGCGCTGTCGACCTCGTCGTAGGCCTGGCGGACCTGATCCGCGTTGCTCGGATCGATCAGCATGGCCTGCGCGATGAAGTAGAGCTGACGAATCGGCGTGGTCGCTTGTTCGGCCTGCAGAACGTGTGCCTCCAACAGGAAGGTTGCATCGTTGAGCAGCTCGATCGTCACCTTGCGATCGACGCGGAGAACAGCTCCGTTGATGAAGATCCGCTCATGACCGCGCAGGCTGAGATTGATGGAGCGGCTCATTGGAGACCATCGCGAATCAGCGTGTTCACGTAGATCAGCGGCTCGAACCCGGTCGCGTCGCCGCGGAGAATCTGATCGGTCCGGCTCATGTTCCACAAACCGATCGAGATCAGGTCAGCCCGCAGCTCCTTGGGCAAGCCGTTCTCCGGATTCGCGAGATCGTCGATCAGAAGGCTCCAGAGGCGCTGCAGGAAGCTGGTGGCTTCCCGGCGCAGCGCCTCGGGCGCATCGGCGGCTTCGGCCCGCTTCATCAGGTTGATGGCGCGGTCGAAAGCCGCGCGTTCGCGCTCCCGGGCAAGGGCGGGCGAGTCGTCCATCATCTCCGCGTAGGACGCACCATACATCGCAAGTATGCCTCTCTGATAGTGATAAGATCAGTTCTTAAGAACTGATATCTGGCAAAATTCAGATCGTTTCTGTTGTTGAAATAGATTTTACCGATCAGATATAATCTAACAGGCTCAACTTGCTGACCTGACCAGTCAGGGAATAAGCAACTTTGAGTTGCGCCTCCAGATTCTGGGTCCGGGTGATGACTTCTTCCGAGTCGACCGCTTCAAGTTTTCCGAACCCCTCCGTCATGATGTTCTTCTGCGCGTCGATCTGTTTGCCGACTGTGCCGATCCGCGCTTGGACGACGCCGATATCCGCCTGGATGTCTTTGACGCCCAGGGTCCCCGAGTTCGCCAGGCTGCGTAATTTGTCATAGACGACATTCTGCGTGGCGGGACCCAGACTGGCCAAGCCGATGTCGGATGCCAATGTATACAGCATCGCGAGTTGCCGCAGCGGCTTGGCATTGGTGTTGACGGAGCTCTCAACCGTCTCGTTGCGGGTGATTTCGCTTTTGATATTGGTGTCCGATGCCGAAGACCAGTTTTGTTTCCATTGATTGTCTTCAAAAAGCTGCGCAAAGCGACCGCCATCCTGAAGGAAATGCTCCATCTGGGCAGGGGTGATGTTGCTTGTATCCGGCTGCGTGCCGACCGGGACGCCGAACTCGTCCTTGAAGGCTTTCTGAAAGGCTGTCTTGGCGGCGGATTGCGGCGACGCCTCGTAATCGGCAATCGGACGCTGTCCCGTGTTGATGCCTCCGAACAAGTATTGGCCGCCGGTCGACGTGTTCAGGTCGCCGATCAAGGCCGAGAGCTTGGTGGCCGCCATCTGCGCGACGACGGTCCCGCTGGTATCGGTCAGCTTGCCGGGCGTCGTCAGCGCGAGAAAGGCTTCACCGTCCGTGCGGACGCGGTCGAGCGCGTGGTAAGAGCTGTCGAGACGCACACCTGTCAGATCGTTGCGCTTGCTCTGAGCATCGAGATTGTCGACTTCCTGCCGCAGGTTGAGGCTGAGCCCCGTCCTGTAGCCCAGCTCGAGACCGACATCGGCGAAGCGGCCCTTCGAACTCTCGGCGACAGCCTTGTCGAGATCGGCCTGAATCCGGGACACATTGGACCGCGGCGTCTTGAGGAACGTCGCTGTGGAGATGAAGCTCGCTTTCATCGGACTACCTCACCGCATCGAGGAGTGTTTGGAGCATCGCATTGACCGTCGCGATAAGCTTGGCCGACGCGGCGTAGGACTTCTCGAGCTGGAGCATCGTGGCGACCTCGTCGTCGCGGTTCACGTCCGTGGCGTTCGAGAGCGCCGTCGAGGCGCTGTCCAGGAAGGCCGATTCGTTGTCGACCTGGACCGACGCGGCTTTGCGGGCCGCTTCCAGCCAGCTCGCCGAGGCCCCGGCCGCCGTCTGCAGCGATGTCGACAGCGGTAGCTCCGAGTCGGACGGAAAGGCGCGATCCGCGCCCAGCGCCGATCGAAGGGCAACCAGGTGAGCCGTGAACGAGGCCGCGTTCGTGCTGTTGTACAGATACTGCGCGCCCGCGTTCATCCCGCCGTCGCGCAGCGTGAACGGATTGCCGCCCTGCTCGGGATCGGCGGCCGTGTTCACGCGGATCGTGCTCGCCAGCCCGACGGCTCCCGCCGCCGGCAGGGCCGAATGCCCGTCATCGGTCAGCAGACCCGCCAGGGCAGTCCCGGTCACGACGGTGTTGTCCGTCTCGGCGAAGGCGTTGATCAACCCGCCGGCGATCGCGTCGAGCTGCTTCTGATACGTGATCGCGATCTCGTCGCGCACGGCGATCTGTCCGACGATTTGCCCGGCCTGGAGGGGCATCACGGCGCCGTTGCCCGTGACTTGGACGCTGTCGATGAAGACGGCCTTTCCGACCGTCCCGGCGGCGAAGTGCGCGGTCGGCTCGAAGGTCACGCGTCGCGGCCCCTGTTCGTAGAGCGGCGATCCATTATCGGCGTAGATCGCCATGTCATTGTCGGCGCGGACAGCCGTGCTGATGCCGATTTCCTCGGACAGCTGCGCGAGGATCTTGTCCCGCCTGTCGAGGGCATCGCTGATATCGACCTTGCGCGCCGTGCCGAGCACCACCTCCTTGTTGGCCTTGTCGAACTGGGCGAGCAGATCGTTGATCGACTTGACCGATGCATCGATCGGCCCCCAGCGTGTAGCTGCCCATCAGCCGCAGGTCCCGCGAATCCTCATAGCGCGCGATCAGCATCTTGAGCGTGCGCACGAGTTCGCGCTGCTGCGGGGTCCAGGCCAGGTCGGCCAAGCGGGAGATCGAGCCCAGCAGGTCGATCGCCGGATAGCGGCCCTGGTCGGCGATGGCCCGGTCGAGCACGATGTGTCCGTCGAGGGTGCCGCGGATGCTATCGGCCACGGGATCGTTGTGGTCGTCCCCGTCGATCAGGACCGAAAAGATGCCGGTGATCGTGCCCTCGCCTTCGCGACCCGGCCCGGCCCGCTCCAGCAGGCGCGGCAGATCGCCGAAGACGCTCGGCGGGTAACCGCGCGCCACGGGCGGCTCGCCGGCCGCAAGCGCCACCTCCCGAGCCGCGTGGGCGAAGCGCGTCACCGAATCGAGCACGAGCAGGACGGATTGGCCCTGGTCCCGGAAGTATTCAGCGACCGCGAAGGCGAGCTTCGGCGCCTGTCGGCGCATCATCGGGCTCTCGTCCCCCGTGGCGACCACGACGACCGCGCGCGATCGGCTCTCTTGGATCGGTCCCTCCAGGAACTCCCGGACCTCGCGCCCGCGCTCGCCCACCACCTCGCCGTCGATCGGCCGGTCCCGGCTCTCGATGCGCATGCGGTCGCCGAGCCGCAGCAGCGGCAGGTCGATGCGGACGCGGCAATGGCCGAAGCCGATTTCCCGCACGGATCCGCCGATCCGCACGAGGGGATGAGTGTCGCGGTCTTCCAGCGCGTCCGCGAGGCGGTCGAGCGCGTTCATGCCGAAACCCGCGTCGCCGAGGCCCGAGGCATCCGGCGGCCTACGCGGATGGGCCGAGGCCGCGGATCGCATCCTGCAGCGACGATTCCGACTCCGCCACGGCGGCTGCCGCACTCTGGAAGGTGCGCGTGATTTCGATGAGCCGCGACATCTCCATGATCGGATTGACGTTGGCGCCTTCCTGGAAGCCCTGCTGAACCCGCACGGTGGTCTCGTCGCGCTGGTTGAAGTCGAGGATCGGCCGGCCCGGGATGTCCGACGCCACCGCGCCGCCAGCGACGCGCGTGAGCTTGGCGGCCGGATCGAGGCGGAACACCCCGAGCGCGCCGATCTGGTTGGCGCCCTGGGATATGATCCCGTCCTGACCGATTGTGAGCGGCGCCCCTTCCGGATCGACCGTCAGGGGCGACCCGCCGGGATCCAGGATCGCGCGCCCGTTGAGATCCTGGAGGTCGCCCGCCGCCGTGACCTGCATGCGCCCGTCCCGGGTATAGACAGGACCCCGCGGCCCCCGCACGGCCAGCCAGCCGTCGCCCTGAAGGCCGACATCGAGGGGCGAGTCGGTCTTGGTCAGCGGACCGGCCTTGCGCGACAGAAACGCCTCGCCCGGCGTCGAGAAGGCCACCTCGCGGTGCCCGGCTTGGGACAGGATCGTCTCGAACTTCACCTCCTCCCCGCGGTAGCCGGCCGTCCCTAGATTGGCGACGTTGGTTGCGACCGTGTTCAGGCGCTGTTCCAGAGCGACCTGGGCGGACAGGGTGACGTAGAGCGACGATTGCATATCAGCGGCCTCCCTGCCGGATACCCTGCAGCTTGAGAAGGACGTCCGGGTCGAGGCCGGAACTGGAGCTGTTCAGCAGCGACAGCGCCGGTGTCGACGCCGTGTCGTTCTTGGCGTCCCACAGGATGGTGAAGCGCTTGATGAACTGATCGAGCTTGACCGGATCCTTGAGGCTCGCGACAGAGAACTTGCGGTTGATCAGGTTGGCCTGCCCGTCGATGCTGCTCTTTGCCGCCTCGGGCGGAAGGCCGAGCGTGGTCCGAACGACTTCGGCCAGGGCCGGGTCGGCCAGGAAGCCGTACGCCGATGTCACGGTCGGTGCCTTGCGGCGGAAATACAGGGCGAGCCTCACACCCTCGTTCTCGTTGCCGGCCTCCGACTCGAGCGTCTTCTGGACATAGGCGTCGACCGTGGCCGCGCGGCTTGCATGCCGCGCATCCTTGAATCGGCCGAGGATCTGGCTGAGCTTCTTGGGATCCTGCAGGCTCGCGACATCGAGCTTCTGGCCGATCAGCTTGGCCTGCTCGTCGGATCGCCGCGCGCTCGTGTCGGCGGGGAGGCCGAGCGCGGTCACGACCACATCCGTCAGCGCCGGGTCTGCGACGATGTCCTGGGCCGTGTGGACAGCGCTCGCCTTGTCTCGAAAATACTCTGTCTGCTTCTCGAGCTCGGCATCCGAGTCGGCGTAGGTTCCGGCCGGCCGGAAGTACGGATCGACAACGGAGTTTCTGCCCGCATAGCGGACCTCTATGAATTTTCCGATGAATGTGCTCAGCTTATACGCATCCTGGAATGTATCAGGGTCAAATTTGCTCTGGATCTGCTCTTTCTGCGTCGACACATCGTCGTATTCGGACGCTGGCGGTAGGCCCACCGTCATTCGGACGATCTGAGAGAGCTTGGAATCTTTGACGATGTCGTCGAGATCGATGCTCAGTACCGACATGTCTTGAAGGTATTGAATGGAACTTTGAGTTTGCGTGTCGTAAGTGGCCCTTTTTTGCGCCAAGGTCTGCTTCGGAGCCATCTTGTCGAGAATGTCTTGAATCTCGGGGTCGTCGGACCGCTCTACCCTGTTCGGATCGTCACCGAGAGTCCTGAAGTTGAAGGCGGCCGCGAAATCCCTGTAGCGCTCGTCCTGCAACCGGGTGACCAGGACACGGCCGTTCGCATCCGCTTCACCCAGGAGGACCTTCCTCATGAAGCCCTTGGCGTAGATCATGTCGTCGAGGCCGAACGCCTTCATGGCGAAGGTGTAGAGCCGGGTGTTGCCGAGAAAGTCGTCAACCGTCTTGACCTGACCGATATGGTCTTGAAAATATTTGATCTCGTTCTTCGACGCCGGCTCCGAGGCGGTCCGGCTCAGGGATTTCTGCAGATTTGCTGTGATCGATCGATAATCAGTGAAGGTCGAAAGCATGGGGCGGGTCCTTCATCTGCGGGGTTGCCCCATTCTGGGTTCGTGAGCTTGCCTGGACCTTGCTCGCCTCTCGTCTGTCCACGCGCTGCTGGGGGCGCAGGGGCGCTGCTCCAGCCCTGCGCAAGCATAGCGCTCTAGCCCGGGACGGATCGGAACGGGTTTGGGGACGCGGCGCGTGGGTGTTGTCATCGGCTTGCTGATTGCGGTCGCCTGCGTCGGGGGCGGCTTCTCGGCGATGGGCGGCCACCTGACTGTGATCTGGCAGCCCTTCGAGTTCATCATCGTCGGGGGGGCGGCCACCGGCGCCTACATGGTGGCCAACTCCTCCAAGGTCGTCGTGGACACCGGCAGGGCCCTTCTGGAGGCAGCCCTCGCGCGGGGGCCGAAACGGGACGATTACCTGGCGTTGCTCGGCCTGCTGTTCGCGCTGACGCGGGAGCTGCGCTCCAAGCCGCGCAACGAGGTGGAAAACCACCTTGAGAAGCCCGATCAGTCCGAGATTTTCCGGGCCTACCCGCGGGTGACGCGGGACGAGGAGCTGACCCAGTTCATCTGCGACTACATCCGCCTCATCCTGATCGGCAACGCGCGACCTTACGAGATCGAGGCGCTGATGGAGGAGGAGATCGCCACCCATCGCGGCGACAAGCTGAAGGTGTACAGCGCGCTGATGAGCATGGCCGACGGGCTGCCGGCGCTGGGCATCGTGGCGGCGATCCTCGGCATCGTGAAGGCCATGGGCGCCCTCGACCAGTCGCCCGCTCTCCTGGGAAGCCTGATCGGCTCCGCTCTGGTGGGCACCTTCACGGGCATCTTCGCCTCCTACACGGTGGTGGCGCCCCTGGCCAACAAGGTGAAGGCCACCCGCGACGCGCAGGCGCGGGTCTACGTGATCGTGAAGCAGACTCTGCTGGCCTACATGAATGGCGCCCTCCCGCAGATTGCCGTCGAGCACGGCCGCAAGGCGATCACGGCCGCCTATCGACCGACCATCGACGAGGTTGAGAACGCGACGATCACGGGCTTGCCGCGCGGCGAAACCGTCCTGCGTGAGGCGGCCTGATCATGGACCGTCAGCAAGTCGTCAACGACATCCGGGATCGGCTGCTCGACGCGGCCGGCCTCTCTCTCGAACGCCTGCCGATGCTGCACGTGATCCTCGACAGGGTCGCGACCTTCTGTGCGGATCAGCTTCGCCATTTCGCGGCCTCCCCGGTCTATTTCTCGCTGAGCAACGTGGAAAGCCAGCGCTTCGGGGACATTCTCGAGCCCTACGAGTCGAACGCGATCGCCGGCATCTTCCAGGCGCCGGAATGGGATAGCCACATCCTGGTCGGCTTCGACCGTGACTTCATCTTCACGATGGTCGAGGTCCTGCTCGGTTCCGACGGCTCCGAGCCACCCCTCGACGAGGAGCGCTCGTTCTCGAACATCGAGATGCGGATCGCCCAGCGCCTGTTCGATCAGATCGGCAAGGCGATGCAATCTGCCTTCGCGCTGGTGGCGGACACGCCGTTCAAGCTCGAGCGGACCGAGCTGCGGATGGATTTCGCAGTGATCGGCCGCCGGAACAACCAGGCAGTCGCGGCGAAATTCCTCCTACAGGCGCTCAACCGCGGCGGCGAGATGTTCATCGTCATCCCGCAATCCGTCCTGAATCCGATGCGCCAGAGCTTGGCGCGTATCTTGGTCGGCGAGAGTTCGGCCCGAGATTCCCGGTGGACTCGGCAGATCGCCGGCGAGGTGCAGAAGACGCCGGTCACGCTGAAGGCCATCCTGGAGGAGAAGCACCTGACGCTGGGCGCCCTCGCCGCTCTGGAGGTCGGTCAGGTTCTGGAGCTTCGCGCAACCCCCCGCAGCCGGGTCAAGCTCGTCGGCAACGACCGGGAGCTGTTCTGGTGCGATGTCGGGCAGGAGGATGGTGCGATCGTGCTGCGCGTGGACCGCTTCATCGATCAGGACCAGGAGTTTATCGATGATGTTCTCACTCGCTGAGGCCCTGCTCTTCGCCGCGTTGGTCGCGACGACCGCTTGCCTCGTGCCGATGTACATGCGGCTGAAGCGGCTGGACCGTTATCATGCGCAGTATCGGGACATGGTGGATTGGAGCGCCTCCGCCCTGGTCGGCGCGAGCAATGCCGTCCAGTCCTTCGCTCAAGACGGGCGGATCGTCCTCGAGGATCTCAGCCGGGAGATCGAATCCGCCAAGGCGGCGCTGGCCGAATTGCGGGCCGAGCGGGCCAGGCTGATGAGCTCCGCGCAATCCGCCGCCGGCCACGAGGCCACGGTTGGCGGGAGCCTGACCAGCGCCTGACGCCGGCCGCCGGCACCAGAACCTCTCCGCCCGACGGTCGCCGGTTTCGGCGACCGTCGGCGCGAACCTTCCCTTCGTTGAGGAGCACGTGATGTCCCCCCCCTCAGACCAGCCGAATGCCGGGTCCGGGCATGAGAGCAGTCATAGCGAGAGCTTGTTCGCGAAGATCGAGGCCCAGGCCAAAGATCAGCGCGCGCAGGACGAGCACCTGGGCAGCGGCCGGAACCTCGATTCCATCTTGCGGATCCCGGTCCTGATGCAGGTGGTCCTCGGCTCGGCCACGATGCCGGTCTCCAACCTGATGAAGCTTGGGCGCGGCGCGATCGTGCCCCTGGACCATCGCGTCGGCGAGCCTGTCGACGTGGTCGTGAACGGCCGGGTCATTGCCCGGGGCGAGGTGGTCGTGGTCGAGGACGACAACTCGCGCTTCGGCGTCTCGCTTACCGAGATCGTCGGCCCCGCCTCGGCCGATTCCAACGGCTGACAGGAAGCATCGCCATGGCCGCAGGCACCGTGACCACGGTTGGTCGAAGAGTCCTGACGCCCGCCGAGGAGGTTGCAGCCGTCCTCATCGCGATGAACAAGGACACGGCCAGCCGTCTCGTCAAGTATTTCGACAGCGCCGAGCTGAAGCAGATCACCCGCGCGGTCTCGCAGCTCGGGCCGGTTTCGCGGACGCAGCTGGAAGTCATTGTCGATCAGCTGGCCGCGTTCTTTGCCGACGGCGCCAACCTGATCGGGACGGCTCGCCAGATGGAGAAGCTGCTGGAGGGGGTCCTGGCGCCCGAACAGATCGCCGACATCATGTCGGACGTGCTCGGTGCCGGTGAGCGCTCGATCTGGGACCGGATCTCCAACGGCTCCGAAGCCGCCTTGGCGGGCTACCTGATCAAGGAACACCCGCAGACGGCGGCTCTCATCCTGTCGAAGGTCAAGCCGGCTTGCGCCGCCAAGGTGATGGCGCAGCTGCCGGCCCCGATCCGCAATGGCATCATGCGGCGGATGCTGACGTTCAAGCCGATCGTCGATGCGACGATGAAGATGATCGAGCAGACGATCCATGAGGACTTCATGATCAATCTGGCGCGCAACGCCGCGGCGGATACCCATTCGCGGATGGCGGACATCATCAACAAGATGGAGCGCCAGAGCATGGAGGAGGTTTTGGACAACCTCACCCAGTCGCGTCCGAAATCGGCCGAAATCCTGAAGAGCCTGCTCTTCACCTTCGACGACATCATCGCGATGACGCCGCGGGCGCGCACGACGCTGTTCGACCAGATCCCGCACGAGAAGGTCATCCTCGCGCTGAAGGGCACGAGCGGTCAGCTGCGGAATGTCGTGCTCAGCGCCCTGACCGCCCGCTCCCGGCGCCTCGTCGAGCACGAGCTGGAGGGCGGTGAGCCTGCGTCGCAGCGGGACGTGCTGGAGGCCCGCCGCGCCATCACCGATCAAGCCCTCGAAATGGCGGCGCGCGGCGAGATCGAACTCAGTCCGGCCGATTCGGACGAGACCTACTTCCGCTAGCGCCGTTCCGGCTCAGGAATGGCCCTGAGCTTTCCTTCTGACGCGTCCTCTCCGCCGAAGCGGTCGCCGGCTCGGCGGGGAGCACTGGAAACCGGTCCGCCGCCATGTCCGACGACAAGGAGAGCAAAACCGAGCCCGCGAGCGACAAGAAGGTGGGCGAAGCGATCACACAGGGGAACATCCCGTTCTCGCGGGAGGCGCCCGTCTTCGCCTCCATCCTGGGCTTGCTGATCTTCCTGGTCTTCGTGGCGCGGGACCAGGGCGTTCCTTTCGTCCGGCGGCTCGCGTTGCTTCTGGAGCAGCCGCGGAACTTCAGCGTGGAGACCAGCCGTGACGCGACGCGCCTCGTCCACGCCCTGGCTCTGGAGATGGGCCGGTTCCTGCTGCCGATTCTGGTGATCCTGCTCGTCTCCGGGATCGCCGCCTCGATCTTTCAGAATGCGCCCCGCATCGTGTTTGATCGGATCCAGCCGCAATGGTCCCGGCTTTCGCCCGCCAGCGGCTGGAACAGGCTCTTCAGCTTACAAGGATTCATCGAGTTCGGGAAAAGCCTCTTCAAGTTCCTCGCGATTGGCGGCATGTCCTACATGGTCCTGCGGGCTGACCGGCACGAGATCATCAATATCATGTTCGTGGATCCGATCGGAGTGCCCGAGTTCTTGCTGGCCCTGTCGGTCCGGCTCGTCTCGGCCGTCAGTGTGGCGACGATCGCGCTGGTCGCCGGTGACTTGGTCTGGACCCGGATACGCTGGCAGCGTGACTTGCGGATGTCGCGGCAGGAGGTCAAGGACGAGTTCAAGCAGCTCGAAGGCGATCCGCTCGTCAAGGCGAAGATGCGCTCGCTGGCGCAGGATCGCCTGCGCACGCAGATGATGGCGGCGGTCCCCCGCGCCACGATGATCCTGGCCAACCCAACGCATTATGCCATCGCGCTGCGCTACGACCAGGGCGAGAACGATGCCCCGATGGTGCTGGCCAAGGGCAAGGATCTCATCGCCCTGCGCATCCGGGAGATCGCCGAGAAGCATCGAATCGAGGTCGTGATCGACAAGGCTCTCACCCGGGCGATGTACGACCATGTCGAGATCGACCAAGCGATCCCGGCGGAGTTCTACCGGGCGGTGGCGAACCTCCTCGTCTACGTCATGACGCGCAAGGGACGCTGAGAGGAGGGCGGGCACCCCTCCGCCGTCTGCGAGGCGCCGGCGCGATCGTGTCCGATCCACCGGCGCCGAGGCGGCGCGCCTCACGCGGCAAGGCGCTTCGCCTCCCGGCGGAACCGGTGCAGCACGAACTCGGTGTAGCCGTTCGGCTGCTGTGCCCCCTCGAACACCAGGGCTGTCGCCGCCCGGAAGGCCGGCCCGTCGAAGTCCGGGGCCATCGGCCGATAGGCCGGATCGCCGGCGTTCTGGCGGTCGACGACGCCCGCCATCCGCCGCAGCGCCGCCTCGACCTGTGCGCGGTCGACGATCCCGTGGCGCAGCCAGTTGGCGATGTGCTGGCTGGAGATCCGCAGCGTGGCGCGATCCTCCATCAGGCCGACCTCGTGGATGTCGGGCACCTTCGAGCAGCCGACGCCCTGGTCGATCCAGCGGACCACGTAACCCAGGATCCCCTGGCAGTTGTTGTCGAGTTCCTCCCGCACCGCCTCCGGCGCGAAGGCGCCCTCGGCGAGCGGCAGGGTCAGCATGGCGGCCCGGGTCGCGGGCGCCCGGCCGGCGAGGTCCGCCTGGTGGGCGCGCACGTCGGTCTGATGATAGTGAAGCGCGTGCAGCGTCGCGGCGGTCGGGGACGGGACCCAGGCGGTGTTGGCCCCGGCCTCGGGATGGCCGCCCTTAGCCTCCAGCATCGCCGCCATCCGGTCGGGGGCGGCCCACATGCCCTTGCCGATCTGCGCATGGCCCGGCAGGCCGCAGGCGAGGCCGGCATCGACGTTGCCGTCCTCGTAGGCCTGGATCCAGGCGGTCGCCTTCATGGAATCCTTGCGGACCACGGGGCCGGCCTCCAGCGCGGTGTGGATCTCGTCGCCGGTCCGGTCGAGGAAGCCGGTGTTGATGAAGAACAACCGGTCGGAGGCGGCCGCGATCGCCGCCTTGAGGTTGAGCGTCGTGCGCCGCTCCTCGTCCATCACGCCGATCTTGAGCGTCCGCGGCGCGAGGCCGACCAGCGCCTCGACCCGGCCGAACAGCTCGACCGCGAAGGCGACCTCCTCGGGGCCGTGCAGCTTGGGCTTGACCATGTAGACCGAGCCGGTCCGGCTGTTGCGGAGCGGACCGGTGCCCTTCAGGTCGTGCAGGGCGATCAGCGCGGTGACGGCCGCGTCGAGGATCGTCTCGGGGATCTCGGCGCCGTCGAGGGTCACAGCATCCGTGTACATGTGATGGCCGACATGCCGGACCAGCATCAGCGACCGTCCCGGCAGGGTCAGGCGCCCGCCGTCGGGGGCCGTGAAGGTGCGGTCCGCGGCGAGGCGCCGCTCGACCGTGCGGCCGCCCTTGGACAGGCTGGCGGTGAGGTCGCCGCGCATCAGGCCGAGCCAGCTGCGATAGACCGCGACCTTGTCGGCCGAGTCCACGGCGGCAACCGAATCCTCCATGTCCATGATGGTCGAGAGGGCCGCCTCCAGCACCACGTCGGCGATGCCGGCCGGGTCGGTGCGGCCGATCGGGCTCGTGCGGTCGATGACGATCTCGATGTGCAGGCCGTTGTGGCGCAGCAGCAGTGCGGTCGGCGCCTCAGGTGTGCCGGTGAAGCCCGCGAAGTCCGCCGGGCCGGTCAGGCCGGCGCTGCGGCCGGCGCCGAGGTCGATCGCGAGGCGGCCATCCGTCACCGAGAAGCCCACGGCATCGGCCCAGGAGCCGACGCTGAGCGGCGCGGTCGCGTCGAGGAACGCCTTGGTCCTGGCCACCACCGCCGCGCCCCGGGCCGGGTTGAAGCCGGTGCCGGGGGCGAGGTCGCCGTCCTGCGGGATCGCGTCGGTGCCGTAGAAGGCGTCGTAGAGGCTGCCCCAGCGGGCATTGGCGGCGTTCAGCGCGTAGCGGGCATTGGAGATCGGCACGACGAGCTGCGGCCCGGCGACAGCGGCGATCTCCGCGTCCACGTTCCCGGTGGTCACCTGCACGGCCTCGGGCTCCGGCTGCAGGTAGCTGATCCGCGTCAGGTGGGCCGCGTAGGCCGCCGGGTCGTGCGGCTGGCCGCGATGGTCGCGGTGCCAGGAATCGATGTCGGCCTGCAGGCCGTCGCGCCGGTCGAGCAGCGCCCGGTTGCGCGGTGCGAGATCGCGGACGAGCGCCGCGAAGCCCGACCAGAACTGGTCGGCCGAGAGGCCGGTCCCGGGCAGCGCCTCCTCGGACAGGAAGGTGCGGAGGTCCTCGGCGACGACGAGACTCGACATGGCGATCTCCAGGGATGCAGCGGGCGCCGTGCGTCAGAAAAAATCGAACGGCCCGTGAAAATTTTTTGAGCCCCAAATCGATAGACCGCTTGGAATCCGCGAAAAAGGCGGCAAAAGGGATTTGATTCTTTCCGTAGCGTTGAGAATGCACGACCAGAGCGACCTCGAGATCTTCGCCCGGGTGGTCCGCACCGGCAGCCTGACCCAGGCCGGGTCGGAACTCGGCCTGTCGGTGGCGGTGGTCTCGAAGCGGTTGAAGCGGCTGGAGGAGCGGCTTGCCGTGCGCCTGCTGCACCGCACCACCCGGCGCGTGGCCCCGACCGATGTCGGGGCGGCCTTCTTCGAGCGGATCGCCCCGATCGTCGACGCCATCGCGGAGGCCGAAAGCCTCGTGTCGCAGACTGCGACGCGGGCCCGCGGCACGCTGCGGGTGACGGCACCGAGCTCCTTCGGGCGGCTGCACATCGTCCCGCACCTGCGGGCCTTCTTCGCCCTCCACCCCGACGTGGTGCTCAACCTGGAGCTGAGCGACGATTTCGAGTCGATCGTCGAGCGCGGCTACGATCTCGCGATCCGGGTCGGCGCGCTGGAGAGTTCCGGTCTGACGGCGGTGCGCCTCGCGCCGGTGCGGCGGGTTCTCTGCGCGCGGCCGGGTTACCTCGACGCGGCGGGGCGGCCGCAGAGCCTCGACGACCTGCGCGGCCATGTCTGCCTCGCCACCGAGAACCAGAATCCGTGGCGACTCATCGGGCCGGAGGGGCCCTGTACGGTGAGCGCGTCCGGTCCCCTGCGCACCCATTCCAACGAGGTGGTGCGCGAGGCGGTGATCGGCGGCCTCGGGATCGCGCTCCGCTCCACCTGGGACGTGCACGCGGAGCTGCGCGACGGGCTTCTGGAGGTGGTGCTGCCCGCTTATACGGCCGCGGCCTCGGCGGGCATCTTCGCGGTCTATCCGAGCCGGGCCTTCGTGCCGGCCAAGACCCGGGCGTTCATCGCGTTCCTGAAGCAGACCTACCGGTCGAGCCGCGCCTGGGCGGCGGGGTGAGGCGCGTGCCGCGGAGTCTCGCTCCTGCAGGGACGGGAGCGCCCGATTGACGTCCCATACCCTCTCCGGTCGATGCCTGCGGCACCGCCGTCCCTGCGCGCGAAGCGAAGCAGGCCGGCAGCGCCAAGCTGGCCGGAATCGCGCTGCCCTGGGTCACTTCGCTCCGGTCGCGATGACGGAGAGGGTCGCATCGACCGAGCTGTTCAGCCGGCGACCGTCCCGCCCTCACCCATGTGCGAAGACATCCGGATCGGTCCGCGCCAGCATCCGTTTGAATGCCGCCCACTCGTTGTCGGGGGCCCCCTGGACCACGACACGGTCGTAGCCGGCGGCGTATTGCCCGGCGGTCTTAGTCGCGATGGCGGACGAGGGCCGGATCACCGGCGCGCCGGCCGCCTGGATCGCCAGCTGCGCCCGGCACGAGCGCTCCATGTTGTGCATCAGCCGGAACGCCTCGCCGACCGTGCGCCCGCAGGTCAGCAGGCCGTGATTGCGCAGCACCATCACGGGCTTGTCGCCGAGGTCGGCCACCAGCCGCTGCCGCTCGTCGAGGTCGAGGGCGATGCCCTCGTAGGCGTGGTAGGCGACGCGCCCCGTGAACTGCATCGACCACTGGTTCAGGGGCAGCAGCCCCTCTTCCTGGCAGGAGACCGCCACGCCCGCCACCGTGTGGGTGTGCAGCACGCAGATCGCGTCGTGGCGGGCGGCGTGGATGGCGCTGTGGATCGTGAACCCCGCCGGGTTGATGCCGAGCCCCATCGGATCCTCGAGAACCCGCCCGTCGATATCCACGGTCACGAGGTTCTCCGGCGTCACCTCCTCGAAGCGCATCCCGTAAGGGTTGATCAGGAACCGGTGCCCGCGCCCCGGCAGTCGCGCCGAGATGTGGGTGTAGATGCTGTCGTCGAGGCCGAGGCGGTGGATCAGCCGGTAGGCGGCCGCGAGGTCGACGCGCATCGCCCGGATTTCGGCAGGAGCGGCGGGATCCGCGTCCCGGTCCGCGACGATCGACTGCGTGGCTGCGCTCATGCGTCGGCTCCCTGCCGGTCGGCCCAGTCGGCTCTCCGGGACCGCCGCCCGGCTCAGGCGGTCCCGCGATCCGGGCGCTAGGGGGCGGAACGAGGCCCAGGCCCGGAATCGTCCGCAGGGTGCACCACGGGGGATCGCCGGGCAATGCGCCGCGCGCAGGTCGATGCGCTTGCGATGATGACGCGGCGGGGTGACGACGGCCTCAGCCCGCCAGCGCGGCCTCGATCCCGGCTCCGATCGCCAGCAGCCGGCGGTCCTGGCCGTGCCGGGCGAGCAGCATCAGCCCCGCCGGCCGGGACAGGCCCGGCATCGGCAGGGACAGGCCGGTGAGGTCGAAGAAATTGCCGAAGGCGGTGTTGCGCAGCATCAGGCGGTTGGCCGCCAGGAAGGCGGCATCGTCGGCCTCCAGCGGCGCGATCAGCGGCGCCGTGGTGGCGGTCGCCGGAAGCACCAGCACGTCGAGGGGGGCGAGCCGCCGGTCGAAGGCGGCGATCAACGCGGCCCGCCGGCGCATCGTCCGGATGTAGCCCGCCGCCGTCGCATTCCGGCCGGCCACGATCCGGCGGTGGACCCGCCTGTCGTAGCGAGCGGCCTCGCGGTCCAGCCAGTCGGCGTGGATCGCCGCGGCCTCGATCGCCGCGATGGAGCCGTCCGGCAGCGCCGCGTCCATGGCGGCGAGGAGGTCGTCGACCGGGTGGTCGACGATTCGGGCACCGCTCCGGGACAGGTTGCCCAGCACCTGCTCGAACGCCTCGGCGACGAGCGGCTCCGTCTCGGTGAACAGCAGGCCCCGCGGCACGCCGATGCGCAGGCCGGCCACGGCGAACGCCTCTACCGGCGCGGGCTCCTCGCCCGCCATCACGGCATCCGCGGCCGCGCAATCCGCCACGGTCCGGGCAAGGGGGCCCAGGGAGTCGAGGGAGAACGACAGCGGGAAGGCGCCGTCCAGCGGCACGCGGCGGGCGGTCGGCTTGAAGCCCACCACGCCGTTCAGCGAGGCCGGGATCCGCACGGAGCCGCCGGTGTCCGAACCGATCGCGATGTCGCTCGTGCCCTGCCCCACCGAGACGCCGGCGCCCGATGACGATCCGCCCGGGATGCGCGCCGGATCGGCGGCGTTGCCGGGGGTGCCGTAATGCGGGTTCAGGCCGAGTCCCGAGAAGGCGAATTCCGACATGTTGGTCTTGGCCAGGATCACCGCCCCGGCCCGGCGCAGGCGCGCCACCACCGGCGCATCGGCCCGCGCCGGGGCCGCGTCCGCCAGCAGGATCGAGCCGGCGCGCGTGGTCTCGCCCGCCACGTCGAACAGGTCCTTGATCGAGACCATCGCACCGTCGAGGGGGCCGAGGGAGAGCCCGTCCCGGCGCCGCGCATCCGCGGCATCCGCCGCCGCACGGGCCTCGGCGGGGTAGAGCCGCGTGAAGACCGCCGGGTCCCCCTCCCCGATCCGGGCCAGACGCTCCTCGACGGTTTCGCGTACGCTCATGATCCTCACCGGACGACAGACCTGCGCGCCTTGCAAGCGGGAGGCCCGCCTCAGAACGTGCCGGGATAGGCGCCGCCATCCATCAGCAGGTTCTGCCCGGTGATGAAGCCCGCCTGCTGGCTGCACAGGAACGCGCAGGCGGCGCCGAACTCGTCGGGGCGGCCGAAGCGGCCGGCGGGGTTGTCGCGCGCCCGCGCCTCCAGAAACGCCTCCACGGTGGTGCCCGCCTTGGCGGCACCCGCTTCGGCGTTGCTGCGGATCCGGTCGGTGTCGAAGGGGCCGGGCAGCAGGTTGTTGATCGTCACGTTGTGCCGCACCGTCTTCCGGGCGAGGCCGGCCACGAAGCCGGTCAGGCCCGAGCGGGCGCCGTTCGACAGCCCGAGATGCTCGATCGGCGCCTTCACGGCGCCGGAGGTGATGTTGACGATCCGCCCGAACTTCCGGTCAATCATCCCGTCGACCGTCGCCTTGATGAGCGCGATCGGCGCCAGCATGTTGGCGTCGAGCGCCCGGATCCAGGCGTCGCGGTCCCAGTCGCGGAAATCGCCGGGCGGCGGGCCGCCGGCATTGTTGATCAGGATGTCGGGCTCGGGGCAGGCGGCCAGCGCCGCGGCCCGGCCGGCCTCGGTGGCGATGTCACCCGGCACGAGGGTGACGGCGGCACCCGTCGCGCTGCGGATCTCCGCGGCGGTCCGCTCCAGAATCTCCGCGTTGCGGGCCGTGATCGTCACCGCGACGCCCTCGCGGGCCAGCGCCAGGGCGCAGCCCTTGCCCAGCCCCTTGCTCGCCGCGCAGACGAGCGCCCGGCGCCCGTTCAAGCCGAGATCCATGGGAAGCCTCCGTGAACCGGCCCTCGCCGCGAGGGCACCCGCCGCGTCATAGCGCGCCCGCGCCGGCCGTCGAAAGCCGTGCGGCGCCGTTCAGGCACACTCGCTGTAGCCGGACCGCTCGGCCTCCTGGCGCGCCAGGCTCAGGACGCGCCGGCGCGCCTGGCTGTCGCCGATCGCCAGCCAGTGCCGCACCAGGGCGAAGAGCTCGCCGGCATCCCCGTCCGGCGGCTCGTCCAGAAAGGTCTCGGCCGGGACGTTCAGCTCGCGCGCGAGCTGCTCCAGCAAGGTCCCCCGGCGGCCGAGGGGGCGGTCCCGCACGGGCCTGCTGGGCTGCGGCGGAGCCGAAGGCACGATCGTGAACACGGTCATCCTCTAGCAATGACGGCGGCGCCGGAGGGGTCTCGCCCCCTCGGCGCACGGTGAAGACATCCTTACGGCGCCCCGCGAAACACCCGGTTACCCGGGACCTTCCTCCGCCCGCGCGGGGTCGGCGGAAGGTCCGGGGGCGGCTCTGCGCGGCGGTCGGCGCCTACCACGTACGCAGGTCGCGGATGCTGGGCGCATCGACAAATTCATCCCTCTCCGGAGCGACGAAGCCGGCCCACAGCAGGGCCGCCGCCCCGGTGACGAGCGCGAGCGCGGTGCTGAGGACGAGGCTGAGTGTCACGGCCATCCTGCCGGGCAGACGGCGTCGAACCGACGCGAGGCAGGTTCAGTGTGTCAGAAGATGTGTTGTCGCGAGCTTAAATAGGTTGGTCGCATTGCGGTTGCCGTCGGGCCGTCGTTGACAACGTTCCGGCCGCGCGGCCGGAGGGCTGCCTTCATCGGGCTGTTACCGGGCGGGACTACGCGCAGCCGGCGCGAACGCTTCCGCAGGGAATTGCCCGATGCCGGCCTAGTATTGCAGCAGCCCGCTCGACCCATGCGCGGAGCAGACGGTGCTCGTGATCTACGAGGATGATCGTCCGCTCGCCGCGATCCGATCCGTCGTCGACGCTGCCGGGCACGACGTGCTGCCGAAGCTGTCCGACGCCTGCATCCGGATCCTGCAGCTCGAGATCGCGGTGTATCACGGCCGCATCGAGCCCTACGCCTGGACGCAGCACGCTGTCGACGTCGTGGCGTCGCCGGCGGTCGTGTAGCCGCGCCGCGTCACGCCGCCGGGGGCGTTTGCCGCCCGGGCCTGCGCCGAGATCCGCTTACGGTTCGGAGACGTCCTGGGTCAACGCGCCGAACTCGCTGACCATGCATTCGTGCATGCGGCGCAGCCAGGCTCGGGCTTCCGTGGTCTGCGCCTCCGCCCGGTCGGCCCGTTCGCCCGCCGTGCGGGCCTGCTCCTCGGCGCGTTCCGCCCGTCCGATCGCCTCGCGCAGCAATCCCTCGGCGTGCCGGGCCCGGTCTTCGGACGCGCGTGCCGCCGCGTCGGATTCGCGCATCGCGCGCCGGGCATCCCGGACCGAATCCTGGGCGCTCTTCTGCAGAGCGCGCACCCGGGTCGCGACACCGCGGACGGCGGCCAGGGAGGCCGACCAGTCCTCGCCCTCGGCGGGGGCAGAGGGCACGGGACCGGAGAACAGCGCCACGACCCGGTCGATCGGGTCGGGTGTGCCGCCGCGCAGCCCGAGAGGGCCGGCCGGCGGCTCGACCGCAATTCTTGCCAGGCTGCTCACGCGGCGGCCTGATTGGCCAGATCCGAAAACTCGGCCATGATCGCGTCCTGAACGCGCCCGAGCCACGCCTCGGCGTTCTGGGCCCGCTCCTCGGCGACAAGAGCGCGCGCCTCGGCCGCCTTGGCGCGTTCCTCGGCGGCGATGACCTGCGCCTCGGCGCGCACCTGAGCGTCGCGGGCCTGCATCTCCGCGATGCGAGCGCGTTCATTGGAGGCGTTGATGTCCTCCCGAACCCGTTCCAGCACGTGCTCGATGCGCTCTTCCCGCTCCCGAGCCTGCGCCTCGATCTCGCGCGCCTGACGGGCGGCGGCCTGTACGCGGTGGATCAGCGCATCCCAATCCTGCGGCGGCGATTGCGGCGTCGGAATCCCGGTCTGCGCGTGCATCGACGTGACGACGCGCAGGACGCTGCCGAGGTTGGCTTCGGACGCAACGCTCGGTTCACGTGCGGTCTTGTCGACGGGCCGGAACCGAGGATCGCTCAGAAGCTTCTGCAGCTCACTCACGGAACGCGCACTCCAAGTCCGCAAAAATCTTAGCTGACTAAACCGTCTATAATAGTTAACAAATCGTTAATACGTGGAATGTGTGGTATTTGACCTTTAGCGAAGGCAATTGTCGGTACGTTTACGGCCCGCTTCGTTGGTCGCGCGGTTCGGCCCAGGGCTGGCTCCACGCCGTCGCGGTGGATCCCCGGAGATGCGGGATCACGAAGGATGGCCGCCGCAGCCCTGGGCGTCGAGCCGGTCGCGGACGTGCCTCTCAGAGCGGCCCGCCCGTCGCATCCTCACACGGCGTCACGATGTCAGAACGCGCTGCCCCCTCCGCGCTCGTCCGGCCCGGCGGATGCGATGCGGGGCGTGTTCGCGCGCACGCGGTTGCGGCCTCGACAGCCATACGTGTCTGGCCTGACCCGAAACGCCCGGCGAGGTCCGCTATGACCGCTCCCCAAGTCGTCGCAACGATCTTCTTCATGATCTCGATCGGATCGTTCTCTGCGCTGGTCCTGATGGCGGCTGCGTCGGCGATGCTAGACGCAGTGGACGCTGCCTGCCGCCCCCGCCGCTCGGGCGGCCGCAGCGTCGGCCCTTGGTCGCACCCGCATTTGGCGTGTCGGGTGCGCCAGATGGCGCTTGCGCGGATCGAACTGCGGTAGCGGGGCGCGCCCCGCTCACACGCGCGCCTCAGGGCTGCCGTCGCTTCTGATTCTGCTCCACAGCAGGTCGATCCGGAGCGCTTGAGCACGCGTCGGGGTCAGCCGCGCGCATCGTAGTCTCGTTACCATCCGTGGCCTTCGCCACCATCGTGGCAGCACGGTTCGCCCCGCAGGAGGCGTGACCATGGCCGATGATCCGAAGGGAACGACACCCGAAGACCTCGCGCCTGACCGCCCGCGTCCGACCCCGCAGGGTCACGGCAGCGGCGCGGTGTCAGGCGAGGACAGCACGGACCCGAATGGCGGGGCCAGACAGGGCCAGGGCGACGAGGCGGAGGGTTGAGAGCCTGTTGAGGCCGATCAGGCCGAATGCGTCGAATTGGTGGGATCCACCAAACGGTCTGGTCACTGGCCGCGTGCTCAGAATCTGCTTTGGGAGGTTCGAGTCATGACGATTTCTACCTCGATCAACACGGTCGGCGTGGTTCGTGCGACGGAGATGATCCAATCCGCGCGCCGCGACGCGGCGCTCCAGCGTGATCCGCGTCCGCATACCGTCTCGGTCGAGATATCACGCCTCTCCGACACCCTTGCGCTGGAGCAGGATGCCGGGCGCTCACGGCCAGCTTCACAGCGGCGCGTTGTGGATATCACGGTCTAGAAAGGTAGTTTTACCTGCGGCGTCTATGTTCGGTTAAGCATAATCTGAGAGATTTATTCGATCGAAATCTGCTTCTAACGGGTTCGGAGGAGAGGATCTCTTTCAATACCTTCGGTTGCTTCAGGAATCAGCATGACGAGTGAAAAACGCCTGTCGGGCAGGACAGAGTGCTTCAGCGCCGGCCACATCGTCGCCGAAGGCAACGACAGACGGCTGCGATGCCTTGTCTGGAACATGTCCGACACCGGTGCACTGGTCGAGGCTGGCGAGGATGATGCCGTGCCGGAGACATTCACCCTGGTGACGGCGATCGACCAAGCCTCGCGGCGTTGTGCCGTCGTCAGGCGTACCGGCGCACGGTTCGGCGTGGTGTTCACGGATGCCTGAGCCTGCCCTGTGAACCACCACCGGTTTCGGGTACTCCCACCCTGTCCCGTGGAACGGTCTCAGTCACGCGGTCGGCACAGGCTGACGCATGAGGGGACGGTCCTGGCCTCATCCGTACCGGGCCGGTTCGTCCCCGTCTGCAGCCACGCGCCGCGGGCAGGCGAGTTCCACATGCACGACGCTCGTCGCCCCCGGGTCGACGGATCAGCGATAGCCTCGGACGGCGTCGCCGGCGTGGCGGTGTTCGTCCTCTGGCGGTGGCGGGCGTGGCTGCGGAGCGCGCTTCGTCACGCCGCCGCGGTGCCGAGGCGGGGGCGAACGATAGCCGGGACAGGACGGGATGGTTGGGGCGGTCTCGAACGTCTACTCCCTGCAGCTTCGTGCCGCCCTCGTCGTCGAGGCGGCACGCGAAGGAGCGGCTTCGACACGCATGCGGTGTTCCCGATGTCGCGCGACACGCTCGTCTCCCTGGCCCTGGCGGCAGCCTTCACGCTGGGGTGCGTCGGCATCCATGGTGCGCGCAAGCATCCGGACGCCGTGACCTTGGCCCTGGTCCTGCTGCTGGGCTTCCTCGCGACCGTGTATGTTGGCCAGCACGTGAAGCTGGATGCGCGTCACCCCACCTGGCAGCACGAGGCCTCGCACCCGTGGATACCGCCGGCCTCGCATCCGACGATGTGAGCGGCCCCGCATCGTCTTGCCGGTCCGGCCGGTCGCCGGAGGGCCCGCCACGGGGACATCGGGTCGCGCGGGCGCGACCGCTCGGGATGCACGGCCGAGTAACCCGAGGTCGCTACGATGACCGCCAGGCGGCGGGCAGCCCCGTGGGGTGACGGCGAGCGCCCCCGAAGCTGCACGCGGCAGGGCTGCCGACGACGGCGATCGGAACCGCGGCGGGGCTTCTGGCGGGGCTGGTCTTGTGCGGGGCCGCGCCACGGATCGAACCCGCCGTTCTGGTGTCCGCCGCGATCGGCGGCGCCGCCTTCGCGTGGATCGCCTGGATGCTCTGCATCCGCCCCCGCTGGGCGCCGGGAGCCGGCAGAGCCCGGACGGAGGGTGGCCGGCTCGGACCCGCCGGGCTGAGTGCCGGGCCCGGCCAGGCTGCTCCGCGATGGTGTAGGCGGCCGTGGGCATCCCGCAGCTCGAGGCGGTTCGTTCGGCACATTGCAGCGGCAAAAACTTCGAGCGCTGCAGATTTCAGCTGCAACAGGCAGGACATCGCCCTGTAAGTCGGAGCTCCTAGTCCTCCGTCTGAGACCGCAATACGGCGGCCAGGACAGAGGGCGACATGCTCACGGATCATGCCACGATAATCGAGGCCGCAGCACGCTCTGTGCTGGCTCATGAGCGCGCGGTCCGACACCCCTCCCGACGCATGAAAGTCTTTGATTGTGCTTGCCTCGGGCTCGCATTCTTCGGAACAGCGAGCACGGTCGCGGCGTGGCAAGACCCTGCCCCGCGCGTCGGGACCACCATCAGCGGGGCCCTCAGCGACAGAGGTGATAGCAGACAACCGTCGCACGGGGATCTCGACCTCGGCGCCTTTCTCCAAATCGCTGGCCGCTGAAAGGGCCAGCCGATGAATTCGATGCTGACGGGTCTCTTCCCGCTCCTCATTGTCGCGACGTGGGGCGCCGGTTCTGTCTTGGTGGAACGCGCTTGGCATCAGCGCGCGCCGGCTGGCCAGATCGTGGCAGCGCTGCTCTGCGTCGGCTTTTGCTTCGCTGCCATCGCGGCGTTGGCTTGGGCGATGCCGCAGCCGGATCAGAACTGGTCCGATGCTCCGATGGGCCAGATCGTGCGGCAGGGCCCGTCCGCGCTGGAAGCGCCGATCCCGGGCCGTTGAAGCGGCGTTCACGCCACCGCGCCCTCGCCGCTGGCGGTGCGAAGTCGGGATGACGCGCGATGGTCGACGCAATTCCCGAGACACCGGGCGCAGCCAGACCTCCACCCTGGGTGGCCGAGCGACGGTCGCTCAACCTCCGGGACGGGGGGTGGTCCAGAATGCCATGACCAGAAACCCGATGACCAAGGGTATGACCGCGTCCGATCTTGCGGTCGGCTGGACGATGGCGGGCAGCTTGGCGTTCGCCTTGTTCCAGTCCGTGCAGCTCATGGCGCTGCCCGCACACGTGGTCTGAGCCGCGCCCGTCACGCCACCGCCTCGCGCCGGAACCGGACATGCTCGGCGTCGGCATCCTGTGCGCCATCGCCGGGCGCGTCGCGTGAGCGCCCGGCCCTTCCATCCGTTCAGGCCGAGGCGGCGGCTGCGTCGGGTGCGCGCGTCAGCTCAACACGACGCTGCCGACTTGACCCGTGATCTCCGCGCGCACCGAGGCGGACATCTCCGCCATGTCCTGCGCCGCCCGCGGCAGGTCCTGGGCCAACCGCATGGCCCGCCGGTCGAGCGCATCGCAGACTTCGACGATGTCCGAGGATGCCAGAGCCTGCCGCTCCACGAGGGCGCGAATCAGTTCGGTCGCGAAGAAGATCGTCGCCATCTTGAGGTGCAGCGCGGCTCGCCCCCCGGCGACGTCGGCCAGATCCTGGATCGTGCTGCTGAGCGTCTTGGCCTCGTCCGGCGTCATCGCACACTCCATCGGTGCTGCTCGCCGGCCGATGGTCGCGGAAACGGCCGGGCTTCACAAGAGCCCTGCCGGTTTCGGTCAGTTTTCGAACGCGTCGGCGGATAGATGACAAGGTATGTTAAGCGCGATTATTGCATTCGCGGCTGCGTCGACGCGCGCGTGTCTGCAGGCGCACGGGGTCGGTCTGCGAGGAGGCTGAGAGACGGGCGGACAAGCCTCCACCGGGCTCGATCACGATCGTATGCCGGTCCTTCTGGAAGGCGCTCAGGGCTTGCCGGGCCACGGAGCCGGCGATTGCCCGCCCTGCGAGGCGTAGAGGCTCCCGGACCCCGTGCCGATGCCGAGCCTGCTGGGGATCGAGGGGCCGGACCCGCCGGCCATGGCGGGCCGCGATGCCGGGCATCGGCGGATCGCCGCACTCATGGCGTTTCCCGCTGCAGGCATCGTCAGCGTCCTGGCCAACCGGACGCCGCCGAACGATTCGCGCGAGACGGCGGCCGCCTTCGATCGGATCGTGTTCTTGGCGCTGGCTTCCGGGCGCGACGGCCCGGCCAGCACGATCACGGATTACCGCCGCGCGTTCGGGATCTGGCGGCGCAGCTTCGACCGGTGCCGGAGGCAGGCTCGCGAGCGGCTCGCCGAGGCCTGGAACGGGCGTGACACCCGTCAGGCGGGCGTAACGCCTGTGTCGGACGATGTGACAGTCCGTAACTTACCACGCCTGGAATTTCGGCAAGATTGACTTTAATCAAGATGTGGCCGGCACAAAAAGGATGGAAACGCTATGACTGGGTAGCGATGGCGGCAACTATGAGACCCGATCAGGTTCAGCTTGCTCAAGACGCGTATGTCTCGGCCGCAGATTTCATAGACAATTACATAGACAAGCTTTCAGTAGCCCCCAGGCATCTGTTGCGGAACCACGTGGCGTTCGAGATCGCATATCGTATCAAGCAAGGTGTCGACCGCAAGCAGGAGCTGATTGCCCTCGCAGTCCAAGCAGCGCTCACGGAGGCGATGCTCAAATCCCTGCGCTCTGCCGAGCCCGAGGCCGTGAGCTGCTATCGCTGATTCAGCTGTCTCTATGACAGTCCGCGTCACCGGGGTGTCTTCCGTTCCTCCGCGGTCGGAATCCGTCACGGCCTGCACCGTGACCTGATCTTGGGGGGAGACGCTGCCGGCCGCGGATCACGCGGGCCGGTGTCCAAGAATGGGATCGTGACCGTCTCCTCCTCTGTGGTGTCCGGCGGCCACCGCCGGTGAGGTGCTTGTCGCGCAGGAACCGCGTCGCGTGCACGAGACGGGACGTGGTCTTTCGTCTTCCGTCGCAGGCACATGCGCAGGGCGGCCCGCCACGGCCGGGGGCGAACCGTTCCATGGACGATCGCGGGAACGTCCTTTTCACCATCTCGGCCGGATAGAATGGGCCGAAAGGGGCCTGTGTCCGTTCAGAGCGCATGGGTATACCCGCGCAGACGCCACAGGATTGCCCGACGTCCCGCGCGGGTGCGATGGCCGATCTGCCGACGGCCGTCTTCGTCGAACGCTGGCGCCTCATCACGGGCGAGCCGCCGGCCATCCTGCTCAACCCACGCAGTGCGATGCTGGCTCTGCTCGTCGCGAGCACGCCTGTCGCGCCCCTCGAGCCGCCAGTCCCCGCCTGGGATGATGGCGGGCGTGGCAGTGGCACGCCGCGCTGATCCGCCATCCCCTCACCGAGCCGCGCATCGGCTCATCGCCGGTGGGATCCGCCAGCGATCGGAATCGTCATCGGGCCACAACGCTGTGGCCCTGCGCACGCGGCGCCTCAACCGCAAGGTCGAATGCGACGCGCAGAGCGGGGCTGGCGGCGCCACGATCGTCCGAACGCGCGCCGCCCATCAGGCGCGCGTCGTCTCTGCGCCGCCAAGTTTCGCGAGCCAGTCCGCTTCGGTCGCGAGGCCGGCGGCGTCGATCCCGTGGGTCGGTGACACCGGCGGCCTTGGCGGCGGGCTGGCTGCAGCGACGAAGAAATTCGGTCTGCCGCATGTTCATCCGCACAGGCCGCGGCACTCGGCTGCCGTCCGACAGGCAGAGGCAGGCCTTCCAATGGAGGAGATCGCGAGCGACCTCGGCCATTCCAAGCCCGAACATGACCGGCGCGATTTATGCGCGGATCTCGCCGGAAGCTTTGAGCAGAGGGGCTGCCGCGTTCGAGCTCGACAAAGGTCCGAATCTCGTTCCAAAGGCCGCGTCGGGCCGCGACGGGTTCGGCGCACCCGCTCCAGGTTCAGTGAACCTGCAATGACATTTCCTGTGGGACGCCGTTCTGGAAAAAACCAGTGCCATCAGAGCGTTAATGGTGGAGACGACAGGGATCGAACCTGTGACCTTTCCCATGTCAAGGGAATGCACTACCGCTGTGCTACGTCTCCTGATCGACCGCGATCAGGTTCGCCGAACCTGGACGCCATCGAAATAGTCCATGTATCTCAGCGACTTATGAGGAGTGCCGCCTACCCTGTCAAGGTAGTGCTCTCCCGCTGAGCTACGCGCCCGGGCCGGAGCCGTTTGAACTCCGGTGGGCGGGGCCTATAGCGGCTGCCCGGCGAGCGCGCAAGCGGTACCTGAGCGCCGGGCAGCCGCAATCGCCGATCCAGCCGGCGGAGCCGTTATGGTGCACGCCGGCGGAAAAATGCGCTATGGGCCTGCCGCTCGGCATCCGGCCGCGCCGCGACACACGGCGCCGGCACGCCGCCGCCTCACGCTACGGGACATGCGATACTTCATCGACCATGATCACGGTGACTCGATCCGCGGCTGGATCGTGCCGGACAATCCCCTCGCCATCAGCCGGGTCGTGGTCTCGGTCGACGGGCGACGCGTGGCCGAGATCCCGGCCAGCTTCACGGACGAGGTCTTCAAGCGCAATGGCTGGCACGCGACCGGCCAATGCACCTTCCTGGTCACTCCGGGCGAGGTGCCCGGGCTGCCCGAGTTCCCGCGTTTGGAGCTCTACGACGCCGATACCAACGTGCTGGTCTACCGGCGCGTGCCGTCCGAGGGTCGGGTGCGGCTGCGCACGATGCTGATCAACACCGGCATCGAGCCTGAGGCCGTGCTCCAGGCCGCGCTCTTCCCGCATTTCCAGCACTGCTACTTCGGCGTCCACAAGCTGCCGGACGAGATCCTGACCTGCGTGCTGACCGGCCCGGCCGCCCCGTCGGCCTTCCTGTCCGGAGCCGTGACGATCCCGCGCTACGAGAATTTCCTGACGCCGGACCTGATGATCACCGCGATCCTGCTGCAGGAGCCGCAGATCGAGATGGCGACCCGCATGCTCTGGCTGAAGGCGCGGACCGGCGACGCCGCCGATCCCGCGCGCAGCTGGCGCCTGGGCCCGCTCGCCGAGGCCGCGGCCTTCGCGGACGAGTATGACTTCACCGACGTGAAAAGCCTCAAACGGTTCTTCCGCATGCTGCCGGAATCCGCCTACCGGCTGCTCTACAACCCGCTGACGCGCCAGCTCGGAACCCGCATGCCGGAGGACCGGCTGCATCCGGGCAATTCTATCGCGGCGATCGAGATCCTCGCCCGGGTCGGCATCGTCGGGCACAAGACCCGGTTTCCCGCCTTCGCGTCGACCCTGTTCGACCGGCTCGGCATCGGCGCGCCGATCCCGGTCCTGCCCGCAATACCCGCCGAGACCCAGGCGCTGGCCGAGCGCCTCAGGTCCGTCAAGGCGGTCGAGGAGATGATCGTGTTCGATGTGGCCATGTCGGATGCCGTGAAGGCCTCGGTCGACAAGAGCTGGAGTTGACGGTGCGGCCGACCGGGCCGGAGGCGCCCGAACTTCGCCTCCCGCCGGCGCACCTGACCGGGCTCTGGCGCGCGCGCCGCACCCTGCCGGCCCGGGCCGCGCCGGACGGGCTGCGCGTCGCGCTTCTGGACCTCGCGGATCGCTGGGTCGAGATCACGCTGTCCAACGACCCGGCCGAGGGCCGCGATACGGTCCCGGATATCAGCTTCGTCGGGCCGGACGGGCGTCCGGGATCGGTGCTGCCCCAGGAGGCGCGGGGCGGGGGCGCCTTCGCGTGGATCGGCCGCCTGCCCGGCAATATCGTCGAGCTGCGCGTGGCCGATCCGGCCGGGCGGGTTCCGGCCCGGCTGCGCCGGATCTCGGTGCGCCGCCTCGCCCGACCGGTCCTGGCCCTGCGCGGCCTGATGCGCGAGCCCGGCCTGACCGCGCAGGCGCTCACTTGGCGCGTCCTCGGCAAGAAGGTGCGCGCGCGGGGCTTCCTCGGGCGGGCCCTGCGCCACCGGCGGGTGACCGGCTACGAGGCCTGGCTCGGGACCCATGCGCTGCGCCGTGCGGAGCGGGACGGGATCGCCGCCGAGATCGCGGACTGGGCCGACCCGCCCCTGATCTCCGTGCTGATGCCGGTGCACGACCCCGACCCGAAGGTGCTGCGGGCCGCCCTGGCGTCGCTGCGCGCGCAGCTCTACCCGCATTGGGAGCTCTGCGTCGTCGACGACGCCTCGACGCGCCCCGCGATCCCGAAGATCCTGGCCCAGGCGGCCGAGGCCGATCCGCGCATCCGCGTCCACACCCGGTCGAAGAACGGCCACATCGCCCGCGCGACCAACGACGCGCTGGGCCTGGCCCGGGGCGTGGTCTGCGCCTTCATGGACCATGACGACGCGCTCACCGTGGACGCGCTCTACGAGGTCGCCCGGGCGCTCCGCCGTGATCCGGATCTCGTGCTGATCTACAGCGACGAGGACAAGATCGACGGGCGCGGCCGCCGGTTCGACCCGCATTTCAAATCGGGCTTCGACCGCGAGCTGCTCTACGCGCAGAACTACATCAACCATCTCACGGTGGTGCGCACCGAGGCTTTGCGCGCCGTCGGCGGGCTGCGCCCCGGCTTCGAGGGCAGCCAGGACCACGACCTGCTGCTCCGGCTCACGAACGGCGCCGATCCCGCCCGCATCTGCCATATTCCGCGGGTGCTCTATCACTGGCGGGCCGCGCAGGGCTCAGGCACCTTCTCGGACCGGTCGCTCGCCCGGGCCGAAGCGGCGCGCCTGCAGGCCCTCGCGGAGGTCGTGGCCCCCTGGGGCGGCCGGGCGGAACGCGGTCCCGGCGGCTTCAACCGCCTGATCCGGCCGCTGCCGGCACCGCCGCCGCGGGTCTCCGCGATCATCCCGACCCGGGACCGGGCCGAGATCCTGTCGGTGACCCTTGACGGGCTGCTCGGCGCGACCGACTACCCCGACATCGAGGTGGTGATCGTCGACAACGACAGCCGCGAGCCCGAGACCGCGGCCCTGTTCGCCCGCTACCGGGACGATCCGCGGGTCCGCGTCGTGAAGGTACCGGGCGCGTTCAACTTCTCGGATCTGTCGAACCGGGGTGCCGCCGCCGCGACCGGCGCGGTGCTCCTGTTCCTCAACAACGACATCGAGGTGCTCGAGCCCGGCTGGCTCGCCGAGTTGGTCCGCCACGCGGTTCGGCCGGAGATCGGCGCCGTCGGGGCCAAGCTGCTCTATCCGGACCGCACCATCCAGCATGGCGGCATCGTCCTGGGAATCGGGGGGGTGGCTGGCCACAGCCATCTCGGCGTCGCGGATGCGGATCCGGGCTATTTCTGCCGGATGGTCATCGCCCACGAGGTCTCGGCGGTCACCGGCGCATGCCTGGCCATGCGGGCCGAGGTCTTCACCGAGGTCGGGGGGTTCGACGCGGTCGACCTGAAGGTCGCCTTCAACGACGTCGATCTCTGCCTGAAGATCCGCCGGGCCGGCTACCGGATCGTCTGGACGCCCTTCGCGAAGCTGATCCACCACGAGTCGAAGAGCCGCGGCGCCGAGGACACGCCCGAGAAGCAGAAGCGCTTCGAAGGCGAGGTGCTGACCATGCTGGATCGCTGGGGGCCCGAGCTGCGTGCAGACCCCTACTACAACATCAACCTGTCACGGAACTCGGCGCATTACCGGGTCTGAGCCGCGCCGGTCCCGCGGATGCTGTCGGCAGCCCGCGACGACATGGTGCTATGCGTGCGTCAGTGGGTGAACTTGCGTCCGGAGCCGGTTGCGATACCTCTGGACATGCCGCATGAGGCGGTTCCGGCCAAGGCGTCCAGGCGGGCGCGCGGCGAGGGCAGCAACCAGAAATGAGTGCGAACACCCCTACGGTCACGGGCCTTGAGCGCGACGCCCAGCAGGCGACGGGGGACCACAAGGTCCATCCCAACGAGATCGCCATCGGCGTGGTGATCGGACGTGCGTCCGAATACTTCGACTTCTTCGTGTTCGGCATCGCCTGCGTGCTGGTCTTCCCGAAGGTGTTCTTCCCCTTCGTCGATCCGCTCAAAGGCATGCTCTACGCCTTCGCGATCTTCGCCCTCGCCTTCATCGCCCGCCCGATCGGCACCGTGCTGTTCATGGCGATCGACCGGCGCCACGGCCGCAGCGTCAAGCTGACCACGGCCCTGTTCCTGCTCGGCGGCTCGACGGCGGCGGTGAGCTTCCTGCCGCGCTACGACAGCATCGGCATCTCGGCGGTCTACATCCTCGCCGGCCTGCGGGTGCTGCAGGGCCTGGCGCTGGGTGGCGCCTGGGACGGCCTCGCCTCGCTGCTCGCCATGAACGCGCCGCGCGAGCGCCGCGGCTGGTACGCGATGATCCCGCAGCTCGGCGCGCCGCTGGGCTTCACGGTGGCGAGCGCCCTGTTCGCGTTCTTCCTGGTCAACCTCGACGAGGCCGACTTCATCGATTGGGGCTGGCGCTTCCCGTTCTACTGCGCCTTCACCATCAACGTGGTCGCCCTGTTCGCACGGCTTCGCCTGGTCGCCACAGACGAGTTCGCCCGGATGATGGATCTCGACCGGCTGCGCCCGGTCCCGGCCCTGGAACTGTTCCGCCACCATGCCGGCGACGTGATCCGCGGCGCCTTCGTGCCGCTGGCCGCCTTCGCGCTGTTCCACCTCGTGACGATCTTCCCGATCGCGTGGCTGGCGCTGAACAGCACCACCCGCTCGCCGGGGGAGTTCCTGATCGTGCAGTTCTCGGGCGCCATCGTGTGCGCCGGCGCGGTCGCGGCCTCCGGGCTGATCGCCGACCAGATCGGCCGCCGCAACTGCCTGATCATGAGCTCTTCGCTGATCGGCTTCTTCGCGATCGGCAGCATCATCGCGCCGCTCCTGTTCGGCGAGAGCGCCATTGGCCAGACGATCTACGTCACGATCGGCTTCATGCTGCTCGGCCTCGCCTACGGCCAGACCGCGGGTGCGGTGAGCGCCCGCCTCGGCAACCACTACCGCTACACCGGCGCCGCGCTCACGTCCGACTTCGCGTGGCTGCTCGGGGCCGGTTTCGCGCCGCTCGTCGCGCTGTTCCTTTCGCAGCGCTACGGGCTCGCGATGATCGGCGTGTACCTCCTGTCCGGTGCGGCCTGCAGCTTGGTGGCCCTGTTCACCGACCGCTCGGAAATGCGTCAGATGTAGCCGGTCCGGCCCGCGGCACAGGCCGCCGGCCGCCCGTTGACCGACAGGAACGCCGCCTCGCGCGGCACGGCAGAAGCGCCGCGGCAGCGGCATGGGATAACGAGACGCGTGCTGTGACCTCTTCGACCCCTCGACCGGACAGGACCGACACTGCGACCCGCCGAGGCGGCCGTGGGCGGCGCCTGCTGCCGCTCCTCGCCCTGCCGCTCCTGACCCTGCTGGGCGGCTGCAACTTCGTGGTCCTGCACCCGGCCGGCTACGTCGCCGAGCAGCAGCGCAACCTCGTGCTGGCGGCGACCGGGCTGATGCTCCTGATCATCGTGCCGGTGATCGCCTTCACGCTGATCTTCGCGTGGCGCTACCGCGCCACCAACGAGGATGCGGTCTACGATCCGGATTGGCACCACTCGACGCAGCTCGAGGTGCTGATCTGGACGGCGCCGCTGATGATCATCATCGCGCTCGGCGCGCTCACCTGGATCGGGACCCACACCCTCGATCCGTTCCGGCCGCTCAGCAAGATCGATCCCAAGCGCGACGTCCCGGCCGGCACCCAGCCGCTCGAGGTCGAGGCGATCGCCATGGATTGGAAGTGGCTGTTCCTCTACCCGCAATACGGGGTCGCCACGGTCAATGAGCTGGCCGCGCCCGTGGATCGGCCAATCCGCTTCAAGATTACCGCGACCGACGTGATGAACACGTTCTACGTGCCCACGCTCGCCGGCATGGTCTACGCGATGCCGGGGATGCAGACGCAGCTCCACGCGGTGATCAACCGCGAGGGCGCTTACGAGGGCCGCTCGGCGCATTACAGCGGCGCCGGCTTCTCCAACATGTTCTTCAAGTTCCACGGCGTGACCAACGAGGGCTTCGACCAGTGGATCGCCAAGGCCAAGGCCCAGGGCGGTGAGCTCACGCAGGAGGCCTATCTCAAGCTCGAGGAGCCGAGCGAGGCCGAGCCGGCGCGGTTCTACAAGTCGTACATGAAGGGCCTCTACGACCGGATCATCGGCATGTGCCCGCGTCCCGACCAGATGTGCGTCGGCGAGATGACGAAGATCGACGCCCAGGGCGGCGCCTCGGGCGAGGAGGCGGCGGCGAACTACAAGCGGCTGCAATACGACAACCGCCTTGCCGAGCGCGGCGTCGAGGGGCCCGGCGCGACGGCGCCGGCTTCCGAGACCGGGCCGCACGGCCAGACGCAGCCCCAGGGCATGCAGCCGCGGCCCGACATGGGCAACCCGGATGTCCGGGACCAGAAGGCGCCCGACAGCCAGGGCAAGGGCTCCGGCGAGGGCCAGAGCGAGGGCGGCCAGATCGCCCCGAAGCAGCTGAACCAATGAGGCCGCGCGCCGATGACAGCGGACTCCACACACATGACCGGCGGTCGCCGTCGAACCCACTGAACGGGCCGATCCCATGTTCGCAAACCTAGACCTACAGCAGCTGCTCTTCGGACGATTTACGATCGAGCAGATCCCCTATCACGAGCCGATTCTGCAGGCGACGTTCGCGGGCGTCGCCGTGGTCGGCCTCGCGGTGCTCGGCGTCATCACCTACTACCGCTTCTGGGGGCCGATGTGGCGTGACTGGATCACGTCGATCGACCACAAGAAGATCGGTATCATGTACTGCATCTTCGCGGGCGTGATGCTGCTGCGCGGCTTCGCCGACGCGGTCCTGATGCGCTCGCAGCAGGCGGTCGCGTTCGGCCAGGAGCAGGGCTTCCTGCCGCCGCACCACTACGACCAGATCTTCACCGCCCACGGCATGATCATGATCTTCTTCGTGGCGATGCCGTTCGTCACGGGGCTCATGAACTTCGCCGTGCCGCTGCAGATCGGCGCCCGCGACGTCGCCTTCCCGTTCCTGAACAATTTCAGCTTCTGGATGACGGTGGCCGGCGGTATGCTGGTGATGGTCTCGCTGTTCGTCGGCGAGTTCTCCCGCGCCACCTGGCTCGCCTACCCGCCGCTCTCCGGGGCGGCGATGAGCCCCGGCGTCGGCGTCGACTACTACATCTGGGCGCTGCAGATCGCCGGTATCGGGACGCTGCTCTCAGGGATCAACCTGATCGCCACCATCGTGAAGATGCGGGCGCCCGGCATGACCATGATGAAGCTGCCGATCTTCGTCTGGTCGTCGCTGTGCACCAACATCCTGATCGTGGCCGCCTTCCCGATCCTCACGGCCGTTCTCGCGATGCTGTCGCTCGACCGCTACGTCGGCACGCACTTCTTCACGAACGACCTCGGCGGCAACGCCATGCTGTACTTCAACCTGATCTGGATCTGGGGTCACCCGGAAGTCTACATCCTGATCCTGCCGGCCTTCGGCGTGTTCTCGGAGATCACCTCGACCTTCTGCGGCAAGCGCCTGTTCGGCTACACCTCGATGGTCTACGCGCTGGTGGTGATCACCATCCTCGCCTACCTCGTGTGGCTGCACCACTTCTTCACGATGGGCTCGGGCGCGGACGTGAACTCGTTCTTCGGGATCACGACCATGATCATCTCGATCCCGACGGGCGCGAAGATCTTCAACTGGATGTTCACCATGTACCGCGGCCGGATCCGGTTCGAGGTGCCGATGCTCTGGGTGGTGGCGTTCATCGTCACCTTCGTGATCGGCGGCATGACCGGCGTCCTCCTGGCGGTGCCCCCGGCCGACTTCGTGCTGCACAACTCGCTGTTCCTGATCGCGCACTTCCACAACGTGATCATCGGCGGCGTGCTGTTCGGCATGTTCGCCGGCGTGACCTTCTGGTTCCCCAAGGCCTTCGGCTTCAAGCTCGACGAGTTCTGGGGGAAGGTGGCCCTCGTGTTCTGGGTGACCGGCTTCTACGTCGCCTTCATGCCGCTCTACGTGCTCGGCCTGATGGGCGTGACCCGGCGCATGCAGCACTTCGACGACCCGTCGCTGCAGATCTGGTTCGTGATCGCCGCCATCGGCGCGGCGCTGATCGCCTGCGGCATCGCCTCACAGATCGTGATGTTCGTCGTCTCGATCCGGAACCGCGACAAGCTGCGCGACCTCACCGGCGACCCGTGGGGCGGCCGGACGCTGGAATGGTCCACCTCCTCGCCGCCGCCGGACTACAACTTCGCCTTCACGCCGGTGGTCCACGATTCCGACGCGTGGTGGGACATGAAGAACCGCGGCTTCGACCGCCCGCTCAAGGGCTACCGGCCGATCCACATGCCCAAGAACACCGCGGCCGGCGCAATCCTGGCGGCCCTGAACTTCACCTTCGGCCTGGCCATGGTCTGGTACGTCTGGTGGCTGGCGGCGCTCACCTTCGTGGCGATCTTCGTCGTGGCGATCGCGCACACCTTTAATTACAATCGCGACTACTACATTCCCGCCGACGTCGTCAGTCGGACGGAAGGTCAGCGGACGCGCGAACTGGAGATGGCGTGATCCGATGATGCACGCGGAGACTGCACCCCCCGGCGCCGCGGCGCCGGTCTTCTACCAGACCGACGAGGAGGGCCATCATTCCGAGGGCTCGACCATGCTCGGGTTCTGGCTCTACCTGATGAGCGACTGCCTCATCTTCGCGACCCTGTTCGCGACCTACGGGGTGCTCGGGCGCAGCTACGCGGCCGGGCCCACCCCGAAGGAGCTGTTCGACCTGCCGGGCATCGCGGTGAACACCGCCATGCTGCTGTTCTCGTCCATCACCTACGGCTTCGCCATGCTGGAGATGGACCGGGACCGGGTGAAACAGACCCAGATCTGGCTGGCCGTCACCGGCCTGTTCGGCGTCGCCTTCGTGGCCCTGGAGATCCGGGAATTCGTCCACCTGTTCCACGAGGGCGCACCGCCCTGGCGCAGCGCGTTCCTGTCCTCGTTCTACACCCTGGTGTCGACCCACGGCCTGCACGTCTCCATGGGCATCCTGTGGCTCGTCGTTCTGATGGTGCAGGTCGGCAAGCGCGGCCTGATCGTCGCGAACAAGCGCCGGCTGATGTGCCTGTCGATGTTCTGGCACTTCCTCGACCTGATCTGGATCGGCGTCTTCACCGTCGTCTACCTGATGGGAGTGCTCGAATGAGCGCCGACGCACACCGCCTCACCGGCCACGGCCAGGACACGCACGATACGCACGCCCACAGCGAGGGCGGCCACGGCAGCTTCCAGAGCTACATGACGGGCTTCGTCCTGTCGGTGATCCTGACGGTGATCCCGTTCTGGCTGGTGATGGGCAACGTCCTCGACAACAGCCTCGTCACCTCGCTGGTCATCCTGGCGCTCGGCGGCGTCCAGATGGTCGTGCACGTCGTCTACTTCCTGCACATGAGCACGAAGTCGGAGGGCGGCTGGACCTTCATGGCGCTGATCTTCACCATCACGCTGGTGGTGATCATGCTCGCCGGCTCGGTGTGGGTGATGTACCACCTCAACCACAACATGATGCCGATGGATGCCCACGACGTCATGAACAACGCCCGCTGAGCGCGCGTCCGGCAATGAGGCCCGCGGGGTCGGGAGGGGGGGGCGATCCGGCCTCCCCCCCGGCCCCGCTCTCGTTGCTGCGGCGCCTCGTGTTCGGCGTCGGTGCGGGCCTCGTGTTCGTTGTCCTGCTCGGGCTCGGCACGTGGCAGGTGGAACGGCGGGCCTGGAAGCTGGACCTGATCGCCCGGGTCGAGGCCCGGGTCCACGCCCCGCCCCTGCCGGCCCCGGGCCCCGCGGACTGGCCGCGCATCGGCCCTGACGACGCCTACCGGCATGTCACGGTCTCGGGCATCTTCCTGCACGACCGCGAGACGCTGGTGCAGGCCGTCACGGAGCGCGGCGGCGGCTTCTGGGTGCTGACGCCGCTCCGCCGGCCCGACGGTAGCCTCGTGCTGGTCAATCGCGGCTTCGTACCCGGCGACCGCCGGGATCCGACGACCCGGGAGCCCGGCCAGGTCCCGGGTGCGACCTCGGTGACCGGTCTCCTGCGGCTGACCGAGCCCAAGGGCGCCTTCCTGCGCTCGAACGATCCCAAGGAGGACCGCTGGTACTCCCGCGACGTGGCGGCGATCGCGGCGGCTCGGGGGCTCACCGACGCCGCCCCCTACTTCGTGGACGCGGACGCGACGCCCAATCCCGGCGGCCTGCCGGTGGGCGGCCTCACGGTGATCGCCTTCCCCAACAACCACCTCGTCTACGCGATCACGTGGTACGGGATGGCGCTGATGCTGGCGGGCGCGATGGTCTACCTGCTGCGTGGCGGGCGGGGGAAGGACCCGGTTGCCGAGGCGCGCGGGCTGCCTCGCGGGTGATCCAGGCGGATCCTGACGCATCCACGGCGGCGCCGTCATTCCGGGCTTGCCTGCGGCGCTCCGGAATGACGGGTAGTCCTTGCGCGACCACCCTCGGCCACGCGCGTCGAGCGGGTCGCTCCGGCCCCTGCCCTCACGTCCTCGAGACGGCGGGCCCGCACCCTGCAAAACCGGCCTGTCGCGCGGCTGGCTCGGCCGATAGGGGAGTAGCCCGCTCCGAGCGGGTCCCTATAATGGCATGACAAACGCCATAACGAGTCAACGCCATGACCTCCCGCATCCCGAACTTCGCCGAAATCCCGCTCGCCGGCGAATCGCTCGCGGTCGCGGCTCCGGCGCTCGGCGAACCCTGGATGACGCCGGAGGGCATCCCGGTGAAGGGCCGCTACGGGCCGGAGGACCGGGAGGGCATCGAGTTCCTCGACACCTATCCGGGGATCGCGCCGTTCCTGCGCGGCCCCTACCCGACCATGTACGTCACCCAGCCCTGGACCATCCGGCAATATGCCGGCTTCTCCACGGCCGAGGATTCGAACGCCTTCTACCGCCGCAACCTCGCGGCCGGGCAGAAGGGCCTGTCGGTCGCCTTCGACCTCGCCACCCACCGCGGCTACGATTCCGACCATCCCCGCGTCTCGGGCGATGTCGGCATGGCGGGTGTCGCGATCGACTCGATCTACGACATGCGCACGCTGTTCTCGGGGATTCCCCTCGACGAGATGACCGTGTCGATGACGATGAACGGCGCGGTGCTGCCGATCCTCGCCCTCTACATCGTGGCCGCGGAGGAGCAGGGCGTGCCGCCGCAGAAGCTCGCCGGCACGATCCAGAACGACATCCTCAAGGAGTTCATGGTCCGCAACACCTACATCTATCCCCCCAAGGGATCGATGCGGATCATCTCGGACATCTTCGCCTACACGTCGAAGAACATGCCGAAGTTCAACTCGATCTCGATCTCTGGCTACCACATGCAGGAGGCCGGGGCGACGAACGACCTGGAACTCGCCTACACGCTCGCCGACGGCGTCGAGTACATCAAGGCGGGTCTCGCGGCCGGGTTGACCATCGACCAGTTCGCCCCGCGCCTGTCGTTCTTCTGGGCGATCTCGACCAACTTCTTCATGGAGATCGCCAAGATGCGGGCCGCGCGCCTGATCTGGGCGAAGCTCGTGAAGGGGTTCGATCCGAAGTCCGAAAAGTCTCTGGCCCTGCGCACCCACTCGCAGACCTCGGGCTGGTCGCTCACCGCCCAGGACGTGTTCAACAACGTCACCCGCACCAATATCGAGGCGATGGCGGCGACGCAGGGCGGCACCCAGTCACTCCACACCAACGCGCTCGACGAGGCGCTGGCGCTCCCCACCGACTTCTCGGCCCGGATCGCCCGCAACACCCAGCTGTTCCTGCAGCAGGAGAGCGGCACCACCCGGATCGTCGATCCGTGGGGCGGCTCCTACTACGTGGAGAAGCTCACGGCCGACATGGTCGCCCGGGCCTGGGAGCACATCCGCGAGGTCGACGGGCTCGGCGGCATGGCCAAGGCGATCGAGGCCGGCATCCCGAAGCTGCGGATCGAGGAGGCCGCTGCCCGCGCCCAGGCCCGGATCGATTCCGGCCGCCAGACCATCGTGGGCATCAACAAGTTCCGGGCCGATGACGACATGGCCATCGAGCTGCTGCGGGTCGACAACGGCAATGTCCGCCGGCTCCAGATCGACAAGCTGAAGCGCCTGCGCGCCGAGCGCGACGAGGCCGCGGTCTCGGCCCGGCTCGACGCGCTGACCCAGGCTGCGGACGGCGCCGGCAATCTGCTGGAACTCGCCGTCGAGGCCGCCCGCGCCAAGGCGACGGTGGGCGAGATTTCCGAGGCCCTGGAGAAGGCCTGGGGCCGGCACCGCGCCGAGATCCGCTCGATCTCGGGCGTCTACAAGCGCGAGGTGGGGGGCATGTCGCCAGTGGTCGAGGAAGTCCGGGCGCTGGTCGAGGCGTTCGAGGAGAATGACGGCCGCCGGCCGCGCATCCTGGTCGCCAAGATGGGCCAGGACGGGCACGATCGCGGCCAGAAGGTGATCGCCTCGGCCTTCGCCGATCTCGGCTTCGACGTCGATATCGGGCCGCTCTTCGCCACGCCGGCGGAGGCCGCCCGGCAGGCGGTGGAGAACGACGTGCACATCGTCGGCGTCTCGTCGCTGGCCGCCGGCCACCTGACGCTGGTGCCGGAGCTGAAGGCGGCGCTCACCGAGCAGGGCCGGGACGACGTGATGATCGCCATCGGCGGCGTCATCCCGCCGGGCGACTACGCGGCGCTGACGGCGGCCGGCGCGGCGGCGATCTTCCCGCCCGGCACGGTGATCGCCGAGGCGGCGGTCAAGCTGATCCGGGCGCTGAACGAGCGGCTGGGCTACGCGGCGCGGCAGGCAGCGGAGTAGGGCCCGCCTTCCGAGGCGGCCGGTCCGGCCGCCTCGGTCCCTCCCACCCATACACCGCATCCTGAGCGCCGGAGCGAAGCGGAGGCCTCGAAGGAGCCCTCCAGCCGGCCGCGCGATCCCTGGAGCTCTCCTTCGAGGCGACTGCGCCGCGTCTCAGGATGAGGCGATGGTACGGGATCGGCCGCTCAGTTCAGCGCCTGAGGGTCCGCCTCGGTGAGGAAGGCCCCGACCTCGTGGAGGAACTGCATGCGGTTCTTCTCCATCATCACCGTGTGGGTGCCCTCCCCCAGCTCGACGAAGCGCTTGTAAGGGGCGTGCGTGAGTTTGGTGAAGTATTCCTGCGCCTGGTAGCTCGGCAGGTCCGCGTCCCATTCGGCGTGGATGATCAGCACGGGCACGCGGATCTCGCCCGGGTCGTAGAGCGGCTTGCCAGCCTGCCAGAACTCCCTCGAGTCGGCCACCACACCGTTCGGGGCACGCAGGACCGGCGGCGTCTGCTTGGCGCCGGCTTGGTCCGTCGCGAAAGTCGCGTCGGCCCACTGTTCGAACCAGCCCGGCGGGATCAGCTCGGCCTTCTTGTCCTCGGGCACCCCGGTCAACCAGCGCGCCTGGGCGCTGTCCCGGCTGACGCTGCGGTACGCGCCGAGCGGCCCGTTGCCGCCGATCAGGGCCGGCGTGCGCGCCAGCCATTGCGGCGCGTAGAGGACGAGCCGGTTGACCGCGTCGTTGTGAGTGCTGGTGTAGAGCCCCATCGTCGAGGTTCCCCAGGACCAGCCCATCAGGTTGATCTTCTCGACCCCGCGGCGCCGGGTGATGAAGTCCACCACCTGCCCCACGACCTTGGCGGCGTCGGGGGTGCGCATGAAGGGCGGGTTGTCGGCCGCGGGCGCGTTCATGACCGCAGGACGTCCGGACAGGCCGTAGCCCGGAAGATCCACGCAGTAGACGTCGAAGCCCAGGCCCGCGAGATAGTCCATCGCCGACATCCCGCCGAGGGGCAGGTCGAGAGCGGTGGAGGCCGGGTAGGTCGCCCCATGGACGTAAAGCAGGATCCGGTCGCCCGGAAACCGCTCCGTTCCGGCGGGACGCTTGTTGCGCACGTAGATGTCGATGCCCGGCTCGCTCCACGGCAGGCGGAACTCCTCCGTCGCCAGCCGCGCCGCCGGGGCGGCCGCCGCAGCGGGCGCGGCTGCCAATGCCACGCCTGCCGCGAGTGCTCCAACCAGCTCGCGCCGGGCCAAGCCCCGGCTCGGCCGCGCCGCGTTCGGATCTGTGCGCATCGGTCTGTCCATCAGGGCTTCCTCCGGCCCGCCTTGCGTGGCGGCTCGGGCGATTCAACCGACGGGTGTCGTCCGGCGCAACGCCCCGCGGCGCAGCCGGTTGGACAAGCGGTGGATTCCGTCGCCAGATCCGGCGAGACCGCGTGAAAAAAGCCCGTCCCTGTCGCCGGGGCTGGTGACGCCAAGCTCCCGGACGGGCATTGAGGCGGGAGATCCCGGGAGACGCCCGCTTATGACGACTCCGACCACCGTCGCGACCACGCCCTTCCCCGACCAGAAGCCGGGCACCTCCGGCCTGCGCAAGAAGGTGCCGGTGTTCCGGCAGCCGAACTACGTCGAGAATTTCGTCCAGGCGATCTTCGACACCCTGCCCGACAAGGCCGGCGCGACCCTGGTGCTCGGCGGCGACGGCCGGTTCCTCAACCGCGAGGTGGTGCAGAAGGCACTGCGTCTCGCCGCCGGCAACGGCTTCGGCCGCGTCCTGGTCGGGCAAGGCGGCCTGCTCTCGACGCCGGCCGCCTCCTGCGTGATCCGGAAATCGAAGGCGCTCGGCGGCATCGTGCTGTCGGCGAGCCACAACCCGGGCGGGCCGGACGGCGATTTCGGCATCAAGTTCAACGCCGCCAATGGCGGCCCGGCGCCGGAATCCGTCACCGACGCCATCTTCGCGCAGGCCAAGGCGCTGACGGAATACCGCCTCGTGGAGGCTCCGGACCTCGACCTCGACCGGCTCGGCGACACGCGGCTGGGCGCCATGACGGTCACGGTGATCGATCCGGTGGCCGACTACGCCGAACTGATGCGCACGCTGATCGATTTCGAAGCTGTGTCGCGCCTGTTCGCCTCCGGCTTCCGCATGCGCTTCGACGCCATGAGCGCGGTGACCGGGCCTTACGCGACGGCGATCCTCGAGGGGATGCTCGGCGCGCCGGCCGGCACGGTGGTCAACGCGGTCCCGAAGGAGGATTTCGGCGGCCACCACCCGGATCCGAACCCGGTCCATTGCCACGATCTGTTCGACCTGATGCAGGGGCCGGACGCGCCGGATTTCGGCGCCGCCTCGGACGGCGACGGCGACCGCAACATGATCGTGGCCCCGGGCCTGTTCGTGACGCCGAGCGACAGCCTCGCCCTGCTCGCCGCCCATGCCCACCGGGCGCCGGGCTACGCGGGCGGGCTGGCGGGCGTCGCGCGCTCCATGCCGACGAGCCGCGCCGCCGACCGGGTCGCGGCCGCGCTCGGCATCAAGGCCTATGAGACCCCCACAGGCTGGAAGTTCTTCGGCAATCTCCTGGATGCCGGGCTGATCACCCTGTGCGGCGAGGAGAGCGCCGGCACCGGCTCGAACCACGTGCGCGAGAAGGACGGGCTCTGGGCGGTGCTGCTCTGGCTCAACATCCTGGCCGCGACGGGCGAGCGCGCCGACGCGCTGGTGCGCGCCCATTGGCAGACCTACGGGCGCGACTACTACGCCCGCCACGACTACGAAGAAGTGGATTCGGACGCCGCCAATGGCCTGATGGATGGGTTGCGCGAAACGCTCGCCGGGCTGCCGGGCACGCGGATCGGCGACCTCACGGTGTCGACGGCCGACGAGTTCGCCTATCGCGATCCCGTCGACGGCTCGCTCACCGAGCGCCAGGGCATCCGGATCGGCTTCGCCGAGGACGCGCGGGCGGTGTTCCGGCTCTCGGGCACCGGCACCGCCGGGGCGACGCTGCGGGTCTACCTGGAGCGCTACGAGAACGCGCCCGACCGGCTCGATTTGCCGGTGGCCGAGGTGCTGGCGCCCGTGGCGGCCGCCGCCGGCGCGATCGCCGAAATCGCGCCCCGCACCGGCCGGGCCGAGCCGAGCGTGGTGACCTGAACACGCCGTCCTCGCGGACGGAGCGAAGCCATCCGGAGACCTCACGAAGGCACGAGAGCGACGGGGGACACCGTCTTCGGTCCGGGCTGGGCGACAACCAGCACGTCGTTCCGGGGCGCCGCAGGCGAGCCCGGAACCCACAACCGCCGACGGTGTCCCGCCGAGCACGCCGGGAGGATCTGGATTCCGGGCCCTGCTGCGCAGTCCCGGAATGACCGGGTTGGCGGTCACGGACGCCGTGGGAGCGACCGGCAAGCTCCTCACGCCAGATCCTTCACCATGTGCACGGTGATGTCGTCGTCCCGGGTCCGGCCCGGGCCGGCATAGGGCTCCTCCCGCTCCACCCGGTAGCCGAGTGCGCCGTAGAGGCGCAGGTTCGCGACATATTTCTTGTTGGTGTACAGGCGCAGCCGCGCGAGGCCGGCCTCGGCCGCGACGGCGTCGGCGCGTCCCATCAACCGGCTGCCGAAGCCCCGGCCCTGGAAGGCCGGGTCCACCGCCACGTTGACGACCAGCAGGTGATCGGCCTCGGCTCGCGTCTCGATCAGTCCGGCGAGATCCGGGCCGGCCAGAAGCAGGTCGAAGCGGTGGTCCCGCACCGCCTGCGCGTAATCCGCCCGCATCGGGATCGGCAGACGGCCGATCACCGGGATCCACTTGGTGTAGGCCGCCTCGACCAGCGCCCGGATCGCCTCCACGTCCGCCAGCGCCCCGCGCCGGACCGCAACCGACTCGTCCATCCGACCTCTCATGGTTGACCCCGGCGCCCCTGTCCCCTAAGACGCAGCCCGTCGATGGGGCTCCGCACGGGGCCCCTTGGCGTTTTCACGCGCACCCGTGGGCGGGATCCTCCTGCCCTGTCGTCCCGGACCTGACGTCCGGGAAAAGGAGGGCGCGTTCCTCATTCTCGTCACGAGAGGACGCGAAACATGTCGAAGCGGATTCAGGCGAAGCACAAGCTCGACCGCCGCATGGGCCAGAACATCTGGGGCCGCCCGAAGAGCCCCGTCAACCGCCGCGAGTACGGCCCCGGCCAGCACGGCCAGCGCCGCAAGGGCAAGATGAGCGACTTCGGCACGCAGCTGCGCGCCAAGCAGAAGCTCAAGGGCTACTACGGCAACATCACCGAGAAGCAGTTCCGCCGCTACTACGCCGAGGCGATCCGCCTGCGCGGCGATTCCGGCGAGAACCTCGTCGGCCTGCTCGAGCGCCGCCTCGACGCCGTGGTCTACCGGGCGAAGTTCGTGGCGACGCCGTTCGCCGCGCGCCAGTTCGTCAACCATGGCCACGTCAAGGTCAACGGCGTCCGCGTCAACATCCCGAGCTACCAGGTGAAGGCCGGCGACCTCATCGAGGTCAAGGAATCCTCCCGCCAGCTCGAGATCGTCATCGTGGCGACCCAGCTCCCCGAGCGCGACGTGCCGGACTACATCGAGGCCGATCACGCCAAGATGACTGCCCGCGTCACCCGCATTCCCAGCCTGTCCGAGGTGCCCTACCCGGTGCAGATGGAGCCGAACCTCGTCATCGAGTTCTACTCCCGCTAAGCCTGTCGCGACAGCGCTATCGGTGGAGGGGCTGCCCGCCTGGGCGGCCCCTTCGCGTTTCCGGGGTCAGCATCCGTGGCAGATCGAGCCCATGGTGTTGCGCATCTTGGCGTCCCAGGCCTTCGAGCGCGCTTCCGCGGCCTTCTGCGCCTTGATCATCTCGGCCTCGTTGATCGGCCGCGGCAGACCGGTGGCGGCCGTACCGGGCGGCTTCGTCTGGCCCGTGGCGGCAATCCGGCGGCCGCCCGGCGCGGTGAGCGCCGGATCCCGGGCCGGCACCGCGCCCGGATCCCGGGTCGGCACCGCGCCCGGAGCCCGGTCCGGGAGCGGGCTCTGGGCCAGCGCCGGCGTTATCCCGAGCAGGACGCCCAGGATCACCGCGTGACGGATCGTTGCCATGAACCTGATCTCCCCGGCGCAGGATCGAATGCCTGCCCCACCCTGTCTGGCGCCGATCGTAGCCGATCCGTGCCGTAAAATCATGCGCGCGGGATGGCTCCGATGAGCGGCGTGGCGCCACCCCGGAATCGCCGCGAGGCCGTGGCCGCAGCGCTGGCCCGCCTCGCACCGCGCCTACCGGATTTCGAGGCCGAGGCCGTCCTCGATCGCGCGCTGGCGAGCGCGGGCCTGCGCCGGGCTGCGCCCGAGACGGCCGCCCGCCTCGCCCTCGTCACCTATGCCCGCCACGTCTTCACCGAATACGACGCGCTCCTGGCCGACGGCTACGACCGGGACAGCGCCCGGCACTTCGTTCTCGACGACCTCAACGCGGCGCTCACGGCCTGGGGTGCGGCCGCCATCCCGGAAGCCGAGGCCGGAGAGGCCGGCGTGCCGGAGGACGAACCCCGCTGAGGTTGTCGCGCGCGGCCCCGCCATGCTGTAGGAGACGCGCCGGAGCCGCCGCGGGCGGCGAGCGGAGTCCGCACCCATGAAGATCAGCGCGCGCAACGTCCTAAAGGGCACCGTCCTCTCGGTCGACAAGGGCGCGACCACGTCCCATGTCAAGATCGAGATCAGCCCCGGCCAGGTGGTCACGGCCTCGATCACCAACGAGGCGGTCGATTCCCTCAAGCTCGTCGCCGGCGGGTCCGCCTATGCGGTGATCAAGGCCTCCGACGTCATGGTTGCCGTCGACTGAGGGCGGCCGGGGTCGCGCGCCCGGTGGGCAGTCGCGGGTCGGTGATCCACATCCCACCCGCGTCCGCGTCCTGAGGTGCCGAATCGCCGCGGAGGCCTCGACCAGGCGGATCGGGCTGACGATTGAGGCCAGGCTCGGCCTTCGCGCCGCGACCGCCGGCGGATAGAGTGTGGTCCGGACAAGGAGTTCCGCGCGTGCAGAAGACCGTCCTCGGCATCGAGACCACCTGCGACGAGACCGCGGCCGCAATCGTGTCGGTCGACGAGGACGGCGTCGGCCAGATCCGCGCCAACGAGGTGCTGAGTCAGATCGCCGAGCACGCGGCCTATGGCGGCGTCGTGCCCGAGATCGCCGCCCGCGCTCACGTGGAGGTGCTCGACCGGCTGATCGCCCGCGCCCTCGACCGGGCCGGCATCGGCTTCCCCGATCTCGACGGGATCGCGGTGGCGGCCGGGCCCGGGCTGATCGGCGGCGTGCTGGTCGGCCTCGTCACGGCCAAGACCCTGGCCCTCGTGACCCGCAAGCCGCTTCTGGCTGTCAACCACCTGGAGGCGCACGCGCTCACGGCGCGGCTGACCGACGGCATCGCCTTCCCGTACCTGCTGCTGCTGGTCTCGGGTGGCCACACCCAGCTCGTCGCCGTGCGGGGCGTCGGCGACTACGTGCGGCTCGGCTCCACCGTCGACGACGCCATCGGCGAGGCCTTCGACAAGGCCGCCAAGCTCCTCGGCCTCGGCTATCCGGGCGGCCCCGAGGTTGAGCGCATGGCCGAGACCGGAGACCCTGAGCGCTTCGCCCTGCCCCGGCCCATGCTCGGCCGGCGCGAGGCCGACTTCTCCCTGTCGGGTCTCAAGACCGCCCTGCGGATCGAGGCCGAGCGGATCGCGCCGCTGGCCGAGCGCGACGTCGCCGACCTGTGCGCGAGCTTCCAGGCCGCCGTGGTCGACGTGGTGGTTGACCGCGCCCGGGTCGCCCTGCGCGCCTTCTCGGACGCGGCCGGGCGGCCCACCGCCCTGGTGGCGGCGGGCGGCGTGGCGGCCAACGGCGCCATCCGGCGGGCGCTGGCCGCCCTGGCCGGCGAGGCGGGCCTCGATTTCGTCGCCCCGCCCCTGCCGCTCTGCGGCGACAACGGCGCGATGATCGCCTGGGCCGGGCTGGAGCGCCTGCGCCTCGGGCTCGTGGACGACCTCACCGCCCCGGCCCGGCCCCGGTGGCCGCTCGCGGCCGCCCCGGCCCGCGCCGCGATCCCGGCCGGATGAACGCGGCGGACTTGCGCGCGCATTGGCGGGACTTGGTCGAGCGCCGCCTGCCCGAGGCCGCGCGGCCGGGCTGGCCGGTGCGCCTCGACCATTGCTTCGCCCGCATCCTCCTCGACCAGGCCTGTGGCGGTCCCTGGCGCGACCATGTGCGCCCGCCCGCCCACGCCAACATGCCCCTCGATCAGCTCGAGGCGGCGATCACCCTGGGCGAGGCCGTGCTCGCCGGCCACGCGAATCTCGCCCTGCTGAACCGCCGCTCTCTCGCGTGGCGCGGCAAGAGCGCCGCTGGTCCGGTGCCCGCTTCCCTCGAAGACGGGGACCTGATCCTGCGCCGCTGGCGCCCGGAGGACACGGCACCGTTCGCGGCGCTCAATGCCGACCCCCAGGTGATGGCCCACTTCCCCCGTCCACGCACGGACGCCGAGAGCGCCGCCGAGGCCGGCCGTTTCGACCGGCGCTTCGTGGCTGACGGGTTCGGTCCCTGGGCGCTGACGCATGCGGGCCGGTTCATCGGCTTCGCCGGCGCGCTGCGGATCCTGCAGCCCCTGCCCTTCCCGGGCGGCGACCGGCCCGGGACGACGGTCGAGCTGGCCTGGCGCCTGGCGCGGGATGCCTGGGGGCAGGGCTTCGCCACGCGCGCCGCGCGGCTGGCCCTGGCCGATCTCGCCGGGCGCTGCGGAATCCGCGCCGTGGTGGCCTACACGGCGGCCGGCAACGCCCGATCCCGGGCCGTGATGGAGCGCCTCGGCATGGCGCCGGCCGTGACGTTCCCGCATCCGGCCGTGCCTGCGGGGCCGCTGCGCGATCACGTCCTGTACCGGCTGGACTGCGCGGACAGGGAGGACGCGGCATGAGCGCGGGACGCGCGATCAACGTCGTCGGCGGCGGCGCCTGGGGCACGGCGCTCGCCAACGCCGCGGCCGCGGCCGGCCATCCCGTGACCCTCTGGCTGCGCGACGCGGAGGCGGCCGCCGCCCTCGAGGCGGGGCGGGAGAACCCGCGCTACCTGCCGGGCGTGCCGCTCCATGCCGGCATCCGGGCGACCGCGCAGCCGGAAGACCTCGCCGGCGCCCGCGCAACCCTGCTGGTCGTGCCGGCCCAGACCGTCCGCGGCGTTCTGGAGGCCCTGCGCGCGCCCCTGGCGTCGGCCGGTCCTGTGATCCTCTGCGCCAAGGGCATCGAGCGCGGCAGCGACAGCTTCATGAGCGCGGTGGCCGAGCAGGTCCTGCCGCCCGGAACGCCCGTCGCGGTGCTGTCGGGGCCGAGCTTCGCGGCCGACGTCGCCCGCGGCCTGCCCACCGCCGTGACCCTGGCGGCGTCCGATCCCGGCCTCGCCGCGTCCCTGAGCGCCCTGTTGTCGGGCCCGAGCCTCCGGCTCTACCACACCGACGACGTGCGCGGCGTCGAGATCGGCGGGGCCGGCAAGAACGTGCTGGCCATCGCGTGCGGGATCGTGGCCGGCCGGGGTCTCGGCGAGAGCGCCCGGGCGGCGCTGATCGCCCGCGCCTTCGCCGAGCTGATGCGCTTCGCCCGGACCTTCGGGGGGCGGGCCGAGACGCTGATGGGACTTTCGGGGCTCGGCGACCTCGTGCTCACCGCCTCCTCGCCGCAATCGCGCAACTTCGCCTTCGGCCAGCGGCTCGGGGCCGGGGCGAGCCCCGCGGAGGCCGCCGGCGGCAAGCTCGCCGAGGGTGCATTCACGGCCGCGGCGCTCGCCGGCCTCGCGTCGGCCAAGGGCGTCGAGATGCCGGTGGCGCAGGCCGTCGCCGCCATCGTGACCGGCGCGGCCGGGGTCGACGACGTGGTCGCCGGCCTCCTCGCCCGCCCCTTGCGCGGCGAGACGGATTAGCGCGGGCGCCGGTGCAGCGGGCCGCCTCCGGTCGGCAAACCGGCCTCCGCCTTCGCGTGCGCCGCGATCCGGGCGCCGGATCTACGCCACGGAGGCCGCCGGCTCCGGCGCCGTGCCGTGGGTGTGGGCGGAGAAGCGCTCGATCGGCGCGGGCCGGCCCAGCAGGTAGCCCTGGGCCATGGTGCAATGCTCCGCGGCCAGGAAGGACAGTTCCTCGTCCGACTCCACGCCTTCCGCCACAACCGCCAGCCCGAGGCCGCGCCCCAGCCCGAGGACGGAGCGCACGATCGCGGCCGCCTGCGGGTTGCTGTGGACCGCCTTGATGAACGAGCCGTCGATCTTGATCCGATCGAACGGGAAGGAGCGCAGGTTCGAGAGCGAGGAATAGCCGGTCCCGAAATCGTCCATGGCGATCCGGATGCCTAGGGCCTTGAGCTGGCGCAGGGTGAGCAATGCCCGGGCCGGATCGCGGATCAGCGCCGTCTCGGTGATCTCGATCTCCAGGCGCTCGGCCTTCAGGCCGGTCTCGAACAGGGTCCCGTGGACGAACTGCACGAAATGCGGGTTGTGGAGCTGCACCGCCGAGACGTTGACGGCGATCCCGAGCGGGCGCGGCCAGCCGGCCGCCGTCCGGCAGGCCTCGCGCAGCACCCAGGCGCCGATCTCCAGGATGGCCCCGGTCTCCTCGGCGATCGGCACGAACAGGGCCGGCGAGATGGTCCCGCGCTTCGGGTGGCGCCAGCGCAGCAGCGCCTCGAATCCCGTGACCCCGCCGGATTCGATCTGCGTCTGGGGCTGGTAGACGAGTGCGAGCTCGTTCCGGCTCACCGCGTGGCGCAGGTCATGTTCCAGCTGCCGCCGGTCGCGGATCTGCGCGCCCATGCTGGCGTCGTAGCGGCGGCAGGTTCCGCGGCCCTCGTTCTTGGCCCTGTAGAGGGCGGCATCGGCGTGGCTCAGAAGCGCCCGCTGGTCCAGCGCGTCGTCGGGATAGACCGCGATGCCGATGCTCGTGGCGATCACCGGGCCGGAGGCCGCCGGCACCGCCGCCAGAACGTCCAGGATCCGTTCGGCCAACCGCTCGCCCGAACCGTCCGATTGCGGCGTCAGGATCGCGAACTCGTCGCCGCCGAGCCGGGCCATGAGCTGCGTGGCATCCAGGAGGCCGCCGACCCGGAGCGCGAGGTCGCGCAGCATCGCGTCCCCGGCGGCGTGGCCGAACAGGTCGTTGACCTCCTTGAAGCGGTCGAGGTCGAGGCACAGGACGGCGATCCGGGTGCCCTGGAGGTCCGCGGCGCGCATCTCCCGCTCGAGCCGCGCGTGGAAGCTCGTGCGGTTGGCGAGCCCGGTGAGCGCGTCGTGATGGGCCAGGTAGTGGATCTCGCTCTCGGCCCGGCGCCGCGCGCGCAGGTCGCGCACCGCCACGGCATGGTGCGGCTCGTTCCCGTACTCGGTCACCGGGCGCATGATCACCTCGACGGGGATCGTGCCGCCGCCCGCCTGGACGAGGTCGGCCTCCAGGGGCTGGTCCGGCGTTCCGAGCCCGGGAATGAGGCCCGGCAGGTACGCGGCGAGGCGCGTCCCCAGCAGGGCGTCTGCCCCGGTGCCGGCGAGCCGGGCGAAGGCGTCGTTGGCGCTGACGATCAGGCCATCGCGGCAGACGGCAAGCCCCTCCACGGCCGCGTTGGCGAGGCTGAGCAGCCGTGCGCGCTCGAACTCGGCGCGCTTGCGCTCCCGCAGATCGAGCACGAGGGCGGCTCCCGCGAGCAGCAGGATCAGGCTGCTCGCCAGCGCCACGGCGGCGGCGAGCCACTCGGTCCGGACCGCGTTCTCCGGAATCGCCACCAGGGGATCGGGCAGAATGGTGACCGCGCCCATGCCGATGAAATGGTGGCCGCAGATGGCCAGGATCAGCAGCAAGGCGCCGACGCACCGCCCTCGGATCGTCAGCGCCGACAGGCCGACGACGAGGGCCGCCGCCCCGAGCCCGGAGCCGACCGCGACCGAGATCGCCACTAGGACGGGGCTCCACACCAGGTGGCCGGTCACTTGGTAGGCGGCCATGCCCGTGTAGTGCATCGCCGCGATGCCGCCGCCTGCCACGGCGCCGCCGATCGCCCCGCGCGCCCGTCCGCCGGTCTCGGCCAGCGCGAAGCCCAGGCCGGCGATCGCGACGGCGTCGACGTATGACAGGAGGGTCAGGCCGACCCCGTAGCCCGAAGGCAGCCCCGGCGCGTAGGCGAGCATCGCCAGGAAATGCGTCGCCCAGATCCCCGAGCCCCCCGCGATCGCGGCGATCGCGAGCCACATGTAGCGGCTGCGGCGCCCGGCCCGGCCGGAATGGACCAGCAACTCCATCGCCGTCGTGCTTGCCAGCGTGCAGACGAGCGCCGCCAGGGCCACCAGCCACGGGTTGTGTTCACCGAAGAAGCAGCCGATCACGGTCAACATGTAGACAATCAGCGGCAATCTGTGGCGTAGTTGCCCGAAGACTTGGCAGAAAGCATTTAATATTCAGCCAATATCATCGCTTAATACAAATGCAATCGAGGCTGCGTTCGGCCCCGCCCCGCCGGTCTCCGAAGCGCGCGGCGTCGCGGGCGGGCCTGTCCGCCGGGGGTGAAGCTGGGCTATGGCGGGGCGCGCCGCCGGACCCGGCGGCCGGTGGGGAAAGCGGCGATGGCGTACTGGCTGTTCAAGTCCGAGCCCGCGACGTGGTCGTGGGATCAGCAGGTCGCGGCCGGTGCGGCGGGGACGTACTGGAACGGCGTGCGCAACCACCTCGCCAAGAAGCAGCTGATGGCCATGCAGGTCGGCGAGCAGGGCTTCTTCTATCACTCGAACGACGGCAAGGCGGTGGTCGGCCTCGTGGAGGTGATCCGCCCCTACTACCCCGACCATACCGACGAGACCGGCCGCTTCGGTATGGTCGACGTGCGTGCCGTCAAGGCGCTGCCGCGCTCCGTGACGCTGGACGCCATCAAGGCCGATCCAGCGCTGGCCGGGATGGTGCTGGTCAACAATTCCCGCCTGTCGGTGCAGCCGGTGACCGCGGAGCAATGGGCCCGGGTCTGCGCGCTGGGCGGCCTCGGCTGAGGCTGGCGCGCCGGGGCTGGGTCAGGCGGCGCGGTTGAGGGCGCCGTGCGCCGGAGCCGCCTCGACATCGACCGCCGGCAGCGTGTCCATGACCCGGGCGGCCGGCAGCGTCACCACCACCTCGGTGCCCTCGCGGGGCCTGGAGGAGAGCTGGAACTGCCCGCCATGCAGCTCCACCAGGCCCTTGACGATCGGCAGGCCGAGGCCGGAGCCCTGCTCGGCGGTCTTGATCGCCAGGGAGCCGCGCCCGAACGAGGACAGGACCGTGCCGAGCTCGTCCTCGGGGATGCCCGGGCCGCTGTCCTTCACCGACACGTACTGCCCCCCCGAGGCGGTCCAGCCGACCTTGAGCCAGATCTCGCCACCCGGCGGCGTGAACTTCACGGCGTTCGACAGGAGGTTCAGCACGATCTGGCGCAGCGCCCGCTCGTCCGCCCAGAGGCGCGGCAGGGTTTCGTCGACGAGGCCGTGGACGATCTGGTTCTTGGCCTTGGCGCGGAGCGCCATCATGTGGCGGCACTCCTCCACGACGTGGGCGAGCTGTACCGCCTCCTCGTTCAGCTCGTAGCGTCCCGCCTCGATCCGCGAGAGGTCGAGGATCTCGTTGATCAGGTTGAGGAGGTGCATCCCGCTGTCGTGGATGTCGTGCGAGTACTCCCGGTAGGAGGGCGCCGTGTGGGTGCCGAACACCTCGTTCTTCATCACCTCCGAGAAGCCCAGGATCGCGTTCAACGGCGTGCGCAGTTCATGGCTCATGGTGGCAAGGAACCGCGACTTGGCGAGGTTCGCCTCCTCGGCCCGGCGGCGGGCCTCGTCCGAATTGGCCTTGGCCTGCTCCAGTTCGCCGAACACCGCGTCCTTCTCGGCGCGGGAGCGCAGGGCGCCGACCGTCGAGGTGTAGAGGCGGCGGGCGAGGCCGAGGAAGAACAGCTGCGCACCGCCGGCCATCGCCACCAGCATCAGCGCGTCCATCCCGCGGGAGAAGGCGGCGAGCGACGCGGTGGCGAGCGCCAGCGGGATCAGGGCGGCGACGGCCGCGAGCGGAACCGTCGCCGCCAGCATCGTGGTGACGGCCGCCGCGATGACGAGGCCGAACAGCGCGAAGGTCCAGCCCTCGGTGGTGCCGAGCCCGATCATCGCCGACCACGACAGACTCTGCAGCACCTCGCCCATCAGGAAGCGGCGGCGCCAGCGGGCGAGCGGGATCGTCGCCGGTTCGGCGTGCAGGAAGCGCCGGCTCAGGCTCGTGTTCAGCGTGGTCATCAGGAACACGCAGACCGCCCAGGCTGCGGCCACCGGCGGGGTGATCCAGAACGTCGCCGCCGCGGCGAGCACCCCCGCGAACAGCGCCAGAGGGATCCCCGCCCCGGCCCGGTACTGGGCGTAATGGCGCAGCAACTCGTAGTCGAAGGCCCGCTCCAGGCCGGTCTGCGAGGTCAGCTTCTCGCGGGCCGAGCGGATCTCGCGGGCGACGCCGCGGCGGCGCGCCGCCTCCTCCGTCGAGGGACCGCGACCGCGCTGGACCATCTCGACGGTGAGATCGGGCATGCGCGTCTTGACACTCGGCTCGGAATCAGGGGCGGGGGTGACGCGAGGGCACACCGTGAAGATGAGGCGGATGTGTTAAGAAGCGGCTGTCGGTATCGCTCGGATCTTAAGCGTCGCGGGCCGTATCGAGACGGCCCGGCGTCCGGGTCGACCTGCGGATCGACGTGCGGTGCCGCACATCGTGCGGGCGGGCGCGCCCGCTAGCGTGGGCAGCGCGCTCGCACTGCCCGAGCGAGGCCGCACGCCGCGATCCGGGACGCACCGGGCGCACGCGTCGAGGAGGGGTCGCCGACCATGCCGAATCTCACCGTCAACGGGGTCACGCACGTGATCGACGCCGATCCGGACATGCCCCTGCTCTGGGTGCTGCGCGACCGGCTCGACGCCACCGGCACCAAGTACGGCTGCGGCATCGCGCAATGCGGCGCCTGCACGATCCATCTCGACGGCCAGCCGGTCCGCGCCTGCCAGACCAAGCTCGGCGATGTCGGCGCCGCCCAGGTGACGACCATCGAGGGCGTCAACGGCCGGGTGGCCGAGGCCGTCCAGGCGGCGTGGCGCAAGCTCGACGTGGTCCAGTGCGGCTATTGCCAGTCCGGCCAGATCATGTCGGCGATCGGCCTGCTCTCCGGCAACGCCAAGCCCAGCGACGCCGAGATCGACGGTGCCATGGACGGCAACATCTGCCGCTGCGGCACCTACCAGCGCATCCGCGCGGCGATTCACGAAGCCGCGCGCAGCCTCGCCTGATCCGTCCCCGCGCCCAACTTCCCCCGCCCTGCCCCGCGGTCCCGACCGGAGCCTCGCCGCCATGCTGAATGCCCGTCGACCGAATCCCCTGCCCGTCCGTCCCAGCCGCCGCGGCCTGCTCGCCGGCGCCGGCGCCCTCGTGGTCGCGTTCCGGCTCGACCCGAAATCCGCCCGCGCCGCCGCCGGCCCGAACCTCGCCGACGTCAAGGCGCAGCCCAACGCCTTCGTGCGCATCGGCGCGGACGACACCGTCACGGTGGTGATCAAGCACCTCGACATGGGCCAGGGGAACACGACCGGGCTGGCCACGATCCTGGCCGACGAGCTCGGCGCCGATTGGGGACAGGTCCGCACCGAGTTCGCGCCCGCCGACGCGACGCTCTACAACAACAGCCTGATGGGCCCGATCCAGGGGACCGGCGGCTCGACCGCGGTCGCCAATTCCTGGTTCCAGCTGCGCAAGGCGGGTGCCGCCGCCCGCGAGATGCTGATGGCCGAGGCCGCCTTCCGCTGGAAGGTGCCGGTTTCCGAGATCACGGTCGCCGACAACATCGTGCGCCACGGCCCGTCCGGCCGGCAGGCCCGGTTCGGGGAGCTCGCGGCCTCGGCCGCCTCGCTGCCGGTGCCGTCCGAGCCGCGGCTCAAGGATCCGAGCGAGTGGCGGCTCATCGGCCAGACGATCCCGCGCCTCGATTCCGTCGCCAAGACCAACGGCACGGCGGTCTATTCCCTCGACATCCGCCGCCCGAACCAGGTCACGGCCGTGGTCGCCCGGGCGCCGCGCTTCGGCGCCACCGTGAAGCGTTTTGACGCCGCCGCCGCCCGCAAGGTCGCGGGCGTGCTCGACGTGGTGCAGGTGCCGACCGGCGTGGCGGTGATCGCCCGCGATACGTGGTCGGCCATGAAGGGCCGCGAGGCGCTCACGGTCGCCTGGGACGACAGCACCGCCGAGACCCGCTCGTCGGACGCGATCCTCGCCGAGTACCGCGAGCGGGCCAAGGGCCCCGGCCTCACGGCGTCCGAGCGCGGCGACCCGCAGGCGGCGCTGAAGGGCGCCGCCAAGGTCATCGAGGCCGAGTTCACCTTCCCGTACCTCGCCCACGCGGCGATGGAGCCCTTGAACGCCACGATCGAGCGGGCGGCCGACGGCGGCTACGACGTCTATGCGGGCTTCCAGTTCCAGACCGTCGAGCAGGCCACCATGGCGGCAATCCTGGGCGTGACGCCCGACCGGGTGCGGCTGCACAGCAACTGGGCCGGCGGCTCCTTCGGCCGCCGGGCGACCCCCACCGCCGACTACCTCGCGGAAGCGGCCGCCGTCTTCAAGGCGTCCGGCGAGAAGGCCCCGATCCACCTCGTCTGGACCCGCGAGGACGACATGGCCGGCGGCTATTACCGTCCGACCGTGCTGCACAAGGTCCGGGCCGGCATCGACGGCAAGGGCGCGGTGGTCGGCTGGGACCACGTCATGGTCGGCAAGTCGATCATGATCGGCTCGCCCTTCGAGGCGATGATCGTCAAGAACGGCATCGACTCGACCACCGTGGAGGGCGCCTCCGACACCCCCTACGCGCTGCCGGCCTACCGGTTCGGCGTCCATAACGGCCGCGAGGGCGTGCCGGTCCTGTGGTGGCGCTCGGTCGGCCACACCCACACGGCCCACGTGATGGAGGTGATGATCGACGAGTTGGCCCACGCCGCCAGCGTCGATCCGGTGGCCTACCGGCTCTCCCTCCTGGCCCAGGCGCCGCGGCTCTCCGGCGTGCTCAAGCTCGCCGCCGAGAAGGCCGGCTGGAGCGCCAAGCCGCAGGAGCCGGGCCGCGGCCTCGGTGTGGCGGTCCACGAATCCTTCGGCTCCTACGTCGCCATGGTGGCCGACGTGACCGCGCAGGATGCGGCGATCCGGGTCAACCGGATCGTGGCCGCGGTGGATGTCGGCGTCCCGGTCAACCCGGACGTGATCCGCGCGCAGGTCGAGGGCGCGGTGGGCTTCGCCCTGTCGGCGGTGCTGCGCAACCGCATCACCCTCAAGGACGGACAGGTGCAGGAGCACAATTTCGACGCCTACGAGCCGACCCGGATGAGCGAGATGCCGAAGGTCGAGGTCCACATCGTGCCGAGCCAGATGGCGCCCACCGGGATCGGCGAGCCGGGCGTGCCCGTGCTCGGGCCATCGATCGCCAACGCGGTCTTCGCCGCCTCCGGCCGGCGCCTGCGCTCCCTGCCCCTCGACCTCTCGGGCGTGAAGGGCGCGTGAGGAATCGCACGCTCCGATCGCGCGCATCGGCGTAGGAGTGTGGGGCCTTCCCCCAAGGCAAGAGACCCGACTGCGAACGGCGCGGCGCGACACCGCGCCGTTTCTTTTTTGTGCGCCGATGCGGCATGTCCGGGCCATGCCGGCCTTCGACGACACCGCCGCGCGCCTGCGCGCCTGCCGCCTCTGCCGAGACAGCCCGCTCTACGGCCCGCCCCTGCCCCAGGAGCCCCGGCCGATCGTGCAGGGTTCGGCCACGGCCCGCCTGTGCATTGCCAGTCAGGCGCCCGGCACCCGCGCCCACCGCACCGGCCAGCCGTTCACCGATCCCTCGGGCGTGCGGCTGCGGTCCTGGCTCGGGCTCGACGCGGCGCAGTTCTACGATTCCGCGAACGTCGCCATCGTGCCGATGGGCGCCTGCTTCCCCGGGCTCGACGCCAAGGGCGGCGACCGGCCGCCGCGCCGGGAATGCGCCGAGCGCTGGCGGGCGGAGCTGTTCGCCGGCCTGCCGGACCTCGCGCTGATCCTGGTGATCGGCCAGTACGCGCAAGCCTGGCATCTGGGAAAGATGGAGGGCGGCCTCACCGGCACGGTGCGGCGCTGGCGCGCGATCCTCGCCGAGCCGCGCCGCCCGCGGGTCCTGCCCCTGCCCCACCCGTCCTGGCGCAACAACGGCTGGCTGAAGCGCGAGCCCTGGTTTGAGGCGGAGCTGCTGCCGGTGCTGCGCGCCGAGGTGGCGCGGGTGTTGGCGGGGTGAGTGGCCGTGCCGGCATTGACCTCGCAGGCGTTCCGCGGAATCGCTGCCGCGACCCCGAAGGACGCGCCGATGACCAAGATTGCCGACCCCCGCGACCGCCTGATCGTGGCCCTCGACCTGCCGAGCGTGCAGGCGGCCGAGGCGCTGATCGACCGGATCGGCGATGCCGCGACCTTCTACAAGATCGGCTACCAGCTGGGTTACGCGGGCGGCCTCGCCCTGGCCGAGCGGCTGGCGGCCCGCGGCCTCAAGGTCTTCCTCGACCTGAAGCTCCACGACATCGGCAACACCGTCGAGGAGGGCGTGCGCTCGGCCTCGGGCTCCGGCGCCACCTTCCTCACCGTCCACGCCTACCCGCAGACCATGCGGGCGGCTTTCCGCGGCCGGGGCGCGGGGCTCAAGATCCTCGCCGTGACGGTGCTCACCTCCTACGACGATGCCGACGCAGCGGAGGCCGGCTACGGCCTGCCGGTGGCGGAACTCGTCGCCAAGCGGGCCGCCCAGGCCGCCGAGATCGGCATCGACGGCCTCGTCTGCTCGGCCGCCGAGGCGGGCTCGGTCCGGCGCATCGTCGGTCCGGACCGGCTGATCGTCACCCCGGGCATCCGCCCGGCGGGCGCCGAGGCCGGCGACCAGAAGCGGGTCATGACGCCGGGCGATGCACGCCGGGCCGGGATCGACCACGTGGTGGTCGGGCGCCCGATCACCGGCGCCGCGGACCCTCGCGCGGTGGCGCAGGCGATCGTGGCGGACCTCGCCTGATCCGAGCGGGATTGCCTTCGGGCGGACCGGTTCCACTTCGCTCCGCAAGGCAGGAGACGCAGCATGACGAAGGGCTACTGGATCGCGCGGATCGATGTCCGCGACGCGGAGGCCTACAAGGAGTACGTGGCGGCCAACGGCGCGGCCTTCGCCACGTTCGGCGGCCGGTTCCTCGTGCGCGGCGGCACCCACGAGGCGGTGATGGGCCCGGCCCGGTCCCGCAACGTGGTGATCGAGTTCCCGAGCTACGCGGACGCCCTCGCCTGCTGGAACTCCGACCTCTATCAGGCCGCGAAGGCCAAGCAGCGCGGCGGCGTCGAGGCCGAGATCCTGGTGATCGAGGGCTATGACGGCCCGCAGCCCAGCACCTCGGCGCCGGCACCGGAGGCGGGACCGGCGTCCGAATAGGCCGCTCCGCGCGCAAGGACGGCCGTGTCGGTGCGGTGCCTTGATCGCAATGCTCGCCCTAGGCTCGCGTCCGGTTGGGCGCGAGGCTCCGCAGCAGGAACGCCGACATCGCGGCGACCGGAGGCACCGGCTGAAGGCTGGAACAGCCCACCAGCAGCGGGTGGGTGTAGCGGGCGATGGCGACGTGGATGCACGCCGCCGCCTCGGCCGGATCGGCGGCCTCGAACTCGCCCCGCGCCACGCCGTCGCGGACGATCCGCTCGAACCCGGCGGTGATCCGGGCGACGTGGTGGCGGCAGACGTCCCAGCTCTCCGCCATGGCCGCCTCGATCATCTCGTGCAGGCGGGGAAACGTCTCGCAGCGCCGGGTGCAGTCACGATGCAGGGTTTCGATCGCCGCCACGAGGCGCGCGGTCGCGTCGAGGCCCGGCCGGTCGGCGATCCCCGAGACCACCGCCTCGCTCTCGCCGATCAGGCGCTCCAGCACCGCCTCGTTGATCGCCTTCTTCGAGTCGAAGAAGCGGTAGACGTTGGCCGGGCTCATCTTCAGCGTCCGGGCGATGTCGGCCACGGTCGTCTTCTGGTAGCCGATCTCGCGGAAATACGCGTCCGCCGCCGCCAGGATGCGGCTGCGCGTGTCGGGCACGCACTCCCCCGCGATCAGGTGGGTCGTCTCATCCAGGGACATGCATTCTCACTAGGCCATGCCGGCCCGGACCGTCAAAGACACGAGCCCGGATCGGGTTCCGCGATGGGGTTTGACCATGGGGTCTCGCCTGCGGCCGGTGCGCGCGCCTGGAACCCGCCCGGGCGGCACCGATTGCCCCGGCATCCGGCCGCGACCGCGGCGCGCCTCGAGAGATCCGCGATGCCCTTCACCGACACCCGCGCCCTGGTCACGGGGGCCGATTCCGGCATCGGACAGGCCACCGCGGAACTGCTGGCTCGGGAGGGCGCCGACGTGGCGATCACCTACCACACCGACGCGGCCGGCATCCGCGAGACCGCCGCGCGGGTCGAGGCTGCCGGGCGGCGGGCCCTGGTGCTCCAGCTCGATGTCGGCGATCCGGCCGCCGTCACGGCGGCCTTCGACCGGATCGGCAGCGAGTTCGGCACCCTCGACATCCTGGTGGCCAATGCCGGGCAGGCGATGAGCGGCGTGCCGGTCGCCGAGATGGACGACGCCCTTCTGGAGCGGATCCTGCGGGTGAACCTGATGGGGCCGCTGTTTACCGCCCGGCCGTTCATCAAGATGCGCAAGGCGCAGGGCGGCACAGGGAAGATCGTGTTCGTGTCGTCGGTGGCCCAGCACCTGCCGACCCCGGAGAGCGCGCCCTACGGCATGTCGAAGGCGGGCCTCGGCTCGCTGTGCCGCTCCCTGTCGCGGGAACTCGCCCCGGACCGGATCAACGTCAACGCCGTCGCCCCGGGGCTGATCGAGACGCCGATGACCGCCGACCGCTTCGCGAAGCCGGAGGTGCTCGAGCAGTCCCTGGAACGGATCCCGTGGCACCGGGCCGGCCAGCCCGAGGAGATCGCCCGGGCGATCCTGTATCTCGCCTCGGACGCGGCCGACTACGTCACCGGGCACACCCTGGTGGTCGATGGCGGCCTGACCATGCAATGGGGCGGCGCCTGAACGGCGAAGCGGCGCCGGACTCGCGTCCGGCGCCGCTCGGGATCGTCCTGGTCCGGATCCGGGCTGCGGCGGGGCCGCCCGCCCTCAGGACCCGAACTGCGAACCCAGCCGCTCGAGATATTCGGCGAGGTCGACGCCGCCGATCCGCTTGCCGTAATCGAAGCGCATGCCCTGGCGGATGTCGATGCTCGCATCCCGCGTCGTCAGGGTGAAGGGCCGGACGCAGATCCAGGCCCCGTCGCGGCGGTGCTCGAAGTAGCCGAGGATCTCGTGCTTGGCCATAATCTGCCCTCCGGGTCCATGTTCGGAGACATAACGGTTCCGGTGCGCCCCGGTTCGCGCGGCGCGACTGTTTTTCGCGCGCGGACCGATCGGGATCGAGTGTCGGTGATCCTCGCGGCGGCGGGAACGGCCAAGCCTGATCTGGCCTGAGCTTGGCCATAAAGGCGCGAATGTTCGGCGGGGCACGGCCCCGCTCACCGCCCGCGGTCGAGGATCTCGGCGGTGGTCATCGTCGCGACCTGATGGCCGTAGCGCATCCGGTACATCAGGAGCAGCGCGTCGTGCGCGAAAAACAGTCGCGCCGCGCGAACCGGGGCGCACCGGGGCGCGCCGCTCGCAGGACCTCGATCGGAGCCGCTCCCGACGGATCGGCTCGGGAGCGGCCGGGGCGGCGCCTAGCGGTCCGCCTTCGCGCCGGCGGTGGTCAGCGACAGGTAGCGCTCCGTGGTCGGGCGGATCAGGTTGCGCACCGCCTCCGCCATCGCCTGCTCCTCCTTCAGCGATTGCTGAAAGGCCGTCCGGTGCCCCTGCTGGCCGGCGGCATCGGCGATGGTGAGCAGCGACTCGTAGGCCGCGATCTCGAAATTCTCGAAGGCGTGGTTGGCGTAGGTGTTCTTCAGGATCTCGTCCTGGGCCGGGGCGTGGCCCAGCGCCATCATGTTGCCGACGAAGCCCAGGAATCCCTCCTTGAGGGCCGAGGGGCTGTCGCCGAGGCTCTGGAGCGCCTCCTCCAGCCGCTGGCGCTGGCCGTGCGTCTCCTCGATGTGGCGGCGCAGGGCCTGCTCCATCTCCGGATAGCGCTCCAGGCGCTCGACCTGCCGCTCCATGATCTGCAGCGCCTGCATCTCGAGGGCGTGGGTATTCTTCAGGGCCGTGACGTAGATCTCGCGTGCGTCCAGGGCCATGGGGGTCACCTCTTTCAGGTTGCGGGCTCAGTAGCCCATTCAACCAGGGAACGCAGAGGCCGTACGGCCAAGTTCCTGCCGGAACGTCGCAGGCGCGGCCCGCGGGCCGTCTGCTGCCGGTCGCGCGGTGACCGGGGGAATGCCGGACCGGATCGGCTCCGGGCGAACCCAGAACTTGATCCATGTGCCGGCAACGACATCACCTCGCTGCGCGACTACCCGTTCTGAACGCCTCGGCATCCCCGAGCGCCTCTGCCGTGTTGTCCCGGCAGGATACCGCAGCAGGAGACGCCGACGGACAGGGATCGCGAGCGGTCGAAGGAGCCGCCGATCTCCGACGGCCAGAGCGACCGCCCCCGCGACGAGGCCATCGCGCCGACGGGGGGCGGCCTGCCCAACGATACCGGCGAGCCGGTGGAGATCGACGAAGCCGAGGCCGCGCGCATCGAGAAGAGGATCCGCGATCTGTCGAGCCGCGACCGTCCGGGTTGCGACAGGCTGCGAGAGCGGGAGGCATGCTGGCGTGCCGGCGCGGCCCACCCTCGACCACAGGATGCGGTCGAGGGTGGGATGACCCAACCCGACGTAACGACCCGTGAGCGATCGTCGGCGGCCCCGACGTGATCGGGAACGGCTGTCGCCGGCGCCCCTGACGGCGGGTTCAGCCGCCCGGCCGGGTCCGGGGCTGGCCCTTCTCGGGGCGGATCCGGTAGAAGCCTCGCGTGAGCCTGCGCGGGGCGGGGCGGGCCGGGCCCGTGTGGGGGCCGGGTGCGGCCCGCATGCGGCGGGTTTGCGGCGCTCCGGGCGCGAGAGCGAGAGACACATCCATGTGCGGCATCGTCGGCATCGTCGGGCGCGACGCGGTGGCGGGGCAGGTGATCGAGGCCCTGCGCCGGCTCGAATACCGCGGCTACGATTCCGCCGGCCTGGCCACCCTCGAGCACGGCCGGCTGGCGCGCCGCCGCGCCGCCGGCAAGCTCGCCAACCTCGAGGCCCGGCTCGCGCAGGAGCCGCTCACCGGCACGATCGGCATCGGCCACACCCGCTGGGCCACCCACGGCCGGCCCAACGAGACCAACGCCCACCCGCACGCCACCGCCCACCTGGCGGTGGTCCACAACGGCATCATCGAGAACTTCCGCGCGCTCAAGGCCGAGCTCGAGGCCGACGGCGTCGTGTTCGAGACCGAGACCGACACCGAGGTCGTCGCCCAGCTGGTCAGCCGCAGCATCGACCGGGGCCTGGGGCCGGTCGAGGCGGTCGAGGCCGCCCTGCCGCGGCTGCGCGGCGCCTTCGCGCTCGCCTTCATCTTCGCCGGCGCCGACAACCTGCTGATCGGCGCCCGCCACGGCGCGCCGCTGGCGATCGGCTTCGGCGCGGGCGAGACCTATCTCGGCTCCGACGCCCTGGCGCTGGCGCCCTTCACCGACGCGATCACCTATCTCGACGAGGGCGACTGGGCGATCCTGACCCGCGACGGCGCCGAGATCCGCGACGCGTCCGGGGCCACGGTGGCGCGCCCGCGCCAGACGATCGCCCCGCAGGCCTACCGGGTCGACAAGGGCGCCTACCGCCACTTCATGGCCAAGGAGATCCACGAGCAGCCCGAGGTGGTCGGGCGCACGCTGGCCCATTACGTCGACCTGGCCAACGGCCGGGTGGTGCTGCCCGCGGCGCTGCCGTTCGACTTCGCCAGGCTCGGCCGGCTGTCCATCACGGCCTGCGGCACGGCGTATTATGCCGGCCTGGTGGCGCGCTACTGGTTCGAGCAGCTGGCGCGGCTGCCGGTGGAGATCGACGTCGCCTCCGAGGCGCGCTACCGCGAGGCGCCGCTGGAGCGGGACGGGCTGACGCTGGTGATCTCGCAATCGGGCGAGACCGCCGACACGCTGGCCTCGCTGCGCTACGCCAAGAGCCAGGGCCAGCACACCTTGAGCGTGGTCAACGTGCCGAGCTCGACGATCGCGCGGGAATCGTCCGTGGTGATGCCGACGCTGGCGGGTCCGGAGATCGGGGTGGCCTCGACGAAGGCGTTCTCGTGCCAGCTGACGGTTCTCTTGTGCCTGGCGATCGCGGCGGGGCGGGCGCGGGGCACGCTGGACGCGGCGGGCGAGGCGCGGCTGGTGGAGGCGCTGATCCGGGCGCCGGGCCTGATGGCGGAGGCGCTGGCCCAGGAGGCGGCGATCGCCGGCCTGGCCCGGGAGGTCGCGCAGGCGCGGGACGTTCTGTATCTCGGCCGGGGCACGAGCTACCCGATGGCGCTGGAGGGCGCGCTGAAGCTGAAGGAGATCAGCTACATCCACGCGGAGGGCTACGCGGCGGGGGAGCTGAAGCACGGCCCGATCGCGCTGATCGACGCGGCCGTGCCGGTGATCGTGATCGCGCCGCATGACGGGGTGTTCGACAAGACGGTGTCGAACATGCAGGAGGTGGCGGCGCGCGGCGGGCGGATCGTGCTGATCGGGGACGCGCAAGGGGCGGCCGCGCACGGTCTGGAGACCCTGGCGACGGTCACGATGCCGGCGCTCGACGCGACCGTGGCGCCGATCGTCTACGCGGTGCCGATCCAGCTGCTCGCCTACCACACCGCCGTGGTCATGGGCAAAGACGTCGACCAGCCCAGAAACCTCGCCAAATCCGTCACCGTGGAGTGACGCAGCGGATCAGAGCAGAACGGGTGTGTCCGGCGAATAAAGTCGGGTGAAAAAATAAAGTCGGGTGAAATAATTAGTCGAGTGAAACATGCGAGTAAATAAAGTCGGGTGAAACTGAACCTCTCACAGGGGGCGTCGGCATAGGGCCATTATATCGCCCCCCAAAAGCCGCGCCCCAATCCTGTCCCATGGGTACCAAACGCCCAACGCAAAGCCGTCTGGCTCGATCACCGGCCGGCGTTTCCAGGCGATTCTGGCTGCAGTGACGTTGTCGGAGGAACCTTGGGTGGGTCTGGTGACGGAAATGGCGGTGCTGCGCTAGGAGCCGGGCTTGGCTGAGGTGCCGCCGACTTTTCTTGAAGCTTGTCCGGCACGCCTAGTGTCGGATTTCTTTGGGCAGGCGTCGCGGCCGCCGGGACTGGGGTCGCTGCCGACGGGACTCGTCACGCGAATCTGGGGGCCCGAGGGGCAGGTCGTGCATGGTTAGTAGGTCTAGAAGATAGGCGACCACCGTAGGCGGTCCTTGACGTGCCCAATCGTGCACGGTGCGCTCCGCGACGCCAATCTCGGCCGCGAAACCAACTTGTGTACGCCCGAGCAGGCGTAGACGTGCTTTGAAGCCAACACCGTCCATCATCATTGTTCATACGAGTGCAACGAACGAGCTCCTAGGCGATGCGTTTGCTCGCGGAGAGCGCGGGCTGCGAGGATGGCACGGTGAGGTCATTCCTTCCAGAGTGGCGACGCGACGCTATGGTTCCTTCGGAGAGGCGGCCGCGCAATGTGGCTTACGCCGCTCCCGGTACATCCGGCATGATGACACCGCACCAGTCTCGGCCTCGAACGATAGGCGCCTTTACGGCGAACTCTCCTGCCAATCGGCGCCTCTAGATCTCAGGGTCTTGCAACCTCGACCTGGCAGCCTCGGACGCCGCGGCGAGTCCGCGACGCCGATCGGGCCGGAAGCTTGTACGACACGCCTGCCAAGCGCCTCCTGTGGACAGCTCCGACGGCGAATAGCATATGTTCGTGTTTTGTTCTAGAAGCGCTTCATCGCCTATGAAGCAGGCGATCTCCTGAATCAGACGTCCGCCAGTTGCTTCGACTCTGTCGAACAAGCGGCGTCACTGATCCATCGCAGCCCTTTTTGCTGACGGCCGCGGCCTCATGGCCGGCCATAGGAGATCTTGCATGCTCGCCCCATCGTCGTTGCCCCCAGCCGTAAATCCAACCAAGCAGGACGACACATCGTCCGACCAACTCGCACGCGCCTTCCTGCAACAGCTTGCCCAGGACGAGCGCAGGCGTCTCAAAGTCGGCCACCGCTCCAGCTCGTACGATCTCGATGCCGAGCCGATGCTCGACGAAGCCGATGCCGTCGAGCGGATTGTCGTTCAGGACGAGATCAACCGCCCCGAGAGCGCGCATGTGCCTGTTCCAGCACACCTCGCCGCCGTCGCGGTGATGCTCGCACGGGCCATCGAGGCGGAGCCCGGTCTTGTGCGCCGCCTGCGCCGGGAAGCGCCTGTGGTCACGCTCGCCACGCATGTAGTCGATCTTGTCGAGCCCGTTCGCGTCGTCGCCGAGAAGTGCCTGTTCCGGCCCAACACCAAGGTGATGGATCTCGCCAACGGACGGGCGCGCGAGCTGAGCCGGCGGCATGCCGCCCTTTTCGTTTGCGACGGGATCAGCCGCGACGCACGGCCTGAAAAAGGCAACGAGGTCATCGGCACGGCCCTGCATGTCCGCATACCCATCGTTGGCATAGCGCCCGACCCTAAGCGACAGCTGCCGCGCGACCTGATGCGCTCCGCGGAACACCGAATCGGGTTGTCGAGCCTTGATCAGGCCGGGCTTGCCCTCGTGGTCGAAGCTGTCGTAGGCAGCCGGCCTTCGCGAGAGATCGATCGGGATCTCCTACGCATGATCGACATCGCCGATTTGCCGGTCGCCTTCCGCCGTGCAACCTCGCCCGATGCGTGCATCGAAGCGCTGCAGCGTATCGTTACCGCGAAGGCCGATTTTCTCGGCGAAGGTCCCGCCCTGGAGGAGCTCGACGGCTATGGAGCAGCCAAGACATGGGGCCTGGCCGTGGCAGCCGATCTCCAGGCGTATCGTGCGGGTCGTCTGACCTGGGCCCAGATGGACCATCGTGGTCTGCTGCTGTCGGGGCCGCCCGGCGTCGGAAAAACCAGTTTCGCGCGCGCTCTGGCCAAGAGCGCTCGCGTGCCCCTGGTGGCTACCTCCGTCGCCGAATGGAACGCAGCCGACTACCTGTCCGGCACGCTCCAGGCGATCCGCAAGGTCTTCGCACAGGCGCAGGCGCAGGCACCCTGCATCCTGTTCATCGACGAACTCGATGGCATCTCCGACCGTGGTCAGATCCGCGGAGAGTACGTTCAGTACTGGACGCAGATTGTAAATCTCTTCCTCGAACTGCTCGCGGGCGTGGATGAGCGGCCCGGCGTCGTCGTCGTGGCGGCTACGAACCACCCCGATAAGATCGACCCCGCGGTAAAGCGGGCTGGGCGGCTGGACCGTGAGATCGCGATCGAGAAGCCGGACACCACCGCGCTGGCCCGAATATTCCGTCACCATCTCGGTCGCGAGATCCTCCCAGACGCTTCGATGCTTCCGCTGGCATTGGCCGCCCGCGGCATGACGGGTGCGGATGCGGAAGCCTTTGTGCGGCGCGCCAAAGGCACCGCGCGCCGCAATGGCCGAGCCGTGACCCTGGATGACCTTCTGGCCGAGATCCGGCAGGGGCGTCGCCCACTCCCGACAGCGGTCAGACATCGCGTGGCGATCCACGAGGCCGGTCACGCGGTCGTCAGCCACACGCTCGGCTTCGGCGAGCTCTTGGATTTGTCTCTAAACGATGAGGGCGGCCAAGCCTGTTGGGAGGTCATTAGAGACGGGGCCGCGACCCTGACCGAGTTGGAGAAAGCGTTGGCTTCGCTCCTTGCCGGTCGGATCGCGGAAGAGATCGAACTTGGTTCCGGATCGATCGGCGCGAGCTTCGGCGCCAGTTCCGATCTTGCCTTGGCGACCGGGCTCGCTCGCGACATCGAGTTGACCTACGGGCTCGGATTTCTCGGCAACATCTACTTGGAGCCTGCCGCCACCGACATGGTCCTGATCAAGGGCTTGCTGCCGGCCGTCGCCGAGCGCCTCAAGCGCGCGAGCGACCGGGCGCGGAACATCCTGATGGAACGTCGGACGGCATTGCAGGCTGTTGCTCGCGAACTCGAAGGAGCCGGCTACCTTCCCGGTCAGGAAATCGACCGCATGCTGGCTTCAGCTGCAGAGCGAGCGAAGTCTGCGGCTTCCGCAAGCGTCGGGGAGGCCAAGTGATGTTCGCACTACCACCCGACATGCCGGACACCGGCGATCTGCAGCCGCTCTCGGACGCCATCGATGCACTGTGCGAGATCCTCGGGGGCGACCGAGAGGACGTCATCGAAGGCTTGGCGGAAATCGTTCGAAAGCGGGCCGAGTTCGAGCAGTGCAGACATGCCGGCAACCAAGATGGCTGGTGCGGGCCTTCCGACTCCTGAGGAGCGTTTCCTGTCGTCGTCCTGCGCTGCAGCGACCGAGGCCCGTAATCGTGATCTGTCGGAAGAAAATCACTATCTTCTGGCAGCAGAATGCGAGAATGATGCCCTTCGAGCGGACAAAATTTTGATAATCAGTACTCTTGATGGGGCCTTTTCATTTCGGGATACGGAGGCGGATTTCAATCATCAAGCTTGTTCTGAAAAGCGTGCGCCGTGCCTGCATCAACCCGTCGTTTCTTCCTATCCGGCGCCCTCGCATTCAGCATCGGACCGGCCAGCGCCGCGACAGCTCCCTTGCGGGTCGTGGCCTCTTCGGTACCGCATGCGGAAATCCTCGAATTCGTGGGCGAAAAGCTCGCCCCCGAACTGCCGCTGAAGATCGTTGAAATCTCGGGCGATCTCCGCCCGAACGCCCTGCTGCGTGACGGCGATGCCGACGCCAACTTCTTCCAGCACGTGCCCTTCCTCCGTTCGGAGGAAGCCGCCATGGGGATGCGCTTCGCTGTCATCGCGGCGGTGCATATCGAGCCCCTGGGATTGTACAGCCGCCGTGCAAAGGCGCTCGCCGACCTGCCGAACGGCGGTGTCGTTTCCCTGTCGAACAGCGTGTCCAACACCAGCCGTGGGTTGTCGCTCCTTCAGGCCAATGGCCTAATCCGGCTGCGGGCCACGGACGCGGGCGTGAACGCGACCTTGGACGACGTCATCGAGAACCCGAAAAACTTCCGGTTCGTCGAGATTGCGCCGCCGCAATTGCCGCGCTCCCTCGATGACGTGGCGCTTGCGGTGATCAACGGCAACTACGCGCTAGAAGCTGGGCTGGAACCGGCGCGGGATGCGCTGGCGCTCGAACGCGCCGAGGGCAACCCGTATGCAAATGTCCTCGTCACGACCGAAGACTTGGCCAAGGATCCCCGCGTGCTGCGCCTGGGAACGCTGCTGACCTCGGCGGAGGTCGCGGAGTTCATCCGCAACCGCTATCGCGGGTCGGTCGTCGCTGTTCGCCCTTCCTGAGCGGCGCGGCCCGGCATCGGGCGGCGGCGCGTCCTGACGGTGGTATGGGAGCTGTCCGGCGCGCTCACGGAACTGGCCAGGGTGTTGATCGAGCTCGACGCGACCCTCAATCCGCAGATGGGCAGGAACTACACTCTGCACGCGTTAGACTGTAACGACATCGATCCAACCCGGTTCGGCCCGGTGATCAAGGCCTACGCGTTCATGGCGGTGATCATCGGTGGCCGCGGAAGCAATACAGGCGTCTTGCTGTCGGGCTTCACCCTGGTCCTACTCGTCGAAGGGAGCCGTTTTCTCATCGACGCGTTCGGCCTGCTGGATGGCGCCCGTCTTGCAGCCTTGCGCCTGTCCCTGGTCGGCGTCGCCCTGGTCGTGACCTTGATCTTTAGACCGGACGGCCTCGTGCGCGAGTATCGCCTGACATCTGCAGCGAAGGAGAGACCCTGATGGCCCGCGTGACGATGAAGACCCGCGACGACCTGCCGGCCGTACTGCATCCGCTCTGGGATAAGATGACGACCTACGGCGACTTCGCGGACCAAGCCGGCGTGATGGCGCAGCGCCTGCCGATCTTCGAGCACACCTGGGCGATGCTCACGCAGCTCTCCGACGAGGCGGTGCTGCCAAAGCGCTACCTCGAACTCGCGATCGTCACCGTCTCGCTCCTCAACAAATGCGAGTACTGCGTCGCTCACCACGCGCCGAAGCTCGCCGTGCAGGGTGTGTCCGAGGCCGGCGCGGAGCGACTCCTCGACTATGCCGAGCATCCCGAACTCGACGACGTCGACAAGCTTGTGGTCGAGTACAGCATCGCGGTCACAAGCAACTGGAGCAAAACCCGGGACGAGATCTTCGTCCGCCTACGTCGACATTTCGGCGAGCCGCAACTCGTCGAGCTGACATGGCGGATCGCGCTCTGCGGCGCCTTCAACCGCTTCAACGATATTCTTCAAATCGATGTCGCCGAGGCATCCATCGCAGCAGAATAGGAACTGTGTGGCTCCTACCCCATGCTTGTGACGTTGATGTCCGCGACAGGGTACGTAGGAGCTGCGTGGGGGATCGGGCGGCTGCCAAGGGCGCGCGGCCTCCATGTGGAACATCGTAGCGGATATTGAGAGCACGCAGTCGGTTAGCTGCTCCCAGCCTTATGAAACGAACTTCGCTCGGTGTGAGCCGAGCTATGTCGCGCCTCAGATGTCTTCCATCCATTCAACATGGCCATCGGAGAGGCCGTAGCGCGCGCCGACTACCTTGACCTTCCCCGCGTCGAGCGCGTCCTTGATCACGATGCTCTGGGTCGTCAGCCGCTTGGCGACGCGGCGCGCGTTGCTCCGCACGGAGGCTTCGAGAAGGTCGCCGCCTTGGCTCCGAGCTTCCAGCACGGCCGGCACAATCGGCTGCACCATCTCGCCGATGACACCCGGGAAAGTCGCGTTTTTCTGCACCACATCGACCGCGGCCGCGACGGCGCCACAGGACTGGTGTCCAAGCACGATGACAAGGGGCACCCCTAGGACGCCGACGGCGTACTCAATGCTGCCCAGCGCCGCCGTGTCGACCGTGTTGCCGGCGTTCCGGACGATGAACAACTCACCGAGACCGCGGCCGAACAGGATCTCGGGCGAGACCCGGCTGTCGGAGCAGCCGACCAGCACGCAGAAGGGGGCTTGGCCTCGGGCAAGTTCCAGACGGCGCTCGCGCCCGTTTGCCGCTAGGGACGGGGCCTCGTTCCGAAAATTCTCGTTGCCCTCCTTCATGAGCTTCAGGGCTTCTGCCGGGGCCAGCGCGGTCTTCGCCACGGGCGAAGCGGCCTGCGCGGCGTCGTTCGGCACGGCGGCGGCGGCGAGGACGCTCGCCGCCGCGATTAGGAGATGTCGGCGCCCAAGCCGCAGCGAGCCATCCGAAGCGCAGCAGTCGCAATTGATGTGCATGAAGCCGATCCTCCTTGAGTACCCCTGGCATCCACGGGCCAAGCAATTGGCATCACGGACGGCCAGCGCATCTTTCTTCATCCATCCCTAGGACGACTGCGGCCTTCAGTCGACGTTGCTAGAAAAAGGCGGGCGGGATGTCCAAGGTCGGGCGAGCTGCAATAATGTGGCCGCCCGGCCGACGTAATTGGCGATGCCATGACCGCCCTTTGCCCCATCGACTCGGCCAGCGCGCAGGGGAGTAGCGATTTGCGGCCCCCTTTGCTGCTGCAGGCCGAAAGGGGATGGTGTTTCGCCACCCCCTTTGATCCGCAGGGATACGCATCGGACGCGTATCCTTGAGGGTAGGCTGAATGTGCGCACCCTTCACCGAGCTGCCTTGCACAGATGTCGCCGACTTGGCGGCAATCTGGGACTACCGGACGAGCCGAGATTATATGGCCGCCTGGCTTCGTCCGTGATGAACGATTATACTCGGATGCTTTGCAGCGCCTCTGCGCTGCTTACCAGTCGCCGACGCTGGAACGATTTGGGTCCGACACTTTCGGCAAGCCCTCGACGCTGTAGTTCGAGGCAGGCAGCAAGCGTGGGGCCAATGCGCTCTTTCGCGGGGACGCCGGCCCGAGACTTGATCACACTTGTGCTAACTGGGTAGTCCGTCAGCACCTTGTGAATGGCTTGTTCAAGATCGCTCAGAGATCGCATCTCGACAGCAAAGCAGGATCGTCGCCAGGACTGCGCTCGGTCACTCACAATTTCGTTTGACCGATGGTCGCGGCCAGCGTTGGTGAGGCGCGTCACCATGCAGTTCAAGCTGCTGTGGCGCCAAGATTGCACCGTAGGCGGTATCGGACAGCGTGCGGCGATCCTTCGGCATGCCTCTTATTTGGTCGAGAACATCCCCAGAAACGCACTATGATCTCGTCGCTACCGAGGATGGCTTAGATGTCGGCCGGGTCATGAAGAACCTCGGCGGCCCGAACGCCGATACGTGGTTCTGGGAATGCACGGGATCTCAGGCCAGTGAAGCTGACGCGCAGCCTCTCAATGGAGAAGCGCAAACTAAGGACGAGGCAGTCCAAGCCTTGTCGGAGGCGTGGGCCCGAGCCAAGGCATAGGGACGTTGATGGGCCCACGCCGCACGATGGTGAAGACCGCTGCGATCATGGACTGCCCGGTCCAGGCATGAGCGAAGGCGCCGACCGGGTCCTTGAAGCCGTTGAGGCGCTGAAAGCGAGCGGTCGCAACGTTGGACCATGGGCCGAAGACGTCATGCTCTGGCTCGTGGATGGCATGCTCTGGCTGGTCGATGGTGAGATGCTGACTGACGGACGATGACCTCATGGCGCTTGCCATACGGCTCGGCCTCATGGACTCACCTGGGCGGCTGCAATAGGCCGCGACCATGGCAGTTGAAGAACTCGCCTCTCCCCGTGACGCTACCGTCTCCAGCCTGACGCGCCGCCTGCACGGCTATGCGCAGGGGCTGGGCTTTGATGATCGCGCGGTCCGCCAGATCGTTGAGGCTGTCATCACCGCGATGCCGGGTGCCGAAGACGTCGACGCGTTGGCGGTTGCTCGGAACTGGATGCTTCAAGCGGCGCGCTGACGATGCCCTGCGAACCGACAGCGATCTGAATGACTGGGATGGGCGCGAAGCCGAACGTCCGATTCGGCGCGCAACTGCGATCCGGCTTGGCGTACTCTGGCCGTAAGCGGAATGGCTGTTTCGGAGAATGCCCGCCGGGAAAGCAGACGCACTCCTACCAACCCAAACCCGCCGAGCGAGCAATCTTCGGCGCTTCCGAGAAGCGGTCATGCCTTGGCATCGCCTCTGCGCAAAATTTCCATGTGTGCTTTTGCGCTTGCATAGCCTGCGGCGGCCTCAATAAACCTGCGGGATAATTGTAGGCGCCACGGCGAGCACCAGAATGCCGGTGCTTTACGAGAACACGTTGAGCGAAGATGATACATTGCGATATCGTGAGGTGCGCAATGTCCGCTTCCGGCTTGGCGCTACATGCAACACTGCTATCTCGCCGGTCGCTACTCGGCGTGACGGCCTTCGGCGCATCAACCAGCCTCCTCGGCTGTGCCCTGCCAACTCGGCTCGCAGCCGTGCCACGCGGATGCGCGAGTGCCGCAACGGTGCTCGGTGTGCCGAACGAGCGGTTCTTCCCGACTGAGATCACCGGGCAGTCCGCGCTTCAGCGGGAGTTCATCGAGGCTGTCCAACGCCAGATCGTGTCGAGCGGCATCCGGCCGGCCACGCCGTTGCCCGACTTGGACCTGCTCGGCATCTCAGGAGGTGGTGAAAACGGAGCCTTCGGCGCCGGGCTTCTCAACGGTTGGACCGAGCATGGCGACCGCCCGAACTTCTTCCTGGTCACCGGCATCAGCACCGGCGCGTTGAGTGCCCCCTTCGCATTTCTCGGCGGCGCCTATGACGCGCAACTGAAGAGCGTATTCACCGACATCACCTTGGCGGATGTTCTGCTGGAGCGCAGCTACACCGCTGCGATCTTGGACGATGCCATGGCGGACAACAGCCCTCTGTTCCGCACCATTTCCCGCTACCTCGATGAGGCGATGCTGGCCGAGATCGCCCGAGCCTACGCCAATGGCAGGCTGCTGCTGGTGGGCACCTCTAATCTCGATGCGCAGACACCAGTCATTTGGAACATCGGCGCTATCGCGCAGAGCGGCCATGCTCGCGCCTTGGAGACGGTGCGGCGGATTCTACTGGCCTCCGCTGCCATCCCAGGTGCCTTCGCGCCGGTTTTTTTCGATGTGACGCTGAACGGGAAGCCCTTTCAGGAGCTGCATGTTGACGGCGGGGCGTTCGCCCAACTCTTCCTATATCCCGCCAGCGTCTCGCGATTTCGTCGGGAGCGGCTGGCGCGCGGGCAGCCAACGGCGCGGACTCGGGCTTGGGTGATCCGCAATGGTCGGCTGGATCCCGAATGGGCCTCGACGGAGCGTCGGACCCTCGGCATTGTAGGTCGCGCGATCACTGCCATGATCGCGGCGAGCGGCTACAACGACGTGTTGCGGATCCATGCCGCAGCCGAGCGCGACGGGGTAGACTACAACTTGGCCTTCATCGGACCGGACTTCACGATGGAGCGGAACAAGCCATTTGACCCATCCTACATGCGCCCCCTCTATGAATATGGCCGGCAGCGCGCGCTGCGTGGCGACGCTTGGGTCACGCAACCTCCGATCTGAGTCGATCAAGGTCGCGGCGACCCGCGCAACATGGCCTCTTGGTCAAGCTGTGATCGCGATGCCCTAACTCCTGGTGACAGATTCAGTCGTTGAAGCGTTCGACCATGCCGTTCGTGCGCAGCGGGTATGGCTTCATGGAAGAAATTGCGCGGCCCGTCGATCGACACGCAGCACGGGATGACCTTGCCGTCGAGCACCTTCCCAAAGCGCACATGCGCGAGGGTCTCCCTGTCGATGTCCTGCGGACCCGCCTCGTAGCTCTCCAGCGGCATGCGGCGCCACTGATGTAAAGGGCGGACCAATTCCAGGCCGCCGTGTCGGAGCAAAATCAGGCCACTGGCAACGTGCAGCTCGAACGAAGAAGGGGCCCGATCGGGCCCCTTCTTCGTTCGTCGCCGATCGTAAGGGTCAGGCCGGCGGGATCTCGCCCGTCTCGGGGTCGTGAGGATCGGCGGTGGCCTGGTTTTGCTCCGCCCCTTCGGCCCGGCCGCGCCGGCTGCGGGAAGTTTTGAGGCGGTAGCTGTTGCCGTTCAGGCTCAGGATGCTGACGTGGTGGGTCAGCCGGTCGAGCAGCGCGCCCGTGAGCCGTTCCGAGCCCAGAACTGACGTCCAGTCCTCAAACGGGAGGTTCGAGGTCACCACGGTCGAGCCACGCTCGTAGCGCTGCGAGAAGACCTCAAACAGCAACTCCGCCCCCGTCGACGACAGCGGCACGTAGCCGAGTTCGTCGACGATCAGGAGCTTGACCGCGGCTAGTTCGCGCTGAAGCCGGAGCAGACGACGCTCGTCGCGCGCCTCCAGGAGTTGGTTGACCAGCGAGGCCGCGGTGGTGAACGTGACCGAGAAGCCCTTCTGGCAAGCCGCCAAGCCGAGAGCCAAGGCGATGTGGGTCTTGCCAGTGCCCGAGTTGCCAAGTGCGATGACGTTCTCCCGGCCGAGGATGTAGCCACAGCGGGCCAGTTCCAGCACGAGCATCTTGTTCAGGCTCGGGATCGCGGCAAAGTCGAACGTGTCGAGGCTCTTCACCGCCGGGAAGCGCGCCGCCCGGATGCGGCGCTCGACCATGCGCCGCTCACGGTCGATCAGCTCCAGTTCAACCAGCCGCAACAGGTAGCGCGAGTGGTCCAGGCCGCTCTGAGCGCACTCGCGGGCAACCTTGTCGTACTCGCGCAGCACCGTGGGCAGCTTGAGCTGCTTGAGGTGGTGAGCCAGCAGGACGCCCGGCGTGGTCTCGTCGCGCGCCAGGCTCATGCGGCCACCTCCGGCACCAGCACGGCATAGTCGGCAGCCACGGTGGTCCGCACCGTGGTTCTGGGCAGGTGCGGATAGGCTGCCAGGTCGAGCCGGGGCGGTCGGTGCTCGAGTCGGGCCAGCGCAATCAGCTTGACCGCATCGAAGCCGATCGCCCCGAGCCGGATCGCCTCCGCGACGGCTGCGGCCACCACGTCCTTGGGCATCGCCTCCATCAGGCGCAGCACCTGGATGAACTCGCGCTTGCCCCGGTTGCCCATGCGCGCCTCCAGGAGATGGCGCAGGTGCTGGAACGCCTCGGGCAGATCCCAGTCCTGGAGGGCCGCCGCTTGGTCGAGGGCGTTCGGCTTGGTCTCGATCAGCGCGAGGTAGTGCAGCGGCTCGGAGACGAACACGCCGGTGCCGTAGCTGCGTTCGTGCCGGGCGATCTCGATCCCGCCGCACAGGATCACGACCTCGTCGACGAAGCCCTTCACCAGCACGTCCCGGAAGCCGTAGGCGGTGGGCACCGAGTAGTCGTTGCCGTGATAGCGCACCAGCGCGGTCGAGGAGACACGACCAGCCCGCTTCTCGCACGGCTCCAGCGGGACCGCCGGCAGGGCGCGCAGGACCGCACGGTCGGCCACGAGCCGCGTACCGATGAGCTCGGCAGACCGACCGGCACACTCATCCTGCCGGACTCGGCAGCGTCGCTCCAGATCAGCGTTCAGCGCCTCGAACGAAGCTGCCTCCGGAGCCGGGGTCATGAAGTTGGACCGGGCGAACTTGACCAGCCCTTCGACTTTGCCCTTGTCGTTGCCCCTGCCCGGACGGCCGAAGCGGTCGCGGAACAGGTAGTGGCTCACCAACTCGGTGAAGGCGCGCGTGCGCTCGCGCTGCCCGTCACCGCAGATCTTGGCGACCGCGATCTTCGTGTTGTCGTACAGGATCGACAGCGGCACGCCCGTGAAGAAGGCGAAGGCGGCGACGTGCCCGTCGAGGAACGCCTCGGTGGTCTCCCGCGGATATGCCTTCACGAAGCAGGCGTCGGAGTGCGGCAGGTCCATGCAGAAGAAATGGATCTTGCGACGCACGCCGCCGATCGTGGCCACCGCCTCGCCGAAGTCAACCTGGGCATGGCCAGGCGGGTGGGCCAGCGGCACGAAGGTCTCCCGCCCCTGCGATCGGCAGATCCGCACGTGGTCCTTCACCACCGTGTAGCCGCCGGCATAGCCGTGCTCGTCGCGTAAACGCTCGAAGATCCGCTTGGCCGTGTGCCGCTGCTTGATCGGCGCGCTTCGGTCCGTTTCCAGGATGGCCGTGATCACCGGCAGAAGAGGCCCAAGCTTCGGCTTCTCGACCGGCTTCGAGCGCGTATAGCCCGGCGGCAGGGAGAACCGGCACATCTTGGCGATCGTCTCTCGGCTCAGCCCGAACACTCGAGCCGCCTCACGCCGAGAGTTGCCCTCGATAAACACGAACTGCCGAACGGCCGCGTAGACTTCCACGGCAAACATCCCCAGCTCCTCTCGAAAGAGAAGCTTCTCCACTGGCCGGCTTTTACGCCGCCCGCATCAGCACGACGCCGACGCTCCAGTGGATGGTTTTGTCACCGCCCTACACAGCTTGTCCATCTGGTTCTGCCGGGACCAGCACGTCCGGCATCTCGCCTCGGCATAGACAACTCGCACACGTACATCTGCCGGCCAGCAACTTGGACGAACACCTCATTCACATCGATGCGGGCGCTTGCTCCAATGACCTCTTCAGGCTCGCCGCCAAAGACTGCAGCGGTCATCCCGTCCATTCTATGCTTAATCAACGTCGGAGCGTCTGATTTCAGCTCCTCAATTAGCCTAGCAACATCGCTTGTCAGATTACTATACGGGAAGCACTCGCTGGAAGCGCTGCAGTGAGTCTCAACACGCTGCGAACGGGCCAATTTCTGCTGCAGTCGCTATCAAACAACGGCTTTGTCACGGGCCCGGTACCTTGCGCACTGAGCGTGCCTCGTCAGGGCGCCTGAAGAGCTCTGAGTCGGTTCCAGCAGCAAGGACGCGTATCCATTCGCCGGTGGCATTATCCCGGAGAAGCGGAAGTGACGCCTTCAGCTCGGACAGGCGGCGCGTCAGCGAGTGACCGTTGTGGATTGATGCCCGCGGGCATGCGGAATCGGACTATTTCGGGAACCGCGCCTGCAAAGAACTGTCGATTAGGCGGAATTGGGTGCGATGGTTGTTCAGGGTCTCACGACGCCCGTTCGGGACCAGGTCAGACGTTCCTGACAGGAACGTATCGTTCTCGCCGTGATTGCTGCGGCCGGGCTTCTCGCGCTCCGCTGGATCGCCGCGATCCTGTGCGCAGCGTGGCAGATTGTGAATGCACACTCCGGAATGGGCGCGACGCGATGAGCGCCGAACCCGTTCTTACGCGGCGTCCAAATCATTCCAGCTCAAGGCGAAGCTGAATTCCCGCCGGAAGTGGTACACGCCCGATTTCCGCGTAGCGGCTTCGGCGTTATCTAAGTCGAAACCGAGCAGTTTTTCGACTGAGATATTGAGAATTTGGGACCGCGGCGCCACTATTGTCCGTCCGAAACCCTGTGTCTGTAAACGGGTTCGGTCAGGCCTCGGATAGGAAGAGCGCGACGAACGTGACGAGATAATGCAATCAGATCCGACAATTGATGAGCTTTTATTAGTGGCACGTCGTCAATCAGGTTCACTGATTAGCCTTCAGAGGCCGCCAGTTAGACTCGATCAGCTGTAAACCTGATGCCGGTGTAGGCGATTTCCGAATCTGCACTTGAGCCATCGCGACCCCCAAGTTGCGGTGGTCGTTGGCCAAGCGATCGAGCATAGCTAGAACGACGAACGTGGCCAAGAGCAGGTAGGTAACCCAGAGCACGGCTCTGACGTGCTCGGCATGTTGCTGTAGATGCACAACCAGGATGGCGCCGGCCGTGAACATAGCTGCCATCGCAAGAGGCATGATCAGAGGGGCGGACATCGTTCTATCCCGAATCGCCAGCATAGCGAGCGCCTGAGCGATTGTGCGCTGCCGCCAGATCGGTCGCTTGATGTGACGGGTCGCCTCAACCCATCCGGTTGTCGATCCGACGCTCGGACCGGGCGTGCTGACCCCTTTGCCACCTACCGGCGAAAGCCTCGGCCACCGTGAAAGCCTCGGCCACCGTGAAAGCCTCGGCCGCCATGGAAGCTGCCGCCTCTGTAGACGCCGACGCGTCGCCCGCCGTAGACTCCGCCGCCGCGGTAGCCATAGACTCCGCCGCGGCGATATCCATAGGCTCCTGCGCGGTGCCCATAGGCGCCTCGGTAGCCGTAGACACTACGCCCACCATAGTAGCCTCCATAGCCGTTCCGACGGCAGCCGCCATACGGTCCGCGGTGAAAGCCGATGCCGCAGCCCCCGGCCGCCTCGGCCACGCTGACGCCGAACCGCCCCTTCTCCGGTGAGCCCAGGCTAAGCCAACTCCCAAGGAACAGTGCGACAAACACCAACAGCCTTATGCGTCGCATCTCGTGCACTCCACTGTGATCCAAAGCGCGCTAACAGGTGTCAACGCCGCAACAAACGACATCGTGGTCCAGTGTGGATCCTATATGCCCACGCTGCTTGATCGATCGGGTCAGCGGTAAACGCTTGTTGTCGAAATATCCGCTTGAGCTCGGCAGTTCACGACGAGCTTGAACCGGACGACAATCGCTGAACTGGCGCGGTCCAGGACATCAGTATGGGTAGGCGGCGATAGCTCGGTGCTGGTGCTTGCCTCAGCGAGGCGAGAAGGAGCCAGCGCAGCGCTGCGGCCGTTGTCGGAGCCAACGCCTGGGCGTCGGATACAGCTTTTCTCTCAACCCACTCGCGCAATACCACTATGAGCTCTTGTAGTGAGTTCCTTGCCGGCTCTGGGCTTTTGGACCGACCTCGCGCAAGCACAGACGCCGGCGTTCCGCGAATGTGCCACGCAAATGCACTTAGTGAGCTCTGCCGCTTCGGCTCTGCCCCATAGCTTATGTCGATGGCCGTGTCTCGCCGGATCAAGCAACGCACGCAGGAAGTGCGAAGATGGGATGGCGGGGCTTTCAGGCCAGCGACGAGGTAAGGGAGATGATGATGCCGTATCTGAGACTTGCAGGGCTCTCTGTCGCTGCGGCGCTTGTGCTCGGTCTGGGAAGCGGGCCGCAAGCTGCCCCGCTCAGCAACTCACATTCCGCGATTGAGACGGCCGGAGCTGCCTCTGACTTGGTGATCAAGACCGGGACCGTGGGAATGGATCGTCGGGGAGATCGCCGGACGGATCGGCACGACCGCAGGAACGACCGGCGCCGCTAATACGAGCAGCTGAACTGACCGACCATGTCGCCGTCTGGGATCGGCGAACGTGCTCTCAGGAGCAGTTCGCGCTTGGACGCCGTCGCGTCTCGTGGTGAGGCGCGACGGAACCGACGGAGTAACGCGCTGACGCCGCCAAGTATCATCGCTGCAGCCGTCGCAATGATGAGTTCCGGCCTCACGACGGCTGAAGGTTTGCAGAAGTCGGGAGCTTGCTGAAACCGTCGATCCTGCGTGTCTCCGCACCACGGATCTGCCCAGAATGTTCGTAGCCCACCGATTAAGCCGGTCCAGTTCGTTCTCTGGGCTGAGGAGGCAAGCATGGACATCCGCAAGTGCAGCGCCGAGGCGATCGGCACTTTCTGGCTCACTTTTGCCGGCTGCGGCAGTGCCGTCATCGCCGCCGGGTTCCCGCAGGTCGGCATCGGCCTGCTTGGGGTCTCCGCCGCCTTCGGCCTGACCGTGGTCACCATGGCCTACGCCATCGGCCACATCTCGGGGTGTCACCTCAACCCAGCAGTCACCATCGGGCTTGCGGCGGGCGGGCGCTTCCCGACTCGCGACATCGCTCCGTACGTGGTTTCACAGGTCATCGGCGGCGCGGCTGCCGCGGCGCTGCTCTATGCCATCGCGAGCGGCTCGCCGGAGTTCGACCTTGCGAAGGGCTTTGCCGCCAATGGCTACGGCGAGCACTCGCCGGGCCACTACGGACTGCTTTCGTGCCTCTTGGCCGAGGTGGTGCTCACGATGATGTTCCTCTTCGTCATCATGGGGGCGACGCACGGCAAGGCGCCGGTCGGCTTCGCGCCTCTGGCCATCGGTCTCTGCCTGACCCTCGTCCACCTCGTCGGCATTCCGGTGACGAACCTGTCGGTCAACCCGGCGCGCAGCACGGGGCCGGCCCTGTTCGCCGGCGGTTGGGCGATAGCACAGCTCTGGCTGTTCTGGGTTGCCCCGCTGGTCGGCGGCGCGCTGGGCGGAATGCTCTACCGCTGGCTAAGCGAGCAACCCGCGGCTCAGATTACCGGCATAGCACCGGCCGCCCCGGCAGAGTGAGCCTTCCTATTGACGGCTCCAAAACTGCAGTTCGTCCGGCCCTCACGCTCTCCACAGCTTGGCTGCATAGCGGGCCGAGGGCCTCAACGCCGCACGCTCTAAAGAAGACATGATGAGAGGCGGACCTCTTCCGGGAATGCCCGGAGATTAAACCCTCAATGGCCCACGCTGACCTTTCTCATCGACTTCCGATCGCGCTTATAATTCGAAATGGAGGCCGATTAGCCGAGCGATTATTGATTGATGCTGACCCGGAAGCACACTTCGACCTCGGGTCCGCCAGGGGAAAACTGACTACAGTGTGCCAAGTAGTCGCCGGTGCGGCTCTGTTTGAGAGCCTCACGAACAGGTGACTGTTGGCCGAGTGCTGCGGCTGGAAACATCCCAATAGCCAGCATAAGATAGGTACCTAGCATTCTCTTATCTATCCCACCGCTTGTAAAACCAAACCGTAAGAAGATGAGGAAGCACAGGGCGCAGAAAATTACCTCGGCAGCAAGTGGGGCGAAAACGTTCCACACACACTTTCGATGGGATCCGCTTCCGTTCTAAATAATGCGAGGCGTGAATTTTGGGACGATTCGAGATCATTTATATAAACGTATATAAAATGACGACTATAATGCCCTGTTATTTCGAATTAGATCTAATCCCCCGGCTCGAGCCATTGTGCCAGTGCATTGGCTGGCCGGGCCTTCGCCCGAGCCGGGCCTATTTTGCGTCTATATTCTTGTTTGGCCCCATGCTCGTGAAGCTGCGGTTGCCCGATCGCCGAAGAGCAGTTGTTACAGTCTTGCACACGATGGCGACGGTCCTCACGGACCAGCCCTCCACGGGACGAAACGCCTTCCTCCTCAGGTGCATGCAACTAGGGGGCGACACTGAACTAGGGAGCAGTTTTACCGATCTTGAAGTGGTGATTATAGCGCGTGCGAAGGCCGCTTCGGGCGTGCCCAGAAGCGCAAGAACGAGAGCGTAGCGGAGCAGGGCAAAGACCCTGAGTTGTGGGACGATCAGAGTGTGGCGCATCGCCCTCTCCCGGTCCCCGAAACAGCGACCACATGAGCGAGTCTGCTGTCCCGCCCGATCATTCGCCGGATGCGATGGACCGGCCCAGCTCTTCCTACAACGCCATCCTTTCGGTGCCCGCTGCCAAGTCTCGTCAAACCCAGGCTTTCAGCGTGAGATCACACGGACAACTCTGCGCGAGTCAAGATCGATGACGACCGCCTGGTCATCAGGAGATATGTAGTAACCGTAATATCCAGTCGGGTTCAGCCCCGCGAGCGAAACATTTTGAAATGAACCCAACCCCAGCCAGCCGGGGATCACGCTGCCGCGCCCGACCCGCACACCGCTCGCTTCGGTGTAGTGAGGTCCCGCATCAAACAGCGTTTGGATCGTCCCGCTCTCGTCACCCTGCATGAGAACGCCGTGATCGGCGAGATGCGGATTGACACGCAGCACCAGCGGTTCAGCAAGAGCCAGCGAGCCAGTCAGGAGACCCGCCGCCGCAACTCCAGCTCCGGTGAGCAGGCCTGTTGCGCGAGTTCGCATGGTAGACATGGTTTTCTCCCCGGATAAGCGGTAGGCGAACGCCACGATAGACGTTCTGGTGCAGTAAAATCATTAGGCCCCCGGTGCTTGATCCTTTGGGACGCGCCGAGAACTTTCAAATAAAAATATTTGGGCAAACTCAACTTTCATCCGCCTGGCGCGGAGCCTCTAGAGGGTAATCGCAGAGGTTCCAGTCTTCAGGGCGACCAGAGGCTCTGTTTCCGACGACGCGCATCACCTCGAAAGCTCGCATTGCATGTGCGATGAGTATCGGCGGGTATTCGACCACGCTTTCGCCCCAGTTCGGGCGAAGAATGGCAATGATCATGGGTGATTCGCCTATCTTCGAAGTCCGGATTACGACCTGCGAGACGGGCAGCATCCTGCGCGCGCCGACTGAACGCGAGATGGCGACGAAGGCGGAAACTCTTGTCCGCAGGGTTCATGCACGCGGCGAGCTGATCGGCTTCAGCATCAAAGGACCAAGCGCGGCCGGTATAGGCCGGATCAAGGCGTACCTTGAGGGTGTCTTGGTCGAGGTCGCACAAGCGAGCACCTGACTCAATTCGTCTGCGGTCAAGAAGCCTCACATCGTGGGCCCTGTGCAGCTCGTCGGATCAAGCAGGCTGTCCGGTTCAGCGTTTGGTATGACCGAAATTGAAGGAATGGTGCTGCGCGGGCCTCGCATCGTCTGTTGGAGTGTACACCAGCACGCCGGCCACGGACCGGCGATCGCTTCGACTTGGCAGGATGCGCTCGTCAGACAAGATGGGAGCGAACGATGGTCCTGGTGCTTCGATCCATCTAAATCGCAAGGGCGAGCCGCGTGCGGGAGGCAGCAAAGCGGGAGGCACGCGCTAAGCCGCTAGCGAGCATCGTCACGGACGGCGGTCGTTACCGGACCATCGGCAGTCTTCAGCCTCTGGCTGTGGGTATGATTGCCGCGTTGGTGACGTCGGCGCTGCTCTGGCTGGCCCTCTGAGGCCTGAACGAGCGGCGGAGATAAGGCGGTAGGATGCCAGAGCCGCAGATGCTCCGACCGATCTCTGCGCCGCCCCCTTCACGCCAGGACCGCTGTCGTGGCGAGCCACATTCAGCGAGATTGCGTTCCGTCAAATGATTAGCTCTTCCACGCCAAACGTCAATCGCTCCCGTACCCAGCAGCACCCGAGCCGACGCATCAGTGCTGTGCCTCCACCTCACTTCCGTTGATGCCGGTAGGGCTACAGGCGGCCGGTGGTTCCCCCGTCGAAGACGATCTTGATCGCCTGAGCCACGCTGGCGCCCACCTCTGGGGGCGGATCGACTTCGGCCGCCGAGTGGCCTCGGGCAGCACGGTATCGTGGTCCAGAAGATTCATACGCTCCCGTTCGTGCAGCAGGAGCGCGTTCATTACCAGGGCCGCCAGTGACTGATCGGCCAATGCCCCGGGTTCCTTCATGTTCTCCGCAGAATTCTCCGCCTGCTTCCGGATCAGCTCGGTCAACTGCGCGGGAGTGAAGGCGTCCTCGGAGGTGTCGCTAATGCCGGACCCGCCTGGCTACAGAGCTGGAATCTTAAATTTGGCGATCTGCACTGACCTTGCCCCCTGTTTGCCCCCGTTCATAACCAGAGTCCGTTCTGGTTCTGGTCCTGTTTGGACCGGGTTGCAAACGCGTTCGGGGTGAGTCCGCCGAGGCTCGTGTGAGGGCGGCAGGTGTTGTACAACCCCTCAGCACAAGACCCATAGTACCGACGCTGGCGACGACGGTGTCGTCGTCTACGGGTGGCATCCATGGGCCGGGCGTGCGGTTCGCCTTCACGAGGTGATCGGGCGCGCAGCAGGTACGGCCGCGCGCTGCACACTCGTGGACGCGCCAGCCGCACGCCTACAGGAGATCCCGGTCTGGATGCTCGATCCCGTCGCGTGCGGGGCAATGCGGGCGGCGGCGCAGCCGGTCGTGGCCTTGTCCGCGCTGATGAGCTTGCGCGTCCTGCTCGCCGCGGCGGGCAGAGGCCCTGTCCCGCGCCGAGCAACGCTAGCATCGCCCGAGTCCTCGGGAGATTGCCATGCCACAGCCTCCGCGCCGACCGCGCCGGTCGGACCCGCAGCTCGACCTCGGCCTGACGCAAGGGCCGTCGACTCTGACACCGCCAGCCTGGAGCAGCCTGCCGACGGCGACGCAGCAGACCCTCACCCGCCTGCTGGCCCGCCTGCTCGTCGCCCATACCAACAGATCCTCGCAGCAGGACGTCCGAGCCGGAGGCGCCGATGAGCGCTGAGAAGATCGGCCCGCAGCACCGAGCCCGCAAAGCCGTGCTCTACGTCCGCCAGTCCTCGGCCCATCAGGTCCAGCACAACCGCGAGAGCCAGGCCCTGCAATACGCCATGCGCGAGCGCCTCGTCGGGCTCGGCTTTGCCGAGGTCGAGATCATCGACGAGGATCTCGGCTGCTCGGCCGCCGGCGGCACGCTGCGCGCCGGCTTCGAACGTATGGTCGCCGAGGTCTGCCTGGGCAAGGTCGGCGCGGTCGCCGCCCGCGAGGTCTCCCGCTTCGCCCGCAACAGCCGGGACTGGCAGCAGCTCGTGGAGATGTGCCGCGTCGTCGATACCCTGCTCGTCGACCAGGAGGCGATCTACGCGCCGCGCCTGGGCAACGACCGCCTGCTCCTCGGGCTCAAGGGCAGCCTCAACGAGTACGAGCTCGACCTCCTGCGCCAGCGCTCGCTGTCCGCGCGCTACGAGAAGGCGCGCCGCGGCGAGCTCGTGGTCGCGGCACCTGTCGGCTTCCTCAAGGCCGGCGACCGGCTCGAGATGGATCCCGATCGGCGTGTGCAGGCCGCGATCCGGTTGGCCATCGACAAGGTGGCCGAGTTGGGCAGCGTGCGCCAGGCCCTGCTCTGGTTCCTGGAGCACGGGCTCGATCTGCCGACCCGCGTCAACGCCGGCCCGGTGGTCTGGCGCCGCCCCCGTTACTCGACGCTGCGCGAGTTCATCGCCAATCCTGCCTATGGCGGCGCCTACGCCTACGGCCGCAGCCGCGTCACGGCCAGCTACGACGCGGCCGGCGCCAAGGCGCGGGCCCGGCGCACGCCGCGCTCGGAGTGGCTGGCGTTGAAGCCCGGCGCGCATGAGGGTTACGTCACGTGGGAGCGGGCGGAGGCGATCCGGGCGATGGTGAGCGAGAACGTCCCGACGAGTTCCCGTGGTGCGCCCAAGCTCGGCTCGGCCCTGCTCTCCGGTCTGCTGCGCTGCCGGCGCTGCGGACGCAAGCTGAGCGTCCAGTACACCGGGGCCAAGGGGCAGATCCCGCGCTACGCCTGCGTCCGCGGGCGGATCGACTACGGCGAGCCGAACTGCATCGCCTTCGGCGGCCTTCGTGTCGATGACGTCGTCGAGGCGGCGCTCCTGTCGGTGGTGCAGCCCGGCGCCATCGAGGCGACGCGGGCAGCCGAGTCGCAGGCGAGCATGCGCCGCGACGAGGCACGTGAGGCGATGATGCGCGATCTGGAGGCGGCGCGCTACGCGGCCGACCGCGCGTTCCGCCAGTACGACGCCGCCGACCCCGAGAACCGCCTGGTGACCGGCGAACTCGAAGCGCGCTGGAACCGCGCTCTGTCCCGGGTCGGCGCCTGCGAGACGCGCGTTGCCGAGCACGACGCGGTCGCCCCCCGACCCGCCCTTCCTCCAATCGCGTTGGAGACGCTCGCCGCGGACCTGCAGGGCGTCTGGTCAGCGCCCACGACGGATGCGCGGCTCAAGAAGCGGATCGTGCGCACCCTCATCCACGAGGCGATCGCCGACCTCGACGAGGTGCGGGCCGAGATCGTGCTCACCCTGCATTGGGCCGGTGGCGCCCACACCGAGCATCGCCTGCCGCGTCGGCGACGCGGTCAGCGCACCAGCACGCCCGCCGACGTGATCGAAGCGGTGCGCACACTGGCGCTCATCGCGCGCGACGACGTGATCGCGGGCGTACTCAACCGCAACGGCGTGAGGACGGGGCACGGCAACCGCTTCACGCGCGAGCGCGTCACCGCATTGCGCTCGCAGTACCGCATCCCGGTGTTCCGCGAGGCCGCGGCGGGAGAGGAGCCTTGGCTGAACCTGACCCAAGCTGCCGCCCGCGTCGGCGTTGCCGCGCGAACCCTTCGTCTGGCCGCGGAACGGGGCGAGATCGATGCAGCGCATCCGCTCGCGGACGGACCTTGGGTCTTCAGCCGCGCGGCTCTCGACGGCCCGGCTGCCCGCGTCCTCGCACAGGAGGCACTCAACCGCGGCAAACACCCCGCGGTACCGCATCCAGCACAGCAATCCCTCTTCGCATCAACGACATAGCGAGATGTGCGTTCTGATGAGCAGTTGTAGTCCACCCGCCACGCCTCGATGATGGTCCGAGCCGCCGACAGGCTCCGGAAGAGATGCTCGTTCAAGCACTCGTCGCGCAAGCGCCCGTTCAAGCTTTCAACGAAGCCGTTCTGCTGCGGCTTGCCGGGAGCGATGTAGTGCCACGCGACCGCACGCTCCTCCTGCCAGCGAAGAATGGCGTGCGAGGTCAGCTCGGTGCCGTTGTCCGAGACGATCATAACCGGCTTGCCCCGATCCGCGATGATCCGGTCGAGTTCGCGCGCGACCCGCTGGCCGGACAGCGACGTGTCGACCACGAGCGCCAGGCACTCCCGCGTGCAGTCGTCGACCACGACGAGGATGCGGAAGCGCCGTCCGTCGTCGAGCGTGTCGGAGACGAAGTCGAGGCTCCAGCGCTGGTTCGGCTCCTGCGGCACGGCGGCCGGTGCCCGCGTCCCTAGGGCTCGTTTGCGCCCACCCCGCCTGCGCACCGACAGCCGCTCCTCCCGGTAGAGCCGGAACAGCTTCTTGTGATTCAGCTTAAGGCCCTCCCGCCGCAGCAGGATAAGCAGGCGCCGATAGCCAAAGCGACGACGCTCGCCGGCCAGGCTGCGCAGGCGTACCCGCACGGCCGCATCATCATCACGGGTCGGGGCGTAGCGGTATGTCTTCGGCTCCAGGCCGATCAGCCCACAGGCGCGACGCTGCGAATAGCCCTTCTCCTCGATGGCCCAGCTCACGGCTGTTCTCCGTGCTCCAGGCGTTAGAAGTTTTTTCCCAGTGCCTCGCGCAGCGTGGCCACGTCGAGCATCGCCTCGGCCAGGAGCTTCTTGAGCTTGCGGTTCTCCTCATCGAGCGCCTTCAGACGCCGCGCATCCGAGACCTCCATGCCACCGTAGCGCGAACGCCATGTGTAGAACGTCGCGTCGCTGATGCCGTGGCGGCGACAGATATCGGCGACCGGCAGGCCAGCCTGCTGCTCCTTCAGGATGCCGATAATCTGCTCTTCACTGAACCGGCTCTTCTTCATCGTCCGTCTCCTGATCGACGGACCCTAGCTTCAGATCGAGGGCAATCCAGGGGGCAAGGTCAGCACCTGCAGCTGATCCTCGGGTGACTAGACGCACAATCGCACAAGCTACTATCGCAACACGGTGCCGCAGAGTTCCCGCGGATAACTGATCTGGCAGCCAGCGGTGGCGAAGAAATCGCCCTACAACTCACATTGGTCCAGTTTAGGAGCTGGTGGGTTAGGCTACGGATCTTCATCGTGCGAATCAGCGTCCGTCTACCGGTTCTCCAGTCTCCAGACGCTCGGAGCCACACCCGACCAGCGCCGGAACGCATGCGTGAAGGCTGCGAGTTCGGAGAAGTGCAGGACCTCTGAGATCTGCGTCACGCTCAACCCGGTGTCGACCAGCAGCCGCTGTGCCACCTGGAACTGCGTCTCACTGGTGAGCTGCTTGAAGCTCGTGCCCTCCGCCCGCAACCGGCGGGCCATGGTGCGGCGGTTCGTCATTTGCCTGTGCGCGACCCGGTCGGCTGTGCAGCGCTGCCGGGTGACAGCGATCTGAAGGTAGCGGCGCAGCTCATCCGTCAACGTGTAGGGCTGATCGGCCCCGATTTGGCGGATCCGCTCCTCGAGGTCTCGGCAGGCGACCGGGTCCGCGCCCGCGATCGGCTGCTCCAGGAGTTCGGCCGGGAACACCAGGGCGGCCACCTCCTCGTCAAACCGGAGCGGCGCGCGAAAGAAGGTGCTGTAGGGCCTTCTGTCCCGCGGCGCAGTGCGCGGCAGCAACACCTCAAGCGGAGTCCAGCCGAACCCGCACAGCCCCCGCAGCACGTTGGTCATCGTGGCGAGCGCGCGCTCGGAATGGGGGGCCGCTACCTCGGGCCTCGGATCGTAGGGTGAGTGGCTGAGGACCGACACGCCCTGGCAAGTGCCGAGCCCGATCACCGCGCCCCAGTTCCGCTTGCCCACTTGCTCTTCGAGCGCTCGCAGGGCGTCCCCGACCGTATTGGAGTTGCGCATCAGCAGTCCGACCGGCCCGAGCGAGGCCAGGGTGTTCCGCTGACCGACGAGGAGGCCGAGGTGGCGACAGCCGGTGCGTTCGGCTCCGAGGGCAATCAGGCGGCCGAACGCGGCGTAGGAGACAAGGGCGTTACCGCCGTCGAAGAGAGCCGGATTGAGACCGATCTCGGCCACGAGGGCGTCGGGATTGGCGCCGAATTCGACGAGGACAGCGTAGAGCGCTCGTGCGACCTCGGGATGGATGAAACCGACAGGCTGCGTTTCAGGCGGAACGGGAATTCGGGCTTCGAGAGACGGATCTGAGCGGCCGTTCGTGTGTGGCGCGATAGGGTATTCCATGGCGTGGACCCCCTTGATTCCGGATCCGCCTGATCCCGATAGCCTAGGTTATTCCTGCGACAATGGTTGATCCGTCCGCTTCGATCAAGTTTTATATTTAGAAACGCATTGACAGAAATCTGTTGTCGTTACTTTTTCAAAATCGAATTGCGCGATATGCTTCGTTTAATATTGTATTCGAGGAACGCCGCCCATCCAGATGACCCAAACCTCCCGGGGAGTCGCTTAAATGCGAGCTTCTCTTTCGGCACATTCGATGATGGAGGGCGGCGCCTTTTTATTGTTCAGCGGCTCGACTCAGTAGTGCCGGTCCATTCTCCGGTGGTGCCGATAGTCCCGTCGGTCCATTCTCCGGTCGTGGCGCGCCATCCGACGGTCGTGCCGACGCATCATTCCCATGGTCTGCACCTTGATGATTGGCCCGTCCGCGATCCCGAACGCGCCAATCGCTGACTGAGAACCGATCAGCGGGGCCGCGCTTGCTCCGCCACTCAGTCCGAGCGCAAGAGCTGCAGCGATGGACAGCCCCGCGAGTCCCAGCTTCGGCATCGTCATCTCCTGACTTTGTCACAGGCCCGAGAACAGGCTCTGCCGTTACCTTCTAGCTGTAATGACGAGCGGTGCTTGATCGGACGAGACACGGGTATCGGCCGCGCAGTGGCAGATCGCCATTGGTAGCGGACGTGCAGGTGGCCCGCACGAAGCGCGTCATTTGCAACCTGACATCGCCGAGAGCCACTTGCGTGTGAGGGCGCGTGCGGTGAAACGATCGACCAGGGGTTCCATCGATGCGACCGGCTTCTTGCAGGACCGGTCGGAAATTTGGCAAGCTTTAATCGCTCCGGCCATCAACGTTCACACGACGGCCGACCTGGGGTCGGCAGCGAACATCTTGCAGGACCGATTGCGGGTGTCGACCAATATTTCGACGTAGAGCCCGCACGCTGATGTTTGACGGAGGGTCAAGCGGACAGACTGCGGGCAGCCCCGTATCGCTTCACCTGGAATTGGTGCTGCGGATGGCGAGATTGATGCGCCTGCCCTCGCGGTGCCAGAGCCAGGCCGTCCCTGCTAGCCGGTGGCCAGCGATCAGGACGGATACCATGAGACCCGGAATCTCCTCCTGCTAACAACCATCGCCACTGGGGGTTAGCGATACACGTACAGCCCGTGCCCTACCAGCACGGCGCGGAATAACTCTCACCAGCCTCTTGCCTTTAGGGGACACGGAACAGTGCCCTGTAGACCGTCGGCAAGCGTCCTGCACCTACCGGCTGCCGCTCACACACTGGTCAGGAAGGGCATGCCCTGACGGTCAATCGGAACGGAGGCCATCGATAAGGACAAGCGGTCTCAATTGCGCGGCTGGCCGTTGGCAGGGCCGCCGGCATGAGAGCCAGAATAGCCGTAGGCGGGCGGCTTCAACGGCCGTACCACTGGCTGCACCGCGCCGCCCCTATTCAGATCATTGGCAGGGCCGCCGGCATGAGAGCCAGAATAGCCGTAGGCCGGTGGCTTTACTGGCCGTACCACTGGCTGCACCGCGCCGCCTCTATTCAGATCATCGGCAGGTCCGCCAGCGTGGGGACCCGAGTAGCGGTAAGCTGGTGACGTGGTCTGAGCCATCGGGCTCGGCAGACCGCAGACGAGTATCAAGGCGGCAACAGTGAGTGGAAGATTTATCCTCATAGCAATCTCCAATGAGCGTCGCTCGTTTTCGGGTTCCGGCGCATCCTTAGCCGCGTTCTGAGCCCAAGAAGCGTGCCGATCCGCGCCGGTGAATGGGATCTGAGCGGCGCTTTTGGCGAGGATCCGTCTGGTGACTCCATGTTAGCCCCTTGGAAAATCGCCCGCTCATGCCGAGGCCGATCCGGGAACAATCGCGATCCGGCTACGGCAGGCCCTAGATATAGTGGCCTGCCGCCAACCCGGGGGCGCTAACCGTCAGCACGGCGAGGGCATACTTCGACGACCACTTCGGTCACGGCACGCGGCAGCATACAGAGGTTGGACAAGTCAGCTTGATTGGCTGGGACAGTGGCCCTGCATATCGGGATGGATTTCAGCGTCCCTTCATTAAAGCAGTCATAACGCTCATGAGACAGGGGCGATCTCAACCGGATACATATATATGTATATCCAAAATTGATCGGCAGCATTCCTCAGAATTCTTCCGAAATATCAGGATAATCTGGCGAGGTGTCTAACGAGAATCATGACGGCTGCCGCGTAGAGGAAGGTTTTGGCGGAGGCGGCGATTGCGGCCTATCTAGTCAAAGATCCTTAGAAAACCGCGTTCAAGACCGCCCGCGGCGTCCAGACCAGAGGCCGACCACATTGAGCAAGCTCCGGCATGAGCGGCGCGATCACCTCCCACTCCGTATCGATCAGGTCAGTTTCGTCGCGAAGACCAATGCGGCTATGCTTCTGCCGGGTGGCCAAGGCCGACATGGCAGGTCCAATTCGGGCTTCAACACCCGCCAAGAATTAGCACCGTCCCGACCACTCAACCCCGCCTCAGACTCTTATCGGACGGGCTCTCAGCTCGACTTTGGCCAATCGGACGGGCGGTTTGGCGGCAGGTGACGAAGCGGGCATGACGGGTAGGCTCGGTGTGTCCCGACCAAGAGACACCCAATGCCTGATCTGCCCGCCCGCTTCGCCGAGCTCATCCTGGCGTTCGCGCCACTGTTCGTCCACCGCTCGTGGCGACACGCGCAACTGCTGCTGATCGGTGCGATCCTGACCCCGGGGCGGCGCACGGTGGCGAGTGCCCTGCGCATCATGGGTCGCGCGCAGGATCGGCGGTTCGTGAACGTTCACCGCATCCTCAACCGCGCCGCGTGGAGCCCGCGTGCTGGCGGCCGTATCCTGCTCGGGCTGCTGATCGCCGCTTTCGCTCCACGCGGTCCCGTCGTCTTGGCTCTCGACGACACGATCGAGCGCCGCCGCGGCAAGCGGATCGCGGCCAAGGGCATCTACCGCGATCCGGTTCGCTCCTCCGACAGCCATTTCGTCAAGGCGAGCGGCCTGCGTTGGATGAGCCTGATGCTGCTGGCCCCAATCCCCTGGGCGGGGCGCATCTGGGCGCTGCCGTTCCTCACCGCGCTCGTGCCGTCCGAACGCGCCTGCCGGGAGCGGGGCCGCCGGCACAAGCCTCTGCTCGATGTCGGGCGTCAACTCGCCCTCCAAGCGCGGCGCTGGCTGCCGGGCCGCGATCTCGTGCTGGTCGGCGACGGCGGCTTCTCCGCCCTGCTGTTCCTCGACGCGATGCGCCACGCCCGCATCACGGCGATCACCCGCCTACGGCTCGACGCGGCCCTCTACGAACCCGCTCCGCCCCGGCCGCCCGGCACAATCGGGCGCCCACGCACCAAAGGCGCACGCCTGCCTACACTCGCCGCGAGCCTCGTGGCCAAGGACACGCGCTGGCATGCGGTCGTGGTGTCGGGCTGGTACGGGTCAGCCCAGCGCGCCATCGAGGTCGCCTCCGGCACCGCGGTGTGGCGGCACGGCGGGATGCCGGTCGTGCCAATCCGCTCTCGTGCTCGTGCGTGATCCCGCCCAACGCTTCGAGGCCCAAGCCCTGCTCTGCACCGACCTCGCCTGCGACCCAACCCAGGTCGTGTCGTGGTTCGTCCGCCGTTGGAGCGTCGAGGTCACCTTCCAGGAAGTGCGCGCCCATCTCGGCGTCGAGACGCAGCGGCAGTGGTCCGACACGGCAATTGCCCGCACCACGCCCTGCCTGCTCGCCCTGTTCTCGATTGTCACGCTGCTGGCTGCGCAGCTCCCGGCCCGCCAACGGCAACGGATCGCGGCCGCCGCGTGGTACCCCAAACCGCGCCCGACCTTTGCCGATGCTCTGGCCGCCGTGCGCTATGCGATCTGGCGCGAGCGGACTTTGGCAACATCACCGCGCCGATGCGCCCGAACAAAACCCCGCTTCCGTTTGCCAGCGCCCTGGGCCTATGCCCTCTGCCACGCCGCATGAATTGCCAAAGTCGAGCTCAGGCTGCAGAGGGAGCGACGCTCCAGCTCTGCCATCGCCGCCATGTTCGACACGTCCTCGCGTGTAATTGGGAAAGCGGTCGTCCGCAGGGTCACGAGCGCGACTGCCACGAGAACATCCGTCAATCGTTCAGCGCGACGCCCTTGGGCCTGGATGAGCGACTGAGCAACTAATCCCGTTCGTCTGCCTTCATGAAATGCCTCATTCTGGCCTCTACTCGGCTCATCGGATCAAGCGAGGCGCCTGGCGCGACGCTACGGTTGTCCGGACAAAGGGCCGGCCCTGAGCCGACCCCGGGTCCGCCCCGATCACGCGGATTGGGCGCGGACTGCCTTCAGCACGTCCCGAGCAAGGAGACAGCCCCATGAACAAGATCCTTATCGCGGCAACGGGCATCGGCGCCCTGATCCTGACCAGCGTCACGGCGGACGCGCGCGGATTTCGCGGCGGGGGCGGCGGCTTCCGGGGCGGGGGCGGATTCCATGGAGCCGGGATGCGGGGCGGCGGCTTCCGAGGGGGCGGGTTCCACGGAGGGCGCGTGGCGGGCGGCTATCGCGGCGGATATGGAGGCTACCGGGGCGGCGTGGCGGGCTATCGTGGCGGGTATGGCCGCTACGGCTACAGAGGTGGGTATGGGCGCTATGGCTACCGCGGTTATGGCCTCGCGGCGGCCGGTGTCGGCGCTGCCGCCTATGGCGCGCACCGCTACTACGGCGGCGGGTGTGGCGCCTACAGCTACTACGACGCGAATCACGGCGGCTGCGTGCCCTACTGAGCGGTCGCGCCAGCGTCCTACGGGTTTGGCCACCCTGGCGTGACCCGGTGCAGCCTGTGTCCCCGGCGTCCTCAACCAACCGGCCAACCGAGACGCCGGGCCGTGGCCAGAAGCGGTGCCGGAGGAAGTCTGGCCTGGGCTGCGCGTCCGCGCTCAGTAGATCCAGCGAAACCCCCGCCGTATCCGTTCGCGCCCCATCTGGCCACCCCGGAGATGATTGCGAAACAGCCTGTCCATGGCATGCACCGCCAGGCCGTACTCACCCCTGCAGTTCTCTGCCCGCTCCTTAGGCAGGTCGCCGCGCTCGACCAGGTAGCCGAAGGCGCGCCGGTCCGAGCCGTATGCGAGGCAGAGCAGGTTGTATAGGCGCTGGTAAAACAGCCCGTGATCATCGGCGTAGGTGGCTTTCTCCTGCTTGTCCTCCGCGCCGTAGCTCGTGAACAGGATGGAGCTGCCCGCGATGATCTGCCGGGCCTGGGCCGGCTTCAGGCGGAGCAGGACGAGCGCGGCGAACTGGTCGGCGGCGTCCTCCTCGCGGCCGAGCACAGGTACGTCCAGCAGGTCGAACAGGGCATGCCCGGTCTCGTGCAGGAAGACCTGCGCGACTGGGCCGGAAACGGCATCGTGAAGCGACAGGCCGCCGAGGGACGGGGCCCTGCGCGCCCGATCGCGCACATCCTGGATGTATTCGTAGCAGACCGTGACCGAGCGGGTCTTGGGCTCGTACCAGGCGTTGCTCTCGCCGTCGCACTCGGACAGGCGCAAGGTCATGGCCCGCGGCAGCCGGACCATACCGACGATCTCGCGCAAGCCCTCAAGGACGCGGCGTGCGCGCATTTCCCGGTATATCTCCTGTGCCTGCGCGGTCTTCGGAACCTGGTAGACGGTCCGGATCGGGCTGCCCGTATCGGCCCGGGAGGCGCTGATCATCAGGGTGAAGGCTAACCCGGCGAGGGCAAGCGGCCGTGGCATCGTCCCGCCTCCAGGGCTTCGGGGCGTCGGGGCGTCGGCAACATCGGACAGCGCGGACAGCCCTGGCGGGACCCGCGCCCCTGCTCTCGGTCACCGTCTACGTCGCCTCACCCGCCCTGGAGGCGGGTGAGGCGAATCCTCACTCAGCCCTCGTCGTCGTCGTCATCGTCCATGAGCTCCTTGCGGCGATTCTCTGCGGCGTCCCGCAATCCCCCGATGACCCGGGTGACGACCACGCGCATCCGGCTCTTCTGATCTGGAGAGAGGGTCTGGTAGAGCGGCTGCCAGGCATCCGCGAGCTTCTTGAGCCCGTTGGCGCGCTCGTCCATGATCTCGGCCCGCTCGCGCATAAGCCGGAGCGGGTCGGGGTCGGCGCGCTGGGCAGCGGCCCGTCCCTGCAGGTTGGACAGCCGGGTGTAGCGCGCATCGGCGCGCGTGCGGATGGCCTCCTCGATGGCCGGCCAGTACTTCTGCTGGTCGGGCGTGAGCTGGAGGGCGGCCTTCACCACCCCGATCCGGGCATCGGTCAGGGCCTTGAAGTCCGTCTGGGTCAGCTTTCCAGTCTCACCGAGCGCGCCGGTACGGGACACGTCCTCCGCCAAGGCCAACGGGCCTCCGGCGAGCACGAAGACGGCAGCCATGGGAATCAAGCGCTTCTGCATATCGGCCTCCTATCCGGGTAGAGCGTCCGGGCGACAGCCCGGGCCGTGGTGTCCGTCGTCGGTCTGTTCTGAGGAGACGGAGCGGATGTCAGTACGCGTGACGCCGGCTGACGCGCCGGGCCGTCCTGCGAGCCGACCGGTGTGCCATCCCGACCGCCGTCACGGTCTTGATGACCAGGCGATCGGACACCGCGGTCGCCTGGACCGCGGGTCGGAGATAGCTCAAGGGGGCGGCCCGAGCGGCGCCCAGCGGGACCAAAGTCAACGCGGCGAGGACGAAGAGTCCGGACACATGACGGCACAGCATGGGCATCTCCCTCGGTTCAGCCCCGTACCGCCCCCGGTGCGCCTCGCTCGTGATCGGACTCTGGCGAGTCATGGCGCGGGAGAGGCGAGATTATCCGTCCGCGGCACAAGGTCTGCCGCGTCGCGGGCGTGACGAGAGCAAAGCTTCATCTGGCCCGGGACCGCAGCCGTTCTGGAGGTAGATCACTGTTCCGGACGGCCTGCTTGATCAACAGGGTCTTTACTACGGGAATTTGCGGCTGCGGGCGTGAGCCTCGGACGCGTCGCAAACTCGGAGCCGAGACACAGAAAGACCGCTGCCGCCGCGCTTTCTTTTTTGGTTCGACGGGGGTCCGAAGCAGTTGACGAGCAGCTGGTTGTGCTCACCGGCCGTCGGGGCGCGCGAGAACCCTACCAGCGTGCAGAGCCGTTGCCATCGCCGCGGCACTCAACCTCTACCGACTCGCCGTGCGGTTCGCCGAACGCCCAGTTGGCACGACGCGCACCTCACGCTCTGCCGCTCTCGCTGCATGACTGCGATTTCGCTAACAGTGTTCCGCCCGTTATGCGAATGGCTCCGGATCGAAGCGGTCGCATGAATGCCAGCACGGGAGGAGCGTCCGACGGTCCCGGAATGACCGGGAAGGGCGCGAAACCCACGGTCCGGTTCTGCGTGCGACGGCATTCCGATCTGACGTAGTCTGGCCGAAAGCGGCCCGTCTGCATCGGATAAGGTCAGTTGTGAAAGGGGACAGGCTCCTGCCGCCGCTTGGCAGCCGCCCGGGATGTCATCGACGAGGCATCACTTACGAGATCATATTAGACCTTTGAAAACCTTGCGGCTGCGCCGATGAGCTCATCTCCTGTCCTCGCCGTTCCGTCGGGGACGATGGCGGCGTCAATCGACATAGACACCCGCCCCCACGAGTGCATCGACGCCGTCGACGCGCGTCGCGCAGATGTAGCTCCACTTCACGTGGGCATGGGACTGTCCGGGCTTGGGGAACATGTAATCGACCCAGCCGGAGCCGAACGTCTTGACGACTTCGATGAAGTCTCTGTGGAACCGCTTTCCGTCAGCATCGCGGTCGTCGAGGAAGTCCCGTTCTTCGCGGTCCGGGCGAGCGGCGTTGAACAGCACGATGCCGTTCATGTCGACCACGAACAGGTAGACATCCGCGTATCGCCAAGAGCTGCCTTTCGTCCTGAAGTCCGCAAAGGCTTCGCTGCCCCGTTCCACTAGAACGTCGGAGGCCTTGTTGACCAGGGACTCGATCTCCGCCGCTTGATGTGAAATTGGGAATTTCCCCCGCCCGAGAACAGGAGATGGGGCGACCAGGATCAGCAACATCAGACATGCCGCCAACGTCTTGAACATGTTGCCGCCTCCCGTCGCGTCATTTCGATGAGGCACGATGCGAGTTCAGTTCCGGCGTGGCTCGAACCAGTCCCGCGTGACATCTGGACCCGACCGCTGCGTGCGTCACCCAGGAGGCTCGCCGGAAGCACGCCCGTTCCGGAACGGCCCGGCAATCCGGGCCAGCGGGGTCTAAGAAGTCCTGCTGGGAGCCTTGACGCTCACTCGCGTGTTCGACCGGCGGCAGAGGCCACGTTCGTGCGCCGCCTCGCCTGATAGAGACCTGCCGATTTCCGAACGGCGCCTCAAGCGGAGGATAGGGCGCCGCGCCTAGGCAATACGCCTGACTTCATCAGGCATAGAACCACGCGTCGGTCAGCCCGCGTACAGGCAGGACCGGGGTGCGCCGAACCCTACAGGCGCGACCTATTCCGGCATTCGAAATCGCGCTGAAGCGGGTCCCGCATAGAGGTGGCCGTCAGGGCCGAATGCACCGGCGAATGCCTGTCCTCCTGTCGTTTCCGCGCAGACGAGATCATGATTTGAAATCTCCGTCACCGTGCATCCCGACGTTGCCGCCAGCGCGCCCGGGACGAGCCGGAAGTCGCCGCGCTCGGGTGCCGTGAAGCCCGGATTGCCGGCACGTCCGTGGGACTCGATCCGGTGCTCGCGCTGGAGCGCGATCGGAAAGCCGTTGCTGCTGACATCGTAATCGAAGACGCTCGCGAGCGCCGGGAGATCGCGTCCGGACTCGTCGACGGGCAGCCACCGGAAGCAGTCGAAGAACGGCAGCGTTCCGGTCTCGCCGAGATAACGGGCGAGGCCGTCCCCGCCGACCACGCCGCGTCCGCAGGTGCTCACATCGAACGTCTCGGGTCTCGGCCGGCACACTTCCTTATCGTAGCCGGGCACGCCGTCCTCGCAGAACAGCAGGGCGTTGTTCCAATGCCTGACATAGGCGGCCGCGCCGATCGCGGTCACGGGCGAGCGCAGGTACCAGCTGTTGTTGAACAGGTAGATCGCGCCGCGCTCCGCATAGCGGTAGGTCCCGGGCTCCGCATCCCGCGGCGGGAGCGCGAGCTTGACGACGCGGCCCTGGAGGCTGGCCTCGCAGGTCTGATCGAGCGGATCCATCCAGGAGACGGCACCGCCCGGACCGATGCTCTCGACCCCGACGGGAAGCCAGCGGGCGCGCGGGAAGTCGTACCGGCGGTCCAGCTTCGGATCGAACGCCCCCCCGGCGGCCGGTTTGTCGACGGGATGGCGTGTGCAGGGCGGCGGGAACGGTGAACGATCCGGCAAGGCGGTCGCGGGGACGTCGTCGAACCAGCCGCGATTGCTGTAGATGTAGATCGGGCCGCCCGCCATGTCGTCGAACGAGAACCACGCGTGGGCATTGACGATCCGGTTGCGGTAGATCCGAACGTCCGTCGCCCAAGTCTCCAGTTCGACGGGGTTGTCGCGCACGTAGGCGAACAGGTTGTCGTAGATCCAGATGTCCTGATTGAACGGGCAGGTCTCCGGCGAGAGATCCGCAGCCTTGCGGTCATCGCAGGCGGCCGCCTTCAGCCGCACGCCATTGTAGGCCGAAACGACCGTGTTGCGGCGAAAGATGATCGGCCCCCGCACATCGGTTGCGCCGAGGAGCGCGCCGTTGAAGTGATCGTAGGCGCCGTGATGGCTGACGCCCCAAGGAATGCTCCGCCAGAGCAGGCCTGGGCAACCGAGCGGGCTGACGCGGCCGTCGGCGCAGCGGAACGGCCCATCGCGCGTCAGGGCCGCGGCGTCGAAGCCGCTCGCGTCTTGCACCCATGTCACGTCCTCGACCACGAGAGAATCGACAGGGTGCTCCGGGCTGCCACGCGCCGCGAGACCGTAGCTGCTTCCGATCACGAGCGAGCGGCGCAGCGTGACGCGGCGGCTGCCGATCGCGCGGACAGCCGCGAGCCAGCACCCGTCGAAGGTCAGATCCTCGATCGTGACGCCGTCCCCCCGGTCGATATCGAGGCAGGCCGCCTCCGCAAGCCTTCCGGCACGGCCGATCGGTATGGCGAGCCGCGAGCGGCGGCTGCGCTCGCGCTCGCCGGTCGAGGCCGGCATGGTCAGGGCACCGAGCAGATCCGGAGTCCGGGGGGCCGCAAGGGCCATCGCGAGGCCGCCGCAGGCCTGCTCGACATCGTCCTCGGGCATCGGGCAGCCGCGTATCTCCTCGACCGTGCGTCCAACCAGTCGCGTGCGCTGACCAAGCCCCCTGATTAGAACCGGCGGCGCGTCCCGCTGTCCCAGTCCGGTCAAGACGATCCGCTCGCGGTAGAACGCTGCAACCGCCGGATCCGGATTGTCGGCGAGGAGTTGGACGACGTCGCCCGGGCTCAGTCCCCGCATCGCCGCAGTCGAGAAGGCTTGCGTCTGCGGGGTGACCATCCGGCCGTCCGCACCGTATCCCGGTCCCGATCCTGAGGGCGTAACGTAGATCGTCCGTGCTACGGCACCCTGCGCCCCCAGGCAGAGCAGCGCCGCCGCGAGCACGCGCCGCGCGCGGCGGCTGCCGGGGGACGAGCGGAGCCGGGCCGTCGGGAGGCCGATCGCGGCATCCGCTCCATCAACGAAAGCCATCGTCGGCGCCTCGACCATGCCGGTGCGGACAGGAGATGCGATCAACAGGCCCGGGACCCGCGCGAACCCGGCACCGGAACGTCGGGCCGGTTACTTAGCCGGCACGTGCTCGACCTCGATCTCCGCCGGGGCGGCGCGCTTGGCAGCCTCGTAGGCATCCCGATAGCCGCGCGCGACGGCACGCACGCCGCGTCCGATATCGGCGTAGGCCTCGTCGGACAGGTTGGCGAGGGAGACCCGCAGGGACCAGTCGGGCGCTTCGAACCCGCCGCCGTTGAGCAGCACGATGCCGTGGACCTCGGCCAGCCGGAAGGCGAGGTCTAGCGGATGGACGTTGCGCTTCAGGTAGGCCACGGCTTCCTCGCCGATGTTCTTGCGCGCCCAGAACTCGAAGTCGATCAGCCCGTAATAGGCATCGTAATTCGGGTTGGGCGTGAGCTGGAGGCCGAGCCCCTCGATCATCGACCAGGCGCGCCGGTTGACGATCTCCATGCAGGCGTCCTGATAGATCTTGTTCTCGTCCATCAGTTCGGCGAGCGAGAACAGGCTCATCATCACCTGCTGAGGCAGGGAGAGGCCGGCGGTGTGGTTGAGCGCGATGTCGCGGCTGTCGGCCACGATGCGGTCGATGAACTTGAGCTTGCGCGGCTCCAGGGTCAGCGGCCCGTAGCGCTTGTCGAGATCCGCGGTCACCTCGGGCGGCAGCTTCGCGATCGCCGTGTCGAAGATATTGTCCTCGTGGATCGCGATCGCGCCGAGCCGCCAGCCGGTGCAGCCGAAATATTTCGAGAACGAGTACACACCGATGGTGTTGTGCGGCAGCTCCGCCATCAGCGATCGGAAATCGTGCACGAACGTGCCGTAGACATCGTCGGTCAGAATCATCAGATCGGGCCGCTTGTCCCTGACCAACCGGGTGATCTTGGCGATCGTCTCCGGGCTCAGCGCCATCCCGGTCGGGTTGCCGGGATTGACGACGAAGAAAGCCTTGACCTTGGGATCGAGCAGCTTGTCGATCTCGGCATCCGTGTACTGAAATTTGTTCTCCTGCGGCGCCTTGATGTGAACCACGTCGAGGGCATAGTCCTCAAGATGCGTCATCTCGAGATAAGGCGTGAAGATCGGCGTGCCGAGGGCGATCGTATCGCCCGGCATCAGGAGCCGGTTGGCCTTGAGCGACTTGAACAGGTAGCACATCGCCGCCGTGCCGCCCTCGACCGCGTAGATGTCGAACCGGCCGGGCGGCTTGCGCGACCCGCACATCGCCCACATCAGGTATTCGTGCACGATGCGCTCGTTGTGGACGAGCATCCGGTCGGGAACGGGGTAGTTGTCTCCGACGATCGAGTCGACGAGTTCGTGCACGAAGGCGTCCGGCTCGAAGGCGAATGTCTTCGTCGCGTAGGGAACGAGGGCGGTCAGGAAGTCCGCGCCGGGCTGATCGGCACGCTGCTGCAGCCAGGCCGCGAGCCGCTCCGCGCTTCCGGTCGCCTGCGGCATGCCGCCGAGCCCGGCCGGGTGAGTCATCACGCGCCGGCTCTCGCTCATTGCGAATTGGCCGAGGAGGAAGAAGGCGTCTCGCGGCGTCGTCGCGACCCAGTTCGGATTGCCCCGCCCCGCATTGAGGAAGGCCGATTGTGTCCGGCGCGACGTCGACTTGGCCAGCTTGATCAGTTCGTCCTTGATCTCGAATGGGCTAAGCGACTCGAAATCCCGTAGATCGAACGATTCTGCCATGACAATACTCCCCGTCGCGGGTTGTCTCAGGAAAAGGCGAGCACGATCACCATGCCGTAGATGGTGAGCACAGTGTTGCCGATGGCGTAGGGCATGCCGTAGCCCAGGGCCGGGATCTTGCTCTTGGCGGCTTCCTGGACCATGCCGAGGGCCGCCGTGGTGGTCCGCACGCCCGCGCAGGCGCCGAACAGGATCGCCGGGTGAAACTTGAAGATGTACCGGCCGATGTAGACCGACAGGACCATCGGGATAGCGGTCGCGAGTGCCCCCCAGAGAAGAAGACTCAAGCCCACGGCCTGGACGCCCGCCACGAAGCCCGGACCGGCGCTGATGCCGACGACGGCGATGAAGATGTTGAGGCCCAGCGTATTCAGCAGCCAGAGGGCCGGTCCCGGGATGCGTCCGAAGACCGGGCGGATGGTTCGCAGCCAGCCGAGCACCAGACCGGCGAGCAGCGCGCCGCCGGAGGTCGACAGGCTGATCGGGATGCCGCCGAGCTTGTAGCTCAGGGCGCCGACGAGGCCGCCGAGGACGATACCGGCGGCGAGGAAGGCGATATCGGTCGTCTCGACCGTCCGGTCCGGGTAGCCGAGTTGCTCAATCGCCGCTTCGACGTGGCGACGGCCTCCGGCGAGCGTCAGGATGTCCCCGCGCAGGATCTCGGTCCGCGGCAGCACGGGGATCTCGACCATGTTGCGCATGATCTTGCGCAGATAGACGCCGCGTGCCCACTCATGGCTCGCAAGCGCCTCAAGGGTCATGCCGGCGACGGCGCGGTGCGTGACGAGAACGTCGACGACCTCTGCCGGAACATTGAGGAGTTCCCGGTCCTGGACCTCCTCCAGCATGGGATTGAGGGTTTCGACGAGGCGCTCGCGACGTCCGGAGACGGCCACGACGTCGTCCGGCCGCAGCATGGTCTCGCCATCGGCCTCGATGATCTGATCGCCGCGCCGCACGCGCTCAACGAAGACGCGCATCCCCGGCCATATGTCCCGCACCGGACGGCCGACGATGCTGTCGTCGTCGGGTACCCGGTAGGCCCGCAACTCGATGTGACGGATCGCCGAGATGAGGCCGCCCTCGCTCACCTGACCGCCCATCGTCTGCTCGTAGTCTTTGCAGGCCTTCTCGAGATCGACGCCGATCAGCTTCGGTCCGAGCTGCGCCAGGATGATCGCCGACCCGATCGTCCCGAAGATGTAGGTGACCGCGTAACCGATCGGGATCTGATCGAGATAGGTCTTGGCCTGGTCGGCCGGCATGTCGAGCCGCGCGATCTGGTCGGATGCGACGCCGATTGAGGCCGAGATGGTCTGCGAGCCGGCGTACATCCCCGCCGCGTAGCCGAGATCGAGGCCGGCGAGCTTGGCGCAGAGCACGGGTGAGAGCAGGCAGAGGACCAGGACGACGAGCGAGAAGCCGATCTGCCGCGGGCCCTCTTTGGTCAGGCCGCTCACGAATTGCGGCCCGACTCCATAGCCAACCGCGAAGATGAACAGGATGAAGAAGGTCGACTTGACGTTGGGCGAGATGGCGATCCCGAGCTGCCCGATGGCGACGGCGGCGAGCAGGGTCGCGGTGACATTCCCGAGGCTGAAGCCCGCGATTTTCCGAGGACCGATTGCAAACCCGATCGCCAGGGACAGGAAGATCGCCAGCTCGGGATAGGTCTGAAAGGTTCTGACGAGCCAATCGGCCATAGGATGTTTCCCTATCCGGTCGCTCGCCTTCGCATCAGCGATTCCAGGCGCGCGGATGACAGCTGCCAATATTGCGGCAACACCCACCAGATCCCGCCGCGGTGTGAACCCGGACGGAAGCTATGACGGCCAGAATCTATAACGGCACAGATACGATCCGCTTGATCATTCGTGACAGAGACAGATCTCGTTGCCGAGATTTCGTAGCTTGTCATTTGGCCATCTTGTTCAACATGGAAGCGACTGTAATTTAGGCTGCCAATGGAATGCGGCTCGGCGTCTGGCGGGACCGTTCCGGCGACCCTGCGTCGAGCCGCATCTCGGATTCGTCCGTCAGGCCGCAATTCGACCCGATCCAACCGCCCACAAAGTCCTCTACCACCGGGTGCGCGTCATGGGCATGGCACAGCGCCTTCAGGCGATGGCGGTTTCCGGGCTCGGAGGTCCGGGACAGGACGGCGCCGTGATCAAAGGCGTCGGCTACCGGGCGATCCACGGGGTCCTGGTGACGGCCGCCCTCCTTCTATCGGTTGCTCCCGTCCATGCCGCTCCTGCGCGGCACGGCCGCGGGCGCGTCGTCATGACCTACGTGCACCCGACCGACCCCACGCATCGCGAGATCTACCGGACGCTGCGGCGGCAGCGCGTGTTGGAGCGGCTCGGAGCGGTCGTCCGCCTGGTCCGGCTCCCCGGTCGTTTGACGCTCCGGGTGAAGGGGTGCGGCGGCGAGGCGAACGCCTGGTACGATCCCGCCAGCCGCGCCGTAACGATGTGCTACGAGCTGGTCGCCGGTATCATCGCTCTCGCCCCGCACGAGGCCTCTGCAGGCGGCGTCACCGAGGATCAGGCGATCCGTGGGCCGGTCGCCCAGATCCTCGTGCACGAGACCGGACATGCCTTGTTCCACCTGTTGCGCGTCCCGATCTTCGGGCGCGAGGAGGACGCGGCCGACCAACTCGCAGCCCTCCTTCTGCTCCACCTCGCTCCTGCGCGGGCCCGGGATCTCGTCGGCGGGAGCGGGTACTTCTTCGTGACGCTGGGGCGACAGGAAGCGGTCGACAGGACCAGTTTCGCCAACGTGCACGGCCTATCGTGGCAGAGATTCTACAGCCTCGTCTGCCTCGCCTACGGCTCCGATCCCCGTCGCTACGCCGACATTGTTGCAAAGGGCTATCTGCCGACCGAACGGGCCGCGACGTGCGGAGAGGAGTACAAGCAGGTGGCTTACGCCTTCGAGAGGCTGATTGGCCCGCACCTGCGGGTACGCCTGTATCGCGGCGCGCGCCTGCGGCGCGCATGGCAATCACGCGCCCCGTAGACCCTCCGCTGCCGTCGTTGGGCGATCACTGGCGGCTTCACACCGCGCGCGGATCTTCAGTGGCTCATGAGGCAGCAGACCGGCGAACGTTTCAGGAAATCTCGCGTCACGCCGCCGAACAACCATTCCCGCAATCTGGACCGTCCATATCCGCCCATGACCACGAGATCCGCATCCGCCTGGTCTACGAAGCGCAGGATTTCATCCGCAACGTTCCGAGCGTTCGCATCCAACAGGTGCTGGCTGACCTGTGCGCCGTGACGGGCCAGAAACTCCGCGACGCGATCGGCACTATCGGATCGGGCTTCCTCGCCCGCGCTGACGACGGAGACGTGCTTCGCGCGGCGGAGGAACGGCAGCGCAGCCGAGACCGCGCGGCGTGCCTCGGGCGCATCTTTCCAAGCGACAACGATCCGTTCGGCTCTGAGGTCATCCGAGCCGGGCGGAGTCATCAGGACCGGACGCCCGACTTCCATCAGGACCGCGCCGGGTAAGGCGCTCATCTCGCCGATGCCTTCATCACTCTCGCGCCCAACGACAACGACGTCCGCAGCCAGCGCCTGCCGCACCAGAAAGTCTGCCGCGTTGGCCTCTGCTTGTAACCAGCTGGTCGGGACATCCGCGCCGGAATTCCGCTCGAACAGATCCCGGCATCGCTCCAAATCCCTCGCGAGCTTGGCTCGCTCCTCGTTGTAGGCCGTCTGAATCTCAGCCAGGTCGTAGCCGGGGCCAGGATTTGGAATCTTGCGCGCGGCGACACCGGTCAGCATGGCCTCGAAGCGCTTCGCGAGATTCGCCGAAAGGCGAACGCGGGTAGCGGCTGCCGCGCCAAGGTCAAGGGAAACCAGGATGCTGGCGAAGGTCATCTCATCAACTCCCGTCGAACCGTCACAAAGGTCGTGCGGTCAGCTTTGCCGGCGCCGCCGCAATCGGCGTGCGCCCGGGTTGCGGTCCTGGAAAACGCATGGCGCTCAGCTGAGGAGCCTTTTTCATGGCCCGATCACGGGAGCTTGCCGGATATCTTCGCGCGTGCCGCTTACGGTCAGGTCATTGTCGCGCTGATGCAGCCGTGGGACCGGGATGCCGATCTCCCCGCCACGGAGCCATCGTCGGCGGGCGACCACGGCGATCAGCGTGTGGCCGTCCTGTGAGACCCTGACATCCTGCACGCGCCCCACGACGAGCTTGTGATCGGCGTGGAGCCACCGTCCCCGGAGGGTCGGAATCAGCGACGCCGCCGCCATCTGCATGTGCGAATCCGCCTGCATCGCGATAAGCGAGCGGGCTTCCTGCGCGCGCGCGGCGCCGGCGAACAGGATGAGGGCGCAGACCAAGATGCGAGCGGGTTGGCGCATCCCTTGTCCCTCCTCTAACCCGCCTGAGGCATGTCACTGTCGACGGGGCTGTTCGTCTCCGATCGCTTCTCCTTCCGCCATGTGCTGGGCGCCATGCCCGACCAGCGCCGAAAGGCATGCGTGAAGGCGGCAAGCTCGGAGAAGTTCAGGGCCGCCGAAATCTGCGTCAGGTTCATGCTCGTGTCGGCCAAGAGCTGCTTGGCCACCGCGAACTGGGCCTCGTTGGTGAGCTGCCTGAAGCTCGTGCCCTCGGCCCTCAGGCGGCGGCTCAGGGTGCGGCGGTTCACCAGCCGCAGGCGCGCTATCCGCTCCGCCTTGCAGCGCTGCTTGATCACCGTAGCACGGAGATAGTGGCGGAGCTCGTCGGTGAGCTTGGCGGGCTGAGCGACCTCGATCCGGCGGATCCGCTCCTCCACGCGTCGGCGAACGGCCGGGTCCGCGCCGGCGATCGTCTGCTGCACGAGGGGCGCCAGAAAAATCAGGGCGGTCATTTCCTGATCGAACCGGACGGGCGCGCGGAAGAACGCACCGTATGGCGTGCTGTCATCCGGCGCGGAGCGCGGCAGTAGCACCTCCAGCGGCTCCCATCGGGCCCCGCAGAGCGCCCGCAGAACGTTGGTCATCTTGGCCAGGGCCTGCTCGGAATGCAGGGCGGCTCCGACAACCTCGGGCTCATACGGGGTGTAGCTGGGTACGGCGATCTCGCCGAAGACGCCCAGCCTGACCACGCCGCCCCGGTCCTGTACGCACAGATGTGCCTTGAGGGCCTGCAGAGCGTCCCCGACCGTGTCGCAGTTGCACAGCATCGAAGCGCGGAGCCACTGTGAGGCCAGCGTGACGCGCTCCCCGATGAGGAGCCCGAGCTGCTGGCAATCGGCTGCTAGAGCGATGAGGCGGCCGACCGCGGTGAACGGGACGAGCTTCGTGCGGCTATCGATTATCTGCGGATCGAGGCCGGCTTCGGCGACGAGGCTGCCGAAGCCGGCGCTGAGTTCGGCGAGATCGACTTGGATCGCCCTGACGTCGTCGACTGGGACAAACCTCGTCGAGGGCGCTTTCTCGGTCGCGTGGACGCGCTCGGCCAAGGCTGCCTCCGTCAAGCAGAAGCCGCTGCGCAACTTGGCGGACAGGGGCATAGTCGCATCCTCCGACGCCAGTTAATCTGAGCCTCTAATTACTTCTTGATCGGACGGGACACCGGAACAGCTCCGAACCTAGTAAGAGGCTCCCTGATCTTTTTCGGGGCCGAGCGAGGACTTCTCAGAGGAACCTTGCCGGCCGATCCATCAGAGTTGGCTCGGTCCCGATACAGAGAACTCCGATACTGGGACGAAAAAGGATTCACGGCAAAGTCCGGCTGCGGCGCGCAGCCGGGACTGCGCCTTCACGGGAGTGAACACACCTTTGCAGGCCGCGTCCCGCCGCCAGCCGGCCTGAGTGCGTCGCGTCCGCGATCGAGATCCTCTATCGCCGCAACACCGTGCAGTCCGCGAACGGTGGCTCCCGCCGCCGGATCAGTACTGCTCCGGCACGAACCGCTGGTCGCGCAGCGTGTCGTCGTAAGCGTTCTTCTTGCAGCGCTTGGGTAGCGCCACCGGCTCCGGCTTGAGCTCCCGGTAGGGGATCAGATGCAGCAGGTGCGCGATGCAGTTCAGCCGCGCCCTGCGCTTGTCGTCGGATCGCACCACATACCACGGGAGATCGTCGGAATCGGTTGCTGCAAGCATCGAGTCACGAGCGCGGGAATAATCATACCAGCGCCGATAAGATTCCAGGTCCATCGGGCTCAGCTTCCACTGCCGCAGCGGATCGCTGATGCGGGCCTCGAAGCGGATCCTCTGTTCCTGGCGGCCGACCTCCAGCCAAAATTTGATGAGCTGGATCCCGCTCCCGGCGATGAACTGCTCGATTTGCGGACAGAGGGTCAGAAAGCGACGCTGCTCGGCCTCGCCGGCGAACCCCATGACGGCCTCGACGCCCGCACGATTGTACCAGCTGCGGTCGAAGATCACGATCTCGCCCGCAGCCGGGAAGTGCGCGATGTAGCGCTGGAGGAAAAGCTGGCTCTTCTCGCGATCGGACGGCGCCGGCAGGGCGACGACGCGGAACACGCGCGGGCTGACCCGCTCGGTGATCGCCTTGATGGTTCCGCCCTTGCCAGCCGCGTCGCGCCCCTCGAACACCACGATGATCCGTGCGCCGGTCGCCTTCACCCAGGCCTGAAGGTGGCAGAGCTGCACCTGTAGCTTCCGCAACTCGCGCTCGTAGACCTTGCGCTTGAGCCGGCTGCGCTCGCCGGGTGGCTCGTCATCGACGCGCCACTCAGCGGCGAGTGCCTGATTCGTACCCTCCATGGGGCCAATCCTCCGCTATTCCGCCGGGAGATGCCCCGGCGTGCCGGCGGGCGCGTTGGGTTGCGCGGCCGTGTCGGTCGTCTTGCCGGTCCCACCGCTCAGGAGGCGCCACGCCCGCTCGCGCAGGCCCTGGAACACGACGTAGAGCGGCGGGATCACGAAGATGCCGAGGAACGATGCGGCGATCATGCCGCCGAACACGGGCGTGCCGACATCGCGCCGGGCGAGTTGCGAGGCGCCTGTGGCGATCACGAGCGGGAGGAGCCCGAGGATGAAGGCGAAGGAGGTCATCATCACCGGGCGGAAGCGGAGGCGCGCGCCTTCGGTCGCGGCCTCGCGCAGCGGGACGCCCTTGTCCCGCTGCTCTTTGGCGAACTCGACGATGAGGATGCCGTTCTTGGCGGCCAGGCCGATCAGCACGACCATGCCGATCTGCGCGTAGAGATCGAGGGTGAGATTGCCCCAGACCATCGCCGCGTAGGCGCCGACGATGCCGACGGTCACGGAGAGCAGCACGGGCACCGGGATGGTCCAGCTCTCGTACAGGCCGACCAGGAACAGGAAGGCGAACAGAACCGCGAAGGCGAGGATGATCGCGGTCTTGCCCTCCGCCCGCTTCTCTTGGAAAGCGGTGTCGGTCCATTCCCCGCCGAATCCCGCGGGCAGCGTGCGTGCGGCGACGGCCTCCATGGCGGCGAGCGCCTGGCCCGAGGAGACGCCCGGCGCCGGGCCGCCCTGCACCGTCACGGCGCGGAGGTTGTTGTACCGGATCAGCGCGGGCGGTCCGACGATGATGCGGGCCTCCGCCAGGCTGCGCAACGGGACCATCCCGCCGTCCTTGTTGCGCACGTTGATGCGGTAGATGTCGTCGATCTTCTGGCGGTCCGTCGCCTCGGCTTGGACCTGGACCTGCCACGCACGGCCGAACAGGTTGATGTCATTGATGTAGTAGCCGCCGAGCGAGGCCTGCAGTGCCTGGAACACGGCGTCGAGCGACACCCCGAGGATCTGGACCTTGTTGCGGTCGATGTCGAGGTAGACCGAGGGGTTCGTCGCCGAGAAGGTGCTGAAGACGCGATTGAGCTTCGGCTCCTGGTTCGCCGCGACGAGAAGCCCGCGCAAGACTTGCGCGAGCTCCTTCGGGTCGCCGCCGCGCAGGTCCTCCAGCACGTAGGCGAAGCCGCCACCGGTGCCGAGACCGATGATCGGCGGCGGCGCGATCGGCACGACCGTGCCGCCGGGGATCTCGCGGAAGCGCTGGCCGAGCCGCGCGATCAACGCCGCCGCGCCGTCGCCCACGCCCTTCCGCTCCTCGAAGGGCTTGAGCGTCACCACCTGGAAGGCGGCGCTGCCCTGTGAGTAATTGTCGATGAAGTTGAGGCCGACCACAGTGGTCGTGTCCGCGACCGCGTGCTCCTCGCGCAGGATCGCCTCGGCTTTGGCTGCGACCTCCGAGGTCCGGTCGACGGACGCCCCCTCGGGCAGTTGCACGACCACAAAGAACGCGCCCTGGTCGTCCTCCGGCAGGAAGCCGGTGGGCGTGATCTTGGCCAGCTCGACCGTGCCCCAGGCCGCCGCGAGCGACAGCACGACGCCGATGATCGACAGGCGGACGATGCGGGCGACCGCCGCACCATAGCCGTCGCGCACCCCGTCGATCGCGCGCATGATGAAGCCCATGATCCCGCGGCGCGGGCCGTGGTGCGGCCGAAGCAGCACCCCGCAGAGCGCGGGCGAGAGCGTCAGCGCGTTGATCGCCGAGAGAAACATCGAGACTGCGACCGCCACGGCGAACTGGCGGAACAGCTCCCCCGAGATGCCGGGCACGAAGGCGACCGGCACGAAGACCGAGAGCAGGACCAGGGTGATCGCGATGATCGGGGCCGTGATCTCGGCCATCGCCCGCTTGGTGGCCTCGCGCGGGGAGAGCTCGGGATGCTCCTCCATCACCCGCTCGACGTTCTCGACGACCACGATGGCGTCGTCGACCACGATGCCGATGGCGAGCACCATGGCGAGCAGCGAGACGGAGTTCGCCGAGTACCCCACCGCCTTCAGGGCGATGAAGGTACCGATCAGGCTGACGGGCACGGCCAGCGTCGGGATGAGCGTCGCGCGAAGACTTCCAAGAAACAGGAACACCACCACCACGACCAGCACGAACGCCTCGATCAGGGTCTTCTGCACCTCGTGGACGGTCTCGGTGATGAAGGCCGTCGGGTCGTAGGTGACCTTCCACTCCAGCCCCTCCGGGAAGGAGGGGGCGAGCGCCGCGACGCGGGCCTTGACCTCCTTGAGCGTCGCGATCGCGTTGGCGCCCGGCGATTGGTAGATCGCCACGACGGTCGCCGGGCTGCCGTTGAGCCGGGTCTCACGGTCGAGGCTCGCCGCACCCAGTTCGATCCGGGCGACGTCGCCGAGGCGAAGCAGGGAGCCGTCCGGGTTCGTGCGCAGGACGATGTTCTGGAACTGCTCGGGCGAGGTGAGCCGTCCCTGGGTCTGGATGCTGAGTTGAAGCTGCTGCGCGTTGGAGATCGGTCGGGCACCGATCCGCCCCACGGGCGCCTGGACGTTCTGCGCCTTGATCGCGTCGATCACGTCGCTCGTGGTGAGGTTGAGCCCGGTCAGCTGGTCGGTCCGGACCCAGGCCCGCATCGCGTAATCCTGCGGTCCCCACAGGGTCGCGTCGCCGACGCCGGGCGTGCTCTTGATGCGGTCGAGCAGATTGATGGTGACGTAATTCGAGATGAAGAGCGGGTCCTGGGCGCCCTTGGGCGAGTAGACCGCGAGCACGCCGAGCAGGGCGGACGACTTCTTCTTGACCGTGATCCCCTGCTTGCGAACGTCCTCGGGCAGCTTGGCTAGGGCGATCTGGACGCGGTTGTTGACGTTGACGGCGTTGATGTCGGGATCGGTCCCGAGTTCGAACGACCCGGTGAGCGTGTAGCTGCCGTCGTTGCCGCTGACGCTCTTCATGTAGATCATCTTGTCGACGCCCACGACCTGCGACTCGATGGGCTGGGCGACCGTGGATTCGACCACCGCGGCGGCGGCGCCGGGATAGGTCGTCGTCACCGAGACCTGCGGCGGCACGATGTCGGGGTACTGCGCGACCGGAATGGTGAACAGCGCCAGGGCACCGGCGATCGACGTGACGATCGCGATCACGATTGCCAGGCGCGGTCGGTCGACGAAGATCGCGGACAGCATGGCCTCAGATCCCGCTTGCCGACTGGCCGATCGGGTTCGCCCGAACGGCGATCCCGGGCCGCACCCGCTGCAGGCCGTCGACGATGACCAGTTCGCCACCCGACAGGCCCTCGTCGACGATGGCATCCGGTCCGGCGCCGCCGGAGCCCAGCTTGACCCGCCGGATCACGGCCCGCCCGTCCTCGACGACGAAAACGTAGACGCCGCCCTGGTCGGCGATGAGGGCAGCCTGGGGCACCATCACCTTCTCCACCGGCGCTCCGGTCTGCAACGCGACCTTGACGAGCTGGCCGTCCCGCAGGGCGCCGGTGGGGTTCGGCATGCTGGCGCGCACCAGCACCGTATCGGTGGTGCGGTCGACGCTGATGTTCACGAAGTTGACCCGGCCGGTCTGGTCGTACGTCGTGCCATCGGAGAACTGGATCCGCACGGCGATCTTGCTCCGGTCCGGCTGGACACCGCTCTGCTGCACCCGGAGGAATTCGCGCTGGCTAACCGGGAAGGAGACGTACATGGGATTCTGGCTCACGATGGAGGTGAGCACCCCGCTATCCGGTCCAACCACGTTGCCCTTCGTGACGCTGGTGCGTCCGATCCGGCCGGCGATCGGGGACAGGATCTTCGTGTAGCCGAGGTTGATCTGCGCCGTTTTCAGGCTCGCCTCGTCGCCCAGCACGGCGCCTTGCGCTTGTTCGAGGGCGGCGCGCGCCTGGTCCCGCGCGACCACGGTGCCGGAATTGCGATCAAGGAGATCCTGCGCGCGCTGGAGTTGGATCGCCGCGAGCGTCTTGGCTGCGCGGGTGCGCTCCAGCGCCCCCTCCGCCTGACGGACGGCGGCCTCGAAGAGGTCGGGCTCGATCCGGTAAAGCGGCGCTCCCTCCGGAACGAGTTCGCCCTCCTTGAACAGGACCGCGTCGAGGTAACCCGTGACCCGCGCCCGCACCTCGACGCGGCTCACCGCTTCCACCCGGCCGACGAAGTCGAGCGCCTTGTCGATGGCCCTCTTCTGCGCGGCGACGGTGCCGACCGGGAGGGCTGCTGCGGGGGCAGGCTCCGCGAAGGCGACATGCGATCCTGCGGTGAGAAGAGCGAGGACGAAGAGACAACGAGACCAGCGGAACATGACCGTCCCTCGCCCGGAGAATCCCCTCGCATCCTTGCAGATTACGTCCGCCCGGCTTGATCGGACGGGACAATTGGCCGTCCCACTCGTAACGATCAGGTCCCGGGTGATACCTCGTGGCTCGAGAGCATCAGCGCCTTCAGCTTTTCGCGGCCGAGCACGCGGCCAAGCTCCCGCCACGCAAAGTAGGGTACGAGCGCGATGGCCATGATCACCGTCATGACCGCGAGGCCGCGCACGCCGCCGCCGACCGCTGGCAGGGCCTCGACCAGCCTGTGCCCCTTCCAAAGGTTGATCAAGGTCTCTTCCAGGGCGTAGGCGCAGACGAGAAGCACGGCAAAACCGGCAGACCGTAGCGTGATGGGCAGGACTGTAAAGGGCGGACCAATTCCAGGCCGCCGTGTCGGAGCAAAATCAGGCCACTGGCAACGTGCAGCTCGAACGAAGAAGGGGCCCGATCGGGCCCCTTCTTCGTTCGTCGCCGATCGTAAGGGTCAGGCCGGCGGGATCTCGCCCGTCTCGGGGTCGTGAGGATCGGCGGTGGCCTGGTTTTGCTCCGCCCCTTCGGCCCGGCCGCGCCGGCTGCGGGAAGTTTTGAGGCGGTAGCTGTTGCCGTTCAGGCTCAGGATGCTGACGTGGTGGGTCAGCCGGTCGAGCAGCGCGCCCGTGAGCCGTTCCGAGCCCAGAACTGACGTCCAGTCCTCAAACGGGAGGTTCGAGGTCACCACGGTCGAGCCACGCTCGTAGCGCTGCGAGAAGACCTCAAACAGCAACTCCGCCCCCGTCGACGACAGCGGCACGTAGCCGAGTTCGTCGACGATCAGGAGCTTGACCGCGGCTAGTTCGCGCTGAAGCCGGAGCAGACGACGCTCGTCGCGCGCCTCCAGGAGTTGGTTGACCAGCGAGGCCGCGGTGGTGAACGTGACCGAGAAGCCCTTCTGGCAAGCCGCCAAGCCGAGAGCCAAGGCGATGTGGGTCTTGCCAGTGCCCGAGTTGCCAAGTGCGATGACGTTCTCCCGGCCGAGGATGTAGCCACAGCGGGCCAGTTCCAGCACGAGCATCTTGTTCAGGCTCGGGATCGCGGCAAAGTCGAACGTGTCGAGGCTCTTCACCGCCGGGAAGCGCGCCGCCCGGATGCGGCGCTCGACCATGCGCCGCTCACGGTCGATCAGCTCCAGTTCAACCAGCCGCAACAGGTAGCGCGAGTGGTCCAGGCCGCTCTGAGCGCACTCGCGGGCAACCTTGTCGTACTCGCGCAGCACCGTGGGCAGCTTGAGCTGCTTGAGGTGGTGAGCCAGCAGGACGCCCGGCGTGGTCTCGTCGCGCGCCAGGCTCATGCGGCCACCTCCGGCACCAGCACGGCATAGTCGGCAGCCACGGTGGTCCGCACCGTGGTTCTGGGCAGGTGCGGATAGGCTGCCAGGTCGAGCCGGGGCGGTCGGTGCTCGAGTCGGGCCAGCGCAATCAGCTTGACCGCATCGAAGCCGATCGCCCCGAGCCGGATCGCCTCCGCGACGGCTGCGGCCACCACGTCCTTGGGCATCGCCTCCATCAGGCGCAGCACCTGGATGAACTCGCGCTTGCCCCGGTTGCCCATGCGCGCCTCCAGGAGATGGCGCAGGTGCTGGAACGCCTCGGGCAGATCCCAGTCCTGGAGGGCCGCCGCTTGGTCGAGGGCGTTCGGCTTGGTCTCGATCAGCGCGAGGTAGTGCAGCGGCTCGGAGACGAACACGCCGGTGCCGTAGCTGCGTTCGTGCCGGGCGATCTCGATCCCGCCGCACAGGATCACGACCTCGTCGACGAAGCCCTTCACCAGCACGTCCCGGAAGCCGTAGGCGGTGGGCACCGAGTAGTCGTTGCCGTGATAGCGCACCAGCGCGGTCGAGGAGACACGACCAGCCCGCTTCTCGCACGGCTCCAGCGGGACCGCCGGCAGGGCGCGCAGGACCGCACGGTCGGCCACGAGCCGCGTACCGATGAGCTCGGCAGACCGACCGGCACACTCATCCTGCCGGACTCGGCAGCGTCGCTCCAGATCAGCGTTCAGCGCCTCGAACGAAGCTGCCTCCGGAGCCGGGGTCATGAAGTTGGACCGGGCGAACTTGACCAGCCCTTCGACTTTGCCCTTGTCGTTGCCCCTGCCCGGACGGCCGAAGCGGTCGCGGAACAGGTAGTGGCTCACCAACTCGGTGAAGGCGCGCGTGCGCTCGCGCTGCCCGTCACCGCAGATCTTGGCGACCGCGATCTTCGTGTTGTCGTACAGGATCGACAGCGGCACGCCCGTGAAGAAGGCGAAGGCGGCGACGTGCCCGTCGAGGAACGCCTCGGTGGTCTCCCGCGGATATGCCTTCACGAAGCAGGCGTCGGAGTGCGGCAGGTCCATGCAGAAGAAATGGATCTTGCGACGCACGCCGCCGATCGTGGCCACCGCCTCGCCGAAGTCAACCTGGGCATGGCCAGGCGGGTGGGCCAGCGGCACGAAGGTCTCCCGCCCCTGCGATCGGCAGATCCGCACGTGGTCCTTCACCACCGTGTAGCCGCCGGCATAGCCGTGCTCGTCGCGTAAACGCTCGAAGATCCGCTTGGCCGTGTGCCGCTGCTTGATCGGCGCGCTTCGGTCCGTTTCCAGGATGGCCGTGATCACCGGCAGAAGAGGCCCAAGCTTCGGCTTCTCGACCGGCTTCGAGCGCGTATAGCCCGGCGGCAGGGAGAACCGGCACATCTTGGCGATCGTCTCTCGGCTCAGCCCGAACACTCGAGCCGCCTCACGCCGAGAGTTGCCCTCGATAAACACGAACTGCCGAACGGCCGCGTAGACTTCCACGGCAAACATCCCCAGCTCCTCTCGAAAGAGAAGCTTCTCCACTGGCCGGCTTTTACGCCGCCCGCATCAGCACGACGCCGACGCTCCAGTGGATGGTTTTGTCACCGCCCTACACACGGAGGCGCCCGATCTCGTCTGGTACCCCGCGCAGTGCCCGGAAACCTGGTCCTACACGCTGACTGCCGCCTTGCGGCTGAACCTGCCGGTTCTGTGTTCCGACATCGGTGCCTTCACCGAGCGGCTCGCGGGGGTCGCGCACGGCAGGACGTTCCCGTGGGACGCCGCGCCCGTCGCGTGGCTGACCTGCATGGTGGACCAGTTGAGGGGCATCGCGTCTGATCCGGGCGGCCCTGCGGCCGACCGGGATCCCGCGCCGTGCTGATCCCGCTCCGTCCCATCCGGAGGGCTACCGCAAGCCGGCCCGGCGCCTATGTCTCCCCCGGCAAGGAGCCGTTCCCACCATGATCATGATCCTCATCTGCTTCCTGGCGCCATGGCTCGCCATGTTCCTGCGCGGGAAGGTGTTCCAGGGCATCCTCTGCATTCTTCTTCACCTGACGATCATCGGATGGATCCCGGCGACGATCTGGGCACTTATCGTCACCCGCAGGGAAGCCGCCTGACGCGCGTCCGGCGCCGCACGAGGACGGAGACATGCCGCCCAAGCTCACCAAAGCGATCATCGGGGCGGTCATCGCCGTCGCCCTCGCGGCGGCCGTCTCCTACGGCCTGATCAGCCAGCAGACCTCCGACTCGATCCAGACGCGGGCGAACCAGACCCTGCAGAATGATCAGGCCGCGCCCGCTCCGGGGCAGAAGCCGCCGCCGCCGCCCGAGAACGCGATCCCGCAGGCCCCCGGCCAGCCCGGGTCTTCGCCCCAGCCTCCGGCGCCGGCGCCGCAGCGGTAGCGACACGATCCGGACGACGCGGTGACGGCGGGGCGCCGGCCCGGCGGCGCTGGAGGTGCCGCGCTCCTGCGTGCCCCGCGCACCGATGGCGGTCGGCACGCGTTGCGCGCCTCCTGCATTCGGGGGGCGCGGCAACCCGCAACCGGATCTAGCCTTCCCCTCGGCGCAACGCCTGCGCCCTGTGGGAGGACAAAGATGGACGCCGCCTCGATCCCTGCGCTCCGGCGCGACCTCGCCCTGTTCGCGCTCGCCTTCGTCGCCGCCGCCCTCGCTTTCGGCACGGTCATGCTGACCGCGCCGCCGACCAGCGAAGCCGCGGTCCCGAGTGTCGCGGATGACGGGCTCATCCCGCCGGTCACCAATTGCGAGTTCCTGCCGACCGGCGACGTCGACAGCTGCCCGGTCTACCGGTGAGTGCGTGAGGCCGGGCCGGTCACGCGGGGCCGTCAGGTCGCGGCCCCCGGCAGGTCCGAAACCTATCGGTGCGAAAGGATCCTCTTCGCTTCGGCCAGCAGCACGCCGTGGCGGCTCGAGGACGGCCCGGAATTGGGCGTGTCCCGCCCCGCCTTGACGATCAGGGACCGAAACTTCGATCGATCGAGGCCAAGCCAGCGGGTGCTCTCGATCATCGCTGAAATGACGATCCGCAAGGCCGCCGCGCGCTCACGTTCTTCCTCAAGCTGCTTCGTCAGAGCATTTTCGCGTTCTTTTGCGGCCTCGAGAATGATGTGAAGCTGATTCCAACGGTCCACGACCTGTGCCGATCCAAGTTCAAGTCGAAACGGAATGACCGCGCGGAGAATCCGTCCGCGCCTGTGTCAACGGTTCCTGATCTCCGGGGCGGGGTCGCTAGCCCCAGGGATTCTTGTTTCTCAAGAGCACGTCCTGTTGAAAAACTTCGACGATCTCGAAGAACGGCAGCCGTTCCGTGATCTCGTTCAGACCGAATGCGCCGGCATAGAGCTCGGTCGTCGAGAACTCCGTGTAAAAATACCGCGTGTTGCGCAGGGTGTTCATGCCTCCGAGGATCAGGTCCTCTTCCGCGCCCTGCACGTCCGCCCAGATGAAATCGACATACTTGACGTAATTCTCCGCGGCCCACGCATCTAGGGTCGTGACGTCGACCTCGATCGTTCTGTCGAACTTGACCCACGGAAACTTTTCGAGATGCTCCTTCGGCTCGCGGAGGGATCCGGATTGATCCCATTCCTCGACCTGCCCCGTTTCCTGGTCGATCGCGCCCCCGCCGAGATCGTGGCCGGAACTCTGATGGAAGATGGCCTTGCCGATCGTCTGGCCGAGCGCCTTCTGGGTCAGATGAATGCGCGGATTCGGATTGCGCGCCAATATCTTCCGGATCGCACGCGGATCAGGCTCGAAGGAAAAGACCTACGCGAACGGGAACCAGGTCGCAAAGTTCTCGCTCATGTCGCCTTTGTTGGCGCCAATATCGAGAATTGTTGCATTCGATCGACCGATAAGCTGCCCGATTTCCGGAGCATCCATGCCCTCCCGTCTCATGTTTCTGGCCCCGACCGAACAAGAAATGCCAGCTTGATGTGCTGGTTTGATATAATCTTCGGCATGATGCAGTGATGCGATAGAGGTCGCCCATCCGTCATCGTCCAATTTTCGTGAGTCACATCGCCACAGCCAAGCTTGTGGGTCAAGGATGCGCAGGCCGGGCCGAACCGATAGCCGAATGCCCAACCGTGTCGGACATCGCGACGCGGACTGATCGCCCCGGCGGCTGGAGGCTGGCGAGGATCGGGGCCATCTCCCTGCGTGCGCATCCCGCGCCCTCTCTCGCGGGCACCGCCGAGCCCGCGTGCGGGTCTAGGCGCGGGTCTAGGCGCGGGTTTAGGCGCGGGTCTAGGATTGTCCCTTCCAGGGCACCAGCACGCGTTCGAGCCAGCGCAGGCCGCATTCGAACAGGGTCGCGAACAGGCCGATCACCAAGATCCCCATCACCGCCCCATCGGTGCGCAGGAAGTTGGAGGCGTTGAGGACGGGCTGGCGGAGGCCGGCCTGGGCCGCCACCATCTCGGCGGCCACCAGGGTGGTCCAGCCCACGCCCATGCCGATCCGCAGGCCGATCAGGATCTCCGGCATCGCCGCGGGGACGACCACGTGGCGCAGGACCTGCGCGCGGCTCGCCCCGAGGGCGCGCGCCGCATGGATCTGGTCGCGGGAGGCGGCGAGCACGCCGGCGCGGGTGGACAGGGCGACCGGCGCGAAGCAGGCGAGGAGGATCAGCAGCACCTTGGACAGCTCGCCGATCCCGAACCAGATGACCATCAGCGGCAGGTAGGCCAGCGGCGGCAGCGGCCGGTAGAACTCGATCAGCGGGTCGAGGATGCCGCGGGCGATCCGGTTCGTGCCCATGGCGAGCCCGGCGGGAATCTCCAGCAGGGCGGCGAGCCCGAAGGCGCCGGTGACGCGCAGGAGGCTGTCCCGGACGTGGAGGCCGAGCGGCGCACCGTCGATCGTGCCGGTCCAGGCCTGGACGAAGGCCGACAGGATCGCCTCCGGCGCCGGCAGGAACAGTGGCTTGACCCAGCCGGCTCGCGTGGCGGCGACCCAGAGGCCGAGGACCGCCATCACGGTGGCGAGGCTGACTGCCGGAACCAGCGCTCCGCCGCGGCGCCGCGCTCCGCCGCCGCGGCGGCCGGATCCGGGACGCCGCGCCGGATCCGCCGGGGCCGTCGCGTCCAGGGGCAGCCCGGTCATCGAGCCTCTCCGGTCGGCGCCTCGGCGCGCTCGCGGATGCGCGCGAGCGCGCGCGCGCGCAGGGCGATGAAGCTCGGATCCGACTTCACCGCGCGCGTGTCGCGGCCTTCCACCACCGCGCGCGAGAAGGGCAGCTCCAGCGTCTCGACGATGCGGCCGGGACGCGGGCTCATTATCACCAGCCGTTTCGCGAGGAACACCGCCTCCTCGACGTCGTGCGTGATGAAGAAGGCCATCTTGCCGGTCCGGTGCCAGATCTGGAGGATCAGCTCCTGCACCTGCTCGCGGGTGAGGGCGTCGAGCGCCCCGAGGGGCTCGTCCATCAGCAGGACGCGCGGGTCGCCGGCGAGCGCCCGGGCCAGGCCGACCCGCTGCTGCATGCCCCCCGAGAGCGCGTCGACCGTCCGGTCGGCGCAATCGGGTAGGCCCACGAGGTCGAGCATCGCCTGGGCGATCCGCCGCCGCTCCGACCGGGGAACACCCCGCATCCGGGGGCCGAACGCCACGTTCTCGGCGACGTCCAGCCAGGGCATCAGGGCGTGGCGCTGGAAGACCACGCCCCTTTCGGCCCCCGGCCCCCGGATCGGCGCGCCGTCGAGGAGGATCCGGCCCTGCGTGGGTTCGAGGAAGCCCGCGATGGCCGAGAGCAGCGTGGTCTTGCCGCAGCCCGACGCGCCGAGCGCGACCACGAACTCCCCCGGCCGGATCGTCAGGTCGACCTGCGCGAGGGCGTCGACCGCGGAAGGCCCCTCCCCGTAGCGGACGCTGTGGTTGCGGATCTCGATCATGAGCCTCTTTGGTCCGGAGTCGGGCTATTTCCGGGCCGCGTCCACGTACGCTCCGGTGACGAACCGGCCGTAATCCGGCGCGAGCGCCTGGACGCGGCCCTGCGCCTTCAGGAATTCCGCGGTCTCGGTCAGGGCCCTGGCGGCGCCGCCGCCGAGCCAGGCCGGGGAGGCCTGGGCCTCCAGCGTCGGGAAGCGATAGGCCGCGAGGCTCGCCGGCACCTCCGCCTGCGCCGAGCCGGTGATCCGGGCGATGGCCGCCACCTCCGGCGCGTCGGCGCCCCAAGGTCTGGCGGCGTAGGCGGCGTCCTGGGCGGCGATCAGCTGCACCAGGGTGACGAGGAAGGCCCGGTTCTGGGCCGCCCAGGCCCGGTCGACGACCAGGCCGTCGAAGGTGGCCTTGCCCCGGCGGGCGAGGTCGCCCGCCGAGACCACCACGGTGCCGGATTTCTTCACCCGGGCCAGCACGGGATCCCAGATGAAGGTGGCGTCGATGTCGCCCCGCTCCCAGGCGGCGGCGATCTCGGGCGGGCGCATGTTCAGGATCCGGACATCCTGCTGGGTCAGCCCGGCCTCGGCCAGGGCTGCGATCAGCCGATAATGCGCGGTCGACACGAAGGGCACCGCGATCGTCTTGCCGCGCAGGTCGCCCACGCGGGTCACGCCGCCGCCGTTGCGCGCCACGAGCTGCTCGGCCTCGGCGATCGCGTCGAGGATCCAGAACAGCTGGATGTCGAGCCCCTGGGAGGCGGCCGCGGCGATCGGGCTCGACCCCGCCTCCCCGATCTGGACATTGCCCGAGGCCATGGCGCGGATCACGTCGCCGCCGCCGCCGAACTTGCGCCACTGCACCGTGTAGCCGGTGGCCTTCTCGACGGCTCCCGCGGCCATCAGGGCCCGGAACGGGACGACCATATCCTGATGGGCGAAGGTGACCGGCCGCTCCGCCGCCCAGGCCCCGCCCGCCGTGAGCGGACCGAGGATCAGGAAGGCCAGGGCCGCGCGCGCGACGCGGCGGCAGGAACGCAGTGCTGTAGCCATGGAACGGATTCCCTCGGCGAGACGACTCAAGAATCGAGCCGGCTCGCCGTCGGGAAAGTCGGGCACGCTCGGCTCGCGACGCAAGGGCCCGCGCGGCCGGCAAGATCAGGTTGGAAGTTCCATCTCCAGCCTGCTGGATCCGTCCGTTTTGATCCCTGCCGTCACCCCGGGGCGCAGTGGACACATTCCGGATCTCCGGCCGTCCTCTCTGGGAATGCTTGCTCCGAGCGCAGGCTTGACGCGTTGGGAGCGATCGAGCGTCGTCCGCTCCGGATCGAAGGCGGCCTCAGGCGGCGCGGACGGTGCCGAGGAAGCGTCCGACCTCGGCGGCGAGGTGCTCGGACTGGCGCGACAGCTCGGAGGCCGCCCCCAGCACTTGGCTGGCCGCCGCCCCGGTCTCCGCCGCGGCGCCCGCCACGCCCGCGATGGTGCCGGTCACCGCGCCGGTGCCGGCCGCCGCCTGCGTGACGTTGCGGACGATCTCCTGGGTCGCCGCGCCCTGCTCCTCCACCGCCGCCGCGATGCCCGCCGCCACCCCGTTGATCTCCCGGATCCGGCCGGTGATCGCCCCGATCGCGCCCACCGCCTGACCCGTCACCCCCTGGATCCGCGCGATCTGTCCCGAGATCTCGCCGGTCGCCCGCGCGGTCTGCTCGGCCAGGGCCTTCACCTCGGAGGCCACCACCGCGAAGCCCCGCCCCGCCGCTCCGGCTCGCGCCGCCTCGATCGTGGCGTTGAGTGCCAGCAGGTTCGTCTGCCCGGCGATCGACGCGATCAGCCCGACCACGTCGCCGATCTTGGCCACCGCGTTGTTCAGCTCCTGCACCAGCGCGCCGGTCTGGTCGGCTTCCGCCGCCGCGACCCGGGCCAGCTCCGACGAGCCCTGCACCTGCCGGCCGATCTCCTGCACGGAGGAGCCCAGCTCCTCGGCCGCGGCCGCGACCGTGTTGACGTTGCAGGCGGCCTCTTCCGCGGCGGCCGCGACCGTGCCGGACTGGGCCGAGGTCTGGCCGGCGAGCGCCGACATCGCGCCGGCGGTGGCCTGCAGCTCGGTGGCCGAGGCCGAGACCTGGCCGACGATGCCGCCGACCGCCGCCTCGAACCGGTCGGCCATCTCGCGCATCCCGGCCTTGCGCTGCTCGTCCGCGGCCAGCCGCGCCTGCGCGGTCTCCGCCTCCAGGGCCTTCATCTGGATCAGCCCGTCCTTGAACACCTGGACCGCGGCGGCCATCCGGCCCAGCTCTTCCGCGGTTGCGGAGCGGGGCACGTCCCGGCCGAGATCGCCCGCCGCGAGGCCGTCCATCGTGTCGGTCAGCGCCCGGATCGGCCGGGTGACGCCCCGTCCGATCAGCGTCGCCAGCCCGGCGATCAGGAGCGCAGCGAGCGCGGCGCCGGCGAGCAGGCGCTGGAGCGCCGGCTGCACCTGGGCGGCGGTGTCGTCCGCGTAGATGCCGGTGCCGATGATCCAGCCCCAGGGCGCGAAGCCCTTCACGTAGGAGATCTTGGCCACGGGCTGATCCAGGCCGGGCTTCGGCCACATGTAGGGGACGAAGCCCGCGCCGTCGCGGCGGACCTGGTCGACCATGTCGACGAACAGGTGCTTGCCGGTCGGATCCGCGAGGCCGCCGATATCCTGGCCGATCAGCGCGGCTTTCGGATGCAGGACCATGCGCGGATGCATGTCCTGGATCCAGAAATACTCGCTTCCCGCGTAGTGCAGGCCGCGGATTTCCGCGATGGCCCCCGCCTGGGCGGCCGCGCGGCTCATCCGCCCCGCCCGCTCCTCCCCCTCGAAATAGGCCAGCACCCCGTGCGCCGCCTCGACCAGGCTGCGGGTCTGCGCCGCGCGCGCGTCGCCGATCACCCGGGACAGGTCCCAGGCCGCGAGCCCGATCAGCAGCGCCATGCCGAGCAGGGCCGTGGCGGTGATCATCTGGAGACGCGTGCCGATGCGCAGGGTCATGGGGGCCGATGGGGGTGCGATGGGAGGCGCGGCAGCGCAGGGCCGCCCCGGAGCGGGGCGGCCCTGCGGGCGTGCAGGGACGGTATCGTGGAGGCTATAAGAGACCGGGCGCGTGGTAGTTCGGCGATGGAAATCGGATTACATCGGCAAAGATAATAAGTAGTTATAGATAAAAGCGACTGACATATATATTTGGATTACTCTGCGTATTTAAGTCGTACTTACATAGGTTGTGATGCGCCGGGCTTCCGGGCTTCCGGGCTGCGGTGGCGCCGTGCGGGCCTGCCGGCCGGAGGCGCGACCGAGGCCGCAGCCCGCTGCGTCATCCCGGGGCCGCGCAGCGGAACCCGGGATCCAGACCCGCCGGCGCGGCAAGGCTCTGCACCGACGATGGTTCCGGATTGCCCGCCTCCGGCGTGCCCCTTCGGGGCCGGGCACGCCTCCGGCGCCGCGGCTCAGGTCCCTGCGCGCCCGGGGACGGCGCGGGCTGCGGCGTCCGAAGCCGCGACCGGACACCGGTTCAGGTGATCGGTGCGGGATTGAACAGCGTCAGGTCGTTGAACAAACCCCACTGGTCGGACCAGGGGCGCTTGCGCCCGCTCGCCACGTCGAGGATCAGGTGGAACAGCTCCCAGCCGACCTCCTCGATCGTGGCCGCGCCGGTGGCGATGCGGCCGGCATCGAGGTCGATCAGGTCGGACCAGCGCTCGGCGAGCTCGGTCCGTGTGGCGACCTTGATCACCGGCGCCTGGGCGAGGCCGTAGGGCGTGCCGCGGCCGGTGGAGAAGACCTGCAGGGTGATCCCCGAGGCAAGCTGCAGCGTGCCGCAGACGAAGTCGCTCGCCGGCGTCGCGGCGAAGATCAGGCCTTTTTCACGCACGCGCTCGCCCGGGGCCAGCACCCCGGAGATCGCGCTGGTGCCGGACTTCGCGACCGAGCCCAGAGCCTTCTCGACGATGTTGTTGAGGCCCCCCTTCTTGTTGCCCGGCGACGGGTTGGCCCGGCGGTCGGCCTCGCCCTTGGCGAGGTAGGCGTCGTACCACGCCATCTCGCGGATCAGGGCCTCGGCGACCTCCGGGCTCTTCGCCCGGGGGGTCAGGAGGTGGATCGCGTCGCGGACCTCGGTCACCTCCGAGAACATCACGGTGGCGCCGCAGCGGACCAGCAGATCGGCCGCGAAGCCGAGCGCCGGGTTGGCGGTGACGCCCGAGAAGGCGTCGCTGCCGCCGCATTGCAGGCCGACCACCAGCGCGGAGGCGGGGCAGGTCTCGCGGGTCCGGCGGTTCAGTACCTCCAGGCGCGCCTCGGCCATCGCCAGGATGCTGTCGAGCATCGCCGAGAAGCCGCGGTGGCGCTCGTCCTGCAGCCGCACCACCCCGTCGCCGGCCGCGCCGTTGTCGGGCAGCAGCCGCTCCGAGACCAGCTTCTCGCAGCCGAGGCCGACGACCATGACTTCGCCGCCGAAATTCGGGTTCTGCGCGAGGCTCTGAAGCGTCCGGATCGGCACCACCGCCTCGGGGGCGTTGATGGCGACGCCGCAGCCATAGGCGTGGGTCAGGCCGACCACGTCGTCGACGTTGGGATAACGCGGCAGCAGCTCCTGCTTGATCCGCCGGATCGCCACGTCGAGGGTGCCGGCGACGCATTGCACGCTGATCGAGATCGCCAGGATGTTCTTGGTGCCGACCGACCCGTCCGGATTGCGGTAGCCCTCGAAGGTGTAGCCTTCGAGCGGGGGCAGAGGGGCCGGCACGCGGGTGGCCATCTCCAGGGCGTCGAGGGCGGGTGCGACCGGCGTCGTGACCCGGGATTCCTCGACCCAGGCGCCCCGCGGGATCGCCTGTGTGGCGAGGCCCACCACCTCGCCGTAGCGGCGGACCTCCCCGCCCTCCGGGATATCGGCGAGGGCGACCTTGTGGCCCTGCGGCACGAACTCGACGAGTTCCAGCCCGTCCGGAAAGACCGTGCCGGCCGGCAGCCCGAAGGCGTTGACCACGATCGCGACGTTGTCGTCGGCGCTCAGGCGGATCGTGCGCGGAACGTCGCCGGCCCCCGCGCCGGCGGCGTGCGGACGGGTCGGGGCTTCGATCTCGGCCTGCATCGGATGGTCCTCCGTTGCGCTCCCGTTCGAGCGTGTGAATGATCCGGCGCCGTCAGGCGGCGTCGCCGACCGCGTGGTTCGCCAGGGCCTCGAGCGCCTTCACCATCGCCGAATGGTCCCAGGCCGCGCCGCCCTGCGCCACGCAGGCCGAGAACAGCTGCTGGGCCAGCGCCGTGGCGGGCAGGCTGAGGCCCAGCGTCCGGGCATTGTCCAGGGCGAGGTTGAGGTCCTTCTGGTGCAGCCCGATGCGGAAGCCGGGGTCGAAGGTCCGCTCGATCATCCGCGCGCCGTGCAGCTCCAGGATCCGCGAGGTCGCGAGGCCGCCGGTGATCGCCTGCCGCACCTTGGCGGGGTCGGCGCCCGCCTTCGAGGCGAAGAGCAGCCCTTCGGCCACCGCCTCGATGGTCAGGGCGACGATGATCTGGTTGGCGACCTTGGCCACCTGGCCCGACCCGACCGGGCCGACATGGGTCACGGTCTTGCCCATCGCGGCGAACAGGGGCTTGGCGCGCTCGAAGGCGTCCGGCTCGCCGCCGACCATGATCGACAGCGCGGCGTTCTTCGCGCCGACCTCGCCGCCCGAGACCGGCGCGTCGAGATAGGCGCAAGCCCGCGCGGCGACCCGCGCGGCGAAATCCTTGGTGGCGAGCGGCGCGATCGAGCTCATGTCGATCACGGTCTTGCCGGGCGACAGGCCCTCGACGACGCCGCCCGCGCCGAACAGGACCTGCTCGACGTCCGGCGTGTCGGGCAGCATCAGGATGATCGTGTCGGACCGCTCCGCCACCTCGGCGGCGGTGGCGCAGGCGGTCCCGCCCGCTTCGAGCAGGGCCTCGGGCACGCTGCGCCGGGTCTTGAGGAACAGGCTGTGGCCCGCCCCGATCAGGTGACCCGCCATGGGCGCGCCCATGATGCCGAGGCCGATGAATCCGATGTTCATGGGTATCGATCCCGGGTGCGGGGTCAGGCGCGGAAGCGGGCGGCGAGCGCCTCGGAGCCGCGGGCGAGCAGGCCCATATCGGAGCCGACCGCGGTGAAGCGGGTCCCGGCGGCGATGTAGCGGCGGGCCAGCTCCTCGCTCGGCGTCAGGATGCCGGCCTGCTTGCCGGCCTGGACGATCCGGGCGACCGCCGCCTCGATGGTGGAGACCACCTCCGGATGGCCCTGCTGGCCGAGATGGCCGAGGCTGGTGGACAGGTCGCCGGGCCCGATGAACACGCCGTCGACGCCCTCCACGGCGGCGATCGCGTCGAGATTGTCGAGGGCGCGACGGGACTCGACCTGCACCGCCACGAAGATCTCGGCCTCGCAGCGGGTGTGGTAATCCTTGATCCGGCCGAACCGGGCGGCGCGGGGCGCCTGCGAGAAGCCGCGGATGCCGCGGGGCGCGTAGCGCGTCGCCGCGACCACGCGGGCGGCCTGCTCGGCATCGTCGATGTTGGGGATCATCAGCGACTGCGCGCCGGCGTCGAGGATGCGCTTGATCGTGATCGGGTCGTCGCTCGGCACCCGCACCATCGGGTGCGTGCCGCCCTCCATCATCGCCTGGAGCTGGGCGTAGATGTCCCGGAGGTCGTTGGCCGAGTGCTCCATGTCGAGGAGCAGCCAGTCGAACCCGGCCCCGGCGACCACCTCGGTGGAGATCGGGCTCGCGAGGCTGCACCACAGGCCGATCTGCTGGCGTCCCTCGGAAAGCGCCGCCTTGAAGCGGTTGGTGAGGCTGTCCATCGCGAATCCTCCTGAGCGCCGGCGCGTCGCGGCGTCTGCGCGCCGTCCACCGCAACAGGCGCACCCTTCGGCCGCGCAGTCAAAGCCAAAGTCTGGATCGATCGATGCCGCCCCGGCATCGATCGGCCGGCAATTCACGGCGACGGCATATCCGCCAGGACCGAGACCAGCTGGGCGATCAGGGGCTCGTCCGCCACGCGCCGCCAGGCCAGCAGAAGCTCGACCGGCCGCGGCGCGGGCAGCGCGAGGGGCCGGAACACGACGCCCTCGAAGCGCAGGCGCTCGGCCGCCGCCGGCACGAGGGCGATGCCGAGGGCCGAGCGGACGAGGGCCAGGATCGAGTGGATCTGGGTGAGCTGCTGCACGATCCGCGGCTGGATCCCGGCCTCGGTGAACAGGCCGAGGACGAGATCGTGGAAGTAGCGCGCCTCGTTCGGCGCGTAGGCGATGAGCGGTTCCAGGCCGAGATCGCCGGGGGTGAGCCGGTCGCGCAGCGCCAGGGGATTGCCCGCGGGCAGCGCCGCCACGAGGGGCTCGGCCAGCGCCCGGACGGCGATCAGGTCGGGATGCGTCACCGGCGGGCGCACCAGGGCGGCGTCGATGCGGCCGGCGAGCAGCTCCTCGACCTGATCCTTGCTGACCATCTCGCGCAGGGAGAGCGTCACGTCCGGCAGCGTCTGCCGGAGCGCGGTGACGAGGCGCGGCAGGAAATCGTAGGCCGAGGCGGCGGTGAAGCCGAGCTTGAGCACGCCCGCGCGGCCCGCCGCCACCTGCCGGGTGACGTGGGTCGCGGTCTCGGCGAGCCGCAGGATGCGCTGCGCCTCGGGCAGGAAGCTGCGCCCGGCCGCCGTCAGCCGGACGGAGCGGCTGGTGCGTTCCAGGAGCTGCACGTCGAGGATGCGCTCCAGAACCTGGATCTGCCGCGACAGGGGCGGCTGCGTCATGTTCAGCCGGGCGGCGGCACGGCCGAAATGCAGCTCCTCCGCCACGGCGGCGAAACACCGGAGCTGGCTGAAATCGAACATGGAGGCTCCCTGGCGCGCCGCGGCGGCGGAGCATAGAGCCTCGGCGGCCGCCGCGTCCCGACGGGCCGGGCGGAGCTCAGCGCGTGCGTTCGGTGCCGGCGTAGTCGATCCGGCCGTCGGGACCCTTCCTCCATTCGTACACGACGTAATCGGGCCGGGTGATGTCGCCCTTCCGGTCGTAGGCGATCGGGCCGATCACGGTGTCGATCGGCTGGCCCCGATGCAGCCAGTCGGCGAGCGTCCGGCCGTCGCTCGAGCCGGTCTCGGCCATCGCCTTCGCCAGCACCTGCACGGCCGCGTAACCGTAGAGCGTGTAGGCGTCGGGATCGATCGACCGGGCGTTGAAGGCCGCCACCACGGCCTGGGCGTTCGGGTTCTTGCGGGCATCCGGCCCGAAGGTCATCAGCGTGCCCTCGGCCGCCGGCCCGGCAATCTGCACGAACTCCTTGGGGGCGAGCCCATCCCCGCCCGCCAGGATCGCCCCGAGGCCCTGGTCGCGCATCTGGCGGAGGATCAGCCCGGCCTCCGTGTGGTAGCCGCCGTAATAGACCACGTCGGCATTGGCCGATTTCAGCTTGGACACGAGCGCGGAATAATCCTTCTCGCCCGGGTTGATGCCCTCGACCAGCACCGCCCGGCCGCCCCGCGACTTCAGAGCCGTCAGAGTCTCCTCGGCCAAGCCCTTGCCGTAGGGCGACTTGTCGTGGATCACGGCGATCTTCTTGTCCTTGAAGTGTTGGGCGAGATAGGCGCCCGCCACCGCGCCCTGCTGGTCGTCGCGGCCGCAGGTGCGGAACGTGTTCCACAGGCCGCGCTCCGTGAACTTCACGTTCGTCGAGGCCGGGGTGACCTGGATGATGCCGGCGTCGAGATAGACGTCGGAGGCCGGGATCGACACGCCCGAGTTGAAGGCGCCCACGACCATCTTGACGCCCTCGCTGGCGAGCTTGTTGGCCACCGAGACGCCCTGCTTCGGGTCCGAGGCGTCGTCGCCCACGACCGTCTCGAAGATTCGGCCCCCGACCCCGCCGGCCTTGTTGATGTCGGCGATCGCCTGCCCGGCGCCGGTCCGGATCTGCGCCCCGAAGGCCGCGTACGGTCCGGTGATGCCGACGGCGATCCCGATCTTCACCGGGCCGCTCTTCTCCTCGGCCTGTGCGGCGCAGAGCATCAGAAGGCCGGTGACGGCGGCAAGGCGCAGGCTTCTCATCGGTCTCCCCCTGGTGCTCGGCGCGGCAGGCTGGACCTATCGCGCAAGATTTGACCCGGCCCGATCTGCGACTCGGCGACACGGAGGCCGGGATCCGGATTGTTCCGGTAGCACTCCCGGCCGTCAAGTCATGATTGTTGAGTAAAGTCTCGTGTATTTCTGGCAGAATATACGTAAATGGATTGTGAAAATAGCATTTTATGACCTTAAGATATTTGTCTTCATGCAAATATGCTCGCGAAATAGATCTCCAAGGCCCTGATCTCCGGTTCGTGTCCAGAGCGGCCGCCAGCACCGCGCGGCGTGGCGTCGATGATGCATCCGGCCGGCGTCGCCGTCGCAGCCCGCGAGACCGATGACCGCTTTGCACACGCCCTGCCCGCGCCCCGCCCGATCCCCTCGCCGGGGACGCGGCTGATGGAATCGCCCGAGGACGGCTCCGTCGCCTGGGCGGAGCGCCGCCGGATCGCCGAGCAGGGCCGGGGCGACCGGGCGTGGTCCCTGTGGGGCCCGTATCTCAGCGAGCGGCAATGGGGGACGGTCCGGGAGGATTACAGCGCCGACGGCGATGCCTGGCGCGCACTGACGCACGAGGACGCCCGCTCCCGCGCCTACCGCTGGGGCGAGGACGGGCTGGCCGGGATCTGCGACGAGCGCGGCGGCCTCAACCTGGCGCTGGCCCTGTGGAACGGGCGCGACCGCATCCTCAAGGAGCGCCTGTTCGGCCTGACCAACCAGGAGGGCAATCACGGCGAAGACGTGAAGGAGGTCTACCACTACCTCGATGCCGTCCCGAGCCACGCCTATCTCCGGATGCTCTACCGCTATCCGCAGGGCGCCTTCCCGTACGAGGATCTGGTCCGCGAGAATCTGGCGCGCGGCCGCGACCAGCCCGAATACGAGATCGACGAGACGGGGATCTTCGCGGGCGACCGGTTCTTCGACGTCACGGTGGAATACGCCAAGGCCGATGCCGACGACATCCACGCGGTGATCACCGTGCTCAACCGCGGTCCCGAGGCCGCCGACCTCCACGTCATCCCGCTTCTCTGGTTCCGCAACACGTGGTCCTGGCAGGCCGGGCAGGCGCGCCCGGTGATCGCCCGCGCGCCCGACGGGGGCGTGGCCTGCACCCACGAGCGGCTGGGGCCGTACCGCCTCGCCTTCGACGGCGCCCCGGACCTGCTGTTCTGCGAGAACGACACCAACCTGCGGCGCCACGGCGGACAGCCCGATGCCCCCGGCCCATTCAAGGACGGGCTCCACGCGGCGATCGTCGAGGGCGACGCCGCGGCGGTGCGGCGGGATGCCGGGACCAAGCTCGGCCTGCACTACGCGCTGCGGCTGGAGCCCGGGGCGAGCGCCCGGATCCGGCTGCGGCTCTCGGCGGGCGCGCGCATCCGCGCCGTCGACGGCGACGGGGCCACGATCCGGCAGCGGCGGGCCGAGGCGGACGCGTTCTACGAGGAATTGCAGGACGGCATCACGGACCCGGATGCCCGCGCCATCTTCCGGCAGGCCGCCGCCGGGCTGATCTGGTCGAAGCAGCTCTACTGTTACGACGCGCGGCGCTGGCTGGCGGGCGACCCGCTCCAGCCCGCGCCGCCGCGCGGGCGGGATGGCGGCCGCAACGGCCAGTGGCGGCACCTCGCGGCGGCGGACGTCCTGTCGATGCCCGACACCTGGGAATACCCGTGGTTCGCCGCCTGGGACCTCGCCTTCCACTGCCTGCCGCTGGCGCTGCTCGACCCCGGCTTCGCCAAGAAGCAGCTCCTGCTGCTGACCCGCGAATGGTACATGCACCCGAACGGGCAGCTTCCGGCCTACGAGTGGGAGTTCGGCGACGCCAACCCGCCGGTCCATGCCTGGGCCGCCTACCGGGTGTTCGAGATCGACCGGGACCGGCGCGGCGGGCGCGGCGACATCGCCTTCCTGGAGGGCGTGTTCCACAAGCTCCTGATCAACTTCACCTGGTGGGTGAACCGGAAGGATGCGCAGGGGCGCAACGTCTTCCAGGGCGGCTTCCTGGGGCTCGACAATGTCGGGGTGTTCGACCGCTCGCGCCCGCCCCCGGGCTTCGGGGTGGTGCACCAGGCCGACGGCACCGCCTGGATGGCGATGTACGCGCTCAACATGATGCGCATCGCCCTGGAACTCGCCCTGCACAACGACGTCTACGAGAGTACCGCCTCGAAGTTCTTCGAGCACTTCCTGCTCATCGCCGAGGCGATGACCGATATGGGCGGCGAGGGCTTCGGCCTGTGGGACGAGGCCGACGAGTTCTACTACGACGAGGTCGACATCCCCGGCGGCGGGATGCTGCCCCTGCGGGTCCGCTCCATGGTCGGGCTGGTGCCGCTCTTCGCCGTGGAGGTGATCGAGCCCTCCGTGCTGCAGCGCCTGCCGGACTTCGCCCGGCGCCTGAACTGGGTGCTGGAGAACCGGCCCCACCTCGCCCGGCTGGTCTCGCGCTGGACCGAGGGCGGCGTGAAGGACCGCAAGCTCCTGTCGCTGCTGCGCGGCCACCGCATGAAGGCGCTGCTCCGGCGCATGCTCGACGAGGCGGAGTTCCTCTCGCCCTACGGCGTGCGCTCGCTCTCGAAGGTCCACCGCGACGCGCCCTACGTGCTCAACGAGCTGGGCGCGTCGTTCACGGTCCGGTACGACCCGGCCGACTCGACCTCCAACATGTTCGGCGGCAACTCGAACTGGCGCGGCCCGGTCTGGATGCCGATGAACTACCTCATCGTCGAGGCGCTGCGGCGCTTCCATACCTATTACGGCGACGACTTCCTGGTGGAGTACCCGACGGGCTCGGGGGCCCAGTGCACGCTGAGCGCGATCGCCGATGCCCTGGAGGACCGCCTGATCGCCCTGTTCGCCCGGGATCCGGAGGGTCGCCGGCCCGCCCTGGGCGACGGGGCGCGGAATCTCACGGCGCCCGGCGCCGAAGAGGCCCTGCTGTTCCACGAGTTCTTCGACGGGGATACCGGCCGGGGGCTCGGCGCGTCGCACCAGACCGGCTGGACGGCGCTGATCCTCACCCTGCTGCGCGACCGGGCGCGGTCTCGGGAGGCGCGCCGCTAGAGCATTTCCGCCGACATGGTCGCCGGTGCGGCGCAAGAAGATGCTCTGGTGGTCAGGAGAATCAGACGCTTGGTGCCCACAGCGAGGGGCTGCCTGCGACCCGACCCCGCCCGCCGAGAACGCCGTGTGCGCGTCTCCAAAGCGGCCGTTCGTCAGCCGTCCGGCAAGTTCGGCGGGCGTGTCGCAAAGCCGGCTGCGCGCGGCGGAAGGGCACCGCCCGCCCTGCTCTCACGCTGTGTTCGAGGCCGGACGCCACCGCGGGCGTCCGGCTTCTGCGTGCGGGCAAGCGTGGTGAGGGTCACAGGCCCGCGCCGAGGATGGCGTGGCACGCTGGGCAGGCAGGGCCGACGCGCCGCGAATCGCGGCGCGTTCGCGGTTGCGACGGGCCCTCGAAACGCGCCGTTAACCTTAATCAGTGATTTGCCAAACCATTAGTGGCTTCGCGCGGGATGGACCTGCTGCCGCGCAGGGATGGCAAATTATGCGGCTGATCGTCGGCACTTTGATCGTCTTCGCCTGCGTCTTCGGCAGCTACAAGATGATGGGTGGCCACCTGGAAGTCCTCTGGCAGCCATTCGAGTTCGTCATCATCCTCGGCGCGGCGATCGGCGCCTTCGTCATCGGCAATACCGGGCCGGTGCTCAAGGCCGTGCCCGCCATGCTGGGCACGCTCCTGAAGGGCCCCAAATACAACCAGCAATCCTATGTCGAACTGCTGGGAATGCAGTATTCGTTGTACAAGCTTGCGAAGCAGAAGGGTTCGATGGCGCTCGAGCCGCACATCGAAAATCCGAGCGAGTCGTCCCTGTTCAACGCCTTCCCGACCTTTGCCGCGAACCATCACGCGGTCGAGTTCGTCTGCGACTACATGCGCATGGTGACGCTGGGCGCCAACAACGTCCACGAGATCGACGCGCTCATGGACGAGGAGCTGGAGACGCACCACCAGGAGCAGGAGCGTGTCGTTTCGGCCATGCAGTCGCTCGCCGACGGAACGCCGGCGCTCGGCATCGTCGCCGCCGTGCTCGGCGTGATCAAGACGATGGGAGCGATCAAGGAGCCGCCGGAGGTGCTGGGACATCTGATCGGCGGCGCGCTCGTCGGCACCTTCTTCGGCGTCTTCGTCGCCTATGGCTTCTTCGGGCCCATGGCGCAGTCGCTGAAAAGCCTCTTCGAGGCCGAAGCCAAATACTACCTCTCGCTCAAGGCGGGTCTGCTCGCCCACATCGCCGGCCAGCCGCCGGTGATGTCGGTCGAATTTGCCCGCAAGTCTCTGATGAGCGACGTCCGCCCGACCTTCAGCGAAGTGGAAGCGGCAACCGCCGCCCTGCCCGCCCAGATCTGACCCGATATCCGGTGGGGATTCGATGACCACGATCATCATCAAGAAGGTCAAGAAGGCCGGTCACGCGCACCATGGCGGTGCCTGGAAGATCGCCTATGCGGACTTCGTGACCGCCATGATGGCGTTCTTCCTGCTGATGTGGCTGATCAGCATGACCACGCAGGAGCAGAAGGTCGGTCTGGCGGAATACTTCGCGCCGGCGGCTCTGAGCCCTGCAACCAGCGGCGCGGGCGGTATTCTCTACGGCACCGCCCTGGACACGGCAGGCAACAAGTCGTCCACGCCCCGCGACGCAGGGAGGGGCTCTATCGAGCAGGAGGACAAGGCGCGCTCGACCAGTCCGGGCCGCGCCAGCGATCTCGATGCCAGCCGCACGGCCGCCAACGTGCAGGCCAATGTCAGCGCCATAGCCAGTCTCCGGCAGGCGCTCCAGGCGATGCCCGACATTGCCGAGCTGTCGCGCAACATCGTGATCGAGCAGACCAAGGAGGGCGTGAACGTGTCCCTCGTGGATCAGGACGGCCGCTCCATGTTCCGCGAGGGCTCCGTCGACCCCTACGAGCACACCCGTCGCGTGCTGGTGGCGCTCGCGCCGACCCTGCGCCAGCTGCCCAACCGCCTGTCGATCACCGGCCACACGGCCGTCGCGCGCCCGGGCTCGACGCGGGCCGGCGAACCCTGGAACCTCTCCGCCGGGCGTGCCCTCGCCGTGCGCGAGGTCCTGGCGGCTGCCGGGGTTCCCAACGACAACTTCGCTTCCGTGACGGGACGGGCCGACACCGAGCCGGTTTTCCCCGACAATCCCTACCTCGCGCCGAACCGACGGGTGACGGTCACGCTGCTCAACGCGAGCCCGCCGGTGCCCCCGAACCTGTTTCGCTGACGACACGGCGCCGCGCCGCCTGAGACTCCGTTCGAGATCGCGATCCGTGCGCGCGGCTTGAGCTCGCCCAGTGTGCAGGCGCTGGGCTGAAGCGGCAGGACGACGCGGCGGCCCTGCGCACCTGCGGCGAGCCCGCCGGTGCGCAGGGCGGGCGTGTCGCAAACGCTGCTGTAGGCTGCGGACGGGCATTGACCGCCCCGCTTTCACGCGCTGCCCGTGACCGGATTGCCCCAGACCGGCGGCTCCCCCGGTCTGGAGCTGGCCCTTGGCAGGCCCGGAACGATCCGCGTATCCAAGACCCATTGGAATGCGCGCGGACCCAGGGCAACCTTGCAGGGGGCCAGAGATGGCTCGGATGCTGCGCAGGGATCGAGACGGGGTTCCTCGTGGACGGGCACGCGGGCGTTCCGCGTCGAGGATCGGCGATGCCGAACGTCGAACAGATGATGAAGCGCCAGCAGATGCTGGCCGATTTCGGCGAGTTCGCCCTGGGCAGCGAGAGCCTCGACGCGGTGCTCGCCGAAGCCTGCCGCCTCGTCGGCGAGGCACTCGGGACCGGCCGCGCCAAGATCCTGGAGATCCAGGAGGATCAGAGATGCCTGCTCGTGCGGGCCGGCGTGGGCTGGGATTTCGGCATCGTCGGGCTGCTGCGCCTGCCCCTGGACGAGCACTCCTCCGAGACCTTCGCGATCAGCGAAGGCAAGCCGGTCATCACGCGGGACATCCGCAAGGAAGAGCGCTTCGATGTCCCCGCGTTCATGCGGAACGCCGGTGTCGTCGCGCTGGCCAACGTGCCGATCTTCGTGCCTGGCAAGAAGCCCTATGGCCTTCTGCAGGTGGATGCGACCGAGCCGCGGGATTTCGGACATGCCGACACCGAGTTCCTGCGCACCTACGCGACCATCCTGGGCCCGGTGATCGACCGCCTCCACAAGGTGGACGTTCTGCGCGTCACCGAGGAGCGCTTCCGCCTCGTCGTCGAGAATGCCCGCGACTACGGGATCTTCCTGACGGATAGCGAGGACCGGATCACCGACTGGTACCCGGGCGCGGAGGCCGTTTATGGCTGGACGGCCGGCGAGGCCATCGGGCAGCCCGCTTCCATCATCTTCACCCCCGAGGACCGGCGGCACCGGGCGGACGAGAAGGAGCTGGAGGAGGCGCGGCGCGAAGGTTCGGCCCCCGACATCCGCTGGCACCGGCGCAAGGACGGCGCGCGCGTGTTCATCGAGGGGATGACCACGTCGTTGCGCGATGCCGACGGCAGCCTGCGCGGCTTCCTCAAGATCGGCCAGGACGTCACCGAGCGGCGCAAATCCGACGAGGCGCTGCGCGACAGCGAGGTGCGCTTCCGGGCCGTGGCGAGCCTCGTTCCCGTCCTGCTGTGGCGCTCGGATGCGGGGGGGACGCACAACTCGGCCAACCAGCCCTGGCTCGACTATACCGGCCAGAGCCTGGAGCAGTCGCAGAGCAGCGGCTGGCTCGACGCCATCCACCCCGACGATCAGGCCATAACCCGCGAGGCGTTCCGCACGGGTCATGCCGAGCGGAAGCTGGTGGAGGTGCAACTCCGGATCCGCGCGCGGGACGGCTTGTACCGCTGGTTCCTGGTGCGGCAGACACCGATCACCGACGCGCGCGGGCAGCTCGTCAAGTGGTTCGGTGCCGCAATGGACATCGACGAGCTGCGCAACGCCCAGGCCCGGCAGGAGGTGCTGGTCAGAGAGCTGCAGCACCGCTCGCGCAATCTGCTCGGCGTGGTCACCGCCCTGGCGCAACGCACCGTCGGTCAGGGCGCGCCGCTCGAGAGCTTCACGACGCGGCTGCAGGCGCTCAGTCGGGCGCAGTCGCTGCTCAGCCAATCCGGCAGCGACATGGTCGAGGTCGGCGCGCTCGTCGACGCGGAACTCGCCGCCCATGCCGGCAGCACGCCGACCCGCATCACCATCGCGGGTCCGAAGGTGCGGCTCACCTCGCAGCAGGTGCAGAACTTCGCGCTCGCGCTGCACGAGCTGACCACGAACGCCGTCAAGTACGGCGCCCTGAGGAGCGACACGGGCCGGCTGTCGGTCACGTGGGAGCGGCTTCGGGGCGATGAGGGCAAGGACCGGCTCGCCCTGAGCTGGATCGAGAGCGGCGTGGATGTGCAGCCCGAGACGGTGACCCGGCATGGCTACGGGCGAGAGCTGATCGAGCGGGCGCTCACCTACGCCCTGCAGGCCCGGACCGAGTACCGGCTCGGCGCGGACGGGGTGCGTTGCCGGATCGAGATGCCGCTCGCCTGACGTATCGCAACGTGGCTCCGCCCCCGAAAGCCTGACGCGCGCGTGTCCGCCACGGGGGGATGCAGGTCGCCGATCGTTCCGACTAGGTCGCACGCCCGCAGCGGGAGAAGCCGAGCCGCGACACCGAATTGCTGCTGGCGGTCCGCAGGCTCGTCGAAGGCTCGCAGGACAGCCTGCCCCGGGCATCATAGGCTCCGGACCGCGCATGAGGCCGAGGTCGAACGCGGCCCCGTGCACGCGGTCATGCGCATCAGGTCTGGTTTGCGCGAGCCGCTGACCCGATCCGATCCCACGCCACGACAGTGACGCCGTCCGACCGGATCCGGCGGGCGCCAGCACCCTCGTCGCGCTCCGTCACGCCATGGCCCGGCTCGAGGCCCGAAAACACCGGCGGCATCGGGACCCGGCAGGTCGGCGTGCCCGGATCCCGGGCACCGCGGCGCGGCCCCGGGATCACGGGGTTTGGCAGGCCCGCGCCGGTCAGCAGCTCAGGCGGCGGCCTTCGCGGCGGCCGAAGACCCGGTAATGGGCGGCGCCGGATTCCATCTGGCCGTTCGCGATCGCGCGGCGGACATCCGGGTTGCAGCGCAGATACTCGCGCTCGTCGAACCCGTAATTGGCCCGCCCCCCCCGATAATCGTCCCGATCCCGGTAGCCCCGATCGCGGGACTCGTAATCGCCGCGGTCCCGGTCCCGGTAGCCCCGATCGCGGGAGCCGTAATCGTCGTAGTCTGGGCGCGGCTGCGCCGCGACCGGGCCGACCACACCCAGAACACCGAGGCTCACCGCGGCTGCTGCCAGAAACGCCTTCATCCGTCTGCCCTCCTCGAGCATCCTGCAAAACACCCGCTCATCGGGCTGGCTCCGTCTGCGCATGATCGCGCAGCGAAGCTTCGTCGGGACGCTCCCGATTGGTCGCTTGAAACGCCCCGCGGGCGAGATGGTTTCGATCCGTCCTCAGTCGCCCATGGCGGCCGAGTGCGGAGTCGAGACCTGAGATGCGACAAAAAGCCCGGCCGCGGGATCGACCGCGCCGGGCCCGGATCCGGGCCGGCCGGGTCAACCGGCCGGCCGAATCCCCGATTACATGCGGTGCATCATCTCCCGGCGCATCATGCGGTGGCGCATCCCGCGGCGCATCTCGTGACGCTCCATGCGGTGGCGCATCATCCGGTGCTCCATGCGCCGCCGCATCATGTGACGCTCCATCCGATCCATCTGGACGGTCGAGACCATGTCGGACGGCGCGGCGACGGCGCCGGGCGCCAGCGGCGCGGCGGAGGCGGGCAGCGCGACGGCGCCGCCGAGAGCGGCGAGCAGGGCGGCGGTGATGATCGAAATGCGCAAAGGATGTATCCTCTTTCGCCGCCGATGGAGGCGGGCGTTTCCTTCAGGGCTGGGACGGGAGGAGATCCTCCCACAGCCCCGCCCAGGAAGCCGCGGTCTGCCCGGATGGTTCCAGGACATTCGGGCGCGCCCCCCGCCCAGGCCGTCCCCGCTCGACGGTGACGTGCTGCCGGCCATCGGCGCCGCGCCGCGCCACTTCCGCTGCCTGGCGCGGCACCCGGCGCGACGCCCCTATGCGACGCCCTGCGTGGCGGCGGATCCGGCCGCCCCCACACGGCGGCAGATGCGGAGAATTCTCAGGTCGCCCGCGCCCTTTGGATGGCACGCCCTGCAGCGGACCACCCGCTGCCGCATGCCCGCCAACCGAGCCTCCGGGCGATCGTTCCGGCCCCGGTGCCGCCTGGCCGGGCACCCGCCCGGATCCGGCGGACAGGCCCGCGCGATCGGTCCTGCAATCCCCCGCTCAACCGGCACCATCGACCTGCCGGCGGTCGCGCGCAGCATCGATATCGACCGCAATTGCCGTGAGTAGATAAATATACGCTAGTTTAAAATTTATATCATTTCTTCCGATTTGCGCTTTTAGTCGATTGTGACCCCATAGTTATCGCCAGTACTGATAGTAATTTTATCTGGAAAATCTGCAGCGATTTGTTATGTTGTGCCGCACCCGCAATGGAATCGGGATCCGAGCGGTCGAGGGCGCCAAAAATCTAGATATCGCATTTGATTTATCGTTTTTGATCTCAGAAAAAAGCACTTCCAGGTCTTCACAAAGTATATTCCCAAAGATCGCGACAGAGATAACTCCGAATCAGGAAGCGATGATGCACCGTATTGTGAGCACCGGCCTCGTGATGGGCTTGCTGTCGAGCACAGCGTTGTCCGCCGATCTGGCCCATAGGCGCGCATCCGAACCGGTGGCGCCGCCCGTCTTCACGTGGTCGGGCGTCTATGGCGGCCTGTTCGCCGGCTTCGGCGCGCTCGACAGCGCCACGCAGTTCCTCTGCACGGGTCCCGATGGCCGGGCCGGCGCAGCGGGCTGCCCCGTCCTCCCGTCCCGGCGGGGCACCGACGACGGCTTCATCGCCGGCGGCGAGGTCGGCGGCAACTGGGAGGTCGGATCCGGCTTCGTGGTCGGCGGCGCCGCGGATTACCAGTTCACGCGCCTCTGGGATTACGGCGAGCGGGAGGGACGCTTCACCGACAGCGGCGGCCGCGCCCTGATCTTCAACGTCGCGCATGCCGGGCAGCGGCTCGACCAGCTGGCGACCGTGCGCGGCAAGGTTGGCTTCGCCCTGGGGCCGACGCTGATCTACGGCACCGGCGGCCTCGCCTTCGGCAATGTGCGGATCGACAGCAACCTGACGACCTTCAACCGGAGCGTGTTCGACGCGCGCGAGGGCGAGGTCCGCACGGGCTACGCCGTCGGCGCCGGCCTCGAGCACGCATTCACCGATCACCTCTCGGCCAAGGTCGAGGGCCTCTACTACGACCTCGGCAGCCGCTCGGTCCTGGCGGCACCGATCGGTCGCGTGCTGCCCGGCTACCATGCCGGTGCCCGCATCGCGACGGACGGCTTCCTGACCCGTGTCGGCCTCAATTGCCGGTTCGGTGCCGGCCTGCCGTCGGACGGTCCGGCCGCACCCTCGCCCTGGGCCTTCGAAGGCGGCCTGCGCTACTTCTACAGCTCCGGCGGCCCGCGCTACACCCTCGGCGATCCCTTCAAGCCCGGCCAGATCAATTCCCGCCTGACCTATGCGGGTTCCGACGCCCATTCCGGCGAGAGCTTCGCGCGGGTCGAGCATGTACCCACCGGCCTGTTCGCCAAGGGTTTCCTCGGCGCCGGCGGGGTCACGTCGGGCCGGCTCTCCGACGAGGATTTCCCACCCGCCGAGAGCCCGTATTCGAAGACGCTCTCGCCGATCAAGGACGGCGACATCAGCTACGGCGTCATCGATTTCGGCTACGATGTGCTGCGCCGGGATGGCTTCAGCCTGGGCGGCTTCGTCGGCTACCAGTACGACGCCGAACTTCTCAACGGCGACGGCTGCCGGCAGGTGGCACGCAACGGCATCTGCGCGGGCCGGTCCGCCGTACCCGATCAGGTCAAGGTCCTGGGTGAGACCCTGCGCTGGAATGCGCTGCGCGTCGGCCTGATCGGCGAGGCCCGGTTCGACCGGGTCCGGCTGAGCCTGGAGGGCGCCTACCTCCCAGCCGTGTCTCTGGAGGGGGTCGATCGTCACTGGCTCCGGCCGGACATCAACCCGCTGCCGCAGCAGGGGCACGGAGACGGCTACTTCGCCGAGGGCATCGTCTCATACGACGTGACGCCGCGCGTGAGCGTCGGCGTCGGCGGTCGCTACTGGCGGATGCAGACCGATTCGGGCTCGGTGAAATTCCCGACCTACCCGCGCAGCCCGACCAAGTTCGAGACCGACCGCTACGGCGCCTTCGCGCAGATCTCCTACCGGTTGGCCGATTTCGGCCTCGGCGAGGCGGGTGCCCCGGCGGCCCTGGTCGGCAAGGACTGACGGGGGCTTGACCGCGGCCCCTGGCCGGCGCTGCCTGCACGATCAACGCGGGGCGCCGGCCCGGTTCGGGGGGGCGCCCGGCCGGGCACAGCCACCCTGCGCGGTCGCGTGGCACGGCGCCCGCAATTCCGTGGCCGCGCTGCTGACCACCGAGAAGACCGCCTCAACCGGCACCCGGCTCATCGGGCGCAGGCCAAGCGCCCGCGCACCATGCGCGATCGCGTTCTCCGGCCTGAGATCTGGCCCAGGGCGTATCGTCCCGTCATCCCGGGGCCGCGCAGCGGAGCCCGGCGATCCAGAGCCGCCGACACGTCAAGGTCTTGTACCGGCAGAGGCGCTGGCGCGCCGGAACGAGAGTGCAGATCGCACGGGCCGGGGCCTCAAACCGGTAGCGATGATCTCGCGCGCGTACGGCCCGCCGCGTGTTGCGCAAGCTGGCTCCCCGGCCCAGGCCGTTCTGCGGCTGGCGCCGACATCCGGTTTCCCGGCGAACGGGCGTCCGTGATGACCCTGGATGGGGGAAGGGCCCCGCGCTGCAGGGGGCGGTCGCGCATGCCGCACGAATCTGGCAAGGAATCCGCAACCATCAGCTAAGCAGGCTGCGCCGGAGCAGCACCGTGCGTGCTTCGGGGCGCGGTTCGCGCCGGTCGAACGGATCCGGCAACGCCGATGTACACAGACGCGCCTCTCCCGGTCGCGCCGCCAAGCCCCGCGTCCCCCTCCCCCGCGCGCGAGGCGGAGCCGTGGGCGGGCGCCGCGGGGTTCGGGCAGTGGCGGATCGATGCGCGCACCCGGTGCGTCGCCCGGTCGGCGAGTTTGGCGCGCGTCCTGGGCGGACCGCCGACGGGGCAGAATCTGGCCTTCGAGGACCATTTCGCGTGCTATCACCCGGATGATCGCGCGCTTGTGATCGCGCGGGTCGACGATCTCCTGTCCGGCCGCCGGCCGGCGACGCCCTATCAGGCCCGGGCCCGCATCGTGCGTCCGGACGGCAGCGGCCTCGATGCGATCATCCAGGGCGTGCCCGAACACGGCCCCGACGGCGCGCTCGTCGCCCTGCACGGGATGCTCCTCGACGTGACCGATCTGGTCCTGTCCGAGCGGCGCGCGCACGAGACCGACACGCTCCTGCACGGGACGCTGGACAGCATGGACCAGGGCCTCGTCGTGCTCGACGCCGCCCAGCGCGTCCGCGTGTTCAACCGGAGCGCCGCGGAACTCCTCGACCTGCCGGGCGACGTCCTGCGCGCGGGCGTCGCCTTCCCGGACATTCATGCCTACCAGCGCGCGCGGGGCGATTTCGCCGCAGCGGAAACCGAGCTGCGGCTCGGCGTGGCCGGCCGCGACCTGCGGGCGCTGCCGCCGCTTTTCGACTGGCGCCTGCCCAGCGGTGTCATCCTGGAGGTGCGGCGCTCGCCGCTCGCCAGTGGCGGCGCGGTCCTGACCTTCAGCGACGTCACGCAGACGCGGCTCGCCGAGCGGGCGACGGAGGAGAGCGAGCGCCGCTACCGGCTGCTCGCCGAGAACGCCACCGACATCATCATCTGGTCCGACCTGACCACCCGCCGCCGCTACGTCTCGCCCGCCGTGCGCACCGTCCTCGGCTACGATCCGGACGAGCTCATCGGAACGCAGCCCCTCGACTTCACCCATCCGGACGACGTCGCCGCCTATCGCGAGGTCCTCGACGGCCTGATCGCCGGGCGCACCGCGCGCGCCCTGACCTCGCAGCGCTACCGGCACCGGAACGGCCACTGGGTGTGGCTGGAAATCTCGTTCAGCCTGACCCAGGACGCCACGACCGGCGAAGCGGACGGCTACGTCGCCACCCTGCGCGACATCAGCGCCCGCAAGGCCGCAGAGGATGCCCTGCGCCTGAGCGAGGCGCGCTACCGCGCGCTGGCGGATGCGCTTCCCCAGCTCGTCTGGATCACCGCGACCGAGACCGGCGAGGCGAGCTACGTGAACCGCCGGTTCGAGGATTATTACGGGCCGATCGGTCCTGCGCGCGCCGCCCGGACGGCCCGCAACCACCCCGACGACGCCGAGCGGATGGAGGACCTGTGGCGCGAGGCGCGGGCGCGCCGGACCGCCTACGAGGTCGAGGGCCGCCTGCAGCGCCACGACGGCGCCTATCGCTGGCACAAGCTCGTTCTCCTGCCGATCTGGCAGGGCGAGACGATGGTGGGCATGCTGGGCACCGCCCTCGATATCGACGAGATCGTGGCGGCGCGGCGCAAGGTCGAGGAGGCGAGCAGCCTCCTGCTCCTCGCCCAGCAGGCCGCCAAGGCGGGCACGTGGCACCTCGACCTGGACAGCGGCCAGATCGACTGGTCGGCCGAGAGCGCGCGCCTGCACGGAATCGAGACGGACGGGGACTATGCCCTCGACGTGCCGTCCTGGCTCACCCTGATCGATCGCCAGGACGGCGCGCGCGTCCTTCAGATCGCCTCGGCCGCCGCTGAGGCGGGGGAAACCTTCTCGATCGAGTTCCGGGTCCCCACTCCCGACGGCGGGGTGCGCTGGATCAACGGCGTCGGGCGCGGCGTCCCGGGGCCGGACGGCCGGGCGCGGCGGATGATCGGCCTCAACATCGACGTGACCGCCCGCAAGGCTGTCGAGGCGGCGCTCATCGCCGCCAAGGCCGCGGCCGATTCCGCCCGCCTGGAGGCCGAACGCGCGAGCGCGGCCAAGAGCGAGTTCCTGGCCGCCATGAGCCACGAGATCCGCACGCCGCTCAATGGGGTGATCGGCTACGCCGACCTGCTGCTCGACGAGACGGAACTCGGGCCGGTGGCGCGCAAGCACGCCGACCGCATCCGCACCGCCGGCGCGGCGCTCCTGACCGTGGTCAACGATGTCCTCGATTTCTCGAAGGTCGAGGCCGGCCAGATCGAGATCGTGCCCCGCCCCTTCGCGGTCGAGGCGCTCATCGACAACGCCGTCTCGATCGTGCGTCCGTCGGCCGAGCGCAAGGGGCTCGCGCTCGCCATCACGCGCGGGCCGGACCTGCCGGCCTGGATCGCGGGCGACGAGGACCGCCTGCGCCAGATCCTCCTCAACCTGCTCAACAACGCCGTGAAGTTCACCCCGATCGGGCGCATCCGCCTGACGGTCCTGGCGGGCCCCGGCAGCCGGGCCGGCGCGCGCACCCTGCGCTTCGAGATCCGCGACACCGGGATCGGCATCCCTGCGGACAAGTGCGACCGCCTGTTCCGGCGCTTCTCGCAGGTCGACGGCTCTGTCAGCCGCGAGTACGGCGGCACCGGGCTGGGCCTGGCCATCTCGAAATCCCTCGTCTCGCTCATGGGCGGGACGATCGGCGTCGCGAGCGTTGCGGGCGCGGGCTCGACCTTCTGGTTCGAGGTCACGCTGCCGGAGACGGCCCCGGAGGCCGGCGCCGGGGCACCGGTCACCGCCACCACCCGGGCGACGGGCAGGCGCCTCCTGCTGGCCGAGGACGTGCCGCTCAACCAGGAGCTCGCCCGGACGATCCTGGGACGGGCCGGGCACCTGGTGGACGTGGTCGGCGACGGCGCCGCCGCGGTGGCGGCAGTCCAGGCTCGGCCCTACGACCTCGTCCTGATGGACGTCCAGATGCCGGTCATGGACGGCATCACGGCGACCCGGCGGATCCGCGCGCTGGGCGGGCCGCTGAGCCGTCTGCCGATCGTCGCGATGACCGCCAATGTCCTGCCGCAGCAGGTGGCCGAGCTGCGCGCGGCCGGTCTCGACGACCATGTCGGCAAGCCGTTCCGGACGGAGGCGCTGCTGGCGGCGATCGACCGCTGGGCCTGCCCGCGCGACGCGCATCCGCGCGCCGCCGCCGCGCTCGATCGCACCGTTCTCGACGAGATGACCGAGATGGTCGGACGGGACCGCATGCGCGGCCTCCTGGCGATGCTCGCCCGGGAGCTCACGCAACGGTTCGGGGCCGACGCCGCCGATCATGGCCGCGAGCGGCTCATGCTGGACGCGCACGCGATGGTGTCGGCGGCCAGCATGGTGGGCTTCGTGACGCTCGCCGACACCTGCCGGGCGGTGGAAGCGGCCTGCCGGGCTGCAGAGGACGTCGCCCCCCTGCTCGGCCCGCTCCAGGCCCAGGTGGCCGCGACGATCGCCGAGATCGAGGCCCTGCGCGCGAACTGAGCCGGAGCCGCCGTCGGCCGAGGACGCGACCGCGCTGGCCGAGGACGCGACCGCGCTGGCGGAGACGGATCCGGATTCCGCTTCACGGGCCCGGGATGACGGGGCGGCCGGGCCCAGCGCCCTGCGCGGGCGGACAAGCACATCCGGCGCTTGCATTCTGGCCAGCGGCATCGTCACCCCGGCCGGACTCTGCTAGGCAGCCGCCACTGCCATGCCGATGCCGATTCCCGCCCTCCGAACCGTGCTCTTCCGCCTGCACTGGGCGCTGGGCCTCACCGCCGGTCTCGTCCTCGCCGTGATGGGCCTGACCGGGGCGCTGATGAGCTACGAGGAGGCGGTCACCGCCTTCGCCAACCGCGACCGGCTGACGGTCCGGGCGGCCGAGCGCCCGGCCCTGACGCCCGCGGCCCTGGCCGCCCGGATCGGCGCGCAGGTGCATGGGCCCAAGGTCGACGCGCTGACCCTGTCGGACGATCCCGGCGCCAGCGTCCTCGTCCGCTTCGCCCGCGATCCCGCGACCCGCGCGCGGCCGCCCTCGGTCTATGCCGACCCGTATGACGGCACGGTGCTCGGCCCGATGCGGTTCGAGACGGCGTTCGCGACGGTGCGGGAGCTGCACCGCTGGCTGCTGCTCCCCGGCGGCTCCAAGGGCTGGGGCCGCACGATCACGGGTGCCTGCCTCTGGGCGCTCCTAGCCTTCCTGGCGACCGGCCTGTACCTGCGCTGGCCCCAGATCCACCGCTGGCGGATCTGGCTGAAGCCGCACCTGTCGCGGCCCGGCCGGGCGCGCTGGTGGTCACTGCACGCGGTGGCGGGGACGTGGCTCGTGCCGGTCTATCTCGTGATCGCGCTCACGGGCCTGACCTGGTCCTACCCCTGGTTCAAGGACGGCGCCACGGCGCTGCTGGCGGGCGATCTCGAGGCGGCAAAACCCGCCCGCGCGGCGGGTCGTCCGGAGGGCCGTGGCAGGCCGGCCGACGCGGACGCCGCGGCATCCGGGACGTCCCTCGACCGCGCCTGGGCGGCCTTCCGCGCCGCCGAGGGCCGCGCGGCCGGGTCCGCGACCGCGATCCTCCCCGGGGCCGACGCGAAGGCGATCCGCATCCGCTGGCTGCCCCGCGGCGTCGACGCGCCGAGCGCCCGCAACGAGGCACGCTACGACGCCGCCACGGGCGCGCTGGTGTCGGCCGAGCACGCCGCCGACCTGCCGCTGGGGCGGCGTCTCGTCGAGAACATGCTGGAGGTGCATCGCGGCCGCTTCTTCGGCGGTGTCGTCGCCCTGCTGTTCTGCCTCGCGGCTCTGGCCATGCCGGGCTTCGCGGCCACCGGCCTGACCCTGTACGTCCTGCGCCGCCGCGCGGGTGCCCGCCGGAGAATCGTCGAGCCCGAGACCGCAGGCGCGACGGTCAGCCCGGTCAATCCCTGAACGCCTGTCCGAGCTGGGGATTCCGACCCGCGGCCTCGTCCTGTGACGCCCGCGCCAGCGGGACTCGACGGCCGGTTCCAGACGGCCGCGCGATCCCGGGATTTCTCCCGCGCGGCCTCCGCTGACGAGACCGTCGCCCTTGATGCGGCCGGTCCGGCTCAGAGCCGGGCGGTGATCGTGGCCAGCACCGAGAACGGCGCGCCGGGCTGGTTGTTGGTCTGGTTGAAGGGCTGCTCGATGTAGCGCCGGTCGGTCAGGTTCCGCGCATTGATCGAGAACCGCGCGTGCTCGTTGAAATCGTAGAACACGGCGGCGTCGAGCCGGGCGTAGCCGCCCACCGAGTAGCTGTTGTTGAGGTCGCCCGTGCGCCGGCCGACATAGGTGACCCCGGCGCCGATGTTCCAGCCGAGCAGGAAGCCCTGCTGGAACTGGTAGGTCGACCAGATGCTGCCGCTGAAGGCCGGGGCGCCGACGAGGCGGTTGCCCACCGCGAAGGTCGTATCCTTCGTGATCCGCGCGTCGAGGACGCTGACGCCGCCGATGACCTTCCAGCCCGGCAGGATCTGGCCGGCAAGGTCGGCCTCCACCCCTTCGGAGCGTTGCTGACCGGTGATCACCGCGTAGTTGGCGTTGTTCGGATCCGTGGCGGAGACGTTGTTGCGGGTGATCGAGAACGCCGCCGCCGACAGGGTCAGGTCCGGTGTCAGATCCAGCCGGCTGCCGATCTCGTATTGCTCCCCGGTCTCCGGAGGCGGGTTGGTGACGTTCAGGACGTTGTCGGTCTGCGGCTTGAACGAGGTCGTATAACTCGCATAAAGGGTCAGTGGCTCAACCGGCCGGTAGATCAGGCCGACGCGCGGCGAGGTGCCCGACAATTGCTGGTCGGGCGGGATCGTCCGCGCGGTCGGTGTCCGGCTGAAGTAATACTGCGTGCCAGTGTCGTAGCGGACACCGACGAGCAGTTGCAGCCCCAGCCCGAGGTCGATCTGGTCCTGCACGTAGAGGCCGTTCAGTTCGGTCTTCTGCTTGAGGTCCGACTGGAACTGGAGGCCGACCAGAGCCGCCCCGAAAACCGGGTTCTGGAAGCTCACCGACGGGAAGTTGGTGCTCTGCGTCTGGTAGGCGCGCCGGTAGCCGTTGGTGTATTCGACGCCGGCCAGCACCGTGTGGCGGAAGCCCAGCAGGTCGAACCGGGCCACCATCTCGGTCTGGCTGTCGACCGCCGCGTAGGTCGAGTAGACGCCGATCTCGCGCCGGCTGACCTGAGTCCCGGCCGCGTTGAGGCCGGTGGCGCGGGTCGCCAGGGTGTCGAACCCGCCCCATTGCACGTTCAGCACCTCGCGCAGGGTGATGTTGGCGTTGAGGTCGTGCTCGACTTTCAGCAGCCCGAAATTGGCGGTGCCGTTGTAGCGGGCGAAGGGCTCCCCGTAATAGCGCGCGCGATCGTCCAGCGGCACGCGGCCGTTCCGGGCGATGAGGCCCTCGTCGTACTGGGTGTCCACCCGGGTGAACTCGCCGAGGAACGTGACCCGCGTGTCCGGGCTCGGATTCCACGCGAAGGCCGGCGCCACGAAGGTTCGGGCATTGTCCCGGCCGCCGTAGTTGCGGAAGGTCGGGTCGGACTGGCTGGCGAAGCTGACGCGCCCGGACAGGCCCTCGACGCCCTCGATGGCGCTCGACACCGAACCCTGCACCCGCCGGAAGCCGAAACTGCCGCCCTGCACGCTGATGTCGCCGGACGGGACCAGCGTCGGCTGCCGGGTGACGATGTTGATCAGGCCGCCGGGATCGCCGCGCCCGTAGAGCACCGAGGCCGGCCCCTTCAGCACCTCGATCCGCTCCACGTCGGCGAGATCGCGCGTCACCGGCGAGAAGGTGTTGGCCTGGTTCAGCAGCACGCCGTCGATGGCGTAAGTCTGGGTTCGGAAGCCGCGGATGATGAAGGTGTCGCTCCGGCCCTGGATCGTGCCGCCGGGCTGGACGCTGCTGACGTTCTGCAGCGCGTCGCTGAGGCGGATATCCTGCTGGTCGACCAGCACCTCCCGCGGCACCACCTGCACCGATTGCGGCGTGTCGCGCAGGGGCGTGTCGGTGCGGGTCGCGGTGGCGGAGCGGGTGGCGCGGTAGCCGACGACCGGACCGCCCGCGCGTTCGACGGCGGGACCGGTGCCGGTGACGGTCAGTTCGGAAAGGGCGACCTCTTCGGCCTCCGGTTGCGACTGCGCCTGAAGACACGTCGAGGACAGGAGCAGAGCCGTCGTGGCGAGTGCCGCAGGAGAGGCATTCAAGTACTTGCGGAGACGATACGTGCGATCGACATCGTCGATCCGATCCGAAGGCATGGTTTAAAATCGTTCTCAGGAGCGGTGCATCAGCAGGATGCGCTCCTCCTAAGTGTATGGTGCGCGTCGTCTCAATGGCGGCGCGCGGCATCGGCGCGATAGGACCGCATATTTTCAGGTGCGGCATGTCCCATCGACCGGAATGTGGCCGATATGGCACGAATTCCGGGAGGATGTTTTTAAAACACTTCCAGACTGCCTACTTAGACGTGTACGCGCCGGGGAAGAGAACACCGAATCACGCGCGAACCCGAAGCGCGCGGGGCCCGGTCACGACCGGCCGGCCCGCATGAGGGGGGGATTGCGGACCGGCCGGCGTACCGCGCGCCGGTGTCGGCGCGCGATCGGAGGATGGGGTATCTCCAGGCGGGGCCTCGCTGCCGCCGGGCTTGCCGCGCCGAAGCATCGATCGCGCCGGGCGCGGATCAGCGGCCCGCCTGCGGATCCGGATCCGCGGCGTGCGGCAGGCGGCCGTCGAGGCCCGCATCCAGCAGGGCGTGGAGCTGGGCCACGGTCGCGGTGACGTCGTAATCGGGCAGTGCGGCGCGGCCGACCACGATTCCCCGCATCAGCGGCGCAAGGAGCGCGTAGAGCGCCTTCGGATCGCAGGCCGGACTCGTGGCGAGCGCCGCGAGTATCGTCACGAACCAGTCGCGGGTCTCGGCCTCGGTCCGCGCCGTCAGGGCGGCGATGGCCGGATTGCGCGTGGATTCCGACCAGACCTCCACCCGCAGGATCGCGGCCTCGCGGGTGATCGACACGAAGTAGCGGGCGATGATGCTGAGCAGCGCCCCACGCCGATTGCCGCTGCCCTCCATCTCCGCCACCAGGAGGGTGCCGCGCTCGCGCTCGCGCTCCACCAGCCCGACGACCAGGGCTTCCTTGGACTCGAAGTAGCGGTAGAAGTTCCCTGGACTCATCGCGGCCTCGCGGGCGAGGTCCTGCATGGTGGTGCGATGGAAGCCGTTGCGCGCGAAGCAGGCTTCGGCCGCATCGAGAATGTGATCCCGCCGGACGGAGGGGCCGCCGCGCGCGTCGGCGGTGCCGGTCACCGCGGCGGCCGGGTCGCGAAGGCGACGGGGATGACACGGCTCTGATCCTTGCCGGGGCTGGCGACCGCGCAGGATTGCGGCCTCTGGCCCAGGTCCGCACAGATCCGGGCCTGCCAGCCTTCCGGTCCGGCCCCGGTCCAGCCGATCAGCGCCAGCCAGGCGAGGGCCAGCACGGCGCCGAAGGTCAGGTTGGCGGGGGTGCAGACCGCGCGGGCGAGGGCGAGGATGCCCGGATCGCGGGCACCGAAGCGCTCCGCATCGAGATCGGACCAGCGGCCTTCGAACGTCAGGGCCATCGCGCGCTCCTGTCTACCCCATTATCGTAATGAACGTTCATTCTCATGTCAATGAACGTTCATTCTCGTTCCGGGCACGGACGCATCCGGGTGCGGGAGGCGGTCGGATCTGCGCGCAGATTTGAAGGAGGCCGGGAGGATCCGGCCCGGGTGCCGACGCGACCTTCGAGGGCTGTCCAAGCCGGCTCAGGGCGTTTTCGGCAGCCCCTCCCGTCATCCCGAGGCGCTTGCGTCAGCGGGCCTCGAAGGAGGGCTCCAGGGATCGCGCGGCCGGCTGGAGGGCTCCTTCGAGGCCTCCGCTGCGCTCCGGCACCTCAGGATGACGAGGCGGTTGGGATGTTCGCGGGGCGGGCATCCGGGTACCAATCCGTCCCCGGCACACCGCCGCCGCAGCGCTGCTCTCCGCACATCCGGGCGCCATGCCCTCGATGCGCGAAATCCGCGCTCAGCCGTGCACCGCCGGCTTGAGGGCGCCGGTCCGCTCGTGGAAGTCCGGGCCGTTGGTGGTCCGGGCCACGTGGCCGGCGCGGATCAGGTAGTCGCCGAAATGCTCGCCCGGCTGCCGGCCCTTCGCGTAGTCGGCGAAGAGCGGATCGAGGGTGTCGCGGATCTCGGAGGCCGCCACGTCCTCCCGGTAGAGCTTGCTCAGGCGCGAGCCGTCGTGGGCAGCGCCCAGGTAGAGGTGGTAGCGCTCGGGGCCGCGGCCCACGAGGCCGATCTCGGAGATGAACGGCCGGGCGCAGCCGTTCGGGCAGCCGGTGGAGCGGATCGTGATCTCCTCCTCGGCCAGCCCGTGGGACGCGAGGCTCTCCTCCAGCTCGGTCATCAGGTCCGGCAGGTAGCGCTCGCTCTCGGCCAGCGCGAGGCCGCAGGTCGGCAGGGCGACGCAGGCGAGCGAGCTGCGCCGCAGCGCGCTCGCGCCCCGGGTCAGGCCGTACTCGTCGACCAGCGCGTCGATCTCGGCGCGCTTCTCCGCCGGCACGTTGGCGATGATGACGTTCTGGTTGCCGGTGAGGCGGAAATCGCCCTGATGCACCTCGGCGATGCGGCGCAGGCCCGAGAGGAATTGCGCGCCGCCCTCGATATCCTTGATCCGGCCCGCCGGCACGTAGAGGGTCAGGTGATGGCGGCCGTCGTCGCCCGCGACCCAGCCGTAGCGGTCGCCGTTGCCCGTGAAGGTGAACGGCTTGGGCGCGCCGAGCTTCTTGCCGATCCGCTTCTCCACCTCGGCCCGGAAGGCGTCGAGGCCGTAGCGCTCGATCGTGTACTTGAGCCGGGCGTTCTTGCGGTTCTTGCGGTTGCCCCAGTCGCGCTGGACGGTCATCACCGCCTCGGCGACCTTGATGGCGTCCTCAGGAGCCACGAAGCCCATCACGTCGGCGGTGCGCGGGAAGGTGTCGGGCTCGCCGTGGGTCATGCCCATGCCGCCGCCCACCGTGACGTTCCAGCCGGTGACCTGATTCTTCTTGTCGAGGATCGCGATGAAGCCGAGATCGTGGGCGAAGATGTCGACCTCGTTGGAGGGCGGCACCGCCACGACGGTCTTGAACTTCCGCGGCAGGTAGGTCCGGCCGTAGACCGGCTCGACCTCGGCCGCGTCCTCGCCGCCGACCACGCGCTCGCCGTCGAGCCAGATCTCGCGCCACGCGCTGGTCTTCGGCAGCAGCGAGTCGGAGATGTCCTTGGCGAGCTGGTAGGCGGCCTTGTGGGCGCCGACCTGGGCCGGGTTCGTCGCCGCCATGACGTTGCGGTTGACGTCGCCGCAGGCCGCGATCGTGTCGAGGAGCGCGCCGTCGATCGCCGCCATCGTGCGCTTCAGGTTCGACTTGATCACGCCGTGGTACTGGAAGGTCTGGCGCGTGGTCGCGCGCAGCGCCCCGCCCGCGTAGGTCCGGGCGATGTCGTCGAGGATCAGCCACTGCTTCGGGGTGATGACGCCGCCGGCGATGCGCAGGCGGATCATGAAGCTGTAGGCCTTGTCGAGCTTCTTCTTGGTCCGCTCGGGGCGCAGGTCGCGGTCGTCCTGCAGGTACATCCCGTGGAACTTCACGAGTTGCCCGTCATCCTCCGAGATCGCCCCGGAGGCGTGCTTGAGGAGGCCGTCCGCCAGCGTGCCGCGGAGGTAGCCGCTGGCGATCTTGATGTGCTCGTTCGCCGCGAGCTTCTCCGCGCGGGCAGCCTCGGCGTCCGTGATCGGGCGCGCCGTCGGCGGGGTCTCGTAGACGCGCTTGGCCGGGGCGGCGTTCGGGGTCTCGGCGGGGTCGCGGGGGCTGTGGTCGTCCATGGGGTGAATCCGTCTGTCTGAACGCGTCTCCCACCCCGCGCGTCAGGGGTGAGTGCCGAGCGGAACGCGTGCCGGTTCACGGACTGGGCGGGATCCGCGACGGTCCCCCTCTCCCGTGCGGGAGAGGGTTGGGGTGAGGGATGCGCCCTCTCCGGAAAGACCTGGATCCCTCACCCTGCCCCTCTCCCGTACGGGAGAGGGGACCCGCGCCCCATCCTGCTCCGCTTCAATCTCGATCCTGCGGCCTCGGAAGGCCGGTCCGTTAGTAAACGTCCTGCTGGTAGCGGTGGCTGCGCTCCAGCGCCGCGACCTGCGTCTCGGCGTCGGCGGCGCTGAGGCCCTTCGCGGTCTGGTACGCGCCCACCACCGCCGCGCGCACGTCCTTGGCCATGTTCTTGGCATCGCCGCAGACGTAGAAATAGGCGCCCCCGTCCAGCCAGGAGACCAGCTCCGCGGCGTTATGGGTGATCCGGTCCTGCACGTAGACCTTCTCCGGCTGATCCCGCGAGAACGCCACGTCGATCTTCGTAAGCGACCGGTCCTCCAGGGCGTCCTGCCACTCGAGCTGGTACAGGAAGTCGTGGGTGAAGTGCCGGTCGCCGAAGAACAGCCACGACCGCCCCGGAGCCTCGACGGCCCGGCGCTCCTGCACGAAGGCGCGGAACGGCGCGACGCCGGTGCCGGGGCCGACCATGATGATGTCGGTGGCCGGATCCTGCGGCAGGCGGAAGTGGCGGTTCGGCTTCAGCCGCACCCGCAGCTTGGCGCCGTCGCGGATGCGGTCGGCGACGTGGACCGAGGCGACGCCCGAGCGGGCGCGGCCGTGGGTCTCGTAGCGCACCGCCGCGATGGCGAGGTGGACCTCGTCGCCCACCTCCTTGCGCGAGGAGGCGATCGAGTAGGCCCGCGGCGGCAGCGGCCGGGTGATCGTGGTGACGTGCTCGGCCGTGAGCTTGGCCGGGTAGGTCTCCAGCAGGTCGATCAGGTGCCGGCCCTCGATCCAGGCCTTGGCGGCGCCGCTGTCGATCAGCGTCTGCGCGTCCGCGTGGCCAGTGGCCTTCACGAACCGCTCGATCGTGGCAGCCGACAGCGTGGTGATGTCGCGCTCGGCGAGCAGCGCCCGGCGCAGGGCCTCGTCCCCCGAGAGCCCGGCGGCGTTGAGGATCTCGTCCACCAGCTGCGGGTCGTTCTCGGGGAAGATCTCCAGCGAATCGCCCGGCTCGTAGGCCGGGGCGCCATCCTCGAAGGCGAGCGCGAGGTGGATCGTCTCCTTGTCGGAGCGCGAGGAGTTGAGGTTCACGTGCTCGACGACCTCGACCACCACGGGCTCGCGGCTGGGCTCGGCATCGTCGTCCTCGCCGGACCCGGCGCGGGCGAAGTCCACCGCCACGACGTTGTCGGGCTGCTCGGCCGGGGCGAGCGCCTTCAGCGCGCCCTTGATCCAGCCGGCAGCGGGCGTCTCGAAGTCGAGGTCGAGGTCGGCCCGCTCGGCGGCGCGCTTGGCCCCCAGCGCCTCGAAGCGTTCGTCGAGCGCCTTCCCGATGGCGCAGAACTCCGCGTAGGAGGTGTCGCCGAGCGCCAGGACCGCGAACTCGACGCCGTCGAGGCGCGGGGCGCCCTCCCCCATCAATTCGCCGTAGGCCCGCACGGCCCGGGCCGGCGGCTCGCCCTCGCCCCAGGTGGCCGCGATCGCGATGAGCTTGCCGGCCTTGGGCAGGGTCGCGATGTCGAGGTCGGAGAAATCCACGACCTTCGGCTTGAAGCCCTGCTTGCGCGCGAGCTTCGCGACATTGCCGGCGAGCGCCTCGGAATTCCCCGATTCGCTGGCGTAGATCACCGTCAGCGGTTCGGCGGCCTTGGGCGGGGCAGCCGGCATGGCGGCCGGCTGGCCGCCCGCGGCGTCGAGGCCCGCCAGGAAGCCGGCGAGCCAGGCGCGCTGCGTGGGGCTCGCGGCGCCGAGCACCGCATCGAGGCTGGCGCGCTCGCCGTCCCCGAACGGGGCGGTGCGCGGGAGAAGATTCTGGCGTGACATCAAGAGACCATGTCGTGGCCTGTGCGGCCGCTGTCAATCGAGAAACGTTCTTTTTGCAGAACGGGTGAAGATTAGGACATCAAGTTCGCTGCGTTGCGGAATAAGAGAAGATCATTCTCCAACCACGGCCAGGACCGGACCGGTCCCGGGCAGATGCCGCCCGTTCTTCGGCGGCGCCGGCAGCGGCAGGGCGGTGGTGGATTTCACCTTCTCCATGGCGAAGCGGGACGTGACGTTCTTGAGCGGCAGCACGGCGATCAGGTGCTTGTAGAAGCTGTCGTAGGCCTGCATGTCGGCGACGACGACCCGCAGCATGTAATCCACGTCGCCGGCCATCCGGTAGAACTCCAGCACCTCCGGCATGGCCGAGACGGTTGCGGCGAAGCGCTGCAGCCAGTCCTGCGAGTGGTCGGCCGTCTCGATGGAGACGAACACGGTCAGGCCGAGGCCGAGCTTCACGGGGTCCAGCACCGCCACACGCCGGTCGATGACGCCATCAGCCTCCAGCTTCTGGATCCGCTTCCAGCAGGGGGTCTGCGACAGCCCGACGCGTTCGCCGATGGCCGCGATCGACAGGGTCGCGTCCGTCTGTAGCAGGGCGAGAATCTTCAGATCGATCGCGTCCAAAGCTGTCTCCATCGGCTTCTTCCGCGCGGGCCGGCGCGGGGTCGATATAGGGGCGTACCGGTGTCGATAAGAAGAATGTTTTATCCTGACCGCCGGCCGCCGGTGCGGGTCCCTGTGCGCAAACGCACAATCGACCCCATGTCCGAGCCCGGCAATGGGGTCGAAGCACCTTGACTTCGTTCGTTATAGCGAACATTTCGACCGTTCGACAACAGGGGCGGCGTGCGCCGTGCCCTTTCCATCACGCGAACCCCGGGACATGTCGCGATGACCCGTCCGGACCGACAGACGGCTGAGTCTCTTGGGGAGCAGCTGTCCGGGCTCGACCTTCCAGGCCGCCTCCAGCGGATCGCCGCCGAGATCCCCGGCCGCCTCGTCTTCACCACGAGCCTGGGCGTCGAGGACCAAGCGCTCACCCACGCGCTGGCCATGGCGGGCCTCGCGAAGGGCAGAGTCGAGATCGCCACACTCGATACCGGACGCCTGTTCGCCGAGACCTACGACACCTGGGCGGAGACCGAATCGGCCTACGGCATCCGGATCGCCGCCTACGCGCCGGAGCGCGCGGCCGCGGAGGATTTCGTGCGGAGCGAGGGCATCAACGGCTTCCGCCGCTCGGTCGCCGCCCGGCAGGCCTGCTGCGGCTTCCGCAAGGTCGAGCCGCTGGGCCGGGCCCTGGAGGGGGCGAGCGGCTGGCTCACCGGCCTGCGGGCCGGCCAGTCGGCCAACCGCGCTGAGACGCCGCTCGCGGCCTTCGACGCGGAGCGCGGCCTGATCAAGCTGAACCCGCTCGCCGACTGGTCCCGGGCGCAGGTCGACAGCTTCGTGCGCGACAACTTCGTCCCCTACAACGTCCTGCACGACCAGGGCTTTCCCTCGATCGGCTGCGCCCCCTGCACCCGGGCCGTGAAGCTCGGCGAGCCGGAGCGCGCCGGCCGCTGGTGGTGGGAGCAGGAAGAGAAGAAGGAATGCGGCCTGCATGTCGGGCGCCCCGGGGCGTCGGTGCAGCCGGGCCAGGAGCCTGCAGTCCTTGAGGCCGCTGCGTTCGAAACCATCCAGACCGAGACGAATCGCCAGCCGGAGTTCGCCCGATGAGCGTAGCCCTCGCCGCTGCCGTGCAGCCGAGCGCCCCTACCCCCGCCGATCGCCTCAGCCACCTCAAGCGGCTGGAGGCCGAGAGCATCCACATCTTCCGGGAGACGGTCGCCGAGACCGAGAACCCGGTGATGCTCTACTCGATCGGCAAGGATTCCTCGGTGCTGCTGCACCTCGCCCTCAAGGCCTTCGCGCCCGGGCGGCTGCCGTTCCCGCTGCTGCACGTCGACACGACGTGGAAGTTCCGCGAGATGATCGCCTTCCGCGACGCCCGCGCCAAGGAGCTCGGCCTCGACCTGCTGATCCACACCAACCCGGACGGGCTCGCCCGCGGCGTCGGGCCGGTGAGCCACGGCTCCGAGGTCCACACCGACGTGATGAAGACGCAGGCCCTGCGGCAGGCTCTCGACAAGCACAAGTTCGACGCGGCCTTCGGCGGCGCCCGCCGCGACGAGGAGGCAAGCCGCGCCAAGGAGCGGATCATCTCGCTCCGGACCGCGCAGCACCGCTGGGACCCGAAGCGCCAGCGCGCCGAGCCCTGGCATCTCTACAACGTTAAGAAGAAGCGCGGCGAGTCCCTGCGGGTCTTCCCGCTGTCCAACTGGACCGAGCTCGACATCTGGCTCTACATCGAGCAGGAAAACATTCCGATCGTGCCGCTCTACTTCGCCAAGGAGCGGCCGGTGGTGGAGCGCGACGGCCAGCTCATCATGGTGGATGACGAGCGCCTGCCTTTGGAGCCGGGTGAGACCCCGCAGCAGCGCCTCGTCCGCTTCCGCACGCTCGGCTGCTACCCGCTGACCGGCGCGGTCGAGAGCGATGCCGCGACGCTCCCCGAGATCATCGGCGAAACGCTCGCCGCCCGCACCTCGGAGCGCCAGGGCCGGGTGATCGACAAGGACGGGGCCGGCGCCATGGAGCGCAAGAAGCAGGAGGGCTACTTCTGATGACCCTGCACCAGGCTCCCACGGCGTTTGCCGATCGCGTCGCCGGCTACGCGGCCTTCCTCACCGCCCACCGCAACAAGGCGGTGCTGCGCTTCATCGCCTGCGGCTCGGTGGATGACGGCAAGTCGACCCTGATCGGCCGCCTCCTGCACGACACCAAGCAGATCTTCGACGATCAGATCTCGGCGCTCCAGCGCGATTCGCGCAAGCACGGCACGCAGGGGCAGGAGGTGGATCTCGCGCTGCTCGTCGACGGCCTCCAAGCCGAGCGCGAGCAGGGCATCACCATCGACGTCGCCTACCGGTTCTTCTCGACCGACAAGCGCTCGTTCATCGTGGCCGACACCCCCGGCCACGAGCAGTACACCCGCAACATGGCCACCGGCGCCTCGACGGCCGACGTGGCGGTGATCCTGGTCGATGCCCGCCAGGGCCTGACCCGTCAGACCCGCCGCCACGCGCTGCTGGTCTCCAATCTCGGGATCCGCCGCGTCGTGCTGGCTGTGAACAAGATGGATCTCGCCGGCTGGGCGCAGAGCACGTTCGACGGGATCGTGTCCGGGTTCTCGGAGTTCGCCCGGGGGCTGAACTTCTCCGAGGTCAAGGCGATCCCGCTCTCGGCCAAGAACGGCGACAACGTCGTGGACGCGGGCGTCGCGGCGCCCTGGTACACGGGCGGCACGCTGCTCAACTACCTGGAGACCGTGCCGGTCCACGCCGAGGCGCTCAACGCGCCGTTCCGGATGGCGGTGCAGTGGGTCAACCGGCCGAATTCCGAGTTCCGCGGCTATAGCGGCCGGATCGCCAGCGGCCGGGTGCGCCCGGGCGATGCCGTGACGGTCCAGCCCTCCGGTCGGACCTCGACGGTGGCACGGATCTACACCGCCGACGGCGACCTGCCCGAGGCCGGCGAGGACGAATCGGTCACCCTGGTACTGGCCGACCAGATCGACGTCTCCCGCGGTCAGGTGATCGTGGCGAGCGCCGCGCCGATGCGGGTCACCGAGACCCTGGACGCCCGCCTGTTCTGGGCAGCCGAGGCCGATCTGGCGCCGGGCGCGAGCCTGTTCGCCAAGATCGGCACCGCCACCGTCACCGCGACCGTGGAGCGGATCGCCTCGCGCATCGATCCCGAGACCGGCAGGCCCGGCCCGGCCGAGCGCCTGTCGGCCAATGACATCGCCGACGTGTCCCTGCGCCTCGACCGGGCGGTGGCGGTCGACGCCTATGCGGAGAACCGCGAGACCGGCAGCCTGATCCTGATCGACCGCGAGACCACCGATACGGCAGCCCTCGGGCTGGTCCTGGCGCCGCAGGCGGCGCCCGCGCAGGCGGCGACGCCCGGCGTGAAGCCGGCGGACGGGGGCGGCTTCCTCGCCCGTCTCGGTCGCCTGTTCGGGCGCTGAGGCCGGCGGGGCGCGCGACGCGGCTCAAGGATCGCGCGCGGGTCCCCTCTCCCGTGCGGGAGAGGGACAGGGTGAGGGATCAGGTCTGTCCGGAGAGGGCTCGACCTGGCTGCGCGGCAAGGATGGGCTCGATCCTGTAGCTTCTCGTCCCTTACCCCAACCCTCTCCCGCACGGGGGAGAGGGGGCCGGTCGCGCGCCGGCCCGTGAAGACGCAGCGGACCGCGTCGGCCCGAAAAGCGATCAGACCAGCCTGAAGCGCAGCTCACCGAGCCCTTCCAGCTCCGACACGACCTCGTCGCCGGGCTTCAGCCACGCCCGGTCCTTGCGCGGAGTCTTCTCGCCGAAGATCACCCCCTGCGGCGTGCCCGTGTAGAAGATGTCTCCCGGCTTGATCGTCATCACCTTGGACGCGAAGCTGATCAGCTGGCGGCAGTTGAAGATCATGTCGTTGGTGCTCCAGTCCTGGCGCACCTGCCCGTTGACCAGCGTCTTGAGCTTCAGGTTGTTCGGGTCCTTCACCCGGTCGGCGGTCACCAGGTAGGGGCCGAGCGGCGCGAACCCGTCCGAGGTCTTGCCGATCATGAATTGCGAGGTCAGCGTCTGGAGGTCCCGGGCGCTGAAATCGTTGCCCGTGCAGTAGCCGGCGAGATAGTCGAGGGCGTCCGCCTCGGACACGTTCCGGCATTCCCGTCCGAACACCATCACCAGTTCGGTCTCGTAGTCGAATTCCCGCGCGGCCTGGGTCGGCAGAGTGATCGTGCCGCCGTGGTGGTTCAGGGTGTTGTTGTACTTGTTGAACAGCGGCGGATCCTTGGGGATCGGCGTGCCGGTCTCCTCCGCGTGGTGGCGATAGTTGAAGCCCATCATGATGATCTTCTCGGGCCGCGTGACCACCGGCGCGTAGGCGATGCCGGATTCCGCCAGCACGAAGCGCCCGTCGGGGGCGGCCTCGACCGCGTCGATCAGGGCGCGCAGGGCCGGGCCGCGCCCGTTCTGGAGGAGGTCGTCCATGTCGGCTGGAACCGGCATCCCGAGGGCCCGGCCGGCGGCTTCGACGTCGAGGACGCCGTCCTTCGTCTTCACGCCCAGGGCGTAGCCGTCGCCGCGGCGCATGTTGAGGAGGACCATGTCCCGGGGCATGCCGAAGGGTGCTGCCCCCGCCGGCGTCGTCTTCGGCGCCGCCGTGCGCTCCTCGGCGGCCCGGGCCGGCGCCGCGGCGGCGGCGAGGCCCGCGGCCGTGGCGGTCAGGAATTCGCGTCGGTTGCCCATGCTGCCTCTCCTCCGGTCGGCCCGTCTGGTCGCGGGCCTGATCCGAATGCGAGCCTGCACGGCCGGCGGCGGCGCCGCCAGGGCCCGCGACGGGTGCCGGGTGACGGCTCAGGCCGCCTGTGAGGCGGCGCCGAGCCCCCAGGCCCGCGCCAGCAGCGCGTAGGATTCGTGCCGCGCCGCCTGATCGGGGAGCGCCGAGACGATCATCAGCTCGTCGGCCTGCGTGCGCTGGACCATCTCGGCGAGCCGGGCCCGCAGGGTCTCGGGGCCGCCCACGTGCAGGCGGTCGCGGCCGCGCGCGATCTGCATCCGCTCGGCGTCGGAATACGGGTAGGCCAGCGCCTCGGCGAGGCTCGGCAGCGGCCGGTACTCGCCCCGCTCCCGCCGCAGCGTCGCGAGCCGCGCGCTGGACGCCAGCCGCTCGGCCTCCGCGTCCGTGGCGGCGCAGATCGCCGCGACCGCCAGGATCGCGTGGGGCTTCGCGCCGAGGCGCGTCGGCTGGAACCGGTTCCGGTAGTCCAGCATCGGAGCCTCGGCGGGCATGCCGGAGAAATGCTGCGCGAAGCCGAAGCCGCAGCCGATCTCGGCGGAGAGCCGGGCGCTGTAGTCGGAGGAGCCGAGCAGGAAGATCGGCGGCAGCGGCACCCCCGCGGGGCTCGCCTCGATCCGCGCGAACGGATGCCCCTCCGGGAAGCCGCCGTCCCAGAACAGCAGCTCCTGCAGCCGGTCGAGGAAGTCGTCCCCGCCCTCCCCCGGCGCGTCCCGGCGCCGGAGCGCCCGGGCGGTGAGACCGTCCGTGCCGGGCGCCCGGCCGAGGCCGAGGTCGATCCGGCCGGGGAACAGGGCCTCCAGCACCCGGAAGCGCTCGGCCACCATCAGCGGCGCGTGGTTCGGCAGCATGATCCCGCCCGAGCCGACCCGGAGATTGCGGGTCGCGGCGGCGATCTGGCCGATCATGATCTCGGGCGCCGGGCTCGCCACGTTGGGCAGGGCGTGGTGCTCGGCGAGCCAGTAGCGCCGGTAGCCGAGGCCGTCGACGTGGCGGGCGAGCGCCAGGGTGTCGTGCAGCGCCCGCGCCGGGGTCGAATCGGCGCTGACGAAGGAGAGGTCGAGGACGGAGAGCGGGGTCATGGACAGGATCTGGTATCGATGATCCCGCAAAGCGAGAGCGGCCGCGCAGGCGAGACAGCAGGCGAGACATGCGCCGCGCGCCGGGCGCGCGACCCGGCCTCGTGCCCCCCGCCGCCTTGCCGGCTCAGCGTCTCGGGCCTAGGGTCCGCCGCGCCGCAAAACAGGCGGCATCCGACCTCGACAATCCGGAGCACCGCAGATCATGGCTCTCCTCGCCGACGTCCTCTCGCGGGTGAAGCCGTCCGCGACCATCGTGATGACCCAGAAGGCCCGGGACCTGAAGGCCTCAGGCGTCGACGTCATCAGCCTGTCGGTGGGCGAGCCCGACTTCGACACGCCCGAGCACATCAAGCAGGCCGCCATCGCGGCGATCCACCGGAACGAGACCCGCTACCCGCCGGTCTCCGGCATCGTGCCCCTGCGCGAGGCGATCGTGCGCAAGTTCAAGCGCGAGAACGGGCTCGACTACAAGGTCTCGCAGACCATCGTGGGCACCGGCGGCAAGCAGGTGCTCTACAACGCGTTCCTCGCCACCCTGAACCCCGGCGACGAGGTGGTGATCCCCCGCCCCTACTGGGTGTCCTACCCGGAGATGGTCGGGCTGTGCGGCGGCACCCCGGTCTTCGCCGACACCGACATGGAACACGGCTTCAAGCTCCGGCCCGAGGAGCTCGACCGGGTGCTGACCCCGAAGACCAAGTGGATCGTCCTCAACTCGCCGTCGAACCCGTCGGGCGCCGCCTATTCCCGCGCCGAGATGAAGGCGCTCACCGACGTGCTGCTGCGCTATCCAGACGTGCACATCCTGACCGACGACATCTACGAGCACCTGACCTACGGCGATTTCGCGTTCGTCACCCCGGCGCAGGTCGAGCCGCAGCTCCTCGAGCGGACGCTGACCATGAACGGCGTCTCGAAGGGCTATGCCATGACCGGCTGGCGCATCGGCTACGCGGGCGGGCCGGAGAAGCTGATCAAGGCGATGGATTTCGTCCAGGGCCAGCAGACCTCCGGTGCCAGCACGATCGCGCAATGGGCCGCGGTCGCCGCCCTCGACGGGCCGCAGGATCACCTGGCCACGTTCCGCGAGGCCTTCCAGGGCCGGCGCGACCTCGTCGTGTCGATGCTCAACCAGACCAACGGGTTGACCTGCCCGACGCCCGAGGGCGCATTCTACGTCTACCCGTCCTGCGCGGCGCTGATCGGTAAGAAGACGGAAGCCGGCAAGACGATCGAGACCGACGAGGACTTCGTCATGGAGCTGCTCCAGGCCGAGGGCGTGGCCGCGGTCCACGGCTCGGCCTTCGGGCTCGGCCCGAACCTGCGCATCTCCTACGCCACGTCCAACGCGGTGCTGGAGGAGGCCTGCCGGCGCATCCAGCGGTTCTGTGGCTCGCTGCGGTAGGCGCCCTGGACGGTCGCGCTTGACGATCCTCACCGGCGACCGCGGGTGGGGAGCCACAAACCAAGACGGCACGAGAACCTCTGGCTGCGGCTTCGAGACCGGGTTGCAGCTGCGAATGATAGGTCCGTCAACGACGCCAAGCTGTGCACGTGTCGCGGTTCTGGATTCCGGGCTCGCCTGCGGCGCTCCGGAATGACGGTGTCGGTGTCGGGCGGCGATTGACACTCGGGATTGTCGGTGCGTCTTCCCTCAGCTTGGTCTGGGTCACGGTTGTGCGCCACCCTGGGCTTCGGTCAAGCCTCCGACGACCATAGGGCCGCCATCCGCTCTGCGGGAGACTCACCATGGCCACCATCGCGGTGATCGCCCCCGGCGCCATGGGCAGCGCAGTCGGGGCCCGGCTCGCCGGGCACGGGGCCCGGGTGCTGACCTCCCTAGACGGGCGCCGGCCTGAGAGCCGCGCCCGGGCCGCGGCCGCCGGCATGGTCCACGCTGCGGATGCCGACCTCGTCGCCGCCGACCTCCTGCTCTCGATCGTCCCCCCCGCCGACGCAGAGGCGCTGGCCCGTCGGCTCGCCCCCGCCCTGGCGGCGGCCCCGCGCAAGCCGGTCTATATCGACGCCAATGCCGTCAGCCCGGAAACGGTCGGGCGCATCGCCGGGATCGTCGCGCCCACCGGCGCACCGTTCCTCGACGGCGCGATCCTCGGCCTGCCGCCGAAGCCCGGCAGCCGGGGGCCGCGCGTCTACGTCTCGGGTCCGGACACGGGCCCGGCCCTGGTCCTGCGCGACCTCGGCCTCGACCTGCGCGTCTGCCCCGGTGACGTCGGGGCCGCCTCCAGCCTGAAGATGAGCTATGCCGGCCTCAACAAGGGCCTGACGGCGCTGGCCGCGCTCATGATCCTCGCCGCCGAGCGCGCCGGCGCCGGGGAGGCACTGCGCGCCGAACTCGCCGAGAACGAGCCGGCGCTTCTCGCCCGCTTCGCCAAGGGCCTGCCCGACATGGCGCCGAAGGCCTCTCGCTGGGCGCCCGAGATGGAGGAGATCGCCGGGTTCCTCGGGCTCGACGCGGCCGGGCGGCAGGTCTTCGCCGGCTATGCCGACCTCTACCGGCGCCTCGCCGCGGAGGCCGGCGCGGCCGAGATCGCCGCGCTGATACGCTTCGCCGCGGCCGCGGCGGAGCGCTGACCGCCGCAGGACCCGCCGAAACGGTTCCGCCTCTGTTGCCGGCTCGGCTGTCACCCTCTACACGGGCTGTCCCCAGCGGCCGATGCGCCTGAAGGTTTCGCGAGCCCGCTCGGGCCTGCATGGCGGCGGGGTCGGCAGTGACGGGGTGGTCCGGACCAGTTCTCTGGGCCGTTCCTGTGAGGCTCAGTGGGCCGAGTCGCTGCAGGAGTGTCGGGAGCGCGGGGAACAGGAACCGCGGATTCGGCGCAGGGCCCACACAGATCCCGCTTCCCGACAAGCAGGCGGATCGGTCCGTCGCGGCGCTTCGGCGATCCGGATCTGCCCCGTTCCGGGACAGGCCGCACCGCGCGGCGGTTGCGGCTTCGTTCACGCTCCCGCGCGATGATGCGTCAGGGCCGGGGATCCGGTTCCGCGTAACTGCGTTCTCTCGGGCCTGACGACCATGCGAGCCCTGCTTACCGGCGGCATCAAGGCGATCCTCGGCATCGCCGCGCTCTCCACCGCCGCCCATTGGACCCTGCGCGTGCAGCGCGAGTCCCCGGCGCCGATCCCGGTTGCCGCCAGCCTTCCCGAACCCGTCACGACCGGCTCGATCGAGCCGCGCCGTGTCGAGCGTACGGCCGCGGTCGCGCCGCTCCCCGTGGCGGCTCCGGTGGCGCCTGCCCGCACCGCATCGGGGCTCGATCAGTCGCACTTGGCTGCGCTGATCGCCGGCGCGGCGCCGCCGAAGCCGAAGCTCGCCAAGACGGCGACGAAAACCGCGTCTGCGGAGAAGACCGCCTCTGCGGAACGACCCACCGCCAAGCGTTGAGCTCGCCTTGGCCGGGTGACCGTGCCGGCTGCATGGTTCCCCTGCGCGGCGGCCGATACCACGGCGGCACGGGACGTGGCAGGAGTTCGGCCTCTACCGAGATTGGTCAGGCATGAGCACGCAGGTCGCGACCTCCGTCCCCGATGACAGCGGCCCCGCGCGTGCCGCTCCGGAAACGGACCTCGCCGGCCGCCGGCGGATCGTCGGCATCGCCCTGATGTGCGGGGCCGTCGCCTTCTTCGCGAGCCTCGATGCCTGCGGCAAGACCCTGGCGCGGGCCGGCGTCGACCCGCTGGTCACCACCTTCATGCGCTACGCGGCGAGCGTCGCCATGATCTCGCTGTTCATCAACCCGGTGCGCACCCCGGGCGTCGTCAAAAGCCGGCGCCTGCCGCTGCAGATCGTCCGCTCCCTGCTGCTCTTCGCCTCAACGGCGCTGAACTTCCTGGCCCTGCGCTACCTGCAGCTCGCCGAGACGATCTCGATCCAGTTCGCCGCGCCGCTGACCGTGGCGCTGCTCGCCGGGCCGCTGCTCGGCGAATGGTCGTCGCGGGCGCGGCTGGCGGCGATCGGCGTCGGCTTCCTCGGCGTGCTGGTGATCGTGCGGCCGGGCGTCGGCGGCATGCATCCGGCCGCTTTGCTCTGCGTCGCCAACGTCGTGGTCTACGCCTTCTACGCGATCATCACGCGTAAGCTCGCGGCCTACGACTCGACCGCCACGACCATGTTCTACACGGGGCTCGCGGGGCTCGCGCTGATGGCCCCACTCCTGCCGTGGATCTGGACGAGCCCGGCGAGCCTGAGCCACTGGGCGCTGCTGTTCGGGGTCGCGCTGTTCGGGACGCTGGGCCACTGGCTGCTGGTGATGGCCCATGCCCGCGCCCCGGCCAACGTGCTGGCGCCGTTCATCTACACGCAGCTGCTCTGGTCGGTGACGCTGGGCTTCCTGCTGTTCGGCGACGTGCCGAGCCGCTGGACGGTCGCGGGCGCCATGATCGTGGTCGGCTCAGGGCTGTATCTCCTGGCGCAGGAGACGATCCGCCGGGAGACGCGGCCGGCCGCCTGAGGCGACCGGCCCGACAGGGTCAGCGGCCCAGGCGCTCCTGGCGATCCATCCGCTCCTCACGGCGCTCTTCGCGGGCACGGCGGGCCGGATCCGGATCGGTACCGAGCACGCCGCCGACCGTGCCGGTGGCCGCGCCCACCGCGCCGCCGACGACACCGCCCACCGGGCCGGCCGCGGCCGAACCGTCCTCGACGCCGCGCTGGGCACCCCGGGCCGTGCCCTGGGCCTGCGCGGCCCCCGCGAAAGCGATGGGCGCGAGGGCGAGGGTGGCGATCAGAAGCTTCTTCATAGGGCTACTCCCGGATGTTGGGCTGGGTCGGCTCCGCGCCGCCGTGGCGGTGCGGAGGGTGTGTCGGTCAACGGTTCAGACGCCGATTGGTCCCATCCGCAGTCACGGGCGCGTGATCCCGGCTGCCGCTGGCCTCGGGCCGGGGCGGCTGGTAGAGAACGCGTCATGCACGCTTCGCGCGCCCTGCGCGGCTTCGGCCGCCCGATTCGAATTACCGGCCCGGCCTCCGCCTGAGGGCCCGCTTCGGCGTGGCCGCGCGGAGGTCCGGGATCTTCCTGCCGCCTGACCCGATTCCGCCGGCCTGCCGCCGGCCCGACCGCCGATGCGAGATCCGATGACCGCCCCCGAGACCGCGCCCGCCCGCGACCATTCCAAGACCCTGTTCCTGCCGCAGACCGAGTTCCCGATGCGCGCCGGCCTGCCGGTGCGGGAGCCGCTGCTCATCGCGCGCTGGAAGCAGATCGACCTCTACGGGACGCTGCGCGCCCGCGGCCGGAACCGGCCGAAATTCGTGCTCCACGACGGCCCGCCCTACGCCAACGGCAACATCCATATCGGCACGGCGCTCAACAAGATCCTGAAGGACGTGGTGGTCCGCTCGCAGACCGCCCTCGGCTTCGACGCCAACTACGTCCCGGGCTGGGACTGCCACGGCCTGCCGATCGAATGGAAGATCGAGGAGCAGTACCGCGCCAAGGGCCGCAACAAGGACGACGTGCCGGTGATCGAGTTCCGGCAGGAATGCCGGACCTTCGCGGCCCAGTGGCTCGACGTGCAGCGCGAGGAGTTCAAGCGCCTCGGCGTCACCGGCGACTGGGACCATCCCTACGCCACCATGGCGTTCCCGGCCGAGGCCGTGATCGCCGACGAGCTGATGAAGTTCTCGATGAGCGGCCAGCTCTATCGCGGCTCCAAGCCGGTGATGTGGTCGGTGGTCGAGAAGACCGCACTCGCGGAAGCCGAGGTCGAGTACGAGGAGCACGTCAGCGACACGATCTTCTGTGCGTTTCCGATCCGGTCCGGCGCCGATGGCGACCTCGCCGAAGCCCGGGTGGTGATCTGGACGACGACCCCCTGGACCATCCCGGGTAACCGCGCGGTCGCCTACTCCAAGAAGATCGCTTACGGCCTGTACCGGGTCACCGAGGCGCCGGCCGACAATTGGGCGGTGCCCGGCCAGACCTACCTGCTCGCCGACAGTCTGGCCGCGACCGTGTTCAAGGCCGCCCGGGTCGCGGCGTTCGAGCGCGTCGGCGACGTGTGCCCGGAGGCGCTCGCCGGCCTCACCCTGGCACATCCCCTGGCCGATCGCGGCTACGGCTTCGCCGTGCCGATGCTCGACGGCGACCACGTCACCGACGAGTCCGGCACCGGCTTCGTCCACACGGCGCCGAGCCACGGCCGCGAGGATTTCGAGCTCTGGATGGCGAGCGGCCGGCTGCTGCGTGAGCGCGGCATCGACCCGACCATCCCCTACACGGTCGACGCCGACAGCGTGCTTACGGAGGCCGCTCCGGGCTTCACCGGCACCCGCGTGCTCACCGCCAAGGGCGAGAAGGGCGACGCCAACAAGGCGGTCATCGCGGCGCTGACCGAGGCCGGGGCGCTCGTCGCCCGCGGGGTGCTGCGCCACCAGTACCCGCATTCCTGGCGCTCGAAGAAGCCGGTGATCTTCCGCAATACCCCGCAATGGTTCATCGCCATGGACCGGCCGGTGGAATCACTCGGCAACCGCTCCCTGCGCGAAGTCGCCCTCCAGGGCATCGACGACACCCAATGGGTGCCCACGCAGGGCAAGAACCGCATCACCGGCATGGTCGGCAACCGGCCGGACTGGGTGGTCTCGCGCCAGCGCGCCTGGGGCGTGCCGATCACCGTGTTCGTCCACCGGGAGACGGCCGAGATCCTGAAGGATGAGCGGGTCAACGCCCGCATCCGCGACGCCTTCGCCAAAGAGGGCGCCGACGCGTGGTTCCGCGACGATGCCGCCGAGCGCTTCCTGGCGCCCGACCACGACCCGGCCGCCTACGAGAAGGTCACCGACGTCCTCGACGTCTGGTTCGATTCGGGCTCGACCCACGCCTTCGTGCTGGACGATCCGGAGGCTTTTCCCGGGCTCGCCGAGGTCAAGCGGGTTCGCGACGGCGGCCAGGACCGGGTGATGTATCTTGAGGGCTCGGACCAGCATCGCGGCTGGTTCCAATCCTCGCTGCTCGAATCGTCCGGCACCCGCGGCCGGGCCCCCTACGACATCGTCCTGACCCACGGCTTCGTGCTCGACGGCAAGGGCCTGAAGATGTCGAAGTCGAAGGGCAACGTCGTCGCGCCGCAGAGCATCATCAAGGATTCGGGCGCCGACATCCTGCGCCTCTGGGTCGCGGCCTCCGACTACACCGACGACCTGCGGATCGGCCCGGAGATCATCAAGACCTTCGCGGAGACCTACCGCAAGCTGCGCAATTCCCTGCGCTGGATGCTCGGCTCCCTGGCGCATCGCGTGCCGGGCGACGACGTGGCGTACGAAGACATGCCGGAGCTGGAGCGGCTGATCCTGCACCGGCTGGCCGAGCTCGACGGCGAGATCCGCGAGGCCTACGCGACCTTCGACACCAAGCGGGTGGTGGCGCTGCTCAACGGCTTCATGACCGGCGACCTGTCGTCGTTCTACTTCGACGTGCGCAAGGACGCGCTGTACTGCGATCCGATCTCCTCGGTTCGCCGCCGGGCGGCCCTGCAGGTGATCGACGAGGCCTTCCGGCGGGTGACGGTCTGGCTCGCCCCGGTGCTCGCCTTCACGGCCGAGGAGGCGTGGCTCGACCGCTACCCGTCCGCGGACGGTTCGGTGCATCTCCAGACCCTGCCGGAGACTCCGGCGGGCTGGCTCGACGACGTTCTCGCGGAGCGCTGGCAGAAAATCCGGCGGGTCCGGCGGGTGGTCACCGGTGCCCTGGAGATCGAGCGCGCGGCCAAGCGCATCGGGGCGAGCCTGGAGGCGGCGCCGACGGTCTATGTCGCGGATCCGGAGCTGCTCGCGGCGCTCGAAGGCTGCGACTTCGCCGATACCTGCATCACCTCCGCCATCACCGTGGTTGCGGGCGAGGGGCCGGCGGAGGCCTTCCGGCTCGACGAGGTGCGCGGCGTCGCCGTGGTGCCGAGCCCGGCCGAGGGCCGCAAATGCGCGCGCTCCTGGCGGGTCAGCCCGAGCGTGGGCAGCGATCCGGACTACCCGGACGTGACGCCCCGCGACGCCCAGGCCCTGCGCGAGTGGGACGCGGCGCACCCGGAGGCGAGCGCGGCGTGATCAGACCCGCGGCATTGCCCCCTTTCCCCTGCGGGCTTTTGCTTCTCTCACGATGGACATGGCACGCACCCTCCCTCTCCCCTCTGCCGGGGAGGGTGGCCCTTGCGTCAGCGAGGGCCGGGAGAGGGGAGCGCGGTTTCCGGAAGGGGCGCGGCCTTCACGCGGGGCGGAGCCTGGTTCTGCCCCGTCGTCCCCCCCTCCCCCCCTGCTTCGCAGGCTACCCGCCCCCGCAGAGGGGGGAGGGAGACGCGCGCGGGGTCCATTGCCCATGACCCCCTTCCGCGCCGGCCTTACGGCCCTCCTCCTCACCCTCCTCCTCGACCAGGCCTCCAAGCTCGGCCTCTATTTCGGCACCGACCTCGTCCTCACCCAGCCCTGGCGGCTGGCGCCGTTCGTCGACTTCGTGGTGGTCTGGAACCGGGGTGTCTCCTACGGCCTGTTCCAGCAGGAGAGCGGGCTGGGCCGCTGGCTCCTCGTGGCCCTGTCGCTGGCCGCCGCAATCGGCCTCGGCATCTGGATGCGCCGGGCCTCCTCACGGCTCCTCGCCGTCGCCCTCGGGCTCATCATCGGAGGCGCGCTCGGCAACGCCATCGACCGCGCCACCTACGGGGCGGTGCTCGATTTCGTCCACCTGCATGCCGGCGGCTGGTCCTGGTACGTGTTCAACGTCGCCGACGCGGCGATCGTGGCGGGCGTGATCGGCCTGATTCTCGACAGCCTGTCTCCCGACAGCCGCAAGGAACGGGGGCCTCAGCCGCAGGGCGACCCGGCGCCGCGCCTGTGATCCGCGCAACACACAGGTCCCGCAGCATCCCCGCCCTGGCGCGACGTGGCCAAGGCGCCATACGATCGCCGGAAACCGGCCTCAGGCCGGAACCATCGGATCAGGCCGCGCCGCGGCGATCCCTGAACCGGATATTCCGATCCGGACTCCGTGAGGCAGCATGACCGGGCATCGCAGGCTTCGTCTCCTCCTTCCCGCCGTGGTCGTCCTGGCTCCGCTCGCCGTAAGCGGCGCGCACGCGCAGGAGCGCGGCGAGTTCATGCGCGACGCGCTGTCGGGCATCGGTCTCCTGGAGAAGCGCCAGGATCCGATCGACTATCACGAGCGCCCGCCGCTGGTGATGCCGCCCAAGCTCGACGGCAAGGCCCTGCCTCAGCCGCGCGCCCGCTCCACCAGCACCGCGTGGCCGAAGGATCCCGAGATCGTCGAGCGCGAGCGGGCCGCCGCAGAGCGCCGCCGTCCCGTGGGCAACCAGGTCCGGGGCCGCTACGACGACAACAACGCCACGCTCTCGGTGGACGAGATCCGGGGCGGCCGCCGTGCCGGCGCGAGCGTGACCACCGAGGCCGAGCGCAAGCCCGGCGAAAACAACCGCGACGACAGCCTGCTCAGCCCCTTCGACCTGCTCAAGGGAAAGAGTGCCAACGCCGAGCCCTCGGACGTCGAGCCGAACCGCGATATCCTCACCGATCCGCCGACCGGGTATCGGCAATCGCCCAAGAAGCTGGCGCGCCCGCCGTCGAACGACCCGATCAACAACGCCAGCCGCGAGAAGGAGGAGTCCGATCCCGGAGCCTACCTCCGTCAGCGGGCGCAGCAGTAGCGGAGTCGCTGTGTCGCCGTTGCAACGGCGACTCGGCGTGGCAACATGTGACGTTCGACCCGGCACGGCGCTTGCCGACCGGAGATCAGGACGGTCCCGATTCGCGCGCGCGTCCCGACGTGAGACGCCGAGTCCGGGGCCGGCAGAAGGAAAGCGGAATGCACCTGTTCAGGACGGCGACGCCCCCCCTCTTCCCGCTGCGTCCGGGCTCGGCCTTCGGCGCCAGCGCCGGCCGGGGCGAGGCCGCGCCGTTCGGGCGGTCCGAGGCGGGTGGCCCGGAAGTAACGGCCTTCACCCTCGACAACGGCCTCGACGTCGTTGTCGTCCCCGATCACCGGGCCCCCGTCGCCACCCACATGATCTGGTACCGCAACGGCTCGGCCGATGATCCGCTCGGCCAGTCGGGCATCGCCCACTTCCTCGAGCACCTGATGTTCAAGGGGACCGAGAATCACCCGGTGGGCGCCTTCTCGAAGGCGGTGTCGGGCCTCGGCGGCCAGGAGAACGCCTTCACCAGCTACGACTACACGGCCTATTTCCAGCGGGTCGCCCGGGATCACCTCGGCACCATGATGGAATTCGAGGCTGATCGCATGAGCGGTCTCGTCCTCGACGACGCCGTCGTGGCGCCGGAGCGCGACGTCGTGCTGGAGGAACGCCGCATGCGGGTCGAGACCGACCCGTCAGCCCAGCTCTCGGAGGCGATGGCCGCCTCCCTGTTCGTGCACCATCCCTACGGGATCCCGATCATCGGCTGGATGCACGAGATCGAGGGCCTGAACCGCGAGCACGCGCTGGCCTATTACAAGCGCTTCTACACGCCGGAGAACGCCATCCTAGTGGTGGCCGGCGACGTCACGCCCGACGAGGTCCGGCGGCTTGCCGAGAACACCTATGGCCGCGTCGCGCCCCAGGGCGCCCGGCCCGAGCGCCTGCGGGCGCGGGAGCCGGAGCCGAAGGCCCTCCGCCGCGTCGCCGTCGCCGACCCGAAGGTCGAGCAGCCGACCCTGCAGCGGCTCTACCTGACCCCCTCCTGCATCACCGCCCGCGATGGCGGCTGCCACGACCTCGAACTGCTCGCCGAGATCCTGGGCGGCGGCTCCACCTCCTACCTCTACCGGAAGCTGGTCATGGAGACCGGCCTCGCGGTGAATGCCGGCGCCTGGTACATGGGCTCGGCGATCGATGACACGCGCTTCTCCGTCTACGCGGTGCCCGCCGAGGGCGTGCCGCTGGAGAAGCTGGAGGAGGCCGTCGACAAGGTGCTGCGCCGCGCGCCTTCGGAGGCCCTGGATGCCGAGGCGATCGAGCGCGCCAAGACCCGCTTGGTCGCCGAGACCGTCTACTCGTCCGACAGCCAGTCGTCGCTCGCCCGCATCTACGGCTCGGCGCTGGCGATCGGCGAGACGATCGAAGAGGTCCGCCGCTGGCCGTTCGACATCGAGGCGGTGACGCAGGACCGCCTCAAGAGCGCCGCCGAGCACTGGCTGACGCCGGCCCGCTCGGTCACCGGCTACCTGACGAAGGCCCAGGATTCCGACGCCCCGGTCGCGATGGCCGCCGAGTAGCCCCGGTCGCGTCCCGGCGGGCCCGTTCCGGGCCCGCGTTCGGGACATGCCGAACGGGAGCCTTGGCCTGCTCCACCGTCGCCCGAGAAAGTAGACACGAGGTTTCCATGAGCTTGACCGAAACTCTGGTCGAGACCGCCGCCCCCGCCGCCAACTCGCCGACCACCGCGCTGCCGGTGACGACGGCCCCCGGCATCGAGGCGTGGCACGTCGAATCCCCCGTCGTGCCGATGATCGCCCTGGCCTTCACCTTCGAGGGCGGCGCCGCGCAGGATCCGGCCGGCAAGTCCGGCTGCGCGCAGATGCTGGCGCGGCTTCTCGACGAGGGCGCGGGCGACTTCACGTCCGACCTGTTCCAGGAGCGGCTCGCCGCCCGGGCCATCGAGCTGTCGTTCCATGCCGGGCCGGACGCGGTCGGCGGCTCGCTGAAGATGCTGGTCAAGCACGCCGACGAGGCGATCGGGCTCCTCGCCCTGGCCTTGGCCAAGCCCCGCCTCGACCCGGACGCGATCGAGCGCGTGCGCGGCCAGATCATCGCCGGCCTGCGCTACCAGCAGAACGACCCGGGCGTGCTGGCCTCCCGCCGCTTCTTCAAGGAGGCGTTCGTCGGCCACCCTTACGCCCGCCCGTCCTCCGGGACCGTGGAGAGCGTCGCGGCGATCACCCGGGACGACCTCCTGGCGATGCATGCCCGGATCATCGGGCGCGGCCGGGTGAAGGTCGCGGCGGTCGGCGCCATCGGGGCCGAGCAACTCGCCGAGGGACTGAACCGGGCCTTCGGAGCCCTGCCGGAGGCCGGGGAGCTGAAGGCGGTGCCGCGCACGGAGGTGCACGATCTCGGGAAGCGTGTCGTGGTCGACCTGGACGTGCCCCAGTCGGTGATCCGGTTCGGCATGGCCGGCGTGCCCTGGCGCGACCCGGACTTCATCCCGGCCTACGTGCTGAACCACATTCTCGGCGGCGGCGCCTTCACGTCCCGCTTGTTCCAGGAGGTGCGGGAGAAGCGCGGCCTCGCCTACTCGGTGGGAACCTCGCTCGTCAGCCACCGCTCGGCCGCGATGACCTGGGGCTATACCGCCACCAAGAACGAGCGCGTCGGTGAGGCGCTCTCGGTGATCGGCGACGAGATCGGCCGGCTGATCACCGACGGGCCGGACGACGACGAGTTGCAGAAGGCCAAGGATTACCTGACCGGCTCCTACGCGCTGGGCTTCGATACCTCGACCAAGATCGCCCACCAGCTGGTGCAGATCGCCTTCGAGGAGCTAGGCATGGACTACATCGCCCGGCGCAACGCCCTGGTCTCGTCCGTGACCCAGGCGGATATCCGCCGCGCCGCCGCCCGCACCTTCGCGGACGGCAAGATGCTGGTGGTTGCCGCCGGCCGGCCGGTCGGGCTCTGAGCGGCAGGGCTCGGAACGCGGGTCCCCCCGCGCCTGAATGTTGATCGCCCGGTGACATCCCGCCCTCATTCCGGGGCGCCGCAGGCGAGCCCGGAATCGAGAGGCGCCGATGGTGCCCTGTTGGGCATCCGGTGCGTTCTGGATTCCGGGCCCTGCTGTCCAGTCCCGGAATGCCGGGCTTGTCGCTTCGAGGTGCAGCCTTCTCCCGCGACCTTGGCCGTGGCCTTCCTCGGGAGGGACGCCGGCATCCTGTGAAATGCGGGCTGCTCGCATCGCCGGCGGTGATCCCCACTTCAGGCCGAGCAGAGTCAACCCCCGGACCGACATGCAGCTGACCGGCATCCACCATCTGACCGCGGTGACAGCCCACGCGGCGGGGAACGTCGCCTTCTACACCGGGACGCTCGGCCTGCGCCTCGTGAAGAAGACGGTGAACCAGGACGACGTCTCGGCCTACCACCTGTTCTACGCGGACGGGCTGGCGAGCCCGGGTACCGACATCACCTTCTTCGACTGGCCCGCGCCCCGGGAGCGGCGCGGCTCGAACAGCATCACCCGCACGCATCTGCGCGTGCCCGGCGAGGGCGCTGTGGCGTGGTGGCACGCGCGCCTGCGCGAGGCCGGGATCGTCGAGGCCGAGCCCGCCCTGCGCGATGGGCGCCTCACCCTGGATTTCGAGGATCCGGAGGGTCAGCGCCTCGCCCTCGTCGATGACGGGGGCAGCGGCCCGGAGCATCCCTGGGACGGATCCCCGGTGCCGGCCGCCTACCAGATCCGCGGCCTCGGCCCGATCCGGCTCGCGGTGCCGGACCCGGCCCGCACCGCGGCGGTGCTGACCCAGATCCTCGGCATGCGCCGCGATCGCGCCTTCGAGACGAGCGACGGCCCGGTGGAGGTCTACGCCATGGGTCCCGGCGGCCCGGCCGCGGAGGTTCAGCTCCTGGCCGACCGCTCCGCGCCGGCCGGTCAGGGGGCGGGCGCAGTCCACCACGTCGCCTTCCGCATCCCGGATGCGGATTACGGCGCCTGGGCCGAGAGGCTGACAGCTGCTCGGGTGCCCACAAGCGGCCCGGTGGATCGCTACTACTTCCGCAGCCTCTACTTCCGCGAGCCCAACGGCATCCTGTTCGAGATCGCCACCGACGGGCCCGGCTTCACCGCCGACGAACCACTCGAGACCCTGGGCGCGCGCCTCGCGCTGCCGCCCTTCCTGGAGCCCCGTCGCGCCGAGATCGAGGCCGGGTTGAAGCCGCTTCGACCCGGCAAACCCGACTGAGCGCACCGCACGAGACCGCGGATCGACGACAACCCTCCCATGTCGGCAGCGATGCTGCAGACATCCCGCGAAGGCGCTAAATATTCGAACGATTCCAGACCGTTCACTTCTTCCGTGAGTGTGATCCCGGCACGCCTTGACGGGTGTGCTGCAACTGCGAAAGAAGCAGCGCGCGTGTGTTTATCATCCGGATCCGGGCGAGTGCCCTCGCCGAGGATCCTCCCCCGCCCGAGGGGGGCGGCGGGATCCGCCGAACCATGGGCCCCGAATCGCCGGGGCCGTGAGCCGAGCATCAGAGGATTCGAGGACTGATCCGTCGATGAGCAAGTTCTACGAGGAGCGCGTTCTGTCGGTCCATCACTGGACCGACAATCTGTTCTCGTTCCGCACGACCCGCGACCCGGCGTTCCGGTTCCGCAACGGTGAGTTCACCATGATCGGCCTCGAGGTCGAGGGCCGGCCGCTGCTGCGCGCCTACTCGGTGGTCTCGGCCAATTACGAGGAGGAGCTGGAGTTCTTCTCGATCAAGGTTCAGGACGGTCCGCTGACCTCGAAGCTCCAGCATCTGAAGGTCGGCGATCCGATCATCGTCGGCAAGAAGCCCACCGGCACGCTGGTCCTCGACAACCTGCTGCCGGGCCGGCACCTCTACCTGCTCGGCACCGGCACGGGCCTCGCGCCGTTCCTGTCGATCATCAAGGATCCGGAGACCTACGACCGGTTCGAGAAGGTCGTGCTGGTCCATGGCTGCCGTCAGGTGCAGGAACTGGCCTACGGCGAGACCATCACCGAGACGCTGCCGCGCCACGAATTCCTGGGCGAGATGATCTCGAGCCAGCTGATCTACTACCCGACCGTCACCCGCGAGCCGTTCCGCAACCGCGGCCGGATCACCGACCTGATGGTTTCGGGCAAGCTGTTCGAGGATATCGGCCTGCCGACGATGTCGATCGAGAACGACCGCTTCATGCTCTGCGGCAGCCCCGACATGATCCGCGATACCCGTGAGCTCCTGACCTCGCGCGGCTACGAGGAGGGCAACCACGGCGAGGCCGCCCACTACGTGATCGAGAAAGCCTTCGTCGAGAAGTAGTTTTTTGGGACTTGGCTTCGGTCCGGTGCGGTCCGCTGCGCCGGGCTTTGGTGTGTCTTTTTCCGTCTGTGGAACAACAGTTTAAGACGCAGCGCCACCGTGCTTGCGCGCGGTGCGAAGCCATCGAGCCGATGCGCAGGCTCCGGACGGCCCGCTACCGCGGGTCACTCGCTTCGCCCGCGGTAGCGGCGAACGCGATGGTCCCCGATCGATCGGTGCCGGCCTTACTGCGGGGCCGGCATCCCATCCGCGAAGGGACCACCGCCGGCGCTGAACAACTTGCGCAGGAAGCCCGGGGCGATGGCCGAGAGCGGGTTCACACTCACGTCCGGAGAGGCGAGCTTGCCGGAGACGCGGAAATTGACCGCGAACAGGCCCTCATTGTGCCCGCCGCCGAGGAGGGGCCCGAGCAGCGGCAGCTGCGACGCCACGTTGTTCAGCCCGTAGAGCGGCACGAACGTGCCGTCGATGAGGGTGCGCTCCTGCCCGGTATCGAGCCAGCCCGACAGGGTGAAGCCCATGGCGGCATTCGAGATCGCCGCATCGCTGAAGGCGACCCGCGTCCCGGTGCGAACGAAATTGGCGCGCATCCGGTCGAAGGTGACATCGCCGGCCCCGCGGCCCGGGGCGACCCGGCGGCCGCGGGCCGTGTCCGTGTCGCTCGTCTCCGGCCCCTGCGCCATGATGCTCGACAGCGCCGGCTCGTTGCGCAGGGTGAAGTCGCGGATCTGCACGACGCCGGCTTGCGGACCCTCGTTGAGGCCGATCCCGGCATTGAGCCGCCCCCCATGCATCCGCCGGTACACGTCGACGAAGCGCAGGGTCGCGCCGGCATCGGCGGAGTCGACGGCGAGCGTCGGCGCGCCGCGGTCGCCCCGCGTGACGGACGCGGCGAACGGCGCCGATCGGAAGCGTCCGGTGATGTTGGCGCCGCGTAGGGTCTTGCCGTGCAGCGACAGCCGCAGGTTGGCGTTGGTCAGCGCCTCGTCGTTGAATCCGGTGACGATCGGCACCTGAATATCGGCCTCGACATCCTTCGGATTGGACTCCTTGCCACCCTTCGCGTCCGGCGCACCGAGGGATTTCAGGAACGGCCGCGCGTCGACCACGGCGCCGCGGACCGCGACCTTGTAGCCGCTGCCGGTCCGGTCGAGGCTCACCCGCAGATCGTCACCGGGCGAGAGCTTGACGTTCGTCAGGTCCGCCCGCTCCAGGCCGCCGTCCGGTGTGATGGACACGCTTCCGCGCGCCGTCGCCGGCCCGGCGTCGAACGCGAAATCGCGCAGCTCCAGGGTCTGGCCGCTATCCACGAGCGTGAAGGTCAGCCGGCCCGGCTTGCCGGCGGATTTCGTCAGTCCCGGCAGCATCCCGTCGATCCCGGCCTTGGTGAGATCCGCCTCGACCCGGATCGGCGGCTTGGCCGTTCCCGGCCGCCCGATCGGCACCACGGCGCGGACCGGGATCGTGCCGGTGAGCTGCGGCGCGGTCGGCAGGCCCTTCCGGCCGCGCACCGCGTCGTCCAGGGAAAGGTTGACCACCGCCTCGCCCGGCTGCCCGACCTTCGACTGGCGCAGATCGACCGAGACCGGCGCGCCCGCGACCCGTCCGTCGCCCTTCAGCGCGAAGGCGCCGCGATCGTACGAAAGGGAGAACCGGCCGGCCTCCAGCCGGTCCTTGCCCATCACCTTGTCGACCGAGAGGTCGCCCAGCGTGCCGGTCAGCGTCACCGGCAGGTCCGGCAGGTCGGGGATGTGCTTGAGGTCGAGGGGAAAATCGACGCGCAGGTCGGCGCTGCCCTTGATCGTGGCGGGGTCGAGATCGACGCTCATCACGGTCTTGAACAGCTTCGCCTGGAGGACGGACGCCATCCCGTCGGCCCCCCCCGAGAGCCGCATGCCGATCTGCGCCACCACCCGATCCGGGGTGATCTGCGGGATCACGAAGCTGCCGTCCGTGATCGCGAGCCCGCGCCCGTCCGGACCGTGCACCTCGGCGGTCACGTTCCGCACCGTGGTCGAGCGTCCCGTGATGACGCCGACGACGTTGCCCTTGGTCACCGGCGGCGAATCGGCGCTGACGTCGATCGCCGCATTCGAGACGTGGAAATCGATATGGACCGCGTCGTCCGGTGCCGGATCGCCCCGGGTCGCGGCGGCCAGTACGGTCCCCGACATCTTCACCCGGATGTCGACGGAATCGACCCGGCCGCGCCGCAACTGGTCCACCAGATAGGTCCGGGCCGGCGGCGCGATGTGCTCGGGCCAGAGGCGTAAGCCCGTCCGGACTTCGCCGTCATGGCCGACGATGTGGAGCGTGAGGCCGCCATCGTCGGCGATGGTCCCGATCGTCCCGGTGATCGCCCCCGTCACCCCCGGGGCGGACAGGTTCAGCGCGTCGATGGCGATACCGCCGTCCCGCCCTGAGAGCTGCGCATCTATCGCGTTGATCTTAACCGGCGCGTCCTGCGGCGTCGCGCCGCGTAAGGTGGCGTCGCGGCTTGTCAGGGTCGCGGTCCAGGCCGGGTTGGCGCCAGGCGGACTTCCCCTCCACGTGCCCGTCAGGTGCACGGCATTGCCGGCCCCGTGATAATCCATCCCGGTGAGCGACATGACACGGCCGGCCTCGTCCCAGTCCAGTGCGGCGTCGAGGCTCTCGACGGTGACCGGGTTGAAGTCCTTCTCCTCGATCAGGAATGTGCCGTCGCCGGTGTGGAGCTTGGCGCTCATCGTCTTGATGCGGCCTGCCGCCAGGCTGACGTCGGCGCGGGCCGAAACCTTCAGGTCCGTGGTCAGCGGCAGGCCGGACTGGCCTGAGAGCAGCAGGAGGTCGGTCACCGGCAGATCGTCCAGGGTGATGACGCCCGAGCGCTCCTGATTCGCGCCGCCGTCGCGCAGGGAGCCGCCGAAGCGCCATTCCCCATGCGGCCCGTCGAGTCGCAACTCGAAGTTGCGCGTCCCGTTGACGGGATCACGTCCGAACAGGCCGTTGACCCGCGCGAAGACTGCGCGCTCGTGACCGTCCTCGTCGATCAGCCGCAGGCGCGCATCCGTGACCCGGGCGCGGTCGAGAGCGCCGACGACGCCACTCGAATCGAGGACGACACCGAAGATCGACGCGATGGCGGCCGAGAGCGGCGAGACGCTGCCGCGCACCCCGTCTACGCTCGGCGGCGTGACCGGCTCGATGTCGACGGGATGGTTGGCCTCCGAGGCCGCAAACGCGATGGAGCCGTCCCGGTGCACCAGCGCGGTGGTCTGCGTCTCCCGGAACTCGATCGAGCGCGGCTGCAGATTGAGACGCAGGAGACTCCAGAGGTCGAGGCTGACCAGCGCCAACGGCGCCCGCACCACCAGGGCGCCCTGGGGATTGCGGATGTCGAGGCCGGAGAAACGCAGGCTGAGGGCGTTCTCGCGGTCGAGTTCGAGGCTGCTGCCGCGAATCCCGATGCTCCATCCGGGTCCGATCCGCTCGGCCACCGCGGCGGCGACGCGGCGCGACAGGCCGTCGATCTGCAGCGGCCCGTTCGACAGCCGCACGGCCACGAGGCCGATCCCGGCCCCGAGGAGCAGCATCAGGGCGAGGGCGCTCACGAGGCAGAAGCCCCCGACGCGACGTGCCCTCCCCCGAGGTCTGCATGCCGACGTTGTCTCGTCCGCCATCGGGACCCTTGTTCCGGGGGCTCTGCACGCGGAGCCGTCAGGCGCCGCGGCCGGTGGATCGAAGCGCGCCCACGCTTTACAGCGGTCGCGACTCCGGTTTTGGCTCGGACGTGCCGGGTGCAACCTCGTCATGCCCGGCACGCAATCAATTGCACATCATCAATCGGCCGAAAGGAAGGCACGATGTCCTTGTCCGAGGGTGACTTCGCCCCCGATTTCGACCTGCCCGCCTCTGCAGGAGGCCGGGTCGCGCTGTCCGCGCTCAAGGGTCACAAAGTCGTGCTCTACTTCTACCCGAAGGACGACACGAGCGGCTGCACCCTGGAGGCGCAGGATTTCAACGGCCTCCTGCCGGCCTTCGCGGAGGCGGGAGCGCGGATCGTCGGCCTCTCGCCCGACCCGGTGAAGAGCCACGACAAGTTCTGCGGCAAGTACGGGCTGGCTTTCCCGCTCGCCTCCGACGAGGACAAGGGCGTGCTCGAGGCCTACGGTGTCTGGGTCGAGAAGAGCATGTACGGCCGCAAGTACATGGGCGTGGAGCGCACCACCGTGCTGGTCGATCGCGAGGGGCGCATCGCGAAGCTCTGGCCGAAGGTGAAGGTGCCGGGTCATGCCGAGACCGTGCTGGAGGCCGCCCGGGCGCTTCCCTGAGGCCAGCGGAGGGATCCGGGTCGACGGATCCTCGACGGATCCTTAACCTTACTGCGGATTGAATGACGGCTCCCGCAGGGCCGTCCGGATGCACGCTCCGAAGATCCTCATGCCGCTTGCACAGGGCCGGGCCGCACCCTGGCTCGCCGCCGGCCTTGCCCTCGCCCTCCTCTGGGCGCTTGGCGCCTCCTACGTGATCGTGTTCCACGACGACGTGCTCGCCGGGTTCGTGGCCCGGCAGGGCGCGATGCGGGACGCCTACGAGGCGCGCATCGCGGAACTTCAGGACCTGATCGAGCGCGACCGGCGCGACCGGGCCGGCTCCGAAGAGGGCTTGGCGGACCGGGTCTCGGCGGCGCTGGAGCGCCAGGCGGATCTCGAGCGGCGCACGGCGGCCCTCGCGGGTCTCGACCGGCAGAGTCCGACCGATCCGGCAATCACCGGCACGCTGCCGTCGCGCGCGGATGAGGCTGGCGCCGCGCCCGATGACGGGCTCCTGCTGCGGCCGTCCGAAGGTCCCGTGCGGTCGCGACCTGACCGTCGCCCCCTGCCCCGCCGAAGCGCGCACGATGCCGAGACCGGACTGGTCCGCTTGGAGGCGCATCTCGAAGGTTTGCAGGCGGCCCAGGGTGAGCGCCTCGCCCGCCTGGCCGTCCGGATCGGTGACGAGGTCCGGCGCCTGCGCGGGACGATCGGCCGTACCGGCCTCGATCTCGGGCGTTTCGAGGCGCCGACGCCGGCCGCCGGCATCGGCGGCCCGCTGGTTTCGCTCGATGCCCAGGCGCTGGACGGCGCCGGGTTCGAGGCCGGCCTCGCTCTGGCCCGACGGGCGCTCGGCGACGGCGAGCGCCTGCGCCGGCTCGCCGCCGCGCTGCCCCTGGCGAGGCCGATCCGGGGCGAGGCGCCGGTGTCGAGCCCGTTCGGCACGCGTCTCGATCCATTCACCCGCGGACTTGCCTTGCATACCGGCCTCGACCTCAAGGCGGAGTACGGCGAGCCCGCCCGCGCCACCGCCGCGGGCCGGGTGACCACCGCGGAGGCCGCGGGGGGCTACGGCAACATGGTCGAGATCGACCACGGTCACGGCCTGGCCACCCGGTTCGGCCATCTCTCCCGCATCGCCGTGCGCCCGGGCCAGCGTGTCGCGGCCGGCGACGTGATCGGCTTCGTCGGCTCGACCGGGCGGTCCACGGGGTCGCATCTGCATTACGAGACCCGCGTCGACGGCGAGCCGGTCGACCCGCAGCGCTTCCTGGAGGCTGGCGCCACGCTGGCGACGGCGCAGCTCGGGGCCGATTGATCCCGTCGCCCCAACCCCCGCCCCGTGCTAACTTCGAGTCGCGATCGGAGGCCGCCATGGCATTGGCCGTGAAGCGCGACGCGCGGATGAGCGTCGCCGAGTATAGGCGTTGGCTGGAGCCGCGCCCGGACGGGGAGCGTTGGGAGCTGCTCGACGGCGAGCCGGTGCTCATGCCGCCGCCGCGGGAGCGCCACCAGCGGATCGTGATGAATTTGGCGGGACGTCTCGATTCCCTGGCAGAGCCGCGGGGCTGCCGGGCCATGCCGGGCCTCGCGATCCTCAGCGCGGCGATGGATGATCTCGCTCCGGTTCCCGACGTGGTGGTCCGGTGCGGGGCGCCCCTGCCGGACGGCTATGCGGCGGATCCGCTCCTCGTCGCCGAGGTGCTCTCGACCATGAGCCTGGACCGCGGCCGCAAGATCGACTTCTACCGGACCGTGCCGAGCCTCGCGGTGCTGCTGATCGTCTATTCCGACGAGGCCCGGGTCGAGGTCTGGCGGCGCGCGGACGCGGATTGGAGCGTGGCGGCGCCCGGGCTCGACGCGGCCGTGACGCTGCCGGAGCTTGATGGCGCCGTGCCGGTGCGCGACATCTATCGCGGCCTCACCTTCTGAGCCGCACCCGATCTCAACGGCCGGCTTGCCCGGCCCGGCAGAGCATCAAGGCAACGACTTGCCCCATTTCGAAGATTTCTACGCCGCCAAGCTGCGCGGCTCCCTCGGCGTGACGGACGCGGAATCGGTGCTCGACCTGCGCGGCGCCAACCGGGCGACCGCGGAGGCCTCCCTCAAGGACATGCTGGAGCGCAGCCGCTTCGCCAAGGGCAAGACCGTGGCGATCCGCCTGGACCCGCCGCCGGAGGGCGGGGGCGAGACCCTGTTCCAGCCGGCCGGGCGCCTGCTCCTCGATGCCAAGCGCCGCGGGCTGATCGAGCGCCTGCAGACGCTGCCGGCCCAGGACGGCCTCGGGTTCTACGTGTCGCTGTCCGGCCGGGCCGAGCGGACGCCACCGTAGCGGGACGGGATCGCGGTGACGGCAACGGATCGGGTCCGAGCCGACGGGCGTTGATCGGTCCCGCACGATCGGATCCCGCCTATGCCGACCATCGATCCTCTTGCCGTCCGGGTTCGCCGATGAGGCCGCTTCCCGGTGGCCGCAACACGATCGAGCGCATCGCCCGCCTCGGCTACGGCGCGCGCGGCGCGGTCTATATCGTGGTGGGCGCCCTGGCGCTGCTCGCGTCCGTCGGGCAGGGCGGGCGGGCCGGCGACAGCAAGGATGCGTTGCGCGCCGTGCTGGCCGGACCGTTCGGTGCGCTGGTGGTCGGCCTGATCGCGTTGGGGCTCCTCAGCTTCGCGTTCTGGCGCCTGGTCGAGGGCGTCACCGATGCGGACCGGCGCGGCACCTCGGCCAAAGGCCTCGCGGTCCGCGGGGCGCACCTGATCAGTGCCGGGCTCTATCTGGGACTCGCCGCCAGTGCGGCCTCGCTCAGCCTCGGCCTCGGGATGAGCGGCGGCGACGGCATGCACGATTGGACCGCTTGGCTCCTGGCTAAGCCCTTCGGACGCTGGCTCGTGGCCCTCGGCGGCCTTGCGGTGGTCGGCGGCGGATTCGGCTTCCTGGGCAAGGCGTGGCGGGGAGATGTCACCGACCGGCTCGCCCTCGATGCCCGCGCGCGCGAGCGCTGGGCCGGGCCGATCGGCCGTTTCGGCTACGCGGCGCGGGGCTTGGCCTTCCTGATCATCGGGGGCTTTCTCGTGGCGGCGGCTTGGCATCAGCGTTCCTCGGACGCCAAGGGGTTGACCGACGCCTTCGCGCTGCTGCGCGCCCAGCCTTACGGCTGGATCCTGCTCGGGCTCGTCGCGGCGGGCCACGCGGCGTTCGGAGCCTTCGGGTTGATCCAGGCGCGCTACCGGCACATCGACGCCCCGGACATCGACAGGGTGGACGATGCGGCGGGTGCCGCGGTCCGTGCGCTGACCTGATGCCGGTAGCGGCGCAGCGCCGGGCCGGTTTCCCGCCGCGTTGACAGGGCCGGTGCCGCGGCGGATACCCCGCGGCATCCCGATCCGGCACCCGATGCAGCAGCGTTTCTACAAGACCGCGGTGATGGTGGCCCACGACCTCGCGGCGACCGCAGCCGCCGTGGTGCTCACCTTCCTGTTCCGCTTCCAGGGCGGCATGCTCGCCGAGCGCCTGCAGGCCCTGCCCCTTCTGCTGCCGCCGTTCCTGATCGTCGCAGGCCTCGTCTACGGCCGCTTCCGGCTCTACCGGACCAAGTGGCGCTTCGCGTCCCTGCAGGATCTCGCCGGGATCGTGCGCGCGGCCAGCGTGCTGGCCCTAGCGCTGCTGGTGACCGACTGGGTGCTGGTCTCGTCGGACCTCTACGGATTCTACTTCTTCGGCAAGATCGCGATCCTGCTCTATTGGGTGCTGCAGATCTTCTTCCTGGGCGGCGCGCGGCTCGCGTTCCGCTACCTCAAGGACACACGGTCCCGGCTTTCGAGCGCCCGGGCCGCCACGGTCCCGACGCTGCTCCTCGGGCGCGGGGCCGATATCGACGTGCTGATCCGCGCGATCGAGGCCGGTTCGGTGAAGAAGCTGGCGCCGCGGGGCATCCTCTCGCCCCGGGCGGACGAGCGCGGTCAGTTCATGCGCGGCGTGCCGGTCCTCGGCGGCTTCCCGGATCTCGAGCGGGTGGTGGCCGATCTCGCCGCCCGCGGCGAGCCGGTGCGGCGGTTGGTGGCCGCCCCGAGCGCCCTCGCCCCGGAGGCTGCGCCCGACGACCTCCTCGTCCGGGCCCGCCGCCTCGGCCTGCCGCTCGCCCGCGTGGCCGGCCTCGGCGAAGGCGCGCAGGGGCCGCAGCTGGCGCCGCTCGAGATCGAGGATCTGCTGCTGCGGCCGACCGTGGCCATCGACCGGCAGCGCCTCGAGGCATTCCTCACCGGCCGGGTGGTGGTCACGGGGGGCGGCGGCTCGATCGGCTCCGAGATCTGCCTGCGGGCCGTGGCCTTCGGGGCCGCCGCGGTGCTGGTTCTCGACTCGTCCGAGCCGGCACTCCACGGCATCCTCAGCCACCCCGCGATCCTGGCCGCGCAGGCCGAGGTGACCGGTGTCCTCGCCGACATCCGCGACCGCGAGCGGACGTTTCAGGTCATCACGGCGTTCCGGCCGGATTACGTGCTCCACGCCGCCGCCCTGAAGCAGGTGCCCTATCTGGAGCGGGACTGGCAGGAGGGGATCAAGACCAACGTGTTCGGCTCGATCAACGTCGCCGAGGCCGCGGTCGCGGCGGGCGCCCGGGCCCTGGTGATGATCTCCACCGACAAGGCGATCGAACCTGTCTCGCAGCTCGGCGTCACCAAGCGCTTCGCCGAGATGGTCGCCCAGGCCCTCGACGCCGAGCAATCCGTCCGGCCGGAGCACCCCACCCGACTGATCGCCGTGCGGTTCGGCAACGTCCTCGGCTCCGCCGGCTCGGTGGTGCCGGTGTTCAAGGCGCAGATCGCCCGCGGCGGTCCGGTCACCGTCACCCATCCGGAGATGGTCCGCTACTTCATGACCGTGCGCGAGGCCTGCGACCTCGTGCTCACGGCCGCCTCTCACGCCGACGGCGAGGCGCGCGCCGCTGCGGATTCGGCGCGCGCCGCGGTCTACGTGCTCAAGATGGGGCAGCCGGTGCGGATCGCGGATCTGGCCGAGCGCATGATCCGGCTCGCCGGATTCGAGCCCGGCGCAGAGATCGAGATCGCCTATACCGGGGCGCGGCCGGGCGAGCGGCTCAACGAGATCCTGTTCGCCCGCGAGGAGCCGCGCGTCACGCTGCCGGGGATCGACGGGGTGATGGCGGCGCGGCCGGTTTTCGCCGACAGGGCGCGCCTTGAGGCCTGGGTCGCGCAGCTGCGCGGAGCCGTGGCGGCGGGCGATCGGGCGGCCGCGGAGGCGGTCTTCGAGGCGGCGGTGCCGCATTTCCGGGACCGCAATGCCCCGCGGGCCGGTCGGGTGCCGGCGACCGGCGATGGGATCCCGGAGGCGGCGCCGTTTGCCGGCGCGACCCCGGCCATCGGCTGACGCATCCAGCCTTCGGAAGCGACACAGCGCGTCATGCCTTGTCCGGGGGATCGCTCCGGCATTCCCGGCTCTGCGAGCGGAGCGGGCCCGTCATCCGGGGGCTTCAGCCGGAAACCGTGTCATCCCGCCCGGAGCGTTCAACCGCCCGCCCGCGCGAGCTGCGCCAGCCCGTCCCGGGTCGCGCTGGCCGGATGCCAGCCGAGCGCCGCGAGGCCGTCGGCACGGGCCACCAGTCCTTCGGCGATGCGGGCGAACTGCGCCTCCCGCCCCGTCATCTGGCAGGCCAGCTTGAGGAAGCCGGCCGGGACCGGGACGAGTCCCGCGCTGCGGCCCAGGCCCGCGCGGAGCGCCGCGATCATTTCAGGCAGGCTGAGCGGATCCGGGTCGGCCGCGACGAGGGCTCGGTTCAGAGGCTGCGGTGCCCGCAGGACCGTCGCCACGGCACCCGACAGGCTGTCCAGGGAGATCAGCGAGCGCCGCGCCACGAGACCGCCGAGCGGCAAGGGATAGGGGCTGCGCGCCAACCGCAGGAGCGCGGCCATGTTGCCCTTCACGCCCGCGCCGTAGACGAGGACCGGGCGGAGCGCGACCCAATCGAGCCCGGCCTCGGCGAGCGCCCGCTCGGCCTCGAGCTTGGAGCGGCCATAGGCGTCGGTGGGCGTCGCGGGATCGCCCTCCCCGACCACGCCCGGCGCGCTCGCCCCGACCTGGGCGCGGATCGAGGACAGGAACACGAACCGGCGCACCTTGGCGCGGGCCGCCGCCTCGGCGAGCTTGCGCGTCGCCTCGGTGTTGAGCGTGCGGTAATCGTCCTCGGGGGCACCCGACATGGCGTGCGCGAGGCCGGCCGAGTGCACCACCGCGTCGACGCCGCTGAGCGCTGCCGCCATGTTGATCGGGCGCGTCAGGTCGCCGACCACCGCGCTCGCGGCACCCTCGGGCAGGGCCGTCGGCCGGCGCAGCAGGACCCGGACCCGGTAGCCGCGGGCCGTGAGATCGGCGAGCAGATGGCGGCCGATGAACCCGGTTGCCCCGGTGAGCGCGATGAGTCCGGTCAAGGCTGAACGGCACCTTCGGCTGGGGCCGGCGCCGGGGCGCGGGCGAAGCGGCGGAGCAGGCCCGCGACCAGGACGAGCCCGGCCGCGAGCGCCCCGAGGGTGACCGGCCAGGACGGCCAAAGCAAGGTCGCGGCGGCGAGCGCCGCCAGGGCGAGGTTGACGCCGAAGACGCGCGCCACGATGCCCGGAACGCGCAGGCCGTTCACGGTGGCCCGCTGGTAGTAGTGTCCGCGATGCGCCTCCCAGACCCGCTCGCCCCGGGCGGCCCGGGCCAGCAGCGTCAGGCTGGCATCGGCCAGGTAGGTGAGCGGCAGCAGCAAGGCGGCCGCGAGGCCGCCCGCCACGGCCAGCTGCCAGAGCAGCCAGGCGGTGACGAGCCCGATCGGCAGCGACCCGACATCGCCGAGGAAGAGTCTCGCGACCGGCCGGTTGAACGGCGCGAAGCCCAGTAATGCCCCGAGCAGGCTGGCCGCTACCAGGGCGGGCAACGGCGGCAGGGGCCCGGCGAGGCCGAGCAGCAGGAGGGCCCCGGCGATCGGGACGGCCTCGGCCACCGTCATCCAGTCGAGCCCGTCCATGAAGTTCGTGAGATTCACGAACCACAGGCCCGCGAGGAGCGTCAGGCCGCGCTCGAGCCAGAGGGGAGCCGCGGGCAGCAGCCGCCCGTCGAGATGCCAGACCAGCAGGCCGACCGTCGCCGCCTGCACGGCGAGCCGGAACGCGGCCGGCAGCGGGTGGATGTCGTCGACCGCACCCAGGACCGCCAGCGCGAGCGTGCTGCCGGCGAGCCAGATCCAGTCCGGCCGGCCGCCGATCTCGGGGGCCGCGATGAAGAGGCCCGAGATCGTGACCAGAGCCGTGACGACCGCGATCCCGCCGCCCTGCGGTGTCGGCACCGTGTGGCTCGAACGGGCATTCGGCCGCGCCAGGGCGTAGCGCTGCAGGAGCGGGAACAGGCGCAGGATCAGCCCGGCCGAGAGGGCGGCGGCGAGCGGGACGGCGAGAAGCAGGAGCGTGGGCAGCGCGGACGGCATGGCGCCGTCCTACGCGATCCCGGGCGTAACCGTGAGGGGGCGGCTCACGCCGCCCGCACCGTGGCGAGGAACCGCCCGACCTCGGCGGTCAGATGCTCGGACTGGCGCGACATCTCGGAGGCCGCGCCGAGCACCTGGGCGGCGGCCGCGCCGGTCTCCTCGGCAGCCTGGGCGAGGCTCGCGATGGTGCCGGTGACCGCGCCGGTCCCGGCCGCCGCCTCGGCCACGTTGCGGACGATCTCCTGGGTCGCGGCGCCCTGCTGCTCCACCGCGGCGGCGATCGAGGCCGCCACACCGTCGATCTCGCGGATACGCCGCCCGATCCCGTCGATCGAGGTCGCGGCCTGCCCGGTGGAGGCCTGGATCCGGGTGATCTGACCGGTGATCTCTTCGGTGGCCCGTGCCGTCTGGCTGGCCAGTTCCTTGACCTCGGTGGCGACGACCGCGAAGCCGCGTCCCGCCTCACCGGCGCGGGCCGCCTCGATGGTGGCGTTCAGGGCCAGCAGGTTGGTCTGGGCCGCGATGGTGGAGATCAGGCCGACCACGTCGCCCACCTTCGCGGCGGCGGCGCTCAGATCCTGCACCAGGGCCACCGTATCGGCCGCCTCGGCGACGGCGATCCGCGCCAGCTCCGCCGAGCCGCTGACCTGCCGGCCGATCTCCTGGACCGACGAGCCCAGCTCCTCGGCCGCCGCCGCCACGGTGTTGACGTTGGCGGCGGCCTCGTTGGCGGCCGCCGCGACCGTGCCCGACTGGCCGGCCGAGTCGGTCGCGCTGCCGGTCAGGGACCGGGCCGTCGCCTCCAGCTCGGTTGCGGCCGCCGAGACGCCGCCGACGATGCCGCCGACCGCCTGCTCGAAGGCGTCGGCCATGGCCCGGGTCGCGGCCCGGCGCTGGGTCTCGGCATCCGCGCGGGCGAGCGCCGTCTCGGCCTCGAGGGCGCGGCTCCGGATCAGGTTGTCGCGGAACACCACCACGGAACCGGCCAGCGCGCCGATCTCGTCCCGGCGGCTCTGGCCCGGGATCTCGGCCTCGGTGTCGCCCGCGGCGAGGCGCTGCGTCGCCGCGGAGATCGCCCGCAGCGGCCGGCTGACGCCGCGCAGCACCATCACCAGGGCGCCCAGCGCGACGATCAACGCGAGGCCGGCGAGCGCCAGCATGTCCCGGTTGGCGGCCGCGTACGTCTCCTCGATCCGCGTGCCGCTCGCCTTGGCGCCGGCGGCGTTCAGGTCGACCAGCCGGTCCCATTCCGAGAGTACGGCGTTGATGCCGGCCGACATCGCCGTGTTGTAGATCCGCAGGCCGCCGGCGACGTCGCCGGACGCGGCCTTGTCCACGGCCTGCCTCTGCAGGTCGGTGTAGGCGTCCAGGTTCCGACGCAGCGCCGCGTATGTGTCGCGCTCGGCCTGTGTGAGCGGCTCGGCCTCGTAGCGGGTGAACTGCGCGGCGAGCTGATCGCCGCGCTTGGCGATCATGGCCGCAACCTCGGCCCGCAGCTCCGGCGTGTCGGCGGTGATCAGGCGCCCTCCGTTGACCCGATGGCGCATGATCAGGACGCCGATCCGCCCGAGGGAATCTGTGGTGGGAACGCGCACGTCGCGCAGCTCTGCCGCGGTGGCGTTGACGCTGCGCAGCTCGGACAGCGAGAGGCCGCTCGTGGCGGCGATCAGGAGAAACAGCGCGGCGAGGCAGAACCCGAGCTTGGCCGCGATCGAGATACCGGTGCGCATGGGATGTCGCCCTCGGTCCCGGAGGGAAGGACCGAAGGCGTTATGGCGGCAGAACGGTTAAACTTGTTTGAGATGATCTAGCGGCTCGTTCAACCTGCGCGTGGTGGCCGTTCAGTAGACCTGGGCCTCCTCGCGCGGCCTGTCGGACAGGCCGTCCCGGCGATCCAGGCTCTTCTCCATCACCTTGGCCAGCCCGACCATGATCTGATCGAGGGCGTAGTCCTTCGGCGTGTAGACGGCGCGCACGCCCATGTTCTTGAGGACCAGCTCGTCCTCCGGCGAGATGATGCCGCCGACCACCACCGGGATATGGTCGAGCCCCGCCTCGCGCATCTTGGCCCGGACCTCCCGCACCAGCGGCACGTGGGAACCGGACAGGATCGACAGGCCGACCACGTGGGCGCCGGTCTCCTTGGCCTTCGCGACGATCTCGGCCGGGGTCTGGCGGATGCCGTCGTAGGTCACGTCGAAGCCGACGTCCCGGGCCCGCAACGCGATCTGCTCGGCGCCGTTGGAATGGCCGTCGAGGCCCGGCTTGCCGACCACGAGCTTCGGCGTCTCGCCCAGCCGCTCGCCGAGGTCGGCGATCAGGAGCTTGGCTTCCTCGGCGGCGCCGGAGGAGACCGTCTCCACGGTCACGCCGGTGGGCGCCCGATACTCGCCGAAGACGTTTCGCAGGCGCGCGCCCCACTCACCGGTGGTGATTCCGGCCTTTGCGGCCGCGATCGAGGGCGGCATGATGTTGGCGCCGGAGCGTGCCGCCTGTTCCAGGGCGTCGAGGGCTTGGCCCACGGCGTTCTCGTCGCGGCGGCCGCGCCACTCGCGGATGCGGTTCTGCGCCTCCATCTCCACGGTCTCGGAGACGGAGAAGATCGCGCCCTCCCCGGCGGTGAGCGGCGACGGCTCGCCCTGCTGCCACTTGTTGACGCCGACGACGATCTGCTCGCCGGCCTCGATCGCCGAGATCCGGCGGGCGTTCGACTCCACCAGCGCGCGCTTGAGCGCCCCGGTCTCGACCGCCGCCACCGCGCCGCCGATGCCGCCGATCCGCTCCAGCTCGGCCCGGGTCTCGACCTTCAGCGCCTCGACCTTGGCGTCGATCACGTGGCTGCCGTCGAAGATGTCGTCGTATTCCAGCAGGTCGGTCTCGAAGGCCAGGATCTGCTGCATGCGCATGGACCATTGCTGGTCCCAGGGCCGGGGCAGGCCGAGCGCCTCGTTCCAGGCCGGCAGCTGCACCGCCCGGGCGCGGGCGCGCTTGGAGAGCGTCACCGCCAGCATCTCGATCAGGATGCGGTGGACGTTGTTTTCCGGTTGCTGCTCCGTCAGGCCGAGTGAATTGACCTGCACCCCATACCGAAAAATGCGCTTCTTCGGGTCGTCGATGCCGTAGCGCTCCTGGGCGATCTCGTCCCAGAGTTCGGAGAACGCCCGCATCTTGCAGATCTCGGTGACGAACCGCAGGCCCGCGTTCACGAAGAACGAAATCCGGCCGAAGACGTCGGAAAAACTCGCGGCGTCGAATTCCGGATCGTCGCGCACGGTGTCGAGGACCGCGATGGCGATGGCCAGCGCGTAGGAGAGTTCCTGGACCGGCGTCGCCCCCGCCTCCTGCAGGTGGTAGGAGCAGACGTTCATCGGGTTCCACTTCGGCACGTTCTTGGTCGTGAACAGGATCACGTCCTTGGTGAGCCGGAGGGACGGCGCGGGCGGGAACACGTAGGTGCCGCGCGACAGGTATTCCTTGATGATGTCGTTCTGGGTCGTGCCCTGGAGGGCGGCGAGCGGCGCCCCCTGCTCCTCGGCCACCGCCAGATAGAGCGCCAGCAGCCACGGGGCCGTGGCGTTGATCGTCATGGAGGTGTTCATCTGGGCGAGCGGGATGTCCTGGAACAGGGTCCGCATGTCGCCGAGATGGGCGATCGAGACGCCGACCTTGCCGACCTCGCCGCGGGCCAGCTCGTGGTCGGGGTCGTAGCCGGTCTGGGTCGGCAGATCGAAGGCGACCGACAGGCCGGTCTGGCCCTTGGCGAGGTTTCCGCGATAGAGCTTGTTCGACTCCGCCGCCGTCGAGTGCCCCGCATAGGTGCGGATGATCCAGGGCTTGTCGCGGCTCGACTTGTCGCTCTTGGTCTCCGCGACGCTTGCGGCCATCCCTCGCCTCCGTGTGATCTTTAGTATCCGCGCGCGGGGCGCCGACTTGCGGCCACCGTAGCGAAGGCCGGGCGGCCCGTCATCCGGGACAGAAGGGCAAGGGGCCCCCGCAGCGCCCGGCCGGCCTTTAAAAAACTTGTCCGCCGGGACAGCCCGATTTGAGGCTTGTCGCGCGGCCGCATCGTCGCCCCGGGATTGTCAGCTCTGATCCACTTCACGAGGGCGCCAATCGGGAGCCCGCGCGTTGGGCCGCCAGCGAATGCATCGCGCGCAACACGATTCGCGCCTGCGCCCGCCCGTCCTCCACACGGGCGCCGGTGGGATTTCTGGGGCCTGTCGCCGGAGGCGATCCACCAGGTCATGATCCGGTACAGCGACCGCGGCACGCCGAAATCGGCGCGCTTCACGAACGGCTACGGCTCGCACACCGTCTCGCTCTGGAACGAGAAGGGTGAGCGCTCCTGGGTGAAGTTCCACTTCCACACCAGGCAGGGGATCCAGAACCTGTCCGCCGACGAGGCCGACGAAATCGCCGGCAAGGATCCGGACTACTCGTCCGCCGACCTGTCCTCGGCGATCGAGGCGGCCGACTTCCCGGAATGGGCGGTGAAGGTCCAGATCATGCCCGAGCTGGACGCCGACACGTACCGCATCAATCCGCTCGCTCTCGCCAGGGTCTGGCCGCACGGCGCCTACCCGCTGATCGAGATCGGCGCGATGGCGCTGAACCGGAACCCGGAGAACGACTTCGCGGAGATCGGGCAATCGGCCTTCGAACCATCGAACGTCGTGCCCGGCATCGGCTCCTCGCCGGACAAGATGCTCCAGAACCGCATCCTGTCGTACGCGGACGCCCACCGGTACCGGCTCGGGGCGAACTACCACCAGATCCCGGTGGACCAAGCCCGGAACGCCAGGGTCCAGACCTACCACCGCGACGGTGCGATGCGCACCGACGGCAACCACGGCGCGCAGGTCGATTGTCAGCCGAACTCGTTCGGCGGGCCCGTCGAGGCTCCGTCCTTCGCCGAGCCGCCGCTCCGGATCCGGGGCGACGCCGCCCGGTACGGCTGGCCCAACGACGACGCGGACCTCTACGGCCAGCCGCGTGACCTGTGGTCGATGGGGCTCGACGAGGGCGCCCGCCAGCGGCTCGTTCAGAACATCGTCACCGCGATGGGCGACTCGCCGCGTCTTATCCAGGCGCGGATGATCGGCCACTGGTATAAAGTCTACCCGGACTTCGGGCGGGGCGTCGCGGAAGGTCTCGGGATCGAGGCCGGCAAGGCGGCGGCCGAATAATACTTGGTCGTTCGAAAAACCGAATTTGAATACGTGGGCGCCGGCCCTGTGCCGGCGCCTTTTTCATGCCGGAAACCACCGGCTTTCGACTTTCGACCCACTTGGAGGCCTCAGGCATCACCGCTATAGCCCGATTGAGAACCGCGGCCGTGAGCAACACGCGGGACGAGAGGAGAGCGAGATGGCGGCGAGCGCTGCGATCAGTCCGACGGGCGGGGAGGTCAAGGACCTCTACGAGATGGGTGAAATCCCGCCGCTGGGTCATGTGCCGGCCAAGATGTATGCCTGGGCGATCCGGCGCGAGCGGCACGGCCCCCCGGAGCAGTCCCACCAGCTCGAGGTGCTGCCGGTCTGGGAGATCGGCGACGACGAGGTGCTGGTCTACGTCATGGCGGCGGGCGTGAACTACAACGGCGTCTGGGCCGGCCTCGGCGAGCCGATCTCGCCGTTCGACGTCCACAAGGGCGAGTACCACATCGCGGGCTCGGACGCCTCCGGCATCGTCTGGAAGGTCGGCTCCAAGGTGAAGCGCTGGAAGGTCGGCGACGAGGTCATCGTCCACTGTAACCGCGACGACGGCGACGACGAGGAGTGCAACGGCGGCGACCCGATGCTCTCGCCCTCGCAGCGCATCTGGGGCTACGAGACCGGCGACGGCTCCTTCGCGCAGTTCTGCCGGGTGCAGTCGCGCCAGCTGATGACGCGGCCCAAGCACCTCACCTGGGAGGAGGCCGCCTGCTACACGCTGACGCTCGCCACCGCCTACCGCATGCTGTTCGGCCACGCCCCGCACACGGTCAAGCCGGGCCAGAACGTGCTGATCTGGGGTGCCTCCGGCGGCCTCGGCGTGTTCGGCGTGCAGCTCTGCGCGGCGAGTGGCGCCAACGCGATCGCGGTGATCTCCGACGAGTCGAAGCGCGACTACGTGATGAGCCTCGGCGCCAAGGGCGTCATCAACCGCAAGGACTTCGACTGCTGGGGCCAGCTGCCGAAGGTCAACAGCCCCGAGTTCCACGCCTGGACCAAGGAGGCGCGGAAGTTCGGCAAGGCGATCTGGGACATCACCGGCAAGCAGGATGTCGACATCGTGTTCGAGCATCCCGGCGAGGCGACCTTCCCGGTCTCGGCGCTGGTGGTGAAGCGCGGCGGCATGGTGGTGTTCTGCGCCGGCACGACCGGCTTCAACATCACCTTCGACGCCCGCTACGTCTGGATGCGGCAGAAACGCATCCAGGGTTCGCACTTCGCCCACCTCAAGCAGGCCTCGGCGGCGAACCAGTTCGTGCTCGACCAGCGGATCGACCCGTGCATGAGCGAGGTCTTCCCCTGGGACAAGATCCCCCAGGCCCACACCAAGATGTGGAAGAACCAGCACCCGCCGGGCAACATGGCCTGTTTGGTCAACTCCCCGCGCGCCGGCCTGCGCACGGTCGAGGACGTGATCGAGGCCGGCCCGCTGAAGCGGTAAGGCGTCCCGTCGGGCCGGCCCCGCCGCTCTCGCGCGGGGCCGGCCCGATCGGCTAAGCTCCCGGCGTCCCGCGCCGACTCGGCGACCGGTTCGGTGTGCCGGGACGCGCGCGGATGACGGGCCCACGAGATCCTGACAGGACCCGGCCCCGATCCGAACAGGGGGCACGGATTTGAGCGCCGACGACGAGGCTTACGTCTACGACGAGGCGACGGGCGAATGGCTCCCGCCCGGGACCGCGGCCAAGCTCCCTGAGACGGCGGCCGTCCGCGACGCGGCCGGCAACGTCCTGGCCGACGGCGATTCGGTCACGCTGATCAAGGACCTCAAGGTCAAGGGCGCCAACCAGACCCTGAAGCAAGGCACCGTCATCCGGTCGATCCGGCTCACGGACGATCCGGAGGAGATCGACTGCCGCCACGACACGATCAAGGGCTTGGTCCTGCGCACCGAATTCGTCCGGAAGCGCTGAACGGACGGCCCTGCCGGGACGATCGCCGGCTGTCGGTGCGATCCCGATCACGCGACGGGACCGCGCGCCGCGTCAGGGCGCGCAGCGCGGCGTCTTCGACCGCGTCGCCGACGGGATGGCTTCGCGCCGCCCGCGAGGACGATGCGCGGCGAGGCCGCGTGCTTTCGCGGGCCGCCGGCTACCGCCGGCGCGACTCGTCCTGCGGCAGGTGGCGGCCATAGACCTCCTCCTTGTCCGCGCGCTGCTGGATCAGGTCGGCATAGGCCTGCCGCATCTCCGGAGAGACGCTGATGCTCTTGCCCTTGGTGGGCTTGCGCTTGGGCGCCTTCTTGAAGGTGTTGTTCGGGTCGCTCATGCCGGGCTCCGCGTCGAACCGTGGCGGCCTCACGTGGCCGGTCGAACGATCCGGCGATCCGGCCGCCGCCCAGAGCCGGACATCCGCCCTCTAGCGCATTGCCGGCCCGGGCGCACCGGGGCGGAGAGACGGTTTGATCTGGCCTGCCGCTGCGGCCTCTGCCAGGATCGGGACGGCGACGGTCGGGGGACGAAGATGGATTCGGGTGTCTCGTCGCGGTGTCGGCCCCCGGGCGCGTCGCGCGGCCGCTCCCGGTGCGGGGCATCGCTCGCGATCCTGATCGCCTTCGGCGGCCTGCCGGTTCTGGCTCAGGATCGGCCGGTTCCGGCCCGGGCCGCACCGAGGCCGGCGCCGGCGGCGGGGGCGCCGGCCGACCCCGCCTTCGAGTCCGCGAAGGTGACCTTCGAGGCGCTGCCGGAGGCCGACCGCAAGGCGGTCCAGGATGCCCTGGTCTGGACCGGCGACTTCAACGCCGTGGTGTCGGGGGCCTTCGGGCGCCGGACCTTCGAGGCGCTCAACGCCTACGGCGCCCGGACCGGCGGGGCCGATCCCCTCGATCCGCGCGTCCGGGCGGCGTTGCTCTCCGCCGGCGCGGCGGCGCGGAACGCGGCGCGCTTCCGCGTCTCGGTCGATCCCGGCACAGGTGCCCTGATGGGGGTGCCCGAGCGCCTGCTGGCGAAGCGCACCGCCCTGCCCTCCGGAACCCGCTGGCAGAGCCAGGACGGCCGCGTGACCCTGGAATCCCGCGTCTTCCCGCCCGGGACCGAGACCCTGGACACCCTGTTCGAGAAGGCCACCGCGCCGCTTCCCGGCCGCAAGGTGACCTACAAGCTGCGGCGGCCCGACACCGTGGTGGTCACCGCCGAGACCGGGACGGGATTGTCCTATATCCGTTACGCGTCCGGACCGGAGGGCGTGCGCGGCTTCCTGCTCGGCTACGACCGCGCCCTGGCGCCAGAGGTCGACCGGCTCGTCATCGCCGTAGCCAACGCCTTCGTGCCGTTTCCGGACCCCGCTACGGTACCGGTCGCTCAGATCCCGGCGGGCTCGGGGTCAGCACCGGCGGCCGGCGCTGCCGGCAAACCGGCATCCCCGCCGCAAGCCGCCGTGCCCCTGAGGCCGGCGAGCCTGTCATCCGCTCCGGTATCGGGCGCGGGTCTCACGGTGGCGCCGGGACGCGTGCTGACTGCCGCCGCCGTGCTGGAGGGATGCGCCCAGCCTCGCATCGGCTCGGTGCCGGCGCGGGTGCTCGCCACCGATCCCGCCGGCCTTACCCTCCTCGACGTGCCCGGCGCCCCTGCCCCGCTCCAGCTCGCAATCCGGACCGAGCCCGTCGGCGCCGAGGACAGCCTGATCGCCCTTGCCCCGTCCCCGGACGGCGTCCAGGCCGCTCCCGGCGAGTCGCGCGGCGGGGACGTGATCGCGGCGCTCCAACCGGGATCCGGCGGCGCGCCGGTGCTCGACCGGTCGGGGGCCCTCGTCGGACTCGTCGCCCGCTATCCCGCGGCGCCGCGCCGGGTCGCCGGGGTGGTGCCGCCTTCGCGCCTGCCGCTTGTGCCGGCGCGGGCCGTCACGGCTTTCCTGGCCGCCCAGGGCCTCTCCGCGACGACGCCGCGCCGGGATGGCGGTCCCGGCGCGGTCGCGCCCGCCGTCGTGGCGATCACCTGCCGCTGAGCGAACCTGCGCCGGCCAGCCGACGCGCATCCGCTCAGGCTTGGGCTCGGGCTTACAGCCGGCCGGTGACCAGCAGCACGATCAGAACGATCAGCAGGATGCCACCGAGGCCGAAGCCGGGACCGCGATATGCACCGCCGCCGAGGAAGCCGCCGCCGCCGAAGGCCAGGATGATCAGGATGATGAGAAGGATGGTGACGAGGGACATGGTCGGGCTCTCCGAACGGCTGCGCTAATGCGAGCGTGACCGTTCAAACGCTGCGACAATCCGTTCCGTTCAACGGCCGGCCAAGCTTTTGTGTGAAAAGTCGGGATGCGGCCGCCAGCCTCAAGCGTGCCAGTCCGGCAGGGCCGCCTCCGGCGCGTCCAGCCAGCCCGGCACCGGCAGGTCGCGCTCGGTGAGGAAAGCCGGATTGAACAGCTTGGAGGCGTAGCGCGCCGCCCCGTCGCACAGGATGGTCACGATCGTGTGGCCGGGCCCGAGGTCCCGCGCCAGCCGGATCGCGCCGGCGACGTTGATGCCCGACGAGCCGCCCAGCGACAGCCCTTCCTCACGCATCAGGCCGAAGACGATGTCGAGGGCCTCACGGTCCGGGATCCGGAAGGCGCGATCGGGGGTGAAGCCCTCGAGGTTGCGGGTGATGCGGCCCTGACCGATGCCTTCGGTGATCGAGGAGCCCTCGGCCTTCAGCGTTCCGGTCGTGTAATGCGCGTAGAGGGCCGAACCCTCCGGATCGGAGAGCGCGATCCGCACCTGCGGATTCCGGACGCGGAGGGCCTCGGCGGTGCCGGCGAGCGTGCCGCCGGTTCCGGCCGCGCAGACGAAGCCGTCGACCTGGCCGCCGGTCTGCGCCCAGATCTCCGGGCCGGTGCCGTCCACATGCGCCTGCCGGTTGGCGATGTTGTCGAACTGGTCGGCGAAGAAGGCGCCGGCCGGCTCCGTCGCGGAGAGCTTCTCGGCGAGCCGCCTGGCCACGTGGACGTAGTTGTTCGGGTTGGCGAAGGGCACGGCCGGCACCTCGACGAGGCGCGCGCCCGCGAGCCGCAGGGTCTGCTTCTTCTCCTCGGACTGGGTGACCGGGATGACGATCAGCGTCCGGTAGCCGCGCACCGAGGCCACCAGCGCGAGGCCGATGCCGGTGTTGCCGGCGGTGCCCTCGACGATCGTGCCGCCCGGCCGGATCAGCCCCTTCGCCTCCGCGTCCCGCACGATGGAGAGCGCCGCGCGGTCCTTCACCGACAGCCCGGGATTGAGGAACTCGGCCTTCCCGTAGATGGCGCAGCCCGTCTCCTCGGAGGCGCGGCGCAGGCGGATCAGCGGCGTCTGGCCGATGGCGGCGAGGACATCGGCGGCGGGTTCGCGACTGGGTGCGGTCATGGATAGGAGCCTAGGATGCAGCGCTGCCGCTGGCGAGCCTCACCCGAAAACGTGCCCGCCGTTGATCCGCAGTCCGACCGGGTGCCCGGCTGGGTAGCGGATGCCGTCGAAAGCCTCCACGGCCAGCACACGCCCCTCGGCATCGACCACCTCGATCCGTTGACGGCCCTGGGTTCGATACGAGCTGCGCACGGTGCCGGACAGGTGCGCGGATTCGGGCTCGGCGAGCTGCAGCTGCCAGGGCCGCACGTAGAGCTTCACCGGGCCGATGATCCCGGCCGGCGCGACGATCGGCGTCTCGCGACCCCGCACCAGGACGCGTCCGCCCTCGGCGATCGCCTCGACCTCGACGGAATCGCCGAGGAACTTCATGACCGTGGCCGAGGCCGGGTTCTCCTGGACCTCGTCGGGGGTACCGACCTGCTCCAGGCGGCCCCGGTCGAGCACGGCCACGCGGTCCGACAGCTCCAGCGCCTCGTCCTGGTCGTGTGTCACGAAGATCGTGGTCTGGCCGGTACGATCATGGATCTCGCGCAGCCAGCGGCGCAAGTCCTTGCGGACCTGGGCGTCCAGCGCCCCGAACGGCTCGTCCAGCAGCAGGACCCGCGGCTCGACGGCCAGCGCCCGGGCCAGCGCCACCCGCTGCCGCTGGCCGCCGGAGAGCTGCGACGGGTAGCGGTCGCCGAAGCCCGAGAGCCGGATCAGGTCGAGCAGGTCGCCGACCCGGCGCTTGATCTCGGCCTTGGCCGGCCGGTCCGCCCGGCGGCGCGCGTTCAGCCCGTAGGCGATGTTGTCGGCGACGCTCATGTGCTTGAACAGGGCGTAGTGCTGGAACACGAAGCCGACCGCCCGCTCCTGCACGGGCAGGCCTGTGGCGTCGTCGCCCCCGAACAGGATCCGGCCCCGGTCCGGCGCGTCGAGCCCGGCGATGATCCGCAGCAGCGTCGTCTTGCCCGAGCCCGACGGGCCCAGGAGCCCGATCAGCTCGCCGGCCCGCACGTCCAGAGACAGGTCGTGCAGCACGGCGGCCGTGTCGAAGGTCTTCGAGACGCCCTCGACGCGGATCGCCGTGGAGACCCGGTCAGTCAGCTCGGCCGTGCGCGAGCTCGCCTGCGAAGCGCCATTCGAGGACGGATTTGAGGACGAGGGTGATGAGGGCAAGGACGGCGAGGAGCGAAGCGACGGCGAATGCGGCGACGAAGTTATACTCATTGTAGAGGATCTCCACGTGGAGTGGGATGGTGTTGGTCAGGCCGCGGATGTGGCCCGACACCACCGACACCGCCCCGAATTCACCCATCGCCCGGGCATTGCAGAGGAGCACGCTGTAGAGCAGGCCCCAGCGGATATTGGGCAGCGTCACCGTGCGGAACGCGTGCAGGCCCGATGCGCCCAGCGTCAGCGCCGCCTCCTCCTCGGCGGTACCCTGTTCCTGCATCAGCGGGATCAGCTCGCGGGCGACGAACGGGAAGGTCACGAACACCGTCGCCAGCACGATCCCCGGCAGCGCGAACAGGATCTGGATGCCGTGATTGATGAGCCAGGTGCCGAACAGGCCCTGGGACCCGAACAGCAGCACGTAGATCATTCCCGAGACCACCGGCGAGACCGAGAACGGCAGGTCGATCAGGGTGATCAGCAGCGACTTGCCGGGAAACTCGAACTTGGCGATCGCCCAGGAGGCGGCCAGCCCGAACACGACGTTGAACGGCACCGCGATCGCCGCCACGGTCAGCGTCAGGCGGATCGCGCTCCAGGCGTCGGGCTCCCGGAACGCGCTCAGGAAGGCGTCGAGCCCCTTCGAGAAGGCCTGGGTGAAGACCGCGAAGAGCGGCAGCACCAGGAACAGCGCCAGGAACGCCACGGCGATCCCGATCAGAATCACGCGGACGCGGGTCCCCTCCGAGGCGACCGGGGCCGGCGTCGCGGCCGGCACGAAGGCGGGGGAGAAGATCTCAGACATAGCCGAACCGCCGCCGTGACCAGGCCTGGATCAGATTGATGGCGAGCAGCGTCAGGAACGAGATCCCGAGCATGATCGTCGCGATGGCCGCCGCGCCGCCGTAGTCGAACTCGGACAGCTTGATGATGATCAGGAGCGGCGCGATCTCCGACACGTAGGGCAGGTTGCCGGCGATGAAGATGATCGAGCCGTACTCGCCCACGCCCCGGGCGAAGGCGAGCGCGAAGCCGGTGAGCACCGCCGGGATCAGCGGCGGCAGCACCACCCTGGTGAGGGTGACGAGGCGCGTCGCCCCGAGGGTGGCGGAGGCCTCTTCGATCTCCTTGTCGATCTCGGCGATCAGCGGTTGCACGGTCCGGACCGCGAAGGGCAGGCCGATGAACACCATGGCGATGAAGATGCCGACCGGCGTGTAGGCCGCCTGGATGCCCAGGCGGGCGAGCGGTGCGCCGAGCAGCCCGTCCGGCGCGTAGAGCGAGGCGAGCGCGATGCCGGCGACTGCGGTCGGCAGGGCGAAGGGCAGGTCCACCGCCGCGTCGACGAGCTTGCGGCCCGGGAAGCGGTAGCGGGTCAGCACCCAGGCCACAAGAAAGCCGAACACGGAGGCGACGAGCGCCGCGATCGCCGAGACGCCGAAGCTGATCCGCAGGGCACTCGCCACCCGCGGATCGGTGGCGACGTCCCAGATCCCGGAGAGACCGAGCCCCGACGCCTTCACCACCAGCCCGGCGAGCGGCAGCAGGACGATCAGGCCGAGGCAGGTCAGGGTGTAGCCGAAGCTGATCCCGAAACCCGGGATCACGCTCGGCCGTCGGAAGGTCCAACGGGGGCGGGGCGTCTCGACCATGGTCTCAAGCCTCAGCGGCCGGCCCGGCTCAAACGGTCGAACAGGCCGCCGGCGTCGAAGTTCCGCTTCTGGATCTCGTCCCAGGAGCCCTGCAGATCCTCGATCTTGAACAGCTTGATGTCGGAGAGCTGCGCGAGGTCGGCCGGCGCCGCGGCCTCACGCTTGATCGGCCGGTAATGGTGCTTGGCGAAGATCGCCTGCGCCTGGTCGGTGTAAAGGAAGTCGAGATAGGCCTGCGCGGCCTTCGTCGTCCCCTTGCGCTCGGCATTGGCCGCCACGAGGGCGACCGGCGGCTCGGCGTAGATCGAGCTCGGCGGCGAGACGATGTCGAACTTGTCGGCCCCGAATTCCTGAAGCACCAAGTAGGCCTCGTTCTCCCAGGTCGGGAGCACGTCGCCGAGGCCGCGCTGCGCGAAGGTCACCGTGGAGCCGCGGGCGCCGGTGTCGAGCACCGGCACGTTCTTGTAGACCTGCCCGACAAAGGCGTCGGCCGCGTCGGAATTCTTGTCCTGATTGTAGGCGTAGCCCCAGGCGGCGAGGAAGTTCCAGCGCCCGCCCGCCGAGGTCTTCGGGTTCGGGGTGATCACCTTCACGTCCGGCTTGATCAGGTCGGCCCAGTCCTTGATGCCCTTCGGGTTGCCCTTGCGGACGAGGAACACCACCGTGGAGGTGTAGGGCGTCGCCGTATTCGGCAGCTTGCTGCGCCAGTCCTCAGGGATCTTGCGGGTGAGCTTGGCGATGGCGTCGATGTCGGACGGAATGCCGAGGGTGACCACATCGGCGTCGACGCCGTCGATCACGGTGCGCGCCTGCGCGCCCGAGCCGCCATGCGACGCCCGCACCGTGATGGCCTCGCCGGTCTTCGCCTTCCACTGCTCCGCGAAGGCCGCGTTGATGTCCCGATAGAGCTCGCGGGTCGGATCGTACGAGACGTTTAGGAGCGCGGTCTCCGCCGCTGCCGGCAGCGCGCAGGTCCATAGGCCGGCCCCGGCGAGTAGGGAGAGCCCGATGGTCCGAGCCATCCGCCCCCGAGTTGAAGCGTTCTTCATCCCGTCCGATTCCCAGCCTGGCGCCTGCAACCCCAGGACAGCGCGCCCCGAGATTGCCCAGCAAGTCGTTCTTTTTATCGAACGAAGTCAAGCCAGGACGGCGCGGGATCTTGATCCCATCGCGCCGGCAAGATCGCCCATCCGCACCATAAGGCAAGCGTCTTCAGCGCATTAGCGGGTCAGAAGGCATGGATCTTCTCTGAAGAAGAGATGCTGGGGAAGAAAATCAGCCCCGCGGTGGGTTTTTTAGAACGGACGATCTCATGTGCGCTGGCACACGTCGGCTGCGCCTTCGCCTGTCGCGTGGGCATGGCGCGCCGGCTCCATGGTGCGATGGGACGGTCCGATGCGGGTCACGCAAGGCCCACGGGCGGCAGGATTCCGCTTCCGGCGCCGGGCCTGAGCAGGCCGGTTTGAAGCCTGCTTCGCTCGCAAGGATGCGCGGTAATCCTGTTGCGGCGACGCGTTCAAGGCCGCGAGGCGCCAATCTCGTTTCCGCAGCGCGCGGTCGCTCAGCGCTTCGGATTGTTGAGCCTGGCGATCAGCGCTTCGAGCCGCTGGTCGACCGGTGCGGAGAGCGTATCGGTGAAGAGCGTGCGCAGGTGCTGGCCGAGATGACGACGGATATTGGGGCTCAGCGGTGCCGCCTCGGCGTTCCGTTCCGTCTCGCAGGAGCGCTCTGGACGCGGCTTCGACATGACCGGGGGATCCTCGCACCTGACGGGACGTACGGTTGCAAGGTTTGGTTAAGGAGCCGTCACCGTGCCGCGGCGACTGGCCGGCGCGCCCGGTCGGGCGCCTGTCGTCGGAGCGGCGTCGCAGGCCGGAACTGAGGCGGCGAAGGGCACGTTGCCGGCGCATCCTCCTTGAGCATCCGGAGCCGCCCTGTGTCCCGTGCAATTCCCTTCATGATGGTGCTGGTCCTCGGGACGGTGACGGCCGGCGTGCCCTGCGTCGCGCAGACGAAACCCGGCGAGATCAAGGGCATCGACGCGATGGGTGACAAGTCGCGCAGCGCCCAGGACGGCTGGAGCCAAGCGCCCGTGCCACGGGAGCAATCAGCCGCTAAGGACGCGCCCGATCCCGGCGGCAACTCGACCAAGGAGAACGCGGACCGTCCCGTTCCGTCAGCCAAGCCCGGCGGCACCTCGGGCACCGAGCCGCAGGCCCCCCTGGAGCACCGGACGGCGAGCCCGTCTGGGACTAATCCTGCCAATCCGAGCAAGTAAAAAAAGTGTTTCCTGCAGGATTATGCCGAAGCGCGTAACGTGCAGCTTCGGCTGATACAGTACGACTTGCTGTGTCATGCGACCGCACTTGCCCCGTACACGCTTTTTTGGGACACCCTGGAATTATACCAGATCGCCTTTACGGAGCGGAGATGACGGTCCAGGTCTCAAGGCGTGGCCTGCTCAAGGGGGCCGGTGCCGGCCTCGCGGGCGGCTCGCTGGGCGCACTCGGATTCGGCGGACTCGAGCCCGCCATGGCCGCCGCGGTGCGGCCCTTCAAGCTCGCGCAGATGCGCGAGACCCGCAACACCTGCCCGTACTGTTCGGTCGCGTGCGGCGTGATCCTGTACAGCCTGGGCGACCGTTCGAAGAACGCGCGCTCCTCGGTGATGCACATCGAGGGCGATCCGGATCACCCGGTCAACCGTGGCACGCTCTGCCCGAAGGGTTCGGCGCTGCTCGACTTCGTGCATGCCGAGACCCGCACCAAGTACCCGCTCCATCGCGCCCCGGGCTCCTCGGAGTTCAAGCGCGTGTCCTGGGATTTCGCCCTCGACCGGATCGCCCAGCTCCTGAAGGAGGATCGGGACAAGAACTTCGTGGCCAAGAACGGCGACCTCACGGTCAACCGCTGGACCACGATGGGCTTCCTCGGGGCCTCGGCCACCACCAACGAGACGGCGTGGCTGACCTACAAGACAGTCCGAAGCATGGGGGCCCTGGTCTTCGATAACCAGGCTCGAGTTTGACACGGTCCGTCGGTCGCCAGTTTGGCGCCCTCCTTCGGACGCGGTGCGATGACCAACCTCTGGATGGACATCAAGCACGCGGACGTGATCACCGTGATGGGCGGCAATGCCGCCGAGGCTCACCCCTGCGGCTTCAAATGGGTCGTCGAGGCGAAAGCCCATAACAACGCCAAGCTGATCGTCGTCGATCCGCGCTTCACCCGCACGGCCTCGGTGGCCGATCTCTACTGCCCGATCCGGCAGGGGACCGACATCGCGTTCCTGTCGGGCGTGGCCAAGTACCTGCTCGACAACGACAAGCTGCAGCACCGCTACGTTTCCGCCTACACCAACGCCGGGTACGTGGTCCGCGAGGGCTACGACTTCAGCGAGGGACTGTTCACGGGCTACGACGCGGACAAGCGCGATTACGACAAGACCACCTGGGACTACGAGATCGGCCCCGATGGCTACGCCGTGGTCGACGAGACGATGCAGCACCCGCGCTGCGTGATGCAGCTCTTGAAGAAGCACATCGCGATCTACACGCCCGAGATGGTCGAGAAGATCTGCGGCTCGCCCAAGGAGACCTTCCTGAAGGTCTGCGAGATGATGGCGACCACGGCTTCCCCCGAGAAGTCGATGGCCTCGCTGTACGCGCTCGGCTGGACGCACCACTCCAAGGGCTCGCAGAACATCCGCTCGATGTGCATCGTGCAGACGCTGCTCGGGAACATCGGCGTGCTCGGCGGCGGCATGCAGGCTTTGCGCGGCCACTCCAACATCCAGGGGCTGACCGATATCGGGCTGATGAGCAATCTCATCCCCGGCTATCTGAGCATCCCGGTGGAGAAGGAGCCCGACTACGCGAGCTACATCGCCAAGCGGCAGTTCAAGCCGCTGCGTCCCGGACAGACGAGCTACTGGCAGAACTACAACAAGTTCTTCGTCTCGTTCCAGAAGGCGATGTGGGGCGATTACGCCACCAAGGACAACGATTGGGCCTACGATTACCTGCCCAAGCTCGACGTGCCGACCTACGACGTGCTGCGCGGGTTCGAGCTCGCCAAGCAGGGCAAGATGACCGGCTACGTCATCCAGGGCTTCAACCCCCTGCTGTCGTTCCCGAATCGCGCCAAGATGACGGAAGCCTTCTCCAAGATGAAGTTCATCGTGGTGATGGATCCGCTCAAGACCGAGACGGCCCGGTTCTGGGAGAATCACGGCGAGTACAACGACGTCGATCCGACCAAGATCCAGACCGAGGTGTTCGAGCTTCCGACCACCCTGTTCGTGGAGGAGGAAGGCTCGCTGTCGAACTCCAGCCGCTGGCTGCAGTGGCACTGGCAGGCGCAGGAAGCGCCGGGCGAGTGCCGCTCGGACATCGAGATCATGTCGGAGATCTTCCTCCGCGTGAAGGCGGCCTACAAGAAGGACGGCGGAGCCTTCCCGGACCCGATCGTCAATCTGAAGTGGGACTACGCGATGGCCGAGTCGCCGACGCCGGTGGAGCTCGCCCGCGAGCTCAACGGTTACACGGTGGCGCCGACGCCGGACCTCAACGGGACGATCATCCCGGCGGGCAAGCAGGTCGACGGCTTCGCCCAGCTCAAGGACGACGGCACCACGGCCTGCGGCTGCTGGATCTACTCGGGCTGCTACACCGAGAAGGGCAACACCATGGCCCGCCGGGACAATACGGATCCCGGCGACCGCGGCATCGCCCCGAACTGGGCCTTCGCGTGGCCGGCCAACCGGCGCGTCCTCTACAACCGCGCCTCGTGCGACCCCGAGGGGCGTCCGTGGTCGGAGAAGAAGAAGCTCATCGAGTGGAACGGCAAGCAGTGGATCGGCTTCGACGTGCCGGATTACGGCGTCACCGTCGCCCCCGATAAGGGCGTCGGCCCGTTCATCCTGAACCAGGAGGGCGTCGCCCGCCTGTGGACCCGCGGTCTCATGCGCGACGGGCCGTTCCCGACGCATTACGAGCCCTTCGAGTCCCCGGTGGCCAACCTCGCCTTCCCGAAGATCAAGGGCGCGCCCGCGTCCCGCATCTTCAAGGACGATCTGGCCGACCTCGGCGACGCAAAGGAGTTCCCCTACGCGGCGACGAGCTACCGCCTGACCGAGCACTTCCACGGGTGGACCAAGCACGCCCGGATCAACGCGATCCTCCAGCCGGAGGCCTTCGTGGAGATTTCGGAGGAGCTCGCCAGGGAGAAGGGCATCGCCAAGGGCGGCTGGGTCCGCGTCTGGTCGAAGCGCGGCTCGCTCAAGGCCAAGGCCGTGGTGACGAAGCGCATCAAGCCGCTGATCTGCGACGGCAAGCCCGTCCACGTCGTCGGCATCCCGCAGCACTGGGGCTTCATGGGCCACACCAAGAAAGGATGGCACCCGAACTCGCTGACGCCCGTCGTCGGCGACGCGAACACCGAGACGCCGGAGTTCAAGGCCTGGCTCGTGAATATCGAGCCGACCACGCCTCCGTCGGACGCGGTCGCGTAAGGGGGAGCTGACAGATGGCCGACTACAGCTCCCTCGACATCCGCCAGCGCTCCGCCTCCACGGAGACGCCGCCGGAGATCCGCCGCCAGGTGGAGGTCGCCAAACTCATCGACGTGTCGAAGTGCATCGGCTGCAAGGCCTGCCAGTCGGCCTGCGAGGAGTGGAACGACCTGCGCGACGACATCGGTGTCAACACGGGCACCTACCAGAACCCCCACGACCTCACGCCGAAGTCGTGGACCCTGATGCGGTTCACCGAGTACGAGAACCCGGAGACCAACAACCTCGAATGGCTGATCCGCAAGGACGGCTGCATGCACTGCACCGAGCCGGGCTGCCTGAAGGCCTGTCCGTCGCCCGGCGCGATCGTGCAGTACTCCAACGGCATCGTCGACTTCATCGAGGAGAACTGCATCGGCTGCGGCTATTGCGTGAAGGGCTGCCCGTTCAACATCCCGCGGATCAGCCAGACCGACCACAAGGCGTACAAGTGCACCCTGTGCTCGGACCGGGTGGCGGTGGGTCAGGCTCCGGCCTGCGCCAAGGCCTGCCCGACTGGCTCGATCATGTTCGGCACCAAGCAGGCGATGATCGAGCAGGCCGAGACCCGCGTCGTCGACCTGAAGTCGCGCGGCTTCGCCCATGCCGGCCTCTACGACCCGGCCGGGGTCGGCGGCACGCACGTCATGTACGTGCTGCACCATGCCGATCAGCCGAGCCTCTATGCCGGCCTGCCGAACGACCCGAAGATCTCCCCGCTGGTCGCCTTCTGGAAGGGCGGGGCCAAGGTGTTCGGTCTCGCCGCGATGGGTTTTGCAGCCGTGGCGGGCTTCTTCCACTACGTGACGGCCGGCCCCAACGAGGTCGTGCCCGAGGAGGAGGAAGAAGCGGTCGAGTACGACGAGGCCAAGCGCCGCGAGACCGGCGGCGACGCGGCACGGCCGCATTGAGAAACGCGACGGTATCCCTCCCCCCTCTGCGGGGGCGGGTGGCCCCCGGAGGGGGTCGGGAGGGGGGAGCGACGGTGCAGAATTAAGCTCCGCCCTTTATGCCGGTCGCACCACATTCGGACGCGGCGTTCCCCTCTCCCGACCCATGCTGACACAGGGGCCACCCTCCCCCGCAGAGGGGGGAGGGAGAGAGGCGGAGCGGACAGCGACAGGATGGAGACGGCACAGCCGCTCCACCCTATCTTGAATAACAGAGCCGCCTCCGCCGCCCCGCGGAGCCAGCCCGTCAGGCGCGAGAAGGCCGATGACGATCCACAGCGACATCCGCGACGGCGATCCCCGCCCCCTGCACCACGCCAAGTCCGAGGCGCCGGAGGTGATGTACGTCCCGCGCTACACCGGCGTGCAGCGTGTGAACCACTGGATCACCGCGATCCTGTTCACCCTGCTGGCCCTCTCCGGGCTGGCGATGTTCACGCCGTACCTGTTCTCGCTGACCGGCCTGTTCGGCGGCGGCCAGGCGACCCGTGCGATCCACCCGTGGTTCGGCGTGGCGCTGGCGGTCAGCTTCTTCTTCCTGTTCGTGCGCTTCTGGAAGCTCAACATCCCCAACAAGGACGATGTCGAGTGGACGAAGCACATCGGCGACGTGGTGACCAACCGCGAGGACCGGCTGCCGGAACTCGGCAAGTACAATGCCGGCCAGAAGGGCGTGTTCTGGGGCCAGACCGCGCTGATCGGCGTGATGTTCGTGACCGGCCTGGTGATCTGGAACACCTATTTCGGCGGCCTGACTTCGATCGAGACGCAGCGCTGGGCCTTGCTTGCGCACTCGCTCGCCGCCGTGATCGCCATCGCGATCATCGTGGTGCACATCTACGCCGGCATCTGGGTGCGCGGCACCGGCCGGGCGATGGTTCGCGGCACGGTCACGGGCGGCTGGGCCTACCGGCATCACCGCAAGTGGTTCCGGCAGATCGCCGGCGGCAAGGCGCGCCACGGCTCGGTGGACAAGCGCGGATCCTGAGGCGTGGCCAATTTCTTCAAGCGCAAACGCGCGGCTCCGGCCGCGGACAAGGCTCCGGCACCCGCCGAGGCGCCGAAGCCTCGCCGGCGGGATTTCAGCGAGCTGAAGCCCGATCCCGACAAGATCGGGATCTCTGGCTCCGTCCCGTTCGTCCGCCTGCCGGACCCGACGACGCTGTTCGCCGACCGCGCCGCGCGCCTGGCGGAGGCTGCGCCCGGTCATCCGCTGGAGGCCTATCTCCGGTTCGTCGCCGCGGTCGCCCGTGCCCAGAGCGTGATCCAGGCAAAGGCGCCAGCTCCCGCGCTGCCGGAGGCCGCCGATCTGGCGCTGCGGAGCGAGCACGGCATGCCGCCGCTGTCGCGTCACAGCCTCGAAGCGGATCAGGGCTTCGACGATTGCCTCCTGGCGCTGCTCGCCGAACTCGATCTCGGCACCGCTCCGGAAGCTTCCCACGCGGCGCGAGAGGCCCTGCGTGCCGCATCCCGGGAGGATCGCCTCGACCTCGCTCTGCAGGTCTTCGAGGGCGCGCTGCCGGTCGATCGGATCGCCGAATGCGTGTTCGTCGCGGCGGCGCTGCAGGTGCGCCTGGCCGAGCAGGCCGCGCGTCTCGATACGAAGGCGCTGAAGCCGGTCGCGGACGGCGTCTGCCCGTGCTGCGGCGGCGCGCCGGTGGCGAGCGTCGTGGTCGCCTGGACCCCGGCCGACAAGGCCCGGTATCTCAGCTGCTCGCTCTGCGGCACGTATTGGAACCACGTCCGGATCCGCTGCACCGCCTGCGGCGACGGCGAGAACATCAGCTATTACGGACTCGACGAGGTCTCGAAGGACGTCCAGGTCGAGACCTGCACGACGTGCCACAGCTACATCAAGCACCTGCACCAGCACCGGGCGCCGGCCCTCGACCCGGTGGCGGACGACATCGCGTCATACGGGCTCGATCTGAAGATCGCCGAGGACGGGTTCAGGCGGGCCGGGCTGAACCTGCTGTTCGTGATCTGACGCCGGATCCGGTCGAACGGTTCGTCCCGCTTCACTCCGCTTGCAAGGACGAGGAGCGGCAGACAAGCCTGCCGCTGCCCGCTCAGCGGTAGCCGTACCGGCTCTTGGCGGCCGCCAGGAGCTGCAGGGCCTCACCCGGCTTGCCGGCCGAACATTCGGCGGCAGCGTGGGCGAGATCGGCGTTGAAGCGGTCGCCCACCGGCTTGTTGAGGTTGCCGGTCGCCACGTCGCTGTCGACGATCGCCTTGGTGCGCGCGATTTCCGGGCCGCAGCCGCTGCCCGTGGGCAGGGCCAGCGGCGCCGGGATGACGGGCGAGGGCTCCATGACCGCGGGGGTGCGCTGCTGGCAGGCTCCCAGAGCCGCTACGGCGACGGCTGCGAGGCTGAGACGCATCGGAAGGCGGGACGCGGGCACGGCGAACATCCTGTTGAGGCGCGAGGGGCTACGCCGCCAGGGTTCTGGGCCGAGCTTGGCCGTGGGTCAATCGCCGCCCCGGCATGCCGATGGGAAAAGGACGCTGGGCTGCCGGGGGCGTGTTCTCGGAATTCCGCTGCCGTCAGAGGAGGTTGGTGCGCGCTGCTGCCATGACGGTTGAGCAGCGCGCTCCAGATTGTGAGGACGCTTACTTCGCCTTGTCGGACAGCGCTTTCAGGCCGGAATCGTAGATGCCCTGGATCGCGTCGGTGGCGACGGTGTCGGGCGCGCCCTTCGCGTTGAAGGTCCCGGTCCAGGTCACCTTCGAGCCGGAGCCGGCCGGGGCGACCGAGAGGGTCGACTTGTAGTCCGAGACCGGCAGCGGGCTCTCCAGGATCGTGTAGGTGTAGCTCATCACCTTGTCGTCCCGGGAAACCTGCTCCTCCTTGATGGCGCCGCCGCCCTTCAGGCTCAGCGTGCGGACCTTCATGCCGTCCTTGTCGGACAGGGCGCACTTCTCGATCGCCGGGTGCCAATCGCCGATGCCGCAGAACTCGCCGATGGTCTGCCAGACCTTGGCCGGGGGGGCGGCGATGTCGGCCGAGCGCGTCACCTCCAGGGCGTAGCCCGGCACGGTGGCCGCGGCGAGCGCCAAGGCCGCAAGGGGAAGGGACCGGCAGAAAGCGAAGGGCATCTTGGGGTGTCTCCGTCCGTCTCAGGTCGCGGCAGGGGCCGCGCAGGCTCTGATGGCCGCGCAGGAGCTAGTCCGGCATTCCGCCCTCGGCAATGGGTCGTGTCGTCCAGCCATGACGTTCGTGGTCGGACGACGCGGTTCCGGGGCGGGCTACCAGCTGTCCATCGCGTCGGTGTCGGCCGGGTAGTCGTAGACCGTGGCCGGTGCGTAGGCGGGCCGCGCGGCAGGGCGATAATAGGCCGGCAGCGACCGGCGGCCCATCTGATCGCTGTCCGCGAGCAGATCGTCCGTCTCGTAGGGGCTGCGGTGCCGGGCGACGCGGACCCCGCGCTGCCCGCGCTCCGCAACCGGGGCATCCGCGCCGTCGATCACCACGCGGGTCCGGCCCATACCCTGGCTCTTCACGAGGTTGAACAGCGTCGCGGCGTTGCGCACCGACAAGCGCACGCAGCCATGCGACGCCGCACGGCCGAGATTGCGCACGTGGTTGGTGCCGTGAATGGCGTGACCTTGGGTTGTGAAGAACATCGCGAAGGGCATGGGCGCGTCGTCCCACTCCTTCGAGAAATGCGTGCGCTCCATCCGGAACGGGCGGTAGGATCCGGCCGGGGTGTCGTAGCTCGCGACGCCGGTGGAGACCGGCCACGAATAGCGCGGCTGCCCGTCGACCGAAACCTCCATGCGCTGCGTGGTCTTGTCGACGTTCACGAGCACGTCGGCGTTGGCGGCGCCGGGCGCCGCGGCCCACAGGAGAACGCCGGACAGGACCGAGATCAGACCGATACGCATGAGCGACTCCGACTGCGAAACCCCGCGGGTTTGCCGACAGGCTAAGCCGTTGGCAACACCGCGGTTCCGGCAGTTGCAGGCGGTGCGTAGTCACGCTTTGCTGATCGGGCGCGCCGCGGGTTGTCCTCCGCCGCATCGGAGGGGTGCCGCCTGCGCAGGGTCCGCGGCACGCGCCATGCTCGCGACAACCGCCGGTTGACAGCTGCCCGAGCCCGGGCGCTTCCTCCCGGCCGCAGACGGTTCGGAGTTCCCATGGCCCTCGACCCCACCCTCGCCGCCGAGATCGAAGCCGCCGTGGCGGAGGGGTTTGCCGATCAGGTCGCTCACACGCAGGCGCTGGTCCGGTTCGCGTCCCTGCGCGGGGAGGAGCACGCCTGCCAGGACTACGTGTTCGAGCAGTTCCGCGCCCGGGGCTACGCCACGGAGCGCTTCGCTATGGATCGGGCCGCCATTGCGGCCCATCCAGGCGGCTCGAAGATCGACGAGGCGCATCATTCGGACGCGCCGATCGTGGTCTGCCACCACCGGCCGAGCACCGAGACCGGCCGCTCGCTGATCCTGCAGGCCCATGTCGACGTGGTGCCGCCGGGGCCCCTCGACCTCTGGACCCATCGGCCCTTCGACCCGGTGATCGAGGGCGACTGGATGTATGGCCGCGGGGCCGGCGACATGAAGGCCGGCCACGCCGCCAACCTGTTCGCCCTCGACGCTCTGGCCCGCCTCGGCCTGCAGCCGGCCGCCTCCGTCACAGTGCAGTCGGTGGTCGAGGAGGAATCCACCGGGAACGGCGCCCTGATGACCCATCTGCGCGGCTACCGGGCCGATGCCGTGCTGATCCCCGAGCCCGAGGACGAGAAGCTCGTGCGCGCCAATACCGGCGTGCTCTGGTTCACCGTGGAGGTGCGGGGCGTCCCGGTCCATGTCCGCGAGATGGGCGCGGGCGCCAACGCCATCGACGCCACCTACCGGGTGATCGGGGCGCTCCGGGACGTCGAGGCCCGCTGGAACGCCGAGAAGGCCGGGCACCGGCACTTCGAGACTGAGGACCACCCGATCAACCTCAACATCGGCAAGATCGAGGGTGGCGATTGGGCCTCCTCGGTGCCGGCGTGGTGCCGGATCCACTGCCGGGTGGCGCTCTACCCGGGCGTGACCGCCGCGCAGGCCGCCGCCGAGATAGAGGCCGCCGTGGCGAGCTTCGCCCGCACCGACCCGTTCCTGGCCAACAGTCCGCCGCGGGTGGTCTTCAACGGATTCTTCGCCGAGGGCTACGTGCTTGAGGAGGGCTCGGAGGCCGAGGCCGTGCTCGGCCGCGCCCACGAGCGGGCGATCGGGTCATCGCTCCAGAGCTTCATGACGGCGGGCTATCTCGATAGCCGGGTTCACGCCCTCTACGATCGGGTGCCGGCCCTCTGCTACGGCCCGACCTCGCAGAACATCCACGGCTTCGACGAGCGCGTGAGCCTCGCCTCGGTCAAGCGGATCACGACCACCATGGCGCTGTTCGTGGCCGAATGGTGCGGGACCGAGCGCAAGGCCGGGTGACGTCGACCGGCCGGCGCTCAGCGCGGGTCCCCTCTCCCGTGCGGGAGAGGGAGCATCTCGCGCTTGAAAGACACCGAGGCGCGATATCCCGCGCGCGGTGCCTCAGGGGATCAGCCGGTCCGCGCGGAGCTGGCCGAACAGGTCGAAGAACGCGTCGTCCGTCGGCTGGTAGGCCGTGAAGCCGAGGCGGCGGCTCTTGCTCATGTCGGTGACGACCTCGATCGGCCGGCCGAGATCGGCATCCGTGTGCCAGGCTGAGGCGAGTTTCTCGAGCTTCGGCTCGGCCAGTCCGTAGCGCTGCGCGATCTCCGCCCAGGCCGGGCCGTCCTGCGCCATCCGGGGTTCGAGCGGCCGGTGCGTGCCGTCGAACGGCACCGGCTCGATCCCGAACCAAGCGGCGATCCGGCCCCACATCCAGCTCCAGCGGAAGACGTCGCCGTCGACGACGTTGAACGCCTCGTTGGCAGCCTTCGGCTCGGTCGAGGCCCAGAGCAGCTGACGGGCCAGCAGCCGCGCGTCGGTCATGTCGGTGAGGCTGTTCCACTGCGCGGCCGAGCCCGGGAAGATGAACGGGCGTCCCAGCTCCCGGCACAGGGTGGCGTAGCAGGCGAGCGTCGTGCCCATGTTCATGGCGTTGCCCACCGCCTTGCCGATGATCGTATGCGGGCGGTGGACGCTCCAGGTGAAGCCGTCGCGGGCGGCGGCCGCGAACACGGCATCCTCCTGCGCGTAGTAGAAGTTCTCGATGTCGAGCCGGCCCTGGTCCTCGCGGAACGGCGTCTGCGGCAGGGTGCCTTTGCCGTAGGCCTCGAACGGGCCGAGATAGTGCTTCAGCCCGGTCACCAGGGCGACGTGGCGGACGCTCTTCTTGGGGCGCAGCGCGTCGAGGACGTTCTCGACCATCGCCCGGTTGACGCGGATCATCTCGGCTTCCGTAGGGCGCCGCTGCCAGGTCGCCAGGAAAACGTGGCTCGGGGCGAGGTCGGCCAGCGCCTTCTCCAGCGAGGCCGGATCCTGCAGGTCGCCGGCTACCGGCTCGACTCCCGCCTGGGCCACCGGGTGGCGCGCGAGACCCGCGACCCGCCAGCCCTCTTGGCTCAGCAGCGCCGCGGTGGCGCTGCCGACGATCCCGCTGGCGCCGACGATCAGGGCGGTGTTCGACATGGAAAGCCTCATACCCGGCGAAATCACGGGTCCGGGGCAGATGGGCACGGGTGGTGCCGCGACAACCCCGCCGCGCAGCGGCTGCGCCTGTGCAGCGCGCAAGGGTTGCGTGATCGCGAGGCTTCTCCCGTCATCGCGAGCGCAGCGAAGCGATCCATGGCAGCCCGTGGTCTCGAACCCTCGCGCGACCCTGGGTTGCTTCGCGACGCTCGCAAAGACGGGGGCTCTCAGGCGACCCGGTCGATCGCGCCGCCCAGGATGTCCACGATCTCGGCGATCTGGCCGCGCTCGATGATCAGCGGCGGCGACAGGGCGATGATGTCCCCGGTCACCCGCGTGAGCAGGCCGCGCTCGAAGCAGTCCACGAACACGTCGTAGGCGCGCTTGCCCGGCGCGTCCGGGCGCGGCGCCAGCTCGACGCCGGCCACGAGGCCGATGGTGCGAATGTCGATGACGCCCTTGCGCCCGCGCAGGTCGTGGATCGCCGCCGCCCAGTCGTCGGCGATATCGGCGACGCGGGTGAGGAGCCCCTCCTCCCGGTAGATGTCCAGCGTCGCGAGGCCGGCCGCGCAGGCGATCGGGTGACCGGAATAGGTGTAGCCGTGGAACAGCTCGATCCCGTCCGGGCCCTGCATCAGCGCGTCGTGGACCGCGCGGCTCGCGAAGACCGCGCCCATCGGCACCGTGCCGTTGGTCAGGCCCTTGGCGCTGGTCACGAGGTCGGGGACGACGCCGAAGAAGTCGGTCGCGAACGGCGCGCCGAGACGGCCAAATCCGGAAATGACCTCGTCGAAGATCAGCAGGATGCCGTGCTTGGTGCAGATCTCGCGCAGGCGCTCGAGGTAGCCCTTCGGCGGGATCAGCACGCCCGTGGAGCCCGCCACCGGCTCGACGATGCAGGCCGCGATGGTCTCGGCCCCGTGCAGCGCCACGAGCCGCTCCAGATCCTCGGCGAGCTCCGCCCCGTGCTCGGGCTGGCCCTTCACGAAGGCGTTGCGGGCCGGGTCGTGGGTGTGGCGCAGGTGGTCGGTGCCGTTGAGCTGCGGGAAGACCCGCCGGTTCGACACGATGCCGCCGACCGACAGGCCGCCGAAGCCGACGCCGTGATAGCCGCGCTCGCGGCCGACGAGCCGGGTGCGGGTCCCCTGCCCGATCGCCCGCTGGTAGGCGAGCGCGATCTTGAGGGCGGTGTCGACCGATTCCGAGCCGGAATTGGTGAAGAACACCCGGTCGAGGCGCTGATCAGGGCCGCCCGGGGCGATCTCGGCGAGGCGCTCGGCGAATTCGAACGCGATCGGGTGGCCCATCTGGAAGGTCGGGGCGAAGTCGAGGGTCGCGAGCTGGCGTTCCACCGCGGCGGCGATGCCCCGCCGCCCGTGGCCGGCGTTGACGCACCAGAGGCCCGCGGAGCCGTCGAGGATCTTGCGGCCGTCGTCGGCGGTGTAGTGCATGCCCTCGGCCGACACGAGCAGGCGCGGCGCCGCCTTGAACTGGCGGTTGGCCGTGAACGGCATCCAGAAGGCGTCCATCGCGGGCGTATTGCGGAGCGGATGGTCGGTCATGGGCGGTTCTCCGGGAGCAGGCGGCGCGGATCGGGCGGCGGGACCAGGGGACACCTTCGCCGATCGGGCAACAAGTCCTTTTCTGGTCGCCGCCAACCCCTTGCATGACCGGGGCCACGGATGGCACCGTTGCGGGATCCGCAACACCTGAAACGGGGCCCGCCGGATGAGCATCGATGTCGGCGCGCGCCTGCGCTTCGTGCGCGCCCGTCACGGCCTGTCGCAGCGGACGCTGGCCAAGCGGGCCGGCGTGACCAATTCCGCGATCTCGCTGATCGAGGCGAACCGCGTGAACCCGTCGGTGGGCGCTCTCAAGCGGATCCTCGACGGGGTGCCGATCGGCATGGCCGCGTTCTTCGCCCTGGAGCCGGAGCCGGAGCGCAAGGCGTTCTTCGCCGCCGAGGACCTCACCGAGATCGGCCGACGGGCTGCCAAGGGGGCGATCTCGTATCGGCAGGTCGGCGACAGCCTGTTCGGGCGCAAGCTCCAGATCCTCAAGGAGCGCTACGAGCCGGGCGCCGATACCGGCCGGGTGCCGCTCTCCCACGAGGGCGAGGAGGGCGGCATCGTGCTCTCCGGCCGCCTGGAGGTGACGGTGGATTCCGAGCGCCGGATCCTCGGCCCCGGCGACGCCTACAGCTTCGACAGCCGCCGCCCGCACCGGTTCCGCTGCGTCGGGCCCAACCCCTGCGAGGTGGTCAGCGCCTGCACGCCGCCGAGTTTTTGATCGCGCCGATCCCATGCCGAGCGACAGCGTCGTCCTTCTGCACGGTCTCGGGCGCACCGCCGCCTCGTTCGCGCGGATGCGGTCGGCCCTGACGGCGGAGGGCTACCGGGTGTTCGCGCTCAATTATCCCTCGACCCGCCACGACCTCCCTACCCTGACGCTGACGCTCCGTCCGCAGGTCGCCGCGATCGCCGGCGCGACGGCGGGCGCGCTGCATGTCGTCGGGCACTCGATGGGCGGTCTCCTCGCGCGGAGCCTGATCGCGGATGCGCGACCGGACAGGCTCGGTCGCCTCGTCATGCTCGGGCCGCCCAACCGCGGCAGCGAGATCGCGGACCGGCTGCGGCATGTCGCACTCTATCGCCGCCTCCTCGGGCCGGCCGCGCTGTCGCTCGGGACCGCGTCGGTGCCGGTCTGGCCCGATCCCGATTATCCGGTCGGCGTCATCGCCGGCACGCGCAGCATCGATCCGGTCGGCTGGCTGATGCTGCCCCGGCCGAACGACGGGCGGGTGAGCGTCGCCCGGACCCGGATCCCGGGCCTGCAGGGGCATCTGGTGCTGCCGGTCAGCCACGCCCTGATGATGAACCATCCCGTCGTCATCGCGCAGACGGCGCGGTTCCTTGCGACGGGGGGCTTCGCCGCGTAACCGTGAATTCAAAATACCGATAAGCGCGAGGATCGATGGCCGTCACCACCGCCGCCCCGGCCGCCGGGACCGGACAGAACCAGTCGGCGCGCGCGGCGCTGGCGGCCTTCGTGGGCACCACGATCGAGTGGTACGACTTCTTCATCTACGGCACCGCGGCGGCCCTGGTGTTCGGGCCGCTCTTCTTCACGGCGGAATCGCCCTATATCGCCACGCTCTCGGCTTTCGGGACCTTCGCGGTGGGTTTCCTGGCCCGGCCGCTGGGCGGCCTGATCTTCGGGCATCTCGGCGATCGGTTCGGGCGCAAGCGCGCCCTGGTGGCGACGCTCGTGATGATGGGCATCGCCACCTCGTGCATCGGGCTTCTGCCGACCTACGCCTCGGTCGGCCTGTGGGCGCCGGTCCTGCTGGTGGTCCTGCGGCTGATCCAGGGGCTCGCGGTCGGCGGCGAGTGGGGCGGCGCCGTGCTGATGGCCGCCGAGCACGCGCCGGCCGGGCGCAACACCTTCTTCGCCTCCTTCGCGCAGCTCGGCAGCCCCGCCGGGCAGATCCTGTCGCTGCTAGCCTTCCGGCTCGCCGGCCTCCTCGACAAGGAGAGCTTCCTGGCCTGGGGCTGGCGGGTGCCGTTCCTGGTCAGCATCCTGCTGCTCGGCGTCGGGCTCGCGATCCGCCTCGGCGTCGCGGAATCGCCGGCCTTCGAGAAGGCCCGGGCCGCCGGCGGGCCGCCGCCGGCGCCGGTGCGCGAGGTGCTGACGACCTGCCTGAAGCCGGTGCTGCTGGCCGCGGGGGCCAACACCTTCGCGATCGCCTCGGTCTACCTGTTCAACACCTTCATGATCGCGTTCACCACGCAGTATCTCGGCATCGCGCGGGCGACGATCCTCGACGCCCTGCTGATCGCCGCCGTGGTCCAGCTGGTGATGACCCCGGTGGGTGCCCGGATCGCGGAGGTGATCCGCAACGAGCGGCTGTTCCTCCAGGGGACGCTGGTCTGGGCGATGCTGGCCCCCTACCCGCTGTTCTGGCTGGTCGAGACCCAGTCGGTGCCCCTGATCGTGCTGGGTCTCGCCCTCAACGTGGTTGGCAGCGCGACCTTCTACGCGGTGATCGCCGGCTACCTCGCGGGCGCCTTCCCGACGCGGATCCGCTACACGGCGATCTCCATCGCCTACCAGTTCTGCGGGGCGTTGGCCGGCGGCCTGACGCCGATCGTCGGCACCGTGCTGGCCGAGCGCTTCCAGGGCCATTGGTGGCCGATCGCGGTGTTCGGCACGGCGCTGGCCGGCGTATCGTTCCTGTGCGTCACGGCGATCGGCGGCTACCGGGCGCAGCAGCGCGGCTTCCTGGACGGGTGAGCGCAAGCCGATCAAAGGCGCCGGATCCGGGTAACGCCGGATTCACACCGGCGGCCTAGGATCGGCGCCATGGATTCGATCGCCGCAGCCGCCGTCCAGATGCTGGGTTCGTCCCAGAGCCAGCAGATCGGCATCGCCGTCGCCAGGCAGCAGCTCTCGGCCGACAAGGCGGTCGCCGGGCTCGTGGCGGACGGCGCCGCCCAGGCGGCGAGTGCCGGCCCGCCCGCGCCTCCCGGACAGGGGCTGAGCGTCGACCTACGGGTCTGACGGGGGCGCCGTGCGCGCCCGTCCCTACCCGAAGCCGTAGAGCCGCCGCGGGTTGTCGACGAACGCCATCCGGCGCCTGTCCGCGTCCGGTACCCAGTCGGCCATCAGGTCGAGGAGCTCCCGCGTCCGCGGCGGACCGTCCCAGGCGGCCACGTGCGGCCAGTCCGAGCCCCAGAGGCAGCGCTCCGGCGCGGCGTCGTTGAGCGCCCGGGCGAAGGGGATCGTGTCCGCGTAGGGCGGGCCGGTCACGGAATCCCGGAAGGCGCCCGAAAGCTTCACCCAGTTGCCGTCGGCGACGAGGCCGAGCAGCGCCCGGAAGCCCGGATGATCCACGCCCGCCGACGTCGGCATGTGGCCCATATGGTCGAAGACCAGCGGCACGGGCAGCCGCGACAGGCGGCCGGCGATCGGCGGCAGCTCTCGGGCGTCGAGCAGGAACTGGAGGTGCCAGCCCATCTCGCGGGCGAGCGCCCCGTAGGATTCGACCGCGTCGAGCCCGACCCCACCGCCGAACAGGACGTTGAGGCGCAGGCCGACCACGCCGGCCTCCTTCAGCGCGGCGAGTTCCGCGTCGGGCAGGCCGAGCGGGATCACCGCGATGCCGCGCAGGCGCTGCCGGTTGGCGCGCAGCGTCTCGACCATCAGCCGGTTGTCGGTGCCGTGCACGCTGACCTGGACCAGCACGCCGTTGGCCATGCCGGTCCCGTCGAGCATCGCGAGATACCGATCGGCCGGCGCCGCCGGGGGCGTGTAGCTGCGGTCCGCCACCAGCGGAAAGTCCGGCGGCAGGCCGATGACGTGGGCGTGCGTGTCGACCGCACCCTCCGGAATGGCGTAGCGGGTCGGGCCCTCCGGATGCGGGTCCGGGGCGGGGCAGTCTCGGATCTCGGGCATGATCAGGAATCCGCGTGCAGGACCTTGCCGCGCGTCTCGGGCAGCGCGAAGGCCGCCAGGAAGAAGATCCCGTAGGCGATGGCCGCGAAGATCGCGATGGCTGAGGCGAGACCGGCGCGCTCCGCGAGGTAGCCGACCAGCGCCGGGAACAGCGCGCCGATCCCGCGGCCGAAATTGTAGCAGAACCCCTGCCCCGAGCCGCGCAGGCGCGTCGGGTACAGTTCGGTCAGGAAGGCGCCCATGCCGGAGAAGTAGCCGGAGGCGAAGAAGCCCAGCGGGAAGCCCAGCACCCAGAGCACGCCGTTCGACAGCGGGATCTGCGTGTAAGCGACGATTACCGCGATGGCGCCCAGCGAGAAGATCAGGAAGAGCGGCCGCCGCCCGAGCCGGTCGGCGAGCCACGCGCCCACAAGGTAGCCGGTGAACGAGCCGACGATCAGGGCCGCGAGGTAGCCGGTGGAGGACACGATCGACAGGTGGCGCTCGGTGGTCAGGAAGCGCGGCACCCAGGTGGTGATCGCGTAGTAGCCGCCCTGGCAGCCCGCCGCCGCCAGGGAGGCGAGCAGTGTCGTCTTGAGGATCGGGCCAGAGAAGATCTCCCAGATCTGCGGCCGGTCGCCCGTGGCGGCGGCCCGGGCGCGGGATTCGGCGGCGACCTCCGGCTCCTTCACGTAGCGGCGCAGGTAGAAGACCAGCAGCGCCGGCAGAGCGCCCACCGCGAACATCCAGCGCCACGCGGTCTCGGGCGGCAGGATCGAGAACAGCACCGCCTGCGACAGGACCGCGAGGCCCCAGCCGATCGCCCAGCCGGACTGGACGGAGCCGACCGCGCGGCCGCGATACTCGGCCCGGATCGTCTCGCCGATCAGCACGGCGCCAGCCGCCCACTCGCCGCCGAAGCCGAGGCCCAGGATCGCCCGGGCGACGAGAAGCTGCTCGAAATTCTGCACGAAGGCGCAGAGCAGCGAGAACAGGGAGAACCAGAGGATCGTGATCTGCAGGGTGAGCACCCGGCCGATCCGGTCGGCGATGAAGCCCGCGAGCCAGCCGCCAACTGCCGAGGCCAGCAGCGTCACTGTGGCGGCGAGCCCGGCCGTGCCGGAATCGACGTGCCACAGGGCCATGATCGTCCCGATCACCAGCGGGTAGATCATGAAGTCCATGCCGTCGAGGCACCATCCGGCGGCGCACGCCCAGAACGTGTGCCGCTCCGGCGGCGTCATCGATCGGTAGAAGGCGGTGAGGCTGGCGTCGCGGATCTCGACCGCGTCCACGCCGGTGCTCCCCTGCCCGGTTGCTGTGCTCATCGCCGCCTCCCGCCGTCCGATACCAGTATCAGCGTCCTAGGCTGAGCTGTCCAACGTCGGAGAGGTCCACGCAAGGAAAAGGCCGCCCACAGGCGGCCTCTCCCCGTCTTTTCGCTTCCCGGTCAACGCTCAGTAGCAGCGCTCGACCAAGACCCGGCGGTAGCCGTAGGGAGTCCAGCGCACCCGCGGGACCGTGTAGCAGCCGCCGCCATAGCCGTAATCGCCGGCGTAGCCGTAGCCGACCGGAGCGTAGCCACCGTATCCGTAGCCATAGCCCGGGTAGCCGTACCCGCCGTAGAGACCGCCGGCCGCGAGACCCAGGCCGACGCCGAGGCCCAACCCACCGAGGCCGTAGCCGTAGCCCCGGCCATAACCGAAGCCGCGGCCGTAGCCGAAGCCGCGTCCACCATAGAAGCCGCCCCCGCGGAAGCCGGCGCCGCGGAAGCCGCCGCCGAAGCCGCCACCCCGGAAACCGCCGAAGCCGCCGCCGTGGAAGCCGCCGCCGTGGAAACCACCACCGCCGAATCCGCGCGCGTCCGCGCTGGCCGGCGCCAGAACCAGGGCACCCGCTGCGAGCAGGGCCGAGCCGAGCACTGCACCCTTCATCACGTCATCTCCGTGGAAAACCGCCCTCTGAGGCAAGAAACGTTTCAAGGCCAAAAACGGTCCAGTCATCTCTTGCGGCGCGCCGCCGCTCCTGGCCGCGGCAAGCCCCGGCCCTGCTCCGAGCTCCAAAATCGCCGCTTTCCGAGGCGAGAGGCCCCGGTAACAGCCCGCTCCAACCCTCCGAGCAATGCGGAACGAGTGATGACGATGCGCCCGGCTCACGCCTTGTTGATCGCGCTCCTCGCGCTGGCCGCCCCCGCCTGGGCTGCCGAGGCGCCGGCCGGTCCGACCCCCTGCCGGGCCGTCGAGGCGCAGGGCGAGACCTTCACGGTCTGTACGGTCGACCTGCGGCGGCAGCGGCTGCGATTGTTCTGGCGCGAACAGGATGGGCGGCCCTACGGCTCGCTCGGCACACTGGCCGAGACTCAGGGCGGGCGCCTCAGCTTCGCGATGAATGCCGGCATGTACGACAAGGACCAGGCGCCGGTGGGCCTCTACGTCGAGGACGGGCGCGAGATGAAGCGGGTCTCGACGGCCGATGGTCCGGGCAACTTCCATCTCAAGCCCAACGGCATCTTCTGGGTGAAAGGTGAGCGCGCGGGCGTGCTCGACACGGCACGCTATCTCCGGGCGAAGATCCGCCCGGACTATGCCACGCAGTCCGGGCCGATGCTGGTGATCGACGGCCAGATCCACCCGAAGATCTCGGCCGACGGGCCGAGCCAGAAGATCCGCAACGGCGTGGGCGTCCCGGAGGACGGACACGTCGCGATCTTCGCCATCTCCGAGCGACCGGTGACCTTCGGGGCCTTCGCGCGGCTGTTCCGGGACGATCTCGGCTGCCGGAACGCCCTGTTCCTCGACGGCTCGGTGTCGAGCCTCTACGCGCCGAATCTCGGCCGCACCGACATCAGCCGGCCGCTCGGGCCGTTGGTGGGGGCGCTGCCGCGCTGAGGACGGTCCAGAGCTTGGGGGACGGCCGGGGAAGACTGCCTCTCGCCCTCGGTCCGCGTCGGGCCGGCTCGAATGGCGCCATCGCCGTCATCCCGGGGCCGCGGAGCGGAACCCGGGACCCAGAGCCGACGCGGCGCCAAGCTTCGGCACCCGCAAGGGTTCTGGATTGCACGCCCTCAGCGCTGCCCGAAGGCCGTGTCCTTGAACAGGTCCTTGTACGCCCGCGGCTGCGAGCGCCAGTACTGCTTGGGCGCCCGCACCTGCGCGCCGAGCTCGGCAGCCGCGTGCCAGGGCCAGCGGGGATCGTACAGCATGGCGCGCGCCAGCGAGATCGCGTCGGCTTTGCCCTCCTGCAGGATCGTCTCCGCTTGGGCAGCCTCCGTGATCAGTCCCACCGCGATGGTGGTGAGTCCGGTCTCCGCCTTGATCCGCTCCGCGTAGGGCACTTGGTAGCCCGGCCCGAGCTTGATCGCCTGCTTCGGGGAGACGCCGCCCGTGGAGACGTGGAGCGCGGGCGAGCCCGCCCGCTTCAGGGCCTTCGCCAACTCGACGGTCTCGTCGAGATCCCAGCCGTCCTCGACCCAGTCGGTGGCCGAGACGCGCAACCAGACCGGGCTGCCCGCCGGCACGACGTCGCGCACCGCGTCGTAGACCTCCAGCGGAAAGCGCATGCGGTTCTCGAGGCTGCCGCCATACTGGTCCGTGCGCTTGTTGGCGATCGGCGACAGGAACTGGTGCAGCAGGTAGCCGTGGGCGCCGTGCAGTTCCACAGCCTCGATGCCGAGGCGCACGGCGCGCTTGGCGGTGGCCACGAATTGATCGCGGACGCGCTTCAGGTCGGCGGCGTCGAGGGCGTGGGGCGGGACCTCGCCCTCCCCGTGCGCCACCGCCGAGGGCGCCTCCGTGCGCCAGCCGTAAACGTGCTCGGGCGGGATCTGCTGACCGCCGGCCCAGGGGGCGTCGCTCGAGGCCTTCCGGCCGGCATGGGCGATCTGGATGCAGACCGGGATCGGCGCGTAGTCGCGCACGGCGCCGAGCACGCGGGCCAGCGCCCGCTCGCAACCGTCGTTGTAGAGGCCGAGATCCCAGGCGGTGATCCGCGCCTCCGGGGACACCGCGGTGGCCTCCAGGGTGAGCAGGCCGGCGCCCGACATGGCGAGCTGCCCGAGATGCATCATGTGCCAGTCGGTGGCCTCGCCGTCGCGCGCCGAGTATTGGCACATCGGGGCGATCAGGATGCGGTTCTCGAGGGTGAGGGCATCGAGCGTCAGCGGTTCGAACAGGCGAGCGGTCATCGGCAACTCCCGGTGGTAGAGCCACTCTGGCGCAGGATGGGCACGGCGGCCAGTGCTGTGCGGCACAGCACCCCTGCGGCCAGGGATTGCGGGAACTTGCTGAGACGGCGGGCCGTTTCTGGCGCTGTCGCCGCATCGCGGCAATCGACGCGAACCGCCTGAGGGGGCGAGATCGCCCGAGGTCCATATGATGCTCACGAAGCTCGCCGCCCCGTTCATCCTGGCCGCCGGCTGTGCCGCCCTCGCGGCGTCGGCACAGGCCCAGCCCGCCGCCTTCGGCGGTCCCAAGATGCTGCTCCACGGCAATTATTGTGGGCCGGGCAACAACGCGCCCCTCCCGCCGATCGACGCCCTCGACGCGGCCTGCGCCCGCCACGACGCCTGCACGCCGCAGGGCGGCCTGCCCTCCCAGGCCTGCAATCTCCGCCTCCAGCAGGAGGCGACTTTGATCTCGCGTGATCCGCGTCAGCCGCAGGATGTCCGGTCCCTCGCCGGCCTCGTGGCCGCCACCGCGACCTTGATTCCGTCCGAGCCGAACGCGCGTCGGCTGCCGGCCGCCGTCGCCACGGGACCGGCTTACGGTGCCTACGCCCCGGCCATGACGCAGCCGGCGCCGACAGTCGAGATGGACAGCGACGACGAGGCCGACGCCGACTAGGCGGAGCGGCCTGGCGGCCCGCGAGTGCATGTTCCGCCGAAATGGTCGCCGATTCGGCGGAACATGCGGCCTTATCAATAGGATGAAGCATTTTCAGCGATTCAAGCATCGCTGAAAATGCTCTAGACCGCGCCGATCCCCCGCCCCTTGAGGCTCTCGCCGATCTCGTCGAGGGCCGCGGCATCGTCGATCGTCGCCGGCATCGTCCAGGGCTCGTGATCGGCGATCCGCTTCATGGTGGCCCGCAGGATCTTGCCCGAGCGGGTCTTCGGCAGCCGTGGCACGGTGAGCGCGAGCTTGAAGGCCGCCACCGGTCCGATCTCGTCGCGCACCTTGGCGACGAGTTCCCGCTCGATCGCCTCGGTCGGCCGTACGACGCCGGCCTTGAGCACCACGAACCCGCAGGGCACCTCGCCCTTCAGCGCGTCGCGGATGCCGATGACCGCGCATTCCGCCACGTCGGGATGGCCGGCCAGAACCGCCTCCATGCCGCCCGTGGACAGGCGGTGGCCCGCGACGTTGATGATGTCGTCGGTCCGGCCCAGGACCGTGATGTAGCCGTCCGCGTCGATCACCCCGGCATCCGAGGTGTCGTAGTAGCCCGGGAAGGTGGCGAGGTAGCTCGACCGCATCCGCGCGTCCGAGCCCCACAGGGTCGGCAGGCATCCCGGGGGCAGCGGCAGGCGGATCGCGATGGTGCCCATCGTGCCAGCCGGGACGGGCTTTCCGCCCTCGTCCAGCACCTCGACCCGGTAGCCCGGCATCGGCACGCAGGTGCTGCCGTGCTTCACCGGCAGGAGGCCGAGCCCCAGCGGGTTGCCGGCGATCGGCCATCCGGTTTCCGTCTGCCACCAATGGTCGATCACCGGCCGGTTCAGCACCCGCTCGGCCCAGGCGACCGAATCGGGGTCGGCGCGCTCGCCGGCGAGGAACAGGCTGCGGAAGGTCGAGAGATCGTAGTCGCCGATCCGGGCGCCCGCGGAATCCTCCTTCTTGATCGCCCGCAGGGCCGTCGGCGCCGTGAACAGGCAGGTCACGCCGTACTCGGCGGCGACACGCCAGAAGGCGCCGGCATCGGGCGTGCCCACCGGCTTGCCCTCGTAGAGCACCGTCGTGCAGCCGTGCAGCAGCGGCGCGTAGACGATGTAGGAATGGCCCACCACCCAGCCGATGTCGGAGGCGCAGAAATAGGTCTCGCCGGGCTGGACGCCGTAGAGATTCGGCATCGACCAGGCGAGGGCGACGAGGTAGCCGCCGGTGTCGCGGACAACGCCCTTCGGCTTCCCGGTCGTGCCGGAGGTGTAGAGGATGTAGAGCGGGTCGGTGGCGGCGACCGGCACGCAGGCCGCCCTCTCACCCGCGACTCGGGCGGCCGCGACGGTCTCGGCCCAGTCGCGGTCGCGCTCCGGCGCCAGGGCAGCGGCGCATTGGGGTCTCTGGAGGATCAGGCAGGCCTCCGGCTTGTGGCGCGAGGCCGCGATCGCCGCGTCGAGGAGGGGCTTGTAGGCGACCACCCGGTTCGGCTCGATGCCGCAGGAGGCGGCGAGCACCACCTTCGGCGCCGCATCCTCGATCCGAACCGCCAGTTCGTTGGCGGCGAAGCCGCCGAACACCACCGAATGGACCGCGCCGAGCCGGGCGCAGGCCAGCATGCCGAACAGCGCCTCCGGCACCATCGGCATGTAGAGGATCACCCGGTCGCCCCGGCCGACGCCGAGCCCGGCCAGCACGGCGGCCAGCACCGCCACCTCGTCGCGCAGCTCGCGGTACGTGATGCTGCGCTTGGTGCCGGTGACGGGGGAATCGTAGCGGATCGCCACCTGCTCCGCCCGCGCCCCCTCGGCGTGACGGTCGACCGCGTTGTGGCAGGCGTTCAGCGTGCCGTCCGAGAACCAGCGGCCGTAGGGCCCCGAATCCGGCGCGAAGGCCCGCTCCGGCGCGCGCGCCCAGTCGAGCGCCCGGGCCGCGTCGAGCCAGAACGCCTCCGGATCGCGGCGGGCCGATTCGTAGATCTCCGGGTAGCGGCCCGAAAGGCTGGCGTTCGTCATCGCTTCGGCGTTTCCTCGCGGACCGCTCTCCGGCGGCCGGCGCAGATTAGCCCATTCTCGCGCGCGGGGGTGAGAGGCTCTCGTGCCCGATAGCGGCTGCGTGCGCGCCACAAGAGCGGCTGCGTGCGCGCCACAAGAGCGGCTGCGTGCGCGCCACAAGAGCGGCTGCGTGCGCGCCACAAGAGCGGCTGCGTGCGCGCCACAAGAGCGGCTGCGTGCGCGCCACAAGAGCGGCTGCGTGCGCGCCACAAGAGCGGCTGCGTGCGCGCCACAAGACAGCCGCCGCACCGGGAGCTCCGATGCGGCGGCTGTCATACGGGGTGTGCTATCTGGTTGGACGTGTCAGGCCTCAGTGCAACGTGTCGTTGCCCGCCTGGAGCCTGTTGATCTCGTCCTTGAGAAGGAGTTTCCGTCGCTTCAGCTCGGCGATGTGAAGGTCGTTCGCCGAAGGCCTGTGGGTCGCTTCCTGAATCTCGCGCTCGAGGGCTTCGTGCTTCCGGGCGAGTTGGTTCAGATGCGTCTGCAGCGACATGAGTCGAATCTCCTGTCATCGTTTCGACACGTCGAGATTGGCACAGGATGCAGGGCCTGTCGAAGCGTTTTCTGCTGCTAAGTCTCACGAATGCTTACCGCCCCGTCTTGTCCGGCGCCCGGGCGTGACGCATGCTCCCGGGCCATGAACGAACTTCGGGTCCGCGGGTGACAATGGCGGAAGAGTCGGGTGAGAGCGCGCAATCGGATCTCCTGGGCGAGCTGGCCAGGCTGCGCGAGGAGCACCGGGACCTTGACAGCGCCATCGAGGCGCTGGAGCTCAGCGTCGCCGGGGACCAGCTCCAGATCCAGCGGCTGAAGAAGCGCAAGCTCACGCTGCGCGACCGCATCTTCCACATCGAGGACGCGCTGACGCCGGACATCATCGCCTGATGCCGGTGGACGCCGTCGCGCCGCGCCTTGCCGCCGGCCCGCACCGCCTGTAAGCGCCCTCTTTTGCCGGGATCAACGATGGTGTCGCCTCCGGTCGCGATCATCATGGGCAGCCAGTCCGACTGGGCGACCATGCGTCACGCCGCCGAGACGCTCGACGCGCTCGGCGTGCCCTACGACGCGCGGATCGTGTCGGCCCACCGCACACCCGACCGGCTGGTGGCCTTCGCCAAGGGCGCGGTCGCGGCCGGTCTCAAGGTCGTGATCGCCGGTGCGGGCGGCGCCGCGCACCTGCCCGGCATGGCGGCGGCGATGACCCGGCTCCCGGTCTTCGGCGTGCCGGTGGAATCCAAGGCCCTGTCCGGCCAGGACAGCCTGCTCTCCATCGTCCAGATGCCCGCCGGCATCCCGGTGGGGACCCTGGCGATCGGTCGGGCGGGGGCCATCAACGCAGCCCTGCTCGCCGTGTCCGTCCTGGCGCTCTCCGACCCGCAGCTGGCGGAGCGACTCGAAGCGTGGCGCGCGGCCCAGACCGCCTCGGTGGCCGAGCGACCGGTGACGGAAGAGAACGCGTGACGGACAAGATCCTCGGCCCCGGCGCGACGCTCGGCATCGTCGGCGGCGGTCAGCTCGGGCGCATGATTGCGCTGGCCGCGGCCAATTACGGCCTCAAGGTCCACGTCTACGCGCCCGACCAGGACAGCCCCGCCTTCGATGTGGCCGCTCGCACCACCTGCGCGGCCTATGACGATCCCGAGGCGCTCGCGGCCTTCGCGCGCAGCGTCGACGTCGTCACCTACGAGTTCGAGAACATCCCCCACGCCACCGCCGATATCCTGGCCCGGCACGCCGCCCTGCACCCGAACGCGCGGGCGCTCTCGACCACGCAGGACCGCCTGTCCGAAAAGGAATTCGTCAACGGGCTGGGCATCCCGACAGCGCCGTTCCAGGCGGTCGATACGCCCGACGACCTCGACCGGGCGATCGCGGCGATCGGCCTGCCGGCGGTGCTCAAGACCCGCCGCTTCGGCTACGACGGCAAGGGCCAGCGTATGCTCCGCGAGCGGGCCGAGGGCGACCGCAACGCCCTGTTTGCCGAGTTCGGCGGCGCGCCGCTGATCCTGGAAGGGTTCGTGCCGTTCGAGCGCGAGGTCTCGGTGGTCGGCGCCCGCGCCCGCGACGGCAGCTTCGCGGCCTTCGACCTGTGCGAGAACGAGCACCGCGATCACATCCTCGCATTGACCCGGGTCCCGGCTCCCGGCGTGTCGCCCGAGACGCGCCGCCTCGCTCTCGACATCGCCAAGCGTATCGCCGACGCGCTGGACTATGTCGGCGTGCTCGCCGTGGAGATGTTCCTGGTGCGGGAGGACGGTGCCGAGCGACTCGTGGTCAACGAGATCGCGCCGCGGGTCCACAATTCCGGACACTGGACCATCGAGGGCGCGCGGACCTCGCAATTCGCCCAGCATGTCCGCGCCGTCTGCGGCTGGCCGCTCGGCGACGCCGCCCGGGTGGGCGGCCTGCCGGTGGAGATGCGCAACCTGATCGGCGCCCAGGCCGACGACTGGCACGCGCTGCTGGCCGAGCCCGGCGCGCATCTGCACCTCTACGGCAAGGGCGAGGCGCGCCCCGGCCGGAAGATGGGGCACGTCACCTGTCTCGGATCCGACCCGGTCGAGTCCTGAGGCTTCGGGGGCACACCCGCGCCGCCGCGTGCCGCCCGGAGGCCCTGACGCGGCGCCGGGGCATCGTCGAGCCATACCTTCGCCACATCCCGCCGCTTCCACCAAGTCGTGGTCGGTGCCGAATGCTGTTGATCGATTCCATCCGCGCTGCCGTACTCCGCCAGGACGGATAACGGGCCGGGTCACGATGCGACGCCTCTTAAGCCGGCCTTCACCGTGATGCGCGACGGTGCCCCGGATCGGGTGTGCCCGGCGCGCGGCGCGGGCTCTGGGACGTGAGGGGCAAGGCGGGCCCGCGGGATGCGGGCCGCGCCTTGGGGAGAGTGGGGCGATGATCGTACGCAACGGGCTGGTTCGGACGACGGCACTGATCGGCGCGGCCATAATCTCGGCCGCGGGCCTTGCGGGCTGCGAGACCGTCGGGAGCGCAGCCGGCCCGCGACAATACGCGGTGCTGGAGACGGACACGACGGGCGCCACGAACGTGAACATCGCCTCGCTGACCGAGGTCGTGCAGCGCAACCCGAACGATGCGGCGGCCTACAACACCCGCGGCGCCGCCTACGCCCGTGCCGGCCAGTTCAGCGACGCCATCGCGGATTTCACCAAGGCGATCCAGATCGATCCGAACTCGGCCTCGGCCTACAACAACCGGGCGCTTGCCAGCCGCCAGATCGGCCGTGACGGCCCCGCGCTGCAAGATTTCACCAAGGCGATCGGCATCGATCCGAATTACGGCCCCGCCTATATCGGCCGCGCCAACGTCGAGCGCGCCCAGGGCAACGTCGATCAGGCGCTCAACGACCTCAACGTCGCGATCCGGCTGATGCCCGAATCGGCCGAAGCCTACCATGCCCGCGGCCTCGTGCGGCAGAAGCAAAGTCAGGACACCCAGGCGATCGCCGATTTCGACGCCGCCATTGACCGCGACCCCTTCAAGTCCGCGCCCTACGCCGCCCGCGGCCAGAGCCTGATCGCCACCAACCAGTACCCGAAGGCGATCGAGGACTACAACGCGGCGCTCAACGTCAACAACAAGGACGCCACCTCCTGGGCCTATCGCGGCCTGGCCTACGAGAAGTCGGGCCAGCGCAAGGAGGCGATGGAGAACTATCAGCGCGCCGCGACGATCGACCCGAACAATTCCGTCGCCCGCGCCGGCCTCGGCCGGGTGCAGGGCGGAGTCGGCTCGCTGTTCAACTGATCTGCGGTTATCGAACCGGTCTGAACGCCCGCGTCTCAACCTGAGACGCGGGCGTTCCTGTTCCGGCGGTGAACGAACCTTTACGCCGCTCCCCCGGTCTTTCCGGGCCCCTCTCCGCGTCCCCGGAAGGACGGAGCGTTCGAAGGAACGGGCTTCAGCGTCTCACGCCGTCAGCAGTCCGTTCTCGTCCTGCGTGATCCGCCACAGGTGGTGGGCGGTGTCGCCGAGCTGATACTCGATCATGGCGAGCCGCTTGAAGTGGTGGGCGCCGATATACTCGAGCGTCATGCCGATTCCCCCGTGGAGCTGGACCGCCTCCTGGCCGACATAGCGGCAGGCCTTGTTGATCTGCACCTTCACGGCCGCGAGGGCCGCGGCCCGCGCCCGCGCATCCGGTGTGTCCACCATCATGGCGGCGTAGAGCGCCATCGAGCGGGCCTGCTCCAGCTGGATCAGCATGTCGACGGCCCGGTGCTGCAGGGCCTGGAACGAGCCGACGCTGACCCCGAACTGCTTGCGAGTCTTGAGGTACTCGACCGTGAGCTTGTGGAGCGTGTCCATCGAACCCACCGCCTCGGCGGCCAGCGCCGCGATGCCGTGCTCCACCACCCGCTCCAGGAGCGGCAGGCCGCCCTCCGGATCGCCGAGCGCCGCGTCGGCGGCGAGCGTCACGTCCGAGAAGGACACCTCCGCGGCCCGGCCGCCATCCTGGGTCGGGTAGGCTTCGATCGCGACGCCGGCGGCGTCTGCCGGGACCAGGAACAGGCCGACCCCGTGCGGGTCGCGCCGCTCGCCCGAGACCCGGGCCGAGACCACCATCATGCCGGCTGCGTCGGCGTTGGGCACGACGCTCTTCGCCCCGCTCAGCACGAAGCCGTCGCCGCTGCGCCGGGCCGTGGTGGCGACGTCCGCAAGGTCGTAGCGGGACTGGCGCTCGGTGTGGGCGAGGGTCAGGCGCAGGTCGCCGGCCACGAGGCCCGGGACGAGGCGCTCCTTCTGCGCGGCGCTGCCGCCGAGCCGCAGGGCGGTGGAGCCGAGCACGAGGCTCGCGAGCAGAGGCTCGACCACGAGGTTGCGGCCCACCGCCTCCATGACCAGCATGGTCTCGACCGGGCCGCCGCCGAGGCCGCCCTCCTCCTCGGAGAAGGGCAGGCCGGCGACGCCGAGTTCGGCGAAGGCCGCCCAGCCCTCCGCGGGGAAGCCGAGCGGCGCCTTCAGCCGCGCCTGCCGGCTCTCCAGCGACGGGTAGAGATCGGCGGCCAGCCGCTCGACGCTGTCGCGCAGGAGCGACTGGTCCTCGTTCAGGTCGAAATCCATGGTGGTGTCCTCGGTCGTTCCCTCCCCTTCTGCGGGGGAAGGGGGCCCCTGCATCAGCAGGGGTCGGGTGGGGACGAAGTCCCGCAAGGGGGGAGCCCAGGTTCAGGAACGGGCGGAGCAGGTTTGAAGGCCACAGTTTCATCCTGCGCCGTCGCTCCCCTCTCCCGACCCGCTTCGCGGGCCACCCTCCCCCGCAGCGGGGGGAGGGAGAGCCGGTCGCGTGGGAGGTCTCACAATCCCAGAATGCCCTTGGCGATGACGTTGTGCTGGATCTCGTTCGAGCCGCCGTAGATCGAGACCTTGCGGTTGTTGAAGTAGCTCGGCGCCGCCGCGTCGACCCAGTCGAAGCCGCCGGGCAGGTTGTTGGCCCCGGCCCCGCGCGCGGGCGCCGCCAGCGCGAAAGGTCCGGCGAGCTCCACCAGCAATTCGGTGGCCGCCTGCTGGAGCTGCGAGCCGCGGATCTTGAGGAGCGAGGAGGCCGGGTCCGGCTCCACCGAATCCGCCCTTCCCTGCTTGGCCGCCACCCGCATCTGGGTGATCTCCAGCGCCTTCAGCTCGACCTCGACCTCCGCGACGCGGGACCGGAAAGCGGGATCGTCCCACATCGTCCCGGGCCCCGCCGGCATCTCGCGGGCCAGCCGCTTGATCCGCGCGATCCGCTCCTTGGTGAGACCGATCCGGGCGATGCCGGTGCGCTCGTTGGCGAGCAGGAATTTCGCGTAGTCCCAGCCCTTGTTCTCCTCGCCGACGAGGTTCTCGACCGGCACACGTACGGAGTCGAAGAAGACCTCGTTGACCTCGTGCCGGCCCTCAAGCGTGAGGATCGGCCGCACGGTGATGCCTGGGGTCTTCATGTCGATCAGGAGAAACGAAATGCCGCGCTGCTTCTTCGCCTCGAAGTCGGTGCGCACGAGGCAGAAGATCCAGTCGGCGTGCTGGCCCAGCGTCGTCCAGGTCTTCTGGCCGTCCACGACGTAGTGGTCGCCGTCGCGCACGGCCTTGGTCTTGAGCGAGGCCAGGTCGGAGCCGGCGCCGGGCTCGGAGAAGCCCTGGCACCACCAATCGTCGAGATTGGCCGCGCGGGGCAGGAAGCGCGCCTTCTGGTCCTGCCGGCCGAAGGTCGCCAGCACCGGGCCGAACATGTAGCAGTTGAATTGCTGCGGCAGCGGCACCGCCGCCTGGAACAGCTCCTCGGTGTAGATGTAGCGCTGGATCGGGGTCCAATCCCGGCCGCCCCATTCCTGCGGCCAGTGCGGCACCGCCCAGCCCTTGGCGTTGAGGATCCGCTGGCTCGTGACGTAATCGTCCTTCGCGAGGCTGCGCCCCTCCGAGACCTTCTTCCGGATTTCGGCCGGGATCTCCGTCCGGCAGAAGGTCCGGACCTCGTCGCGGAACGCGATTTCCGCGTCGGTGAAGCGCAGGTCCATCGGTTCAGCTCCGGGCGATCTCGAACAGGCCGGCGCAGCCCTGGCCGCCGGCGACGCACATGGTGACCACGGCGTAGCGCGCGCCGCGGCGACGGCCCTCCAGCAGGGCGTGGCCCACGAGCCGCGCCCCCGACATGCCGAACGGGTGGCCGACCGCGATGGCGCCGCCGTTGACGTTGACCTTCTCGGGATCGATCCCGAGCGTGTCGCGGCAGTAGACCGATTGCGACGCGAAGGCCTCGTTCAGCTCCCACAGGTTGATATCGGCGACTTTCAGCCCCTGGCGCTCCAGCAGCCGCGGCACCGCGAAGACCGGGCCGATGCCCATCTCGTCTGGCCCGCAGCCGGCCGAGGCGAAGCCCCGGAAGGTACCGAGCGGGGTCAGACCCCGCCGCGCAGCCTCGGCGGCCGACATCAGCACGCTGGCCGAGGCCCCGTCCGAGAGCTGGCTGGCGTTGCCCGCCGTGATGAAGGCCGCCTCCCCGCGCACGGGCGTGAGCTTGGACAACCCCTCCAGGGTAGTGTCCGGCCGGTTGCCCTCGTCCCTGGAGAGCCGCGTCTCGACCTCCCGGGTCTCGCCTGTGGCCTTGTCGGTCACCGCCATGACGGCGCTCATCGGGACGATCTCGTCGTCGAACAGCCCGCGGTCCTGCGCCGCCGCGGTACGGCGCTGGCTCTCCAGTGCGAAAAGGTCCTGGGCCTCCCGCGAGATTCCGTACCGCGCGGCCACGATGTCGGCGGTCTCGATCATCGGCATGTAGATCGCCGGCAGGTGCGCCTCCAGCCACGCGTTGCGCGTCAGCTCCCGCTGGACCTTCGGCTGGACGAGGCTGATCGACTCGACGCCGCCCGCAACCGCCACCGGCACGCCGTCGAGGACGATCCGCCGGGCCGCGCTGGCGATCGCCTCCAGCCCCGAGGCGCAGAAGCGCGAGACGGTGACGCCGGCCGACGCGACCGGGATCCCCGCCACCAGGGCCGCGTGGCGGGCGACGTTGCCGCCCGTGGCGTTCTCCGGATAGCCGCAGCCGAGCACCACCTCCTCGACCGCTTCCGGCTCCAGGCGTGCCCGGTCCAGGGCGCCGCGGATCGCGTGGGCCGCGAGGTCGGCACCTCGGGTAAGGTTCAGGGCGCCGCGATGGGCCTTGCCGATGGGCGTGCGGGCGGTCGAGACGATCACCGCGTCGGTCATGATCGCTCTCCCGCTCAGGTGTTCTTCAGGCTGGCGAAACTGCCACCCTCGGCGGCGAGCTTCTGCAGGAGCGGCGCCGGCTCCTGGCTGTCGTCGCCGGTCTCCGCCGCGAAGCGCGACAGCGCCGCCGCGACAGTCTTCAGCCCGACCGTGTCGGCCCAATGCATCGGTCCACCGCGCCAGGCCGGCCAGTTGTAGCCATTGATCCAGATCGTATCGATGTCGCCGGGCCGCGCCGCGATGCCCTCCTGGAGGATCCGCGCGCCCTCGTTGACCATCGGGTACATCAGCCGCGCGACGATCTCGTCGGGCGTGAAGCTGCGGCGCGCGACGCCGTGCTCGGCGGCGACCCGCGCAATCAGCGCCTCCACCTCCGGGTCCCGCGTGCCGGTGCGGGCGCCGTCCGGGTACAGGTAGAAGCCGCGGCCGGTCTTCTGGCCGAACCGGCCCTGCTCGGCGAGCGAGTCCGCGACGGGGGCCCGGCCGCCGAAATCCTTGCGCGAGCGCCAGCCGATATCGAGCCCGGCGAGGTCGCCCATGGCGAAGGGGCCCATCCGGAAGCCGAACCCGGTCACCGCCGCGTCGACCTCATGGGGCAGCGCCCCCTCGAGCAGCAGGCGCTCGCCCGCCCGGCTGCGGCGCTCCAGCATGCGGTTGCCCACGAAGCCGAAGCAGACGCCCACCGTCACCGGCAGCTTGTTGAGACGCTTGCCGAGATCCAGGGCCGTGGCCAGCACCTCCGACGCGGTTTTTTCCGCACGGACCACCTCCACGAGACGCATGACGTTGGCCGGGCTGAAGAAGTGCAGGCCGAGCACGTCCTGCGGCCGGCCCGTCACCCCCGCGATCGCGTTGACGTCGAGATAGGAGGTGTTGGTGGCCAGGATCGCGCCCGGCTTGACGACCTGATCGAGCTTGGAAAAGATCTCGCGCTTGACGCCCATATCCTCGAAGGCCGCCTCGATGACGATGTCGGCCTCCCCGGCGTTCTCCAGGCCGATCGCCCCCGTGATCCGGCCGACCCGCTCGTCGCGCTGGGCCTCGGTGATCGAGCCGCGCTTGGCCGAGCCGGCATAGAGGCCCTTCACCCGGTCGAGGCCGCGCGCCAGGGCGCCCTCCTCCATCTCGATCACCGTCACGGGGATGCCGGCATTGGCGAAGCACATGGCGATGCCGCCGCCCATCGTGCCGGCCCCGATCACCGCGGCTGTGTGGATGGGACGCCGCGGCGTGTCTTTCGGCAAGCCGGGCACCCGGCCGGCCTCGCGCTCGGCGAAGAAGGCGTAGCGCAGGGCCTTCGAGCGCGGATCCTCCACCAGGGCGCGGAACTCGGCCCGCTCCACCGCCACGGCGGCGTCGAAATCCTGCTCCAGGCCGGCGCGCACGGCCCGCGCCAATGCGTGGACATTCGTGGCGTCGGGATCGCGCCTTACCGCCTCCGTGGCCTGGGTCTCGAACCGGTCGCGGGCCTCCGGGGTCAGCTTGTCGGAAAGGTCACGCACCCGCGGCAGGGTTCCCGTATCGGCGAGTTCCAGAGCGCGGGTGCGGGCCGCCGCCACGAGGTCGCCCAGCGCCACAGCATCCACGATCCCCTGCGCCGCCGCCTTCTCGGCGGAGACCGGCTCGCCGGTGAGCATCATCGGAAAGGCGGCATCGGGCCCGATCAGGCGCGGCAGGCGCTGCGTGCCCCCCGCCCCCGGGATGATCCCGAGCTTGATCTCCGGCAGGCCGATCTTGGCGGACGGCGCCGCCACGCGGCCGTGGCAGGCCATCGCCAGTTCCAGGCCGCCGCCGAGCGCCGCACCGCCGATCGCCGCCACCACCGGCTTCGCGCTGGCATCGAGCCGGTCCAGCAGATCCGGCAGGCTCGGTTGCTGCTGCGGCTTGCCGAACTCGGTGATGTCGGCGCCGCCCACGAACACCTTGCCTTCGGCCGCCAAGACGATCGCCCGGACCGACGGGTCCGCGACGGCCTGCGCCAGGGCGCCGTCAAGGGCCGCCCGCATCGCGGCGCCAAGCGCGTTGACCGGCGGGTTGGCGAGCGTGAGTACCGCCACGCCGCCATCGACCTCCTGACGAACCACCCTGGACTCCCCGTTGTTCTGCAATGCAGAATAGCCGTCTGCAATTGGACCGGATGTTGGTTCGACGAACCGGCTCCGTCAAGGAGGCTATTGCGATGGATTGCGCAGGCCTCTCCTGTTCTGCATTGCAGACTTCTGTAACCGATGACGTTTGACCGGCCTCCGCCGCCCATGTCATCAAACCGCTCCGGCCGCGATCGGCCAAAAGTCCTGCGGATGCGGTGCCGAGCGGGACCGGGCGCCGGGAAGGGGGAGGAGCACGATGCGCAGCATCGATCTGCGGGAGCGACCCGGCCGCGCCCGTTCGGCGCGCGCGCCCATGGCGGGCCGCTGCCGATGACCGACGGTCCCGAGCAAACACATTCCGGGCGCCTCCCCGCTTCACTGCGCGGACGGCTCGCCCTGCCGGTTATCTGCGCACCGATGTTCATCGTTTCCGGCCCGGATCTGGTGATCGCCCAGTGCCTGTCCGGCGTGGTCGGTTCCTTCCCCGCCCTCAACGCCCGACCTGCCGAGTTGCTGGACGAATGGCTCACGCGGATCACGCGAACGCTCGCGGAGGCCCGCGCGGCGGACCCGTCGAGAAAGGTCGCGCCCTTCGCGGTGAACCAGATCGTCCACGCCTCCAACGACCGGTTGGCGCAGGACGTCGAGGCCTGCGTCCGACACCAGGTGCCGATCATCATCACCTCGCTCCGCGCCCCGGACGCGGTGATCCGCCCGGTCCACGCCTACGGCGGCGTGGTGTTCCACGACGTCACCAATGTGCGCCATGCCGAGAAGGCGCTGGAGGCCGGCGTCGACGGGCTGATCCTGGTCTGTGCCGGCGCAGGCGGCCACGCCGGGACGCTGAGTCCCTTCGCCCTGGTGGGCGAGATCCGGCGGTTCTACGACGGGCCGCTGATCCTCTCGGGGGCGATCACCTCGGGCTCGGCGATCCTGGCGGCTCAGGCCATGGGCGCCGACCTCGCCTACATGGGCACCCGCTTCATCGCCACCCGGGAGGCGAACGCCGCCCCGGCCTACAAGGACATGATCGCCGGCAGCGCGGCCGCCGACATCCTCTACACCCCCTACTTCACCGGTGTGCCGGGCAACTACCTGACGCCGAGCATCCGCGCCGCCGGGCTCGATCCCGAGGCGCTGCCGATACGCGACAAGACCGCGATGAACTTCGGCAGCGGCAGCGTGAAGGCGTGGCGGGACGTCTGGGGCGCCGGCCAGGGGGTCGGCACCATCGCGGACGCGCCCGCAACCGCCGATCTCGTCGCCCGGCTCGCGCGCGAATATGCGGCGGCGCAGGCGCGGATGGCCGGGCTGTCCGCGGATTACGCAGGTGAGGCCGCTTCGTGAGCGTCCGCGTCGCCGATCCGGAGCCCGGAATTCGGCTCGTTACGATCGACCGGCCGGAGCGGCGGAACGCCCTCGACCGGACGACCTATGCGGCGCTGACCGCCGCCTTCGAGGCGGCGGGCGCGGACGGGCGGGTGGGCGCCGTGGTGCTCACCGGCGCGGGCGGCTGCTTCACCGCCGGCAACGACCTCACGGATTTCCAGGACCTGGAGACCGGGGGCGACAGCCCCGGCCTGACCTTTCTCAAAGCCCTGCGCGCCTGCCCGAAGCCAGTCGTGGCGGCCATCGAGGGCCATGCTGTCGGCATCGGCACGACGCTGCTCCTGCACTGCGACCTCGCCTATGCGGGGGACGGCGCCCGGTTCCGCCTGCCGTTCACCGCGCTCGGCCTCAGCCCGGAGGGCGGGTCGAGCTACCTGCTGCCGATGGTCGCGGGCGCGAAGCGCGCGGCCGAACTCTTGATGCTCGGGGAGCCCTTCACGGCTGCGGATGCCGCATCGGCCGGCCTCGTCAACGCAGCCGTTCCCGCGGGCGCGGCGCTTGAGACTGCCCTGGCCAAGGCGCGGGCACTCGCCGCCCTCCCCCGGGTCTCGATCGCCGCCACCAAGCGGGCCCTGCGGCGCGGCCACGACGACAGCGTCGCCCGCGCCATGGCCGAGGAGGCGGAGGTCTTCCACGCGCTCCGCCGCGGGCCGGATGCGCAGGCCGCCTTCGCGGCGTTCCTGCGCCGATGAGTGCCGGGCAGACGACGGTGCTGACCGAGACCGCCGCGGCCGCCACGGGCGTGGACGGTGCCAAGGAGGACCGGCACTTCGTCACGGCGCTGGCCCGGGGGCTGGCGGTGCTCGCCTGCTTCGGCCCGGGCCGGACGAGCCTCGCCAACCACGACATCGCGGAGGCCTGCGGCCTGCCGCGCTCCACCGTGTCGCGGCTCACCTACACGCTGACCAAGCTCGGCTACCTGCAGCACATGCCGGAACTCGGCCGCTACCGTCTCGGCACCGCGACCATCGCGCTCAGCTCGGCGGCGCTCGGGGGGCTCGACGTCCGCGCCATCGCGCGACCGGCCCTGCAGGCGGTGGCGGAGGCGGCGAACGCCTCGGTGGGGCTGGGCGTGCGCGACCGGCTGAGCATGCGCTACGTCGATTGCCAGCGCGGCCCGGCCGCGATCTCGCTCAACCTCGATACCGGTTCGCGCATCTCCCTCGCCCGCAGCGCCATGGGCCGGGCCTACGTGGCGATCTGCCCGGAGCGGGAGCGCCAGGGGATCTACGAGGATCTGAAGGCGCTCGATCCCGTGGCGTGGCCCGCGCTGCGCACCGGCCTCGACCGGGCGGTGGCCGAGCACCGGGAAATCGGCTGCTGCACCTCCTTCGGCGAGTGGCAGGAGACGGTCTGCGCGATCGCGGTGGGGTTCCATCCGGGCGGCGGCCTGCCGCCCATGTCGGTCAATTGCGGTGCCCCGACCGTCATCACCGATGCGCGCTTCCTCATGGAGGTGGCGCGCCCGAAACTGATCGACGCCGTGCGCAGCCTCGACGGCGTCATGGGAGCCTGAGGACCTTTCGCGATGGATGCCGTTGCCGACCTGCCGCTGTCCGGGATCCGCGTGCTCGATCTGTCCCGGGTCCTGGCCGGGCCCTGGTGCGCGCAGGTTCTGGGTGACCTCGGCGCCGACGTGATCAAGGTCGAGCATCCGGAGCGCGGCGACGACACCCGCGACTGGGGCGTGCCGACGAGCCCCGGCAACACCTCGTATTTCGACAGCGTGAACCGCAACAAGCGCTCGATCGGGATCGACCTCGCGACGCCCGAGGGACTGGCGATCGTGAAAGCGCTGGCCCGTGAGAGCGACGTGCTGGTCCAGAACTTCAAGACTGGTGGCGCCGAGAAGCTCGGCCTCGGCTACGAAGACCTGTCGGCGGAGAATTCGGGGCTGATCTACTGCTCGATCGCCGGCTATGCGTCGGACGGCTCGGAGGCCGGCCGGCCGGGCTACGACCTCGTCGTGCAGGGCGAGTCCGGCGTGATGGCGCTCAACGGCGAGGCCGGCGGACCGCCCCTGAAGTTCGGGGTGGCGGCGGTCGACCTCTTCACCGGGCAGTTCGCCGCGCAGGCCGTGCTGGCCGCCCTGTTCCAGCGGGAGCGGACGGGGCGCGGTAAGGCGATCGACCTCGCCCTGTTCGATTGCGGCGTGGCGCTGACCTCCTATTACGGATTGGAAGCGCTGGCCCGCGGTATCGACCCGCCCCGCTACGGCAACGCCCACCCGTCGATCGTCCCCTACGGGGTGTTCGAAGCCGGCGACGGGCCGGTGGTGATCACGGTCGGCAATAACGGCCAGTACCGCCGCTTCTGCGAGCAGGTGCTGGACCGCCCGGACCTCGTCGCCGACCCGCGCTTCGCCACCAACCTTGACCGGTCGCGCAACCGCGCCGCCTTCATCCCGGTGCTGGAAGCCGAACTCGCCAAGTGGGCGCGCGCGCCGCTGATCGCGCGCCTCAGGGCCGCGGGCATCCCCTGCGGCGAGGTGATGGGCCTACGCGAGGCGCTCACCTGCGACCGAACCCAGGAGGCCGGGCTGGTGGTCGCGGCGCCGGGGAACGCCCACGTCATCGCGCCGCCCTACCGGCTCGACGGTCGCAGGCTGCCGGTGCGCCGCATGCCGCCGAGCCTGGGCGATTCGAGCCGCGAGATCCTCGCGGAGCGGCTGGACTATCCGGACGCGGCGCGGGACGCGCTCGTGGCGAAGGGCGTGCTTCGCTAGTGCGCGGCGCCGGTGCGCGGGCCTCTCACGTGGAAAGGGGAGGCTCAGACAGTCTCCCGCCTGTGTCCGCGCTGCGCGCGCGGGCATCCGCCAGCACCCGCGTCAGGGACACGTCCCAATCGACCTGCGGCCGCCAGCCGGTGGCGGCCTGCAGGCGGCTGGCATCGCCGGCGGCGAGCGGGATCTCGGTCGGACGCACCCGCTCGGGCGCAGTCCGGACCTCGAAAGGCACGCGCGCTCGGGCGCGCAGATCCGCGAGCACGCTGGCGATCGGGCGCGCATGGCCCGAGCTGATGTTGAACACGCTCCCGTCCGCCAGCGACTCCGCCCGGCCGATCAGGTCGGCATAGGCCTGCGCCACGTCTGTGACGTCGAGGAAATCGCGGGCGGAGGAGAGATTGCCGATCGCGAGGCACGGCGGCACCAGCCCGGCCTCGATGCGGGCGATCTGGCGCGCGAAGGAGGCCACGACGAAGCGCTCGTCCTGGCCCGGCCCGATATGGTTGAACGGCCGCAAGACGACGAGCTTCACGCCGATCCGGGGGAGCAGGTCGCGCAGCAGCTGCTCGCCGACCCATTTCGACCGGGCGTACGTGTTGCGCGGCAGGGGCTCGGCCGCTTCCGTGAGGGCGTGCCCGGCCAGGAAGGCGCTGCCGTAGACCTCACCGGAGCTGACGAAGAAGAACGTGCAACCCGGCACCGCCTCGACGGCGGCGACGAGGTTCATCAGGCCGTTGACGTTCACCCGCCACGTCTGCCCGGGCCCGCTGGCGGAGTCGGCCACCGAAGCGAGACCGGCGAGGTGCAGGATCGCGGTCGGCCGGAAGCGGGCCACGAAGCCGCTGAGTGCGGCTTCGTCGAGAAGGTCGAGAGTCTCATAGGTGACGCCCGCCGCCAGATCCGGCAGCGTCCCCCGGCCGATTCCCGCCACGCGGTCGCCTGCCTCAGCCAGCAGCGGAAGCACATGCCCGCCGACGAAGCCTGCGGCGCCGGTGACGAGAATACGTCTCACGACCGGTCTGCCGATCTTTGCCTCGAGAGCGGAGTCGCCGCGCGGTCTCGAACAGGAACTGTCACCTAGCCCAGCTTCCGGGAGCCCCAGCGGACGCCCATGCTGCCCTGCCCGCCCCCCGGCGAACTGCCCGCATCGGCGCCGATCGCCGGGCCCGAGGCGGTCATCGGCCTGTGCTGGGAGCCGGCCGCAAGCGGCTGCGACGCCAGCGTGTCGGGCACCTCGGACAGGTATTCCTCGTCCCGGTCGGTGTTGAACTGTCCCGCCTTGCGGAATGTCCAGAGATAGCCCGGAACCACGGCCTCGGCGGCCGTCGGGGTGATCCCGATACCCTCGAAGGTCCGCCCCTCGGCCCTGGCGGCCTCCGAGACGATGTTGTCGTTCTGGAGCAGGGTGACCTGATCGCGGGTGAGCTTCAGCGTGTCCGGCAGGAGGCCGAAGGTCAGGGTGTCGGCGATCTCCAGCAGGCGTGCCTGGAGCTTGGCGGCCGGAAGCGGCAGGTCGATGACAGGGCGCTTCCGCCGGATCGTCTTGAGCATGTAGCGCACGAAATGTTCCAGCGTGCCCACCTCCGGGCCGCCGAGTTCGTAGACCCGGCCGCCGGCCAAGGTGCCGTCGACCGCGCGGGCAATCGCCTCGGCGACGTCGCCCACGAAGGCGGGCTGGAAGCGCGACTGGCCACCCGCCAGGGGCAGGACCGGAAGCGCCCGGGCGAGGCTGGCGAAGCGGTTGAAGAAGCCGTCGCCCGGTCCGAAGATCAGCGAGGGCCGGAACACCACCGCGTCCGGGCAGGCGGCGAAGACCCGCGCCTCACCGTCCGCCTTGGTGCGGGCGTAGAGCGACGGCGAGGCCGGATCGGCGCCGATCGCCGAGACGTGGATCATCCGGGCGCCCAGCCGGGCGGCGGCGCGGGCGATCGCCTCGGCTCCGTCGACCTGCAGCTTGGCGAAGCTCTGCGAGCCGGTTTCCTGCAGGATGCCGACGAGGTTGATCAGCACGTCCGAACGCTCGGCGGCGCGGGTCACCGAATCGGGGTAGCGGAGGTTCGCCTGGACGGCCACGATCTGGTTGACCTGCCCCAGCGGCTGCAGGAACAGCGCGAGGTCCGGCCGGCGCACCGCGACGCGGATCCGGTAGCCGCGCTTGGCCAGGGCCCGCACCACGTGCCGGCCCAGGAAGCCCGAGCCGCCGTAGATCGTCACGAGCTGGGATTGCGGGCGCAGCGGCCCCGACCCCGTGAGGGGCGCCGCGTCCCGGGACGTGTTCGCAGTCGTGGTCTCTTGGCCGGTCATCGCCGTGGTCTCGGTCCGCGCGCGCCCGGAGGCGCCCTCTTGCGGCCTACTTAGAGCGGGGGGCGCGGGCGTTGCAATCAGGGGCCATCCGATCTTTCCGTTTTGACACCCGCGCGCAATGCACGCGATCCAAGACTGGGAACGGCTGCCGGTTCTGCGCATTCCTCCGGACCCGTTCAACCCGCCGGACCCTGACACAGGCCGCGCCGGAGAGGCCCGATGATTGTAGGGATGCTGATCTCTGCGGCGATCGCCGCGTTCGGGCTACTGGTCGCCCTCGGCCGCATCGGCCATCCGATCGACGCCCAGCTCGTCAGCAATTACGGCTGGAGCATCCTGATCATCGGCGTCGCCCTGTTCGTGCTGTTCGCCGTCCGCCACTTCGCCCGGACGCGCCGGGCGCGATCCCCGCGCCGGTCCGCCTGACGCGGCCGCTCCGGCGACGCTCAGGCCACCTTGACCCGTCGGCGCATCTCCCGTGCGACGGCGGGGCGGCTCACCGTCCGGGGCGCGCCCACCGTGATGCTCTGGCGCTCGCGGGCGATGAAGGCCGTGGGCATCTCGGCCTGGAGATCGGCCTCCATGTCCCGCAGGTTCGTATCGGAATGGGCCGGGTGGAGGTGGATGATGGCCAATGCCTTCACGCCCGCCGCCCGCGCCAGCTCCACGCCCTTCTGCCACGTGGAATGCCCCCAGCCCCGGCAGGTCGGGTACTCGCCGTCGGTGAACATGCCGTCGTAGACCATCAGGTCTGCCCCGCTGACGAACCGAACGAGTTCCGGATCCGGCCAGGGGTCGCTGTGCTCGATGTCGCTGATGAGGCACAGGCGCCGGCCGGCATGCTCGAACCGGTAACCCACCGAGCCCTGCGGATGGTTCAGCGGGATCGTGTCGACCCGCGCTCCGTCCGGGAAGGTCAGCGTCTGTCCCGCCTCGAACCCATGATGGTTGAAGGTGCAGCACAGTTTGTCGAGCGTAACCGGGAAGAGCGGCGGCGCGAACAGGCGGTCGAGCGTCGGGCCGGCCGATTCGCCGCCGAGATTGCCGCAATAGGTGTTGATCACCCGGTTGCAGTCGAGGACCGCCGGCTTGAAGAAGGGGAGACCCGCCGTGTGGTCGAGATGCAGGTGGCTGAACAGCAGATCGACTTCCCGGGGCAGGTCGGTCCGGTGACCCTGGCCGAGGTTGTAGATGCCTGAACCCGCGTCGACGATGAACATCCGTCGGCCGCAGCAGACCTCGATGCAGGGCGTGCTGCCGCCGAACTCGGCGTATTGCGGGCCGCTGACAGGGGTCGAGCCGCGGACGCCCCAGAAGCGGAGGACGAGGTCCTGGTCGGCCGCCGGGAGGATCGGCTCGGAACAGTTGGACATGGCGATCACGAATCTGCGGACAGACGGTCCCGATCCATTATGATCGAAACCCCGTCGCCGTTCCGGGAAGGTAGAAGTGAATACGGCAGGCCGACGGGACAGGAGTACCGCTCATCCCCTGCCGTACCATGAATTGGTGTGCCGTGAGCCGCTGCGATGTGCGGCCGCGCACACGGATGGGCCGCTGTCCGGGGTCGCTGCATGCCTAGAGGCTCTCGGCCGAGGCCAGGAGCTCGGGTACCGAGCCGGACAGATTCGGGCGGCCGGCGAGCGTGCTACCGAGGCCGGCAGCCAGCCAGGAGGGCAATCCGTCACCGTAGCGCGTCGGGAGGCGGGCTGTGAGCGCCTCGAAGGGTCCGGGCGCGCGCAGGTAGGATGGGACGAAGCCCGCCATCCAGCGCGGCGACAGGACGGAATCGGGCGCGGCCCAGGCGGCCCAGACGGATTCGGGCACCGGCCGCGCGACGCGGTGGCCGGGCACGACCACCACCTCCTGCCCGGCGAAGGCCAGGGCCTCCGGCCGGCTGATGTCGCCGACCGTCCCGCCCCGGGCCGTGTAGGCCGCCCAGAAGGCGTTCTGGCCGCCGTCCGAGTAGGTGGTGCGCACGGCGGGCTCCCCGGCCTCGGCGAGCGCCGCGATCCGCGCCTCCTCCACGGCCCGGCGCGTGGTCACCGCCGCCTCGATCACGGGGTTGCGGGAAGGCGCGAAGGCGTAGCGGCCGGCGACCACCGAGACCTGGAGCTCCTCGCGACTCGCCTCGAACCGGTCGGAGCCGGCCTTGAGCTCGCGCCAGAAGGCGATGTTCGGGTCGGTCCGGTGCCGAGCCATGTTCTCGGCACTCATCCGGAAGGGGTAGGACTGAAACTGGAAGGCCGCCTGCCCACCGTTCAGGGCGTCGCGGGCGATGGCGTAGATCTCGCCGACCGTGCCGTTGGTCATGGCGAAGCAGCCCATCGACGAGCAGATGCCGTGAACCATCACGGCCGAACCGGTGCCGCCATGGGCCCGGTCGTAAGCGTTCGGATAGCCGACGTCGAAGGACAGGTAGTAATGCGAGTTCGGGTTCATCTGGCGCCGGGGCACCGTATAGAACCCCTCCGGGGTCTGCCGGTCGCCGCTCTTGCGCTTGGGCCCGAGCTGGCCGGACCAACGGCAGATCGGGAAGGTCTTGATGAAGACGTAGCCGGACGGTCCCTTCTTCCAGACCTCGATCTCCGATTCCTTCTTGTAGGCCCGGAACAGGACCGGCGAGGCGGCCGTCACGCCCTTCTGCGCCATCAGGGCGAGGGTCGCGCCGGGGATCGGCGCCTCGGCCTTTCCGGCCTGCGCGGCGGCAGGGCCGGACAGGGCCAGGAGCGTGAGGAGCGCGGCGCGCGTTATCGGGATCGTTCGAGGCATAGACCGTCCGCGCTGGATCAGCCGGGATGGCGCCGGACAGGCACGGCCTACCGGCCTGACCGAGTATTGCGGCGGCCGTGAGGCTGCCAGGCGGCCGAGAGCGCGGGTGGTCCGATCCGCACCGACACCGCGGATGCCACGACGCCGACCGAAGCCGCGCGACACCCGTCAGCACGGAGCCGTTCCGATTGCCGCGCTCCGCGCGCACAGGCGGGTGGTCGATGCGTTTCGGCTGGGCCGGTCTCAGGCCGGGGCCGGCTCCCGTTCGAGGGCCACCGGCACGGGTGCGACCACCGCGCTGTTCTCCACGACGATCACCGCGTCGAACGGCTCGGCGCCCTCGGGCACGCCGGTCTCGGGCAGGCAGACGATGAGGCCGCGCCCGACCCGGGCGTGCCGCAGCCGGGCCAGACGGTCGCGCAGGCCCTCGGCCTTGCGCTCGTCGGCAGCGATCGCGACGACCAGGATGTCGGGCTCGCGCGCGAGGCAGCGGGTCAGCTCGATCGCCACCCGCTCACGGGCATTGATCGCGCCGTCCGCCAACGCGCCGGTGCTGGGCTGGATCTCGACCTTGCTGTCCAGGCCGAGCCCGTAGACCGAGGCCTCGAGCCCCTCCTCGGCGAGCACCCGGCGCACGAGTTCCCGCACCCGCGGCTCGGCATTGGCCTCGCCGAGGCTGATCCGACCGAACAGCAGATTCTCCTCCAGGCTGGCGGCGGGATTGACCCGGGACGGATCGTGAAACTCCACGGCGCCCGCGAGATGGGGCGGCAGCATCCGGGCGAAGGAGCGTCGCGCCTGGACCAGCCGTGCCTCGAAGTCCGCGTCGATCAGGCCGAAGCGGTGGCGCGTCTCGCTGTAGCGCAGCGCGAGGCCGATCAGGCGGATGCGGTCGCGCTGGCCTGCGGGCCCCCGACGGAGGGCCGCGGCGTTGGGCAGCCGCACCACGAGATCCTCGAAATAGCCGCGCTCCGAGGCCTGGAACAGCGAGTAGGCGTCGAACAGCGGGTGATCGTTGGGCAGGTCGGCGAAGATCTCCACCGTGCTCCGGGCCACCGACAGGCCGATCTCGGTGAGTGGGCGCACAAGTCCCTCGGCCTCCAGCACCGCCCGGAGATAGGGATGGCGGGCGAAGCGCAGCGGCGCGAAGGCGCCGCCCACCGGCTCGCCGAACAGGATGTTCTCGCCGATGCTCGCCTGATGGTTGTAGCGGTCGGGGTCGAACGGTTCGACGAGGCGCTCGGCCCCCTTGGCGGCGAGCGCCTGCCGCATGGTCCGGCGGGCGGTGACGATCGCGGCCGCGAGCCGCGGCTGGGTCGCCGGATCGAGGCGGCCGGTCAGGCCGCGGGCGTAGACGAAGCCGTCGAGGCCCGTGAGCCGGCTGATCCCGATCAGCGCGATGTCGTCCGGGGCGCTCGCCGGGTCGGCGCCGTAGAGCAGGTTCTGTCGCAGGGAGCCTGCCATCAGGATCGCCTCCCCGGCCGCGAAGGCGATGCGGCGGGCGCGTTCCGCGGCGTCGAAGGCGCGCAGGTCCGTCCCCGCATAGGTGACGGCGCCCGCGGTCGGCTCGACCTGTCCCGCCAGCACCGCCGCCAGGGCCCGGGCGCCGCTGCCGCGGCTACCGGTGATCGCCACATGTCCCGGCATGGCCACGGCCACATCGACACCGGTCAGGCGCTCGCCCGTCGCCGGATCGAAGGCACCCACGCCCTGGGTCGCGAGGATCCCGGATCGGGGCAGCGACGGCGCGTCGTCGGTCCGGCCCGCCCGCATCCTGCGTCCCTCGAGGGACGCGATGATGCGGGCGAGGTCGCGGAATCGCGGGCGGACGGCCTTGCGTACGGTCCAGAGACGCGCGCAGGTTGCGGCGAGCCAGCCTGCGAGACCGAAGGCGCCGACCGCGGCCAGGAGGGCGGCCGGATCCACCGGCGGAGCCTGCGGTCCCGCCTGTCCTGAGCGCCACAGGGCCGTGCCGGCCGCGATCGCCGGCAGGATCACCGCCAGGGCGAGCGCCGGCGCCCGCGCATAGGCCAGCCGCGCTTCGGAGCGCGCCACGGTGGTGCGCATCGCGGTGACCCGGGCCGCGATGCGCGTCCGCTCCAGGGCCGCCGCCCCGTGGCTGCGCACGGCCGGGAGCCGCCGCACGAGGTCGTTGAGGTTCTCCTCCGCCCGTGCGCTCGTGCGCAGGCGCAATTCCTGTCGGTCCCGGACCCGCTCCAGCACCAGCCCGTAGGCGAGACTGACGGCCCCGAGGCCCACCACGGCAGCCGGGATGAGCCGGGGTGCGGCGAGGCACGCGAAGCCCAGCGCCAGAACCAGGGCGGCCAGCGTCATCGCCGGCATCACGATGCCTGCGGCGAGCAGCCGGTCCGCCCGCGCCAGGACCTCGCCGACGATCCGGGCGAGGTTGCGCGCCTCGTCCCGGGCACCGGCCGGCGCATCTAGGATTGCCTGCAGGACTCCCTCGCGGACCGCATCGGACGCCCGGTTCTGAGCCTTGAAGCACAGGCGCGCTACGCCCCAGCCGAGGACAGCCAGGACCACGGCGCAGACGGCGATGCACAGGAAGGCCGCGAGTTCGAGCTCCGGCGGCCGCATCGGAAAGCCGGGTGCCAGCACGAGCTCGCGGCCCGGCAGCGCCACGGCGAGGCGCAGGAAAGGCAGGACCGGCGCCTCGTCGCGCGGCAGCACGGCGATCAGGTCGCGCAGGCACAGCAGGGCGAGGGCGCAGAGCGGCGCGCCGATCCCGACCGCGAGGGAAACCGCAGTGACGTGCAGACGCCGCGCAGCGCGCCAAGTCAGGACGAGGGGATCGGATTCCATGCGTCTCCGGACGGGATCAGCCGAGGGGCCGGCCGAGGGCATAGGCCTTCGGGACCGCTGCGGGAAGGGTTGCGGTTCGAGGCCACCGCGCTGCGACATGTCGGCCCGCGTGAGCCAAGTTCTGGTCCCGGTCTGGAAGCGCTCTAGGTTACGAAGGATGCGGTGCAGATTCGACCGTGTGCGGCGACCGCGCTTCGGGACCACCTCGGGTCGCACCGGCTGTGACGCGCGTGCGTGCCGGTGCGCCGCCTGAGTTTCGGCCGGGGGCAGAAGGTGGGACGACGCTTGCGGCGAGGGGCTGAGCAGAACGGACGGCGCCGGACCGCCGCGACGCGCGGGCGCGCCTGATGGCGCAGCTGTTCACCCCCGGCGCCGACGCGCTCTACCGCCTCGCCCTGATGACCGGCGTGGCCTGCCTGGTGGGCGTCCCGGTCCTGGCGGCCGGGATCGTGCGCTCGAACTACGTGACGGGCGTCGGGGTCGCGCCGGCCCAGCCGCTGCCGTTCAGCCACAAGCACCATTCCGGCGAGCTCGGCATCCAGTGCCGCTACTGCCACACCACGGTCGACCGGGAGGCCACCGCCGGCATCCCGCCGACCCACACCTGCATGACCTGCCACTCGCAGATCTGGACCGGCTCCGAGATGCTCAAGCCGGTGCGCGACAGCTACGCGCAGGACAAGCCGCTGGAATGGAAGCGGCTGAACAAGCTGCCGCAATACGTCTACTACAACCACTCCGTCCACGTGACGAAGGGGATCGGCTGCTCGACCTGCCACGGCGACGTCACCTCGATGCAGATGACCTACCGGGCCAACGCCTTCGAGATGCAGTTCTGCCTCGACTGCCACCGGGCGCCGGAGAAGTACGTCCGCACGCCGGATCAGGTCTGGAACATGACCTGGACGCCGCCGGCCGACCAGGCGACCCTGGGCCCGAAGCTCGTGGCCCAGTACCATATCCGCGGCGGGGAGCGGCTGACCGAATGCGGGATCTGCCACCGATGACCGGCGCCCCCGACATCGCGGCCCTGCGCGAGAAACTCGCCGGCGGCGACGGCCCGCGCTTCTGGCGCAGCCTCGACGCCGTGGCCGACAGCGCCGAGTTCCGCGCCTATCTGGCGGTCGAGTTCCCGTCGGCGTCCCGGCTCGCCGCCGCCCCGGAGCGGCGCGGCTTCCTGAAGCTCATGGCCGCCTCCTTCGCGCTGGGCGGCCTCACCGCCTGCGGCGGGGGCAGCGGCCGCGACTACGAGGTGCCCTATGTCAATCAGCCCGAGCGGATCGTGGCGGGCACGGACCTGTCCTACGCCTCCTCGGCGGTATTCGACGGCTTCGGCAACGGCATCCTGGTCACCACCCGCAACGGCCGGCCCCTGAAGGTCGAGGGCAATCCCGAGCATCCCTGGAGCCGCGGCGGCACCGACGTGCTGGCCCAGGCCTCGGTGCTCGGGCTCTACGATCCGTTCCGCTCCCAGGCGGTGCAGCATCTCGGCCGGCCGAGCTCGTGGGCGGCGTTCCGGGCGGACCTGCAGGCGCAGATGCCGGGCTGGCGCGAAAGCCGCGGCGAGGGGCTCGCCCTGCTCACCGGCCCGGTGACGTCGCCCGGTGTGGCCGCGCAGATCGCGCGGTTGCGCGCCGCCTACCCGGCGCTCCGCTGGTACACCGGCGCCGGGGCCGGTCGCGGCGGGATCTACGAGGGTGCCCGCCAGGCCTACGGCCGGCCTCTGGAGACGATCCCCGATTTCGACCGTGCCCGCACCATCGTGTCCCTGGACGGCGATTTTCTGGACCTTGGGCCCGGCCAGGTCGGCCTATCGCGGCGCTGGAGCGCGGCGCGGCGCGCGGCCTACGCGGAGGGCCGCCTCCTCACCCTCCACGCGGCGGCGCCGACCCCGACGCTGACCAGCGCCAAGGCGGATCGCGGCCTCGTGGTGCCGGCCGGCCGGCTGGAGGCTCTCGCCCGGGATCTCCTCGCCCTCACCGCGGGCGGCGCGGCGCCGGCGGGCGACGACCCCGTCGCGCGCTGGACGCGGAGTGCCGGGACGGCGCTCGCCGAGGCCCGGGGAAGCGGCATCGTCACCGCCGGCCTGACCGCGAGCCCGGACCTGCACGCGCTGGTCCACCGCCTGAACGGCGCCCTTGGCAACACCGGCACGACCCTGGTCCACACGGCGCCCGCGGAAGAGACCGGCGCCGGGACCCAGGCGGAGCTCGCGGAGGCGATGGATCGGGGCGCCGTCCAGGTGCTGCTCGTACTCGGTGCGAACCCCGTCTACGAGGCGCCGGGCGCCCTCGATTTCGCCGCCCGGATGGCGCGCGTGCCGCTCAAGATCCACGCGGGGCTCTACTACGACGAGACCGGCGCGCATGCCGACTGGCACCTGCCCGCCGCGCACCCGCTGGAATCCTGGGGCGACATCCGGTCCCTCGACGGGACGGTGGGGCTGATCCAGCCGACGGTCGCGCCCCTCTACAACGGCCGGACGCTGCCGGAGATGCTGGCCTTCCTGGCCGGCGGCGAGGGCGGGGAGGGCGGCCAGGACGCCCTCGGCCTCCTCAAGGCGCAGGCGCGGAGCGCCGGCGAGGACGATGCGACCTTCGAGGCCCGCTTCACCGAGGCCTTGCGGCTCGGCTTCTGGGCGGGCAGCGCGCGCCCGGCCGAGACCGTCGCGCTGACGCAGGACGCTGCGCCCGCCCCGTCCTCGTCCCCTGCGCCGGTCGCCGACGGGGTCGAGGTTTTGTTCCGGCCCGATCCGACGATCTGGGATGGCACCCATGCCGACCTCGCGTGGCTGCAGGAACTGCCGAAGCCCCTGACCAAGGTGGTCTGGGAGAACGTGGTCGCGGTCAGCCCGCGCCTCGCCGAGCGGGAGGGGATCGCCACCGGCGACATCCTGCGGGTCGAGGCCGGCGGCCGCGCGGTCGAGGGGCCGGCCTGGATCCTGCCCGGCCAGGCCGACGCCACCGTGACCCTCACGCTCGGTTACGGCCGCGACGTGCCGGACCACCTCGCCCGCGGCCTCGGCTACGATTCCGCGCCCCTGCGTCCGCCCGGTTCGACCTGGCGCCTCGCCGGCGCCCGCCTGACGAAGACCGGCCAAGTGCGCAAGCCGGTGACCACCCAGCACCTCGGAACGATGGAGGGGCAGGACCTCGTCCGCGTGCAGGCCCTGGGCGCCGCGCCGGTAGGCGACCCGAAGGGCGCGCCGACGCCGGCCTCGTTCTACCCGCCCCCGGAGAGCCAGGCTCGCTGGGTCGCCGCGCAATGGGGCATGGCGATCGACCTCGACGCCTGCACCGGCTGCAACGCCTGCGTCACCGCCTGCCAGGCGGAGAACAACATCCCCGTGGTCGGGCGCGAGGAGGTCGAGCTCGGCCGCTGGATGGGCTGGCTGCGGGTCGACCGCTACTACGCGGGCGACCTCGACGCGCCAACCACGCATTTCCAGCCGGTACCCTGCATGCATTGCGAGCAGGCGCCCTGCGAGCTCGGCTGCCCCGTGGAGGCGACGCTCCACGACAGCGAGGGCCTGAACCTGCAGGTCTACAACCGCTGCGTCGGTACCCGGACCTGCCAGAGCTACTGCCCCTACAAGGTCCGCCGCTTCAACTACCGCGACTATACCGGCGGCATGACCCCGGTGGAGCAGCAACAGCGCAATCCCGAGGTCACGGTGCGGTCCCGCGGCGTGATGGAGAAGTGCACCTACTGCATCCAGCGCATCACGGCGGCCCGGATCACATCGGCCAAGGACGCCCACGCGCCGATCCCCGACGGGGCCGTGGAGACCGCCTGCCAGGGCGCCTGCCCGACCCGGGCGATCACCTTCGGCAACGTCGCCGATCCGGGAAGCGCCGTCTCGGCCGCCCGGCGGGACACCCGCGAATACGCCCTCCTCGGGCATCTCAACACGCGGCCGCGCACCACCTACCTCGCCGGGCTCGCGCCGGCCGCGGATCCCAACGGGCGGGAGGGCTGAGCATGTCCGGCGCTCTGATCCGGCCCGACGCGACCCTCCCGGGCATCGGCGGCGCGGTCGCGGAGATCCCGCTGACGCATCCCGGTAACCGGCGCTGGTGGATCGCCTTCGCCGGGGCGGCTTCACTCCTCGGCCTGTTCGCGCTCACCCTCGCCTACCTGCTGTACGCGGGCCCCGGGATCTGGGCCAACAACAATGCCGTCGTCTGGGCGCTGGACATCGCGAGCTACGATTGGTGGATCGGCGTCGCCTCCGGCAGCCTACTGGTCTCGGCGATCCTGCTCCTCCTCGGCGCGGAATGGCGCGGGGCCGTGAACCGCATCGCCGAGACCCTGGCGCTGCTCGCAACCGCGGCCGCCGGGCTCTATCCGATCATCCATCTCGGCCGGCCATGGTTCTTCTTCTGGAACCTGCCCTACCCCAACACCTACAATCTCTGGCCGCAGTTCCGCTCGCCACTCCTCTGGGACGCGATCGACATCGTGTCCTTTCTGGTGATCTGCGTGAGCCTCTGGTTCATCGGCCTGCTGCCGGATCTCGCGACGCTGCGCGACCGCGCCCACGTCGAGGCTCTCCGCCAGTCCGACGTGAAGGCGCCGACCCGCAAGCTCGCCCTGCTGCGCGCGCGGGTCTACGGCATCCTCGCCTCGGGCTGGCGCGGCTCGGCGGCCCACTGGCAGATCTGGGTCCAGGCCTACCGGACGGTGGCGCTCCTCGGCGTGCTGCTGGTGGTCTCGGTCCAGACCGGCGCCTCGGTGATGCTGGCGGGCTCGCTGATGCCCGGCTGGCACAGCACGCTGCTGCCGGTGAGCTTCCTGGTCAACGCGGTCTATTCCGGCGTCGGCGTCACGGCGGTGATCGTGATGCTGATCCGCCTCGTCTACGGCCTCGACGCCCTGGTGACGAACCGCCATCTCGACGTGCTCGGGCGGCTGCTGCTCTGCCTCGGCTGCGCCAGCGCCTATTGCTACGCGGCCGAGTATTTCGATACGTTCCTCAACGGCGACGCCGAGGGCCGCGGCGTCCTGGTCCGGCGCATGACCGGCGACCACGCCCTGGTGTCCTGGACGGCGGTCCTGTGCCTCGTCCTGCCCGCGCAGATCCTGTGGTCGGCCCGGGCCCGCACGGCGCCGCTGGCCATCGCGGCGGTCGGTCTCCTCGTGGCGATCGGCGCCTATGCCGACCACGTCATGGTGCTGGTCGTCACCCTGACCCAGGATTTCCTGCCCTCCTCGAGGCTGCCCTACACGACCGACATCTGGGGCATCGCCACCTTCGCGGGCTCGATCGGGCTGTTCCTGACCCTGCTGCTCCTGTTCCTGCGCTACCTGCCGGCCGTCTCGATCGTCGAGAGCCGCCGCCTCGCCCTGACGGTGTCGCCGGCCGCGCAGGAGGCCGCCCGGACCGCGGCGTCCCGGGCCACGGGCCGCCCGGAGGAGAACCCTGTCACCGCGCCCCTGTGGGGCGTGTCGGCGACCTTCGCGAGCCAGGGCGACCTCGCTGCCGCCCTTCAGGCGGTGTCCGGGATCGGCCCGGATCAGGTCCATCTCGACGGGCACGGCCCGGTTCCGATGCCCCGCACCCTGCGGCCCCTGGGCCTGGAGGGCCGCTCGATCCTGCCTTACGCCCTGGCAGGCGCCCTGCTCGGCGGCTTCGGCTTCTTCGCGATGTGCGTCTACGCCACGGCCTACGACTACGTGTTCCTGATCGGCGGCCGCCCGCGCCTGTCCTGGCCGTCCTTCGTGGTCCCGAGCGTATCCTTCGCGATGATGGCAGGCTGCGTGGCGATCCACCTCGCGCTCCTCGTGCTCAACCGTCTGCCCCGCCTGAACCACCCGGCCTTCAACATCCCGGGCTTCCTGCGGGCCTCGGAGGACCGGTTCTTCCTCTCCGCGGAGGCCCGGGGGGACCGGTTCGACGCGGGCCGGATCGAGCGGCGGCTCGCGGCGCTGCCGGCCGAGGCCGGGCGCCCCCTCGAGATCCGGCGGATCCCGCGATGAGGCCCGCCGCCCGCAGCGCCGTGCCGCTCGCCTTCCTCGTACTGGCGCCTCTGGCAGCCTGCGGCGAGGCCGACATGGCCGATCAGGCCCGGGCCAAAACCTGGGACAAGAACCCGTTCTTCCCCCGCGAGATCACCATGCGCCAGCCGGTGGCCGGCACCGTGCCGCGGCTCGATCCGGCCCGCGCGGCGCCGCAGCCGCAGATGATCAGCCGGGCGCTGCTCGACCAGGGCCGCGAGCGCTACGGGGTGTTCTGCACCCCCTGCCACGGGCAGGACGGGCGCGGCGCTGGAATGGTCGTGGCCCGGGGCTTCCCGTCCGCCGGCGATCTCACCGCCGGGCCCGTGCGGGCGGCCGCCGCGTCCGACCTCTACGACGCGATCGCGAACGGCCGGAGGGCGATGTTCGGCATGGCGCAGATGATCCCCTCGACCGACCGCTGGGCGATCGTCGCCTATGTCCGCGCCCTCCAGCTCAGCCAGGACGCCCCGGTGGCGAGCCTGCCCGCGGCGGATCGCGCGCGGCTGGAGGCGACGCCGTGAGGCGGCCTGCCCTCGCCGGCCTCGCCGGCCTCGTCCTCCTGGCCGTCTGCCTGATCGCGGGCGGCTGGCGCGGGGCGGCGGCCTCGTATCTCGCGGCGTGGCTGGTCCTCCTCGCGTTGCCGGTCGGCGCCCTGCCGGTGGTCATCGTCGCCGAGCGCTTCGGCCAGCGGGTCCGCGAGCGCGGCGGTATCGAGATGCTGGCGGGCCTGCGCCGGCTGATGGCGCTGCTGCCGGCCGCGACCGTGCTGGCGCTGCCGTTGCTGGCCGCCGCGCCCCTGCTCTATCCCTGGGTGAGCGCCCCGGCGCGCACGCCTTTGGCCGCCCTGTGGTTCACGGTGCCGTTCTTCGTGGTCCGGGTGATCGTCTACCTCGCGGCCTGGACCTGGCTGGCGCTGCGCTTCGCCCGCCCGTTCGCCGCGCCCGGCGAGGGGCGGACCGTGACGGCGGTCGGGTTGCACGCGGTCATCGGCACGCTGTTCGTCACCGACGTCGTCGCCTCCCTGGATCCGCGGCTCGATTCCACCCTCCTGGGCCTGCTGGTGATGACGGCCTGGAGCGGCCTCGCCTTCGCGGCGGCGATCCTGCTGGCCTGGGAGGAGCCGGAGCCCGTGGGCCGCGGCCGCACCGCGCCCGGACGGGGTCGGCTGGTTCCCCTCGTCGTGCTCCTCGGCCTCTGGGCCTACATGCACTTCGTGCAGTTCCTGATCGTCTGGTCGGCCAACCTGCCACCCGAGGTGGCGTGGTACTTCGCCCGCGGTGGCTGGGTCGGGCGGGCGCTGGCGATCGTGGCCGGTGCGGTCGTGGTGCTGGCCGGGCTCGCGACCCTGCGGCCGGGCCGCCCGACCACCCGGATCCTGGCCGGCGCGGCGCTCGCCGTCCACGCCCTAGAGATGTTCTGGCTGATCACCCCGGCCGTGCGCGACCGGTTCGTTCTCCGGCCGAGCGACGTGCTGGCCGCCGGCGCCGTGGCCTGCCTCGCGGCCGCGCTGCGCCCGCTGATGCGTCCGCGCGCCGACCGTGCGGCCTCTGCCGCTCGCCGCGCCGGGAGGCCGGCATGAGCGCGGACGGACCCAGCGGCCTGATCCCGGCGATCCTCGCCGGGCTGACCCTGCGCGGCATCGGCCTCCTGAACGGGCGGCCGCCGCGCCCGGCGGCGAATTCCCAGCGCGATCCCGACGATCCCGGGCACGAGACCCGCGACGTCAACGTCCGCAACACCGTGATGGTGATGGCGGGCCTCGCGCTCACGGCCCTGGCGGTCGTCGGCACGATGGTCTGGCTGATGAGCACCTTCGCGGCGAGCCAGCGCCGGGCGCTCCCCGCCCTGACGCCGCAGCAGACGACGCGGCTGGCGCCGCCGCCGCCGAACCTGCAGGCCGACCCCTACGCCGACCTCGACCGCGCGCGGGCCGAGACCGCGGCGCGCCTCTCCGGCTACGGCTACCGCGACGAGGCCCGCACCCGCGCCCGCATCCCGATCGGGCGCGCCATGGACCTGACCGTCGGCCGCTCCCTCGAACCGGCGGAGCCCGCCGCGCGATGACGCCGAGCCACGATTCCCTCCAGCTCTGGCCGGCCGCGGTCTCCGCCACGGCGATCGAGACCGATTGGCTGATCCTGGCCTTCACGGTGCTGACGCTGCTGCTGACCGTGCCGGTCTTCGTGGCGATCACCTACTTCGCCGTGCGCTACCGGGAGGGCTCAGAGGCGGACCGGAGCCCCTCGGGCATCCGCTCGAACCTCATCGAGATCAGCTGGATGCTGATCCCGTTCCTGCTGACGCTGATCTTCTTCGTCTGGGGCGCGCGGCTGTACGTCCACTCGAAGAACCCGCCGCCCGACGCCATGGTGGTCGAGGCGATCGGCCGGCAATGGATGTGGAAGTTCCAGCACCCGACCGGCCAGTCCGAGATCAACAACCTGCACCTGCCGATCGGCCAGCCGATCCGCCTGCACATCATCAGCCAGGACGTGATCCACGCCCTCTATCTGCCGGCGGTGCGCCTGCAGGTGGCCGCCCTGCCCGACCGCTACACCGACCTGTGGTTCAAGGCCGACAAGACCGGCACCTATCACCTCTACTGCTCGGAATATTGCGGCACTGACCATTCCGTGATGGGCGGCGAGATTACCTTCATGAACCCCGGCGACTACCAGGACTGGCTGACCCATTCGGGCGCGCAGCAGGGCAAGGTGGCGGCGGGCCGCGCGCTCTACGAGGCCTATGGCTGCGCCGGCTGCCACGAGCCCGGCTCGGCCGTGAAGGCCCCGAGCCTCGCGGGTCTCTACGGGTCCCAGGTGACGCTCGCCGACGGCCGTACCGTCACGGCCGACGAGGGCTGGCTGCGCGAGAAGATCCTGAACCCGAACGGCGACCGCCTCGCCGGCGGGGGCAAGCAGGTGATGCCGAGCTTCGCCGGCCGGATCCCGGCAGATGAGCTCGGCACGCTGATCGACTTCTTGAAGGCCTATCCGACGTCGAAGGCTGCGGACGCGACACGATGATGAACCGCGTCACTTCCTTCATGCACCCGTCGGATCAGAAGGCGCGCCGATCGCGTTCCTCCCCCTGCTTACGGATTCACAGATCCGCTCGAGCCATGCCGTTTCAGGATCGGGGGCGGGTCCCCTCTCCCGCGCGGGACAGGGTGAGGGATGAGAACGCCCCGGACGAGGCTCGAGGCGAGCGCACGTTCATCGCGAGCTCGCTGATGAACCTTGTCGTCCCTCACCCCGACCCTCTTCCGCACGGAAGAGGGGGGCTGTCGCGGCCTGCCGCTGACGGCGGTGCGCGCCTCGGACATGGGAGCATCGCAGCCCGCCGAGCGGGGTCGGACGCGCGCGCGTCCGCCTTGACGCCCAGCCTCCGACTTCACCCATCGAGGGCGAAACGATGAGCGCATCGGGCAGCATCGGCGGCACCGCCCGCCGCGAACCCCACGCCCCGGAATCGACGATTGGGCGCAAGGCCGACTACCTGCACGCGGAATCGACCCTGCGCTCGTGGTTCCTCACCACCGATCACAAGCGCATCGCGATCCTCTACCTCGCGTCGATTACCGGCTTCTTCGTGATCGGGGCCCTGGCGGCCGGTGTCGTGCGCCTCGCGCTCGTCGTGCCGAACGGCGCGATCATGACCAACGACACCTACAACAAGGCCTTCACCATCCACGGCGTGGTGATGGTCTGGTTCTTCCTGATCCCGTCGATCCCCGCGACCTTCGGCAATTTCCTGATCCCGCTGATGATCGGGGCCAAGGACCTCGCCTTCCCGAAGCTCAACCTGACGAGCTGGTACGTGTTCATGGCGGGCGCCCTGTTCACCCTGGTCTCGGTGGTGCTGGGCGGGGTCGATACCGGCTGGACCTTCTACGCGCCGCTCTCCACGGCCTTCTCGAACACCTGGGTGCTGCCGGCCCTGATCGGCGTCACCATCGTGGGCTTCTCGTCGATCCTGACCGGGCTCAACTTCGTGGTCACGATCCACACCATGCGGGCGCCCGGCATGACGTGGTTCAAGCTGCCGATCTTCGTCTGGGCGCACTACGCCACGAGCCTGATCTTCCTGCTGGCGACGCCCGTGATCACGACGGCGCTGATCCTGCTGATCGCGGAGCGCGCCTTCCACATCGGCGTGTTCGATCCGGCCTATGGCGGCGACCCGGTGCTGTTCCAGCACCTGTTCTGGTTCTACTCGCACCCGGCCGTCTACATCATGGTCCTGCCCGGCATGGGGGTGATCTCCGAGATCGTCCCGGCCTTCGCGCAGAAGAAGCTGTTCGGCTACCGCTTCGTCGCCTACGCGTCGATCGGGCTGGCCTCGGTGACCTTCTTCGTCTGGGGCCACCACATGTTCGTCAACGGCCAGAGCGACCTGGCCTCGCTGGTGTTCTCGGCCCTGTCCTTCGCGGTGGCGGTGCCCTCGGCCGTCAAGGTCTACAACTGGACCGCCACGATCCATAAGGGGAGCCTGCGGCTCGACACGCCGATGCTCTACGCGATGGGCTATATCGGCCTGTTCGTGCTCGGCGGGCTGACCGGCCTCTACCTCGCGACGCTCGCCATCAACCAGCACATCCACGCGACCTACTTCGTGGTTGCGCATTTCCACTACATCATGGTCGGCGGCACGGTGCTGGCGTTCCTGGGCGGCCTGCACTTCTGGTGGCCGAAATTCACCGGCCGGATGTACAGCGAACCCTGGGGCCGGGTCTCGGCGCTGCTGATCTTCCTCGGCTTCAACGTGACCTTCTTCCCGCAATTCATCCTGGGCTATCTCGGGATGCCGCGGCGCTACGCGACCTACCCGGCCGAATTCCAGCTCCTGAACGTCCTGTCGTCGGCCGGCGCCACGATCCTGGCGGCGGGCTACCTCTTCCCGATGCTCTACCTCGTCTACTCCCTATGGTTCGGCCGCAAGGCGCCCGCCAACCCGTGGAACGCGAAGGGACTCGAGTGGGAGACCGCATCCCCGCCGCCGACGCACAATTTCCTGTCCCCGCCCGAGGTGCCGCGCATCCCCTACGACTACCCGATCCAGGCCCAGGAATCCCGGGACCAGCACGGATGAGCGCGAAGCTGGCTGACGGCGTCGGGGTCGCCCGCGCCGAGCATTTCGAGACCGTCGCGCAGCAGCGCGAGGCGGCGACGCTCGGCATCTGGGCGTGGCTGATCACCGAGCTGCTGCTGTTCTCGGCGCTGTTCCTCGTGGCGCTGATCACCCGGATCCAGCATCCCGAGGCCACGGTCGCGGCGGCCAAGCACCTCAAGTTCTGGATCGGCGCCACCAACACCGTGGTGCTGATTGGCTCCTCGCTCACGATGTCGATGGCGATCGAATTTTCGCGGATGGGCTGGCAGCGCGCCATGGTGCGGGCGATGCTGGCCACCGCCGCGCTCGGCGGCCTGTTCCTCGTGCTCAAGGGCTACGAGTACTATGCCGACTGGGACGAGCACATGATGCCGTTCCTCAGCCATCGGCCCTTCGCGCTGGCCGAGACGCCGGCCGCGCGGCTGTTCGTGAACCTCTACTACGTCGCCACGCTGCTGCACGCGCTGCACCTGTTCACCGGCATCGCGCTCCTGCTCGGCATGACCTGGATGGCCGCCAAAGCCGGGTTCCTGTCGCGGCATCAGAACTGGATCGAGGTCTACGGCCTGTACTGGCACTTCATCGACCTCGTCTGGATCCTCGCCTTCCCGATCCTCTACGTGGTGAACCGGTAGGATGCGGCCCCCCCGCGCGACTCTGAACGCCGACGACCGCGCCCTGATCCGGAAGCGCCTGCGCACGCCCGTCCTCACTTTCCTGGCGCTGCTCGCGCTGCTCGCCGTCAACGTGACCCTCGGCGCCACCCTCCCCTTCGCGCAGGTCTGGATCGTCGAGCTCGCCGTCGTCGCCGTGATGGTGGCGCTGATCCTCCTCGTCTCCATGGAGGTGATGCACGAGCCGCCGCTGATCCGGCTGTTCTCGGGGCTCGGCTTCTTCTGGGTCGCCATCTTGGTCGGCATGACGCTGACCGACTATCTCGCCCGCTGAGCCGTGCGAAATCCGTTGTCCGGGCGGCCGAACACTCCTAAACGTCGCCGCTCCCCCGCCCTGCCCCGGTCGAAACCCGATGTGCGAACTGCTCGGCATGAGCGCCAACGTGCCGACCGACATCCGCTTCTCCTTCGCGGGCCTCGCCCGGCGCGGCGGCGACACCGGACCCCATGCCGACGGCTGGGGCATCAGCTTCTACGACGGCCGCACCTGCCGGAGCTTCCACGAGCCGGAGCCGAGCGCCCGCTCGCAGCTCGCCCGGCTCTTGCGCGACATGTCGATCAAGAGCCGGATCGTGGTCGCCCATGTCCGCAAGGCCAATCGCGGCCGGGTCAGCCTGGAGAACACCCACCCGTTTTCCCGGGAATTGTGGGGCCGCCGCTGGACCTTCGCGCATAACGGCCAGCTCAAGGGCGTGAAGCGCCTGCCGCTGGGCGGCTTCATGCCGATCGGCACCACCGACAGCGAGCACGCCTTCTGCTGGATGCTCGGCCGCCTCCAGGGCCGGTACAAGGCCCTGCCGCGGCCCGAGGCCCTGGATCGCGCCGTGGCCGATCTCGCCGGCGAGCTGCACGCCCTCGGCGTGTTCAACATGCTGCTGACCGACAGCCGCACCCTGTACGCCCATTGCGGCAAGCGCCTCTGCTACCTCACCCGTCGCGCGCCCTTCGGGAAGGCCACCCTGATCGACGAGGACTGGCAGGTGGATTTCTCCGAGGAGACCACCGAGCACGACGTGGTGACGGTGATCGCCACCCAGGCGCTGACCCGGGACGAGTGCTGGACCGATCTCGCCCGCGGCGACGTCCTGACCCTGCGGGATGGGGCGATCCGCCTGTTGCGGCCGGCCAACTTAGCTTAAGTGTAGAGTCCCCGAGGGTGCATGCCCGCCCCCGATGCGCTAGAACCCCGGTAACAGGAGCGCATCGGCCGGACTTCTCCCCCGGTTCAAGCCGGCAAGCGCTCCGCCTCGACCCTCTCGGGACCGCAGGTCGAGCCACGATGAGCTGACGAGTGCGATACGCATGACCCGCGACGACACCGACACCGTCCTGTCCCAGGAGGACGGGACGCGGGATGGCCGCCCGAACCTGGCCCCCGGCATCCGAACGCATCTCGGGGAGCACCTGCGCACGGTCTACGACCGGATCGGCGAGGAGACGTTGCCATCCCGTTTCGCCGAGCTGATCGAGAAGCTCGAGGCGGCGCTCCGGGCGCGCGGCGAGGCGATCGAGCCCGAATTCCGCAACGGCTTGCTCGCCGCGGTTCCGTCCCTGCGCGCCTTCGCGCTGTCGCTGACCTCGAACCCGGCCCGCTCGGACGATCTCGTCCAGGACACCCTGCTCAAGGGCTGGCAGCACCGCGCAAGGTTCCAGCCGGGGACCAACCTGAACGCGTGGCTGTTCACGATCCTGCGCAACATCTTCTACTCGGATCACCGCAAGCGGGTCCGCGAGGTCGAGGATCAGGACGGCTCCTACGCCGCCCGCCTCGCCACCGCCCCGCATCAGGGCGACCGGCTCGACGTCGAGGACCTGCAATCGGCGCTGGCCAAGCTGCCGCCGGACCAGCGCGAGGCCCTGGTCCTGGTCGGGGCCGAGGGCGTCTCCTACGAGGAGGCCGCGGCGATCATGGGCTGCAAGGTCGGCACCGTGAAGAGCCGCGTCAGCCGCGCCCGCGGCCGGCTCGCGGAGCTGCTCGGCTACGACGAGGAGGACCTCGGCTCCGACCGGTTCATCCAGTCGGCGATGCCCAAGGACGCGTAGCCGCTCCGCCGGCCGACGCAAAAAAGGATGCATCCGAATCCGGGGATCGGGCGTTACCGGCCCGAGCTTCACCGCGTCTCTGCGGTGGAACACCACGGAACGGAGCAATCCCGTATGACCTTCAAGACCCTCATCGCCGCCTCGGCTCTGGCCCTGTCGCTGCCGCTGGCCGCCCAGGCCCAGGGGACGATCCCGGGTGCCGAGCGCGGCGCGGCCGCGGGTGCCGATGCGGCCGGCCCGATCGGCGGCATCGTCGGCGGCGCGGTCGGTGCGGCCACCGGCACGGTGGGCGGCATCCTCGGCGTCGACATGGCCCCGCGCTTCCGCAGCTACGTCCGCGAGCGCAACGTCCGCTCGTACGACTACGACGGCCGCGTCGCCGTCGGCTCGACCCTGCCGGCTTCGGGCGTGACCTACTACGACGTGCCGAGCGAGTACCGCGTGCAGCCGGGCTACCGCTACACCGTGGTGAACGACCGCCCGGTGCTGGTCGACCGCGGTCACCGCATCGTCGAGGTCATCGACTAACATCCCGGGCCGGTCCAGCACCGGCCCACAAGCCCCCGGAGCGGCGCTCCGGGGGCCGTCCTCCCCGGGGGCGGCCGTCGGCGCAACGCTTCATCCGTCCGGCCGTTGATAGGCGGTCCGACCCGTGAGGCGACCATGAATGACGATCCCAACGCGCCGAGTGCATCACTGCCCGAGCCCGTGCGCGACCATCTCGGCCAGCAGCTGCGCGGGGTCCTGCCCGTGGAGGCCGACAAGCCCCGTTTCCTCGGCGACGATCCGGTGCCGGAGGCCTTCGAGCCGCAGATCCGCCGGCTTGAGACGCGCCTGAAGACCCACGAGGAAGGCACGGGCGCCGTCGGCCAGGCCCTGGACCAGATCCTGGACGCGTTCGGCGTCAGGCCTGCGGACACCGACAAGCGCGCCGGCTGAGCCCTCAGATTCGGGGCTTCGTCGCCAGCAGGTCGCGGATCTCCGAGAGCAACTTCACGTCGGCCGGCATCTCGTCGGGCTTCTTGGCCTCGGCGTTCTGCAGCTTGTTCATGGCGCGGATCACTAGGAACAGCACGAAAGCGACGATCAGGAAGTTCAGGGTCAGCGTCAGGAACTGCCCGTAACCGATGACGGCACCTTGCTTCTTGGCGTCCACGTAGGGCAGGCCGGCCTGCACCTTGGACGAGAGTGGGATGTAGTAGTTCGAGAAATCGAGCCCGCCGGTCGCCGCGCCGATCACCGGCATGAAGACATCTTGGACCGCCGAGTTGACGATGGCCCCGAAGGCCGCGCCGATGATCACGCCGACCGCGAGATCCACCACGTTCCCGCGCAGCGCGAATTTCTTGAACTCTTCGAGCATCCGCCAGTCCCCCGCCGAATGCTGCCAAGATAGCGGCCTGCCAGATATCGTCCAGCGCCCGGAGCGCCGGTCCCCCGTCCTTGCGAGCGCAGCGAAGCAATCCCGGGCGACGTCCGGCCCGCTAATCCGGCCCGGCCGGCATGCCGGCGGCCGGTCCTTCCCCGCTCGCGGCGGCCAGCTCCGCCTTGGCCCGGCGGCGGTACTGGGCGGCGACGACTGGGATGGTCAGCAGGTAGCCGGCACTCACCGTCACCAGCGCCTCGAAGGGATAGCTGATCAGGATGCCGAAAGCCGCGACCCCGAATAGGAAGATCGGCAGGACGAGGCTGCGTGGCACCCGCTTGCCCATGGTCTTGCCCGAGTAGGTCGGCACCGTGGAGACGACCATGAGGGCGATGCACAGGACGTAGATCAGGATCGCCGGCGCGGCCCATTTCTCCAGGCCGAACCCGAGGAAGTGCAGGTAGAGCGGCAGCATCGCGGTGAGCGCCCCCGCCGGCGCCGGCATGCCGACGAAGAAATCCTTCTTCCAGTCCGGCCGGTTCGGGTCGTCCAGCATGGCGTTGAAGCGGGCGAGCCGCAGCGCCATGGCGATGGCGAAGATCAGCGCGACGATCCAGCCCGCCGATTTCAGGTGGAACAGCACGAAGCCGTAGAGGATCAGCGCCGGGGCGCAGCCGAAATTCACGAAGTCGGCGAGCGAGTCGAGCTCGGCCCCGAAGCGCGAGGTGCCCTTGAGCAGCCGCGCCACCCGCCCGTCGATGCCGTCGAGGACGCCGGCCGCCACCACGGCGATGACCGCGGGCTCGAACTTGCCCTCGAAGGCGAGCCTGATCGCCGTCAGCCCGAGGCAGAGCGCCATCAGGGTGATCATGTTGGGCGCGATCATCCGGAACGGCACCGGCTTGAACCGGCGCGGCCGCGGCTCGTTCGGATCGGGCGCGAAGGGCGGGAAAAGCTCGTCCATGGCCGCCTCAGATCCGCTTGAACACCCGGTCCGGGCCGCCGCCGAGATCGGCCAGGACCGTCTCGCCGGCCACCGCCTTTTGGCCGAGCCCGACCAGCACGGTCGCGCCCGCCGGCAGGTAGACGTCGACCCGAGAGCCGAACCGGATCAGCCCGAACCGCTCGCCGACGCCGAGCACGTCGCCCGCCGAGACGAATCCGACGATGCGCCGGGCCACGAGGCCGGCGATCTGCACCACGCCGACGCGCTTCGCCACGCCGGCATGGCTGGTCTCGATGACCATGCCGTTGCGCTCGTTGTCGTCGCTGGCCTTGTCGAGCTCGGCGTTGAGGAACAGGCCCGGCGTGTAGTGGATCTGGCCGATGCGGCCCGCCACCGGCACCCGGTTCACGTGGCAGTCGAACACGTTCATGAACACCGAGACCCGCAAGGTCGGCACCTGCGGCAGGTCGAGCTCGGGCGGCGGCAGGACGGTAGCGATGAGGTTCACGCGCCCGTCGGCGGGCGAGACCACGAGCCCGTCCGCCACCGGCGTGACCCGTTCCGGATCGCGGAAGAAGTAGCAGACCCAGAGGGTGAGGATCAGGAAGATCCAGCCGAAGAACTGGGAGAAGTAGCCGGCGAGCACCGTCAGCACGATGCCGATCAGGATGAAGGGGTAGCCCTCCTTGTGAATCGGCACGAGCGTCCGGCGGATCGTCTCGATCAGGTCGGTCATTGTTGTTTCGGGCTCACGGGGCCGCGGGCTGGCGGACAGGTCGGACGCGCGGATGGCAGCCCGCTGGGCTGCCGTCAACTTTCCGAGGGTCGCGGGCCGCCCCGCGGCCGGTCCCGGGCGGCCGCGGCTTGGGGCGGGAAGCCGGCCTCCGGGCCGCTTCGATACTGCCGGAGACCGAGGGCGCATGCCTGAGAGCCGGAAGCCAACGGTGTCTTTCCAGACCTCCCGTCTTCCCGGGGCCGCGCGGCGGGGCCCGGATCCGGACCCGCCGAGGTGGCAAGGGCGTGCACCGCCGGCTTCTCTGGGTTGCCCGCCCCCGGCCTGCCCGTCCGGGTCCGGGCGCGCCTGCGGCGCCCCGGAAGGACGGCGCGGGGGGACGGAACCGGCAGGGCCCCTCCCGCCATGCGCGATCATCCCCGCGCGCCGTTTGGCGCCGGGGGCATGGCCCAAGAAGCGACCACAGGGGACGCGGGACGCCGCGGGAACCCAGGTGTCGGCCAGTCAACGCGCGGGATCCGATCCCCGCGGCGCCCGCGGCATCGGCCGGGCATGGTCCCCGGCCGGTGCCGTCTTTCTCGTCGCGGCGTCTGTGCGACGTCCCGGTCCTGCGCCGGCCTGCCAAGCGGTCTCAGGCGAGGCGCACGCGCCTCCGGAACCCGCTATCACTCTCCGTGGCCTTCCAGCCGTTCGCCCGCCTCGTCGTGGGCGGATCCGCAGGATGCGTAGGGTCGGCCCAGAGGCGGGTCGGCGCGGGAGCATTTCCGCCCCCGCCGGGCCAAGGGCCGCCCGGTCTCACGCCCGCCACCGAGACACGCCCCGTACCGGGCACGCCGCCCGGGGCGATGGCGGCTGAAAGCCACCGACGCGGGCGCCGCCCCACCCCCGGACCCGCCCGGTCAGCCACCGCACGGGTCCCATGAAGGACGCCCCGGGATCGCTCCCGAACCGCCGTGGGCAGGTGCGGCTAGGAAGCACAGAATAGGAATAATGTCAAGGGGAAGAGCGGCGGACCCGTGTGCCCCGCGTGCCGCTGTCGCGTGTAACTCGGGCGGTTTCGGCGCGGGCCGCATGGGTCTGCTGGCGGCGGGCAGCGCGGCGTGGCAAGTCTTGAGCCGGCGCCGAGCCGCCTTCTCGAGCGAGCGGCATCTGGCGCGGCTCTTCGCCCTCAATCAGAAGCGCGCGGCGGCCGGGCGCTAGGACAGGGACACCACCATGGTCACCCGCATCGCCCTCCTGGGCCTCGGCGCGATGGGCCACCCCATCGCCCGCAATCTCGCGGCCAAGCGCGACTCCGAGTCCGAGACGATCGTCGCGGTCGATTCCGATCCGGCGCGCCTCGCCGGCCTCGACGCGCCGGGCCTCGTCGCCACGGCGGATCCCGCGGCCGTCGACGGCGCCGGCGTGCTGTTCCTGTGCCTGCCGAACGGCGATGTGGTCGAATCGGCCCTGTTCGGCGCAGGCCGCCTCGCCGAGCGGCTGGCGCCCGGGGCGGTCGTGGTCGATCTCAGCACCATCGCGCACGCCAAGGCGACGGCGATCGGCCGGACCCTGGAGGCGATGGGGCGGCGCTTCGTCGACGCGCCCGTCTCCGGGGCGCCGGCCGGCGCCGAGGCCGGGACGCTCACCGTCATGTGCGGCGGCGAGGCCGAGGCCGTCGCGCAGGTGCGTCCGCTCCTGGAGCGGATCGGCAGCAGCGTCCTCCACATGGGTCCGGTGGGGTCCGGCCAGCTCACCAAGACGATCAACAACGTACTCTACGACATCAACATCGCGGCGCTCGCCGAGGTGCTGCCCATGGCGGTGGCGATGGGACTCGATCCCGATCAGGTTGCCAAGGTGGTCACCACCGGCACCAGCCGGAGCTACGCGGCGCAGTATTTCGTGCCGCGCATCCTCCAGGGGCGCTTCGACGAGGGTTACCCGATGGGCGCGGCCTACAAGGACCTCGTCGCGGCGGCCGCGGTCGCGGCGGAGAACGGCTTCCCCATGCCGGTCACGGCGGCCGCCACCGCCACCTACCAGACGGCGCTCCGCCAGGGCCACGCCGGCAAGGACAAGGGCGCGATGGTGCTGCCGTTCGAGGACCTGCTCGGGGTCAGGGTGCGATCGGGCCGGTAGGGCCGGATCCACCCCTGGCCGTCCCCGATAGGGTGGTAGACGTGCGGCCTGTCCGGCAAGCCGGACCCGCCGCTCCGGGTCTCGTCGCGATGCGGCGGGAGCGGCGCAGCTCTGGCCTTCCTGTCACTCCGCCGCCGCCGTCTCCGGCACGGCGCCGCGCCCGCGCACCGGCACAACAGGGGCATCGGCTCGCTGGAGCACTTCCAGGGCGGCGTCGGCTTCCCGCTGGCGGTCCCAGAGCGCAGCGTAGACGCCGCCGGCCTCCAGCAGCTCCGCATGGGTGCCGCGCTCGACGATGCGGCCGTGGTCGAGGACCAGGATCGCGTCGGCGTTGACCACCGTCGAGAGCCGATGGGCGATCACCAGGGTGGTGCGGCCGCGGCTGACCCGGTCGAGGGCCGCCTGGATCTCGGCCTCGGTGAAGGAATCGAGCGCCGAGGTCGCCTCGTCGAGCACCAGGATCGGTGGCGCCTTCAGGATCGTGCGGGCGATGGCGACCCGCTGCTTCTCGCCGCCCGAGAGCTTCAGGCCGCGCTCGCCCACCGGCGTGTCGTAGCCCTCCGGCAGGCTCGACACGAAGCCGTCGATCTGCGCGAGCCGGGCCGCCTCGCGAACCTCCGCTTCGGTGGCGTCGGCCCGGCCGTAGCGGATGTTGTAGCCGATCGTGTCGTTGAACAGCACCGTGTCCTGCGGGACCATGCCGATGGCCGCCCGCAAGCTCGCCTGCGTCACCGCGGCGATGTCCTGGCCGTCGACGCTGATCCGGCCGGCGGAGGGCTCGTAGAACCGGAACAGCAGGCGCGACAGCGTCGACTTGCCGGCCCCGGAGGGCCCCACCACCGCCACCGTCTGCCCCGCCGGGATCGCGAAGGAGACCCCGCGCAGGATCGGCCGCTCGGGATTGTAGGCGAAGCGCACGTCCTCGAACCGCACCGTGCCGCCCGCGACCGCCAGCGGCGCCGCGCCCGGCCGGTCGGCGATCTCGGGGTTCTGCCCGAGGATGCGGAACATGTCGTCGATGTCGATCAGCGCCTGTTTGATCTCGCGGTAGATCATGCCCATGAAGTTGAGCGGCATCGCGAGCTGCACCAGCATGGTGTTGGCCAGCACGAAGCCGCCGATCGTCGTGCGCCCGGCCAGGATGTCCCGGGCGGCGAGCCACATCACCACGGTCATGCCCAGCGTGAAGATCACCGCCTGCCCGGCATTGAGCACCGCCAGCGACACGTAGGTCTGCGTCGAGGCCTTTTCGTATTTCGCCATCGACTCGTCGTAGCGGGCGGCTTCCCGGCGCTCGGCGCCGAAATACTTCACCGTCTCGTAGTTGAGCAGCGAATCGACCGCCTTGGTGTTGGCGTCGGTATCGGAGGCATTCATCCGGCGGCGGATCGCGATCCGCCACTCGGTCGCCTTGTAGGTGAAGGCCAGATAGGCCGCGACCGTCAGGAAGGCGGTCGCCGCGTAGGTCCAGCTGAATTCGTAGGCCAGCACGCCCAGCACCAGCACGAACTCGACGATGGTCGGCACCAGGGTCAGCACCATCAGGCGCGACAATTCCTCGATGCCGGCGCGGCCGCGCTCCAGCACCCGGGTCAGGCCGCCGGTCTTGCGCTCCAGGTGGAAGCGCAGGGACAGGCGGTGCATGTGCTCGAAGGTCTTGAGCGCGAGGCGGCGCACCGCGTGCATCGCCACCTTGGCGAACAGCCCGTCGCGCACCTGGGTCAGCGCCGACATGGCGATCCGCGACACGCCGTAGAGGGCGATCAGCAGCATCGGCGCGGCGAGCAGCCCCGTGGGCAGCGGCGCGTCCTTACCGCCGACCGCCGCCACCAGCGCGTCAGTGATCCATTTGAAGGTGAACGGCGTCACCATGGTCACCAGCTTGGCGGCGAGCAGCAGGCCGAAGGCCAGGAAGACGCGGCGCTGCAGGTCGGGCCGGCCGTGGGGCCAGAGATGCGGCCAGAGCCGCCGGTAGGTGGCGATCAGGCCGGGGCGCTCGGCCGGGGCCTTCGGCCCGGCCGCGGTGTCGTCGGTCATGCGGGTTCTGTCGGGAGGAACGTTACGAGACCCGCATATAGGCGTGTGATCGCGCCGGATCACCCGCCTCGCGTGCATGTCCCCCTCTCACGCCCGCCAGAACGGCTTGTCGATCTCCGCGCGCAGAGCCCACGGTTCGAGGCCGATATCCCGGAGCTGGTCGGGATGCAGCGCCGCGAGGGCGCGCCGCGTGTGGATCCGGCGCAGCCAGAGCCGGAGCACGGATGGGCCCGGGGCGGGCCGGGGGGAAGCGGGTGAGGCAGACAGCGTGACGGTGGGCATCGCGGACGATCCGGTGGCAGGGGGTGCAGTCCGGCCGGGATTGCTGGCGGAGGATTGATCCGATACATACCTCGGATCAATCGAAACATTGACCTCGGAGCAATAATGCGGTCCGCGGATTACCGGTCGGTCGCCGACGCCATCGCGGCCGAGATCGCGGCGGGCCGGATGCGCCCCGGCGAGCGGCTGCCGCCGCAGCGCGACTTCGCCTATGCCCGCGGCATCGCGGTCTCGACGGCGAGCCGGGTCTACGCGGAGCTGGCGCGGCGGGGGCTCACGGCCGGCGAGGTCGGACGGGGCACCTATGTCCGGAGCGATCCGGGCCGCGCCGGGCCGCTCCAGCCGGAACCGCCCCCGGCGGCGGTCGATCTGCAGCGGACCCATTCGCGGCTGCCCGAGCAGGAGGCCGTGCTGGCGGAGACGCTGGCGGCGCTGGCGCGGAGCGGCGGCGAGATCGGGTTCAGCCAGTACGGGCCGGCGGGGACGCCCCGGGCGCGGGCGGTCGCGGCCGGGTTCCTGGCCCGCGACGGCTACGCGCCCGAGCCGGCCGACATCTTGTTCACCGGCAATGGCCGGCAGGCGCTCGCCGCGGCCCTGGCGGCGCTGGCGGCGCCGGGGGCGCGGATCGGCTGCGAGCCGCTGACCTACCCGGCGGTGCGGGGCATCGCCGCCCGGCTGGGGATCACCCTGGTGCCGGTCGCCATGGACGCGGACGGCATGTGCCCGGAGGCCCTCCTCCAGGCGCACCGGGCGGCGCCGCTGAGCGGTGTCTACATCCAGCCGACCCTGCAGAACCCCCTGGGCGTCACGATGGGGCCGGCCCGGCGCGCGGACCTCGCGGCGTGCCTCGACCGGACGGAGCTCACCGCGATCGAGGACGCGGTCTACGGCTTCCTGGCCGACACGCGGCCCCTCGCCAGCCTCGTCCCGGACCGGGTGATCCTGATCGACAGCCTCTCGAAGCGGGTGATGCCGGCGCTGACGGTGGGCCTGATCGCCGCGCCTCCGCACCTGACCGACCGGCTCGCGGCCTCGGTCCGCCAGGGCGCCTGGACGGCGCTCGGCCTGTCGCTCGCGGCCGGCATGCACTGGATGGATGGGGGCTCGGCGGCGGCGCTCGCGGAGGCCAAGCGCCGGGACGCCACGGCCCGGCAGGCCGTCGCCCGGGCGGCGCTGGCGGACCTGCGGGTGGTCGGCGATCCGCACGCCTATCACCTGTGGCTCGAACTGCCCGAGACGTGGCGGGCCGAGGCCTACGCGGCCGCGGCCCTGCGCCAGGGCATCGCCCTCCTCCCGGCCTCGGCCTTCGCGGTCCATCCCGGCCATGCGCCGAACGCCGTCCGCCTCGCGCTGGCGGCGCCGTCACGGGAGGAACTCGACCGGGCGCTGCGCAGCCTGCGCCGGCTCGCCTTCGCGGGCGACGATCAGGTCGTGGAGTGAGCGGGGCGCGAGGCCGCTCGACCGTGCGAACGCCGCGATCGGAAAGCGGAGCCGCCTGTTCCGTCCGTGAGCGATACGCGGCTCGTATCTTATCGCAGCGCGGAGATCCTGCGCCGAGGTTCGTAAATCTGATGCCGTTCGACCGTAGCGTGGACGATCGACCCGCCTGCCGATTTCTTGTCGATCGATCAGGTCCGGGATACGGCAAGCTCAACGTGCGGAAGACCTCATGAAGATTGCGATGATTGGGGCCGGCTATGTCGGCTTGGTCTCCGGGGCGTGTCTGGCCGATTTCGGTCACACCGTGGTCTGTATCGACCGGGACCCCGACAAGATCGCCAGCCTGCACGCCGGCCGTATGCCGATCTACGAGCCGGGCCTCGACGCGCTGGTCGCCGAGAACGTGCGCCAGCGCCGGCTCACGTTCGGCACGTCGATGCGGGAGGCCGTGGCCGAGGCCGAGGCCGTGTTCATCGCGGTGGGCACGCCGTCGCGCCGCGGCGACGGCTTCGCCGACCTGAGCTTTGTGTTCGACGCCGCCCGCGAGATCGCCGGAGCGCTGTCGGGCTTCACCGTTGTGGTGACCAAGTCGACGGTTCCGGTGGGCACGGGCGACGAGGTCGAGCGGATCATCCGGGAGGCCAACCCGGCCGCGGAGGTCTCGGTGGCGTCGAACCCCGAGTTCCTGCGCGAGGGCGCGGCGATCGCCGACTTCAAGCGGCCCGACCGGATCGTCGTCGGCACCCAGGATGCCCGCGCCGAGGCGGTGATGCGCGAGGTCTACCGGCCGCTCTACCTCAACCAGGCGCCGATCCTGGTCACCGACCGGCGCACCGCCGAGCTGACCAAGTACGCCGCCAACGCGTTCCTGGCCGCCAAGATCACCTTCATCAACGAGGTCGCCGACCTGTGCGAGGCGGTCGGCGCCGACGTCCAGCAGGTCGCCCGCGGCATCGGCCTGGACAAGCGCATCGGCCCGAAGTTCCTGCATGCCGGTCCGGGCTACGGCGGCTCGTGCTTTCCCAAGGACACGCTGGCGCTGGTCAAGACCGCCCAGGATGCCGGCACGCCGCTGCGGCTGGTCGAGACCGTGGTGGCGGTCAACGACCAGCGCAAGCGCGCCATGGCCCGCAAGGTGATCAAGGCCTGCGGCGGCTCGGTGCGGGGCAAGACGGTGGCGCTGCTCGGGCTGACGTTCAAGCCCGACACCGACGACATGCGCGATGCGCCCTCTCTGGCGATCGTGGCCGGGCTGCAGGATGCCGGGGCGCGGATCGTGGCCTACGATCCGGAGGGCATGGCCCAGGCCCGCGCGCTGATGCCGGAGGTGACCTACGCCGAGGACGCGTATGCCTGCGCCGAGGGCGCCGACGCCCTGGTCATCGTCACCGAGTGGAACGCCTTCCGGGCGCTCGATCTCGACCGTCTGCGTCAGACCATGGCGTCCGGAGAAGCCGCCCCGGTCCTGATCGATCTCCGCAACATCTACGATCCAGAGAGCGCCGCACGTCACGGATTTACCTATCGTGGTATCGGACGGTGAGGCGGCTTGCTGCCGGGGGCCTGACATCGGCCTTGATATCGGGCGCGAGGCGGTGACAGGCACAGCGCCGAAGAAACCGGCAAAAAGACCGGCATTTTGGCCTCGCCGTCTTCGACATAAGCCGGTGTTCTAATTCAGTTAGTTGCTGGCAAACGGACCGGCAAAGATATTGACCAAGCTCTATGCGATTGACCACTTCAATGGAGGCGGATCACTTTCGGGCGCTGGATCTCGACCGTCTGCGTCAGACCATGGCGTCCGGCGAAGCCGCCCCCGTCCTGATCGATCTGCGCAATATCTACGATCCCGCGAGCGCCGCACGTCATGGAATTACCTATCGTGGCATCGGACGCTGAGGCGGCTTGTTGCCGGGGGCTTGCCATCGGGGCGCGATAGCGAGCGCGGGACGGTGCCGGCTCGGCGGCGGGCGTCCTAGCAACCTGCGCCGCTTGGCCAGGCGCTGCGTAGCCTACGCCAGCTCGTCTTCGCGGGGGACGATCAGGTTGTAGAGTGAGCGGCACTTGAGGCCGAGCCCGCCGCCTCACAGCCGAGAGAGCGCCTTGACCGGACAGCGAAGCGGCCTGCTCCGCCCATGATGCGGTGCGCGAGCCTTCCCCTCCCTGCACCAGGGAGAATAACAGGGAGGGCTTCCGCGTTTCCCGTATCCACTTATGGGAGGTCGGTTCTAATATTTCGGCCGCTGAAAGCACTGTTACGCATACACCAGAGCCGACGTGCTCACAAAGTATGTTCTTGTTATGTTCCAATGACGGTAGGTCTTGAAACGTCTCAGGTGCAGATCTAAGTTGGCGTTGCTCGTCATGTCGACGAGTATTCACAAGCGACCGATTGCAATCGGTAGCTGTGCCTCACCAAAGTTTAGCGGCGGCAGCCTTCCACATGCCGCAGCGGCTTCGACAATTTCCCCAGGAGCCACGCGCGTCGCGCGAACGGGGAAAGTCGATGGTCGTTGCGCGGTTGCCTTGCCCTCGGTCTCCAATTTGGAGGCCTACAATGCCTGCATCGACATCAAAGCTTGCGGCGTTAACAGCTCGGTCTAACGCACTCCCTCTCGACAGCGCCCCCCGGATCGCGCTTGGACCGGGCATCGAGGCGCGATACGGCCTGTGCCCCTGCAGCACGCTCAAAGCCAACCCGGCCGCCGTTCGCGTTCATCCCAAACAGCAGATCAAGAAGCTCGCACGCGCCATCGAGGTGGCAGGTCCCCTCACCCCGGTGGTCGTCGACGAGGGCTACACGATCCTCTCGGGCCATGCTCGGGTCGAGGCTGTCCGTGCTGGATCGGAATCGATACCGATTGTGCAGGTCTTCGGGCTATCCGAGGCGCAGAAGAGTGCGTTCCTGTTGTCTGACAATCGCATCGGCGAGGATGCGCGGCTCGACCGGCAACGGCTCGCCAAACAGATCCCGGAGCTGACGATCCTTTTTCAGGAGGCCGGCTTCGAGATTTCCGATACGGGCTTCGAGATCGCTGAACTCGACGCTTTGACCCTCGATTTCGCCGATCAGATCGGGGCCGATGACGACATCGATCCTGCACTGCTGCAGGAGCCTCTCGTCCTGCGCCCGGGAGACCTGCTTCAGCTGGGAGAGCATCGCCTCGCCGTCGGCGACGCACGGGATACGTCCCTGCTGGATCGGCTGTTGGCGGGCGTTGCGGTCGAGTGTGCGTTCCTCGACGTACCCTACAATCTCGCGCAGGCGGAGCTCAGCACGCGCGGGAAGGTGCGGCACCCCGATTTTGCGTTTGCCTCCGGCGAGATGAGCCCAACGGAGTATGTCGCGTTTCTATCCGCCGCGCTGGGAAATGCGGCGCGCGTCTCGGCTCCGGGGGCCGTGCATTTCGCCTGCATCGATTGGCGACATGTGCAAGACTTGCTCGCGGCGGGTTCCAGCGTTTACGGCGCCTATCTCAACCTCGTCGTTTGGAACAAGACCAACGCTGGCCAGGGTGGTCTCTATCGCAACCAGCACGAGTTGATCGCCGTATTCCGGGTCGGCGAGGCACGGCACCGCGACAACGTCCAGATGGGGCGGTATGGCCGCAATCGGTCCAACGTCTGGGCCTATCCGGGCGCCAATGGATTCGGCGCGGGGCGCTTAGCGAACCTCGCCGCTCATCCGACCGTGAAGCCTTTGCAACTGGTTGCAGATGCACTGAAGGACGTCACCCGCTCGGGAGCGGTGGTGCTCGACACGTTCGTGGGCTCCGGCACGACGATCTTGGCCGGGGAGCAGGTCGGGAGGCGGGTGCGAGCCGTCGAGATTGAGCCGCGCTACGCACAGGTCGCGATCCGCCGCTGGGAGCGGATGACCGGGCGCACGGCGGTCTGTGCGGAGACCGGGGAGAGTCTCGATGATTGGCTTCACGCGCGTACCCGGCGCGTAGATCGGACGCCACATGACGCGTGCGCTCTGGTGGGCTCGACGGAGGTTAGCGGACCTGCCGCGGCCTCGGCATCGGAGGAGGCACCATCCGCGGCGCCCCCGCCCCGCATACGCATTCGCACACGCGTGCCCTGACAGGTTCATGGGGCGGCACGCGCGTCAAAGCGTTTCTGGCTCTCTACAGAATCCGCATGCACAGGTGCATACCATGTCGGGACGCATCGGCGCGCCACAAATTCGAGGGCTCGACGCAAGCGTCGGCCCTGGAGCGATCGACAGTACTTAGCCAAGAATCTGTGCTGTGCTTTAAGATGTCGCAACCGTGATGGGTTGCGCTTTTGCGAGAAATCTCCCCATTATTGCCGCGTTGAACCTTGTTGAGGGGGTACCAAGACCTAAGCTTCGCTCCTCTGGCCTGTCGGGAACTTTGCGGCGCACCGCGCAAGCAGCATTCCAAAGGCGTCTGAAACCCCCTCGTTACGGGGGCGAGACGTAATGGGATGTCGATGCACGTGGTCTGGGCGCTTCTCGACGCTAATGTGCCGGAGATCTGACCATGAGCGATAGTGACGACGGTGAGAAGGTTGGCCCTGGGCATCCGCCGCGCAAGCACCGATTTCAAAAGGGGAAATCTGGTAATCCACGTGGTCGGCCGAAAGGTGGTCTAACTTCAAAATTACTCGATGATTACTACTTTGACGCATTTCTCGAGAGGGAGGTGTCTATCAACGGCCGAAACGGCCCGGAACGTGCCAACGCCGTCATCGCGATGATGATGCTTTGGCGCCAGAAAGCTCTGAATGGCGATACGAACGCTATCGAGAAAATCCTCGATCGCTTGGAACGCCGAGCTGCCGCCGCTCCGAGCCCCGAACTGACACTCACGCCAGATCGGTCCGAGGACGATGAGGCGATCTTGCGCCATTATCTACGTCCCGCCTCCAAACTGACCCCTGAGGTTGAGCGGCCGGACGACGAGACGAGGAGTGATGAGGAGGGCGACGATGGTTGACCGCGCTCGTTTTCTGAGGGCGCTCCTCCGCCATGAGCTCTCCGCTTTCACTCACCGGACGTTCCAGGCTCTCGAGCCTGGGACACCTTACCAGCACAGCTGGCATCACGATCATCTCGCTTGGCAACTCAAACGCATCGCGCGTGGCGACATCAGGCGGTTGATCATCAACATGCCGCCGCGATCGATGAAGTCCATCGCCGTCTCGGTGGCATTCTCGGCTTGGTTCCTCGGTCACGCGCCGAGCCGCCGGATCATCGCAGTCTCGTACGCCGCCGATCTCGCCCGGAAGCTCTCACAAGACACGCGCACCGTGATGGAGAGCGCGTGGTTCCGGGAGCTGTTCCCCGATTGTGCTCTGGTCCCGGGCCGGCAACGCGATATGGAGCTTACCACCACCCAGCGCGGCGGCCGGCTGGCAGTCGGGCTCGGCGGCAGCCTGACTGGGCGCGGCGCTGATATCATCCTCATCGACGATCCGATGAAGGCGATCGATGCCTTCTCGGCAGCCGAACGGCGGCGGGTGATCGAATTTTACGAAGGCACCCTGGTCTCGCGCCTTAACGACAAGACCAACGGCGCGATCGTGATCGTGATGCAACGTCTGCACGCCGATGATTTGTGCGGGCATCTCCGCGAGCGATCTCCTGAGGATTGGGAGGTGGTGGAGCTTCCCGCGATCGCCGTCCGGGCCGAGTCGTTTCAGCTGAGCGACAGTCCGGGTGATGTCTACTCGCGGGCGCGTGGTGAGGTGCTCCAACCTGGGCGTGAGCCCCTGGACGTGCTGGAGGGGCTTCGCCGCCAACTTGGCACTCTGACCTTCAGCGCCCAATACCAACAGGCACCGGTGCCGGCCGAGGGCAACGTGATCCGCCGGGATTGGCTGCGCTTCTACGAGGATGGGGAGGATCCGGAAACCTTCGAGCGTGTGGTAGTCTCTTGGGATACCGCTTCGACTCTGGGGGAGGCGAGCGACTGGTCCGTCGGCACGGTCTGGGGTGTGCTGGGCTTAGACTACTACCTGCTCGATATCGTGCGCGAGCGTCTTGAGGCTCCCGAATTGCGTCGAGAAATCGTGAGCTTGAGCCGACACTGGAGGGCGAGCGCTACCCTGATCGAGAATACGGAGCTAGGGCGTGCCCTCAATCAGGATCTGCGCCGGACCGGAACCTTGTCGACGCTCCTCCATCGCTCGCGTTACGACAAGGAGGCCCGGCTCCTGGCTCAGGCGGCTCGCTTCGAGGCTGGGCAGGTCCACCTGCCATCGGACGCTCCGTGGCTGGCCGATTACATCGCGGAGCTGATGGCCTTTCCGAACGGGCGGCACGACGATCAGGTCGATAGCACCTCGCAGGCGCTCGATTATCTGACCGCTCGCGCACTGCCCCCTCCCCCGCTGCAGCGCCGGAACCCCGTGCGCAGGGATATCGAGCGCCGCTGATGCCATTTCATCAGTGCGGGTTGACCTGCTTCTGCCGGAAGATGCGGATGTTCTCGGCGTTCGGCGCACCAAATCCAGAACAATTTACAGCAGTGCCCGGATTGGACTGGACTGCTGCTGCGGAAGGAGCGTGAATGGTCGTGCAACGAAGCAGTTAGCCAGCTGAAGGGCGGCGGGATATTTATGGGCACGCTTGGTTTAAACGGAACTGTCCGTCAGTTCACGCACGCCGTGCGTCAGACCGAGACGAGCGGGGCGATGATAGGCATCGCGACTTGCGCTGCAGTTGAGGTTTCGACTGAGAACGGCCGCGCGGCCCTAAATTTTGAAGCTTCGGGACGAGACGCTGCGTCGCTGCGGGTTCTGCACCCCAGCGGCGAGCATAGGGCGAGACGAGCGCCTCCATAACTCCGGGCCGAGGAACCTCGGCCGAAACAGGCATCGTCGTGTTGAGGATCGCGTCGCCCCGCAGGCTCATCGAGCCGCACGCGGGGCCAGGGCAGTGGCGGGGCCAGATCCCGTCGCGAGCTCAAGGCGCGCCACTATGCACATCGACACCTCCATACAGACCCGCCCCCTGTCCTCGCCTGGTTGGGGAGCACAGTCGCCATCGCGACGCGGGCCAGCATCAGCTGCGTGCGCACGCTGTGCGCTGTCCCGCTCTCTCCTGGTGTGAGGGCCGGCGATGTCCAATCGTAGCATCTCCTGGGCTGCCGCCCTGCGCGAGTTGAAGGCTGACCGTGCCATCCGGCACCCTGTGCGCGAGGAGCGCCTGCGCACGAGCGCCGGCCTGCGCGGCGCGCCTGTCCTCGCAATGAGCGCCTGGCGCGGACACTCCAGCCGGCGCTACGTCGTCGTGGTCCAGCCACTCGACACCCCAGATCTCGTCGTCGAGAGCGCGGCGGTCGTTCTCACCGTGGTCAGGGACGAGCGAGGCCAAGCCTCTATCGTCGGTGCCCGAGCCTGCGAGGTCGGAGACCCCGGGTTCCTCGGCTGGCTTGCCGCCTGTGCCAAGCTTGGCGCGCGTGAGCTGCATGCCTACCGGTTAGCCGAGACTGCGCCTGAGCGCTCTGCGATCGCGGCCGACCTCGGCGGATCGATGGCCAGAGCCGCGGCCGGAGCGGCGTGATGATCAGGCGGGAATTCAGCAAGGCCGTGCAGAGGGCCGCGCTGGCCCGGGCGGACGGGCGCTGCGAGGGCGTGCTCACGGATGGCAGCCGCTGTCCATGCGCGCTGCAGGTCGGTCGGTTCCACTACGACCACATCGTCCCAGCGGCGCTGGCCGAGGATGCCTCACTGGCGAACTGCCAGGTGCTGTGTCGGCCCTGTCACGCGGCCAAGACGGTGGTGGATGTGGGCGTGATCGCGCGGGTGCGGCGAGTGCGTGACCGGCACGCGGGCGTCGTCGATCCGCACCACCGGCCGTTGCCAGGCGGTAAGGCCACCCCGTTCAAGCGGCTGATCGGCGGGGGCGTGGTTTGCCGCAACACGGGCGAGCGATTGGATAGACGCGGCGAGTAGAGACATCTGCTGCCTAAGTGTCACGAAGTGTCCCTCTGTTGCGGCGAGTTCCTTCATTCGATTGCTGGCGGTGGCACGCCGAAATTGACCTGACCGGCTGGCTTTGGACCTAGTTGATTGAGAGGATCAGCCTGGACCGAAGGAGTCGGACGAGCCGCGAGGTCAGAAGACGAGCGCGTAGCAGGCTGCGCTAAATCTGCGCCGGATCGGAGGGTAAGAGTTTGGCGTTGACGTGCAAGGAGGCAGAGATCGCCGAGCAGAGCTATGCGACGAGTGCCTGCGCCAGGAGATCTTCTACTCACTGAAGGAAGCTCAGATCGTGATCGCTCTATGGCAGAACGCCTACAACCGTGTCCGACCGCATTCGTCGCTAGGCTACCGGCCCCCGCGCCTGTCAGCTTCCCGGATCTAGCCTTCCGGCTACCCATGAGTGCTACCATGCAGTAGCTTCTCACTCGGCTCGGTCCAAAATACCAGTCAGGTCGTGCAGCTGGTCAGATCCGATGTGACTGCAACACAGCAGCCGGCTCAGAGAGATGTAAGCGACGCCTCGGGTGGGCCTCGTTTTGGTTCTGCGCCGATCGCACGGTACAAATTCGCGTTCGACCATGCCGGCCAGCCCGTGCCAGCGAAGTCGCGATCGTGGCTCCAAACATCGGCGTCGAAGGTCCAGGCGCAGGCGAGAAGATGCGCATCGCTGACTGAGCCGTTTCGCGAAGCGACCGCGTCGGTCAGGACGTGTGAGGCTTCATCGAGACGTTCGGCGTAGACCACTTGCGGCACAACCACGATGCCGCCCAGCAGCGCTTCGGCGAGTTCAGCCGCCTCGGGTGGTAGATGCGGCACTGAGCGTAGGACGTGACGAACCTCCTCCGCCACGCGAGCGGACGTCAAGATATTGCGGGCCGCAATCACCTCTGCGAACACCGGCCGCGAGCGGCGGCCAAGAACGACACTCAAGATGATGTTGGCGTCGACGACGATGACCGATGTCGGTGCTCTAGGGCCAGTTGTCTCGTTCTCCTGCATCACTCGACGCCGCGCTCGGCCAGCAGCTGGTCGATCGCCGCTTCCTGTTCAGGCGAGCGCAGCGCTGCTGCGGCTTCGATGTCCGCCAACACCTTGCTCAGATACTCACGCGAGAGCGTGTGAATCGGGAGCAAAACACCGACGGTTGCGGTCCCGTTCTTGATCGGGACCGCGTATGGCAATGCCTGGATCGCGCCGGCCGACAATCTTTGCAGATCGCGCATGCTGATGGCGGATGGCATGAGGTGCTCCTTTTCCGTTACATGTATGTACGAGTGTACGGCAGTGAAAGAAAGATGGTAGTGGCGGTGCCGACGGCTGGCGTGCTTCTGATTTAGAGGGGCCCTTGCTCCTACCGAATGAAATGCGGTGTTGGCGTTCTGAGAAGGCTCCGCGGTAATCCTATGGAGCGTTACAGCGAAAAAGACATCCTCAGCGAAGTCGGTCGGAAAGCTTTTGAGGCTGCGCGTCAGTATCTACGGGACGGCCGGGTTCTCGCCTTCGAGCAGGACGAAGAGGTCGTGTTCGGTCGGGTTCTCGGCACGGCCGCCCGACCTTACGAGCAGACGATAGAGATTGAGGACATACGCGGCGGTGTCCGGATCGCGGGCGAATGTAGCTGCCCCGTCGGCTTCAACTGCAAGCATGTTGCGGCCTTGCTCCTCTACGGGCTTCATTCGACGAAGAGCTTCGCTCGTCTCTCGTCTGAGGAGCGCATCGCTCGGATCCTGTCCGCGCCGGTACAGCGCTTCGCCACGTCGCCTAACCAAAGTGCGATTCTGACGCCAAGCTTGGCCGCGTGGTTGGACGATCTCGACCGAGCCCAAGCCGCGGCCGAGGAGAGTTACCCCGGCGGCATCACCCAGCGCCTCGTCTATGTTCTCAGCGCGATCCCGTTCGGTCAGAGTGTTCCGCGGCTCGGCGTCCAACCCATCTCCGCGCGGTTGCTCAAGGACGGCTGCTTCTCGCAGACCAGCCGCCCCTACGAAGCCAGCACGGCGCTGTCGGGAAGCCCCGCCAAGTTCCTGAGGCCTTCGGATCTGAGGATCCTTCGTGCGGCGACGCTGCTCCGGTGCGACTCCGGCGACTACAGAGGCGGAGGTGTTATCAACCTCGCCTGCGAAGGGGGGCGGTGGTCCTAGCTGAGATCCTCGCCACCGGGCGGGCCCGTTGGCTCGGCTTGGCCGGGCCGGTCCTCGCCGAGGGGCCGCCGCGATCGGGCCGGATCGTTTGGCAGCCGGTTGGCGAGGCTGCTCTGATACCCCGGCTCGAACTCGATGGGCGGGGCATCGCACTCGCCGCCACGCCGCCGGTCTATGTCGATCCCGAGCAGGGTCTGATCGGGAAGGTGGAGACGAGCCATCCGCCGCGGATCGCCGGGACCCTGCTGGCCGCTCCCGCGGTGCCCGGCACGGCGGTGGCGGCGTTCAACGCCGCTTTGATCCAACGCGCGCCCAACCTGGCCGCCCTGGCTGCGCCGGAACCGAAGCGAGAGCGCGTGGCAGGCGTCGCGCCGACTCCGGTCCTGAGGCTGTTCGCCGCCGATCTGCCGCCCGAAACGGCGTCACCCTACAGCTACTTCGGCTACGGTGCGCCCCCCGAGTCCGAACGGGTCGGATTGGGGCGCCTCTCGTTCCGATACGGTCCCGTGACCATTCCCCTCGGCGAAGCCGATCCCGTGGTGACGCGGCTCGTGGCCGGACGGTTGATCGAGCTTCGCCGCGATGCGGACGCGGAGCGCCGCGCCGTCGCTCACCTGTTGGCCAACGACTTCGTCCCACTGCCCGAGCGTCGCGCCCGGGTCCCGGCCGCGCACGCGCGCGACTTCGTCCCCGACGGCGACGACCTCGCGTGGCTCGACGCGCAGTTTCACACGCTGCCCCAGCTTCGTGCGTATGGTTGGGAGATCGAGGTCTCCGATGACTTTCCGGGGCGACTGCTGCGGGCGGGCGAGAGTTTCGAGGCGGAGGTCCGTGAGGGGTCGGGCATCGACTGGCTCGAACTCCACCTCGGCACCATGGTCGACGGCGAGCGGATCGACCTGATCGGCCCGATCGTGGCGATGATCGCCGCACCCGGCTTCGATCTCGCGATGGTGGACACAGCAGCGGAGGATGATGAGGCCGCCTATCTGCCACTGGGCGACGGGCGCGTTCTCGCTTTCTCGGCGGCGCGGCTTAAGCCCATCGTCGCCGCGATCCGCGACCTCGCGCTCGGCAGTGGGGCGGGGGAAGGCCGCTTGCGCCTCAACCGTGCGGATGCAGCCGGGCTTGCGGCTTTCGAGGCGGCAATGCCCGATACGATCTGGCGCGGCGGCGAGCGCGTGCGCGAAATGGGGCGCAGGCTCGGCGCGACCGGCGGTATCCCGCCGGCCGTCCTGCCACCGAGTTTCCGCGCGACGCTGCGGCCCTACCAGCAGGAGGGCGTATCGTGGCTTGCCTTCCTGGGTGAGGTCGGGTTCGGCGGCGTGCTCGCGGACGACATGGGTCTTGGCAAGACGGTCCAGGCCCTGGCTCTGATAGCGATCGGCAAGGCACAAGGTCGGCTCGATGGTCCGGCCCTTGTGGTCGCGCCGACCAGCCTTATAGCGAACTGGCGTCGAGAGGCGGAGCGCTTCGCGCCTGACCTGCGCATCCTGACCCTGCACGGCCACGACCGCGCGGACCGGTTCGGCGCGATCCCCCACAGCGACCTTGTCCTGACGACCTATCCGTTGATCGCCCGTGATCATGCCGTGTTGGCGGCGCGCACCTGGCCGCTGCTGCTGCTCGACGAGGCGCAGACGATCAAGAACCCCGATGCTGCGACGACGAAGCTGTTGCTCGGGATCGAGGCTCGTCACCGCGTCTGCATGACCGGAACGCCGTTGGAGAACAACCTCGACGAGTTGTGGTCGCTGTTCGCGTTCGCCTGTCCCGGCCTGCTCGGCGACCGTAAGACTTTCGCTCGGGTCTGGCGCAACCCGTTCGAGAAGCAGGGCGACCGCGAGCGGGGCCGACTGCTCGCCCGCCGTGTGAAGCCGTTCCTGTTGCGCCGGACCAAGGAAGAGGTCGCCCGCGAGTTGCCGCCGAAAACCGAGATCGTCGAGCGCATCGACCTCCACGGTCCGCAGCGCGACGTCTACGAGGCCATCCGGATGTCCATGCATGCGCGCATCAGCGCCGCGATCGCTGAGCGGGGCTGGGCGCGCAGCAGGATCGTCATCCTGGACGCCCTGCTGAAGCTACGCCAAGCCTGCTGCGACCCGCGCCTCCTGAAGCAGGGTGCCACGGACAGCGGGGACGGCGAGATCCTCTCGCCGAGACGAGATAGGGCTCACAAACCGGCGACACGGACGGCCGGTGCCGGCTCGGCCAAGCTCGACCGGTTGGAGGAGATGCTGGTCGAACTCCTCGCCGAGGGGCGGCGCATCCTCGTCTTCTCCCAATTTACCTCGATGCTGCGCCTGACCGAGGAGCGGCTCGCGAAGCGAGCCATCCGCTACGCGGTCTTAACCGGGGCAACCCGGGATCGAGAGGCAGCGATCCGGCTGTTCGAGGAGGGCTCCGCCCGTGTCTTTCTCGTCAGCTTGAAGGCCGGCGGGACGGGTCTCAACCTGATCGCGGCCGACACCGTGATCCTCTACGACCCCTGGTGGAACCCCGCGGTGGAGGATCAGGCGGTCGATCGGGCCTACCGGATCGGACAGACCAAGCCGGTGTTTGTGCACAAGCTTGTGGCGAGTGGAACGATTGAGGAGAAGATGGAGATCCTCAAGGAGCGCAAGAGCGCGTTGGCGCAATCACTGTTTGACCACGACGGCGCGCCGACCCTCGCGATGACGCAGGCCGATCTGGAACTTTTGTTCGCACCAGATCGACCAGATCCTCCTGGACGATGAGCCCGAGACCGTCGAGCCGGGCCCAGTGACACCGTCGGCGGGTGCAGCAGCGGTCGCGCGGCTGGGCGACGTGTTCGTGCTCGGTCGGCACCGGGTGGTCTGCGGGGATGCCCGCGATCCGGCCCTGGTGGCAGCGCTCATGGGAGCGGAACGTGCGCGCCTGCTCCTGACGGACGAGCCTTACAACGTACCGATCCGCGGGCATGTGACCAGCGGTAACCACGGCGAGTTCGCGATGGCCAGCGGCGAGATGACCGAGGCGGAGTTCCGGACATTCAACTTAGAGTGGATCGGGACGGCCCTGCCCCACCTCGTCGAGGGCGGCGTGTTCGGCACCTTCATCGACTGGCGCGGGCTGCACGTGGTTCAAGCTGCTCGCAATGCCGTGCCGGCGATCTGAGGCTTGATGCTCAACGCCCGGCCCTCGCGCAGACAACGACGATGATCATAGCCTTTGTAGGCCTGTCTCTTGGCGGGAACGCGACCAGCCTACCCGTCACGCCCGCTTCGTCACCTCCGCCCACTCGACCCGCCGCAAATGGCCAAAGTCGAGCTTAGACTACTACCTGCTCGATATCGTTCGCGAGCGTCTCGAGGCACCCGAACTGCGTCGAGAAATCGTGAGCTTGAGCCGGCACTGGAGGGCGAGCGCTACCCTGATCGAGGATACGGAGCTCGGGCGTGCCCTCCATCAGGATCTGCGCCGGACCGGAACCTTGTCGACGCTCCTTCATCGCTCGCGCTACGATAAGGAGGCTCGGCTCCTGGCTCAGGCAGCTCGCTTCGAGGCTGGGCAGGTCCACCTGCCATCGGACGCTCCGTGGCTGGCCGATTACATCGCGGAACTGATGGCCTTTCCGAACGGGCGGCACGACGATCAGGTCGACAGCACCTCGCAGGCGCTCGATTACCTCACCGCTCGCGCGCTGCCCCCTCCCCCGCTGCAGCGCCAGAACCCCGTGCGCAGGGATATCGAGCGCCGCTGATACAGTTTCATCATTGCGAGTTGACCTGCTTCTGCCGGAAGATGCGGATGTTCTCGGCGTTCGGCGCGCCAACTCCAGAACAATTTACGGCAGTGCCCGGATTGGACTGGACTGCTGCTGCGAAAGGAGCGTGAATGGTCGTGCGACGAAGCAGTTAGCCAGCTGAAGCGCGGCGGGATCTTTATGGGCACGCTTGGTTTAAACGGAATTGTCCGTCAGTTCACGTACGCCGTGCGTCAGACCGAGACGAGCATGGTGACGATAGGCATGAAGATCTGCGCTGCGGCTGAAGTGCCGACTGAGAACGGCCGCGCGGCGCTTAACTTTGAAGCTCCGGGACGAGACGCCGCGTCGCTGCGGGTTCTGCACACCAGCGGCGAGCATGGGGCGAGACGAGCGCCTCCATAGCTCAGGGCTGAGGTACGCCGGCCGGACCGGGCATCGTCGTCATGAGGATCGCGTCGCCCCGCAGGCTCATCGAGCCGCATGCGGGGCCAGGGCAGTGGCGGGGCTGGATCCCGCCTCGAGCTCAAGGCGCGCCACTATGCACACCGACACTTCAATACAGATCCGCCCCCTGAACCGCCCCGGGTTTTCCGGAGGCTCCAACTCTTGAGAGACTGGAGCCATGACGAAGCATACCCCACCCTTCTCCCGCGAGGTTCGCGAGCGTGCGGTCCGGCTGGTGCGGGAGCACGAGAGCGAGCACGGCTCGCAATGGTCTGCGATCCAGTCGATTGCCGCCAAGATCGGCTGCTCGGGTGAGACGCTGCGCAACTGGATCCGGCAGGCCGAGCGGAACCGTGGTGTGCGGCCCGGCCCCACGAGCGCTGAGCGCGAGCGGATCAAGGTGCTGGAGCGGGAGGTTCGCGAACTGCGGCAGGCCAATGAGATCCTGAGGAAGGCATCGGCGTATTTTGCCCAGGCGGAGCTCGACCGCCGGTTCAAGCGATGATCGCCTTCATCGACGATCACCGCGCGCTCTACGGGGTCGAGCCGATCTGCAGGGTGCTGCCGATCGCCCCGTCGACGTACGACGCCCATGCCGCGCGGCGGCTCGATCCCGGCAGGCTGCCGGCTCGGGCCAAGCGGGACGCAACGCTCGTGGCCGAGATCCGGCGTGTGCACGCGGCCAACTTCGGCGTCTACGGCGTCCGGAAGGTCTGGCGGCAGCTCGCCCGCGAGGGGACCGCGGTGGCACGCTGCACGGTAGCCCGACTGATGCGAGCGATGGGCTTGGCCGGCGTCGTCCGGGGGCGCAGGGTCCGTACGACCGTTCCCGATCCGGCGGCGGCTTGCCCGCTCGATCGGGTCAATCGGCAGTTCAAGGCCGAATGCCCGAACCGGCTATGGGTCGCGGATTTTACCTACGTCGCCACATGGGGCGGGTTCGTCTACGTGGCCTTCGTGATCGACGTCTTCGCCCGCAGGATCGTGGGCTGGCGCGTGTCCCGATCGGCCCGGGCGGACTTTGTGCTCGATGCCCTAGAGCAGGCCGTGCACGAGCGCCGCCCCTCCGCCGGCAGCGGCTTGGTCTGCCATTCCGACCGAGGGTCGCAATACGTGAGTATCCGATACACCGAGCGCCTCGCCGAGGCGGGCATCGAGCCCTCCGTCGGCAGCGTCGGCGACAGCTACGATAATGCCCTTGCCGAGACGGTGATCGGCTTGTTCAAAGCGGAGGTGATCCATCGGCGCGGGCCGTGGCGCTCGTTCGAGGCTGTCGAGTACGCCACCCTCGAATGGGTCGACTGGTTCAACCACCGTCGGCTGCTCGAACCGATCGGCAACGTGCCTCCCGCCGAGGCGGAAGCGCGCTACTATGCCCAGGCCGAGGTCCAAGCCTTGGCCGCCTGACCCAAACCAACCGGCCTCGGGAAAACCCGGGGCGGTTCACCCTGTCCCCGCCGTGTCGGGGAGCGGAGTCGCCATCGCAACGCCGGCTAGCATCAGCTGCACGCGCACGCTGTGCGCTGTCCCGCTCTACCCTGGCGTGAGGGCCACGATGTCCAATCGCAGCATCTCCTGGTCTTCCGCCCTGCGCGAGCTGAAGGCTGACCGTACCATTCGCCGCCCTGTGCGCGAGGAGCGCCTGCGCACGAGCACCGGCCTGCGCGGCGCGCCCGTCCTCGCGATGAGCGTGTGGCGTGGGCTCTCGAGCCGGCGCTACGTCGTCGTGGTCCAGCCACTCGACACCCCAGATCTCGTGGCCGAGAGCGCGGCGGTCGTTCTCACCGTGGCCAGGGACGAGCGAGGCCAGGCCTCTATCGTCGGTGCTCGGGCCTGCGAGATCGGAGACCCCGGGTTCCTCGGCTGGCTTGCCGCCTGTGCCAAGCTTGGCGCGCGTGAGCTGCATGCCTACCGGTTGGCCGAGACTGCGCTCGAGCGCTCTGCGGTCGCAGTCGACCTCGGCGGATCGATGGCCAGAGCCGCGACGGGAGCGCCGTGATGATCAGGCGGGAGTTCAGCAAGGCTGTGCAGCGGGCCGCGCTGGCCCGGGCGGATGGGCGCTGCGAGGGCGTACTTACGGATGACAGCCGATGTGTAGCGCGGCGATCTGGATGAGATGTCAGCGACAATCAGGATGAGTGACCGGTGTCGCGGCGGGTTGATGATGAGCGGGTCGATCGACCGGCGCAAGGTGGCGTCGGGTCAGGTTCGTGTCGCGGAGCGTCACGCATCGGCAGTTTTGATTGTCGCGCGAGTTGGCGGTCGACCAGGACCGCGTTTCCGATCCAGGGCCGTGCGACGCCGGTAGCTCTCGACGTTCATCTCGAAGATGGTGGCATGGTGCACCAGCCGGTCGACGGCAGCGAGCGTCATGGCCGGATCGGGGAAGATCCGACCCCACTCGCCGAAGGGCTGGTTGGCGGTGATCATCAGGGAGCGGCGCTCGTAGCGGGCGCTGATCAGCTCGAACAGCACGCTCGTTTCGGCTTGGTCCTTGGTGACGTAGGCGAGGTCGTCGAGGATCAGCAGGTCGAAGCGGTCGAGCCGGCCGATGGCCGCCTCCAGGCCGAGGTCGCGCCGGGCGACCTGCAGCTTCTGGACGAGGTCGGTGGTGCGGGTGAACAGCACCTTGAAGCCGGCCTCGACGAGAGCGAGCCCGATCGCGGCGGCGAGATGGCTCTTCCCACCGCCAGGTGGACCGAACAGGAGCAGGTTGGCCCCCTGCGCCAGCCAAGCGTCGCCGGCGGCGACCGCCATGACCTGAGCCTTCGAGAGCATCGGCACGGCGGCGAAGTCGAAGCCATCGAGCGTCTTGCCGGGTGGCAGGCGCGCCTCGGCGAGATGACGCTCGATGCGTCGTCTGTCGCGCTCGGCCAACTCGTGCTCGGCCAGCGCCGCGAGGAAGCGGGCGGCAGGCCAGCCCTCCTTGTCGGCCTGTTCGGCAAAGCGGGGCCAGACGGTCTTGATGGTCGGCAGGCGCAGCTCACCGAGCATGATCCCGAGCCGGGCGGTGTCGACCGCGGTGGTGGTGCGGGCCAGGGCCTTCATGCCGCCCCTCCCGTCGTGACGCCGTCGAGGAGGCTCTCGTAGCTCGCCAGCGAGCCGAGGGCGACGTTGACGTGAGGGATGGTAGCCGGATCGGGTGCGAAGCGGGCACGCAGGACGGCTAGATCGGGCAGGCGCTTGGCGGCCAGTTCGACGGCCAGGCATTCGGCGAGTTCGGCCTCGCAGCCGCGGTCATGGGCCAGCGCAAGTAAATCGACGGCGATGCGGCAGGCCTGCCGTTCCGGAAGCGCGGCGCGCAGGGACTCAAAGGCGTGCCGGTAGGGTGCCCGCGGGAAGAGCCGGTCGCGGTAGACGAGGTTGAGCAGCGCCATCGGCTTGCGCCGGAGGGCGTGGATGACGTGGTGGTAGTCGACGACCTGATCGTGCCGTCCGTCCGGATGAGCCCGCCCCCGCGGCAGGGTGAAGAGGTGGGATCCGCCGACGAAGACGTCGAGGCGGTCGTCGTAGAGGCGCACGCGCAGGGTGTGGCCGATCAGGCGCGAGGGCACGGTGTAGAACACCTTGCGCAGGCGGAACCCGCCGGCCGAGGAGACGCGCACGCTGACCTGCTCGTAGTCGCACGAGCGCCGCTCGGGCAGCCGCGCCAGGACAGCCCGCTCGCTGTCGATGCGCTTAGCTTGGCGGGCGTTGCGGCGTCCGACGAGCTCGTCGACGAAGGTGCGGTAGGCGGTCAGGTCGGGGAAGTTGGTGCTGGTGCGCAGCAGGAGCGCATCGGCGAGGGCCCGCTTGAGGTGGCCGTGCGGGCCCTCCACCGAACCGTTCTCGTGGGCGAGGCCGGCGTTGTTGCGGGTGGGCGTCATGCCGTAGTGGGCGCACAGGGCCTCGTAGCGGCGGGTGAGATCCTCCTGGGCGGCCTCGTCGAGGTTGCGGAAGGCGGCCGAGAGGCTGTCGGTGCGGTGCTCGCGCGGCACGCCGCCGAGAGACCAGAGGGCATTCTGCAGCCCTTCGGCGAGCGCCACGAAGCTCTCGCCGCCGAGCACGACGTGGGCGTGCTCGAAGCCGGAGTAGGCGAGCCGGAAGTGGTAGAGCCGATGGTCGAGGCGCAGCCCAGCGATGCTGACGCCGAGATCGGCCATGTCGGTAAAGTCCGACAGTCCCATCCGCCCGGGCTCGTGGGTCTGACGAAAGATGACGTCCTGGTCGGCTCCGTGCACGGCGCGCCAAGCCCGGATACGCCGCTCCAGTGTCCGTCGGACCCCTTCACCGAGATCGGGATGACGGCGCAGGATCTCCTCGAAGACGGCCACCGGCCTCAGGCCGGGCGCGGCTTCGAGCAATGGCACGATCTCGGCCTCGAACACCTCGGCGAGGGGATCGGGCCGACGCCGTCCGCGCGGGGTCTTCTTAGCCGAGGGCAGACGCGGATCGGCGGCAATGCGATGGCCGGTGGCGGGACTGAAGGCGGCCTTGGCGGCGGCCGCAGCGACGCTGTCGCTCTGACGGAACTGCATGAAGAGCCTCATCTGGTGATCGGTCACGTGGCGGCCGGGCACGGGCAGGCTCCTCAAACTGAGGACGACCCGCAGCTGGCCCGGTGGCCGCGATCACCAGACGACGTGCCCCTGAAGGTCACGCCGACGCCGATCCGATGCCTCCGGTCGGGCTCTGCCCTCCTTGCGTCATCAGATCGGCGGTTCCTCTCATCTTGATTGACGCGCTGGTCTCATCCTGATTGCCGCGCTGCAGGCTGGCCGACATCACCTAGATACTGTCGGCGAATCAGTTGGTCGGGGGCGTGGGCATGGAGGTACGCGATGAGCCTGCGACCGGAAGCGCGGCGCGATCTGTTCGCCTACATCGAGGGCTACTACAACTGCTCATCAGAACGCACATCTCGCTATGTCGTTGATGCGAAGAGGGATTGCTGTGCTGGATGCGGTACCGCGGGGTGTTTGCCGCGGTTGAGTGCCTCCTGTGCGAGGACGCGGGCAGCCGGGCCGTCGAGAGCCGCGCGGCTGAAGACCCAAGGTCCGTCCGCGAGCGGATGCGCTGCATCGATCTCGCCCCGTTCCGCGGCCAGACGAAGGGTTCGCGCGGCAACGCCGACGCGGGCGGCAGCTTGGGTCAGGTTCAGCCAAGGCTCCTCTCCCGCCGCGGCCTCGCGGAACACCGGGATGCGGTACTGCGAGCGCAATGCGGTGACGCGCTCGCGCGTGAAGCGGTTGCCGTGCCCCGTCCTCACGCCGTTGCGGTTGAGTACGCCCGCGATCACGTCGTCGCGCGCGATGAGCGCCAGTGTGCGCACCGCTTCGATCACGTCGGCGGGCGTGCTGGTGCGCTGACCGCGTCGCCGACGCGGCAGGCGATGCTCGGTGTGGGCGCCACCGGCCCAATGCAGGGTGAGCACGATCTCGGCCCGCACCTCGTCGAGGTCGGCGATCGCCTCGTGGATGAGGGTGCGCACGATCCGCTTCTTGAGCCGCGCATCCGTCGTGGGCGCTGACCAGACGCCCTGCAGGTCCGCGGCGAGCGTCTCCAACGCGATTGGAGGAAGGGCGGGTCGGGGGGCGACCGCGTCGTGCTCGGCAACGCGCGTCTCGCAGGCGCCGACCCGGGACAGAGCGCGGTTCCAGCGCGCTTCGAGTTCGCCGGTCACCAGGCGGTTCTCGGGGTCGGCGGCGTCGTACTGGCGGAACGCGCGGTCGGCCGCGTAGCGCGCCGCCTCCAGATCGCGCATCATCGCCTCACGTGCCTCGTCGCGGCGCATGCTCGCCTGCGACTCGGCTGCCCGCGTCGCCTCGATGGCGCCGGGCTGCACCACCGACAGGAGCGCCGCCTCGACGACGTCATCGACACGAAGGCCGCCGAAGGCGATGCAGTTCGGCTCGCCGTAGTCGATCCGCCCGCGGACGCAGGCGTAGCGCGGGATCTGCCCCTTGGCCCCGGTGTACTGGACGCTCAGCTTGCGTCCGCAGCGCCGGCAGCGCAGCAGACCGGAGAGCAGGGCCGAGCCGAGCTTGGGCGCACCACGGGAACTCGTCGGGACGTTCTCGCTCACCATCGCCCGGATCGCCTCCGCCCGCTCCCACGTGACGTAACCCTCATGCGCGCCGGGCTTCAACGCCAGCCACTCCGAGCGCGGCGTGCGCCGGGCCCGCGCCTTGGCGCCGGCCGCGTCGTAGCTGGCCGTGACGCGGCTGCGGCCGTAGGCGTAGGCGCCGCCATAGGCAGGATTGGCGATGAACTCGCGCAGCGTCGAGTAACGGGGGCGGCGCCAGACCACCGGGCCGGCGTTGACGCGGGTCGGCAGATCGAGCCCGTGCTCCAGGAACCAGAGCAGGGCCTGGCGCACGCTGCCCAACTCGGCCACCTTGTCGATGGCCAACCGGATCGCGGCCTGCACACGCCGATCGGGATCCATCTCGAGCCGGTCGCCGGCCTTGAGGAAGCCGACAGGTGCCGCGACCACGAGCTCGCCGCGGCGCGCCTTCTCGTAGCGCGCGGACAGCGAGCGCTGGCGCAGGAGGTCGAGCTCGTACTCGTTGAGGCTGCCCTTGAGCCCGAGGAGCAGGCGGTCGTTGCCCAGGCGCGGCGCGTAGATCGCCTCCTGGTCGACGAGCAGGGTATCGACGACGCGGCACATCTCCACGAGCTGCTGCCAGTCCCGGCTGTTGCGGGCGAAGCGGGAGACCTCGCGGGCGGCGACCGCGCCGACCTTGCCCAGGCAGACCTCGGCGACCATACGTTCGAAGCCGGCGCGCAGCGTGCCGCCGGCGGCCGAGCAGCCGAGATCCTCGTCGATGATCTCGACCTCGGCAAAGCCGAGCCCGACGAGGCGCTCGCGCATGGCGTATTGCAGGGCCTGGCTCTCGCGGTTGTGCTGGACCTGATGGGCCGAGGACTGGCGGACGTAGAGCACGGCTTTGCGGGCTCGGTGCTGCGGGCCGATCTTCTCAGCGCTCATCGGCGCCTCCGGCTCGGACGTCCTGCTGCGAGGATCTGTTGGTATGGGCGACGAGCAGGCGGGCCAGCAGGCGGGTGAGGGTCTGCTGCGTCGCCGTCGGCAGGCTGCTCCAGGCTGGCGGTGTCAGAGTCGACGGCCCTTGCGTCAGGCCGAGGTCGAGCTGCGGGTCCGACCGGCGCGGTCGGCGCGGAGGCTGTGGCATGGCAATCTCCCGAGGACTCGGGCGATGCTAGCGTTGCTCGGCGCGGGACAGGGCCTCTGCCCGCCGCGGCGAGCAGGACGCGCAAGCTCATCAGCGCGGACAAGGCCACGACCGGCTGCGCCGCCGCCCGCATTGCCCCGCACGCGACGGGATCGAGCATCCAGACCGGGATCTCCTGTAGGCGTGCGGCTGGCGCGTCCACGAGTGTGCAGCGCGCGGCCGTACCTGCTGCGCGCCCGATCACCTCGTGAAGGCGAACCGCACGCCCGGCCCATGGATGCCACCCGTAGACGACGACACCGTCGTCGCCAGCGTCGGTACTATGGGTCTTGTGCTGAGGGGTTGTACAATCGGCAACGCATCCACTCGGCACTCGGCTATCTCACGCCCGAGCAAGCCGAGAGGGCCGCGAAATGATTTCCCTGTGTCCGCGATGCCGAGGGAGGATCAGTCGGCCACCGCCTTCACAGCGAACCGCCCGTCGAACCGCTCCAGGAGCTGAGCGGCGAGATCGGTTTTTTTGTGCGCGCGAGGCCGAGCGCCTCCTTGAGGATCTCAACCTCCAAGGTCTTGCGCCCGAGCAAGCGTTCAAGGTCGCGCACGCGCCGCTCCAACTCGCGCAGGCGGCTGGTGCCGACGACCTCCTCGTCGGCTTACAATAAAGTGGATGAAAGAAATTAAGAACGGTTTTATTATTTTGAAATCTCAATGCCGGAAATGCGGCCCGAATCCCGTCGCCGCATGTTGATTTCTTGCAGTTCCGGGAATTGATCTATTACTTGCATCACGCACTCGTAATTGGCGACATTCAGAGATTTCGGCAAAATTTGAAACAGACGCCGCATAAATTGCAGATCCTCTTCGTAATCTAAGGTCCATCGTTGCTTTATGATCGCGCCGCCGGGCCCAACAATAAAAGCGCGTTTGATCGTAGTTCGTGTCCGAAGCCAAGGTGTCACATGTTCGCGTTCGTCGGGTAAAGTAGCGTTTTGCGCAGCTTGATAAAGTGCGCTGGCTGTAAATGCTTCACAGTCGAGGCCATGCGGAAAAGACGGCGGCATATTGTTGCAGGCATAATCCGCTCGTTTGCTTAAGAGTGCGTCGAGCACTTGGCTGCAGAGCCCCGGATCTATCAACGGACAATCACTGGTTACTCTAATGATTTCTGTCAGATTGAGTTGTTCCGCGGCGCGGCGATAGCGATCGAGGACGTCTGATTCCGACCCCCGTATGACCGTTGCTCCACACGCGAGCGCCTCATCCGCAACGCGATCATGCTTGGATCCTTCTGCGACGGCACAGCACACAACGTCGACGCCTTTGACAACTTTGCACCTACGCAAGACATGACTAAGTACTGTATGTTGATCAATAAGCTTAAGGACTTTGCCCGGAAGTCGCGTCGAAGACTCCCGAGCCTGTACGACTATGCCGACCGTTCCCATGCGCCGCTCCGCCACGTATTAATTGTTAATCGACTCCCAGATCAAAACTTACCTCTTGGACGGTACGAATGACCCGTGATTGCTCTTGATCGGTAAGAGCAGGAAATATTGGCAGAGAAATACAGCTTTCGTAGTATCTTTCCGAGCAAGGATAATCTTCGACTTGAAATCCGAGGCGCTTGTAATAAGGATGCGTATGAACCGGGATATAATGAACTTGCACTCCGATGCCGCGAGCGCGCAAGAGATCAAAAAAAGCTTTACGGCCGCCCTTTAATCGCTGCAAGTCAAGCGTGACGGGATACAAATGATACGCTGAGACCGAGTCTTCGGACTGCCACGGCGTCTTCAAAGGCAGATCAGTCAGCTCGACGTCATAGCGTGCCGCGATCGTCCGCCGGCGCGCGATGAAACTCTCGAGCCGTTTGATCTGCGAGACGCCGAGGGCAGCCTGAATATCGGTCATGCGATAGTTTAGACCTAACGCTACTTGTTCGTAATACCACGCTCCATGGGTCGCCCCCTCCAGTCGATCGACTTGTCGGGTCACGCCGTGAGTCCGCAACAACCTCATTGACTCTGCTAACACAGAGTCGTTCGTCATTGCCGCGCCACCCTCTCCAGTGGTAATGATCTTTACGGGGTGGAAACTGAAGACCGTGATGTCGGCGTGTTGCCCGCAGCCGATCGGTTCTCCGCGCCATGACGCTCCGATCGCATGGGAGGCGTCTTCAACGACACGGAAGCCGTATGCGTCGGCCAGTTTGCGGATAGACGCCACATCGCATGGTTGGCCAGCAAAGTCGACGGTGGCTACCACGTCCGGGCCGGGCTCGCCGCGGCGGCGTGCTGTCTCTAACTTGTGGGCGAGCGCCTGTGGATCAAGATTGTAAGTTTGTGGGTCGATATCGACAAAATCGACCGAAGCTCCGCACAAAAGCGCGGCGTTTGTTGTCGATACAAATGTGTTTGGAGTGCTCCACAAGCGCTTGCCAGGCCCGAGTCCGAGTGCAAGATACGCGACGTGGAGTGCCGAGGTGGCGCTGTTCACCGCGACCGCATGGGTTGCGCCGCATGCCTCTACAAGCGCAGCTTCGAAGTGCTCGACGTGCGGTCCTTGCGTAAGGAAGTCAGAGGTGAGCACTGCGGAGACTGCGGCGAGATCAGCTTCGTCGACAGATTGGCGACCATATGGAATTGTAGGCACGGGCACTCCTTTCCGGACTGGCGGCTGAACATATGAAAAGCCCGCGATGTGGCCGCATGCCTTATCGCTGCACGAGCAACATATCCACTCGGCTTCTACCCCCGATCGAGCAGGGAGCGCAGTACCTTCCTCTCCGTCACCGCACCATGGGCAACATGCTGTTTGGCCGTCAAATTTATCACGAGCAGTTCATCATGCTGTGAGCTTAAATCTGTGCTGCGGTACAAAAAATATGCCAAATCTTCAGTATTCTTCGGTGACTCGATAACGTAGAAGCATTCGGTTCCGGTCCACGCGAAATCAACAGCTTCCGTTTGGATTTTTTGTTTCAAAGATGCTGACCGTGCTTGGTGGTCGCCCTCCGGACCGATTCTGAACGAGATCGCGTAGATGGCCATCGACCGTCTCCTAACTCGCGCTATACCGCCCTTATTCGAGTCGCTTGCACTCTTACAGCCTGGACAGGGCGCATTACAATCATGGCTGGGCTGGGTCGTTCGCGGTGCGATAAGATGCGCAGTTGAACACTCAGGGCTGCGCGTTTGACGCTCAAGCTGCGCCCGACCGATCCGCAACATGGTTTGGGGTGAGTCCTTGACGAGCCCAGGAGGCTTTGATGCCGTCAGCCCTGTCGATTGATCTCCATGTGCGCGTCGTCGCCGCGCTGGCGGAGGGAACTTCCTGCCACGGCGCGGCCGCCCGCTTCGGGGTGAGCGCGTCGAGCGCCAGCGGCTAGGCGGGGCGCTTACGGAAGGAGGGCCGGGTCGCGGCGCGGCCACGCAGCGGCGATCAGCGCTCACTGGCCACCGAGGCGCACGCGGATCTGATCCGCGCGACCTACGAAGCACGGCCCGCGATCTGCCTGCACGAACTGTATGCGGCCCTGGCCGAGCGAGGCGTGACGACCAGCACGAGTGGTCTGTCGCGCTTCTTCCAGCGGCACGGGATCAGCTGGAAAAAGGGGCGGCTTACGCAGCTGAGCAGGAGCGTGAAGACGTAAGCGCGGCGCGCGAGGCGTGGTTCGAGGCGCAACCCGGGCTCGACCCGGACCGGGTGGTGTTCCTGGACGAGACGGCGGCCGCCACCAACATGGTGCGGCGCTCCGGCTGGGCCCCGCCCGCGCGGCGAGCGCTGCCGGCTTGCGGCTCCGTTTGGCCACGACAAAACCACGACCCTCACGGCCGCCCTGCGCACGAGCGGGCTGTGCGCGATCGCGCTGTTGGACGGCCCCACGAACGGCACGCGCTTCCGCAGCTACGTCACCGAGACCCTGATCCCGGTGCTGCAGCCGGGCGACATCGTCGTCATGGACAACCTGCCTGCCCACAAGGTCGCCGGCGTGCAGGATGCGATCGAGGCCGTAGGGGCCCAGCTGCTCTACCTTCCGCCCTACAGCCCTGATTTCAACCCGATTGAGCAGGCCTTCGCAAAGCTGAAGGCGCCGTTGCGCAGCGCGGCCACCCGCACGATCCCGGATCTCTGGGCGGCGATCCGCCAGGCATTCACCCGCTTCACCCCGCAGGAGTGTCGCAACTACGTCGCCGCAGCCGGCTACGAAGACGACTTGGCCGTCGCTACCTGACCGGAAACAGCTCTAGCGAGGGGAGTGTCGGGTCCTTGTCGTAGCGCGTGACAACGACCCGGAAGTGCTTGATCTTGCTGGAGAAGCGCTCGATCCAAGTTGCGGCACTCGTACCAGAAGGGGCTAAGGCTCGCATCTGCTTGCAGTTGGGCATCGGTTTCACGTTGGCTCGCGCCTCGTGCTCATCCGTCCGGGTGCGCAACGCGTCGCTGTCGTAGGCTCGTCGACTAGCAGGATCCGCCCCGCGCCCGACCCACCCAGAGCTTCGGCCGCCGCCGGATCGTCATGCGCCTGGCATTCCGTAATCTTGAGCGCCATGAGGTGCCTCCGGCATTCACTGACGCGTGGATCTCGCTCGCCAGGCCGTCCTGCGCCAGCGACCCCTGTCGGATGCCTCGCCTACTCTCTCGCAATGGCTAACCGGAAGCGGGTCGGACTTGAGACCGGCGGGGGACGCCCGGGTCGTGAACACGCAAGCCGCACGTTCGCGCGGCGTAGAGGTGTGGCAGTCGCGCGTGGCTATGACCCCGCCCGGCAAATTGTCGGACTGAACCGCTACGCTGTCACCGACATAGACGGCCGCACCCCAATAGCCGTCTCCACCTTCAGCCGGCATGACAACCGCGGCGGGTCTGCCGTGCTACGGGCCTCGTGCAGGCAGTTCCCCTTATCTGCCTCACTGCTTCGCTGTGCGTGCCTGCAAAGCAGAGCGAGGCGCCGCCGACCGACAATCGTGGTCGAGATCGAAGGCACTCAGCAGGGCTTTGCTGTTCAGCTCAGGCGGTGGGTGATCGAGCGGGCGTCCAGTCGAATCAGTCGCCGCCGGCTCGCGCGCAACCACGAGGCGGCCCCAGCCTCCACACGCGCCTTCGTGCTCGCTGCAGCCACGATCCCGATCAGGCAGGTCATCGAAACGTAATGAAACGGGGTCCGACAGCCTTTCGAATGCTGCACTCAGTTCACAGAGCGATCCACGTCGAACAACGTTCCGATTACGCATTCATCGGCATCATGCGATACAGCAAGGCTGTCTCCGCTTTAGACTCGAGATAAGCAGGGTCAATACGGATCATATCATCAGTAATTGGCTCCGGCTCATTCATGATGATGCAGCTTTGACATTTCTCCGGCAGGCCCGAACCTCCGGGAAGATGCGCAATCTGAAGGTCATGCCTCTTCTTCCCGCGCCAGATATCGATTAATGGCTCCTCTGCAGCCTCGCCGAGGCCGCCGTCCGAGACTGTCAGATTGTAATCCCAGCAACACGCGGCGATCGTTCCGCTTGGCTGTATCTCAAGAGCATTGTCAAAGTACTCGCAGCTTTTCCGTCGAACCCCATCCTTGACTCTGGGACGGAAGTACAAATCTTCTTTTTCGGATGGATTATCTGACCAATCTACGGCAAGCGCATCCTGAAATCGGTCAAGCTCGGGATCTAAAATCGTTGAAAACATCTTGAACGCATCGATCAGCTCGTGCTCGTTCCTCTGTGTTCGCACGAATTTGAGTAAGATTTTAGTCGAGCTGAGGTTGCGAGAAGCGCGTATCGCGACGAAGCGGCGAATATTGCCCAGCACTCGGTCGTAATCGCATCTGACGCGATGTGCTTCATAAGTCTCTTTCGTAGCTCCATCGAAACCGATAATGAGCTGAGAAACACCGCTGTCCAGAATAGCGTTCGCGTGAGCTTCGCTTAAATACTGCGCATTGGTCAGCAGAGATGTAATCGATGCCAGCCCGCGCTCTTTCAATATTCGCAAGCGCTCGTGGAGTTTCGGGTCCTGCAGGATTTCACCATTCGCCGAATGCACAAGAGCGGCGGGTCGGGTCGGCCAATCCGCAATTTGGGAAATTAGTCGATCATATAAATCTAAAGACATGACTGCAGCAGGGCGGACGCGTCGATCAAACTGCGCATCCCCTTGAAAGAGAGGGCAGAACGGACAGCGAGCATTGCAGAGATTCGTCGTGTCAAGAATTATGGTATTTGGGAAGTCTGATTCAATCATTGGTTCGATCGACTCCTGCATGTCCGGCTTTGTCGAACATGCCTGCGAGGCACTGACTTGAATTCTCTCAAACAATTAAGGCGGAATGGAGATAGGGTGACAGCACATGTTCGGGCGGTGGTCTGGCGGCTCACTCGAAAGCTGAGGAGCTTTCAGCAGCGGGGCATACCACGCGAACCCAAGGGCGTACCACCCGAACCTACATCTCAGAGCGCACTATCCGGAGGAACATGCAAGACCGCTCTTGACCGGGCGAACGGTTGCCAGCTCACAAAACGTGTCCGGCGCAGCGTTGCCGACAGGACTGAAGGGATCTCTTCAAAAGGTTGGGAGACGCGCAGGTAGGCGGCGCGGTCTTGAAGCCTTCATCGGCCTCGCCTAATGACTACTAGGATGTGAACCGAACCAAGCCGTTGCAGGGTTTGTGGTTTTATGATTCAGGGCCGCCCTTTACACCGTGGAGGCGGCGATGGCGGACCTGTTCTGGCTCTCGGATGAGCAGTGGGCGGTGATGGCCCCGTTCATGCCCAAGGATCAGCCCGGACCGGAGCGGAAGGACGACCGGCAGATCATCTCCGGCATCCTGCACGTGCTCACCTCGGGCTGCCGCTGGCGTGACTGCCCCGCCGCGTACGGGCCTCGCACGACCGTCTACAACCGCTTCCAACCGCTGGTCCCGGGGTGGCTTCTGGACGGCGATGTTGGCGGCCCTGGCCAAGGCCGGCTGGTCGGGCGAGGCGGCTGCCATCGACAGCACCTACGTGCGAGCACATCGCTCGGCGCACGGCGGGAACGTATGGCCCGCCCCGTCCGCAAGTGGCTCTGGTTCCGCTGGTCTGGGCAGTCTGCACAAACGTATCCGGCCTTCCGGCGAGCCGTTGGCCAAGATGGAGATCCGCGCGTCCTGGGCCTCATAAAGGGGTCGGCGTCGAGCGCCATTTGCCAGCCAAAGGCTTCCAGAACACCGATCGACTGTCAGGCCATCTTCCTCGCACCACACGCAGACATCGGAAGGCCGGCGAAGGCTTCGCCGACCAAGCTTGGTTCAGGCGGCGATGACAGCCGCCTCGTAAACGCGCTCATGGCGCAGGAGCGCCCAGACAGTCCTGGCCATCTTGGCGGCCAGCGCGACCACGGCTGTGTTGGCGTGCGCCCGCGCCAGAAGCCCGCGCAGCCACTGCCCGAGGCGGGTCTCACTCTGCTGGAGCGTCGGCATCGCGGCCCGTGCACCCTGGATCAGCATCTTGCGCAGGTACTTGCTGCCGCGCTTGGTGATGCCGACGAGTTTAGGCCGTCCGCCGGTCGTGACCTGCCGCGGCACAAGGCCGAGCCAAGCTGCCAGATCACGTCCGCGCGCGAAGGTCGTCACGTCGCCGATGGCGGCCACCAGGGCGGTCGCGTTGAGCGCGCCGATACCGGGGATGGTTGTCAGCCGACGTGCACTCTCATCCGAGCGGGCCTGCTCGCTGAACTCGGCATCAAGGGCAGCGATGCGCTGATCGAGGAACTGCCAGCGCTCGCGCACGTCCGTCACGAGGGTCCGCATACGGGGTGTGAGATCCGTGGCTGCCTCGTCGTCGAGCAGGCTTGCGAGGCGGGCGGCCAATCTGGCACGACCCTGCGGCACGACATGGCCACGCTCCAGCAGGATGGCGCGGATCTGGTTCATCAGGGCTGTCCGCTCGCCGACGAGCTGATCGCGGACCCGGTGCAGGGTCTGCATGTCGAGTTGCGCTTCCGACTTGAGGGCCACGAAGCGCATGGTCGGACGCGTCGCCGCTTCGGCAATCGCCTCGGCATCACGGTCGTCGTTCTTCTGAGCCTTGACGTAGGGGCGCACGTACTCGGGCGACATCAGCCGAACGGTGTGCCCCTGGGCTGCCAGCGTTCGACCCATGTGATGGGCACCGCAACACGCCTCCATCGCCACAACGCAGGACGGCAACTGCGCACCGAAGGCGATCACGCTCTCACGCCGCATGCGCCGCCGCAGCACAACACGCCCGGTCGCGTCCAGCCCGACGAGGCTGCAGCTGTTCTTGCCCAGGTCGATCCCCAACACCGTGATCGGCATCGTCTCGCTCCGTTCCTCATCTCCGCTACCCTGCCAGCCTAGCAGGGCAGCCCGGTGAGGGGCGGGCCATCCATAAAGGGGGGCGCAGGCCCAGGCCATCGGCCCGTCGCGCGGCGGCCAGACGACCAAGGTCCATGCGCTCACCGATGTCCTCGGCCGGCCCGGCGTGCTCCTGCTGACGCCCGGCAACGCCAGCGATGTCACCGCCGCTCCGGCCGTCCTGGCCGAGGCGCCGGGCCGGATCCGCCGCCTGAGCGCCGACAAGGGCTACGACGCCGATTGGCTGCGCGCTGACCTACGCAGAAGCGGCATCATGCCGGGCAAGCGCAGCCGCAAGAGAAGGATCCATCACGACAAGCGGCGCTACCGGGAGCGCTGGCGCATCGAGGCGACGTTCAACCGCCTCAAGGACTTCCGCCGCATCGCCACCCGGTACGACAAGCTCGCCCGCAACTACGCCTCAGCCGTCGCCCTGGCTGCAATCATCGCCTTCTGATGCTGATCGAGTCCAAACCCTAAAGCCGCGACCGTTGGTGTTGCGACACCCTCCGAGAGCGAGGGCGTGTTGGCGAGCCGGCGACGACCAGCCTATGTCCCATCCCTGCCCTCATCCTGAGGTGCGCGCGGCAGCGGGCCTCGAAGGCGGGCTCCACCGTAATGGGCACCTCACATTCGCTCGGCGTCAGACCTGATTCACTTCGGCTAAGCTTGACAGCCCGTACCGTCCCGAACGCAACGATTCGGCAGCGCTCAGCCTGATAGATTAAACCGACGTACATTTCTCCAAAAGCGATCTTCATCAAGTCGATAATTTTGCGACTACGTGCTTTACTAGATAAAGCCCAATAGAAATTGATGTCATCGCGCAAAGCAGTATATATAGATAATCAATCTGCAATCCCGAGTATGGATAGTAGGCCGACCGCATCCATTCAGATAGTTGTAGAACGGGATTATACTTCAACCAAACATATATTTTCTCCGGAAGATAGCTAGGCATGAAAATGACGCCACTTGAGATATATAATAGAATTCCAAACAGAGCGTATCCGATTATCCATCCGGGGAAGAAGCCGATGATGGCGACGTTGATCGTCCCGATACCAATCCCAAGAAGGATCGCAGTTAGGTAGGCGCACATCGCCACGAAAGGGTCTGACGGTATTGGATTAGAACCCATGCAGAAGAGAACGGTGATGACCACCATAAGGGCTAGAAAGCCGGTTACGATTTCAACCAACATTCTTGCAAATATTACATCGAATAGCTTGACTTGTGGATAGTATGTGAGCGGCCGGTTCGACATCACTGCCTTCATTACTTCACGCGAAATGTACTGGAACACCAGCACTGGAACCGCGCCGGTCGCGAAAAATAAGGCTCGATCATCACCTAGCGGCGATGGCATCTTCTGGAATGTATAAATCGCAATCAGCATGAAGATGTGCACACAGGGCCACAGCACGACTACGGCGTATCCCCACAGTGAGGCTCCAAAGCGCGTGCGCATGTCGCGTAGCATCAGAGCGTACAGCACGTGCAGATATGACTCTGTCGGGCTCTTCAACGCCCTTGAGCTAGCTAAAGTCGTCATCGGCGATTGAACCCTTTGGTTGCCAGGGCAAATCCACGAGAAATCTGGCGAAAGTTGGTTTAGGAGCACGCCCACCGGAGCTGGGCCCTATAGGACGGTGATGAGCGCCTGTCGCCTCAGACAGATGCGGGTCGGCGCCGAACTGGTGATTCAAGAGACCGGCCAGCTGTGGGATACAACCAGCAGCCGGACATTTTGACACTAAAAGCTCTGCCAGGCGGAGCTGAAAGTGAGGGGAACCGCCCGTGCGTCGCAAGCGGCGGCCCACCGCAGCGCCGAGCACGAAATAAACGCTTCGGCCGGGGCCGGGCGGTCCGAGGTAGTCTCGCCATTGAACCGAGATGCCGGTCTAAGCGCGGGGCGAAGGAGCTGCCGACCAACCAAGCGCAAGCCTCAGTGCTGCTACCTGCTGCTTAGAAAATGGTCTGACGCAATGGCTGCATCGACCATCTGAGTCATCCTCCCATTCTTCGCCATCTCGTATGCGCACCCGTGCCCACCGTAGCCGACATCCTCAATCTCCACATTAGGGAACGCGGCAAGGCGCCCGGCATGGAGGCCATCATCGGGGCACGAAGCGTCATACAAAATGTGCGTGCGCTGAGGGCCGCCCGTCGAATGGTATAGGTCGCACAGGTCCCTATGCGCGCACCCGAAGTTGTTGACCTCGAACGTTTTCCCCGGCCAGCGGGAATCGCCGATGCTCCCTAGGAAGGCAGCATCGACGCTGGTCTGCGGCGCTATCGCGATCGCGAGGTCGGCCCCAGTTTTGGCGCCGAGCACCATCGCACCGAACCCGGCCATCGAGGATCCGATGAAGATCAGGCGGCGTGCGCGCAAACGCTTTTTGGTCTCAAGGAAAGGTGCGGCAGTCTGGTCGATAGAATGACTGAAGCCAAGAATTGGCCCACGATACCAGTGCTGGAAGCAATCGATCAGATAAAGGCGATGGCAGCGATAGGACCGCATGAAGTGGCGCCACTCAAACGCATCAGGTATGGGTGGGCTACCAATGGCGTCCCCGAGACTCGTTAGACCAACGCAGATGACTTCGCCCGTCTTCCCTTCATCAAGCGCATAATCGCATCGCGTCATTAGCGAGTTATTCTCCGAAAGCCATTGATGGCATGGACTGGAATTCATCAAAGATCGCAGATAGAAAACATCTAATATGCAGCCATCTATTTTATCTTGAACCAAAAAGATCCGCCGGCCTTGTACTCGATTTCCTCAGGAACGCAGATGCCGCGCGCGGAATTGTAAGCATTTGCAGCCAAGATCTCGACCCGCGCATTGTCGTGGAGATAAGCCGCGAGCACCTGCTGCTCAGTCAAAACACACTTCCAATCGATTATCCAATCACTTGGATAATTATACGGTAAAAAAATATCATGCACGTGTACCACGACGCCCGGCTTCAGCGTCGGTAGTATCATCATAAACTCAAGCTCGACGTCGCCAAAATTCTTCAGCACGTGACTCGAGTCGATAAATAGAACATCATTTTCTTCCAGCGCCTCATAAAGTTCCATGCTGATCGCGGTGATATCTTGATCTAGGAATTTTACGCCGAGCTGGCCTAACACAGCCTTAGTCGAATCAAACGTGTATTTGTCTACACAAGTGATTGACGGTGGCGTTTGATTGCGGTTTCCCGCATCAACAAGCACACGAGTCGACATGCCCGAGCCGAGTTCAATGATGCGCTTGGGCTTCAGGTGCCGCACTAGGCAGTGAACTATGAAGGCGTCATATTCGGGAAAGGAGTAATTTATCGTTGGGGTCTTGCAGAAAGATTTCCCATCGTCATCTATTCTCGGGTTCCACTCCGAAATATAGCGCGTAACGATCTCTGCCAATTGACTCAGGTTCTCGTCATAAGGAATGCGAAGGCGGCCGTAAATATCGCGAGAACGCACTTCTTCGGTGATCAAATCATAGTCCGGAAAAGGCGATTCATAGGACCAGCAACGTTTGCACTCCGCAATGGTATGCTCACGCTCAGGTGACCGTCCTTGTTCGTCAAGATTAAACTGCCACGGCATCTTAATTCCTTATCCAGTTGAAGGCGCAAACTGCCGGCCAGGCCAACGACCTCATGAGCGACTATGTGCCGAGACCGCCTGAACGCCCGTTTCGATAATCGGACAATCGGCGTCGCTGCCGAAGCCCTGTGTCTGCCATCCGCGATGGCCGTCGCACCACTTCCTGCGCGGGTTCTCATCCCACTGATGTGAGTCCCAACAGGATCGAGGGTCGTGCGTGGGCCACGTCGCGGATGCGTCGACCTGCCGACGGATCACTCTGCGGCTGCAAGTGAGGTGCTGTTCGCGCCATGCTATCGCCGAACCGCTAGTGCTGGGCATACGTGGCATTCCGATCAACGGGAGGCTAGCGTGTCCACAAGACGGTGTAATTTTGTCCTAGACGAGGCGGCAGGCAGAGAAGTCCTCCTCGTTGGGCTAGAGCGTTTTTGGTTGCGCGGAGTCGAAGAGGTAGGATTCATGGAGAGGCGACGGGCTGATTCATTGGTCGCTCTGGGGAGGAGCGATGGATGGAACGACCTTACAGCCAGGATCTACGCGAGCGGGTCGTGGAAGCCGCCGCAACGATCTCGCGCCAGCAGGTGGCCGCGCGGTTTTAGGGTCGGTGTCGCCACCTCGATCCGCTGGATGGCCGCGCTCACGACGACCGGGACGGTGGCCGCCCGTCCGCATTGACGGCCACGCCGGTCGAAGCTCAATCCGCACGAGGCGTTCCAGCGCGGCCTGATCGACGAGAAGGACGGCATCACCTTGGAGGAGATGCGCGTCCAGCTTCGGGACGAGCACGATCTGTGGAGCAGGCGCTCGTCGCAGAGGCCGATCGCCTGGTCGGCGCTCCGGATGCGATTCTGGTGGTCGACAACACGGCCCTGCCCAAGAAGGGCGAGCACTCGGTCGGGGTCGCGCCGCAATACGCCACCACGCTCGGCAAGAACGCCAACTGCCAGTCGCTGGTCTCGCTCACGCTGGCGCGTGGTGAGGAGTCCGTAGCCGTCGGGCTGAGGCGTTCTTGCCCGAAGTCTGGACGGGTGATCTCGACCGAATAGCACAGGCCGGTGTGCCGGGGAATCTACGCCGCGCACGAACTAAGGCAGAGATCGCATTGGTCGAGATCGACCGGGTTCGCACCGCAAGTGCGCGCTAAAGCCGATGCTGGACAGGACTAACCCGGCATGTGCTGATGACGATGATGGCTCACGCCTGCCTCTGGTCCAGTCGCCTCGATACGGCAGAGCGGAAAAAAGAATCGGCTGCCGCCCCCTCATCCCACGATGCCGGCGGTCTGACAGGCCATCCTCGGCCACCTCAGCAGGTCCCCGACGTGGCGCAGCCCACATTGTAATGTCGTCCTCAGCCACCCACCCTGACAGCTATCACGGTTACGCGGAGGCAAAATCCCGAGCAGTCGGGACACCCTCGATTATGACACTCCTGCGACAGCTGGGGCTGGATGCGAGGCGTAGTGATAGGTACAAGCTGAATTTGGCCTTACAGCGGGTGGGGCCGGAGCCCCATGCTGCTCGTGCGTGCGGGCGCTTCAGCCGCGGCCGTCCTTCCATCGAAAGCGCCCAGCACGACGGGTGCCGGTCTCAGAGCGAGAGACACATCCATGTGCGGCATCGTCGGCATCGTCGGGCGCGACGCGGTGGCGGGGCAGGTGATCGAGGCCCTGCGCCGGCTCGAATACCGCGGCTACGATTCCGCCGGTCTGGCCACCCTCGAGCACGGCCGGCTCGCGCGCCGCCGCGCCGCCGGCAAGCTCGCCAACCTCGAGGCCAGGCTCGCGCAGGAGCCGCTCACCGGCACGATCGGCATCGGCCACACCCGCTGGGCCACCCACGGCCGGCCCAACGAGACCAACGCCCATCCCCACGCCACCCGGAACCTCGCGGTCGTCCACAACGGCATCATCGAGAACTTCCGCGCGCTCAAGGCCGAGCTCGAGGCCGAGGGCGTCGTGTTCGAGACCGAGACCGACACCGAGGTCGTCGCCCAGCTGGTCAGCCGCAGCATCGACCGCGGCCTGGGGCCGGTCGAGGCGGTCGCCGCCGCCCTGCCGCGGCTGCGCGGCGCCTTCGCGCTCGCCTTCATCTTCGCCGGCGCCGACAACCTGCTGATCGGCGCCCGCCACGGCGCGCCGCTGGCGATCGGCTTCGGCGCGGGCGAGACCTATCTCGGCTCCGACGCCCTGGCGCTGGCCCCCTTCACCGACGCGATCACCTATCTCGACGAGGGCGACTGGGCGATCCTGACCCGCGACGGCGCCGAGATCCGCGACGCGTCCGGGGCGATCGTCCAGCGCCCGCGCCAGACGATCGCCACCCAGGCCTACCGGGTCGACAAGGGCGAATACCGCCACTTCATGGCCAAGGAGATCCACGAGCAGCCCGAGGTGGTCGGGCGCACGCTGGCCCACTACGTCGACCTGGCGAGCAGCCGGGTGGTGCTGCCCGAGGCACTGCCGTTCGACTTCGCCAAGCTCGGCCGGATGTCGATCACGGCCTGCGGCACGGCGTATTATGCCGGCCTGGTGGCGCGCTACTGGTTCGAGCAGCTGGCGCGGCTGCCGGTGGAGATCGACGTCGCCTCCGAGGCGCGCTACCGCGAGGCGCCGCTGGAGCGGGACGGGCTGACGCTGGTGATCTCGCAATCGGGCGAGACCGCCGACACGCTGGCCTCGCTGCGCTACGCCAAGGCCCAGGGCCAGCACACCTTGAGCGTGGTCAACGTGCCGAGCTCGACGATCGCGCGGGAATCGGCGGTGGTGATGCCGACGCTGGCGGGTCCGGAGATCGGGGTGGCCTCGACGAAGGCGTTCTCGTGCCAGCTGACGGTTCTGCTGTGCCTGGCGATCGCGGCGGGGCGGGTGCGGGGCACGCTGGACGCTTCGGGCGAGGCGCGGCTGGTGGAGGCGCTGATCCGGGCGCCGGGCCTGATGGCGGAGGCGCTGAGCCGGGAGGCGGCGATCGCCGGCCTGGCCCGGGAGGTCGCGCAGGCGCGGGACGTCCTGTATCTCGGCCGGGGCACGAGCTACCCGATGGCGCTGGAGGGCGCGCTGAAGCTGAAGGAGATCAGCTACATCCACGCGGAGGGCTACGCGGCGGGGGAGCTGAAGCACGGCCCGATCGCGCTGATCGACGCGGCCGTGCCGGTGATCGTGATCGCGCCGCATGACGGGGTGTTCGACAAGACGGTGTCGAACATGCAGGAGGTGGCGGCGCGCGGCGGGCGGATCGTGCTGATCGGGGACGCGCAAGGGGCGGCCGCGCACGGCCTGGACACGCTGGCGACGGTCACGATGCCGGCGGTGGACGCGACCGTGGCGCCGATCGTGTACGCGGTGCCGATCCAGCTGCTCGCCTACCACACCGCCGTGGTCATGGGCAAAGACGTCGACCAGCCCAGAAACCTCGCCAAATCCGTCACCGTGGAGTGACGCGTATCAATTGCACGTCGCTTGCAGGCGATTATTGAAGAGATTTCAGTCTTGGCACACACCTCTCCGAAGGTAACAATTGCAATTCCTGTCTACAATGGCGCCGATTACCTTAGCGATGCAATCGACAGCGCACTCAGACAGACTTATGAGAACGTTGAAATCATCGTTTTGGACGACGGGTCTGACGATGGCGGGCGCACCCGCGACGTCGCATTGCGTTACGGTGGAAAGATCAAGTACCTGCATCAAAGAAATCTCGGTGTCGCAGGAGCGATGAACCACATTCTCGACATAATGGAGGGCGATTTCTTTACTTGGCTCAGTCATGATGACGTCCATCGCCGAGAGAAGGTAGAGCTTCAGGTTGAGTATTATAGGGCTTTAAATAAAAGAAGCGCCATCATATTCAGCGATGTTTTCTACATCAATAGCCAGGGCTACAAAATCGACGACAGCCGGCTCAATTTCGTTAAGTACGCGACCCACCCAAAGAGAGCATTGCTTGACAGCGCAATCAATGGATGCACACTTTTCATCCCCACTCACGTGATGAGAGCGTTTGGCCCGTTCGACGCAAGCCTGAAGTATGTTCAGGATTATGCGCTCTGGAGCAAAATTCTCCAGAAGCACGATTTTTTCCTTCTCCCGACTCCGCTCGTCAGCTATCGCATCCACTCTAATCAGGGCACTCGCCACCCTGAGGCGGTCGTAGAGGGCGACAGTCTGTGGATCGATATCGCGTGCCAGCGAACGGCGGTTGAGCGAGCACAGATCGCGGGCAGCAGTCAACTGTATTTCGACGGCTTGGCCAAGTTTCTCGCGACCACCCCCTACAAGCATGCGGCCGCGCATCTCAAATCCTTATCATCCAAGGTTTACGCTGACACCTTGGTGAGTGTTGTATTGGTCGCGACCAAGAATGTACAAGAATGCTTAATGACGGCTGCAAGCATCCTTAGGCAAACCCATCGGACATTCGAACTTCTGCTGGCTACGCCAGATGCGCTCGGCGATAAAACGATCCTTCGTCGCTGGTCGCAGTCGGACGACAGGATCAAGCAAATTAGATTTGAAGAAAATGACAACCTAAATTTGCTCAATCGCTGCCTCTTTTATGCTAGTGGAGAATACATAGCATTCGCCGACGAGAGATCCTTATATTTTGAGGACAAGCTTCAGACTCAGATGCTCTTCATGCAACAAGCCGGATTGGCGATGGCGACCTCGGGATCGGCAATGATCGCCCGTCGAGGCTCGACCACCGACCTCACAGACGGCGCTGACTTCGTATCCGAGACAGTCCATCGCCCGGCCGACGCTCGCCGTCTTTCGACCTTGATGGTCCACAGGAACGTCATCTGCTCAGGAAAGATGAGCAGGATACTGAGCCAAGCCTGCTTTGAAGATGATCATTTTTGCATTCCGGAAATCCCTGATCTTCCGTCCGTCGACGATTGCTTGATAGCCCTCATGGAGTGAGAGGCGTGAGACGCTCCGAAGTAGCGCGCCGCGCAGACGCAGAGGCGCTATCATTGCATCGGCGCGACCTGGGCTCTATGGCCTGAGGCGTGCTGGTCCAGGGATACGGCGGACCGCTCCTGAGCATCGGAAAGGCGGCGCACGAAAGGAGTGACGATGTCCTCCGAACCAGGCCAATCCCAGGTCCGTCCAGATTTTGAGCACCTGAGGTCCTGATCCGGGAAGGAAATGCCATGCCGTTCAACGGGCTTTGGGGCGGCTTATCCTCGGCCTGCCGCGACGACCGGTGATCCGCCCCCCAGTGAAGCGGTTCATCGCCGAGCTTGGTGGAGGGGGATGCGTCTCGGCTCACCCCATGGCGCAACTCATCGCCATTCACGATCGCGGCCGCCCGGTTGTGCGCGACGCGAAGACACAGCAGAGCGTTAGGAGTCGTCGACTTGCCAGAGCGGGACAAGGCCGATGAGCAGAGGATAGTCGCTTCCATGTTTGCGCTCACGCCTCAATTGGACCGAACACGATGCCGTGTAGAGCTGGACCATCCGCTGTCGGCTCTACCAGCGCGCGAAGTTCGACAGGCGCATCAACTTATTTCAGGGATGCTGTCTGCACCTCTTCAAAATCGGAACGCTCAATTTAACTACAGCTTTTGCTCCACATGTGTGTAGAGTTGGCGCGTCGAAAGCCCGATCTTCGTGTGGACTAGTGGTCGCAATCTGACGGCTGAGTCCGTCCGAGGTTTCGGTTTGGGCCGTGCCCTGCGAGTCTGACCGGATGCTCGGCGGAATCTCCTTCTCGCTTGCCGCCTCGGATCGCCTTCGGCTCGAAGCCCTCGTGGCTGGCCGCAACACAGCGCAGAAGCATGTCTGGCGCGCTCGCATCGTGCTGCTGAGCGCCGATGGTCTGGGCACCCACGCGATCATGCATGAGGCGGGCGTATCCAAGACTGCGGTCTGGCGCTGGCAGGAGCGCTTCGCACGGGAGGGCATCGATGGACTCCTTCGAGACAAGACGTGCCCGGCACGCATCCCGCCGCTCAGTCCGGCGGTGGCGGCGCGCGTCGTGGCCCTGACGCAAGGCGAGCCACCCGGCGAGACCACGCATTAGACGGCGGCTGCCATGGCCAAGGCTGTATCCATCAGCGACTCGTCGGTGCAGCGGATCTGGCGCGGGCACGGCCTGCAGCCGCACCGGGTGCGGCAGTTCAAGCTCTCTACCGACCCGGCCTTCGCCGCCAAATTGCGCGATGTGGTCGGGCTCTACGTCGATCCACCGGCCCATGCCGTGGTGCTCTCCGTCGACGAGCAGTCTCAGATCCAGGCACTCGCTCGCACGCAGGACCCATTGCCGATGAAGCCGAGTAAGCCGACGACACGCACCCACGACTACAAGCGCCACGGCACCACGACCTTGTTTGCCGCTCTGGACGTCTTGGAGGGCAAGGTGATCGGCCGGTGTATGCAGCGCCATCGGCATCAAGAGTTCATCCGCGTCCTCTATGCGGTCGAGGCGGCGGTCCCCACCGGTAAGGTCCTCCACGCGATCTTGGACAATTATGCCGTCCGCAAACACCCGAAGGTCCGCGCCTGGCTCGACCGCCATCCGCGCTGGACCTTACACTTTACGCCCACCTCCGCCTCCTGGCTTAACGCCGTCGAGGGCTTCTTCGCCAAGCTCGCGAAGCGCCGGCTGCGACGGGGCATGTTCGGATCACTGGTCGAGGCGCAGGCCGCCATCAAACGCTTCATCGCCGAGAGCAACGGAAACCCGAAGCCCTTCGTCTGGACGGCAGACCCAGATCGCATCATCCAGACCGCCAAACGCGGGCACCAAACGTTAGACTCGCACCACTAGCTAATGCTTGAACCAGACCGTCTGATTTACGTAGTCGATATTCGACAAGACGATGCGGACTATCTTTGAAGATACTGCATCCGCGTCGTAATCGTTGACCGAACCGCTAAATTTGCAATTGCCACCGTGCCCATCTCGTACGGTGTTTACCGCGTCAACAAACGAGGATTTTCCGAGGGGCGCCACAACTAGAGTGCCGGCGTCCATCCCCTCGGGGCGCTCGTGGGCATCACGAAAGGTCACCGCGGGCAAGTCAAGAAGCGAGGCTTCCTCAGTAATGGTACCGCTGTCCGACAGGACGCAGAACGCATCCTGCTGCAACCTTATGTAGTCCGTGAACCCGAAAGGCCGCAAGAACTGCACGGCGGCGGGGACATTGGCGCCGCCCATCGCGTCGAGGCGCGCGCGCGTACGCGGGTGCACTGACATGATGATCGGGAGGCCGAAGGTCTGGTCTAGGTGAAGCAGCTCCTCCAAGAATGCGCTTAGCCGCGCCGGGGAGTCGACATTCTCCTCGCGATGGGCGGAGACGATAAAGTACTTGTCCTTTACTAAATTCAGCTTGTCGAGGATATCAGACGACGCGATTTTCGGGGCGAATTCGGCGAGCACCTCCTTCATGTGCGAACCGACTTTGAATATCCGCTGAGCCGGCAGCCCTTCAGCCAAAAGGTACCGACGCGCATGTTCCGTTAGGACGATGTTTACATCGCTCAGATGATCGATGACCTTGCGATTGATTTCCTCCGGAACCCGCTGGTCGAAACAGCGGTTACCAGCTTCCATGTGAAAGATCGGAATCTTGTGCCTTTTCGCGGCGATGACCGACAGGCCCGAGTTGGTGTCACCGTAGATGAGAACGGCTTCCGGCTTCTCGCGCGCGAAGATCTCGTCGGAGCGCTCGATGACGCGCGCGATGGTCGAAACGGCGCCCGAGCCAGCCGCATCGAGGAAATAATTGGGCTTCCGGATCCCGAGATCGTCGAAAAAAACCTGATTCAGCTCGTAATCATAATTCTGCCCGGTATGGACTAGGACGTGATCGGTCAAATGATCAAGCTTCCGAATCACCAGTGACATCTTGATTAGTTCGGGGCGGGTTCCGACGATTGTGAGGATCTTACGCATGTGTATTCCGATCTAATTGAGCCTCCGGCGAACCGTCGACGCGCACGCTCTCACAGGTCAGGAACACACTGTGTCCGGCTCGCTCACCGCTCATATGCCTTGAGTTCACGCTGGATGTAATCCAAGCCCATCAGCAAATCTACAACCTGCTTTTGATCAAGGCGAGTGGTGTTGTGCGATGTGTAGTCTTCTGCGGCACTGATCGCGGTCTCGCCGGCCGTAAAGAATTTCGAGTAATTGAGGTCGCGGTCGTCGGCCGGAATACGATAGAAGCCCTCCAGATCATCCGCCCGCGCCATTTCTTCGCGCGAGACCAGAGACTCGAAGAGCTTCTCGCCATGACGCGTGCCGATGATCTTGATCTCGTTGCGCGCCTTAAAAATCGTCCTCAGGGCTTCCGCCAAATCCGCCACGGTACAGGCCGGGGCCTTCTGTACGAAGATGTCGCCTTGGCTGCCATGTTGGTAGGCGAAAAGCACCAGATCAACCGATTCCTCAAGTGACATCAAGAAGCGCGTCATCGTGGGATCGGTTATGGTTATGTCTTTTCCTTCTTTGATCTGATTCACGAATAGAGGTATCACAGATCCGCGGGAGGCCATCACGTTACCATAGCGGGTCGCGCAGAGAATGGTATCGTTTCTGTCCAGCATCCGCGATTTGGCGATCGTCAGCTTTTCCATCATGGCTTTGCTGAGACCCATCGCATTGATGGGATAGACTGCCTTGTCGGTGGAGAGCACGACCATGCGCTCGACCCCATTTTGGACGGCAGCGTTGAGCGCGTTCTCGGCACCAAGGATGTTCGTTCGAACCGCCTCCATCGGATAGAACTCGCAGGAAGGAACCTGCTTGAGTGCGGCGGCATGAAAAATGTAGTCTACGCCCTTCGTCGCCTGAGCGATCGATCCGTACTCGCGGACATCCCCAATGAAAAATCGCACGCGAGGGTCACGGAGCAGTAGACGCATGTCCTCCTGTTTTTTCTCGTCTCGGCTGAAAATGCGGATCTGTCCGATGTCCGTCGCGAGGAACCGCTGGACGACAGCGTTGCCAAACGAGCCAGTGCCGCCAGTTATCAGAAGCGTTTTGCCAGCGAACATCATCACACCTGTGATAAGAACGTTTCTTGAAACGCGCGCATGCGCTTAATGAGATCGGGCCAGTGCGAAGGCACGTATCCCACAGCGGAGCGGAAACGACGTGAATCTAACGACCTATCGACGGCGATCTCGTCGTCCGGCTCGATTTCTGTCGTCCGACCATAGGCGTTTTTGACGATCGAGAGCAGGTCAAACTTGCTGATTGGATCGACGCTGACGTGATACACGCCGCGCAGCTCGGGGGCCGGCATCACGTAATCCACGATGACCCGCACGAGCTCATCGGTGGTCAAGCCGGAGAAGATCGCGTTCCGGTATCCTTTGACGCGCCCCTGCTGTGCGAGAAACCACTCGACGAGACCGTTCTGGCTGCCGATTTCATGACCGATGATGGAGGTGCGGAGCGTGATCGCGTTCTCGTAATCGACTTCGCCCAAAAGTTTCGAGCGCCCGTAAAGGTCCTTCGCGTCAGGACGATCCCCCTCGGTGTAGCCGCCCTTTTCTCCGGTAAACACGCAATCAGTGCTGACATGGATCAGTCGTGCACCAATCAGATCCGCTAAGCGAGCCAATCGATGGGGCAAAAGAGAATTGATGGGGATTGCAGTCAGCGGATCCTCGGCGGTGGCGAGTTGCTTCACGACGCCGATGCAGTTCACGATGACCGTCGGCCGCGTTTCGCGCAAAAATCCCGCTAGGGCGTCGAAATCTTGCACGTCCAGCCCAACGGCGATGTTCTCCGCCGCCTCCGGCTGGAAAGCCCGCAGGATGGCCGACGAGCGCGCCGTACCGCAGACTTGGCCGGGGAGTCGCTCGGAGAGAATGTGAAACGCGGCACTTCCGAGCATGCCGGAGACGCCTAGGACTGCAACCCTCACTATAGCATCCTCGCTGGCAAACATCCTCGCTGGCGAACTGGAGCATTTACCTCAAGATCTGAAGTTCCAGCCCCTACCTCGTGCGCCGCGAATTTATCTGAGATGTCACCCTTGGACGATCGAGCCAGACTGCTCTACGCCTGTCGAAGAGGCGACTACGAACGAGGGTCGCGTACGGAAATCATAAAACCATTCTACGAGCAAGGGCCTGCCGGCGCTCCAATCGAGCTCTGGGGAGCGCCGATTGAGGTAATCGATCGCGCAGGCCAGGGCTATGTGGCCGACATCGACGGGCAAGTCCACCCAGGCCGGCGCCTGCTCGAAGCGCCCCAGGGCTGCGTCGATGGCCTGCTCCTGGCGACGGACAACCTTCGATGCGCGATCGCCGTCCGAGCCGCTCCGCTCCACAAACCGACGGATGACCGCGTCGGCGAGGCCGTCGGCCTGGGCCTCACGGCGAAGCGCGTCCCATCGCGACTCACCCCGAGGGATCAACGCGGCACCTGACCTATCCTGGATGTATTGGACGATCACCGCAGAGTCGAACAGCGCGGTACCGTCGGTCAACATCAGTGTCGGGACCTTGCACAGCGGGTTCGCCGCACGCAGGCGCTCGTCGGTCCAAGGGTCTACGATCTGCAGAGCGATTTGATCTTGCAGTCCTGCTTCGGCTATACAGGCCACGACCTTTCGGCAAAACGGCGATCGCGGTGCAATAAGGAGTTGCAGGCCCTGATAATCGTTCAAGCTTCCGGTTCCTAGCACGCGCTCTTCGGAGTTCCGGGGCCGGTGAGGCCGAAGCCGCTGACCGTCGCAACCCTGCCGCGATCCGTCCCGGGCTCGCGCGGTTCAGAAGTAGGCGCACGCGCTTCGGTCGCTTGCGGCCCCGCTCGGCCGTGTCGACATGCCTCAGGATCGTGGCTATAGCGTGGCTGATCGGCTTCAGGTGCTATGGCACCAAAGGGCGTCGGACTTGCTCGCGAGCACCGGTCGAAGCCGCCCGTTGGTTGGGAGTGCGCCTTATACCGTCGGGCTGGTGATCTCACCGCTGAGGGTTTAGGTCCAGGGTTATGCTGCCGCTGTCGGTCTTCATCATCGCTCACAACGTGGCGGACCGGATCAGGGCGACGAGCCGGGCGGTGCGCGGCCTGACAGACGACCTCGTGGTGGTCGATTCGGGCTCCACGGACAGCACGCAGGCGCTGGCGGCATCCCTCGGCGCGGGTGCTGCACAATGCCTCGCCGGGCTACGGCCCGCAGAAGCGCTTCGCCGAGTAGCAGCGCCGGCACGTCTGGCTCCTGAACCTCGACGCCGACGAGGTGGTGCCGCCGGAGCTGGTCCGGGAGATCTGGGGCCTCTGGGCCGCGGGCGAGCAGCGCCGGCCGGCGTGGCGGATCGACATCGTGGAGATCTTCTCCGGCGAGGGCCGGCCGCACCCGGTCGCGTACACGCTGACGCCGGTTCGGCTCTACCGGAAGGACTGGGGCCGCTATTTCGCCTCGCCGGTCCACTACCGGGTGGCGCTGGAGCCCGGGGTGAAACCGGCGCGGCTCAGGGGCGTGATTCACCATTTCACGGTGCGCTCGCTCGGCGACCAGCTCGGCAAGCTGAACCGCTACTCCGACCAGCAGGCGGACGACCTCGAAGCGCGGGGCGTGGTGATCCCGACCTGGCGGGTCTTCGTCGAGCTGCCGGGCAATTTCCTGAAGGCCTATCTCGGCCGCCGTTTCGTACGCGGCGCCTACGGATTCCTGACGGCGATGAACTACGCGATCTCGCGGCATCTGCGCGTCGAGCGCCGCAGACTGTCGCAGCAATTGTAGCTTGCGATGTTGATCCCTCGGTCTTGGCGGCGGCGGATCACGGTGCCGAGGTACCGTAGCCGTTGAAAACTAAAATCCGATCAATGAGAGTAACAGACATCTGAGATCTCATTAAATCTGCAAACCCATCGGCGCGGCCACTCGCGGAAGCTCATGATCTTCAACCGGACACATCTGGCTCTACTGTGGAAATCCTGGCAGGTGGAAGTCCTGTCTCTGGCTTGCAGCATCTTTGAAGCCGGCGCGTTGCTGCAGACGGATCACGGTCGACATCCGGTTGGGTGGCCTCCGAGGCTTGGACGGCCGCGGGCGAGACTATTCGACTCTGAAGCTATCGAGTGCGTGGTTATTCTCGTGTCGGGGTTGTTTGAGGCGACCGCATACATCAACGCCAACCCGGATGTCCCTAAAACCGTTCTGAAGGCGTCCGAGCATTACCTCAGGCACGGCGGAGCCGAAGGACGAGGACCCGACCTCGGTTTCGATGGTGCTCTATACCTCTCGCATTATCCAGATATCCGGAGCGCGGGCATCAACCCCTTGCTGCATTTTATCAAACACGGCGCGCAAGAAGGGCGCCTAGACGCCGTTCGATTCGACCGACTTCCGCCGCGCGCTTACACATCGTGGAACCAACCCGGGCAGCCGGCCGCGAGAACCGCTGAAGCGGAATGCATTCAGACAATCCTCAGGGCGCACGTCGTCCCCCGGGACGATACCTGTCTGAGGGAACTTCGCGCCTGCCTGGACTTGGCGCGATCAAGCTTGGCCGAAGATCTCGAGGCGTCGCTGCGCGCGCTGCAAGAGGCGGAACTTAGATACTATACTTGTAATTCGGACTATGAGCGTTGCATGTCTTCGAACGACGAGCTCATGAGTGAGTTGGCGCGCGTGCATGACGGATCGCGATCAGCTGCCAAGCTGCTCGAGTGCCGGGACCGTGAGATCGAGATCATGAGCCAGCGGCTGGCACTTCTGTCTCAGGATATTTCGGACGCTAACCAGGAGCTCGTTTACTGGAGGCGGAGGGCTTTGGCTGAGCGATGAAGAGCAGCGACCAACGCATTTGCCGCCTACTATTTTAACGGTTCGGGATTGTTGATGGATCACGAAGATGAGTGGGCGATTCGGGCATCTGGGTTGTTCGATCCTGCCTGGTATGCTTTGATGTACGGCGACTTCGTCGCGCAGGAGGAAGATCCCCTTCAGCATTTCCTCAAGTACGGTGCCGAGTTGGGCTATCGCCCGAATCCGCTCTTCGACGTGTCCTTCTACGTCGAGCAAAGTGGTGCTGTTCCACGTCCTCACAATCCCCTAGCCCACTACGTTCTCATCGGTTCCGCGAAAGGGATCGATCCGCACCCATTGTTCGACGAGGCTTGGTATCGAAGGTTTCTGACGGCGTGTCGCTTGCGAGCGCCGCAGACATCTCTCGGTCATTTTCTCCATGTCGGCCGAAGGATCGGTCTCACGCCAAATGCCTTCTTCGATGACGCCTATTACTTGGCGACCTACCCGGATGTTGCCGAGGTCCGATGCGACCCGCTCTATCACTTCGAGCAGTGGGGTGAGGCCGAGGGTCGTCAACCGTCTGAAGACCTCACAGCGGCTACACTGGATGCTCTCACCCTCGGACGCGACCCCGAAGACCGGCCCAAGAGTGCGATCGCAGGGCTCATCCGATCTCATCCAGGTGAGGCGATTCACAGCCTGGTCGACACGCTGGGCAGAAAGGCAGAGCACTCGATTGGCCAAGTCCAGTATTTTCTGGATGGGACGGTACCCAGCGTTCTCCTAATCTCGCACCGCTGGGGTGGGGGCGTGGCAAGATTCGTCGAGGAGCGAGTTCAGACGCTGATCGACCGATGTAATATCGTCGTTCTGACCACAACACAGGCTGATTATATTCTTAGATTTCGCGATCCGACCTCGGACATGGAGGTTGCGATCCCGTCTCTTCGGACGCAAGACTTAGTCTCTTTGTTACAGAGCTGTCGCCTTACGAGCATCGAGCTGCATCATATCCAGGGCTTTCGATCGATCAAGGATATCATCGCCGCGCTCGACGCTCCCATAACCTTGTACCTGCACGATTACTTCCTGCTGTCGCCGCAGCCGCATCTGCTAGGCCCGGACGGGACGTTCGTCGGGGACGAGCTGGAGCTCCATTATGCGGCGTTGCAGCGTGCCGCGACCGGTATGGGCCACGGCACGATCAGATCGTGGCAGAGAGCACATCGCTGGCTGTTCGAAGCGGCAAGCCGGGTGATCGCTCCGTCGGCCGACGTGTCGCGTCGCGTTGAGAAAATCTATCCTTGGGTCGCGATCGATGTTGTGCCTTACGAAACGTTCGACGCGGGGCACTCCGCCTTGCAATCGCCGGACCCAAAGTCGGACCGGAGGGTCCGAGGTTCTGCCAAGGTGGCGTTGATAGGCTACATGCAGCAGCATAAGGGAATAGATATCGCCCGAGCTGTATTCGATCTCGCTCGGAAGAAGGGTCTTGAGCTGAGCTTTGTCATAATCGGCTACTGCGATGAAGGCGACGACCTGGGCGAGAACGTGAGGGTCACCGGTCGGTACGCCGATGCTGAACTGAGCGACCTGCTGAGACGCGAAGATCCGGATCTGGTGTGGTTCCCCGCCCAGTGCCCGGAAACATGGTCATTCACGCTCTCCGCCGCGCTGCGCCTGGGCCTCTCGGTCCTGTGTTCCAACATTGGCGCCTTCGAGGAGCGCGTGAGGGATCTTGATGAGGGCGCCGTCTTTCCCTGGGATGCGACACCGGCCGAATGGTTGGCCTGTATCACGGACGTCTTGGCGAAGCGGGGATGCTTTCATTTTGCCGACGAGGGCCTCGGGCGGCGCGGCGGCCGGGATGAGGTGGTCGATTTGGCGTTCCCGTAAGTCGGGCCCGTGAGTGGGGGCGGACGGTGAGACGGCACGCGCGATGCTCGTCCGACGGGCGTGTACTAAGAATGCGTGGACGGGGCTCGGCGCGACGGGGGTTCCCTTGCTGGCGTCCGGCGATCGGGAACATCGCGGCGGCCCAGGCCCGCCTGTGCGGGTGCCCCCGTCGCGTGCGGTATCCTGCGGGGCGTTCCGTTCGCACGCGACGCGGGTGGGTTCGCAGACCGTCGCTGCCTCGGTCTACGACGGTCGTGCCGCCGCAGCCGAGACCGATACAAGGACCCTCATGATCCCAGATCCGGCCCGCCCTCATGTCGCCGCCTCGATCGCCGCAGCAGGTGCAGGCGCGCTCGGTGGAGCGCTCCTCGCGGCGCGCAACGTGCGGGCAGAGCCGCGCTTCGCGGGCGCGGCGCCTGCCTATGTCGGCGACCTGCGCGAGCAATTCGTAACCGGACGCAAGTTTGGCCTGACGGGCGACGGCAGCGATCAGACGGCGGGGCTCAACGCGGCCCTGAACGCCTGTTGGCAGATCGGCAAGCGGCTCCGCCTCGCGGTCGGCCTGTATGGTGTGAACCCCTCGACCTCGACGGCCTGTGTCGTCAGCAACGGCACCTCGATCGAGGGCGAGGGCAACAACCTGACCATCATCACGCCCCTCAGCGGTTTCGGTCCTGCGCACTCGATCCTTGAGATCACGCCAGCGGCCAATGGAGCCTCCGAGTTCCTCGACGGCGCACCAGCCGACCTTCGAGCTCATCAGGCCGTAGGCGCGCCCAGCGGCGATCGTCGTCGTCACCGACACGTTCCGGAACTCGCCTGTCGTGTGACCGCAGATCTCCGCACGGTCGATGGTGCGGATCTCGCCTGGAGTGAGCCGGTCGTCCGGGTGCGTGCCATCACTATCGACGGCCCGGGCATGGCCGGAGAGCGCGCAGGCGAGCGCTGGCGCCGCGAGAAGCGTGCGGATCATTGGATGTTCCTGCTGAGAGTGCGCCCGGGACCTACCGGCGCTCAGGTCGCCAGCGTCAGCGGCCGGGAAGAAGTTGAGGTTTCACGGCTCGTCGATCGCGAACGCGTCGATTGTGGAGGCGTTGGTGTACTGGGCGACCAGGGTGCCGTTCTCGACGACAGCGCCCCGGGCGCTACCTGAGCGAACACGTGGATCGAAGGAGAGCGACATGGCTTGGCACATCACCCACGCAGACCCTGTCAAGGTGACGCACATGGCAGTCGTCACCGACGAGTGCGGGTCCCGGCAGGAGGCGATCAAGCTGGCTCGCGCAGCGTTGGCGCGGGGCGAGCACGTGCTTGACGTGCGCGGTCCCGACGGCGAGTCCCTAACCCCGGATGAGATCGTGCGAGCTGCTGCCGATTGATGCCACTGCATGTGCCGAGATCCTCAGGCAGCCGCTGATCGTCATGCCGTGACGCGGTTGGCCTGCCGGAAGAGCTCGTCGGTGGTCGGCTCGGCCAGGATCGCGGCGACGGCGGGGGTGGGCGGCGACCAGGGCGTGTCCGGGATCTTCCGCCAGAAAGCGAACCGGACCGCGAGCTTCGTGTGGTAGCCGTTCTCGGCGTAGCTCGGCCCATTGTAGCCGCGCAAACGCGGGCCAGTTGTGCGCCCGGAGCTCATCGTCGAGGTAGTTGACCTTGATGAAGCGGACCATGGCCTGCAGCTGCTCGGATTCGCTGCCCTCAACGAAGGCGACCACGTCCGACGGCGAACATCGCTTCGACTTGATCCGTCGTGGTCACGGTCGGTGGCTTTGCCGCGAGGCCGGCATCGGCCCGATCCTCGGCGTCGAAGCAGGCCTGCGTGTGCGCGAACAGCGCCGAGCCCACCGCCTTCACCTGATGGAGCGAGAGCACGACGAAGCCGGAGGTCGCCTTGAATCGGATCACGGTCACGCCGGTCGAAGGCCGCGACGGCCGCCGGTTCAGCGGGGAGCAGTCACGATTATGCGCTCGTGTGGAACGAAGGCGTCTGAAACGCGACACCACTTAGAGCGAGCTGCGTGGCGCCAGCGGGCCCGTTGTAAACGACGGCGCCGTTGGGCAGGATGTCCACCGGAACAGTCACGGCTGGCCCTCCGACAATTGCGTAGGCGAGGCAGCGCTTCATCCCCGCCGGGCGGAACCCGGCTGGTAGCGTGAACACGGTGACGCCGCCCGCGACGATCCCGCTGCCGGACAGCAAGCCGTCGAGCGTGACGCGGCCGTAGCGATCCTTCTGGAACGAGGCGCCGTCGTAGCCGGAACCGAGATTGGACCAGCTCTTGGCCAGGGTTGGTTTCTGGATGACGCCGCGCGTGCCCATGCCGGCGTCGTTCGCAATCTTCGCGAACCTCGTCGCGTCGAGGCTCGAGGTCCAGCCGACGTGCGTGTCCGTGGCATCGGCCGTGATCTCGATCGCGGCAGCCATGAAGTTCATGGTGCCGTTCGAGAGCTCCATCCCGTCGACGTCGACATCCTGCGCGTTGCCAATGCGGATTAGGCGCGTGGCTGCGGTATCGCCGAACAGCGCGGCGAGGCCGCCCGTGAACTTGACGCCATGAACCCGCCCGAGGTCGCCCAGGATGTCGATCAGCGCGCCGTTGCTCCCGGTCGAGCCGGGGGTGTTGCCGAGTTCCGAGTTGAGGCCACGGAACTCGAAGCGGCGACCCGCGCGGAGGACGATGGCGCCCAGGCCGGTGACATTGCATGTGTCGAAGATGGCGACCGAGGCGCCATTACCACCCCTGCTCGTATCCACGAGCGCGATGTCGATCATGTTCCGGGTAGTTGAGGTCGTCTGGAAGACGCAGTTGGCCCAGCGGTTGGAGTCGCCGACGCCGCGCGCAAAGAACCCGTCGAAGAAGAAGCAGGTGTCGAACAGGCTATTCGACGGGGCGCCCTGCGACTGCTTCGAGATGTCGTTGACGATATAGACGCTGTAATCGTTGCCCGCGGCGAAGTAGACCCGCCGCATGTTGAGGGCGGCAAGGTTCAATCCGCTCACGACGCCAGTCGTGTCTATGTGCAGGCCCTTGCCGCCGCGTTTCGTATGGCCATCCGCTCCTGCGGGGTAGATCAGCAGTCCTTCGATATCCATGAACTCCAGGGATACCGCCGCCTTAGGCGCAATCTTGAAAATCGAATGTTGCGGCCCCACGCCGTCCATCGGGAAGATGATGGCCCGGTTGCGGCCTTCTGCCACGATGCTGACGCCGCCGGGCGCCGTCAGGCAGCGATCAACGTCGCTCGGGTTGACGCCATAGGCCCCGGCCATCAGGCGCAGCTTCTTGCCGGTTCCGTTAGCCTCCGCCAGCGCGTGATTGAGCTGCGCGGTCTGGTCGGACGCGTCCCCGCGCAGACCGAACTTCCGGCCCGTGACGAACTCGGCCATCAGATCGGAGATCAGGGCGGGCGCGCCGTTCGGGAACAGTGCCGGGACTGTGGACGGCTGCGCTCCGATGTCAGCGAGTGTGATGTCAGCTTCCGAGACGCCGGCAATCGACCGGATGACGCCTGGCGCCCCAACACCACCGTCTTTGCCGGCTCGACCGTCTACGCCCGGCGCGCCCCCGATCGGAAGGATGGCGCTCGCCAAGAGGGAACGGCGAAGGATCGGCATGGCTTAGGCGTCCTGGCCGAGACGAGCGGGGATCGCGGCGTGGTGGTTGTGCCATGAAACACCGGCACGGTGAGATCAGCGACGGTACCGTTGGCGAGGATCGCCTAATGATAGGTGTCCGGGGACACAGGCGCCATCGCCGCCCGCCGCCCCGCATCGCGAGCTTGCCCTTTGGGCCGCCGTTGGGTTTGTCGTTTTGTGCTTCTAGTGCACTGACTCAGACGGAAGGTTCAGGGGATTGGCTGACGGCTGCGAGGATGTCGGTGGCGGGTTTGGTCCAGACGAAAGGTCTGGCGCGTCGATTGTGCTCGGCGATGTAGCGTTTGATCGCTGCCTGCAGATCGACGACGCCGGTGAAGGAGGCGCGTCGCAGCCGACGGCGGGTCAGCGCTGAGAAGAAGCCCTCGATGGCGTTGAGCCAGGAGGCCGAGGTCGGGGTGAAGTGGAAGGTCCAGCGCGGGTGACGGGCAAGCCAGGCGCACACCTTCGGATGTTTGTGGGTGGCGACATTGTCGAGGATGGCGTGGATCGCCTTGCCGGGCGGGACGGTGGCCTCGACGGCGTTGAGGAACCGGATGAACTCACCGTTCCGGTGGTGCTGCATGCAGCGGCCGAGCACGGTACCCGCCAAGACGTCGAGGGCGGCAAACAGTGTCGTCGTGCCGTGGCGGGTGTAGTCGTGGGTCTGAGCGGCGGGATGGCCGGGAGCGAGCGGACGGTCGGGGCGGGTCCGTTCCAGCGCCTGGATCTGGCTCTTCTCATCGATGGACAGCACCACCGCGTGGGCGGGTGGGTCTTTTGTTGTGGCCGACCACATCCTCGACCTTGGCGGCGAAGGCAGGATCGCGCGAGCGCTTGAACGTACGCAGACGATGCGGCTGTAGGCGGTAAGCGTCCCAGATCCGCTGCACGGCGCGCAACGAGATCCCGACCGCGTGGGCTACGGCACGGCCGGTCCAGTGCGTGACCTCGCCCGGCGGCTCCGAGCAGGTCAGCGCCAGCACCTCGGCCACCGTCTCGGTCGAGTGGGGCGGCGTGCCGGGCGGGCGCGTCTTGTCGCGCAGCAGACCTTCGACACCCGCCTCGGCGTAGCGCCACTGCCAGCGCCACACGGCCGGGCGGCTGACGCCCGCCCGCCGGGCCACATCTTGGACGCTCAGGCGCTCGGCCGAGAGCAGGACGATGCGGGCGCGCTGGATGTGCTTGAGCGGACGGGAGCGGTCGCTGGCAATCGTAGCCAACCGTCCCGCGTCGGTCGCATCGAGGAGCACGCATACCTTCTGAGCCATGGCCCAGACTCCCACGTCTCATCGTACACGTGAATCCTCCGTCGCGTCACTGCACTAGGCGGTCGTTTTTCGGCTTGGAGGTAGCGCTGGCGGACCTGTTCTGGCTCTCGGATGAGCAGTGGGCGGTGATCGCGCCGTTCATGCCTAGGGATCAGCCCGGACCTGAGCGGAAGGACGACCGGCAAATCATCTCCGGCATCCTGCATGTTCTCATACCGTTTCCGGCTGATCGACTCGGGGCGGATTCCCGCTGGCGCGGCGCGGGGTTAGCGTGTGTGCCTTCTCGCGGAGGCGGACATGGCCCACATCGCCGATCATCTGAGCGTCGAGGAACTGGGTCGGCGTGCCCGCACCAGCGCGGATGCCTGCGCGGCACGGCACTACCAGGCGATCTGGCTTCTGGCCTGGGGGCAGCCGGTGTCGGCGACGGCGGCCGTCACCGGCTTCGTGCCGCGCTGGCTTGAGCAACTGGCGAGCCGCTACAATCAGGTCGGTCCCGAGGCGCTGGGTGATCGCCGCCGCCGCAACGGCGCGCGGGCGCGGCTGCTGACGCCCGAACTCCTGGGCCGCCTGCGCAGGCGGCTGGAGACGCCACCGCCCGACGGGGGCGTGTGGACCACCACCAAGATCGCGGTCTGGATGGCGCAGGATCTCGGCCTCGTCTCGGTCTACCCGCAGCGGGCCTGGGACGCGCTGCAGGCGCTCGGCTGGTCGATCCAGGCGCCGCGCCCGGAGAACCCGGCTGCGGCCGGCCCCGACGCGCAGGAAGCCTTCAAAAAAAACTCGCCGCCACGCTCGCCGAGGAAGAGGCGCGCCAGCCCGCCCGCCCGGTCACGCTCTTCTGCACGGACGAGCACCGCATCGGGCTGAAGCCCGTGACCCGCCGGGTCTGGGCCCCGCGTGGCCAGCGGCCCACCGCGCTTGGCCATCACCGCTACGCGTGGCTCTACGTCACCGCTTTTGTGGCGCCGGCCACCGGCGAGAGCCACTGGTACGTCGGCAACGGCGTCTCCAAGCCGCTGTTCGAGCGCTTGCTCGCCCTGTTCGCGCAGGAAGCCGGCGCAGGCCCACAGCGCACGATCCTCCTGCTGCTCGACGGGGCCGGCTGGCACACTGAGCCGGGACTGCGGGTGCCCGACGGCCTGAGGCTCATCCACCTGCCGCCCTACACCCCTGAACTCCAACCCGCCGAGCATCTCTGGCGCCTCGTCGACGAGCCGATCGTCAACCGGCATTTCGACCGGATCGCCGAGATCCAGGACCGCATCGAGCAGCGCTGCCGCGACCTCGAAGCTCAACCAGACATCCGCCGAGACAACACGCTCTTCCGCTGGTGGCCTCAGAAATCCACACCGAACTAATCAACCGGAAATGGTATCACTTCCGGCTGCCGCTGGAGCGATTGCCCGCGCGCCTACGGACCGCGCACCACAATCTACAACCGCTTCAATCACTGGTCGCGCCGCGGCTTCTGGAAAGTGACGCTCGCCGCGCTGGCCAAGGCCGGATGGGCCGGCGACGCAGCCGCCTTCGACAGCGGTTACGTTCGCGCTAACCGCTTGGCCCATGGCAACGTATGGCCCGCCCCGTCCGCAAGTGGCTCTGGTTCCGCTGGTCTGGGCAGTCTGCACAAACGTATCCGGCCTTCCGGCGAGCCGTTGGCCAAGATGGAGATCCGCGCGTCCTGGGCCTCATAAAGGGGTCGGCGTCGAGCGCCATTTGCCAGCCAAAGGCTTCCAGAACACCGATCGACTGTCAGGCCATCTTCCTCGCACCACACGCAGACATCGGAAGGCCGGCGAAGGCTTCGCCGACCAAGCTTGGTTCAGGCGGCGATGACAGCCGCCTCGTAAACGCGCTCATGGCGCAGGAGCGCCCAGACAGTCCTGGCCATCTTGGCGGCCAGCGCGACCACGGCTGTGTTGGCGTGCGCCCGCGCCAGAAGCCCGCGCAGCCACTGCCCGAGGCGGGTCTCACTCTGCTGGAGCGTCGGCATCGCGGCCCGTGCACCCTGGATCAGCATCTTGCGCAGGTACTTGCTGCCGCGCTTGGTGATGCCGACGAGTTTAGGCCGTCCGCCGGTCGTGACCTGCCGCGGCACAAGGCCGAGCCAAGCTGCCAGATCACGTCCGCGCGCGAAGGTCGTCACGTCGCCGATGGCGGCCACCAGGGCGGTCGCGTTGAGCGCGCCGATACCGGGGATGGTTGTCAGCCGACGTGCACTCTCATCCGAGCGGGCCTGCTCGCTGAACTCGGCATCAAGGGCAGCGATGCGCTGATCGAGGAACTGCCAGCGCTCGCGCACGTCCGTCACGAGGGTCCGCATACGGGGTGTGAGATCCGTGGCTGCCTCGTCGTCGAGCAGGCTTGCGAGGCGGGCGGCCAATCTGGCACGACCCTGCGGCACGACATGGCCACGCTCCAGCAGGATGGCGCGGATCTGGTTCATCAGGGCTGTCCGCTCGCCGACGAGCTGATCGCGGACCCGGTGCAGGGTCTGCATGTCGAGTTGCGCTTCCGACTTGAGGGCCACGAAGCGCATGGTCGGACGCGTCGCCGCTTCGGCAATCGCCTCGGCATCACGGTCGTCGTTCTTCTGAGCCTTGACGTAGGGGCGCACGTACTCGGGCGACATCAGCCGAACGGTGTGCCCCTGGGCTGCCAGCGTTCGACCCATGTGATGGGCACCGCAACACGCCTCCATCGCCACAACGCAGGACGGCAACTGCGCACCGAAGGCGATCACGCTCTCACGCCGCATGCGCCGCCGCAGCACAACACGCCCGGTCGCGTCCAGCCCGACGAGGCTGCAGCTGTTCTTGCCCAGGTCGATCCCCAACACCGTGATCGGCATCGTCTCGCTCCGTTCCTCATCTCCGCTACCCTGCCAGCCTAGCAGGGCAGCCCGGTGAGGGGCGGGCCATCCATAAAGGGGGGCGCAGGCCCAGGCCATCGGCCCGTCGCGCGGCGGCCAGACCACCAAGATCCACGCACTCACCGATTTGCTCGGCCGCCCCTGAAAGGATGCGACGGTAGACGAGATCTGCCGGAAGATCAGCGAGTCCGAGTTGGCGGGTTGGTTCAAGCGCACGCAAGAACCTGCCGTGCCGGCGAGCCCGGCGAGCTTCGTGATCTGCCAACGAATGGGGATCTGCTAGGCCTAGCCCGAGCGCATGATGCCGCGCTGAGGCTTATGAAAAGGCCAAAGCGTTGAACCGACGGGGCCGAAAGTGCGCTCGCCTTCGCCTCAATTTTCTCACAGGACTGGGGAGCGTCTGATCTCACCAGCGATGACGGGGCCCTATGAGGCCATCTCGTCCAGCCTGAATCCCGCGCAGGACAGCATCGGCCGTCTACGCTTGGCGAACCCGGGATGGAGGATTGTCGGCGCCGGTCATTTGGCAGGGCAGGCGCTGAATGTGCAGCCCTCCCGCGGCGGGATCGCATGACAGCCCAAAGGCTAAGACCGCGTACGAGATGCCGCCGCGACTGTGCTATCAGCCCTGAACGCCACTGCCCAAATCGGACCGATCAACATGCGTACTATGCTGCTCGCGGCCTCGCTGCTGCTGCTTCCAGCCCCTGCTTCGGCGCTGTGCCGCTGTACGTGCATCCAGGGCGAGATGAAGCCAATCTGCCAGCCGACCGACGTCATGGTACCGATCTGCCAAGGCCTGTGTGAGACACAGATCCGGCCAGAGCGCGTCATCGTTCCTTTAGCTGGCGGCAAGCAGGTGTTTGAGCCGGCTCAGTCGACAAACCCCTCACCCGGCGGCCTCGTCTCGCCGGATACGGACCTCAACTCTAACCCGAACGGAACGCAGCTGGGCACCCCGAGCCAGCTCTCCGGCAGCGTAGGTTCGAGCCTTTCGGCTGGTAGTCGCTGATCACGAAAAAGGCCCGCGCCGGCGAGCTGGGCGACCTGCAGGCCGCGGGCAACAAGGCTGGCTGGCGCAGGCCCGACTCCAACGTCGGCATGGTGCAAACATGTCTCCGGGCGGTGCTTGCTGACGCTGCAGCCGCCCCACGGCTTGGGGGCCTCAGGTCCCGGGATTCGAGATTGGCAACCGGACGGCGCCGAAGAAGGCACCCGGCTGACCGGAACCGCGCCTCTGGTCGCGGGTCTACCAAGCACTCATGGCGAGACCCAACCTTCAACCGCCCGGCTACGGCCGCGGCGGTTTTTTCGTGCGCGACCGTCTGCTATCACGTGCCATCGGCAGCTTGGACGGCCGCCGCACCTTCAGCCCCGCCGGCACCGCCGCGCGGGGCTTTTTCGTCAGGCCGCAGTGACCCGGCGGTAGCTCGCTGCGAACGCCTCGGCGTCCTCATGCGTCAGATCAGTGACCACCAGGCCCGGCGCGTAGACCGTCCTGCGCCCGTCTGTGTCCTCGGATATGCGGATATCGACCACGGTGCCCCTCCCTGTACTTCGAGAGGAAGGCAGTGCCCGACTGACGGTTTCCTGAATGAGATTAGTGCCGTTTGAGCGACGGGAAGTGCGGGTCGAAAGTCTCGGTGCGCACGCGGTCAGACACCTCTTTCGTCCGCTGCCGCGCTGGGAAGTGCGGATCATAGAGGTCAGATCGCGCCTCACCCGGAACAGGCTTTGCGGCCTTTCCGTCGGCCCGTTCAGTCGCTGTGCTCATCGCCTGCAATCCGACATTGTCCGGCCGTGTTATAGGCATGCTACGGGTGAGAGGCTGTTGCCCTTAGGCCATAGGCGATCGGTAATGAAGTTTAGGCCGCCCGGTCCGCCGGTGCGGGCCTTTTCGTCTTGCGAAACCGAACACTCTGTCGAGCAACGGATCGATAACCCCAATGCTTCAGGGCTTCTGTAGCGATCGGCCGATGGTCGAGCGCCGGAATAGCAGCTCCGTGGCCGTTTCACACGGTCAGTCACGATGCGGCCTCGCCGGCGCAATCACACAGACTCGAGCGAGGCTGAGGACATCGCAGTCTCCCATCCGAAACCTCTCAGATAGGAACCTCAACCTGCAACTGTAATGTTAGTTGTGTGGTTGCGGAACGTCGTTGGGATGCGGCGCGTTGGGCCATCAAAGCCTATGCGTGGCGGTTCGACGGTGTGCGCCGCCGTGCTGCTAGGAGGGCCCGCTGATGCTCGCTATCCATCCTCAGGCCCGCACAACCCCAGCCGTGCGCGCCGAGTGCAGCGCGGCAATCAGGATGAGACCAGCGCGTCAATCAAGATGAGAGGAACCGCCGATCTGATGACGCAAGGAGGGCAGAGCCCGACCGGAGGCATCGGATCGGCGTCGGCGTGACCTTCAGGGGCACGTCGTCTGGTGATCGCGGCCACCGGGCCAGCTGCGGGTCGTCCTCAGTTTGAGGAGCCTGCCCGTGCCCGGCCGCCACGTGACCGATCACCAGATGAGGCTCTTCATGCAGTTCCGTCAGAGCGACAGCGTCGCTGCGGCCGCCGCCAAGGCCGCCTTCAGTCCCGCCACCGGCCATCGCATTGCCGCCGATCCGCGTCTGCCCTCGGCTAAGAAGACCCCGCGCGGACGGCGTCGGCCCGATCCCCTCGCCGAGGTGTTCGAGGCCGAGATCGTGCCATTGCTCGAAGCCGCGCCCGGCCTGAGGCCGGTGGCCGTCTTCGAGGAGATCCTGCGCCGTCATCCCGATCTCGGTGAAGGGGTCCGACGGACACTGGAGCGGCGTATCCGGGCTTGGCGCGCCGTGCACGGAGCCGACCAGGACGTCATCTTTCGTCAGACCCACGAGCCCGGGCGGATGGGACTGTCGGACTTTACCGACATGGCCGATCTCGGCGTCAGCATCGCTGGGCTGCGCCTCGACCATCGGCTCTACCACTTCCGGCTCGCCTACTCCGGCTTCGAGCACGCCCACGTCGTGCTCGGCGGCGAGAGCTTCGTGGCGCTCGCCGAAGGGCTGCAGAATGCCCTCTGGTCTCTCGGCGGCGTGCCGCGCGAGCACCGCACCGACAGCCTCTCGGCCGCCTTCCGCAACCTCGACGAGGCCGCCCAGGAGGATCTCACCCGCCGCTACGAGGCCCTGTGCGCCCACTACGGCATGACGCCCACCCGCAACAACGCCGGCCTCGCCCACGAGAACGGTTCGGTGGAGGGCCCGCACGGCCACCTCAAGCGGGCCCTCGCCGATGCGCTCCTGCTGCGCACCAGCACCAACTTCCCCGACCTGACCGCCTACCGCACCTTCGTCGACGAGCTCGTCGGACGCCGCAACGCCCGCCAAGCTAAGCGCATCGACAGCGAGCGGGCTGTCCTGGCGCGGCTGCCCGAGCGGCGCTCGTGCGACTACGAGCAGGTCAGCGTGCGCGTCTCCTCGGCCGGCGGGTTCCGCCTGCGCAAGGTGTTCTACACCGTGCCCTCGCGCCTGATCGGCCACACCCTGCGCGTGCGCCTCTACGACGACCGCCTCGACGTCTTCGTCGGCGGATCCCACCTCTTCACCCTGCCGCGGGGGCGGGCTCATCCGGACGGACGGCACGATCAGGTCGTCGACTACCACCACGTCATCCACGCCCTCCGGCGCAAGCCGATGGCGCTGCTCAACCTCGTCTACCGCGACCGGCTCTTCCCGCGGGCACCCTACCGGCACGCCTTTGAGTCCCTGCGCGCCGCGCTTCCGGAACGGCAGGCCTGCCGCATCGCCGTCGATTTACTTGCGCTGGCCCATGACCGCGGCTGCGAGGCCGAACTCGCCGAATGCCTGGCCGTCGAACTGGCCGCCAAGCGCCTGCCCGATCTAGCCGTCCTGCGTGCCCGCTTCGCACCCGATCCGGCTACCATCCCTCACGTCAACGTCGCCCTCGGCTCGCTGGCGAGCTACGAGAGCCTCCTCGACGGCGTCACGACGGGAGGGGCGGCATGAAGGCCCTGGCCCGCACCACCACCGCGGTCGACACCGCCCGGCTCGGGATCATGCTCGGTGAGCTGCGCCTGCCGACCATCAAGACCGTCTGGCCCCGCTTTGCCGAACAGGCCGACAAGGAGGGCTGGCCTGCCGCCCGCTTCCTCGCGGCGCTGGCCGAGCACGAGTTGGCCGAGCGCGACAGACGACGCATCGAGCGTCATCTCGCCGAGGCGCGCCTGCCACCCGGCAAGACGCTCGATGGCTTCGACTTCGCCGCCGTGCCGATGCTCTCGAAGGCTCAGGTCATGGCGGTCGCCGCCGGCGACGCTTGGCTGGCGCAGGGGGCCAACCTGCTCCTGTTCGGTCCACCTGGCGGTGGGAAGAGCCATCTCGCCGCCGCGATCGGGCTCGCTCTCGTCGAGGCCGGCTTCAAGGTGCTGTTCACCCGCACCACCGACCTCGTCCAGAAGCTGCAGGTCGCCCGGCGCGACCTCGGCCTGGAGGCGGCCATCGGCCGGCTCGACCGCTTCGACCTGCTGATCCTCGACGACCTCGCCTACGTCACCAAGGACCAAGCCGAAACGAGCGTGCTGTTCGAGCTGATCAGCGCCCGCTACGAGCGCCGCTCCCTGATGATCACCGCCAACCAGCCCTTCGGCGAGTGGGGTCGGATCTTCCCCGATCCGGCCATGACGCTCGCTGCCGTCGACCGGCTGGTGCACCATGCCACCATCTTCGAGATGAACGTCGAGAGCTACCGGCGTCGCACGGCCCTGGATCGGAAACGCGGTCCTGGTCGACCGCCAACTCGCGCGACAATCAAAACTGCCGATGCGTGACGCTCCGCGACACGAACCTGACCCGACGCCACCTTGCGCCGGTCGATCGACCCGCTCATCATCAACCCGCCGCGACACCGGTCACTCATCCTGATTGTCGCTGACATCTCATCCAGATCGCCGCGCTACAGCCAGCCAGACCGTGCCAGGCCGCGCGGCCGAGAAGTCCTGCTTCAGGAGGTTTGGGGCGATCGGGAGCTCGTGGCGGCTGTCGGTCGTGCAGGGCCGGAATCAACGCCTCGCCAGGGCACGGATGCCATGCCGGTGCATGAGACGCTCCACCCGCCCGCGGCTGACGGAACGGCCCTCGGCCCGCAGGGCGGCATGCACGCGCGGGGAGCCGTAGCGCCGGTGATGAGCGGCATGGATGCGCCGGACATCGTCCAGGAGCTGGCGGTTGGAGGCCGAGCGGGCGCTCTCTGGCCGTGACCGCCAGCCATGAAACCCGCTGGGGGAGACTTTGAGCACGCGGCACATGAGACGCACCGGCCAGGTCCGCGCATGCTGCTCGATGAAGGCGAAGGTCACTTGGGCATCTCCGCGAAGATGCCGATGGCTTTTTTTAGCACGTCGCGCTCCGTGCGCGTGCGGTCGAGCTCACGCCGCAGACGGGCGATCTCGGCGGCCTGATCGGACGGGGACGCGACCGGGCTCGGTGGCGCAATCCCTCTCGATCCTGACGGCCACGGCCGGGGTGAAGCCCCATTCAGCGTGGCGCGCCACTGCCGCAACATCGAGGGCTGGATCCCGAGCTCGGCCGCGACCTGCATCTGCGGTCGGCCGCTGCTCTCCAGCAGGGCGACCGCTTCGCGTTTGAACTCGGGTGTGAACTCTCGTCTCGTCTTCGCCATCCAACACCTTCCCCGCTCAGCATGAGCGTATCAGAGGTGTCCGCGACGCCCAGGGAGAATCACAAGACCCTGCGCGGCCTCACTCCCTACGAGTTCATCTGCCAGACCTGGACGAAAGAGCCAGAACGCTTCAGGCTCGATTCGTCACACCACATGCCGGGACCAAACATCTAAGCGGGAGATGGTAGCCACGACCTACTCGCATTTGATGCCCTGGTCGACCGCGATCGCCGAAGCCTCGCGCGTGAACGCATCGACGACCGTCAGGACCCGGAGGCGGCGGCCATCGAATAGCGCGTCAGAGGCGAAGTCCATCGACCAGCGCTCGATCGCGGAGCGCGGCGGGCTGACGTTCACGGTGTGCCGGGCTGACGTGCCGGCGCGGCCGCTTGAGCCGCAGGCTCAAGCCCTCGTCCCGATAGACAACATCAAGGCTCTCCTGCTCAGAAAGCTAACGAGGCCCCGCCTCAACCCTGTCCGCCGCTATGGCTTCGCGACTTATACCGCGCGAAGCGTTCCGCCTCGAAGCGGTGGCACCTAAGCCACAGATTCTCTGCTGCAGTACGCCTATAAGGAAAAGGCGACAACGCGGGATCAACGGCGATGAACATAGCCCCGAATGGACAGGCGGCATCAACCCAAATAGCGCGTCGCGACCATCCCCGAGTGTGAGTCAGTGGAATGTTAAATTTCCTAACAGGTAAACTAGGTGTTCAGGATCGATCTTCGGGACTCCGGCCTACAAATCGTCGAGGTCAAGAGGCACGTTGTGATGGCTCGCCGGGCAGCAGCAGATAAGGGTTAAGCTTTAGTTCGCTTGACGCGCTCTCAGGTCGATTTTCGAACTCAAGATCGTGTCGGCGTGTGTCCAACGGCCAACTAGCTAAGCCATAAGGCAATCAGAGGATGCGCCACCTGATCTTATCAGGCGCTCAAGCTAACGCCACATCAGATAAAGATGAATCTATCATCAGCAGCCAATTTCATCCCGGAACCCACACTTTGAACCGACAAATCCACTAAATAAACGGAAAGCGAAAAGCTCATCCCGAAGTCTAAGGCAACGCACTCGAACATTGATTGAGAATCAATGAAATACGATGTTAAATAGGACCAATCTTATGAGGTAAGTCAGTATCACGAAGCACTTATATTTAACGCGAGAGGCCAATGACGTGACCGTATTACTGATAACAGACATCCCACCTTGCACAAATTATACCGCCGGGCTCGTAACTCTACAGATGTGCCGCGCATTTCAACCCGGCCAACTTGCAGCCTTTATCGTTATGAACCCGGCCTTAACACCAGAAATACCACCGGACCTTCTCTGGCTACCAATCAAGACAGTCAAAAAGCCAAATGAATTCGGCGATCCGAAATTTCTTCGCATTCATTTGGGCGAATTTGGCAAGACTTTAAATGAGACGAAAAAGCGCTTGATCGATTCCAGACGTATCGTTCAGGAAGCTGTGCAGTTCGGCAAATCCCACAACATCTCGCAAGTGTGGGCCATACTGCAAGGGCAAACTATGGTCCGTCTTGCAAGACGTGCCTCTCAGAAGCTGGGCGTTCCATTTACTGTGCAAATCTGGGACCCCTTATCCTGGTGGCACTCTGCTCACAAAGTCGACGCGCTAAGCGCTCATCTCGATCAACGAGAGTTCTGGAAGTCACTTTCAGCCAGCAAAACCATCATCACTGCATCCGCCGCAATGACAAAGCACGTAAGAGAGCGGCTTCCAGACAGTAACGCAACGGCTGTAATCGCTTCAGTTGACCATTCAACGGTATTTTCACCACCGCCGTCCCGAGGCACCTCCGAACCTGTCACACTCGGAATGGCAGGCCAGTTTTATGCGGCCGATGCCTGGCAATCCTTATGCGCTGCACTCGAGTCAAATAATTGGACCCTCGGCGAACGCAAAGTCCGCCTCCTCATCCTTGGTTCCGCACCACCACCCGGAAACATTCCCCCTGAATATGTTGACTACCGTGGATGGCTTCCGCAAACGGAGGTGATCGCCACCCTCTCCAAAAATTGCGACATCTTGTATTGCCCGTACCCGTTCTCAGCAGAGATGTCGGAAGTGACGCGCTTTAGCTTTCCATCTAAGCTCGTTACGTACATGGCTGCAGGTCGACCGATCTTATTTCACGGCCCTGAAAATGCCTCAGTCTATAATTATTTGTCCCAAAACCGATGCGGGTTTACTTGTCCGTCTTTAAAAGGCGACGTTGTTTTAGATGCAATTGAGTCCATTGTAAAATCTCCATTGCTTGCTCGACTTGTTGCTCAGTATGCGCAAGAAACATTAATAAGGGAATTCACCCTCGACGTTCAATCCTCAGCTGTGAAAAGAATTTTTAATATCGACGATGGCGCCGAGCCTAACTCAGAATTCAGAGATATCGAGGCGGAAGACGATCTACCGGCAGGTCCGCACTTAACGGCGCGCTATTTTGATCCGTCCTACTACGGGTCTCTATGCTCCGCACGAGGCATCGATCCCGGTGATGACGTCTTTCAGCATTATCTCACTGAGGGATGGCGTATGGGGCTTGATCCCAATCCATGGTTTTCAATCTGGTATTACCGTTCGCAAGTTCCTTGCGAACGGTTCGATAACGTTGACCCGCTCGCTCATTATCTTAGTTCTGGCTGGAAGAGCCACCTCGACCCAAATCAATTATTTTCAACCAAGTTTTATCTCCGCCAGCACAGCGACGTCGCCGAGCTCGGAGTCGAACCGATGGGTCATTACCTTGAGCATGGATGGAAAGAGCAGCGGGCAATAAGTCCATTATTCTCACCATCCAAATATGTGGAACTGAACCCAGATCTTCGAGGTGACAGTGACCCTCTCATTTACCAACTCACGAAAGGCTGGAGAGAGGGCCGACCAGCGTCAGTGTATTTTTCCGGTCGAGATTACTTGAAGGAGCATACGGATATCGAGGGAATGGATATGGACCCGCTGGCCCATTATCTCAGGCTGGGGTGGAAAGAGGGGCGTAAGACGGCTGGGATATTCGACGACGACTATTATAAGGACCAGATTAGTCAAAGGCGGGTCTTGCAGACCGCTCCGCTTCTGGACTACCTCGAACGTGGTTGGAGCGAGATGTTAGATCCGACGCCTTGGTTCAATACATTCTATTATCTAAATCGATATCGAGATGTCTGGACTTCAAAGATCGAGCCGCTTGAACATTATCTCCGTTTGGGCTGGCGCGATGGCCGTGACCCCAACTCGGTCTTCTCGACTTCATTCTATCTTCAACGAAATCCTGATCTCGCGTTGCGGAATATCGAGCCTGTTGGCCATTACCTGACCGCTGGTGCGTCTAAGAATCAGGATCCAAGTCCTCTGTTTCCTGTCTCGCTTTATCTAGAACGATACGGGAATCTCTTAAAAGACGACACGAATCCCCTCATTGATTACCTTTCACAAGGATGGCGCGAAGGAAGGTCGCCAAACGCATACTTCTCCGTTAGACGTTACTTGACTGAAAATCCCGATGTGCGGCAAAGCGATGTTGAGCCTTTCGCTCATTATTTGCTCTTTGGGTGGAAGGAGGGCCGAGAGATTGGCGAGAACTTTTCATCTTCGTGGTATTTGAGCGACAATCCAGATCTGGCCGGTGCTGAAGTGGCGCCGCTCGTCTATCACCTTTGTGAAGGCTGGCGAGAGGGCCGCAACCCAAACGCTTTCTTCTCGACCCGCTATTATCTAGATACGTGTCGTGATGCGGCCGAGACGGAGAAGGATCCTTTCTCGCACTACGTCGCGGTTGGCTGGCGAAATGGCTGCCGCCCGAATGAGAAAGCTCCCGCAGGACCTGGCTTATACGACGACAGCGTTCGGAATTACGAGGATTACGTAGATTGGCTCGAGGTGGAGCGTGAAGACAGATCCGACGCTCTCTTGCGATTTGTTGAACACCTAACAAGCGTCGTGGTCGAGAGCATACATTCGGAGATCGTTCGGGCTGATCGGGCGGGGCAAATCTCGGACCCGTACTTCGGGATTCTACACGAGGTCAATAAAACAATCTATATGTGGCTCAAAGTTCAACTCCAACAAGACTCGTGAAATTCAGAATTCGGCGCTCAACTTTCCAGTCCTTTCTATTTGGCCTGTTCGTTCCACGTTTTATACAGATGGTTGATCGTGATCGGCCGCTCTTGACCGGCGGCCGCAATTCTCCACTTATAATGCATTTATAGTTCATTCGCTGACGTAGCTTCACACCAGCTCGTGTGGATGCATATTAGGTACGGCTAATCCGGCCGCCTGCCACGTGTGCGTGCGCCTACGTTGGTCTTCCCTTCTTAGTTGATGCACAGGATGATGGCCCTTACTGAAGCAACGTCGTGAACGTGGCAATAATCTAATAAGGCTGTTATACACGCATGAGCCCGCGAATCGGATCGAATTCTAAAGCCGATGCGGATCTTCTCGCACGCCGTTCGAAAAAATGTCCCTCACAATTATTGTCGCTGGCGAAGTCTAAGCGCGCGTTCCCGGTTTGGTTGCACTCCTGGGCCGTTATGTTAATAGACCTAGTTGGATAGTGGCTGGTCAATGATCTGTTCGATCTTGTCAAAGGCACAAGCGAACGTGTCGCACCCATTCCAAACACTCCGACGCTAATTTAGCAGGATTGGGCTGTACGAAGCAACCAGTTCGTCTCATCATGGAGGCACTTTGATGCACGACGCGTATGGTATAGGGGCCGCATTGATGTCTAGGTGGCCAGACCTTCCCGAGGCCGAGCGAAGTGACATCATTAAGTCGTTGGAAAATATGGTTCCTGTATGCGACGGCCTTCCAGATTGGTGGCGGTCTCGGAGAAACGTTGTTCTCGCCCATCCGAGCGTTGCATTACCGACAATTCAGGATCATCCTGGAATAGAGCCGCCTGAGGGCGCGATTATCATTCTTGGCGAAAACGTAGTGATAAATTCCTCAATTATAATTTGGGGAAGTAAGCCGCTGATTTATATAGGCAGCCATTCACATATCGGTTCCGGTGGAAGCTTAAATTGTGGCGGCGAGTCTTCGATCATTATTCATGGCAGGTTGAATGCAGGATGGGCTCCGAATCTAAACGCGCGCAATGGCGGAAGAATTTATATAGGTCAAAATGCTCTTTGGTCGAGTCAAATTGTAATCTACACGGATGATATGCATGCGATCCTCGATGCGCAAACAAGAAGGCGCATTAATCCGTTTGGTGGCCAAGTATTCGTTGATGATCATGTTTGGCTCGGATTGCAGGTTCTTCTTCTTCCTGGCACATGCATTGGTAAGGACGCGGTTGTCGGCGCTCGTTCTACCGTCAACTGTGCCATTCCGGCCGGATCAATTTGCGTCGGGTCGCCGGCCCGTGTAGTTAGATCCGGCATCACCTGGTCACACGAGGATATAGCAGGAAGCTGACTATGTCTGTCAGCCTTAGAGCCTGTTTGAGCGTGTGATCCTAGGACGGATTGTTGAGGGCGCCGGCGGACATGACGCTGGCGACGCAGGCGAGACGTCCGGTCGCGACATCGAGGCGGCCGGCGCGCTCGCGCAGTAGGCCTCCCCAGTGGCTGAACCAGCGGAAGGTTCGCTCCACGAGCCAGCGCCGCTCCAGCACGACAAAGCCCTTCTGGTCCGGCTGCTTCTCGACGACGCGGTGACGCATGCCATGGAGGTTACACCAGTCTTGACAGCGCTCGGCCCGTGAAGGCGCCGTCGAGGATGGCCAAGCGCAGGCTGGGCCACTGCTCCTTGCCGTCATTGAGGGACAGAAGCGTGTGTCAACGAGCGCCGAAGTCTCCGCATTTGTGGGCTTTCAAAATTCCCTACCCGGCGGGTTCGATGGTGATCGGTGATCAGCCGGCGATATGATCAAGGGTCGCCTTTTTGGGTGGCCGGCCGCGGCGTCGTGGAACCGGCGGCGGGGTGATCAGCGCCTTCGAACGGACGTGCTCGGGGATGAGATCGCCGTGCTGGCGCAGCCGGTAGCTCGCCCCTTCGATCTGGATGACGACGGCGTGATGCAGCAAGCGGTCGAGCAGGGCCGTGGCCACCACGGGATCACCGAACACCTCACCCCATTCGGCAAAGCCGCGGTTCGAGGTCAGGATCATCGCTCCCTCTCATAGCGCGCGTTGACGAGTTGGAAGAACAGGTTGCCCCCGCCCGGGACGACGGGCAGGTAGCCGATCTCGTCTACGACTAGGAGCGAGGCCCGGCTGAGGTAGCGGATCCGCTCGCGCAACGCGCCGTCGCGCTCGGCCTTGGCCAGCGAGGCGATCAGATCGGCCAGCGTCGAGAACACCACGTTGCGCCCGGCCTTCACCGCCTCGACGGCGAGCGCCGTGGCCAGATGGCTCTTGCCGGTTCCGGGCGGGCCGAGGAGATGGACCACCTCGGCCCGGTCGATGAAGGTCAGTTCCACCAGCGCCATGATCCGCTCCCGGTCGAGGGAGGGCTGGAAGGTGAAGTCGAAGCCGGCGAGCGTCTTGATCGTCGTCAGGCGTGCCACCAGCAGGGCGGTCTTCACCCGGCGGTTCTCGCGCAGCGTCAGTTCCTCCATCAGGATCTCGTCGAGGGCGGTGACCCCATCGATCTCGCCCTGCTCGATGCGCCGGACCGTGGCGTCGAGGACTTCGAGGGCTCGCGGCATGCGCAAGCCGACCAGGCTGTGCTTGATCCTGTCGAGGGTCCTCGCGGCATGGGCGGGAGCGGTGCGGGTCATGACCGGACCCCGATCCCGGCGGCGAGCCGCTCGCCAACGGCTTGGTAGACGGCCAGGGAGCGCTGCGCGACGTGATCGCCACTCCGAACGATCGGCAGGCTGTCGAGATGGCCGTGCCGCATGGCTCGGGCGGCCGCGCCCTGCCGATGCTCGGGATCGACGCGGTACTGACGCCGTCCCCCCGGGATCGGGTGGCTCGCCACGAGCCGGCCGCCGTCGAGGATGCGGATCGTGTCGGGCAACTGGTGCACTTCGACGACGCGCCGGGTCCGATCCGGCACGCTGTAGTAGTTGCCGCCGATCGAGACGAGGCCGTCGTGGCTGACGCGCCGTTCGAGCTTGAGCAGGACGTCGAAGGGCACGGCGGGCAGCGGCTGCAGCTCGGGCTTCTCGGCGGCGAAGGCCTCTGAGACGACTCGCTGCGTGGTGCCGTGCAGGCGGACGTTGGCGATGGTGTTGAGCCAAGTCCGGAGCTGGAGGTTCAGGTCGTCGAGGTCGCGGAAGGAGCGGGCAACGAAGAAGTCCTGGCGGATGTAGGAGAACGGCCGTTCGACCTTGCCTTTCGTCTTGGTGCGGCCTAGGCAGCTTGCTTACTCTGTGCGCAAGTTGCTGTTGGCTTCGTCACCCTAGCGACAACGACATCGGGACTGTCAGGAATTCCGTGTGCGGGCGGCGGATTGAACATCAGGCCGCCATGGCCCGGGTGAAGCGCTCGCCGAAGATGACGGCGAACTGCGCCTTGGCCATGACCCACTCACGCGGGCCCATCTTCCACGCCTTTTCGGAGCGGTTCAAGACCAGGTAGAGCAGCTTCAGCGCGGCCTCGTCGGTCGGGAAGTGCCCGCGGGCGCGCACAGCCCGGCGCAGCGTGGCGTTCAGAGCCTCGATGGCATTGGTGGTGTAGAGGATCCGCCGCACCTCGCCGGGGAAGGCGTAGAACGGGATCACCTCGCCCCACGCCCGTCGCCAGCTCTGGGCGATGGCCGGGTAGCGCCGGCCCCACTCACTCGCCTCGAAGGCCGCCAGCGCCGCCTCGCCGGCTGCGGCATCGAGCGCGCGGTAGATGTCCTTCAGCGCCCCCGCCACGGCCTTGCGGTCCTTGTAGGAGACGAAGTCGAGGCTGTGGCGCAGCAGGTGCACGATGCAGGTCTGGACCAGCGCCTCGGGGAACACCGCCCGGATCGCGTCGGGGAAGCCCTTCAAGCCATCGACCACGGCCAGGAGCACGTCCTCGACGCCGCGGTTCCTCAGCTCGTTCATGACCCGCAACCAGAACTTGGCGCCCTCGTTCTGCTCCAGCCACAGGCCGAGGATCTCCTTGGAGCCGTCGGCGCGCACGCCCAGCGCGATGTGGACGGCCTTGTTCCGAACGACGCCCTCGTCGCGCACCTTGATCCGCAGAGCGTCGAAGAACACGATCGGATAGACCGGCTCCAGCGGCCGGGCCTGCCAGGCGGCGACCTCCTCCAGGACCGCGTCGGTCACCGCGCTGATCAGGTCGGGTGAGACCTCGATGCCGTAGAGCTCGCGCAGGTGCGCGACGATCTCCCGGGTGCTCATGCCGCGGGCGTACATCGACACGATCTTGTCGTCGAAGCCGGGAAAGCGGCGCTGATACCGGGCGATCAGCTGCGGATCGAACGTCGCCTGCCGGTCGCGCGGGATCGCCAGCTCAATCCGGCCTGTCTCGGTCGTGACCGTCTTGCGGCCATAGCCGTTGCGCGTGTTGCCGGCGTCCTCGCCCGCCAGATGGTGGTCCATCTCGGCGTTGAGCGCCCGCTCGGCCAGGGCCTTCTTCAGCTCGTCCAGCAGGCCATCGGCCTCGAAGGCCGTCTTGGGATCGGCCCCAGCCAGGAGCTGGTCCAGGATCGCGTCAGGGATACGGGGTGCTTTGCGTCGTGCCATCGGGAACCTCCATCGGATCCACTATGGCCGCCCGAACACGAAATTCCTGACAGTCCCACGACATCGCGCCTCCGAACGAGCAGCCCATCTCCGATCACGCCGGGAATGCATCTATAGTACTAGGCCGGCCGTCCGCCGGTCATGGCTTCCACGGCCAAATCCTGCGGTATTTCAGAGAGCCGTAAAGGACGACCACCCTCTAGGTGGCTCGCGATTATTCCAAATAAGAGCCTCTGCCCCAGGAATATCTCCGCCTTCAAAGCCGAGTTTTCCGAACGGGCACCGATGTCGTCCTTAAGGCACGACACCAATTGCTGCAACGCGGCGGTTGTTCCACGAAACGGCGATGTCCGAGACGGGGTTACCGACTTCCAGTGTGGGTACGGATCATCCCCAGCTCGGCTGCGAGATTTGAGTACCCAACCGTCGTTTTCAACCACGACAGCACCATCTTGACATTCCAGGGTAAGCTCACCCAAACCAGATTGAGAGATGTGGCCAATAATTCCATCCTTGAACTCAATTACAGCATTCAGAACGATAGGATCATTCAAAACGACACCGGAAGACTTGTCAAAATCAAGCTTATCCAACCGAGCTTGAACACTCAAAACAGCCTGAGGACGAGCCGCCCACAGCATTAGATCGACACTATGAGGATGAGTCCAGTATAGCGGACCAGGTCCAAATCCAACCCGTATCTCTCTCAACTTACCTAGATCGCCTCGCGTCACAAAATCGAGCGCTGTGAGATATGGTGACAAATGCCTGCGAAGGGCACCTATCGTCAAGAAGATTTGCTCCGAAGACAATTCCGCTTCGAGCTCGTTCAGCTCCAGCACCGAATTGCATAACGGCTTCTCAACATGGATCGCCTTCACTCCAGCGCGAACACAACGCTTGATCAATGCCGCTCTACCGGGCGTACGAGTGGCGATGCAGACAAGCTCCGGTTTCACTACATCCAACATCTCCTCGAATCCCGAGAAGCCGTCGCATCCATATCGCGCCTGAGCCACCGAAAGCTTCGAAGCGTCACTGTCGACGATCGCAGCCAAATCCAGGCTTGGGTGGTCAAGGATAGCCTCTGCATGCGTCAGCGGGAACCAATCGGATGGCAGCCATTGCCGCGCGACATCACTTGCGAAGGCGCCCATCCGTCCACATCCGATGACTGCAGCCCTCATCGGGGCCAATCCAGAACGTAGGTTAACGCTCCTCTCTCTCGATCAATCAGGCGTTTATAAGCATCTTCGATGCGCCTTGCGGGAAAAGCACCTGAGATTAACAAATCAGGCTTCAGTGTACCATCCATGATTTTTCCCGCAATAAACGCGATATTGTCTCGCTCGTTTCGAGGGAGAAATCCACGCGAGTCATTGTACTCTGGAGATAAACCCACCGCCTCGATACGAAGCTGCTTGTCGTAGAAGTCTTCAGTGGGTAGCGGATTTTGCTGTGGTGCTGGCTGCCCTCGTCCGGGGAAGCCCAATACTGCGATTGTGCCGAACTTTCCCGCTGCTTTTAGCGCCATCTGCCAGTCACCCCAAGAATTTGTCGTTAGCAAAACGACCTCGGCCGCGGGTCCGGAATAGGGCCGGCGCAAAAGATTGTTTGCACCGAACGCCGTGACGACGCTGAGATCCGCATGATCTGAAACGGCGTCAACGCGACATCCCGCGAGACTAGCCATTGCCACGCATGCGAGCCCTATGACACCCAACCCGATGACAACGACACGCGCGCCGATCTGCGCTTGGCTACGAACGACAGCATTGTAGCCGAGATGAAATAGATAACTCGTCGAGATATGGCGGGCGTCTGCCTGATCGGGCAGCCGCAATAACACGCCCGTGTAATTAACAACAAACGCACTCCGATGAGATTGAAAAGTCAGCACTCTATCGCCGACCTGAAACTTGTCGCTCCTGCTGTCCGTCACCCTCGAAACGTTGCAATAGCCCAATAATCTTGGATACGCAGCGGAGGGGCGGAGTGGGGGAAGTCCTACGTACGCTGCGATCTCTGTACCGGTTGAGATTGCGGACACCAACGTCTCACACAACAGGTCACCGTCCATCAATTCCGGCAACTCCTCTTCAACAAATTCGATATGCCGGGGAGCCATCAGCTTAGCGACAGTTGATTGCATATTAGGACCATCTCTCACCAGGTGCCGCATTAAATATTGTTGTGATGACAAACAATGAAATAGACTCGGCATAATATCGGACAGACGAAATCGACATAACGACGAACTCCAGAGTCAGAATGTCAATTTAACTGAAGATATCAGAAGCCTATGACGACGAAGGTGCGTCTTTACCCGGATCGCTCCCGAAGGCGGGCCGATCAGAAACCGGATTGTATGGCAGATCTTCGATCGCGGGCTTGATGCTTAATTCTCGATATTTTGATTCGGGCATCGCGAAACTGAGGGTTCCATCCATAACTTGGATTTTATTATCACCAGTCCTTCTATCGACGAGTCGGTACAGTCCACGTGCAGATTTCATCATCACTTCGTTCTCGCTTCTTGCTACGTCGGAACCAGGACTTGCAGCACTCGGACCATGACCAAATTATGCCACTTGGCGAGCACCAAATCTTTCTTTGCAGGTCGACATCAATCCAACAGTGGCTGATACACGGTGAGTAGTGCTTTTTCTGAAGTTTTGCAATGTCGGGCGAATCCTCGCTTCGATGTAACGTGCATTATGCCAGCCGCTAGTGGACAGGTTAAGAGTTTTTCTTAGGGCCGAGCTTACAATTACCGCAGCTGATTTCCTCAGTACAATATTGCTTTGAAGATCGAGACGAAACATAATATAATCGCAATCTTTGTTGTTGCTACTTCGATTTACCCATCATTCGACAAACGACCAATCTAAAGCTGTCCCTCTTAAAATATCGATCTTCGCTTTACGACCGAGAACTTCGCCAACGAATTTCGGTGGCAACCCATATCCTGGCCGGATCGAGCGTACATTGGCGCGCGTCAGTGTCTCGCCCCTCATAATATCAGCAACTACATAGAGAGACCGGCGGAAAGCCAGATTGCTTCGCTCGCTTCCAGCCCGCTCTACTCCTGAACTCCCCAGTGCAGCCCAGGTCGTACGTACCTGCTGGACTAGATCTGCGAATTCAGACGGCTCCAAGGAGAAGGCCGCATCGGGGCCGCCGTCAGCCCGTCGAAGCGTTAGGTGCTTCTCGATCATAGTTGCACCAAGAGCAACGGCGGAAGCGGCGATCCCGGTACCAAGAGTGTGGTCGGACAGGCCGACCTCTGTTTCGAACTCTGAGGCTAACGCTGGGATGCTGCGTAGGTTCATATCCTCTGGCGGTGCTGGATAGGCGCTGACGCAGTGTAGAAGGATGGGACCGGCTCCGCCGTTCTCCCGGACGGTTGCTACAGCTTCCGCAATTTCAAGCCGGGTCGCCAGGCCCGTAGAGATAATCACGGGCTTCCCGGTTCGAGCCGCAGAGGCAATAAGCTCAAGGTCAACAGCTTCAAACGATGCGATCTTGTAAGCTGGCGAGTCAAGTTCCTCAAGAAATTCCACGGCTGACTCGTCAAACGGAGAGCTGAAAATCGGCAGCCCAATTTGCTCAGCTTTACGGAATATTCCGTGGTGCCAGTCCCACGGCGTTGAGGCCTCGCTGTAAAGATCGTATAGAGTACGCCCTCTCCAGAGACCCTCCGCAATCTGAAAATCCGGTCCGTCATGATCTATCGTCAACGTATCGGCCGTATAAGTTTGGATCTTCGCCGCGTCAGCACCGGCGGCCTTGGCGGCCTCTAGGATTGCGTAGATGCGCTCAATCGAGCCGTTGTGGTTAGCAGAAACCTCGGCGACGATGTAAGGCGGATCGCTAGGCCCGATCCTGCGACCGGCGATCGTGAGACCCGCTGACATGGGTTGACTCCTTCTCTCTATCTTCTCGCGGTATCCGCTTCTAAGTGGAACGCCACAACACGTGTGGTGTATATCCGAACCAAGGTACCGAGGATCCAGGACACTAGCAGGCTGTTGAAAAAGTCGAAATGCGTCTCAGAAGATGGAGACGATATACTGTTGGTAGGTGCAGTTCCATATGGCCACACCAGATGTAGGTATAAATCCCACATGCCTAGACTTTTTCAACACCCTGCTAGCGGGTTCGTCATGACTCTGCACCTTCGGCATGCTCGTCCTTCAGACGCCTCGTGGCTCTTGGAGTGGCGAAACGATCCTGCAACGCGCCTCGCCTCGATCAGTGAAGCCGAAGTCGACGCTGAATCACATGAGGCTTGGCTGCTCAAAGCGATCGCCGGTGCAGGCAGAACGTTACTCATCGCGGAAACTGATCGGCCGGTTGGCGTGGTTCGGCTAGATTTTGGTGATTCCACGGAGATGAGTTGGACGGTGGCTCCGGAGGCGCGAGGCCAAGGAATCGGGCTGCAGATGGTGCGCGCAGCGTTGCCGAGCGGTCGAGTTTTTGCCTGTATCAAATCCGAGAACATTCCCTCTCAGCGGATCGCCGCCGGTGCTGGATTTACGCTCCTCTCTGACGGACGACTTCAACGTTGGGAGCGGGCTGGCTAGATCCCGATGCCACCTGAGCTTCAGCGGATTTGAATAACGAGAGACGTACGCGAAAAAGCGGCCAACTTTCGTAGGGCGATTAGGCGTTGAAGGTTCCGCTGTGACGCTCGGGACATCGACCTCGCTGCATTTTTTGCTCCACCGGTCCACCAACTTCGACGGAGCGCCCGCGGAGGTACGAATCGAGGTGTCAGTTATCACAATAAAGGGCCTCTACCGCGTTTGCGACCCTCTGAACGCCCTTTCCGTCGCATATCGCGGCGGCTCGTCGCGACATTGTACGTAGCGAAGTATCGGCGCTCCGAAGGTGCTGGAGCGCCGCGGCTGCACGCCCAGCTAGACCTTCGTTGGCCGGCCCGAGTGAGAGGCCCGCGCCAGCCCTCTCGATCGCTTGCGCAATCGCCTCCTGATTGGAGGCGAGGATGACCATCAAGCTGGGAAGCCCGAGGCAGCATCGTTCCCAGGTGGACGTCCCAGCTGCTCCCAATCCGAGGTCTGCAGTAGCCATCAACGAGGCCATATCTCCAACTCTGCCGTGCCAGGTCACTCTACCTTTCCGGCTTGTCGAGGTTCGAGCGTCGCCCGTCACGACATCGATGGAAAGGGTCGGATCACTTTCCGAGATAGCCTCAACTAAGCACTCAAGTAACAAGCCGTTGTCTGCCAGACCAAGGGCGATTAGAAGACGCCGGAAGTTGGGCGCCAAGCGACGCTGTTTTATAGAAGCGGCCCGGAGTTTGACGAAGTCGGGTCGAATAAGTGCGAAAGTTGGCCCAATCAGAAGCCTTGACCCGTCTGGCACTAGGTTCAGGTAGGCATCCGACGAGATTCCAAGCGTTTGATCGAGCAACAGATTACAATTATGGGCGCGGTCGCCGAGATCATCGATCACAAACAGGAAGTTTGCCCAGGGCCGGCAAGCGGTTTCAAATTTGATGTCCAATGAGTAGTGGTCAGTGACCAGAAGATCGCAACCGTCGGGCCAGCGTCGAGCGCAATCCTCCGGACTAGGTCCTCCGGATTGTTCAACCACCAGCATTTCGGGCCAAACGGCCCAAGCTCCAAGATGAGCCGTTGTCTGGGCGTCGGTCGCAAGTGCCACCCGCCAGCCACGACGCGCGAGTTCATCGGCCACCGTGCGACAGCGAAGAATATGGCCCCCGCCGATCGACTTGTTACCGTCGGCTCGGAAGACAGCAAGCCGTCCTTGCCGTGTCACCGAAAGTCGCCGAACCGGGTACGGAGAAGCCGTTTGATGCGGGGGTAAGCGTCTTCTGTGAAGTGGAATATATTGCCTGCAGCGATCGCTGGGACCGTCGTAGCCTCAAAAGTACGAACGAAGTGAATGTCTCGTCCGGCTCCGCCGCAGGCAATTACTGGAATATCGACAGAATCAACCAATTCAGCGATTCGGGCTATATCGAATCCGCAGGCAACACCGTCGCGATCGATAGCGTTCAGAAGGATCTCGCCGGCCCCGAGCTCCACAGCTCGCCGAGCGCTCTCGACGGGTGAAAGAGCAACGCTTTTGGTGCCGCCCTCTATGAAAGTGACGGGTTGCCCGTCTACCAATCTATAGTCGATGCTTGCTACAATAGCCTGGCTCCCGTACGCATGCGCGGCGCGGGTCACCATCGCAGGATCTTCATGCAGAACCGTGTTGAGTGCAATCTTGTCTGCACCGTTCTCAATGCGCATCGCAACATCGCCAAATGTACGAATTTGTCCACCAAATGTAAGCGGGATACGACATTGGCCCGAAATCTGTGAAATCAAACTCGCAAAGTCAAACGCGCCAGGATACCGCACGTCCGTGCGACCAGCCTCGTACCTCTCCTCACGCCCAATATTGAGCACGATCAACTCGTCAACCTCCCAGTCCATCATCCGCTCGATGTGGTGCACAACTTGGCCGAGCACTTGATGCGTTCGGAACAACTCGCTGCGCACCATCCAGCCGTTCAATAGATAAAGGACGGGGATAAGGCGACGCTTCAGCATGGTAGTGAGAGGAATTGTTTGAGAAGGCGGCCACCTGCAACGTCGCTCTTCTCAGGATGAAACTGCACGCCGTGGATGTGTCCCTGTGAGACAGCCGCGACAAAGGAGCCGCCGTAATCTGCCGTGGCGGCCACGCACTCCGCTGGACAGCGCAGCGCATAGCTGTGCAGAAAATAGAAGTCCGTTCCGTCGAGATCCGCGACAGGCGAACCCTTTTTCCTCACCACAATGTTGTTCCAGCCAATGTGAGGAAGACGCAATCTTCTGTCCTGAGACTCAAGACGACCCACAGATCCTTCAATCCAGCCTAGGCCCTCGTGACTACCAAACTCTTCGCACGTACATGCAAGTACCTGCATGCCGACACAAATGCCCAGAAATGGTCGCCGTTCCTCGATTACGAGGTGATTCAGAGCACTCTTCAAACCTGTGGCTTTTAGCTGGTGGAGCGCTGCTCCGACCGCCCCGACGCCAGGCATAATGATTCGGTCAGGAGCGGCGGCGATCAATTCGTCACCGCTGTGCAGGACTTCCGGCTGGACACCGATGCGCTGCAAAGCAGCCACAACCGATTGAACATTTCCAAGTCCGTAGGATACGACACCGACGACCATGTCAGGATTTACGAGCGATGAGCAGCATAGAAGAGGAGAGACCTGAAGCCGCAAGGAATGCTTGGAAGTGTTCCGCTACAGCTCGATCAGGACCGGCTACAATCTTTGAAACGAATTTTCCGAGCTCATCCTCTGATATGAGGCCGTGCCGGAGCGCCGAAGATACGATCTCCACATCCAGCCGACCGGGTGTAACGACCTTGACGTCGACAAAGCCAACTCGTTCCGCCAAAATGGTTATCGATGCCGGTGAAAAATAGTTCAGATGTTCATGATCGACTGTATCGGAGCGTGCGCCGAGGACTTCCGTGTCAAAGCCCTTGATGTTCGGACAACTCAGCATTACGTGCCCTCCGGGCTTGAGAAGCCTGAAAATTTCTTTCATGAATGCGAGGGGTGAGAACAGATGTTCGATGACCTCGAAGCTGCAGGCCACATCAACAGAGCAGTCTAAATTTACTTGCTCTACCGTGGACTCGATGACTTCAAATCCTTTTTCGCGACAAGTTGCTGCGAGGGTGGGAACTGGCTCGATTGCGACGATTCGATCAAATCGTCCCAACGCGCGAATTTCTTCGCAAAATAGGCCATATGCGGCTCCGATTTCGACGAGGATACCCCCTTTGACTAGGCCGGCTTTTTCGCAAATCTCGTCGATAATCCGAGCCCGTGGCCGGAAGATGCGTTCCTTGCGTGCCGTTGCGCTCGATGGATATATAGTCTGACCCCAGAAATAATAAATCTCTGATTGCGCATAGAATTCAGCCAACATACCGGGCGTTGGACGGGGCGATATATACTGGGTTCCACAATCGTCACATACGACATGATGCATCCCGTATTTCTCATACAACGGGTGGCGCCCGCTGCAGTTACAGGCCGGGCAATCTACCTCTACAAAACTCCCCGATCTCTCAGAAAGCCAGCTTATGTCGAGTGCAAGCGCCCGCTGGTGCCCCTCTTGGTAGATCTCCGGTCGGACTGAGTCGACGGTGATAGAGCCGGATTCTCCGGCGTCGGAAAAAATTGTCACGATATCAATCCCAGATATTTCTCTTCCGCCACTCGCCTGCCGCGTCTCGCCTCCAGACAGACGCGTCGCGGAACGAGTCGGCAATCTTTTCGAAGCGCTCCCTGTCGTAATCGGCGTAGCGCAGCCAATATTCAAGATCGGACGGCACAACATGGTCGTATCGACGGACCATTTCTATACCTTCCTCTCGTGTCATCAAACCAGCGCGAATATCTTTGCATGCGTGATCGGTGCCTCGGCCATATCCGAATTTAACATATTTAAGATAATCATGAGCCCCGTTTTCGTAACGATCATCGAGGTTCGACATCCGACGATAAGTTCGATCAAATGGCACCGGCGACGCTTCCCAACCATAACGCTCAGTCACGAGCCGGGCGTGAGCATTAGCATCCCAGGGATCAAAGTTACCAATGAAAATGCCGCGCAGACCGAGTGACCTCACTTCTTCATCGGCTGGATACTTGCACCACTCGAGCTCGGCTTCCTCGACTGGATCCTCTTCGTCGCCTAGCATATCGAACCAGTCATAGCCCCGCAGCAATTGGTCGCGACGGTAACGCGCGGTATACTCGACTCGATCGTGAAGCGAGTGCATTCCACCAATATCGGTCCAGCCGTGCTCACCCCAGAACACTAGAGGGATACTATGTTGAACAGCGACCTTCATCGGGATCGTCGCAATCCCAGCATGATTCTGCCAGTTCATATCGCCCATTTTGCGGAAACACAGCCGGTTCATCCGCACTAGCACTTCAACACTCGGCGATACGATTATATGATCAGCCTTGAAGCGCTCCTTCATCGTCATCAGGTTGCGCCAACCAACGTCAAGGTAGTTGTTGCCATTGTACGTAACCAGCAACGGCCTAAGGCCGAGCTTTTCGATCACAAAATGCGCCTGATAATAGCTGTCTTTTCCGCCCGATACTCCAATAACGCACTCGTATCCAGACGGCTTTCGATACGGCTCAACAATCTCCAGCAATTCTTCTAGGCGTTCATCCCAGTCAATGGTTTTCTTCTGCTCGTGTACGCGGCAGCCACTGCAAACGCCACTTTCATCAAAGGTGGCCGTTACAGCAGCGCGCGATGGATTCACGCAGCGTGAGCACCACCGCGCAGGTGGAAGGTCATAATTGAAAACGTTGGACAAATCGCGCGCTCAACCGTCAGATCAAATGATAGCTAGGACGCCTCATATCGCGACCGGCGCCGCATGACGCAGGCCCGCTCTTCTCTACAATTCCAACTCGCCTTTTAGAGCTGAGCGTTCGCGCATCTAGGCCAGGCGATGCTACGCTGGATCCCCATGGGTTTCAACTCCGCAGGGCATCTTCATGCCGGTGCGCATCCAGCATATCCTGTCGTAATTGCCGCCCGTCACTTGTATGGTTCGGCAGCTAACTTCGACCAGGATAAGGCTGTTGTGGGAGCAAAGTTCGGCGAGATCCGCAACGTCGCTCAGCGCTGACGTCGCTGGTCCACGTCCGAGACAATCAATTTTGTTGGATAAGGACGGCAACCCGTCTCGTCAATATCGTGCCCGCGGTTGTCGGGGATGCGACGTTTGGTGAAGGCTGCCATCAGCCGGTGCGACCCAGGGAGGAGGCGGTCCGTACGAAGCCGGTGGGCCCGCTGAAGCGGCGCGCCAGATCGCGAACGCCTGCTAGTGCATTGACGCATACGGAGGACTCACAGACGATGTGGGCCGTGCGAGCCTGCGGTTGACTCATACTGTCTGTGTGATCCCGAGCGCCGACGACCTGACCCGCCTGTCCGCCGTCGTCGCAAATCGGATACGACCTCTCAAGCACATACAGCGCGCTTGCATCGTCCTGCTATTGCCGAGCGCCTCTTCGTTCTGGAAGTCGCGCAGCAGGCGGGTGTCAGCCGGTCCGCCGTCTGGCGCTGGCAACAGCGCTATTCTGAAAAAGGCGTCGAGGGTCTCCTGCGCGACAAGACCCCTCGCCCGGTAAGCCGCCCCAGTTCACCGACACCGTGGTCGACGAGATCCTGAGGAAGGCGACCGCGTATTTTGTCCGGGCGGAGCTCGACCGCCGGTTTCGGTCATGATCGCCTTCATCGACGATCATCGCGCCACCTACGGGGTCGAGCCGATCTACAGGGTGCTGCCGATCGCCCCGCCGATGTAGGACGCCCATGCCGCGCTGCGGGCCGATCCTGCAACGTCGCCGACCTGAGCGTAAGCGCTGTCCTCAGGCCACGGCTTTGAGGGCTGGAGTTGGCTGGTAAGCCCAGGGCAGCAGATCATCGAGGTGTCGCTGCGGATGGCCGTCGATGATGCGGGTGATGACGTCGGCCAGGTAGGCCTGCGGCTTGACGCCGATGAGCTTGCAGGTCTCGACCAACGAGGCAATCACCGCCCAGTGCTCGCCCCCTCCGTCCGAACCAGCAAACAGGGCATTCTTCCGGTTCAAAGCCAGCGGCCGGATCGCGCGCTCGACGGTGTTGGAGTCGATCTCCACGCGCCCATCATCGAGGAACAGGCTCAGCCCCGCCCAGCGGCTCAGGGCATAGCGGATCGCCTCCGCCAGGTTGCTCTTGCGGCTCAGGAGGTCGAGATTCTCCCGCAGCCACGGCTCCAGCGCTTCGACCACCGGCCGGCTTCGCTCCTGACGGGCCGCCCGTCGCTCCTCGGCCGGGCGCCCGCGGATCTTGGCCTCGATCCGGTAGAGCACGGCGATGCGCGACAGCGCCTCTGTGGCGATCGGCGAGGCCGCGGCAAGGTCATAGAGTTGCCGACGCACATGGCTCCAGCAGTGGGCCAGCCGCACTGCGCCGCCCTTGGCCAAGCTCTCGTAGGCCGCGTAGCCGTCGACCTGGAGCACGCCTGCAAACCCGGAGAGATGCGCGATCGGTCGTCCAGCCGTGCGGTCGGGCGCGTATACGTAGGCGACGCCGGGCGGATCGGTCCCGCCCCAGGGCCGGTCGTCGCGCGCATACGTCCAGAGCTGGCCGGTCTTGGTGCGGCCGCGGCCTGGATCGAGCACCGGTGCCGTGGTCTCGTCGGCAAACAGTAAGGTTCAAGCCTTGGCCGTCTGGTTCAAAATCAAATGGCCTCCGGGAAACCCAGTGCGGTTCACTCGACGCTTCCCACGTGAAAGCCCACCGCTCGGCCGCTAGCGGAAAAGGGAGGCCGGGAGCCAGGCGATCGGCCGATCGCGGGGCGGCTCCACGAGCAAAGTCCATTGCTTGGCCGATGGTCGCGGCCGACCGGTTGCGTTCGCGCTGACGCCCGGCAACGTGGCCGACATCATCATGGCGCTACCCTTGTTGCGGGCCGTGGTGCCGCCCAAACGTTTGTTTGCCGACAGGGCCTACGACGCGCAGAGCCTGAGAGATTGGCTCAAGAGCCACCGGTTGATCGCCACCATCCTGGACTTGCTCCGGTTTAATGGAGAGCGGTTTGGTGGTTGAAGCCCCTCTCGAACTGGATAGGGCTGGTGAAGCCCAGCGCCGAGTGACGGCGGCGGGGATTGTAGAAGCCATCGATGTAACGGGCCAGCGCGACGATGGCTTCCGCTCGCGTCTGGAACGTGGTGCGCCAGACCAGCTCGTTCTTCAGCGTCTTGAAGAACGTCTCGACCATCGCATTGTCAAAGCAGTTGCCCTTGCCAGACCTCGAGATCACGATGCCATGTCCTCGTAGCTCCGCCTGATACTCGTTCGAACAGTACTGGGTAGATTCAAGTGGTCGTCGCAACAGCCTGCGGAGGGCAGTTGCGATGGCGGGTCGACGGCGTTCGGATCGGGCACTACGGGGCAAGTTGAGATCGCCGGGGCGTCCGCCAGTGGCACGGCGGGAGTACAGGTCGAGGACCACCGCCAGGTACAGCCAGCCCTCCCGCGTCCAGACGTAGGAGATGTCCGCGCCCCATTTCCGATCCGGTCCCGCCGCCGTGAAGTTCTGATCGAGGTGGTTGGGCGCGACTGGGAAGGCGTGGCCGCTGTCCGTCGTGCGTCGGAAGCGGCGCGGCTGGCGGGCCTTGAGCCCGTTCTCCCGCATCAGCCGGGCCACGCGCCGCCGGCCTGCCGCCAAGCCCTGCTCGCGCAACTCGTGCGTCATGCGGGGGCTGCCGTACGTCTCGTGCGAGAGCGTGAAGGCGGAGCGGACGTGGGCGAGCAGCACGAGATCCTCGCGCTGCCGCGCCGAGGCTGGACGGTCCTTCCAGGCAAAGTAGCCGCTTGGACTGCCGTCGAGGACTTTGCACAGGCGCGCGACCGGGAAGTCCTTCTTCGCCGCATCGACGAGGCGGAACCTCGTCGACTTCCCTCCTTGGCGAAAAAAGCTGTCGCTCGCTTTAGGATCTCCCGTTCTTGGCGAAGCACCTCGTTCTCGCGGCGCAGCCGCTTGAGTTCGGCAGCCATGTCTTCCTGTCGCTCGGCCGGCGGGTGGTCCATCTCCCGCTCACGCCGGCCGTCAATCCAGTTGCGCAGCGTCGAGAGCCCGACGCCGAGATCAGCGGCGATCTCCCGGCGGGACCGCCTGCTCGTCTGCGCCAGTCGCACCGCCTCGGCACGAAACTCAGGGGTAAAGGTCTGCTTCCGGTCTGCCATCGGAACCCTCCTCCTTCAGGAAAAGAGCTCTCCACTTTTGCGAAGCAAGTCCACCCTCGACCTAGCACGCACAAACAATCGATCTCGCCACTTGGGTTCAGGAGCCGCAGGAGAGAGGGTTCGCGATCAAGGCGGTAGCGGACACACTCGGGGTTGCCCGCACCTATCCGGCCTGCCCCACCGCGTGATTCCCACCGCAAGCCGGAAGATGCGCGGCTGCTTCCAACCATTTGCGCCATCGTCAATGCCCGCTCGAGCAGTGGCTGCCGCTGGGTCACCGCGCCGGCGAATCGGGGCTGCGCTCGAGCGGCGAGGCGAGAGTTGCTACCGACCGCGTGCTGCGCATCGGTTAATACCCAGCGCACTCCTTGCACCTCGATCGGACACAGGAGCAGCGCAACCTGGTTCGTGTCCGTAACTCGATCACGCTTCAGTTTCCGGCCCTCTGCTCCGGGATGCTTCAAGATCAGCCTCGTCCGGAGCCGCACGGCTTGGTCATGCTTTAAGACCATGCATCCAGGATTTAAGCCTCGAAAACTTAGTGAAAGACGTCCGGGCTCCCAGACTTTTCACGACTTCAAAATCGAATATCTTCGTCGTGTGTGGGGAAGTGAGGCCATGTTTGATGTTTCTGTACATAGGATCTTGATCCACTGAATAAGTCGAAAGGTCATCCGCTGCTCTCCGCCAGTAATTCCCGGAAAGAGTATCGACGCCATCACCGTAGTAAAACACTCCGGTCAGACCCAAATTCTGATTCATCATAAAATATAGTCGCGCTCGATTGACAATATCCTGCTCCAAGGGTTGAAAAGTCGCGTCATCCCTGAACGCGGCGAGATAGGCCTCTTTGCTGTCTATAACCTTGTTGAAGCCGAGATCCGAATATTGAGAATAACCCGCAGTTATACAAGGAACTCCATTGGCTGGGAAATCGTAGCCCACGCTGCCTCGAATTGTTACACCTAAGTCAGCAACCGACAACAATTCTTCCCTCGTTAAGTCGTCTTCGATTATTCTAATATTTTGAGAAGATCTAAATGGCTCAACAATGGAGTTCCACGAGTCGGTACGATTATAAGCTGCATCCCACGGATGGCGCTTGAACAGCCAGTACCTCGTATCAACATCTTCCGCTATCTTTAAGGTTTCCTCTAACCAGATGTGGTAATCGAGATAGATATTTTTGTCAGCGAATGGCGCATCGGAAAACGCGTGCGCGCATACTGCTACGACATACTTCGCTGGATCCTCCAGTCCCAGGCGGGTTCGGACCCGTTGCTTCAACTGTGAAGAGTCATAATCCGACGACTGAGGTTTTACCCACCAATTCGGCAACTTGCGTCCAGCAGCTGAAGCAGCAAACAAATCTTCGGTTGTTCTTTGGAATTTGTCACGCTGCGGCCAAATTGTATTGTTGAACGCAAAAGTATCGGCAGCTCGCATCAATGTCTGAACTGGTTCCTTGATATCCCGATGTCCCCGCACCAAATAACATAAAAGAGGCATAACGGGGTGGGCGTGTATAATCGGGATATTGCTTTGCAGGGCCAAATGCGACAGAATACCCCAGAAATTATACACCAAATGGCCGGAAACGATGTGCGAGACATTTCGGTCATGCAATAATTTCGATATATGCCTGTGAAGCTGACGGGCTTCATCCACGAAGTATGCGATGCTATTGTCAGAAACCGTAGAGTCATGCATAGCGCGAAGAAAGGTCTCGTAGGCATAGCGCCCTAAAGGCACATTGGATACCGCGTAGTTGGCTGCCGCCTCTCGCAACGTGTCACGGCTGGAATCGGCAGGCACTTTCAGGCACGATGCCAAATCGAAAGATTCATCTTCGGCAACATCGATAGTTATGATCTCTTTAACCCCGAACGAGGAGCAAATCGCCTCTAGATCGATTCGACTTCCATGTGTAATGATGGATCTGTCTGTATCGCCGCTCTGTGTAATTCCGACGATCGCTCCACCAGTTAATTGCTGCACATATTTTGCGATCAGCAAATTCATCCTTATGTATTCTGGAGCAAAATGGTATAGATCTACGATAATTTCAGAACTGACCACCTGTGGGATCTTGGAATTATTCCAATATTTAGCATTTGTAGCGAGGTATGCTTCGAACGCTGTCCTACCTTCTTCAGTGACTAACATCGATATGTCCAATGCTGGTAGGTATGGGATTCAATCTCATCGAAGTGCGGCACTTTTATTGAGCTGCAGCAGGACGAGGCTTCAAGGTTTGCATAGACTACGCCGCTCTATTATTCTGATTGCAGAACCCGTGAGGCTGAATAGTGAAGTGGTAGCAACTAACGCGACATGTTATTTTCACTATATTGAAGAAAATTGTGGTTATCGATACTCTGAATAGACGAGAATTGTACTAATCTCATAGAGGGAGCCTCGCTTCACGCCGTCCGCGTTGGACGCTCTGCTGAGAACGTGGGAACTGAGCTTTACAGCCGAACGCACAAGAATAGATGCCTCATTGTGAGGTGTACGCCCCCAGCACATAAAGGCGGCAAGGAAGGGTCGGCGACTTCTTTCACTCAAGTTCGTCTGCCGCGCTGGCAGCTTTTCGTAGCCGTTCCATACAGCGCGACGTCTACGACAATTTCGAGTGTGAGATCAAGCTTGGGCGACGGTGTTGAGTCGTTCTCACTGCCTGATATCGTGGGGTAATTCATCCCTATGAAACACCTCTGTCCCGCGGTTCGGCGCCACCCATGAAACGGGCGGGAGCATTGCGATATGTCGTGACGTATCCCGACGGTCTGCTCTGGCCTAAGGGCGCGTTTCCCGGCTCTGTAATCCCTAGAGGCTGTTATGGACCTGGTTGGGGCTGATGCTCAGATGAGTGGAGATGAGCCCTGTCCGCAAGCCGTATCCGTCCGACGTTTCCGATGAGGAGTGGGCGCTGGTCGCGCCCTACCTGACGCTGCTGCGCGAGGATACCGGTCAGCGAGAGCATGCGTTGCGCGAGGTGTTCAACGGCCTGCGCTACGTGGTGAGGAGGGGCTGTTCCTGGCGGCTGATGCCCCACGACCTGCCGCCCTGGTTTGCCGTGTATCAGCAGGCCCAGCGCTGGCTGTCGGCCGGCTGTTTCGAGCAACTGGCCGAGGGATCTACGCGCGGTGCTGCGCATGGCCTCGGGTCGGGCGCCGGAGCCGACGGCGGCCGTGGTCGACAGCCGAGCCTTACGGTCCTCACCCGAGAGCGGCGAGCGGGCCGGCTACGATGGGGCCAAGCGCAAGAAGGGCTCGAAGCTGCACATGGCGGTGGACACGCTCGGCCACCTCCTGGCGCTGCACGTCACCCCCGCCGATGCCGATGATCGAGCACAGGTGGGACGGCTGGCAAAGGCCGCGCAGGCGGCGACCGGCTCGAGCGTCGAGGTCGCCTTCGTCGATCAGGGCTACACCGGTGAGAAGCCGGCCGCGGCAGCCCGCGAGCACGGCATCCACCTGGAGGTTGTGAAGCTGCCCGAGGCCAAGCGCGGCTTCGTGCTACTCCCACGCCGGTGGGTGGTCGAGCGCTCCTTTGCCTGGGCCACCCGCTTCCGCAGGCTCGGCAAAGATTACGAGCGCTATGCCAGCACCCTGGCAGACCTGCACCTCGCCGCCTTCGTCTGTCTCATGCTCAGACAGGCCGCTCAACTCGCCATAGGTTCATAACAGCCTCTAGACGGGAGGAGCGGGGCGTTGAACCTGAGGCAGCTTCACCGAGGAGCAGCTTGCCCCGCGCGGAAGCAAGCTGGAACCACTCCGAAGCAATCGGCAGTTCGACGTCACAGCAGCTGGAATAATAAGGAACTAAAAGCGCGCTCGATTGCGTCGTACCGGCCACAGCTCCAGCTCGTACCACTATGTGGTCGAGCGCTTCCGCCAATAAACTGCTGCACCATCAACCTCAAAAATCTCCTCTGTGATATTGTGTTTGTTTCGATAATCCATGACCGCCGCTTTGCAGGGCGGCAAAAGGAAATCATCCACGATGAGCGCCCCTCCCGGAGACAATTTATGATAAAGTGCGTCTAAAGCTTGGATTGTCGACTCATACATATCTCCGTCGAGCCGGATCAGGGCGAGCCGGTCAATCGGAGCATTGGGCAAAGTATCCTTGAACCATCCCTTGAGAAACTTTACCGAGTCATCAAGCAGTGAGAATTTACGAAAATTATCCTTGACATCATCCAGCGTGATCGCAAGATCCGCCATCGTATGGTGTTCGTCACCCTTATCCAGCGGATAAGTCGTTTCATCGGGTGGGGGCAATCCAGCAAACGAATCCGCCACCCAGACCGTCCGATCAGCAATGCCGTGGGCCGCCAAGATACCACGCATATAGATACATGCACCGCCGCGCCAAACACCGGTTTCGATGAAATCTCCTGGGATTCCGTCAGTCAACACCGCCTCTGTCAGGAAGCGCAAGTTTTGCATTCGGACCTTGCCGATCATGGTTTGTGCACGAGAGGGCCAATCTCGACCGATCAGTCTGGCATCGTGGTCGAACTGTCCCTGAGACCATGGGCTAATCGCGGTGTCGTCGAACAGATAGCCTGTGAGAGCATTCTCCAACAGATCGAGATAGAGCACAGCCTGGCCATTGACCCGAACGGCACTCGATAAAGAGGATCGATCCAAGTTTTTCTTCAAGGCCGCGATGCTATACTCAACTGAAGAGAATTTACCAAGAAGAAGCGATTGCAGGCGGTCGTTGGTGGACGTTAAGACCTCGCACTTTCCCACCGCACTGTCCCGTTCGCCAACAAGCGTCTGTGTTACGCTGATCGATGCTTGGAATTCCCGGTCTTTGGCACTCAGCATCTCGTCGAGGCGTTGAGCATGTGCCTCGACTGCTTGGCGTTCGCGATCCTTTTCTTTGATGATATCGTCAAGACGTTGTATGTGTGCCTTGATCGCAACGAGCTCGATTGCCTTCACCTCCTGTTCGCGCTCTTTGACACTGAGTGCTTCGCTGAGGTTCTGAGCGTGGGCCGCACTCGCATCGCGCTCCGCGGTAAGTGCATCGCGCTCTGCAGCAAGTGCATCACGCTGCTGTTCGAGGACGGAGTTCAGCCTCACAGTCTCCGCATGGTCATGCGTGAGATCGGCAATCCTTGCCTCCAACAAGTTGACCTTCGCGGCCCAGTCATCGCGCTCCGAAATCCGCGCAGAGAGCTCACCTTCATGATGGGACAATTTGTTTCGTAACGTGATAAGTTCGGCGCGCGTTCCCCGGCCGAAGGGGACTATCTGCTGAAGAAGAAGTTTGTACGCTTGAGCGCTTCTGGATAACAGTCGATTGGTTGTCAAAGTCCAGCCCCTAAATTGTAGAGTGTCTTAGATCACAAAGCAAATATCTGGAATTCAGCCGGAGGACGCCGCGACATTCCTGTACAAACTGCCGATCCGAGATACATGCTGCTGACGATCATATCGAAGCGTTGCATATTCCCGTCCTAAGTTTCCGCGTTTCTGGCGCTCTTCTGGATGTTCAACAAGGTGTAGAATCGCTTTCGCGAGCGCATCCGAGTCCCGTATCGGAACCGCGATACCAATGTGCGGAGCGCTTGTCACCTCTGGAAGCGCGGTGCCATCAAAGCAGATGACCGGCTTCCCGCAAGCCATTGCCTCCACCGCCATTAGGCCAAATGCCTCCGCGATCGATGGCATGATGAAGACATCAGCTGCAGAGATCGCGTCTCTCATCAAAATTTGATCGTTGCTCCAGCCCAGCTCGATCACTCTGAACCGATCGGAAAAGTCCGCGAGAGCGCCGGGCAATCCGTCAACTGTTAGCAAGCAGATCTTATGCCGCCGAGGAAGTTGGCGGAGGGCTGCGAGCAGGTAATCGACGCCCTTATACCCATGCGGCTGGTTGCGGAAAAGAAGAACAACCTCGTCGACTGATATTTCAAAACGCGATCGCGCTTGCTTTGCGTGTTCCGGAGAAAAGGTATCTAGATCAACCCCAAACGGTATGTGATGGGACGGGAAGTCTCTCAGCAGAGGGGATCGCCTAATCATATCGAGCATCCAATTGGACGCCGCGATGACTTGGAGACGCGAGCGTTTGTAGATGTACGATTTAAACCTATGCATCAACGCAGTGTGGTCATTGTGCATGTTCAAAGGCTGACGGAGATCGGGACAATGCCCGCACCCGGTCAGCCAACGCGTACAATCACCGGGGTATATGCAATGTCCCGTAATTGCCCACGGATCGTGAATCGTCCAAACGGTGGGTTTCAGCGCGGATATTTCCGGTAGCTCGTACAAGCTTCCGTATCCGGTATGAATCAGATGACAATGCACAACATCGGCTTTGCGGAACGCCGCTGAATTCTGCAGTTCAAGAAAATTTTGAGGCAGGAGCGACTGTATCGAGTGCTTTTCCTCGATGCGCTGATACATAGCGGTAATTTGGTGCGTGAACGGGCTGTCATAAACGTGGACATTCGGATCGGGCGCGTCTGGCTGCCACACGACATGCGTCGATGTAATTCCATCTTTCTCCAGCAGAGGCGCGATGTCTAACCCTGTGAACCGGCGCCCGGGCGTTTGATAATGGGTGAGGTGAAGTACATTCACTTGATATCTCCGTTCAATCGAAGGGCCGGCGTTTAGCTAAGGCCGAGCTTCAGGTCCGGCTACCCGCAATTGGTAGTTTCAGGCTGTACGTGACATGCGGACGGCATCGGTACACCCGGTGCACGGCTGGTGCGGCCTTTGCGGAAGCTGAAGCGTCCGGAATCAGACCGGCTCAGGCAGCGTCCTGTCCCGACTTGATGGCTAGACGCCGCATGGTCCGCGCGCTTCCGGCTGACAGCAGCAAGCCTACTCCTCGCGACGGAGAACACTCCGGATTTTATGGGATGCTCTGCGTGTCCGCCGCGATTTCCTTGAAAGCTATGTCGTAGAATTCGCGAACACGCTCCGATAAGACGCGTCTGTCCAGGCGGTCTGCTACGATCCTGCGATTCACGCGGGCGGCTTCATCCACTAGCTGATCATCGGACAAAGCAATTCGGAAACATTCGCGAATACGATCTGCATCGTCCGGGCTGACCGAAAATCCCGTGCTTCCGTCATTGAACCATTCAGCCGAACAGGATGTGTTCGTCTGGATCGGAAAGGCGCCCATCGACATGGCTTCGAGAACTGACGTGCTTATGCCGTCGCTAATGCTCACGCCCAGATATATTCGCGCGCGGCTGAACAAGGACAAGATCTCATCGTGAGTGGCGTAATCAATAACGCGAGTATTGAGAATGCCATCTCTAGATAGCTCCAGTGCCCGAGTTCTAGGCCGGGAACTGACTGAGAAGAGAACGATTTCGTAGTCCTTCAGTTTGTCGGCGAGCGACTCCAGGACGCCCAGAGAAACCATGGCCCTTCCCGCAAAATGATCATAGCCTTTGACCATGATGATCTTGCGTTGAGACGGGAATATTCCACTTCTGAGTGAATTCACGCGCTCAAGATCCAGCCCGCCGGAGTTTGGAAGAATGGGCAGGATGGTGTTTCTAAAGCCGTATTCTCGGGCAAGGCCGACGTCGCGGCCGCACTCACAAGAATAAAAGTCGGCTTGGCTCAGCAACCGTGTAATTTGCCGATGATGAGCTTCCTCGCGGCCGAACAGGAAGATGTCACTCCCCCAATTTGTGGCCAGCCATGGCGGGAATTGGCCGCTGAACAACTCCTTCGCGCGGAGAACCAAGTACCCCGCATGCTGGAATTCCATTGAATGGATCAAGTCGGGCTTGACCCGCTCGATGACAGAGTTCAAGACATGCGGCCCATGTGTTCGCGATGAGGTCGAATTCGATTCCCCTAGCTTGACGCGTCCTTCTGCGTCGACCTCGTAGCCGTCAATCAGATCCAAATTCGCTGAAAACGTGGCGATTGTGAGCGATCGGCTCTCTATAGTGGCGACGTCTGGTCCCTCCGGCCAATGCAGTGTGACGCCCGACAGATTTTCATTCGGTGGGGCGCCATCCAATGGGAACATGTGGAGGTCCCATCCGAGGTTTTGGAGTGTTGCGATCCAGCGCGCCACATGGATGCTGTGGTGCATGGCCACAAACAGGATTCGAGGCGGGCGGGTTGTCGCTGACGCATTCGATATTGAGGACAGTGCGTCCCAGAATATGGCGCGTGAACGTTCGGCACGGAAATCGCCGGCGAGCGTGAGGGCGTTTTCTGTGACCGCTGCGACACGTGGCCGATCGTGGCTTATGCGTTCGAGGGCGAGAGCAAGGGTCACGGGATTTGGATGGTCGACGACGAAGCCGCAATCATGTTTTCTGAAGAGGTCGACGATGAAGCTGTCTGCAGGCGCGTGCACAAGGATGGGGCGTCCGCTGCTCAGGTATTCGGCGGTCTTGCCTGGAGCCGAACTTCTGATGACGTCATCAATGCCGGTATCGAAGCCTAGTGGCAGGAACAGAATGTCAGAACTGCTCTGAATTTGTAGGGCTTCCGCGGGCTCGACGGCGTCGTGCCGAATCACATTTCGTCCGAGCACGCCTTGTCGGGTGAAGGCCTCCTGCGTCTGGGAGGAGTAGACGTGCAATTCGAATCGTCCTTCCAGCAGATCGAGTGCCTCAATTAGATTTCGAAAGGCATCCCCCTGCGCGTGATATACTGATCCCGTGTAGACGATCTTCTTTGGCCATGTTTGGGCACTGGACTGGGCGCCTTGAGAAATCCTGAACGCGTCCTCGTGGGCTGGATTTCGCACGACCAGCGTCGGTGTTTTGGGCTGACGCTTCTGGAAATCGTCACGAAGCATTTCATTTGGTAAGAAGGCGAGCTTGGCTCGCGGAGCCCAGAATTTCTCGAGCAATTGTGCTATCCGCCGCAACGGCCCCGCGGGCCACTGAAAAACAGGATCATCGAACAGGTATAGAGCGAACGGCACTTTGAGCCGCTGAGCAGCAAGCATCGTTGCGCCGATATCGTACGGATCGCCGCTGCAGGCGATCAAGACCTCCGGCCGGTCCGCTTTCAGATTCTCGCTGATCTCGCGAGCGCGTTTCAGGATGATGGCGAAGGGACTGATATACTGATTGAGTGTCTTCGTCGAAGATAAGAGGCGGCTGAGAGCGGCGGGCGGGACGGGCGGTTGAAGCTGAATGTGGCGCCACGTCGGCTCTGCGCCGGCTGTGCTGTTCTGAAGCGAGGGTTGAACGGACAGAAAGGCGTATGCTTGTGGGGGTACGGTTGCCAGTAATCGTCCGATAACTAAAGCTTGGCCAGATTGCGCCGGGGGGACCGAGGTTGAAACGATCGCTATTCTGATCAAGACAATGGCTCTTTCTTTGTTTTAAACGATACCGAACCGTCCAACGCTTTATCGCCATAAGGCCCGGCGTCGGGTGTGGGAATTTCGTAGACTGGGTTCAGTCGTTCGTCACTCCACGGTGACGGATTTGGCGAGGTTTCTGGGCTGGTCGACGTCTTTGCCCATGACCACGGCGGTGTGGTAGGCGAGCAGCTGGATCGGCACCGCGTACACGATCGGCGCCACGGTCGCGTCCACCGCCGGCATCGTGACCGTCGCCAGCGTGTCCAGGCCGTGCGCGGCCGCCCCTTGCGCGTCCCCGATCAGCACGATCCGCCCGCCGCGCGCCGCCACCTCCTGCATGTTCGACACCGTCTTGTCGAACACCCCGTCATGCGGCGCGATCACGATCACCGGCACGGCCGCGTCGATCAGCGCGATCGGGCCGTGCTTCAGCTCCCCCGCCGCGTAGCCCTCCGCGTGGATGTAGCTGATCTCCTTCAGCTTCAGCGCGCCCTCCAGCGCCATCGGGTAGCTCGTGCCCCGGCCGAGATACAGAACGTCCCGCGCCTGCGCGACCTCCCGGGCCAGGCCGGCGATCGCCGCCTCCTGGGCCAGCGCCTCCGCCATCAGGCCCGGCGCCCGGATCAGCGCCTCCACCAGCCGCGCCTCGCCCGCCGCGTCCAGCGTGCCCCGCGCCCGCCCCGCCGCGATCGCCAGGCACAAGAGAACCGTCAGCTGGCACGAGAACGCCTTCGTCGAGGCCACCCCGATCTCCGGACCCGCCAGCGTCGGCATCACCACGGACGATTCCCGCGCGATCGTCGAGCTCGGCACGTTGACCACGCTCAAGGTGTGCTGGCCCTGGCTCTTGGCGTAGCGCAGCGAGGCCAGCGTGTCGGCGGTCTCGCCCGATTGCGAGATCACCAGCGTCAGCCCGTCCCGCTCCAGCGGCGCCTCGCGGTAGCGCGCCTCGGAGGCGACGTCGATCTCCACCGGCAGCCGCGCCAGCTGCTCGAACCAGTAGCGCGCCACCAGGCCGGCATAATACGCCGTGCCGCAGGCCGTGATGGACAGCCGGCCGAGCCTGGCGAAGTCGAACGGCAGCGCCGCGGGCAGCACCACCCGGCCGTTGGCCAGGTCGACGTAATGGGCCAGCGTGCGCCCGACCACCTCGGGCTGCTCGTGGATCTCCTTGGCCATGAAGTGGCGGTAGGCGCCCTTGTCGACCCGGTAGGCCTGCGGGGCGATCGTCTGGCGCGGGCGCGCCACCGTGGCCCCGGACGCGTCGCGGATCTCGGCGCCGTCGCGGGTCAGGATCGCCCAGTCGCCCTCGTCGAGATAGGTGATCGCGTCGGTGAAGGGCGCCAGCGCCAGGGCGTCGGAGCCGAGATAGGTCTCGCCCGCGCCGAAGCCGATCGCCAGCGGCGCGCCGTGGCGGGCGCCGATCAGCAGGTTGTCGGCGCCGGCGAAGATGAAGGCGAGCGCGAAGGCGCCGCGCAGCCGCGGCAGGGCGGCCTCGACCGCCTCGACCGGCCCCAGGCCCCGGTCGATGCTGCGGCTGACCAGCTGGGCGACGACCTCGGTGTCGGTCTCGGTCTCGAACACGACGCCGTCGGCCTCGAGCTCGGCCTTGAGCGCGCGGAAGTTCTCGATGATGCCGTTGTGGACCACCGCCAGGTGGGCGGTGGCGTGCGGGTGGGCGTTGGTCTCGTTGGGCCGGCCGTGGGTGGCCCAGCGGGTGTGGCCGATGCCGATCGTGCCGGTGAGCGGCTCCCGCGCGAGCCGGGCCTCGAGGTTGGCGAGCTTGCCGGCGGCGCGGCGGCGCGCCAGCCGGCCGTGCTCGAGGGTGGCCAGGCCGGCGGAATCGTAGCCGCGGTATTCGAGCCGGCGCAGGGCCTCGATCACCTGCCCCGCCACCGCGTCGCGCCCGACGATGCCGACGATGCCGCACATGGATGTGTCTCTCGCTCTCGCGCCCGGAGCGCCGCAAACCCGCCGCATGCGGGCCGCACCCGGCCCCCACACGGGCCCGGCCCGCCCCGCTCCGCGCAGGCTCACGCGAGGCTTCTACCGGATCCGCGCCGAAAAGGGCCAGCCCCGGACCGTGCCGGACGCGCCCGGGCCCGTCGCCCGCGATCCGACCTTGTCGGTTCTCCTGAGGCCGGCGGCTTTTGAGACACTGCCGGAGCGCCCTGGCGATCAGGGATCGGAATCGATCGTGGACGGGATCTCACGGAACGCGGCCGCCCCGGTCCCGTTATCGCGGGAACACTTCATCCGCGAGGCCGCCATGAATGCCGACCTGATCGAGACCCGTCAGCAAGCGCTCGACCTGCTCGACGCCGAGATGATCACCTTCGGGATGTACGTCGCCCTGTGCCGCTTCAAGGGCTGGCAGACCTGACGTTCGGTTCCGCTTTGTCGTGACCCGAATGACGCCGCCTGCGGGCGAGGCCCCGCGCGGCGACACGAGACCCGGCCGATCGGAGCGCGCCGCGGCGGCGGCCCGTCACGGTGCGCTGCGCTGGAGGGTTTCCAGGCCACGGAGAACCAGCGCCGGCGCCACATTGTAGTTGGCGTGGAACGCGTGAACCGCCTCGCCTGCAACGGTCTTGCCGCGAATGAACAGCAGCCGCGCGCCGCTCGACTCGATCATGCTGGTATAGCCGCGGAAGTTGAAAGAGCGCTCCTCATGGATCATCGCGATGATCCGGGCGTGCGGGTTGCAGAAAATGCAGTTGGTGAGCGCCGAACTGGCTGATCCGACGATCACGTCGGCGGCGTGGTAGATCGCGACCTGCTCCGGGAAGGTGAGCTTCTCGGGATAGACGACCTCGAAGCCGTGCGGGGCCAGCGCGGCGATGATCTCGGCCTCGTTGACGAGCTGGCGCTGCGCGAAGCCGCGCCGGGAGAGGATGATCCGCCGGCCGGTGCGCCGCAGATCGGTGCCCTGTTCGGAAAGCCGCTCCAGAACCTTCCGGCGCATGGCCGCCAGCACGTCCTCCGGCCAGACCGCGTCGTAGACCGGCACGCCCGGCCGCGAGTCGAACGGGAAGAACGTCGGCACGGGCGCGACGCCCAGCTCCCGGAAGCGCGCGGCCCTGGCCGGCAGCGGCAGGATCTGTCGTCCACGCTCATCGAGCAACTCGACGATCTGCCGATGGCTGTCCGGCATGTGATCGTCGATGCAGATCGGGAAGTCCGAGGGACAGGCGCGGTCGTTGAACCACAGCATCCGGGGCACGAATTCCAGGAGCCAGTGGCCGTAGTTCTTGCTCTGCAGGCCGAACAGCATCAGCCCGGCATCCAGGCTCTGGGTTTCGGCGGGCTCTTCGACGAGGGCGCGCCCGGCGCCGTAGACGGCCGTCATGACCTGGTCGGGGTTCACCCCGTCCTTGATGTCGGCGATGCCGCTGAGCGGGTGGGCGGCCAGATCGTAGATCAGGCGGTTCCCCTGCAGCACGATGTTGCTGCGCGGGAAGGTCAGGCAGTCCTTGAACCGCGCGACGTATTGCGGCGGCGCGTCGAGGGATCCGCACGTCGAGGTCAGCGCGACCGGGCCTTCGAGGAAGGCGATCGCCGGCTCGGCGATCCGGCGGGGGCCGAGCAACTCGTGGTATTCGCCCTCCCCCGTCGCGGCGGCTTCGCGCGCGGAGACGATGTCGTAGATCCGCAGCGGCCCGAGACCCAGGACGTGCCGCGTCCGCTCGTGGAGCGCCTGCGCCTCCGCGTGCCGGCCGTCCTCGGCCAGGGCGTTCATCTGCAGGATGCGCAGGTTCCGGATCTTGCGCTCGAGCGTGTCGCCGTCGATCGTGAGCGCCCGACCGCCCAGCAGGTCCCGGGCGAGCCGCGCGAGCAGGTAGCTGCGCACCGCCCCCTCGGCGTCGCCGGCGAGCTCGTAATCCCAGGCGATATGGACCAGCGACGGGTCGTCCTGTCCGCGGTCGCCGGCGGCCGCCTTGGCCTCCCGCAAGTCCTGCAGCAGCCCCTCCACCGGGTCGAACGCGCCGCGTCGGCAGCAATCGAGAATGCGCGTCCGGATGGCGGCGAGACGATACGGTGCCGCCTGGGCGGGTGTCACCCGGGCGGCCAGGTCATAGGCGCGCGCGGCGAGGTCGAGCCTGTTCTCGCCCTGGAGCCGGAAGGCCAGCGTGGCGAGGTGCTGCGCGGCGACCTGCGGCCGGCCGTTCACCAACGCGGGAAGGTCATCCTCGATCGCGTCGAGCGCGGCGGCGCCGTTCGACCGGTTGGCCTGCGTCAGGATCCGCCGGAAATCGCCCTGCATCGTCCTCGACCGTTCCTCTCGGCAACCCGCTCCGCGCGCCGCCTCAGCGGGCCGCCAGGGACCGTGCCACGCTGGCGCACACCGCGCCGATCTGCTCCGGCGTGATCGCCGGGAAGAACGGCACGCCGATCGCGCCGGCGGATACGGCCGGTGTCTGCGCGAGACCGTCATGGCGGCAGGTCGCAAAAGCGGGATGTGCCTGGCAGCCAGTGCCGTACCAGCGCCGCCACTGGATCCCGTCCGCGTCGAAGCCCGCCGTGACCGCGTCGACGTCGGCGGGCTCGAACAGCGCGCTGATTGTCATGGTCAGCCACTCTCGGCCGAAGCCCGGCTGCATGCGCACGCCGATCCGGTCGAAGCCCGCGACATAGGCGAGTGAGGCCGCCCGCAGCTGCTGGATGCGTGCCTCGAGCCCGTCGAACACCGCCAGACCGACCGCGGCGGCGTATTCCGAAATCCGGTAATTGCCGCCCCGCACCTCGGAGACGCGGCTGCCTGCCGCGAAGCCGAAGCCCGTCATGGCGGTGGTCTGGGCCACCAGGTCGGTGTCGGTGGTGAGGATCGCGCCGCCCTCCCCGATTCCGAGCGCCTTCGTGGCGTGCAGGCTGACACAGATCGGCTGCGTGCCCACGCGGCGCAGGTTGAGCGTGGCGGCGGCGGCGTCGAACACCACGGGGATCTGGTGCGCTGCCTCGAACGCCTCCCAGGCCTCCACGTCGATCGGCGCGCCGTAGGGACTCACCACCACGATGGCGGCGACCTCGCCGGCGGCCGAGGCCAGGGCCCGCGCGGCGATCGCGGGCGTGAGCGCCAGCGTCTCGGGATCGACATCCGCGAAGAACGGCTCCAGGCCGACATTGACCGCCGCATGCGCGGTGGCCACGAAGGTGTAGGCGGGCATCAGGCAGAACCGGCCCGTCCGGCCGGCGATCCGGCAGCGCAGGGCGAGCTCGATGGCCGTGGTGCCGCTGCCGGTGATCGTCGCCGCCACCGGTGCGCCGCCGGCGCGCTCCGACACGAAGCGGCAGAGCTTCTCGGTGAATGCGCGGGAGAGCGGCCCGTAATTGCTGTAGATGTGCGACTGATCGATCCGGCGCAGATACGGGACGATCGCATCCGTCTCCGGCAGGCTTGGAATGAGCACGGGGATCATCGTCGAGACACGTCCTGATTGTCGACCGCCACCATCCTCATGTGCATGCCCGGTGACGGCGTCCGCTATACATGGCCCGGCAGGCGCGCAAAAGGCGCCGCTCCGAGGGCGCGCCGTCGGCGCCCGTCCCCGCTAGCCGCGCCGCAGGGGTCGCGCCGGATTGCCGAACACCGTCTGGCCCGGCGCCACGTTCCGGATCACGACGGCGCCCGCGCCGACCACGGCATGCGCGCCGATCCGGATCCGCGGGATGACGCAGGCCCCGGTGCCCAGGAACGCCCCCTCCTCCACGCGGACATGCCCGGCCAAGTGAACCCCGGGGCTCAGCGTCGCGAAGTCGTCGAGGACGTCGTCGTGGGCGACGGTGCAGCCCGGATTGATGAGGACGTGCTCCCCGAGCCGCGCATCCGCCGTGATGGACGAATGGCCGAGGATCACCGCGCCCGCGCCGATCCGGCTGCTGGCCCCGACCAGCACGCCGGGATCGATGATCGCGGTGAACTGCGCGTCGATCTCGGCCCGCAGATGGGCGACCGCCCGGGCCCGGGCCGCGGGCTCGCCCAGGGCGACGACGAAGCGCAAGCCCGGATCGCCCGCGAAGGCGTGGACATCCCGCACCACCGGCCGCCCCCGGAACGTCTCCGGCGCGTCGATCCCCGGATCGACGATGCTCGCCTGAAGCTCGATCGCGGCGCCCTGCGCGTTGAGGCGTTCAAGGGCATCGACGATCTCGCGCGCGAGTGCACCCGCGCCGTACAGGACGAGGCGGGTCGTCATCGCGCCGAAAACCGCGACCGGGTCCGGCTGAGGCTCCGTCCCGATTGCGGCGTGTCGCTCCGGTCATCGTCCATGCGCGGGGTTCCCTGCCTGTCCGGAGCTCTGCCCTACACGAGACGTCGGGCGCCCTCCAGCGCCGTGCACGCCGGCCGTCAGCCGACCGGATGCGCCGGATCCCTCGTCACGGCGCGTCCGTTCCAGTACACCGCCCGCGAGCACGCGCCGCCCGGCCGGCGCGCGGACAAGCAGGCTTGATCAGGCGCGCAACCGACATGAGGCCGACGGAGACCTTCATCGACCTGATCCGGACGGTCAAGGTCGACAACGCGTCGGACGTGATCGCGCGGCTCCGGGCCCTCGCTGCCGAGGCACCCGAGCCGGAGCGGCGCGGCACGATGCGCCGGCACCTCGAGACCCTCGCATTCCGGTTCGAGGGCGACGACCGGCTCAGCGACGCCGCCGAGATCTACGACCTGATCGCGACGCTCGCCCCCGGCGACCGGGCGCGCTGGACGCGGAGAGCCGCCATGGCGCGGCTGCGCGACCTGTGCACGCGCGGCTGGTTCGATGAGGCCGAGACCTATGTCGCGCAGCTGCGCGCCGACGCCGACGCGCCCGCTCTGATCCAGGACGGCCTCGCGGCCCTGCTGCGGCTCGGATGGGCCCACGAGTGCCGGAATCAGCCCGAGCCGTGCCTCCATTGTTACCGCCTCGCCTACGACCTCAACGGCGGCGATGCAGGCGTGACGACCGAGGACGGCGATCGGCTCAGCACCAAGGTCAAGAACCTGCGCCGCCTGCTCCTCGACACCCAGCTGGCGGACGGACGCTTCGACGCGGCGATCGCGCTCCACGCGACGACGCGCCACGTCACCGGCTCCGGTCCGCTGGAGGCCTACGACATCGTCTCCGTCCAGGACCTCGCGGCGGCGGGCGGCGCGCGCTCCATCACTTTGCTCCCGGAGCGCCGCATCGCCGCGCCCGAGCTGCGCTTCTGGGAAAAGCCCCCTGCCCTGCGCTCGGAGCCCGGCAGCCTGGACATCCCGGCCCAGTACCTCGCCTTTCTCGACGACGCGCTGGCCTATCCGCGCAGCAACGTCGTCATCGCCGGCGGCAAGCTCGTCTACGATCTCGCCGCCCACCCGCGCCGCCCGGACATCCTGCTGCAGGACGGCCTCAACCCCGATCAGATCATGACCGCCGCCTTCGGCGCCACGCGAGCCCTCGTGGAGGTGCCCGAGGATCCGCAGACGATCGAGGCCGGCCTCATGATGTTCGGCCTCCAGAGCCGGAATTACGGGCACTGGTTCTGCGAGTTCGTGCCGCGGATGCTGGCCTACAACGACCCGCGCTGCCCGGACGGGATCCCGCTCTGCATCGACGACCACATGCCGGACTCCCACGCGGAGATCCTGCGCCTGCTCGATACGCGCGACCGCCCCGTGATCACGCTGGCGCCCAGGCCGGTCGCTTTCGGGCGCCTCGGCCTGGCACCGGTGCCGGCCTTCTTCCCCTTCGACATGAAGCCGGGACGCCCGTTCTACGACACGGTCTGGCCGGCCGACGTCTTCGCGGCGGTGCGCCAACGCATCCTGGATTGCGCCCGCGCGCGCGGGATCCTCTCGGACCGCACCGACCGGCGCCTGTTCATCTCCCGCAAGGCCTTCACCCAGCGCGCCCTGGTCAACGAGGCGGAGATCGCCGAGCGGCTGCGCCCCCTGGGCTTCGAGGTGATCTACCCGGAGACGATGTCGTTCCTCGAGCAGGTCGAGGCCTTCCACTCGGCCGCCCTGGTGGTCGGCTCGTCGAGCTCGGCGCTCAGCAACGCCCTGTTCTGCAGGCCCGGGTGCCGGATCCTCGGCCTGATCCACGAGGAGCTGTCCTTCAACTTCCGGGGCTATACCAGCTTCATCGAGGCCGGCGGCGCGCGGATCCTGTTCCTGCGCGGGCGCACGCTGCCGCGTCCCGGCGTGCACGCCTTCCACGTGAGCTACACGGTCGATCCCGGGCAGGTCGTGGCCGCCGTGGCGGCGCTGGAGACCGAGGTCGCCACCGGGGTGCCGGCCGGCTTCACGGTCCAGGCTGCGGATGACCGGCCGATCCAGGTGCCGGATCGCGACTCGGCCGGATCCCGGAACGCCGGGACGGCAGGACCCGCGCGCGTCGATCCCGACCGGCTCGCACGCGTCAGGACTCTGGCGGCCGGCCGGCATCGGAGCGCGGAGGCCGGCCTGTGCGCTCTCGAGGCGGTGGCCTTCATCGCGGGCGAGCCCCACTCGGATCAGCCGGCCTGCGCGTCGCCGAGTCTCGCCGCCTTCGTCCGGACCTGGAGCGACCGCCTGCCCCAGGATGCGCGCGACGCCCTGATCCTCCCGCTCGTCCCGCGCCTCGTCGGCACGCGAGGCTCGGAGGCGCTGGAGCGCCGGCGCGTCGCCCTGGTCGTGGATTGGCTGGTCCGCAGCCACGTGCCGGCGTGGTTCCGCCTGGCCAAGCTGAACGTCGAGGCGGACGAATTGGCCGACAGGCCGGCGGTCGCGGACGTCGCCGATCTGGCCGCCTGGTGCGATCACCTGAAACGGGCGCGCAAGCGGGCGGCGGTCGCGAATCCGACCCTGCGCCAGACCGGGGCCGGGGTCCGGGCCGCAGCCTGGGACGCGGCCCATCAGGCCGCGTGGACCGCCATCCGAGACGATCTGGAAGCCGCCGGTCCGCCGATCCTCGCGGCCGGTTGGGACGCGGCCTACGCGGCCGCCTACGCGGCGGCCCGGGCCTGGGGGAAGGCGCCGCTCGAGCCGACACGGCGCGCATTGCAGGACTCCGCTCTGGCGCTGGTCGAGCGCATGATCGCGCTGAGCGAGGGGGACCTCCGTCAAACAGACCGGATGTCGGATGCGGCCGCCGGCCCGCCGGTCCGCCACGACGCCGAGGCTCGAGCATGAGCGCGGACCGGCAGACCGGGCCGGCGGATCCCGTCGCGTCGAGCCGGCCGACCGTGTCGCTCGCGGGGATCCGCTGCCTCGTGCTCGGCGGCGGCGGGTTCCTCGGCCTGAACCTGTGCAACCGTCTCGCGGAGGCGGGCGCCGAGGTCACGTGCTTCAGCCGCAGCCATCCGCAGCCCGAGGTCCTCGACCGGTGCGTGACCCGGGTCACCGGACACTTCGCCGACCGCCTCGCCATCGCCAACGCCGTCGAGCGCCAGGACGTCGTCTTCCACCTGATCGCCGGATCGATCCCGGAGAGCTCGAACCGGGATCCGTCGGCGGAACTCGCGGCCGCGCCGATCAACACCCTGCACCTGCTCGAGATCTGCCGCTCGGCCCGGATCAGGAAGCTCGTGTTCTCGTCGACCGGCGGCGCGATCTACGGGATCCCCCGCGCCATCCCGATCCCCGAGCACGCGCCCACCGACCCGATCTCGGCCTACGGCATCAGCAAGCTGATGATCGAGAAATCGCTCTACCTGTACCGCCACCTCCACGGCATCGACTACCAGATCCTCCGGATCGCCAACCCGTACGGCCGGTTCCAGCTCGGCACCAAGCATCAGGGTCTGATCGGGAGCTACATCCACCGCGTGCTCTCGGGCCTGCCGCTGGAGGTCTGGGGGACCGGCGAGGTGGTGCGCGACTTCCTGCATGTCGACGACGTCAGCGACGCGTTCCTCGCCGCCGTGACCTATGAAGGACCGCACAAGATCCTGAATGTCGGCAGCGGCGTGGGCCTGAGCGTCAACCAAGTCATCGCCGAGCTGGAGGCGGCCTTCGGGCTGGACCGCCTGCCCTGCCTCTACAAGCCGAGCCGCGCCGCCGACGTTCCGGCCAACGTCCTCGACACCGCGCTGATCCGGTCCGAGCTCGGCTGGCAGCCGCGCGTCGCCCTGCGCGCGGGGCTGGTCAGCACGATCGCGTGGATGCGCGCCCATCTGGCCGAGGCGCATCCGGGCGCGCCGCGGCATCCGGCCCGTGAGGGTTGAGGCGCCTCCGATCGGTGAACCTCGGAGGGCCGGGACCGGTCGCGCGGGCCTCCCCCGGCGGGCATCCCGCGTTCAGCGCTCATCGAGGCCGGCGGCGGCGAGGCACAGCTTGACGTAAGGGTGCAGACCCGGGTCGATGTGATCGATCCAGACCCAATCCTCGTGATGGCTGTCGAGATTCACCTCGACCGAATGCTGTCGGCTGAACAGGAAGAAGCAGGTGTTGACGCTGTGGACGGCAATGCCCTCCGGGCCGTCCTCGAAGATGGTCTCGTCCGTATGGATGATCGGCCCGACATGGCAGTCGATCCCGGTCTCATCCAGCGCCTTGCGGGCCGCGGCCTGACGAAGGGTCTCGCCTTTGTGGACGCGGCCGCCGGGGAGCCAGAGCTGGCCCTTCGCCGGGGCGTCGCGGCGTCGAACCAGAAGGACACAGCCATCGTTGACGATGGCCACGTCGACACAGACGATGGGGATCGCCTCCAGGATCTGGTTGTACAGGTGCTGGGGGATGAACGACATCGAACGGGTGTCCTGATTACGGGCGCGCCGGCGGCGGGTCGGGCGCGCCGTCACGAAAGAGGGTGTGTCCGGGCAGGCGGTCGCGCGGGCGTCAGGGCCGGTGACCCTGCCGCGGCCAGACCGGCCGGGTCTTCGGATCCGGCGTTCCGCAGCCATCGCACCGGAGCGTCATGCCCGCATCCGGGACGAAGCTCGTGGAGGCCCAGCGTCCGACATGGATCGAAACCTCGGCCTCGTGTCCGCAAGTGCAGATGGCGCGCAGCGCCGTGACCCCGCGATCCATAGCGTTCTGCAGGGTCATCGGGGTGATCTCGCGCCCCTCGGCATCGTAGGCGCGGCGCGGGTTGCGGGCGTGCGCGGGCACCGGGCCTCGACCTTCGAGGATGGATGGGTTGGCCACGGTCAATCCTCTCGCTCTCCGGACATGAGCACCGCCCGAGGTTGATGGCCGACGCCGCAGTCTCCGTGCCGCCCACGAGCAGACAGGCGCCCTGTCTCCGCCGCCCCCGCGCGGCCATTTTTGCCTGCGAGTGCGTTGTGCACGATTCGCAAGGAGACCGCATGTCCTTCCTGCACGACCTGCCGATCGCCGACCTGATCGCGCATTACGGCTATCTGGCGATCTTCGTCATCATCACCCTGGAGAGCGCCGGCCTGCCCTTGCCCGGCGAGACGGTCCTGCTGACGTCGGCGGCCTATGCCGGCAGCACCGGCAACATCAACATCGCCGTCGTGGTGGCGATCGCCGCGACCGCCGCCATCCTGGGCGACAACGCCGGCTACTGGGTCGGCCGCCGCTGGGGACTGCCCCTGCTCCTACGCAAGGGCCACCTGATCGGCCTCGACCACGGACGCCTCAAGCTCGGCCAGTACCTGTTCCGCCGGCATGGCGGGAAGATCGTGTTCTTCGGCCGCTTCACCGCGATGCTGCGCGCCTACGCGGCCGTCCTGGCCGGCGTGAACAAGCTCGATGCCCGCCGGTTCTTCGCCTTCAACGCGCTGGGTGGCGTCGCTTGGGCCGCGATCATGGGCTTCGGGGCCTATCTGTGCGGCCGCTCGATCGAGAACGTCATGGGGCCGGTCGGCCTCGGGCTGCTGGCCTTCGTGCTGCTCGGGGCCGTCGCGCTGTGGTTGTTCATGCGCCGCCACGAGGCACGCCTGATGGCGGATGCCGAGGCCGCGATCCCGGGCCCGCTCGCCGAGGGACCGGGCATGGAAGCGCCGCGGCTCGAGGTAGCCCGGAGCGTGGCCGCCGGTCCTGCGGCGCGACGCGCGGACCTGCCGGAACTTCAGAGCCAGGTCGAGGCGTTCCTGGCGCAGCAGGAGGCTGATCGCGCCCACGCCGATGCTCCAGCACGGGAGAAGCGCCCGCCCGCGCCCCTGCCCCTGTGGTTCAAGGTTCTCGTCCTGCTCCTCATGGCCGCCGCCGGCATGGCCCTCGCGTCATGGCATTACGGGGTGACCGGCGGCCTCTATGGGCGCCTGGTTGGTCACGTCGGGATCGTCGGCACCGGGCTGATCCTGCTCGGACCCGCCGTCCTCCTGGCGGTCATCCATCGGCGGCTGCGGGCGACCGGGTCGTCGACCCCCGTAGCGCAGACCGAGGACGCCATCGGGCTGGCGGCCTGAGCCGGCGTCGCGCGCCATGCCCGACGCCTGAACCCGGGGTAGGCACGCCCGGCCCGCTATGCGAGAAGCCAGGCCGCGCGGGAGCTCGGGGGACGTGAGCGCGCCGGCCCGGGCGGCCGCACGTCCCGCCGCTCTGCGCCGATCGGGCGGGCGCGCCGAGAGGGACGGACGACGGCATGCATCCGGATCTGCCTGGATTGTTCGATGCGGGCTTCGTGGCCCGACGCAACGGCGAGGCGCGCGGCATCGACACGGCGGCCTACGCGGCCGCGGGCTGGCTCTCCGATCTTGATCCGAACCCGCTGTTCGACACGGCCTTCTACCGCGCGCAGGTCTCGCCCGCGCACGCGACCGGGCTCAGCCCGGCCGAGCATTACTGCGCCCAAGGCGCCGCGATCGGCCTCGATCCCGGGCCGCTGTTCAGCACCCGCACCTATCTGACGCTCTACCCCGATATCGCCGAGGCCGGGGTCAACCCGCTCGGCCATTATCTCCATTACGGCGCCGCGGAAGGTCGGCTGCCCAACCTCATGGAGGGGCGCACCCTCGCCGCGGCGGCCGGGGCGGCGCTGGCGCGCGATCCGGCGAACCCCTACGCGCGGGTGCAGGCCGCGACGGAGCGGCTGCACGCGACCGATGCCGCGGCGGCGCTGGCGCTGCTGGACGGGGGGCCCGTCGCGGGGCTCCAGGCCCTGCTGGTGCGGGTCGGGGCCCTGCTCGCCCTGGGCCGCGGCGAGGCGGCCGATGCGGCCGCCCGGTCCGCCTTCCAGGCGGAGGGCGACGGCCTGGTCGCCCGATGCGGTCTGGCTGCCTATCAGGCCGAGTCTCTGGGCCGGCTGGGGACCGCCGCGGCAGCCTACGCGGTCGCCCTGGCTTCGGGCTGCGAGGACCCGGCCCTGTTCCGCTTCCGCCTGGCGGTCATCTTCCGGACCTGGGGCCGGCTCGTGGATGCCGAAGAGCAGGCGCGCCTGGCCCTGGAGCTCGGCGATGCCAGCCCGCACACCCGAGCTCTCCACGACCTGCTGGCGCGCGATCGCGGCCAGGCCGAGCGGCTCCAGGCCGAGAGCCGGGCCGTGCCAGATTTCGCCCCCGAAGCCTGGCAGGCCGCCAACCAGGCCCGGGCCGTCTACCCGCAGGTGGCCGGGTCGGGCCGACCGGTCCGGGGGCGCGGGGCCGGCCTCCTCCTGGTCGATTCGAGCTTCCCGTCCCGGTTCTCGGCGTTCCGCTACGGCGAGCTGCTCACCTACCTCTACGCCATCCCGGAGAGCCGAGCCGCCTCGTCGCTGCGCGACATCGACCGCTACCGGCCGGACCGGACCTTCCTCGACGAGCTGCGCCAGTTCGAGGCGGAGCATCCGACCCTCGCGGGCCGGGTGCAGGCCCTGAACACCGGCCACGACCTCAGCGCCGAGGTCCTGCACACGACCTTCCTGCACAATGCGGCCGTGCTCCTGGCCTCGAACCCGGACCTGCGCGCCGAGCGCTTCGTCTTCACCCTGTATCCGGGGGGCGGGTTCATGCCGAACGATCCGGTCTCGGACGCCAAGCTGCGGCGCGTGCTCGGCGACCGCCGCTTCGCCAAGGTGCTCACGACCCACACCCTGCAGCGCGATTACCTGCTCGACCGGGGCTGGTGCGACCCGCAGCAGATCGCCTTCATCTTCGGCGCCGTCTCGCCGGATTGCTGGGATGTCGCGGCGAGCGCCCGCTGCGCGCGGGTCGAGCGGCCGCTGCCGGATACGATCCGGATCTGCTTCGTGGCCCAGCGCTACACCGAGCTCGGCATCGAGAAGGGCTGCGACGTGTTCACCGACCTCGTCCGGCGCTACGCGGACGACCCGCGTTTCGAGTGGCATTATGTCGGCGACTGGAACGCGGAGCTTCTCGGCCTCACGCGGGTCGAAAGGGTGCGCTTCCACGGCGTGCAGCCGGCCTCGTTCTTCCCGGATTTCTATCCCGGCATGGACATCGTCATCTCGCCGAACCAGTCGCCGATGGAGCTGGACGGCGGCCGCGGCTCCTTCGACGGCTTCCCGACCACCTCCTGCGTCGAGGCGGGCCTGCGCGGCGTGGCGATGTTCCTCACCGATTCCCTCGCGTTGAACCGCCGGCTCGACGGTACCCACGCCATGAGGCCCGGCGCGGAGTTCGAGCTGATCACGCGCGACGTCGACGGGATCACCGACCGGATCGAGTTCTACGCCGGCGACCGGGAGGCGCTCCGGCGGCTCAGCGAGGCCGGCCGCTTGGCGATCCTGCGGGAATACAGCTTCGAGCGGCAGATGCGGCCGCGCCTCGACCTGCTTCGGGCGCAGCTTGGGGCCGCGTAGAGCCGCGGCACGGCAACCCCGGGGGATCATCGGAGAGAGGTGCAAGCGCCGATGTTGCGGTTCCTGACCAAGTCCGCGCGCCCGCAGCCCGCGCCCCGCCCGCCGGCCGGGCGGCGGATCTCGGTCGTCATCCCGTCCTACAACCACGCGGCCTATATCGCGCAGGCGATCGGCTCGGTGCTGGATCAGGAAAGCCCGGTCGATGAGCTGATCATCGTCGACGATCGCTCCACCGACGCGTCGCGGGACGTCATCGCCAGGACCATCGACGGCTATGCCGGTCCGGTCCGGATCCGATGCGAATTGCTCGACCGCAACGGCGGCGCCCACGCGGCGATCGCGCACGGCCTGTCGAAGGCCAGCGGGGACGTCCTCACCATCCTGAACTCGGACGATGCCTACGCGCCGGACCGGTTCCGCGCGATCCACGCGGCGCTGCCGCCGGACGGCGACTTCATCGCGTTCACCGGCGTCGACTTCATGGACGATTCCGGAGCCCGGCTCGCCGAGGACGATCCGGTCCGCGTCTGGTACCGCGACGTGCTGGGTCAGGCGGGCGCCTGCCCGACGATCGGCTTCGCGCTGCTGCGGGCCAACATCGCGGTGACGAGCGGCAACCTCGTGTTCTCGCGCGGTCTCTACGAGCGGGTCGGCCCGTTCGCGGCCTACCGCATGTGCCACGACTGGGACTTCCTCATCCGCTGCATGGTCCATGCGGAGCCGATCTTCGTGCCCGGCGCGCATCTCCGGTACCGGACACATCCGACCAACACGCTCAAAACCACCGGCGACCTGATGCAGGGTGAGGGATCGGCGGCGCTGAAGACCTATCTGGCGCTGATCGCCGGGGGACCGACGGCCAACCGGCTCGCGCCCACACCCGAAAACTGGCCGGTCTATTTCCGGTTCTTCACCGCGACCTACGCGCCCTGGTTCACCGGGCAGTCGATCGAGACGGTCGCCCGACAGCTCTTCCCGGACCCCGAGACGCTCCCCTCCTGGCTGTCGGCGGAGCCGGCGGCACCGAGCGGCTTCCTCACGGCGCCCGCGCCCGAGCAGGATGCGCTGGCCTTGCGCCGGGTCGTCGGGCTTCTGATGCTTCGCTAGCGGCATGAGTTGGATAGCCCAGCTTGATGATCGCTGGCCGGCCCTTTGTCGCGGCGATCGAGTGTCGCGCATGGCATCTCCCGGTAGGTAGGATCATCGGGAGGCGGACTGTGTCGGACCCACAAACCGACTCGTGCCGAAAGCTGTCGATCGGACGAACTTCCTCCTCGGTCGTAGCGACGTTCCCGGCCTGAGCGGCTGCTCGGGCACCGCTTATGAGATCTTGACGCGAAAGACGGCGGAGCGTTCGTCCGCCATCTCCGTTCTTCAGCCACGGGATTATGCGGAGGAACATCCAGGCATGAGCACGGAGTGGGCGAGCCCCCGTTTCAGCGAACTCGACGCCTGGGAGAGTGCCGACATCCTGCAGGCGCTCTGGGAGGGACAACTCGCGGCCGTCGCCGCGATCGGGCCTGCGCTGCCGGCCATCGCCGCGGCCGCGGCGGCCGCCGAAGCCGGTCTGCGCCGCGACGGGCGCCTCCTCTATGTGGGGGCCGGCACCTCGGCCCGGATCGGCGTCCAGGACGGGGCGGAGCTGCCGCCGACCTTCGACTGGCCAGAGGAACGCCTGGGCTTCGCCGTGGCGGGCGGCGAAGGTGCGCTGGTCCGAGCGGTCGAGGGGGCCGAGGACTCGACGCAGGACGCGGCGCTCTGGGCCGAGCACGCCGAGATCCGGCCGGACGATGTCGTCATCGGCTTGTCCGCAAGCGGGATCACGCCGTTCACCCTCGCCGTCCTTCGCCGCGCCCGCGATCGCGGTGCCGTCACCATCGGGATCGCGAACAATCCCGACACGCCAATTCTGCGTGACTGTACCCATCCGATCCTCGTGGCGACCGGCGCGGAAGCGATCGCCGGCTCGACGCGGATGAAGGCGGGAACCGCGCAGAAGATCGTGCTCAATCTGCTCTCGACGCTGATCATGATCCGGCTCGGGCGCGTCTATCGCGGCCGTATGGTCGCGATGCGCGCCACGAACACCAAGCTACGCCGACGTGGCGTAGCGATGGTGGCGCAGATCGCCGGCTGCGATGCCGAAGCCGCGGCCAGCGCCCTGGCCGCGGCAGAGGGGGACATCCCGCGCGCGGTGCTTGTCGCCCTCGGGATCGACCGCATTGAGGCGGCCAGCCTGCTCATGCGCAACGGTGGCAATTTGCGCGCGGCTCTGGCCGAAGCGGGGCCGGCATGAACGACCCCGCGCCGATGCCGAATGGGCCCGAGACATTTATGGCCCGCGAGATCGCCGAGGTGCCCGAGGTCGCCGCCCCCCTCTGCGCCGGCTGGGCTGAGGCGGAGCGCGTCGCCTCAGTCCTCAACGCGCGTAGCTTCCCGTTCGCGGTCGTATGCGGTCGAGGAAGCTCGGGCCATGCGGGCGTCTACCTCCGCTACCTGATCGAGACCCGATGCGGGCTCGCCGTCTCGGCCTCAGCCCCATCCGTCGTCACCGGATACGATCGCCCGCCGCGAATGGATGGCGCGCTCTTCATCACCATCTCGCAATCCGGCCGGTCGCCGGACCTCGTCGCGGCGACGCGCACCGCACGCCAGGGCGGCGCCCTCACGCTCGCGCTCGTGAACGATGCGGCCTCACCCGCCGCGGCGGCGGCCGATCTGGTCCTGCCAATCGCAGCCGGGCCTGAACGGGCGGTCGCGGCAACGAAGACGGTGGTGAACTCTATGGTCGCGAGCGCCGCACTGGTCGCGCGCTGGTCCGGCGACGACGCGCTGATTCGTGGCCTCGCGGCTCTACCGGGTCGCCTCGCTGCGGCCTCTGACCTTGATTGGAGCGCCTGGACTGCCGATCTCGCGGGCGCGCCGGCCGCCTTCGTCACGGGCCGCGGTCACGGCTTGGGTACGGTGCGCGAGATCGCACTCAAGCTTGCTGAGACCTTGCGCCTGCCGGCCCTCGGCTACAGCGCCGCGGAACTGCGGCACGGACCGCGTGCCGCGATTCAGTCCGGGACCCCGGTGCTGGCGTTCCGCCAGGACGATCAGCTCGCCGAGGGGATCGACGCGCTTGTGCAGGAACTCCGGCGCGCAAATTTGCGCGTTCATGCCTGTGGGGGCCCGGACGGTAACTTGCCCTGGCTTGTACCCGATCACGCCGCCTGTGACCCAATCGCCATGCTGGTGCCCGCCTACCGTGCGATCGAGCGCGAAGCCCGCCGCCGAGGTCTGGATCCGGACGCGCCGGTCGGCCTCACGAAAATCACGGAGACTCTGTGAGCGCCCCCGATCTCGTCATCTCCGCCGCACGCCTGGGCGCACTGCCCGCGGGCTGAGTCTCGGAAAATCACGCCAACAACCTGAAACGGCCTGGAGGCAGGATCGTTCGTTCATAGAACAGGATCACATGGATCACCTGTGCAGGACGTACCTGGCTCAGAGCTCGCCCGGAGGTGGTGTTTGGGGGTCATGAGGCACTGGTCGATACGATGCCGGAAGCTGGGTCCTGCGCCGGCTCACCGAGACTTTGCGACCAGGCGCCGGTTCCCTCGGGTCTCGTGATCATGCAGGCCCCACATCTCTCGCACTCCGCACAGAGCAACGGGATCAGGCTGCTGGCCATCGATGCGGGAGCCAGCAAGACGATCGCGGTCTTGGCAGACGCGAATGGAGCCGAGCTAGCGCGGGCGCGGGGAGCGGGTGCGCATATCGGCCTGCTCGGCGCAGGGGTCTGGGACGTGGTCCTGCCGACCGCCGCTGCTGCCCTCGCCGAGGTGGGCGTAGCGCTCGTGCCCGAGCAATTGCATTGCTGTCTGGCGATAGCAGGTGGCGAGCATGTGGCCGCGCTCGCGGCGGCCCGAGCGACGTCGCCCCGGTTCGGGCGTCTACAGATCGTGTCGGATGGTCTTGCCGCCCTGAGCGGCTGCCTCGGTGCAACGGAAGCGGGGGTAATGGTCGCGGCCGGCACCGGCACCGTCGCCTGGGCCAGATCGCGGCAAGGCAAGACCACGAAAGCGGGCGGGCACGGATTCCCGGCAGGAGATGAGGGTGGGGGAGCCTGGATCGGTCTTCAACTGATCCGTCATACGCTGCGCCGGACCGATGCTGCAGAGCTCGACGCACTCGCCAATGCCGTTCTCGACCGCTTCGGCGGCGACAACGCGCGACTGCACGCCTGGCTGACGATCGCGAATCCAGCCGATTACGCGACCCTGGCACCGATCGCCTTCGACCTCGTCGTGAGCAGTGGATCCGCATCAGCGATCTTGCATTCGGCGGCAAGCGAGCTTGTGCACCTTGCCGAGCGAGCCGACCCCAGCGGCGAGCTCCCCCTGGTCGTGACGGGCGGTCTCGCGGCGCCTCTGCGGCCCTGGCTCGACGAGACGACGCACCGGCCCGTAAGAACAACTGCGGACGCAGTGGTCCGCGGAGCCCTTTCCATTGTGCGGGAGACGGACGCACCTGTCAGCGCTCCAGCGCTCTTGTCCGGGTGTAAGAGCATCGCTGGTCGGATCGTCACGCCCACGGGTGTGGTGACGGGCGAACTGCGCTTCCGCCGGAGTATCGAGGAGGTCCGTCCGGGGCCGGTGGATGAGGATGCACCCCTGATCCTGCCGGGCTTCGTTGACCTGCAGGTGAATGGCGGCGGCGGCCACGACATTATGGGGAGGGACCCGGACGCCGTGCGCGACACTGGGCGCTTCCATCGCACCAGGGGTGTTACAACCTGGCTGCCAACGGTCATCACCGAAGCGGCCGACGAGCTGGAGCGCGTCACGCGCGCGGTCGCTGCAGCACGTGCCGACAGCCAGCGCGGTGAACCGGACATGGCGGGTCTCCACCTCGAAGGCCCGTTTATCAGCGCCAAGCGGCGAGGCACGCACGGCCCCCACACCGCCGCGCCGAGTTGGGACCTCGTCAGCCGCTTGCATGCCCTTGTTCCGTTGCGCGTCCTGACCTTGGCTGCGGAGCTTCCGGGCGCAACGCTCCTGACCACGCTGGCGAGGGAGGCCGGCATCCGCGTGCAGCTCGGCCACTCCGACGCGACTTACGACGAGGCTGCTGCCTTCTTCGCCGCGGGCGGCTCAGGCGTGACCCATCTCTACAACGCGATGAGCCCCCTGCAGGGCCGGGAGCCGGGGGTGGTCGGGGCCGCCCTGGCACATGCGACGAGCGCGCAGATCATCGCCGATTTCATTCACGTGCACCCGGGCGCGCTGCGCACCGCCTTACGGACGATCCCCGATCTCTTCTGCGTCTCAGATGCGGTGGCGGCTGCCGGTATGCCGGATGGCGATTACAGCCTCGGCGGGGTCCCCATCCGCAAACAGGGGGACCGGGTCAGCAATAGCGCAGGCGCACTGGCCGGCTCAGCCGCGCCGCTCGACGTCGCGTGGCGCAACCTTCGGGCACTGGGATTGACCGTCACGGACGCGACGCGCCGGGTCTCAGCACTCCCGGCTGGCTATCTCGGGCTGAAAGACCGTGGAGCGCTTCAACCCGGGCTGCGGGCCGACATCGTGGTCATGGACGACGCAGGCACGGTGACCCAGGTCTACGTGGAAGGAGAGCCTAGCGCTGCACGCTAGTCAGGCAATCGCTGTACTGTCCGGCGCGCCTTACCGGCAGAGCCGGCTAGGATCGGGAGCACCCTACTTCGGCCCACGCACTGTCTCTCACTCAGGGTTGACCGGTCTAGGAGGCGATCGTATCACCCCGCCTCACTTCCCAGGGGCGCCCTGTCGCGCCGGTATCCGGTCGATTCCGCCGCGCGACGATGCGCGTGAGCTCCTGAGAGCGTCGTGACTGAGACGGAGCCGACCTTGGCCGAGGACGTAGAGGCGCTGCGGGCCGAGCTCGCCGAGACCCAGGCACGGCTCAAGGAGGCGCAGGGGGAACTCGCCCGTCTGGTGCGCCTAGCCGAGGCCGATCTTCAGCGCCGTCGTCCCGGTGAGCAATCGAGCGTCGTCGCATCCTCGGTCCGCCGCCCGGCCGCCAAGGAGGTCGCGGCCCGCATCGCCCGGTTCGCGCATCTCTACCGGGAGGCCGCCTCCGCCTCGCCCGATCGCGCGCCCGTCGTGCCCGAGGCGACGATGCTCGGATGGCTCGAAACCTCCGGCCTGTTCGACCGCCAGTTCTATCTCACGTGCAACGACGATGTCGCGGGTGCCGGCGCTGACCCGACGCAGCACTACTACAACCACGGCTCCGAGGAAGGGCGCCTTCCCAGCACCCTCTGAGGGTCCGGTCTGGGAAGCGGCCGGCTGATGCGCGTTCGAGGGATCGGCGAGGGATCTGACTGATGCAGGACGGGGCAGGAGAGGCCGCGGGAGAGGCCGCACCCGCGCTCGAGCCGTGGCAGGACGATTTCGCGACGATCTACGCGAGCGGCCTGTTCGACCACATCTGGTACGCGACGCGCTATCCCGAAGTCGGCCTGACCGACCTGTCGCCCCTTGAGCATTACGTGAAGTACGGCGCCCGGCTCGGGCGCCAGCCCCGGGCCGACTTCACCGCGCCGCCGGACGAGACCTTCGACGGCAGCTTCGTCAATCCCTTCGCGACCTGGATCCGCGCGCGGGCCGAGACCGAGCCGGCGCCGGCCTGGAACCGGCCGGTCGTCTCCGTCCTGTGCATCACCTACAACCAGGCGGCGTTCATCCGGCAGACGCTCGACAGCATCCTCGGTCAAGCCACGGACTTCCCCTTCGAGCTGCTCGTCGGCGACGACCGCTCCACCGATGGCACCGCCGAGATCATCGCCGAGTACGCCGCGCGCCATCCCAACTTGGTGGCGGTTCTGCGGTCTGAGAATCTCGGGCCCAACAAGAACTTCGCCGACCTCACGGCGCGCGCCCGCGGGGAATTCGTCGCGATCTGCGAGGGCGACGATTACTGGACCGATCCGCGCAAGCTCCAGCGCCAGGTCGAATTCCTGCGGACGCGGCCGGAATTCACCCTCTGCTTCCACCCAGTTCGCGTCGTCTACGAGGACATGCCGGGGATCGAGGAGATCTACCCGGAGCAGTGCAGCCCGCAGCCGTCGCTGTCCGATCTCGTCGCCCACAACTTCGTCCAGACCAACAGCGTGCTCTATCGCTGGCGCTACCACGGCGCCGAGGCGTTCGTGTTCGACGAGGGCATCGCGCCCGGCGACTGGTACGTCCACCTGATGCATGCCGAGGTCGGGCGCATCGGCTTCCTGCCGGAGGTGATGGCGGTCTACCGCAAGCACGCGGCCGGGATGTGGGCGACCTACGCGACCGAGCTCGCTCGGCACAAGAAGCTCGGCAATTCCGAGATTGCGTTCTTCCGCAAGCTGCGCGGCCATTTCGGCGGCCGCTACGCGGCGGGCTACGAGGCGGCGCAGAAATCGATCTTCCGGCGGCTCGCCGAGGCCTATCTCGACGAGGAGGATGTGCCGAGCCTCGGGCGGCTGATCGAGGCCAATCCCGACATCGCCCGGGACGCCTTGAGCGACATGGGCCTCGACGCGCCGGACGCGCTCTCCGGCGAACCGGATGCCCTGCGCGGCTGGCTGATGGAGCAGCTCACCGTTAGCGTCGTCGTCACGGCCTACAATCACGCCGCCGATATCGGCCGCTGCCTCGACGCAGTCTTGAGCCAGCGCGGGCTGTTCCGGATGCAGGTGGTGATCGGCGACGACAAATCGACCGACGGGACGGCCGAGATCATCGAGCGCTACCGGGCGCGCGATCCCGAGCGGATCGTGGTCCGGCCCCGGCCGCAGAACCTCGGCATGCTGCGCAACATGCAGGACTGCCTCTCCGCCTGCACGGGCCGCTACATCGCGTTCTGCGAGGCGGACGATTACTGGCTGTCCGATCGCAAGATCGGCCTGCAGATGCGGATGCTGCGCAACGACCGCGCGCTCGACATGTGCTTCAACTGGGTCCTGCTCCACTACCCGGCGACCGGCTCCTACGTGCCGCACGACGAGCAGGGCCGCTATCCCACCGGCACGATCAGCTTCCCGGTTCTGGCCAATTCGCCGCTCACGGCCAACTTCTCCAGCTGCTTCTACCGCGCCGAGGCCCTGCGCCGGGTGCCGGAGGCGTATTACGAGAACGCCGCCGCGGCCGACTGGCTGATGAACCTCTACATTGCCGACAAGGGGCGCATCGCGTTCCTGCGCGAGCTGCTCTCGGTCTACACGATCCAGGAAAAGGGCCAGTGGTCGGGCCTGCCCGAGAACATCAAGAACGCCCGGATCGCCCAGTATCAGAAGCAGTTCGCCGGCATCTTCGGCGAGGGGCGCGGCTTCGAGAAATACGAGGTCGGCTGCACCGTGGCCGAGCTCGACGGCGAGTTGCCGGATTCCTTCGCCCGGGCGAACCTCGAGGCGCCGCAGGACCGGGTCTGGGCCGAGATCCAGGACGGGCAGGTGGTGCTGGCCGGCTGGGTCGTATCGGCGAGTCGCGCCAAGGCGACGCTGGTCGCCGAGGTCGACGGCGAGGTCCAGCGCATTCCCGTGGACGTCCACCGGCCCGACGTGATCGCGGCGGTGCTCGGCGACATGCCGACCACCATGGAGGAGGCCCGCTGCGGCTTCCGCTTCACCCTGCCCTACGCGCTCCACCTCGAGGTGCTGCTCTCCATCGAAGTCGAGCACGAGGTTGTGCCCTGGCTCTCGGTCATCTTCACCCACCGGGTGAAGCGAAAAGCCGAGCCGAGCTGATACCTCACACCGTCTTCGCGCAGCCTGATGTCACCAAAGACTCGAGGAGCCGCTCCCCGAGGCACATCTCACCGTGTGCCGACCGCCGGGATGAGCCTCGCAAACAAGCTCGTCAAACCCCGGATTGCTTCACCAAGCCCTCGCAACCCGGCAGTCCGGGAGCCCTCAGGCATCCAAAGGCAGACGTCTAGCCACCGTCGCTCCGCCACCGGGGCCGACTCACAGCCCAAAGCGCCATTTTTGCGCTCGGCACGGACCAGTTTGCTGGGTCAGGGTCACCTGAGGCTCGCCGCTGGGCGAGGCATCAGGGCGCCGCTGGAGAGGATGGACGGTTGGCCCCTACGTTTCGCTCCCGGTAGGCCCGGCGGACCGTCGCGACCTGCGCCGGATCCGGCGTCGTAGCCAGCGGCCCCCAGGAGCGAGCGGAGCGGGCGCGAGCGTAGTGGATCTGTGCCGTCCGGTCCGTCGCATGACCCAGGAAGGCTGCGACTTCTGCCGGCGGCATGGCCTTCTTCGCACGCGCTCCGGCGACATGGCGGCCAGTGTAGAAAGCGATTGGCCTGCCACGCAGCGACGGGACAGTCGCCGCGGCCTTGTTGCAAGCCACGGCGAGTTGCCCCCTGGCAGCACGGTAGATTTTGCCCCACGGTTCGCTCGTCAGCGCCGCGGCCAGGGCATCCAGGAAAGTTTGCAACTCCGCGATCTTCACTTCAGTCCAAGTAGCGAGATCAAAACGACGCGTCTCCCCGTTTCCGCGACCGTTGGTGCGCTTGGCATTGATCACGACCAAGAAGCCGTCCTCGATATGTGCGCCCTGCCACTCGGAAGGCCGCAGGCCGAATTCGACCCCATATTGTAGTAACCCTGATGCCAAGGGCGCGTGCCTGTGCGGGGCGGCAGCGAGGCATCTCACGATGGCGCCAGCCTCCTCCGGCGTCATCGCCTTCCGCTTTCGCGCACTTGTACGGGGTGATCCACCCTCGCGCGGTGCGGGGCCTTTTGTCTGTTCCAGCTCGTCGAGAGCCAGACGCAACTCCTTATCATCCGGCCGCTTCCGGCACCCAGCCTCCACGACATACGCTAGGGCTGCCTTGTACACCCGGATCGTCGCGGGCTCCCATACTCCGTTCTGGCTGAGGAACCACTGGACGACCTCGTTGGTCCGGATCGTGGCGGCTGCGCTCTGAACGTCTAGCCCGAGCGCATTTCCAGCGGCCGACAACAATCTTTTGGCCGTGGTGCGATAGAATTTCCGGGTGTCGGGAGATTGGGTGATATCAACGGCAAACATGCGAACCCCCACGTTAGTGCCAGCGGCAGTAACGGCGGGCAGTAACAGCCCACTTAGCCCGCCGGCCTACGAGCCGCGCCCTCGACTGAGAGCGTGTAGCAGCAGGCGGGGAAAGCCTGGCAGGCACGCCTGAAAATCGCTAAGTATCTGCTCTCAGGCCAAGAGCGACGATAGGACGACTGGATATTGGGCGTATCCACGGTGATCCTGGCAGAACGGCTCGCCACCCTCACCGCACACGATCGAGGCTCGTATCCCGCAGGCGTCGTGGCTGCATCGCAGCTGGCTGACCCTCCAGTAGAGCTGATCCACAAAATGGGTGGCGCGCGGTCGCGCACGACGCTCCTGAGCGGTGGACGACAACTCCCAAACGAACGGCGCACGACGCGGTTTGGTATGGCTCGGTGTCCAATCGGCAGGTTTCTCGTCAGAGTCGTTGCTTGATGGTTCTGGCGCGTGAGCCGGGAGGATGAGTGGTGCCTCTGCATCGACCTCAGGGTTGTACCGACTGTCGGGATAAACGGGTGTGTCCGCCGCGGGCCTAGGACTGTACCGACTGTCAAGACAAACGGGCGTATCCGCCACGGGTCCAGGGCCGTCTAGGCTCTGGTCAATGTCGTGACGCAGCACCGGCAGCGTCGGTCGCAGGACGCGGACTCGCCGTCCGTCGATATGTGTCCAGGAGCAGTCGAGATAGCCGGCTCGCCTAAGTTGGCTCAAGCCGTTCTTGGCTGTCGAGAGTTTCACGCCCGTGCGGACGGCGAGCGCCCTGTCGTCCTCCCCCGCTGTACCGGAGGCGATCAGTTCCGACACGGCCCAAGCCACCGACATGGCACAACGGCGGACATGTGGATCGCGGCGGATTGCACTGCTCCAGGTTGACAGATCCGGTTCCATTCCCGCCTCACAAGCACCAGCTGGCTCACCTTAGGGTAGGGAAAGGCGATGCAAGAGGCACTCGCCCTGTACCGAGTGTCAGTACAGGGCGAGTGCCTCCAAGGTGTCTGTCGCCGCCCGCGGCCGGGTCGCCTCACCATCCCGCACTGCATCCGCATCGATGGCGGGTCACCGTCGGTCGGGCAGTCAGTGCCGCGGGCTCAGCGCCTCGCGTGCTGTCACCACGGCCTCAACGAGGCGGCTGAGGCGCCGGATCGAGCCGCCCCGCCACCCCCGACGAACGAGAGCGATCTCCTCGCCGTCGAGGGCTGCCAGGAGACGGGGATCCAGCCCGCGGCTCTCGGCGATCCCGGCCAGGACCGGAGCGACCAGGCTCTCGAGGTGTTCGATCCCGGGTGCCGGCATCTCCAGCACCCGCAGCCGGTCGCGCAGGGGCCCGGGCAACGGGTCCATCGCGTTGGCGGTGGCGACCCAGCTGACGTGGGAGAGATCGACCTCGGCCTGGAAAGCCGGATCGGGATAGGCCCGGGCGGTCTCAGCCTCAAGCAGCGGCAGCAGACTGTCCCAGAGGCGCCCGTGATCGCTCCTCGCCGCCGCCTTCTCGAGTTCGTCGACGAGGATGAGCGGGTTGGCGATGCCGTAGCGCGCGATCGCCATGAGCGGGTGGGCCGGCTCGGACGTCGACCAGCGGCGATCCGTGCCGCCGATGCTGGCACCGCTGTCCCGGGTCGCATCGACCCGCCACAACCCGACGGCGAGATGGTGTGCCAGCCGCCCGACCAGCCGGCTCTTGCCCGCGCCGGGGGAGCCCAGGATCAAGGTTGGACGGAAGGCGACGTCGTTGCGACCGACGAGATCGACGAGGAGACGGTCGACCACGTCGACCGCGTAGGGAAACTCGAAGGCGAGCGCCGCGCGCAGAGCTGCGAGGTCCGGGACCGGTGCGAGGGGGACAGGGCGTCCGATGATGCCCTCATACCCCCGCGTCACGCTCGACTTGCGATCGGGGGTGTCCTGAACCTCGGAGACGACGAGGACGTGCCCTTCGGGGATGGATCGGGGAGGCGTTTCAGCCGGGGGGACTGGATGTGGAGGCGAGGCGGCCGTCGAGGCCTTCAGTTCGCGCAGGCGTTTGTCGCTCCGCTGGAGGGCCCTCTCGGCCGCGCGCCTGCGCCGCCGTTCCCCCTGTTTGGCACTGTCGGCGACGGACAGGGTCAGCCTCTCGCCGAAACGGGTCAGCCCGGGCACCAGCGGGGCACCGATCATGAACTCGCACGTCCCGCCGCGACTGAGGACGGCCGCCGCGGCGACGGCGTTGCCGGCGCTGCCCGTAAGGATCAAGAGCGCCTCCCGGAGGGCCTCGTTCCAGGCATCGAGCAGCATCTGGCGCGCCTCCGATCCGGCCACGAGGTCGTCGTCATCGACCTTCGAGCCGTGCGCAGGCCCCAGGCCGATCGCCGTCTGTACCTCCGCGATCGCCGGCAACTTCAACGGAAGATCCGACAGCGCCTCGAACTCGAGCCACAGTGGCAGAGCTAATCGCGCGCTCGCATCTGCGTCGTCCACCGTACAGGATAACAGGGTCACGAGGTCGGCTAGGGACCGTGCGGCCGGCCGATCCCACGCGACGGCGTGATGATCGAGGAACTGCGTCAAGGCGTGACGGGCGAGGACGGGGCTTGGGTCGCTCGGGGATGGATCGTTGCCGGCGTCGGCGTTGCCGCTCCAGGCGCGAGCCAGGGCGGCAGCTTCCGGTACGAGCGCGACGATGTCTAGAACCAAGTTCTGCCGCGCGGCCGGGATCCGCAGGCCGGTGTCGAGACAGGTGCGCAGCCGTCGTGGAAAGAGGGGCAGCACGAGGCGCCGCGCCGCCTCGGCGTCGATCAGGGGAAGGTGCGAGGTCGTGGAAAAGGCCATGACGTCGTCCCCTTCAGCGGCCGGGCGCGAGCGTAAGACCGGGCCCCCGGTTGCTCGTGTCATGCCAGGCGTGGGCCAGCATCAGGAGATCGAGATCGGCGCGCCGGCGGGCTCGGCGGCCGACGACATGGACGAGCAGGTCGCGGCATGCGGGATCCCCGAGGGCAGCGCAGAGGAGGACCGTCGAGAGGGCCGGGTCGAGGCGTCCGGGATAGACGACGCCCTCGGCGAGGGTCTCGATCGCCACGCCGATAGCGGCGGCCGGTTCCGCCTCGGTTGCAGCTTTCCAGCCGGGGAGCGGTAGGGGCGGCGTCGCGACCAGGACGGAGCGCAGACGGTGCTGTGCGGGCAGGTCGAGGGCCGTGGGCGGAAGATGGCGCCACCAGGTCAGCGGGCGGGCGGACGGCAAGATCGCCGCGGAGGTCCGGGGCTGGTGGGGTCCGGGGGTGAAATCAGGGGTCATGCAAGCAAGCCTGGCGAGGGCACCGGCGCGGCGGCGCGCGATGCACGAGGGTTCACGGAAGGGGCGGACGGAGGCGGATCGCGAGTGCGGCCCGCCGGGATCAGGGCGCCAACGCGGTGCGTGGGAACGGCGGTGCCGCGTCCGGGAGCGGCTCCAGGGACGCCAGCGCGAGTGCGAGCAGATCCGGGACTTCCGCGTGCAGGCGGGATGTGAGCAGACCGGTCACCGCCTCGACAGCATCCAGGACCGGTACCCCGAACAGGGCGTCGATGGCCGGACCGCTGACGGAGAGATCGGGCGAGTAGCCGGCCCGTCCGTAGACATCGATCAGCACCGCGCGGGCGGTGGCGACGTGGTAGTTCAGGGTCGCCAGGAACGCGATCGCCTGGACCTGGGCGCACCTTAGGATCCACTCGACCTGATGGACCTTTCTGGACTCGCTCTTGCCGCCGCCCCGTTTCACCTCGGCGATGAAGGCCCGGTTCTCCTGACGGTCGATCACGATGAGATCGAGCTTGACGGTCTGGGCGATGGGTCCGGTGAGCGCCACCGACGTCGTAGCCAACTGCGCCATGGTGCCGGTACGGACCAGCTCCTGGGTCGTCGTCGTGATCGGCATTGCGACGTCACGTAGGACGAAATAGCGATCATCGCGCTCGAGGACGTCCTTCAGCGCTAGTTCGATCAGCGTGCCGTGTCTCTTCACGACCGAGGCCAGCACGGACCCGATCTGCGACAGACGGGGGCCGAGCAATGGGTCGGAGACGAACACCGCACGCCGAGCATTGGCGACGACGGCGTCGGCGGCAGCCAGCAGCGTGGGCGAGCAGAATTGCGAATGGGTCGGTCGCGGGAGGCTGGCACCCTCAGCGGCTCCGCTACCGAGGGGGACGGGGATGCGCCCGCTTGGTGCCGGGCGTGACGACGGGGGAGTGCCCGCGGGCGGTCGATGCCGTCCGCAGTGGGTTGCCGGGTGGGGGATGACGGTATTCATGGTCCGGGTCCGTCCAAGGGACACCCATCCGCATGCGCTGACCGATCGAGGGATCGGACGGAGTGCAGGAACACGTCGTGGCGGCTAAGCCTTCGACGTCGTCGGGTGTCGGGATTGCAGGGAGCAAAGGCGATCGGCAGCGCGCTTCAGGAGCGCGTGAACGGAAGAGCCTTAGGCGCTCGTGCGGATCGGCAGGACGGGGGAGCGGCGTCGCAGGGACGGCAGACGGTGGGATGGTTTCGCCGACGGCGGAATGCCGATAGGGAGGGTCTCAGCCATGGCTCGGTATCTCCTGAGGATACGGGTCGTGGTCAGGCCGGGGCTGGTGCTGCTAACACCGGTGCCGGCCGCCTCTGCTAAAGGCGACGCGGCAGATCCGACGGCTCTGCCCATACCTAAGGTGGCCTGGGAGCACGGCTTTGAGAAGCGCCTCGGGGCGACAATCCGCATAACAGTGGAACTTTCCGGCCGATATCATTAACGCGCACCTGGCGAATACCGAAGATCGCTCTCAGGCGAGCTTCGCCGCACGACGCGTTCGGTGGGCAAGCAGGAGACCTGAAACCAAAGGTTTCGGGAAGGGCGACCCTCTGACCGCGCCGTCTTCCGATCCTGCTGTCCGCAGGAGCGTGCTGCCCATAATGTCAAGAAAACGGTTGCTTTCTCGACAGAGGCCAATGACCTCCGCGGGGCTCTCTTGCTCTAGATACTGGTCCTGCAGCTCTGCTCGGAGATCGCCGCTTCCTTTCAGGTGGCGGCAATGCTCTTGCCCTGCACTATCTCATCTCAATTTCGCGTAGCGTCCGCACCAGCTGCTCAGAGCTTAGCCTCTGTTCTTGCTTCATCTTCAGTCCCTCCGGTCTTGACTGATCCTCTCGATCTGTTCGGTCCGAAACAAACCAGCCAAGTAGGGACGTACGCCTCGTGAGCCATCAACCCAATCCCGTCCTTGCTCGCCCCCAGAAGGTTTTCTGGATTTCTGGCGCATACCTTCGACGCCGCAATGAAGGTGAGCTCCTGCACCTAATTGACCAAAATCTGAAAGGTAGCGGAATTGCCTATATCATTAGCGATAGGGACAGCACAGTTTCGCGAAGCAAATAGCGAGTTTAGTGATTTACGAACATTCAGGCCATAATAACTTGGGAAATCAGAACAATTCAAGCGCATGTCACGTGTAAAAGTAAATTATGATAATTATAACAAACAAGCTAAAACTGAATTAGCAATAATCACGCTCTCGCACCAAAAGTATTTAAAATTTTGAGCCTCAGCCTGCGACTGTAATGCTAATTGGCCCACCTCTTGCGATATCCAGACCATTTCTCTCGGACTCCGGCCCCGCCGCACTGGATTTCTCGTGCGCTTGAACGATTCCGACGCTGGGTCGTTGAACAGGAACGCAGGAGCGTGACCATGCAGAGCAAGTGGATGACCTTGGCCGAAGTGGCCGCCGACCGGCACTTGACGCTCGCCGAGGCCCAGAATCTGGTCGACGAGACTAACTGTCCGAAGGCCTTCAAGACCAACGGGACGATGTATCTTATTTGAGAGCCTGTTTGAGCGTGTGATCCCAAGACGGATTGTTGAGGGCGCCGACGGCCAGGAGGCTCGCCACGCAGGCGAGACGGCCGGTCGCAACATCGAGGCGGCCGGCGCGCTCGCGCAGCACGCCGCCCCAGTGGCTGATCCAGCCGAAGGTTCGCTCCAATCTCATGTTCGCCATTTCAAGCTGCAGGCACGACAAATTGCTGCTCGCCGTCGAGCTAATCCTCGTGGCCGCGGCTAAGCAGGGCTGGAGGCACGATCCTGAGACGACGGTCGACCCTGCTCTGATGTGCGGGTTGGGTACCGTCGGACCGGATGCGTGGCGGAGCGTCCTCTGTCTAGAAGCCAGCGTCGGATGAGACCCGTCTGGTAGTGGTGGCGAGGGTTCTTCTGACCGGGACCGTGCCTCCGACCGCGCTCAGCGTTGGATGGTGCTGTGCCGGTAAGGTTCTCCTGTCTCGCGTTTTGCAGATATCAGCTCAACGGGCGCCGATCGGCGGCGCCTGTCGGGCGATGGCCCAGACAAAGCCCGCCAACTCGCGTGCGATCGCGGTGACGGATTGCGAGGTCTCCGACCTCATTTGTGGTGAGCAGACGGATGGCGGAGCCGGGAAGAAGACCGGTCAGCCCCGCTTGTCGGGTGGAAGCACGAAGATCTGGCCGGGGTAGATGAGGTCCGGATCCCGGATCTGGTTCTGGTTCGCGTCGTAGATCACCGTGTAGCGCTCGCCGCGACCGTAGGTGCGCTGGCTGATCCGCCAGAGGTTGTCGCCGCGGGTGATCCGGGCCGTGCTGATCTCCGGCACGAACACGGCCCCGGCCGGGGCCGGGGTGCCGGTTTTGGCCGCCAGCTGGCGCGTGTCGGGCCTCGCATCGGGTGCCGGGGCCATCCTGGTGACGGGTGCGGTGGCGGGCGAGGCGGCCTGACGGGGCGCCGCTGCCTCAGGACTCTGCGCGGTCTCCCTGGAGACCGTTCTGGAGGACTCCCGGGTGACGCCCTGGCCGCCGGATGGCGCCGCGGGCTCGCGGGCCGCGACCGGCGCCGGCTCGGGCACGGCCAGGGGCACCTCGGCGCGGGACGCCACCTTGCCGGTTGCCGGATCGATCTGGTCGATCCGCACGTGGTACTGGCCGGGCTTGACCCCGCGCCCGATGGTGAAGCTCGCACGGCCATCGGGGCCGATACTGCCGGGCGCGATCAGCGTGTCGTTGAGGTAGAGCCGGAGCGTCGCGCCGGGCGTGCCGGAAGCCGTCACGAACAGGCGCCCGTTGCCCTGCACGTCGACGCTGACGATGCGGGTCGGCTGCGCCGGCCCGGGATGGGCCGCCGTGCGGCCGTCCCCGGCCGCTTGCTTGTTGGGCGCCAGTGGCTGGCCGGGCGCCGCGTTGGCGATCCTGGCGGACGCGGCCGGTCCGGCGGCGCCGGGCTGCGACAGGACCACGGTCGCCGCATCCGGTGCCGTCAGGGCGACCAGCGGCTGGCGGTCCCGGCCTGGGGCGACGTTTACCGCCACGCTCTGCTGCGAGCTGGCCGGCTGGCCGTCCTTGGCCGTCATGCGCAGCCGGATCGTGCTGGAACCCGCGGGCAGAGCCGGCGGCACGATCGCGAACTGCCCGCTGGCATCGGCCGTCGCCTTGGCCACCGGCTTGCCGTCGACCAACATCTCGACCTCGGCATGCGGCGCTCCGCGCCCGGCCACGACGGCGTCGCCGTTCGGCTCGACCCGGACGATGTCGAAGCGCGGCGCCTCGGCGGCGCCGGGCTCCCCCACCGGTCTGGCGGATCGGGCGTCGGGCGCCCCGGGCATGGCCGGATCGGGCCTTGCCGCGCCGGGCCGGGCCGCCTTGGGTGGATCGTTGCGGAAATCGATCGCCGGGTCGGGGGCCTTCGCGATCGTTCCGGGATCGGCGAGCCCCCGCAGGCTGCCCTGCGGCACGGGCGCTGCGGCGGCCGGCGGCTCCGCCGCATCTCGACCGGTCAGCCGGCGCAGGGACTCGCCGCCGAACAGGGCCGCCACGAGCCCGAGGCCACCGAACAGGCCGGCGAGCGCCAGGGCGAGACTGCGCCGCACCTGTCCCGACATCGCCACGAAGGCCTCCCCTGATCCTGTTGCCGCCCGGCTGCGGGCACTGGGCCGCGCGAAAACCGTCGACGGCGTGGGCCATAATACCGTACATGCTCCCGACACCAAGCCGTCCCGCCGCCCAGGCGGGTGAATCCCACGCGATGTCAGCAGTTTGGCGCGGGACGCGCCGGGCGCGGGGCTCTTTCTGGACGGCACGCAACGGACACGCAGGAGGGCGCCGGATGGCCCCGGTGAGGACAGTCTGTGTCTATTGTGGCTCCGGCTTCGGCCGCGACCCCGCCTTCCGCGAGGCCGCGGAGCTGCTCGGGACCGCGCTGGCCGAGGCCGGGATGCGCCTCGTCTATGGCGGCGGCGATGTCGGCCTGATGGGCACGGTCGCGCGGGCGGCGCTCGCCGCCGGCGGCCACGTCACCGGCATCATCCCGGACTTCCTCCAGGCGCGCGAGCACATGCTGGCGGACATCCAGGAGACCGTGGTGGTGCCCGACATGCACACGCGCAAGCGCCTGATGTTCGAGCGCTCCGACGCCTTCGTGACCCTGCCGGGCGGGATCGGCACCTTGGAGGAACTCGTCGAGCAGCTGACCTGGGCGCAGCTCGGGCGGCACCGCAAGCCCGTGGTGCTGGTCTCGATCGCCGCGTTCTGGTCGCCGCTGCTCGCCCTGTTCGAGCACATGCGCGGCCACGGCTTCATCCGCGAGGGGCTCGATCTCAGCTACCTCGTCGCCCGCGAGGCGGCCGAGGTGGTGCCGATGCTCCGCGAGGCCGGCCACGAGCCGGATCCCCAGGCCGAGGAGATCGTCCAGCAGCGGATGTGAGGCGGCCCGCGCGGGGATCCCGCGCGTCGGCCGTCGCGCGGCGAGAGGATGTCCAGGATGCGCGCTTCCCACCTCGCGGCCCTGCCGCTCGCCTGCCTCACCGGTGCGGTCGCCGCCGCCGACGCACCGGTCCTCCAGACCCTCGACTATGCCAACACCCGGTATTCCGACCTCGATCGGATCGACGCCGGCAATGTCGGCCGCCTCAAGGTCGCCTGGACCTTCTCCACCGGCGTGCTGCGCGGCCACGAGGGCGCGCCGATCGTGATCGGGCACGTGATGGTCGTGCACACGCCGTTCCCCAACGTGGTCTACGCCCTCGACCTCGACCAGGACGGGAAGATCCTGTGGCGCTACGCGCCGCGGCAGGACCCGAACGTGATCGCCGTCATGTGCTGCGACACGGTCGCCCGCGGCCTCGCCTACGCGGACGGGCGGCTGTTCCTGCAGCAGGCCGACACCACCGTGGTCGCCCTCGATCCGGAGACCGGCCGGGTGCTGTGGTCGGTGAAGAACGGCGACCCGGGCCGGGGCGAGACCAACACCGCCACGGTTCTGCCGGTGCACGGCAAGCTGATCGTCGGGCTCGCGGGGGGAGAGTACGGGGCGCGCTGCCACGTCACCGCGTACGATCAGGCGACGGGCAAGCGGCTCTGGCGCGCCTACGCCACCGGGCCGGATGCCGACATGCTGGTCGATCCGGAGAAGACCACCGCGCTGGGTCGCCCGATCGGCACGGATTCCTCGCTCAAGACCTGGGAGGGCGACCAGTGGCGGACCGGCGGCGCCTGCAGCTGGGGCTGGTTCTCCTACGACCCGGAGCTGAACCTCGTCTATTACGGCACCGGCAATCCCGCGACCTGGAACCCGGCCCAGCGCCCGGGCGACAACCGCTGGGCACAGGCGATCATCGCCCGCGACGCCGATACGGGCCTCGCCCGCTGGGTCTACCAGATGACCCCCCACGACCAGTGGGACTATGACGGCGTCAACGAGATGATCCTCACCGAGCAGATGATCGGCGACCGGCCCCGCAAGGTGCTGACCCATTTCGACCGCAACGGCTTCGGCTACACGCTGGACCGGGCCACGGGCGCGCTGCTGGTGGCGGAGAAGTTCGACCCCACGGTCAACTGGGCGAGCCGCGTGGAGATGAACCCCGCCGCCCCCGATTACGGCCGGCCGGTGGTCGACAGGCGCTACGCCCCCGGCGAGGCCGAGGAGGACGAGACCACCAAAAATATCTGCCCCGGGGCGCTCGGCGCCAAGAACCAGCAGCCGGCCGCCTACTCGCCCCGGACGCGCCTGTTCTACGTGCCGACCAACCACATGTGCATGGATTACGAGGCGTTCCGGGTCACCTACACGCCCGGCCAGCCCTATGTCGGCGCGACGCTCACCCTGCACCCGCCCGAAGGCACCGACCGGACCGGGGCGTTCATCGCCTGGGACGGGGCCAGGGGCCGGATCGCCTGGACGATCCCGGAGCCGTTCTCTGTCTGGTCGGGGGCGCTCGCCACGGCGGGCAACGTGGTCTTCTACGGCACGCTGGAGGGCTACCTGAAGGCGGTCGATGCCCGGGACGGGCACGAACTCTATCGGTTCAAGACGCCGTCGGGCATCGTCGGCAACGTCACCACCTACCTGCATGACGGGAAGCAGTACGTGGCGGTGCTCTCCGGAATCGGCGGCTGGGCCGGGATCGGTCTGGCGGCCGGGCTGACCGACCCGGCCGACGGTTCGGGAGCGGTCGGCGGCTATGCGGCGCTGTCGCAATACACGGCGCCGGGCGGGCAGCTCACGGTGTTCGAACTGCCGGAGCCGGCGCCGCCGGCCGGCCACTGACGAAGTCCACGAAGGCGCGCAGGGGCGCCGGCAGATGCCGCCGGCCGGGATAGTAGAGGAACGGGCCGGAGAAGACCTGCCACCAGGGTTCCAGAACCGGCTCCAGGGCGCCGCTGTCAAGCTGCGGCCGAAGCCAGTCCTCGAACAGGTGGATGATCCCGGTTCCCGCGACCGCGGCCACCACCGCGAGGTCGCTGGCGCCGACCCGCACGATGAGCGGCCCGGACGGATCCACCCGGACGATGTCGCCGTCGCGCTCGAACTCCCAGGGCGCCGTCAGGGCGCCGCTGGGGAACCGGCCGAGCAGGCAGGCATGGCCGAGGAGGTCGCGCGGATGGTCCGGCCGGCCGCGCCGGTCGAGATAGGCCGGCGCCGCCGCGGTGGCGAAACGCTGCCGCCGCGGGCCGATCGGCACCGCGATCATGTCCTGCTCCAGCCGCTCGTCGTAGCGGATGCCGGCGTCGCAGCCGGCCGCCAGCACATCCACGAACCCGTCCTCGACGATCACCTCCAGGCGGATCTCCGGATAGGCCGCCAGGAAGGGGGGCACGAGCGCCGGCAGAACCAGCCTGGCCGCGCTCAGCGGCACGTTCAGCCGCAGCGTCCCAGCCGGCCGATCGCGAAAGCCGTTCACCACGTCGAGGGCGGAATCCACCTCGGCGAGCGCCGGGCCGAGCCGCTCCAGCAGGCGGGTCCCGGCCTCGGTCGGCGCGACGCTGCGGGTGGTGCGGTTCAGCAGGCGCACCCCCAGGCCCGCCTCCAGCCGGCGCACGGCCTCGCTGAGGCTCGACGCGCTCCCGCCCCCGGCGCGGGCGCCGTCGCGAAAGCCGCCGGCCCGCGCCACGGTCACGAAGGCGGCGAGGTCCGTGAGATTCTGGGTCATCGTTCGAGAATCGGCACAGCCCGTGCCGATTGTCACGGCTTATCGGCGCAAAAGCCGGCGTCTACATCCGGGACACCAACAGGAGATTCGTCATGTCCGACATCACCGCCGACATCGCGCAGGCCGGAACCTTCCCCCTCGGCGACCGGAAAGTGAAGCGGCTCGGCTACGGGGCCATGCAGCTCGCCGGGCCGGGCGTCTTCGGGCCGCCCAAGGATCGCGCCGCCGCGGTCGCGGTGCTGCGCACGGCCGCAGCGGCCGGCGTCGACCACATCGACACCAGCGACTTCTACGGGCCGCACGTCACCAACCAGATCATCCGCGAGGCGCTGCACCCCTACCCGGACGGCCTCGTGATCGTCACGAAGGTCGGCGCCAGGCGCGGGACCGACGCCTCGTGGAACCCGGCCTTCTCGGCCGAAGAACTCATTCAGGCGGTCCACGACAACCTGCGCAACCTCGGCGTCGACGCCCTCGACGTGGTCAACCTGCGCCTGATGTTCGACGTCCACGGCCCCGCGGAAGGGCCGATCGAGGCGCCGCTGACGGTCCTGGCGGATCTCCAGCGCCAGGGGCTGATTCGCCGGATCGGCCTGAGCAACGCCACGCCGCGCCAGGTCGCCGAGGGACGGCGGATCACCGACATCGTCTGCGTGCAGAACCAGTACAACCTCGCGCATCGGGACGACGACGCGTTCATCGACGATCTGGCGGCGGCCGGAATCGCCTACGTGCCGTTCTTCCCGCTGGGCGGGTTCAGCCCGCTCCAGTCGGGCACCCTGTCGGAGGTGGCGGCCGGGCTCGGCGCCACGCCGATGCAGGTGGCGCTCGCGTGGCTGCTGCGCCGGTCGCCCAACATCCTGCTGATCCCGGGGACGTCGTCCCTCGGCCACCTGCGCGAGAACCTCGCGGCGGCCGAGCTCGCGCTCCCGGACGCCGCGATGGCGGCCCTGGACCGGATCGGAGGGGCGTGAGCGACGCGCGCTCCCCGACGTGCCGCGTCCTGCACCGTCATTCCGGGGCGCCGCAGGCGAGCCCGGACTCCAGATCCGCAGGTGATGCCGATCCTTGCCCCGTCGGCGCGTCGGCATCCCGGGCGCCGCTGCGCGGACCCGGGATGACAAGCCTGACGGCGCCTACTTCGCCGTCTGCTGCGCCAGCATCGGGCAGCCGCCCTCGCTCATCGGCCGGAACGCCTGCTCGGCCGGGATCGTCTCCAGCACCTTGTAGAGGTCCCACTCGCCCTTCGACTCCGACGGCGCCTTGGCCTCGAACAGGTACATCGGGTGGATCTTGCGCCCGTCCGGCCGGATCGTGCCCTGGCCGAACAGCGGGTCGTCGGTCGGCAGCTCCTTCATCTTGGCGACCACGGCGGCGCCGTCCTTGGCCGAGTGCAGGGCCGCCACCGCCTTCAGGTAGTGCAGCGTGCTGGCGTAGACGCCCGCTTGGTACGAGGTCGGCTTCTTGCCGGGCATGCGCTTCTCGAACCGCTCCGCGAAGGCCCGGGTGCCGTCGTTGAGGTCCCAGTAGAACGAGGCGGTGAATTCGAGGCCCTGCGCCACGTCCAGGCCCAGCGAGTGGATGTCGGTGATGGCGATCAGCAGGGCCGCGAGGGTCTGGCCGCCCTGGCGGATGCCGAATTCGTGCGCCTGCTTGATGGCGTTGGCGGCGTCGAGCCCGGCATCGGCGAGCCCGATCACCTGCGCGCCCGAGGCCTGGGCCTGGAGCAGGAACGAGGAAAAGTCCGGGTTCGGGAAGGGCGTGCGCACGCCGCCGACGACCTTGCCGCCGTTCTTCTCCACCACCGCCTTGGTGTCGCGCTCCAGGGCGAGGCCGAACGCGTAGTCGGCGGTGATGAAGTACCAGGTCTTGCCGCCGCGCTTGAGCATCGCCTTGCCAGTGCCGTTGGCGAGCGCCGCGGTGTCGTAGGTCCAGTGCACGGTGTTGGGCGTGCAGGCCGGGCCGGTGAGGTCGGCGGTGCCGCCGCCCGAGTTGATGAAGGCCTTGTTCTTCTCCTTGGTGATCTGCGCGATGGCGAGCGCCACCGAGGAGGTCGGCACGTCGAACACTGCGTCGACGCCGTCGCGGTCGTACCATTGCCGGGTGATCGAGGCGCCGACATCGGGCTTGTTCTGGTGGTCGGCGGCGACGACCTCGACCTTCAGCCCGTGCGTCTCCGGCTTGAAATCCTCGACCGCCATGCGGGCCGCCACCACCGAGCCCTCCCCGGTGGAGTCGAAGTAGACGCCGGAGCGGTCGTTCAGCACGCCGATCTTCACGGGCACGAGATCGGCCGCGAGCGCCGCGCCGGCACCGAGCGCGCACAAGCTCCCGAGCAGCGCCGCGGCGCGGTGGCGGAGCGTCATGTCTCTCTCCCTGTCGTGTCGCACCCGGCGGCGTTGATCGCCGCTCGCGGTCGTCGGGATGCAGCGTATCCGTGGAGAGGCGCGGCCGAAACGGGTGCGCGTGAGGATGCCGGCGTTCCGTCAGGGGCCGCCTTCCCCGCCCGCGACGACGCCTCGGTGATCGCGGACGGGCATCCGCCTCTTCGAGGCGCCGCCCCGTCGTCGCGAGTGCAGCGAAGCGATCCAGCAGCACCACGCCCGCCGCGGTCGCGCGCTGCCATGGGCCCACTTCGCTGCGCGCGTGATGACGGGTGAGCGGCGGCGATCGGACTCTCAACCGCCCCGCGGCGCCAACCCAAACATCGTCCGCGCCTGATCGGGCGTGGCCGGCTCCCTGTCGAGAAGGGCCAGCAGGCTCACGGCCTTCTCCACCAGGGCGGCGTTGCTCGGCGCAAGCTTGCCCCGGGACAGGTACAGGTTGTCCTCCAGGCCGACCCGGACGTTGCCGCCCATGCCGGCCGCCACCGCGAGGATCGGGAACTCCTCCCGGCCGATGCCGAAGGCCGACCAGATCGCGTCCTCCGGCAGCCGCGCCCGCATCGCCACCAGCGCCTCGGGTGTCGCCGGGGCGCCCCAGGGAATGCCGAGGCAGATCTGGAACAGCGGCGGGCGCGCCAGATGTCCCTCGGCGATCAGGTGCCGGGCCAGCTCGATCTGGCCGAGATCGAACACCTCGATCTCGGGCTTCACGCCCGCGTCGCGGATGTGACCCGCCATGGCCCGCAGGTGGCCGGGGGTGTTGAGGAACAGGTGCTCGCCGAAATTCATCGTGGCGACGTCGAGGGTGCAGATCTCCGGCCGGAGCGCCGCCACGTGCCGGGTGCGCACCTCCGGGCTCACGAAGGTGGTGCCCGGGCCGGCGACGGCCGGATCGGGATCGCCCGGCACGAACCGGCCCCCGGCCCCCGTGGTCAGGTTGAGGATCACGGCGTCGTTCTTCGCGCGGATCCGCTCAACCACCTCGCGGTAATGGGCGAGCTCCATGCTCGGCGCGGCGGTCTCGGGGTCGCGGACGTGGATATGGACCACGGCGGCCCCGGCGGCGGCGGCCTCGAGGGCCGACTCCGCGATGGCCTTCGGGCTCACCGGCACGGCCGGGTTCTTCCGCGGCGTGTCGAAGGAGCCCGTGAGGGCGCAGGTGATGACGGTGGTGCTCGACATGTATGTGCTCCCCGGGCGTCACATCGCTCCGCCGTCGACCGTGATCGTCTCGCCCGTGATGTAGGCCGCGCCTGCACTCAGGAAAAAAATCGTCTCGGCGATGTCCTCCGGCCGGGCCATGCGGCCGAGCATGGTGCGCCCCACGGTCGAGGCCTTCCGCTCCTCCGACCAGGGCTCGGTCCACGGTGTGGCGACGAGGCCCGGCGCCACCGCGTTGACCCGCACCTCCGGTGCCAGCGCCCGGGCGAGGCTGCGGGTCAGGTTGATCAGCCCGGCCTTGCTGGCCGAATAGGCGACCGACGAGCCCCGCCGCCCGAGACCGGCCACCGAGGCGGTGTTGACGATGGCGCCGCGGCTCGCCTTGAGCGTCGCCGCCGCTTCCCGAGCGCAACGGAACGGCCCGAGTAGGTTGGTCGCCAGGATCGTAGCCCAGAAATCCTCACTCATCGCGTCGAGATCCTCGAAGGCGATGGGTGTGGTCGTGCCCGAGGTGCCGGCGTTGTTGACGAGCACGTCGAGGCCGCCGAGCCGGTCGATCCCCGCCGCCACCATCGCCTCGGCTTCGCCGGGGGCGGACACGTCTCCGGGCAATGGGATCACCGAGAGCCCTGCCCCGGCGAGCCTTGCGGCCTCTGTGGGGCCGCGGCCGTCGTCGGGCAGGTGATTCAGCGCCACGGTGGCGCCGTTGCGGGCGAAGATTTCGACGGTCGCGAGCCCGATCCCTGACGAGCCCCCGGTGACGAGGACGCGCCGTCCCGACAGATCCGCCCCGATCATGATCCCTCCATCCGGCCGATCCCGGCCATCGCCGCCTTCAACGCCAGGAGCTTGCGGTCGCGCTCGCGGAACAGCTCTTCCGGCGGGCGGCCGCCCCAGTCGAAATAGCCCCGCCCCGCCATCACCCCGGTCCGGCCTTCGGCGCAGAGGGCGTCCAGGGTCTCGGAGCGGGTGCGTGGGGCCGGCGGCGCGTAGCTCCCATTGGCGAGGGCGCGCTGCGTCAGCTCCAGGCCGGTGAAGTCGGCCTTGGCGAGGTGGCCGAGGATCGGGATACGCAGGGAGAGCCCGTGGATGATCGCGTCGTCGATGTCCCGGGGCGCGGCGACGCCCTCGTCGAGGAGCCGAAAAACCTCGGCGCTGATCGCCTGCTGGATGCGGTTGGCGATGTAGCCGGGAATGAAGCGCTTGAGCACGATCGGGACTTGGCCCAGGCCGCGCACGAGATCAGCCATCGCGGCGACCACCGGCGGATCGGTGCCGGGACCGGGCACCACATCGACGAGATCGACGATGTAGGGCGGCGTGTACCAGTGCAGGATCAGCGCCCGCGCCTGCCGGCGCTCCGGGATCAGCGGGAAGACGTCGAGGTAGCTGGTGTTGCTGGCGAGGATCGTCTCGGCTGGGCAGAGCCGGTCGAGGTCGGCGAACAACGCGCGCTTGGCCTCCGGGTTCTCGGTGATCGCCTCGATGACGAGGCCGGCGCCGGCGACCGCCGCGTCCAGATGCGCCTCGACCCGGACGGCCTGCCTGAGGCGGTCCGCGTCCCAACCCGCGGGCGCAGCGCCCGCGTCCTGCAGGGTCGCGAGCGCCGATGCCATGAGCGCGGGGACTCTGGCGCGGGTTTCGGGCGACGTGTCGGTGATCCGCACGCTGTGCCCGTGCAGCGCCAGCACCAGGGCGATGCCGTGCCCCATCAGGCCGCCGCCGACGATTGCGATCTCGCTCATGCGGTCTTCCCCTCACACCGTCGCGATCGGCGTCGTCGGTGAGCCGACCGCCCCGGGCAGGCGGAGCGGCGGGGCCGTCAGCAGGAAGCGGTTCCGGCCGTGCGCGCGCAGCCAATCGGCGAGCGGCGTCAGGTGCCACAGTTCGCCGAGATTGACCCCGAGCTTGAACAGGCAGTGCTCGTGGAGCGGCAGCGTCGCGCAGCAGGCGGGGCCGGGCCCGGCCGGGTAGGCCTCCACGGCGTAATTGTCGGCGATCAGCGCGCACAGCCCGGAGCGGGTGATCCAGTCGAGCAGGCGCGGGTCGCGCCCGTCCAGCCCGGCGCAGAGATTGTGCACGAGCTTCGGGTCCGGATCGCCACCCATGGCAATCAGCCGCTCGGCGAAGCCCGTGTGCAGGCAGACCATGTCGCCGGGCTCGATCACGACGGCGTCGGCCTCCAGGATCCGGGCGAGCTGGTCGAAGCCGACGCGGGTCTTGGCGTCGCCGAGATGGGCGCGCAGGTCGATCATGACGGCGCGACCCTGCATGCCGGTCTCGGCGAGCCGCTCGATCCCGAGCCGTTTCGCCCGGGACGGCTGCTCCGCCGCCGCGGCGGTTTCCGGCCCGACGATGTCGCGGCCGCCGCGGAAGCCGTTGTAGAAGGTCGGCGCCGCGCCTGAGCCGTCCGCGTCGAACAGCGAGCCGACATGGGCGAGCGAGTCCCACTGCGTCGAGTATTGCAGGTGGATCAGCGCGCGGTCGTCGCAGATCACGTCGGTGGCGCCGTCGACTTCCTCGCAGACCGGGAAATTCATGTTCGGCCGGCCGTTGGCGCGCCGCGTCGGGGTGATCTGCGGCGGATGGCGGCGCGGGTTCAGGACGTTGCCGCCCGGCAGGTCGAGGGGCAGGCTGAGGCAGAAGGTGAGACCTTCGCGCACCTCGGCGACGCCCTGCAGCACCTTCTCGGGGGTCAGCAGGTTGAGGCGCCCGCGCTCGTCGTCGGGGCCGAAATCCCCCCAGGTCGAGCCCTCGGGCCGCCGGGTCCAGCGCAGGCTCATGGCTGTGACGTCCGGCATGGCCGGAGGCCGCGGCCCGGGAAGGCCCCGGGCACGGCTGCGCGTGCGTTCCTCACCTGTCTGCGCCCTTCTTCGAGGCCATCCGGCCCGCCCGATCGTGCGGGGGTGTTCGGAGCCTAGGTCGGCGCGCCTGAGCCCAAAAGCCCCGCGGGAGGACAGAGCGGGCTTCGTGAAACCCATCGCTCCGGAGCGCAGGTCGGTGCGAACGACTCGCCGGAAACGTCACGCGCCGCGCGCCGGCCGGCCCTTGTGATCCGTCGAGCCACGGCTACAGTCACCCCCAAGCCTGCGAATAAAGAATGCGGGCGCGACCAGAGGAAACGCCGATGTCCGACCCCGCGCGCGCCGTTTCCCGGCGCGTTCCGAACCGGCGCATGCTGCCCGCTTTGCTGGTGGCTGGCTCGATGCTCGCAGGGCCGGCCCAAGCCGCGGACCCGATCCGGATCGGCGTCATCGCCGAGGCGCAGTCGGTGGCCGGAGCCTCGATCCCGCAGGCCGTCCAGCTCGCCGCCGACGAGATCAACGCCCAGGGCGGCATCGACGGCCGTCAGATTCAGGTCGTCACCTACGACGACAAGTCCTCCGCCTCCGACGCGGTCCGCGCCTTCCAGAGGGCGGTCTCGGAGGACAAGGTCAACCTCGTCATCGCCAGCTACATCTCGGAGGTCGTGCTGGCCCTGATGCCCTGGGCGGCGCGGTTGAAGACGCCGATGATCACGCCGGGCGCGGCCTCGAACGAGATCAGCGTCGCGGTCCACAAGGATTACGCGCGCAACAAGTACACCTTCCACGGCTACCTGACCTCGCACGCCCTGGCGCAGGCGGTCTGCGACTCGGCCAAGGAGGTGCTGGTCGAGAGGCTCAAGGCCAAGACCGCCGCGATCATGAGCGAGGACGCGGCCTGGACCCGGCCGCTGGACGCCGCCTACCAGGAATGCCTGCCGAAATCCGGTCTCAAGGTGGTGGAGCATGTCCGCTTCTCGCCGGACACCGGCGACTTCACGCCGATCTACAACAAGATCGAGGCGGCCAAGCCCGACCTGATCGTCACCGGCATCGCCCATGTCGGCGTGCAGCCGACCGTGCAGTGGCAGAACCAGCAGGTGCCGATCGCCATGACGGGCATCAGCGGCCAGGCGACCTCCTCGACCTTCTGGGCCAACACCAACGGCGGCACGCAGGGCGTGCTGTTCGACAGCGTGGCGCTGCCGGGCGTGGCGCTCACCGAGAAGACGATCCCGTTCGCCGAGGCCTTCACCAAGCGCTTCGGCGGGGCGCCGTCCTACGCGGGCTACATGGCGTACGACGCCGTCCATTACACCGCCGAGGCGATCAAGCGGGCGGGTTCCACGGACGCCGACAAGCTCGTCGAGGCCCTGGAGAAGACCGACTATGTCGGCACCGTTGGGCATCTGAAGTTCTACGGCAAGGACGAGCCGTTCACCCACTCGATCCAGTACGGGCCCGGCCTGATGACCAGCGTGCTCGGGCAGTGGCAGAACGGCAAGCAGGTGGCGATCTGGCCGGCGGCGACCGCCAACGGGGCCATGATCCTGCCCCCTGCAGTCAAGCCGGCGGTCCAGTAGGCCGGACGGGGAGAGCGCGGTGATCGGCCTCCAGATCCTCGTCGATGGCTTCGCCATCTCGGCCCTCTACGCGCTCGGCGCGATGGGCTTCACCCTGATCTTCGGGGTCTCGGGCGTCCTCAACCTGACCCACGGCGCCCTGATGGTGATGGCCGCGGTGGCGGCCTGGGCGGCCTCGGCCCTGTTCGGGCTCGGCTCCTACGCGGGAGCGGCGATCGGCGTTCTGTGCGGGCTCGCCGGGGCGCTGGTCACCTACTTCGCCGTCGTGGCGCCGATCGAGCGCAGCCGGGCCATCCCGCGCGAAGAAAAGGAAATCTTCGTCCTGACCGGCACGCTGCTCTGGGGCATCATGATCCAGGAGCTGGTGGCCTACTTCTTCACCGACAACCCGAAGACCGTGCTGCCGCTCATCGAGGGCGTGGTCGAGATCGCGGGCGTCCGCACGCCCAAGAACGAGCTGTTCACCGCGCTGATCTGCTGGGTGGTGATCGCCCTGCTCTGGCTGTTCGTGAACCGGGCCCGGGCCGGCAAGGTCCTGCTCGCGGCTTCCATGAACCCGCGCGGCGTGACGCTGCTCGGCCACGACATGGCGAAGATCTACGTGGCGGTCTGGGCGATCTACGGCCTGCTCGCCGGCATCGCCGGGGTGCTGCTCGGGATGTTCCTGGGGGTGTCCTCGTATTCGGTCGGGCCGCTCACCGCGAGCGCCTTCTCGATCGTGGTGCTGGGGGGACTGGGCAGCGTCACCGGCTCGCTGATCGCCGCCTACGTGGTCGGGTATCTGGAGACCGCCACCGCCTACCTGATCTCGCCGGCCTACCGGGTGATCCCGGCTTTGCTGCTGCTCGTCGCCGTCATGTACCTGCGCCCGCAGGGTCTGCTGGGGCGGCGGTGATGGTTCTTTTCGTGGCTGTCCCGAGCCGCCGCTCCCCCTCCCCCCTCTGCGGGGGAGGGTGGGCCGGCCGTCAGGCCGGGTCGGGCCGGGACGAAGGCCCGCTAGAGGGGAGCGACGTTGCCGGAGCGGTCGCTTCGCGAGCCGAAACCCGCACCGTCGCGCTGCCCCTCTCTCACCCTGCTGCGCAGGGTACCCTCCCCCGCAGAGGCGGGAGGGAAAGTTCCGCCCTCAGCGAGCAACCATGAAGCTCCTCAGCACCCCCGGCTTCTGGATCGCGATCCTCGCCGTCCTGGCCGCCGCCACCCTGCCCTGGTGGGTCTCCGGCTACATCCTCGGCCTTCTGACCATCGCCTATTATTTCGGCGTGTTCTCGATGGCCTGGGACCTGCTCTTCGGCTTCGCCGGCGAGGTGAATTTCGGCCCGACCTTCCTGATCGGGCTCGGGGCCTACGGCGCCGGCATCCTCAACAACCGCTACGAATTGCCGATCCCCTACTGCCTCGCGGTGGGGACCGTGCTCGCCGTGGTCGGCGGAATCGCCCTGGCGCTGCCGGCGCTGAAGGTCCGCGGCCCCTATTTCGGGCTGATCACCCTGGTGGCGGTGCTGCTCCTGCAGAACATGATCGTGGTCTTCTCCGACCTCACCGGCGGCGAGATCGGGCTGACCGTGCCCGACGTCATCTCCATCGACGCCGACACCAACTACTGGCTGGCGCTCGGCTTCATGGCCGTCTCCGGCCTGATCCTGACCGCCATCGCCCGCTCGCCTGCCGGGCTGATCCTCCAGGCCGCGGGCCAGGACCCGGTGGTGACCGGGGCGCTCGGCTTCAACGTCGCCAAGCACAAGCTCGCGGCCTTCGCGGTCAGCGCCGCCTTCTCGGGCCTCGCGGGGGGGCTGGTGGTCTTCTACATGGGCACCGCCTCGGTCGGCACGCTGATCAACACGTCGGTCGGCGTGCAGGTGATCATCGCGGCGGTGCTCGGCGGCCGGCGCACCATCGTGGGCGCGGCGCTCGGCGCCGTGTTCCTGATCGCGGCGGGCGAGCTGCTGCGCCCCCTCGGCGGGCTCTCGACCTTCGTGGTCTCGGCGGTGGCGCTGCTGGTGATCCTGTTCGTACCCTCGGGGCTGCTCGGCCTCGGATCGCTCCGGAGAGCCCGATGACCGTCGCCGTCGCGCCCCCGCCGGCCGTGTCGCCCGTCCTGGCCGAGCCCTGCCTCAGCGTCCGCGGCCTGACCAAGCGCTACGGCGGCCTCGTCGCCGTCAAGGCGGTCGACCTCGACCTGCGGCCCGGCGAGATCCTGGGCCTGATCGGCCCGAACGGCTCGGGCAAATCCACCGTGATGAAGCTGATCATGGGCCTGGAGCGGCCGAGCGCCGGCTCGATCCGCCTCGATGGCACCGAGATCGGCGGGATGCCGGCCCACCGGGTGGCGCGCTCCGGGATCGGCCTCGTGTTCCAGCACGCGCGGCCCCTCCAGCGGCAGACCGTGCTGGAGAATATCAGCCTCGCGCTCCTGCCCGACAGCCTGATCCGGCTGGCGGCCGACCCCCATGTGGCGCGTCGTGCGAAAGAGATCGCCGAGCGCGTCGGGCTCGGGGCCGTCATCGACCGGCGCCCCGGCACCCTGCCCTTCGCGGATCTGCGCCGGCTCGAACTCGCCAAGGCCATCGCCCGCGATCCGCGGGTGGTGCTGGTCGACGAGCCCTTCGCCGGCCTGACCGGCGGCGAGGTCGCGGCCTTCTCGGAGCTGATCCGGGGGTTTCGCGACGAGGGCAAGGCCGTGCTCCTTGTCGACCACAACGTGAAGAGCGTCGCGGCCCTCGTGGACCGGGTCTTCGCGATGTATCTCGGCGAGCGCATCGCCGAGGGCTCGGCCGAATCCGTGATGGCCGACCCGACCGTGCGCCGGGTCTATCTCGGCGGCAGCATCGAGACGGCGGCCCGGCCCGAGGCGGCGTTCAAGCCCGACTCGCTGCTCACCGTCGAGGGCGTCAACGTGCTCTACGGCAAGGCGCAGGCCCTGCGCGCCGCCTCGATCCACGTCCACGAGGGCGAGTTCGTCTCGGTGGTCGGCCTGAACGGCGCCGGCAAGACCACGTTGTTCAACGCCATCTCGGGGCTCGTGCCGCACATGGGCACGATCCGGTTCGGCGGCCAGGACCTCGCCCGGATGAAGCCCGCCGCCATCGCCCGCGCCGGCATCGTCCAAGTGCCCGAGACCCGGGAGCTGTTCGGCGATCTCAGCGTGCGCGAGAATCTCGACCTCGGCGGCCAGCATTTCCCGAAGGCCGAGAGCGCCAAGCAGCGCGAGTGGCTCTACGAGCTGTTCCCGATCCTCAAGGCCCGCGAGGGCCAGACCGCCCGGACCCTGTCGGGCGGCGAGCAGCAGATGCTGACCATCGCCCGGGCGCTGATGATGCGGCCGCGCCTCCTGATCCTCGACGAGCCGACGCTCGGCCTCGCCCCGGTGATCCTGGAACTGCTGTCGAAGGCGCTGGAGAAGCTGCGGCAGACCACGCCGATCACGGTCCTGCTCGGCGAGCAGAACGTCACCTTCGCGCTCCCGCACGCCGATCGCGTCTACGTGCTGGAACAGGCGCGGATCGTCTGGGAGGGGCCGCCGCAGCGCTTCGCCAGCGAGATGGGATCGGCCTATCTGTGAGGGGCGCTTCCCCTCCCTTCCCTGCGGGGAGGGGCCAGGGGTGGGGGTGGTGCAGAAGGGACCGCAACGCCTCATTCCGCACCACCCCCACCTCCAACTCCTCCCCGCCAGGGGGAGGAGCGAAGCCCGCAGCGACGGATGTGAGCGGAGCGGACACCGTGGACTTCACCCTCTCCCAATCCCAGACCCACTGGCTGACCCGCGTCCGCGCCTTCATCGCCGACGCGATCCTGCCGGCCGCCGCCGCGGTGGCGGCCGAGCGCGCGGAGAGCCGCGAACCCTCCCCCACGATGGAGCGGCTCAAGGAGACGGCGAAGGCCGAGGGCCTGTGGAACCTGTTCCTGCCGCCCTCCCCCGAGCACGACACCGACGCCTATCGCGGCGCCGGCCTGACCAACCTCGACTACGCGCTCTGCGCCGAGGCGATGGGCCGGGTCGGGATCGCCTCGGAAGCGTTCAACTGCGCGGCGCCCGACACCGGCAACATGGAGGTGCTGCACCGCTACGGCACCGCGGCCCAGAAGGACCGGTGGCTGAAGCCCCTGATGGCCGGCGAGATCCGCTCGGCCTTCCTGATGACCGAGCCGGAGGTCGCCTCCTCGGACGCCACCAACATCAGCACGTCGATCCGCCGCGACGGCGACCATTACGTCGTCGACGGCCGCAAGTGGTGGTCGACCGGCGTCGGCGACCCGCGCTGCAAGATCGCGATCCTGATGGGCAAGACCGACCCGGAGGCCCCCCGCCATCGCCAGCAGTCGCAGATCCTGGTGCCCATGGACACACCGGGCGTGCGCGTCGAGCGCCTGCTCCCGGTCTTCGGCTACGAGGACGCCCCCAAGGGCCACGGCGAGGTCGTGCTGGAGAATGTCCGCGTGCCGGCCGAGAACCTGATCCTCGGCGAGGGGCGGGGCTTCGAGATCGCGCAGGGGCGGCTCGGGCCCGGCCGGATCCACCATTGCATGCGCACGATCGGGGCGGCCGAGGTGGCGCTGGAGGCGATGGCGCGCCGTCTCGTCTCACGCGTCGCCTTCGGCAAGCGGATCTCCGAGCAATCGGTCTGGGAGCAGCGGGTCGCCGAGGCGCGGATCGACATCGAGATGACTCGCCTCCTCTGCCTGAAGGCCGCCGACATGATGGACAAGGTCGGCAACAAGGGCGCCAAGCTCGAGATCGCCATGATCAAGGTCGCGGCGCCCCGGGTGGCGCTGAAGGTGATCGACGACGCGATCCAGGCCCATGGCGGCGCCGGCGTCTCGGAGGATTTCGGGCTCGCCAAGATGTACGCCCATATCCGCACCCTGCGGCTCGCCGACGGGCCCGACGAGGTCCACAACCGGTCGATCGCTCGGCTGGAATTCGGGCGCTACACCAACGCCCGGGAGGGGGCATGAGCGAGTCCGACGTCTTCTCCGGCGTGAAGCCGGTCGAGCCGCGCCACCGGATCGACGAGGCGCGGCTCGCCGCCTGGATGGCCGATCACGTGCGTGACTTCTCTGGCCCGCTCACCGTGCAGCAGTTCCGCGGCGGCCAGTCGAACCCGACCTACCGGCTCGACACGCCGGGCCAGGCCTACGTGCTGCGGCGAAAGCCCTTTGGCCCGCTCCTGCCCTCCGCGCACGCGGTGGAGCGCGAGTTCCGGGTGATCGGTGCCCTCTACGGCGAGGGGTTTCCGGTGCCGCGCCCCTTCGCGCTCTGCGAGGACGCCGAGATCATCGGCGCCGCCTTCTACGTGATGGAGGCGGTCGACGGCGCCGTGCATTGGGACGGCGCCCTGCCGGACCTCGACCGCCACGCCCGGCACCGGCACTACGCCGCGATGATCGCCACGCTGGCGCGCCTCCACGCCATCGACCCGGAGGCGGCGGGGCTTTCCGATTACGGGCGGCCCGGCAACTACTTCGCGCGGCAGGTCGACCGCTGGACCCGCCAGTACCGCGCCGCCGAGGAGGGGCGCCTGGACGATGTCGAGCGCCTGATCGCGTGGCTGCCCAAGACGGTGCCGGAGCAGCAGGGCGCCTGCGTGGTCCACGGCGATTACCGCCTCGACAACCTGATCTTCTCCCGCGACGGCGGCGTCAGCGCCGTCCTCGACTGGGAACTGTCGACCCTCGGCGATCCGCTCGCCGATTTCAGCTATCTGCTGATGCAGTGGGCATTGCCGGCCGACGGGCGCAGCGGGCTCGGCGGCCTCGACCTGACGGCGCTCGGCATCCCCACCCGGGACGAGGCGGTGGCGCTCTACTGCCGGGCGGCCGGTCGGAAAACCCTGCCCGATCTCGACTGGTATTTCGCCTACAACCTGTTCCGGTTGGTCGGCATCCTGCAGGGCGTGGCGGCCCGCGCCAAGGCCGGCAACGCCGCGAGCGAGCACGCCTCCGCGATGGCGGCCCGCGTGCCGAAACTCGCCGCCGCGGCCTGGGGCTTCGCCGAGCGGGCGGGGGCGTGAGCATGGAACTCGCCGGCCGCGTCGTCGCCGTCACGGGGGCTGCACGGGGCATCGGCCGGGCGCTCGCGGTCGCGGCCAAGGCCCGCGGCGCGACGATCGTGGCCCTCGACCGGGACGCGGCCGGGGCGGACGCCGTGGCCGCGGAACTCGGCGGACGGGCCTTTTCGCTCGACGTGGGCGACGCGGAGGCGGTCGCCGCAATCCTGAAGCGGATCGAGGCCGAGATCGGCCCTGTCGCGCTCTATTGCTCCAATGCCGGCATCCTGGAGCGCGACCCCGATCCGGATCTCGCCAGCTCCGCGGGTCCGGAGAGCTGGGGGCGCTGCTGGTCGGTCAACGTGATGGGCCATGTCCACGCGGCGCGGGTTCTGATCCCGCTCTGGCGCGCCCGGGGCGGGGGCGCGTTTCTCGGCACGGTCTCGGCGGCGGGACTGCTCAGCCAGATCGGCAGCGCGACTTATTCGGCGACCAAGCACGCGGCGCTCGCCTTCCTGGAGCACCTCGCCATCGCGCATGCCGAGGACGGGATCCGGGTCGCCGCCCTGTGCCCGCAGGGGGTGGACACCGCCATGCTGGGCGCCGCCAGCGCCGCGTCGCGCGACGGCGTGCTGGCCCCCGAGGCCGTGGCCGAGGCCGCCCTCGACGGGCTGGCATCGGGGCGCTTCCTGATCCTGCCGCACCCGCAGGTGGCCGAATATGCCCGCCGCCGGGCCGAGGATCCCGAGCGCTGGCTCGCCGGCATGGCGCGCCTGCGCCGGTCGATGCGGGCGGGGGGGAATGGCGGCCGATGATCTGTGTCGCGCCCCCTCACCGCCCGTCATCCCGGGGCCGCGCAGCGGAGCCCGGGATCCGGACGCGCTGTCCGGCCTCATCCTGGCGCCGCGGCGGCTCTGGGTCCCGGGCTCGCCCGCGGCGCCCCGGGACGACGGGGCCGGTGCGGGATCCGCGCTTCTCCGGTGAGAGGGCCTAGCCCATGTCCCTGTTCGACCTGACCGGCAAGACCGCCCTCATCACCGGCTCCTCCCGGGGCATCGGGCGGGCGATCGCCCTACGGATGGCCGAGCACGGCGCCCGCGTGGTGATCTCCTCGCGCAAGCGCGAGGCCTGCGCGGCGGTGGTGGCCGAGATCGAGGCCGCGCACGGCCCCGGGCGCGCCGTGGCGATCCAGGCAAGCATCTCGGTGAAGGCGGAGCTGGAGGCCCTGGTCGCCGAGACCGAGAACCGGCTCGGGCCGGTCGACGTGCTGGTCTGCAACGCCGCCAGCAACCCCTATTACGGACCGCTGGCCGACATCACCGACGCGCAGTTCCGAAAAATCCTCGACAACAACGTCCTGTCGAACCACTGGCTGATCCAGAAGGTCGCCCCCGGCATGGTCGCGCGGCGGGACGGGGCGATCATCCTCGTCTCCTCGATCGGGGCGCTCAAGGGCTCGCCGGTGATCGGCGCCTACAACGTCTCGAAGGCCGCCGACCTCCAGCTCGCCCGCAACTACGCGGTGGAGTACGGGCCCGCCAACGTGCGGGTGAACTGCCTCTGCCCGGGTCTGATCCGCACCGACTTCGCCCGCGCCCTGTGGGAGGATCCCGCCATGCTGGCCGCCACCACGGACGCCGCGCCCCTGCGCCGGATCGGCGAGCCCGACGAGATCGCCGGCGCGGCCGTGTTCCTGGCCTCGGCGGCCGGCCGGTTCGTGACCGGCCAAGCGCTCGTGATCGACGGCGGCGTGACCATCGCCCGATGAGCCCCGATCCCCGCATCCCCGCCGGCTGGCCGGCCCTGCCCTTCCGCGAGGCCGAGGCGCGGCTCACCGCCCCGGGCGCGCCCTTCGCCATTGCCACGGTGCCGATCCGCGGCGTGCCGACCCGGATCTGGGAGAAGGCTCCGCCGACGCTGGGCGACCTGTTCCGGATCGCGCGCGGCCACGGAAACAAGACCTTCGTGGTCTACCAGAACGAGCGCGTGACCTTCACGGGCTTCGCCCGCGCCGCCACCACCCTGGCGCATGCGCTGACGGCTTCCGGCGTGCGCAAGGGCGACCGGGTCGCCATCGCGATGCGCAACCTGCCCGAATGGCCCGTCGGCTATTTCGGCGCCCTGCTCGCCGGGGCGATCGCGACGCCGCTCAACGCGTGGTGGACCGGGCCAGAACTCGCCTACGGCCTGCAGAATTCGGGCGCGCGCGTTCTGATCGCCGACGGCGAGCGCTTTGAGCGGCTGGCCCCGCACCTGCCCGAATGCCGGGCCCTGGAGCGGGTGCTCACCACCCGGCTGGAGCCCGACACCCGGGCGACGCCGCTCGCCGACCTCATCGGGCCGGTCCGGGACTGGGCCGCCCTGCCCGACCTGCCCCTGCCCGACATCGCCCTCGACCCGGAGGACGACGCGACCCTGTTCTACACTTCGGGCACCACCGGCAAGCCCAAGGGCGCGGTCGGCACCCACCGGGCCGCCGCCACCACGGTGATGGCCTACCCCTACTCGGCGGCGCGCAGCGCCCTGCGCCGGGGCGAGAGCCCGCCGAAGCCCGACCCGGCCGCGCCGCAGCGGGCGGCGCTGCTGGTGATCCCGCTGTTCCACGTCACCGGGTGCCACGCGAGCCTTGGGGCGGCGCTCTATGGCGGCCACCGGCTGGTGATGATGCACCGCTGGGACGCGAATGCGGCCCTCGACCTGATCGAGGCCGAGGGCTGCACCAGCGCGGGCGGCGTGCCGACCATCGCGTGGCAGCTCGCCGCCGCGGCCCGGGAGGCCGGCCGCCCTCTGCCGACCCTCGAGGGTGTCACCTACGGCGGCGCGCCCGCGGCCGGCGACCTCGTGCGGGCGCTCGGCGAGGCCCTGCCCCGGGTCGTTCCCGGCACCGGCTGGGGCATGACCGAGACCTCGGCGACCTTCACCCATCACCAGGGCGAGGATTACCTCGCCCATCCGGAATCCTGCGGACCGCCCCTGCCGGTCTGCGAGGTGCGGATCCTCGATCCCTTCGGGCAGGATCTGCCGCCGGGCGCGGTTGGCGAGCTGTGCGTGAAGGGCCCGAACGTGGTTCGCGGCTACTGGGACGACCCGGCGGCCATCGCGGAGGTTTTCTCGAACGGCTGGATGCGCACCGGCGACCTCGCCCGTGCCGATGCCGAGGGCTTTCTGACCATCGTCGACCGGATCAAGGACATGCTGATCCGCGGCGGCGAGAACATCTATTGCTGCGAGGTCGAGAACGTCCTCTACGAACATCCGGACGTGATCGACGCCGTGGTGCTGCCCGTCCCCCACCCAACGCTGGGCGAGGAGCCGGGCGCCATCGTGGCGCTGGCCGAGGGGGCCAAGACCAGCCCGGAGGCGATCCGGGCCTTCGCGGCGGAACGGCTTGCGGCGTTCAAGGTGCCGGTGCGGGTCGTGGTCTGGGACGGGCTCTTGCCCCGCAACCCGGCCGGGAAGGTCCTGCGCGCGCCGCTGCGGAAGGTCTTTGCCGGCTCAGAGGATCATCAGAACGGCTCGCCCTCGTCGTCCGGGCGGTAGTACCGCAGGGTCCGGCCGTCCGGGAACTGCACGGTCCGGCGGCGCACGACGAGGTAGCCGGCGGCCTCCGCGCTGCTCAGCCGGTCGAGGCGCTCGTCGGCGTAGCCCGGGCCGTAGCCGGGTCCGTACCCGTAGGCACGGTAGCGCGCGTAGCCTTCCGGCGGCGGCGGCGGGGGCGCGGCGGCGACCTGCGGTTCGCGGGATGTCCGCGCGGGCGTCGCTGCGATTCGGGTCCGGCGTGGCGCGGCGACGACCCGCTTGGTCGCTGGAATCCGGCGTATTGCCGTCCGCTCCGGAGCGCGCCGCGCCGCAACGGCCTTTCGCTTGGCGCGCGGCGGCCGGACCTCCGGCGACGCCGCGGCCGGCGTCGATGCGCTCACGGCTGCCGGCGCGGCGGCTTTCTGATCGGCGGCCGGCGGCGTCTCGGCGGACCGCTTGTGGGCCGGCGGATCCGTCCAGGTCGAGCCCGCGGCGGGCTCGGCGGTGGCGCCCCCGACGCCGAGGAGCAGGATAAGGGCGACGAGGCTCGTGCGTGCGCCGTGCGGCATGGTGCCCTCCTGAGATCGCGGTGCATCGGGCTGGTCCGCGGGGCGGTGCAACAATAGAGCGAACGGCGGCGCAAGGGAATTCCGACCTTCCGTCTCCGCGGGGATCGGCGAGTACATGCCTATACCGGTGATACCCCGTTTCAGCGGTGCGGAACCTGCAGCGCTAGCGGGGGTTCCTTCGCCATGTCCACCCCCGCCGATGCGTCCTCCGGCTCCCCACCCGGCCTTCGGGTGAGCGTCGATCTCAACCTGTGCCAGGCCTATGCCCAGTGCTGCTACGCGGCGCCGCGGCACTTCCGTATCGAGGGGCATGAGGCCCTGTTCTACGACCCGGCTCCCGCCGCCGAGCACCGGGCCGACATCGAGCGCGCGCGTGTCGCCTGCCCGCTCCAGGCGATCCGGGTCGAGGATCCGGAGCGCGGCGCCTGATGGCGCAAGCCCACGAACGCGCCGTGATCGTCGGTGCCGGCCTCGCGGCTTTGCGCGGCGCCGAAGCCATGCGGGCGGCCGGCTTCTCCGGCCCGCTGACCATCGTCGGCGACGAGCCCTACCGGCCCTACGACCGACCGCCGCTCTCGAAGCACGTCCTCGCCGGTGCGACGCCTGCAGACGCGACGACCCTCCCGGGCAGCCTCGGCCTCGACGCGGACTGGCTCTTGGGCTGCCCGGCCTCCGGTCTCGACCGGCAAGCCCGCACCGTCCGACTGGCCGACGGGCGCACCCTCCCCTACGACCGCCTGCTGATCGCCACCGGCACCCGGGCCCGACCCTGGCCGAACCCCCATGAGGGTCGGCTCGCCGGCGTCTTCACCCTGCGCGGCCGGGACGACGCCGCCGCCCTGCGCCGGGCCCTGGCCGCCGGTCCCCGGCGCGTGCTGGTGATCGGCGGCGGCTTCATCGGCTGCGAGGTCGCCAGCCTGTGCCGGAAACTCGGCCTGCCCGTGACCCTGGTGGAGTCCGGCCCGACGCCGCTGGCCCGTGTCCTCGGCCGCACCGTCGGGGCGTTCATCGGCGCGATCCACGCGGGTCACGGTGTCGAGTTGCGCTGCGGCAGCGAGGTCGAGTGGCTGGAGGACGAGCGTGGACGGCTGGTCCGCGCCCATCTCGTCGACGGAACCCGGATCGAGGCCGACGTGGCCGTCGTCGCCCTCGGCGCGATGCGCAATACCGCGTGGCTGGACGGGTCCGGCCTATCGGCGGATCCGGGCGGGGTCGATTGCGACGCGAGTGGCTACGTTCTCGATGCGGATTGGGTTGAAGATCCGCGGATCGCCGCGGCCGGCGACGTGGCGCGCTTCCCGCACCCGCTCTATGGCGGCCGGCGCGTCGCGCTGGAGCATTGGAGTCAGGCGGTGGCGCAGGGCATCCATGCCGGCCGGCTGCTCGCCGGTGCCGTGCCCGAAGGCCCCTATGCCGAGCTGCCGACCTTCTGGTCGACCCAGGGCGACCTCGTGGTCAAGTCGGCCGGACTGACCGAGGGGGCGGACGCGGTGGCGATCACGCAGGGCGATCCGGCATCCGGCCGATTCGTCGCCCTCTACGGCCGCGACGGGCGGTGCATCGCGGCCCTCTCGGTGGATTCGGCCCGCTGGCTGCCGGCCCATGCGGAACTGGTCGCCGCCGGCGCGCCGTTCCCGCCCCGCGGCGCCGCCACCGACCGACCGAGGGACATCGCGATCTTCGCGCCGGACTTTCCTTGAGCCGCACACTCCTTCGGACACGCCGTGCGTGCCGTTCGCCGCGGTGAACAGGCCTGTTGCGTCATTCCGGGGCGCCGAGGGCGAGCCCGGAAACCAGAACTGCAGGTTCCGCAAAGGCTCGGCGCGTCGGCGGCTCTGGTTCCCGGGCTCCGCTGCGCGGACCCGGAATGAGGGTGCGGGGGGTGGAATCCCGGCGCATCGCGGCCGGCAACCGGGGCCGCCCGGCCTTGCCACCCAGGTGGCGTAGACCCGGAAGCGGAACCGCCACGATGCGCGAAGCCTTTGCTGTCGCGGCATCTTCTCCCGAAGGCCGACGGCCGCTTTTCGGGCTGATGCACCAAGGAGACTGCATGCCCGACGCCACCCTCCTCGATCAGGTCAAGGATATCGCGAACCGGCCGAATCCCTACCCGGTCTACGCGAAGCTGCGGGAGCATCCCGTCTCGCGCCAGGACGACGGCACCGAGGCGGGCACCTGGGTGGCGGCGACCCACGGCACCATCGCGCGCCTGCTGCAGGATCCGCGGGTCAGCTCCGACACCCTGCCCCCGGCGGACCGGCCGCGCACCGGCAACCCCCTCACCGACCTGATCGTGAAGCCGCTCAAGGACTGGATGATGGACCGGCACCGGGTCTTCATTTTTCGCGACCCGCCGGACCACGACATCCTGCGCTCGGCGGTGATGCACCAGTTCAGCCGCGCGCGCGTCCAAGCGATGCGCGCGCGGTCCGACCGGCTGGTGGCCGACCTGCTCAACGAGAAGTGCGGCGCCCGGGAGATCGACGCGGTCGACGACCTCGCCTACCCGCTGCCCGTGACGGTCATCTGCGAGCTGTTCGGCGTGCCCCGGGAGGACGAGCCGAAATTTCACGGCTGGGCGACGCAGCTCGCGACCGCGCTCGAGCCCGACAGCCTCTCCGACCCCGAGATCCGCGCCGAGAACAGCCGGACCTTCGACGCGATCGGCGGCTACATGGCCGACCTGATCAAGGAGAAGCGCAAGCATCCGCAGGACGACATGCTGTCGGGGCTCGCCAGCCACGCGACTCCGGCGGGGGTGAAGATGGGCGATTACGACCTGATCGCCACCTCGATCCTGATGCTGGTCGCGGGCCACGAGACCACCGTAAACCTGATCACCAACGGCCTGCTCACGCTGCTGCGGCATCCCGATGAGATGGAGCGCCTGCGCCAGGATCCGCTCCGGGCGCCGCGGCTGATCGAGGAACTGATGCGCTACGAGCCGCCCGTGCAGTTCCGGACGCGCAGGACGCTCTCTGCCATCGACATTGCCGGGGTCACGATCCCCGAGGGGGCCGACCTCGTGCTGCTGCTGGCCTCCGGCAACCGCGACGAAACCGTGTTCCCGGATCCCGACCGGTTCGATCCGGACCGCACCGGTACCCGCCATCTCGGCTTCGGCGGCAGCCTGCATTACTGCGTCGGCGCGCCGCTCGCCCGGTTCGAGGCCGAGGCGGCGCTGACCGCCCTGGCCGCCCGATTGAAGGCGCCGCGCCTGATCGAGGATCCGCCGCCTTACCGGCCGGGCGCGGCCTTACGGGGCCCGAAGCACCTGCGGGTGGCGATCGACGGGATCACGTGAGCCGCACCGTCATTCCGGATTGCCGGAGGCGAGTCCGGAATCGAGAACCGCTTTCGTTGCAGGATCCTGTCGCTTCTCGATACCGGGCTCCGCTGCGCGGCCCCGGAATGCCGGGGTCGAGCGGCCGGGATGCCGCGACGCGACGATGTCGATGGCGTGCCCGATCCTGAACTCTCTCGTCCCTCTCGCCCGCTCCGCCCGACCAGTCACGCGGGCCGCGTGGACAGGCGCTCGAACAGGGCCTCGGCTTGCTGCAAGCCCTCCGCGGTGAACGCCACCGACGTGGCGCGGCCGACCGGATCGTCGATCAACCCCTGTGCGTGCAGGCGACGATCCACGTCCCGGTCGAACCCTTCCAGGCCCGATCCCCGTCGTGAAGATTCAGCCCCAGCAGAGCCAGGGCCGCCTCGTCGATGCGCTCTTCATCGTCGGCTCGCATACCGAACGCTAGCGCATCTGAGGGCCGTGGAACGTGCCGCTGCCCGCCTCAGATGGTGATCTCTACCGGCGTCCCGTCCGGCATGGCGATCACCGCCTCGTAGAAGCCATCGCCGGTCCGGCGCGGCGGCGACAGGAGGCACCCGTCCGCCGCGCATCGGGTGGCCAGCGCGTCCACGGCGGCGATGCAGCCGACGGAGACGGCCACGTGTGCCCAGCCGACCTGCTCCCGGCTTGGCGCAGGCTGGATCCATGGCCCCGTCATCAGCTCGATATGCGTGTCCGTGTCGGGAAGCGTCACGAAGCGCGACACGAACCCGTCCCGCCGCCGGCTGTGGTACGGCGCGCCGATCTCGGCACCAAAATAGGTCCGCCAGAATGCGCTGGCCGCGTCGAGGTCGGGTGTCCAAAGGGCGACATGGGCGAAGCGCATCGGGCCATTCCTCGGGTGCGGCCGCCTCGGATCCCGCGCCGGCCCGACGCGCCCGGATTCGGATGATGGATCGTCGCAATCCGCCTCCGCGCTGTCCACTATCCCAGGGTTGCGCTCCCCGCGCGTCAGGCGGCCTTCACGGCGGCGAGGAACGTGGCGACCTCCTGGCCGAGGCAGGCGGAGTAGCGCGCCAGGTCCTGCGCGGCGCTCAGGACCTGGCCGGAGGCGGTCCCGGTCTCGCGGGCGGCCTGCCGGACGTCGGCGATGTCCATGCTCACCGTCTGCGTCCCCTGCGCCGCCTGCGACACGTTCCGCACGATCTCGCTGGTCGCCGCGCCCTGCTCCTCCATGGCGGCGGCCACGCTCACCGCCACCGTGCGCATCGCGTCGATCCTGCCGCCGACCGCCCGCATCGCGTCGACCGCGTGGCGCGACTCGCCCTGGATCGTCGCGATCTGGCGGGCGATGGTCTCGGTCGCCTGCGCGGTCTGGGTCGCCAGGGCCTTCACCGCGCTTGCCACCACGGCAAAACCCTTGCCGGCCGCTCCGGCCCGCGCGGCCTCGATCGTGGCGTTGAGCGCCAGAAGGTTGGTCTGGCCGGCGATCCCGGCGATCAGGCCCATCACGTCGCCGATCTGGTCCGTGCCCCGGGCCAGGACCTGAATGAGGTCGTTGGTGCGCGCCACATCGGTGCTGGCCTGATCGGCCATCAGCGACGACTGTGCGACACGGGCGGTGATCTCCTGGATCGAGACGGCCATCTCCTCGCTGGCTGCGGCCACGGTCTGGACGTTGCTCGCGGTCTGCTCGGACGCCGCCGTCACGCGCACGGACTGCTTGGTGGTGCGCGCAGCGGTGCGGGTCATCGCCTGGGCGGTGGCCTCCATCGCGACGGCGGCCGAGGCCAAGCCCTGCGTCAGGGTGCCGACCTGCGCGTCGAACCGGGCGGTGATGGCGTCGAGCGTCTGGGCGCGGCGCATCTTGGCGTCGCTCTCTGCCCGGGCCGCCGCATCGGCCGCGCGCTTGGCGATCATCGCGTCCTTGAAGACCTGTACGGCGCGCGCCATCGCGCCGACCTCGTCGCCGCGCCGCTGGTCCGCGATCGGGACCGCGAGATCGCCGTCGGCGAGGCCGCGCATCGCCGCGGTCAGGCGGCCGATCGGCCGCGACAGGCTGTTGCCGATGCGGAGCAGCAGGGCCAGAACCGGCAGCGCGAGGCCCGCGGACCAGAGCGCGTTCGTGAGCGCACGGCCGCGCACGGCTTCGTGCACGTCGTCGCGGTAGAGGCCGACGGCGACGATCCAGCCCCAGGGCTTGAACACCTGCACGCTCGCGACCTTCTCCACCGGGACGGTCCCGCCCGGGCGGGGCTTCATGTAATCGACGAAGCCGGCGCCGTCGCGCTTGGCGGTCGCGACCATCTCGGCGAAGTAGCGCTTGCCGCCCGGGACGTCGGTCTGATCCAGCACCTGCTGGCCGACATTCTTGGCGTTGAAGGCGTTGGCGACGAGCCGGCCGTTGGAATCGAGGACGAAGAAATAATCCTCGTTTCCGAAGCGCAGGGCGCTGATCGCCGCGAGCGCCGCCTTCTGCGCGTCCCCGACCGGCATGGCGCCCGAAGTGGCGAGCGTCTCGTAGTGGGCGAGCAGACTCTGCGCGACCTCGGCGAGGCGACTCGTCATCAGCCCGCGATCCTCCATGGCCGAGGACCGGATGTCGACGAAGCTGACAGCGCTCAGTGCGCCCATGGCGATCACCACCAGGGCCATCACGGCCGCGAGCTTGTGGCGCAGCGGGAGGTCCGCGAGACTCCGCGGCGACGCGACGTGATCGGCGGAGGGGCGGCGAGTCTGCGTGTAGGTCATCTGAGCACCGGAAGGGGACGGCGGCGGCCGTCGAGGCACATCCAGCGGGTCGCGGCTGATCGCCGAGACTGCTGCGCCGCGGCATACTCCACGATTCGGGTTAGTAAATGACAAACACTTTAAAGCAACGTGAGCGATGATTTGTGAGAAAGCGCCGTTCTTGCATCTATAACATGAGTAATCTAGGTTATTGCGGCAGAAATTATAGACACCAGATCGGCAAAAGATCAGGGATTGATAGGCTCTATCTCTGTGTCGACCCGGTAATGGATCGGCTTGAAGCTGCCATTATTTGATTGCAGGGCCGAGCAGGCGGTCAGGCCGATGATCAGGTCTGTCTCGGCCACGAAGACGATCCGGTCTCCGGCCCGACTGAGCGGCGGCTCGACCGTGAGTGCGCCGGTCGTACCGTCGATCGGCACGTTCATGAAGCAGTTGAACGCCACCGGGATGGCGTCCGGCGCGATGCCGTAGGGGGCGAGCGCGGCGGCGAGGTTGCCGAAGCAGCCACGATGCGGGTCCGTGTCGCCGTAGATGATGCGGAACGTGTCGGCCGAGCACGGGGTCAGCAGGAAGTCGTGCCGCCCGACGGTGTCCTCGACGATGCGCAGGAGCACGTTCGAGCGGTTCGAGTACAGCGGATCGCCGGTGGTCAGGTAGATCCGGCTGGCATAGTCGAGGGTTCGCCCGGACGAGATCACCTCGCCGATGTCGTGGCGATTGTAGGCGACGAGGTCGGCGACCTGCTCGCCGCGCGGGTCGATCACCGTCAGGCGCTGACCCCGGTCGAGGGTGAAGGCGACGCCCGAGCGCGGCTCGATCTGCTGCACGTCCGCTTGGCACATGATGGCTTGGCTCACTCCGCTATGGGTCGCGCCGGGTCCGCGTCCGGGAACGCGCTGGCCGGCCCCGCGATCTGCGCGCTCACGCTCCGGTGCCCGGCAGCGTCCGGTCCAGGGGCAGGACCGGCGGGTGCCAGTCATCGGCCTCGGCGGCGGGCGCCGGACGGCCGTGCATCGGGCAGCGCCAGTCCGCGCCGACGACGCGGCCGCTGTACTGGCGCGCCTCCGAGGCCTCGCCGTGGCGCGCCAGCATCGGATTGACGCTGCCGGCCAGGGCCTGATCCCGCTCCAGGATCGAGGCGCGCAGCTTCTCGTAGCGACCCTCGGCGCGCAGCCGCTCGAACTGCGCGTGCAGGTTGAAGACCAGAACCGGCGACGAGAAGCGCCGCGCCGGGCGGCTGGCCTGCGGGTGGAGGCCGACCACGAAGAACGCCTCCCCGCCGAAGCTCAGGGAGAAGTGCGGGTTCTCGGGGTCGTCCGCCACGCGGGCATCGTGGGGTTGGCCGAGCCACGCGTCCTTGTCGGTCAGCGATTGCGCCCGGGCCCAGAGGTTCTGCTCGAAGCCCTCCTCGGACAGATCACCCGGCCCCTCGAACACGACCGCGAAGCTCTGGAACAGGTCGGGCTGGTGGCGATAGCGCGCCACGAAGGCGAGGAGCGCCGGGTAGATGCGCATGTCGTCCCAGCCCGAGGTGATGTCCCGGGCCACCACGATCTGCATGCGCCCGCGCGACAGTGCCGACTTCGCGCCGACGCAGGGAAAGGGCGGGTTTCGGATGAAGTCGCGGAAGGCCTCGGCGCGCGGATGCTCGCGGTCGTCGCGGGGAAGCTGCATGCGGTCTCTGCTCGTCTCCTGCGCAGGCGGCCTGGGATTGCGGCCGCCGCTGTTCGGGACTCCGGCAACTGACCCATGGCGGTCCTGTTCCGTCCTGCGACAGGTCGTCCGTGGAAGACGGTGAATCATGCCAGGCTGAGGCAAGACTTGGTCTGCGCCATGCAAGATCTGGAGCAGATCTGCCGCCGAGCATAAACATAGGTTAAGTCGCGCAGGACTCGGCCGGACCGTTTCGCTGCCGCGCTGAGCTGGCCCGGTCGGCTCGGATGCCGGGGATCAGCGCTGTCCGCCGGCCCGCGCACGGTGATGTGCCGCCGCGGCAGCACCGAAAGCCTCGAACAGGGCGCGGTTGATCGGGTTGGTCGCCGGGTCGTGCTCGGCGTGCCACTGGACGCCGAGCGCGAAGCCCGCGGCGTCCTCGATCCGGATCGCCTCGATCGTCTCGTCCTCGGCGACGCCCTCGATCACCACCCGGGCTCCGGGCTCGAGGATGCCCTGGCCGTGCAGCGAGTTCACCCGGATCGTCGCGCGCTCCAGCAGCCGCGCCAAGGCGCCCCCCGGGGTCAGGCGGACGTCGTGCCGGTCGGCGAAGATCACCTCCAGGTCCGGGTGGATCTCGCCGTTCTCGAGCCGCGGCATCCGGTGGTTGAGGCGCCCGGGCAAGTTGCGGATCTCCGGGTGCAGGCTGCCGCCGAAGGCGACGTTCATCTCCTGGAAGCCACGGCAGATGCCGAACAGCGGCACGCCGCGCGCCACGCAGGCCTCGATCAGCGGCAGCGCCACGGCGTCGCGCTCCTCGTCGTAGGGCTCGTGCGCCGCACAGGGCGTGGCGTTGAAGCGGGTCGGGTGAACGTTGGCGCGCCCGCCCGTGAGCAGGATCCCGTCCACCGTGTCGAGGAGGTCGCCGAGATCGGTGATCGCCGGGGCGGCGGCGAACATCAGCGGCAGCGCGCCGGCCACGGCGGCCACGGCCCGCATGTTGTTCGCGCCGACGATCTGCGCCGGGAAGCGATTGTCGATCAGACGTGCGTTGCCGATGACGCCGATCACGGGTCTCGCCATCGTGCCGGATGCTCCTCGTTCCCGCCCCCGCCGGAGGCTCTAAAGCCCAGGCAAGGGCGGCGCCAGTCCCGGCGGCTCAGGGCAGGCCGAGGGTCCGTGTCTCCGCGAGCAGCACCTCGGCCACACGCTCCGGCGCCTCCTCGTGGGCGAGGTGGCCGAGCCCGCGGATCAGAGCCACGCGCGCCTCCGGGAGGCGGTCGCGCAGGGCGAAGGCGGTGTCCGGCAGGATCGCCTTGTCGTCGCCGCCGACGATCAGCAGCGTCCGGGTCGCGAGGCCGGGCAGCGCCCGGTGCAGGCCGGCGAGGTCCCAGTTCGCCATCATGCCCAGCGCCCCGCGGACATGACCGGCGCGGGCGAAGAGCCGCCGGTAGAGGTCGACGCCCGCGGGGTCGAGGCGCGAGCCCGTCCCCTCGATCAGGCGCTTGGCCGCGGACCGGTCGGCCGTCCAGGCGAAGATCCGCGGGGTGAACGGGTTGAGGAACAGCAGCCGCGCCATGCTGGGAAACAGGAGATTGGCCGCCCCCGGCAGCGGCGCCAAGGCGCCGTTGAAGGCCGCCAGCAGCTGCGGCGCGATCGATCCGTCCAGGCACATCCGCGCCAGCACCGCCGCGCCGGCCGAATGGCCGGCGGCCAGGACCGGCGGGCGGCCGAGTGCGGCCACGAGGCCCGCGACGGCCCGCGCCATGCCGGGCAGCGACAGGTCGGCATCGGGCAGGGGATCGGTGAAGCCGTGGCCCGGCAGGTCCGGGGCGATCACGAAGAAGTCCCGGGCGAGCAGCGGCGCCAGCCCGCGCCAGGAATGGGTCGCCGCCCCGGTCCCGTGCAGCAGCAGCAGCGCCGGAGCCTCCGCCCGGCCGAATTCCTGGACGTGCCAGCGCAGGCCGGCCGCCGCGACGAACCGGCTCGCCTCCCGGTGCGGCCAGTCACGTCCCTCGACAGCCCAGTCCGGCCGGTCGGCATCGAAAGGGCCTACCACGCACCGCTCTCCCGCACTGCACCGAAGCCGGGCCTGCAAGACGGAAGGGCGGCGCTATCATTCAAGGCTGGAAGTATTTCGTAACACTGAAGAATCCCATGCGGCGGCCGCATGCCACCGCTGACCCAGGCTGGATTGCTGCGGCGCAGCAGAATCTGCATATCCCGATCGAACAAGAGCAAGACACGTCCCCCAACTTCGGAGCAGGCCATGATCCTCTTCACCTCCTCGACGCAGAACATCGCGGCCCCGACCTCCGGCGGCTGGAGCGTGAGCGCCATCGTCCGCGAGATGCTGAACTCCTGGCTGGCCCATCACCAGCGCCTCGCCGATCTCGGCATCAGCGGCGACCTCTGAGCCAGATCCGTCGCGGCGCTCACAAAGCCGCGCGCACTGCCGCGCTGAGCTGTCCAGCCTCGACGCGCGGCAGCTTCAGGTAGCGGGCGCCCATCGCTTCCGCCACCTGCCGGGCTTCCTCGCCTCGGCTGCCGGTATCGACCACCAGCGCCGGCAGCCCGGCGTCCCGCAAGGTTCGGGCCGCCTGCAGGGCGTCCGCTCCCGCCCGGGCGCGACCGCCCTCCCCCGAGCGTGCGACATTGGCACGGCCGTCGGTCAGCAGCACGATCGCGGGCCGGCTGCCGCCCCGGCGCACGCCGAGCGCCACCGCGACGGCCGCATCGATCCCCGACGCCAAAGGCGTCCCGCCTCCGCCCGGAAGTCCCGACAGGCCACGCTTGGCCCGGGTGAGCGAGCGGGTCGGCGGCAGGACGAGTTCCGCGCCGGCGCCGCGGAACGCCACCAGCGCCACCCGGTCGCGCCGGACATAGGCTTCGGCCAGCAGCAGCTCCACCGCGCCCTTCGCTTCCGCGAGCCGCTCCAGCGCGGCCGAGCCCGAGGCGTCGACGCAGAACACCGTGGTCGTCTCGGTCCGCTGCTTGAGGATCCGGATCCGCAGATCGTCCCGCCGCACCACGATGCGGCGCGTCTCCTCCCCGCAACGCCGCAGGGCCTGCCAGGGCGCCGCCGCCCGCAGGGTCGCGAGCAGATCGAGCCGGTCCCGTCGCGGATCGCCCCGCCGGCTGCCCACCGGGCGCCCGGCACGCGACGACGCGGCCTGCCCGACCCGGCCGGCCTTCGCGGCGGCGAGACGCGGCTGTCCCGACAGGAGCTGATCGAGGAGGTGCGGCGGGATCGCGGCGCGCACGGCCTCCAGCACGATCTCCTCCGGCGCATCCGCGGCGGCCGGGTCGGCGTCCGGATCCGCGGCGTCTGCCGGGCGGTCCTCGGGGGAATCGTCCGGAGGGGGCTGCGCAGTCTCGGGCGCCGCCTCCGCGGGGGCCGGCAGGCGCGTGGCGCGCGGCGCCAGGACGAGGCGCGCGGCCGCGGTGATCGCCGCCTGCCCGACCGGTCCCGCACCGGCAAGCGCCCGCGCCACCCGGGCCGCCAGGATCGGGCCGCGCAGGGACGCGACACCGAAGGCCTCGGCCAGGGCGCAGAGGCTGCCGACCGGGTCCGGCTCCGCGGCGTCTGAGGCGGGTTCCGGGTCGGGCACGGTCCCCTCGGCGTCCGCGACGCCGAGGCCTCTCAGGTCGATCCGGAAGGCGAGGCGATCGGCCAGGGTCTCGGCGACGGCCTCATCGGCCTCGCCCTCGTCGAGCAGGACCAGGCCGAAGCGGGCGCTGCGCTCCGAGGCCGTGCCGGTGTCGAGGGCGGCGGCGAGGCGGGACGCGATGCCGGGCGCGAGGCGCTCCGCCATGGGCACGACGATCAGGCCGCCATCGGCCTGCGCCAGCAGACCGGCCCGCGCGACGGGGCGGCCGGCCGCCAGGGTCGCGGCGAGGTCGAGCCCGCCGAGCAGGCTGTCGTCGCCGATGCCCGGCGGCAGACGCCGCCAGGGCGTTCCCGGGGGCAACGCAGCCCGCAGGACGTCGAGCCAGCGCTCGCGCACCGGACCGGCGGGGGCCCGCAGCACCACGCCGCCGAATCCGTGCGGGTCGGCGGTGAGGAGCCGGGCGGCGAGGCGGGCGTCGGCCCACCTGTCGGGCGCACTCCCGTCCCCCTCTGCGGGGGCGGGTGGCCCTCGCGTCAGCGCGGGTCGGGAGAGGGGGACGACGCTGCCGGACAAGGTAGACGCGGCGTGCAGGGAGACGCCATCTTGCGCGCCGTCGCGCTGCCCCTCTTGCGGGACGACGTCCCGGCCCGACCGCCTTCGGGGGGCGCCTTCCCCCGCAATGGGCGGAGGGAGCGGTGGCGGGCCCGTCACGCAAATACCTCCGCCAGCGCCCGCTCCACACGCGCCGTGGAGCCGGATTCATCGAGCGGGTTGCGGCGCAGACGGTGGCGCAGGGACGCCGGGGCGATGCGCCGGAGATGGTCGTCGGTAACCGCGGCGTCACCGTCGAGGGCCGCGAGCGCCCGTGCGGTGCGCATCAGGGTCAGCTCGCCGCGCAGCCCGTCGGTGCCGAGCGCGAGGCAGAGCTGCGCCGCGCGCTCCAGGGCGGCATCGGGCACGGTCACGGACGGCAGGCGCTCCCGCGCCAGCAGGATTCGCTTTTGAATCTTGCGCTCCTCGCCTGCACGGGCCGCGCAGAATCCCTCCGGGTCGCGCTCGTAGGCGTCGCGGGCACGCACCACCGCGATGCGGGTCGGGATGTCCTTCGGGGTCACGACCTCGCAGGCCAGCCCGAACCGGTCGAGGAGCTGCGGGCGCAATTCTCCCTCCTCCGGGTTGCCCGAGCCGACGAGCACGAACCGCGCCGGGTGGCGCAGGGACAGGCCCTCGCGCTCGACGGTGTTGACGCCGGAGGCCGCGACGTCGAGCAGCAGGTCGACGAGGTGGTCCTCGAGGAGGTTCACCTCGTCGATGTAGAGGAAGCCGCGGTTGGCCCGGGCGAGCAGCCCCGGCTCGAAGGCCTTCACGCCCGCGCCGAGCGCCCGCTCCAGGTCGAGGGTGCCGACCACCCGGTCCTCGGTGGCGCCGAGGGGCAGGTCGACCACCGGCACCGATTTTTTTTCGGACCTTCTCCGCGCGCCCGGCATGCTCGCGCAGTGCGGGCAGGATTCCGCCGGGCTGTCGGGATCGCAATTGTACGGGCAGCCGACCACCGCCCGCATCGGCGGCAGCAGGGCGGCGAGCGCCCGGATCGCCGTGGACTTGCCGGTGCCGCGGTCACCGAAGACAAGCACGCCGCCGACTGCCGGGTCCACCGCCGCGATCAGCAGCGCCTGGCGCATCTCGTCCTGGCCGACGATGGCCGAGAAGGGGAAAGTGGGCACGCAGAACTCGCACTGTGCCGCTCGCCTCCCCGCAGATCCCGGACCCGTCCGAGATCCGCTTCTTATCTGCCCAGGTTGGGCAAGCCCGATCTGGGTGGGGAGGAGCCGGAGGTGGGGGGCAGGATGGATCGAAGCGATGCCGTCGGCACCGCCCCCACCCCTACCCCTCCCCGCAAGGGGGAGGGAAGAGCGTCCTACTCCGCCGCCTTCTGCCGGAGCCCGATCCGTCCCCAAATCGTGGTGAGCGCGTCGACCAGATGGCCGATGTCGGCATCCGTGTGCAGCGGCGACGGGGTGATCCGCAGGCGCTCGGTGCCGCGCGCGACCGTCGGATAATTGATCGGCTGCACGTAGATGCCGAACTCGTCGAGCAGGGTGTCGGAGATCGCCTTGCACAGCACCGGATCGCAGACCATCACCGGCACGATGTGGCTGTCGTTGGGCATGGTCGGGATGTCGGCGGCGTCGAGCGCCGCTCGGACCTTGGCCACCCGCTCCTGATGCCGGGCACGCTCGGCACCGCTCGCCTTCAGGTGACGGATGCTCGCCGCCGCGCCGGCCGCGACCGCGGGAGGCAGCGAGGTCGTGAAGATGAAGCCTGACGCGAAGCTGCGCACGAAGTCGCAGAGCTTCTCCGAGGCGGTGATGTAGCCGCCATGGACCGCGAAGGCCTTGCCCAGCGTCCCCTCGATCACGTCGAGCCGGTGGGCGACGCCGTCCCGCTCCGAGATGCCGCCGCCCCGCGCCCCGTAGAGGCCGACCGCATGGACCTCGTCCAGGTAGGTCAGCGCCCCGTGGGCCTCGGCCACGTCGCAGATCTCGCCGATGGGGGCGATGTCGCCGTCCATGGAGTAGACCGATTCGAAGGCCACCAGCTTCGGCCGGGCCGGATCGACCAGGGCGAGCTTGCGGTTCAGGTCCTCCGGGTCGTTATGGCGGAAGATGTGGCGCTCGGCGCGGGAGAACCGGATGCCCTCGATCATCGAGGCGTGGTTCTCGGAATCGGAGAAGACCGCGCAGTTCGGCAGGCGCGACGCGAGGGTGCCGAGCGCCGCCCAGTTCGACACGTAGCCGGAGGTGAACAGCAGGGCCGCCTCCTTGCCGTGGAGGTCGGCAAGTTCCTGCTCCAGCAGCACGTGATAGTGATTCGTGCCCGAGATGTTGCGGGTGCCGCCGGCGCCGGCGCCGCAGCGATCGATCGCCTCGTGCATGGCCCCGGTGACGTTCGGGTGCTGGCCCATGCCGAGATAATCGTTCGAGCACCAGACCGTGACCGGCCGCGTGCCGCCGGTGTGGTGATGCGTGGCGTGCGGAAAGTTGCCCGCATGGCGCTCGAGGTCGGTGAAGACCCGGTAGCGCCCCTCCCGGTGCAGACCGGCGATCTCGGCCCCGAAGAAGGTCTCGTAGTCCATGTCGCCTCTCCCCGAACAAACCCTGCGGGTTGATCCCGCCTGTGACACCGGACTTCGCACAAGACCAGTTCCAGATTGGTGGACGTGCGTCGCCCGTGGTGATCCCTCGATCTACACGCGATCCCGCGGCGGTGCCGCCTCCCCGGACGCCCGCCCCGGCAGGCTCCAGCGCCACAGCTCCGCGGAGGGCAGCGGCAGCATCAGGAACCAGTGCTCCAGGGTGGCGAGCCCGGTCAGCGTCGCCAGGACCGTGAAGCCGATGAGCTCATGCGCCAGCAGATCGGTGCCGAGCGCCGCGCGCCCGAGAAGGGCCGCCGCGATGGTCCCCAGGCTCACCGAGACCGGGAACAGCAGGTTCATCGGCTTCCGGGACAGGTAGCAGGCCAGGTAGCCGAGATGGTCCGGCAGGAACTCGGCGTGGAGGTTGCGCACGCCCAGGAACAGGTTGAGCCGCGCCGAGAGGTTCATCACCACCAGGGTGCCGTAGGTCCACAGGGCGAAGCGGTTGGGGCTGCCCCAGACCAGCGCCAGGATCGCCAGGCCGCCGATCACGATAGCGAATTCGTGCCACAGGCTGGTGGCGAGCGCCGCCAGGAACCGGTCGAACCCCCGCACACCCGGCGCGCAGGCGACCGGCCGCGGGCCCGACAGGAAGCCCATATAGTAGCTCATCTCCTGCCAGCCCCAGACGATGAGCGCCGCCGTGAAGGCCGTGTAGGCCCCCGTGCCGCTCGTATCCCCGGCGCTGGCGCGGATCGCCACCAGGGCGGCGGCGAGCAGCAACGTCGCCCCGGCCATGCTCCACGGATGCGTCCGCCGCGGGGCGTGGTCGAGCAGCAGGATCAGCCCGGTGGAGAACCACCAGAGCAGCACCGCGTACAGGACCGGGGCGGCATAGCTCGCCATTCTACCAGACCGGCTGGAGGCGGATATCGGCCGGCAGGGCATTGGCCTTGACGGGCAGCAGGTAGAGTCTGGCGAAGGTTACGGCCGCCCGCGCGGCGTGGAACCCCTGCCGGGCCTTGCCGACGAGGCCGCCCCGCGCCTTGGCGTCGGCGATCGCGCCGGAGCAGGCGAGCAGCCGGTCGAGCCCCGCCTTGAACTTCGGGTTGTCGAGATCGAGCTCCAGCGGGAAGGTCTGCCGGGAGATCTCCGAGGTGATCCGAAACACCTTGAAGTCGTAGTCGCTCGGATCGACGCCGAGCGCCTTGTGGAAGGCCGGGCGGTGATGGTCGCGCACGTACATCGTGGCGAAGACCGCGAGCAGGAAGAACCGGATCCAGTAGCGGTTCACGCCGCTCGTCAGCTTCGGGTTGGCGCGCATCAGCAGCGCGAAGGCCTCGCCGTGGCGGAACTCGTCGTTGCACCACAGCTCGAACCACTTGAAGATCGGGTGGATGCGCCGCTCCGGGTGCCGCTCCAGCTCGCGGAAGATCGTGATGTAGCGGGCGTAGCCGATCTTCTCGGAGAGATAGGTGGCGTAGAAGATGAACTTCGGCCGGAAGAACGTGTATTTTTTGGATTTCGTGAGAAATCCGAGGTCCACGCCGATGCCGAAATCCTTGAGCGTGTCGTTGATGAAGCCGGCGTGACGCGCCTCGTCGCGGCTCATGAAGCCGAACAGCTCCTTGATGTCCTTGTTCTTGGCGCGCTTGCGCATCTCGGCGTAGAGGACGCAGCCCGAGAATTCGGCGGTGATCGACGAGACCAGGAAGTCCAGAAACTCCTTCCGCAACTCGGGCTCCATCTGCGACAGGTCGCAGTCGAACTCCTCGTTGCGGGTAAAGTGGCGCTTGTTCGGGTCGGCGCGCAATTCGGCGATGAGCACGTCCCAGTCGCGCCGCACCGGTTCGACGTTCGTGCGGTCGAGTTCGACGAAATCGGTTGTGTAGAACCGGGGCGACAGGAAGGTCGTCTCCTGGGCCGCCTTGGTCGATTCGTTGACCGGAATCTTCGGGATCGGCTGGCCGGTGGGGGGCGCGACGGGAGCGTTCATAGCTTCCTCCTCTCGGAGAAGCTGACCTCGTAGAGCTCGGTCAGCTCGAGATGGGCGATGAGCTTGGTCCAGACCCGCTCCAGCGGGCCGGCCCGGGTGACGGTGGCGGTGCGGCGTACGCTGAGGCGCTCGCCGTAGGGCACCGAAGTCGGCGCGTCGTGAACCTGGACCGCGTCGCCGGGCTCGATCTCGAAGCCGGCATCCAGGGTGACATGCGCGTGCAGGCTCTCGGGCGTCTGCTCGATCTCCACCGTGCAGGGCACGGTGACGGTGCGGCTGCCGAACAGGCCCATCACCGCGTCTCCGTGGCGGGCGCGCCCGGCGCGGGCATCAGCCGGGCGAAGGCCCCGGCATTGGTCGACCCGAAGGCCTCCAGGGGCACTTGGCGGCCGGTGGCCTCGTCGGCCAAAGCGAGGCGGCCGTCGTCGTAGCGAGTCAGGCTGAAAGGTTGTTCCGGCCCGAGGCCCCCGCGCTGGCGAGCCTGAGCGAGGCCCCGCAGCGTCCCGCGCAGGAAGCCATCCTCGCCGGGGCGGATCCAGGCGACGATGTGCCGGTCGGCGACGTCCCGCAACGCGATGGACCCGTCGACCTGGTCCTCGGCCCGGAATTCGAGCCGGGCCACCGCCTTGGCGGCCGGCAGGGCGACGAGGCCGACCCCCTCGCTGCGGCCGATCAGGACCGCCAGCATGGAGAAGCCCATCAGCGCGCCCGCACCGATCATCAGCAGCGCCGGCGCCGGTCCAGTCGTTCGGCCGGCTTTCTCCGCCCGCTCGCCCATGATGCCCCTCCCTATTCGGCCGCGACGAGGCGGCCGGGATTTTCGTCCGCCTGCGGCAGACGGGCCACCCGCACCGGAAGCGCGGTCCCGGCGGCGTGCCCTTCGAGCGCCCGCGCCAGGATCCCCGCCACGGCGTCCGCCTGCGGTACGGAGCGCAGCATCGGCTCCGTCCGGGTCAGACGCCAGGGCCGGGCATGCGGCCAGAGCTGAAGGTAGGCGATGCGCAGCCCCGGCCGCAACTGCAGAGGCAGATCGCCGCTGCCATCCGTGAATGCGCGCAGCGCCGCGCCGTCGAGCTGCGCGAAGGGCAGGTTGTGGGTTACCGGCAGGGCGATCCCAGCCTGCAGCACGATCCGGCGGTTGGTCACCGTGTAGCGTGTCGTGCGGTGGGTCAGCCATGCCAGCAGCCAGAGCAGCGCCACGGCACCGGCGCCGATCAGCAGCGTCGGTCCGACCTTGGCGAGCGCCGCCGCGGGGGAGCCGGCAGTGAGGCCGAAGGCCAGGGCGCAGATTGCGAACCATGCGACCACAAGGCGCGCGTGGAACACCCGCACCAGCAGGCCGGCGGTCGTCGGCGACCCCTGCCAGAGGATGCGCTCGCCCGCCGGCAGCGGGCCGGGCAGTCCCCGCAGGGTGCCCTCCGGGAGGAAATCGCCGCTCACAGGATCGGCTCCGCGCGCTCGGGCGTGGCGTAGAGCGTGCCCGCGCCGAAATATGAGACGATCCGCTCCTCTTCGAGGAAGGTCACGCTGTCGGGGTCGCGGGTGGCCGGGATGTCGGCGAACTGGCTGGCGAGGAGCGCCTCGGTCGTCACCGTCTTGGTGAAGCCGCCGGCCCTGCAGAAGGTGGTCGGCATCAGCCGGCGGCCGCCCGTGGTCAACTCGACCTCGTAGTAACGAATCAGCGACTCGCCGCGGTCGACCCAGACATCGCTGATGACACCCGCCACGGCGTTGTCGGTGCCGAACACGCTCATGCCTATCGGGTTCGGGCCGTCCTCGTGGACGACGAAGTTCTTCGCCACCCGCAGGGGCACGATGCGGATCTCGTTGTCCCAGGTCCTGTCGTGCACGTCGTGCCGCAGCACCCAGGAGCCGGGTCCGACGCCCGCCTGGAGCGAGGAGTCCGTGCGTTCGTACGGTGCGCCGGGCCAGGGCTCGACCTTGCGGGCCGGGATGCCGGTCTCAATGTCGTTCCGGCCGTGCACCGCCTGCGGCGCGTAGGTCGTCTCGCCGCCCGGCAGGTGGAACGCCTTGGACCGGGGGATCAGGATCGGATCGTCCGCCTTGCGGCGGCCGACGGCCTCGTTCTCCAGCGGGTAGCCCTCGCGCCGGTCCTCGCGTCGGAGCCAGAACACCAAGCCCGCGAAGAAGATGAAGAACGCGTAGAGCACGACCTGGGCGACGTCGACATAACCTGTAAGTGCGCCGGTTGGCATGGCGATCCTCCCCGAGTCTCAGGCTGTCCGGCCGGCAAGGCCGTCGGCAATGCGGTTTCGAACTTCTGTTCGCGCGTCCTCACGCACCAGCGGTCCGAGCGCGACGAGCGCGGCGAACAGAAGGGCAATCTCGATGTGGTAGACGATGAGGTAGCCGATGGCGGGCTCGTTCATGCCCTCGCCGAGCACGCCCGACTGCGCGATGGCGCCGCCGACGTCGCGGACGAGGCCGCTCGCCGCGATCGACAGGCCCGCGGCGGTCGCCTGCACGGCGCCCCAGGCGCCGAGCGCCAGCCCGGTATCCTCGGGGCCGGCGCGGTTCATCGAGGCGGTGAGCGTGCCGTGGGCGAACAGGCCGCCGCCGAGCCCGATCAGGCTGACGCCCGCCGCGAACAGATCGGCGGAGGCGAGGGGGGCTGCGAAGACCACCGCGGAGAACGCCAGGATCCCGATCCCGACGCCGACCGCCGACACCCGGAACGGGTCGCCGCCGCGGCCGAGCCAGCGCGCCGCGATCAGCAGGCCGAGGCCGCCGCCCGCGGCCAGCAGCGCGGTCAGCGCCGTGGTCGCCCCCACGGAGAGGTGCAGGATCTGGCCGCCATAGGGTTCGAGCAGGATGTCCTGCATGGAGAAGCCGGCCGTGCCGAGCCCGATCGCCACGAGGCGCCGCCGGGCGGTGCGCTGCCCCGCATAGGCCTGCCAGGAGGCGCGGAAGTCGCGCTGCGGCACGTCCCGGCTGCGGTTGGGATCGCGCGGCTCCTGTTTCCAGAGGGCGAAGCCGTTGAGGATGATGGTGACGAGCGCCGCGCCCTGGATCACCTGGATCAGGCGGACGGCCGAGAAGTGGGCGAGGCACAGGCCGAACACCACGGCGCTCGCCATCATGCCGAACAGCAAGGCCGCGCAGAGCAGCGCCACGACCTTCGGGCGGGCATGCGCGGGGGCGAGGTCGGTGGCGAGGGCGAGGCCCACGGTCTGGGTCGTGTGCAGGCCCGCGCCGACCAGCAGGAAGGCGAGCGCCGCAGCGAGGTCACCGACCCAGAGCGGCCCGGTCGTATCGCCCGACAGGATCAGCAGGGCGAAGGGCATGATCGCCAGCCCGCCGAACTGGAGCAGCGTGCCGAACCAGATATAGGGCACCCGCCGCCATCCCAGCACCGAGCGGTGCGTGTCCGACCGAAAGCCGACGAGCGCCCGCAGGGGGGCGAAGATCAGCGGCAGGGCCAGCATCACGGCCACGATCCAGGCCGGAACGCCGAGTTCGACGATCATGACCCGGTTCAGGGTGCCGATCAGCAGCACCGCCGCCATGCCGACGGTGACCTGGAACAAAGCGAGACGCAGGAGGCGGCCCAGCGGCAGCTCGACGGTTGCGGCATCCGCAAAGGGCAGGATCGCCGGGCCGAGACGCATCAGGGCGGCGGTGAGTTTTCGGGATGCGGCACTCATGTCAGCACCCTGGGCGTCGCTACGCCCCCTCCCCCCTGCGTGGGGGAGGGTGGCCCCTGCGTCAGCAGGGGTCGGGAGAGGGGAGCGACGGTGTCGGAACTGGCGCGGCCTTCATGAAGGCTCTCGCCGCGTCCGGAGGCCAGATTCCCCTCTCCCCCCCTGCCGCGCGGGGTACCCTCCCCCGCCAAGGGGGGCGGGAGGGTGCGTGTCAGCGCGATCGCGTTCGACAGGTAGAAGCCGCTGTTGATCCGGTGCGACCGCGCCCAGGCAAAGCCGTCGAGGGCCCGTTCCGAAGACATCCGCCGCCGCAGCCCACGCTCGGTGACCGGCACGATGGCCGGCGAGCGGTCGCCGCGCGGAAAGAACTGTCCGGCCGCGTGCATCAGCGTCAGCAGCGCTGTACGCGGCGCCACGGTGAACAGAACCGAGCCGTTCGTCCGTGCGCCGAGCGCCGCCAGCGCCCGGGCGATGTCGGCGGAGCGGTAGTGGATCAGCGAATCCATCGCCACCACGTGGTCGAACCGTCCGAGCCCCGGATCGAGCATGTCGCCGACACGGAAATCGATGCGCCCTCCCCCGGGGATCGCCGGCAGCCGCTCCTGCGCCAGCCCGATCAGCGTGGGTGAGACGTCGATGGCCACCACCTCGGCGCCCCGGCGGGCGGCCTCGACGCTCAGCGCCCCGGTGCCGCAGCCGGCATCGAGCAGGCGCAGGCCGGTCATGTCGGCCGGCAGCCAGGAGAGCAGCGTCGCCCGCATGGCGTCGCGCCCGGCCCGCACCGTGGCGCGGATCCGGCTCACCGGAGCGTCGGAGGTCAGGCGCGACCACGCATCGACCGCGGTGCGGTCGAAATAGGTGGTCAGCTCACCCCGGCGGGCGTCGTAGCTGGCGCTGGCCATCAATCGAACCCCAAACTCAATCGAAACCGAGGAACTCGAACAGGTCGCGGTCCTTCATGGGGATTGCCTCGCAGGGCTCGCCCCCGGCCCAGAGCGTCTCGGCGAGCCGCATGTACTCGGCGGTCACGGCGTCGAGCTCGGGCGAGGAATCCATCTCGAACAGGGTCGACTTCTTGAGCCGCGAGCGGCGGACCACGTCGAGGTCGGGGAAATGGGCGAGGCGCTTGAGCCCGACCGCGTCGTTGAACCGGTCGATCTCGTCGGTCTTGGCCGAGCGGTTGGCGATGACGCCGCCGAGGCGCACCGGATAGTTCTTCGCCTTGGCGTGGATCGCCGCGACGATCCGGTTCATCGCGAAGATCGAATCGAAGTCGTTGGCGGTGACGATCAGCGCCCGGTCGGCGTGCTGGAGCGGCGAGGCGAAGCCGCCGCAGACGACGTCGCCCAGCACGTCGAACACCACGACGTCGGTGTCCTCCAGGAGATGGTGCTCCTTGAGCAGCTTCACGGTCTGGCCGACCACGTAGCCGCCGCAGCCGGTGCCGGCGGGCGGACCGCCCGCCTCGACGCACATCACGCCGTTGTAGCCCTCGACCACGAAATCCTCGACGCGCAGCTCCTCCGAGTGGAAGTTCACCGCCTCCAGGGCGTCGATCACCGTCGGGGCGAGGCGCTTGGTCAGCGTGAAGGTCGAATCGTGCTTCGGATCGCAGCCGATCTGCAGCACCCGCTTCCCGAGCTTGGAGAACGCCACCGACAGGTTCGACGAGGTGGTGGATTTGCCGATGCCGCCCTTGCCGTAGACCGCGAAGACCTTCGCGGTCTCGATCTTCAGGTCCGGGTCGAGCTCGACCTGGACGCTGCCTTCTTCTTTCCGGGCAACGACCGGATTGCGAATGGCGATGTTCATGCGGCGACTCCTGTGGTGACGCCTTCGAGACGGTCTTCCAGTTCCTCCTCGGCCCGGTCCAGGGCGTCCCGCATCGCTGCGTCGGGGGTCCAGAAGCCACGCTTGTGGGCCTCGATCAGCCGCTGGGCGACCTTGGCGGAGGCGGTGGGGTTGAGCGTGGCCATGCGCTCGCGCATGGCGGGGTCGAGCACGTAGGTCTCGGTGATGCGCTCGTAGATCCAGGGCTGGACCGCGTTGGCGGTGGCCGACCAGCCGACCGTGTTGGTGAGATGCGTCTCGATCTGCCGGACGCCCTCGTAGCCGTGGCCGAGCAGGCCTTCGTACCATTTTGGGTTGAGCATCCGGGTGCGCGTCTCCAGCGCCACCTGCTCCTCCAGGGAGCGGACGCGCCCCTCCCCGCGGGTCTGGTCGCTGATGTAGATCGGCACCGACTCGCCCTTGGCCCGGGCCACCGCCCGGCCCATGCCGCCGAGCCCGTCGAAATAGTGGTCGACGGAGGTGACGCCGACCTCGACCGAGTCGAGGTTCTGGTAGGCCATGTCGACCGAAGCCAGCACCGCCTCCATCAGGGCGCGCTGCGGCGCCGGGCGGCCGGTGCGGCCGTAGGCGAAACTCTTGCGGCGCGAGAAGGTCTCGCAGAGTTCCGCATCGTTGTCCCAGTTCCCCGAATCGACCAGGTGGTTGACGTTGGCGCCGTAGGCACCCTCGGCGTTGGAGAAGACCCGTAGGGAAGCGGTCTCCAGATCGCAGCCCTGCTCGATCTGGATGGCGAGGGCGTGCTTGCGCACGTAGTTCTGTTCGAGCGGCTCGTCCGCGGTGGCAGCGAGGAAGGAGGCTTCGGCCAGGAGCTTCGTCTGCAGGGGCAGCAGATCGCGGAAGATGCCGGAAAGTGTGACCACGGCATCGATGCGCGGGCGGCCGAGAGTCTCCAGCGGGATCAGCTCGGCGCCGCTCAGGCGGCCGTAGCCGTCGAAGCGGGGCGCGGCGCCGATCAGCGCCAGCGCCTGGGCAATCGGGCCGCCCTCGCTCTTGAGGTTGTCGGTGCCCCACAGGACCAGGGCGACGCTCTCCGGGCAGGGTTTTCCGTCCGCCGCGAAGCGCTCGAGGATCCGGGCGACCTGCCGGGCGCCGTCCGCCACCGCGAAGGCCGAGGGCAGGCGGTAGGGATCGAAGCCGTGGAGGTTGCGGCCGGTCGGCAGGATCGCGGGATTCCGCAGGAGGTCGCCCCCGGCCACCGGCGGCACGAACCGGCCGTCGAGCGCGCGCAGCAGGGCCGGAACCTCATGGTCTCGCGACAGGAGCCGGTCGGTCTCGGCCAGATTCGCGAAGGCGGCGCGGGCCGTCTCGTCGGCAGGCAACCCGGAGGCCTTCAGCGCCGCCTCGACGCCATGGCCGGCGACGAGCGCTTCGATCCCGGCCCGCTCCGACTGCACGCCGTGCGCCGACTCGGCCAGCGCCAGCAGCAGGTCGATCCGCTCCTCTGCCGGCGTCCCAGCGCCAACCACGTGAAGCCCGTGCGGGATCAGGGTCTGTTCCAGTTCCTGCAGCGCGGTCCAGAGGCCGGCGACATGGATGCCGAGGTCGCCGGTCCAAGCCGGCTCGGCCGTCACGAGATCGACCGCCGCGCCCTGCTGCTGGATCAGCTCGGCGAGGCTGCCGCGCTCGGCCGTGGCTTCGAGATCGAGGCCGCGCCAGCGCTCGATCGAGCTCTTCAGGTCGATCAGCCCGCGATAGAGACCGGCCGCCGCGAGACTCGGGGTCAGGTAGCTCACCAGCGTCGCGGCCGAGCGGCGCTTGGCCAACGTTCCCTCGGACGGGTTGTTGGCCGCGTAGAGGTAGACGTTGGGGAGCGCCCCGATCAGCCGCTCCGGCCAGCAGGCTTCGGACAGGCCGGTCTGCTTGCCGGGCATGAATTCGAGCGCCCCGTGGGTGCCGAAATGCAGCACCGCGTCGGCGGCAAAATCCTCGCGCAGGTAGCGGTAGAAGGCCGAGAACGCGTGGGTCGGCGCGAAGCCGCGCTCGAACAGCAGCCGCATCGGATCGCCCTCGTAGCCGAAGGCGGGCTGGACCCCGACGAAGACGTTGCCGAACTGCGCGCCGAGCACGAACAGGTCGGCACCGTTGGTCTGGTGGCGGCCGGGCGCCGGGCCCCACTGGGCCTCGATCTCGGCGAGGTAGGTCTCGCGGCGGAGGTGGTCCTCGGCCGGGATGCGGGCGTGGACGTTGGCCTGGCTGCCGTAGCGCTTGGCATTGCCCTCCAGGATCGCCGTGCGCAGGGCATCGACGCTCTCGGGCACCTCCACGGCATAGCCGTCGGCCGCCAGACCCTTCAGGGTGTTGAGCAGCGAGGCGTAGACCGACAGGAACGCCGCGGTGCCGGTGGCGCCGGCATTGGGCGGGAAATTGAACAGCACCACGGCGAGCTTGCGCGCGGCCTTCGGGGTCCGGCGCAGCGACACCAATTGCGCGACCCGCTCGGCGAGGCGCGCGGCCCGCTCGGGGTGAACCCGCATGTCCCGGGCGTTGTCGCTGCCCGAGGCCGAGGAGCGGCCGCCGAACACCATCGGGGCGGTGGCGCCGTCGAGTTCGGGGATCGCGACCATCATGGTCGCCTCGACCGGCGACAGGCCGCGGTCGCCCGCCTCCCACTGTTCCAGGGTTTGGAACTCCAGCGCCTGGGCGGCGAGGTATGGCACGTCGAGCCGCCCCAGCATCAGTTCGGCGGCGGCGGCGTCGTTGTAGGCGGGGCCGCCGACCAGGGAGAAGCCGGTGAGCGACACGAGAGCGTCGATCGCGGCGCGGCCGTCCTTCATGAAGAAGGCATCCACCGCCGGGCGGTTGTCGAGGCCGCTGGCGAAGGCCGGCACCACGTCGAGACCCTGCGCCTCCAGGGCCGCGATGACGCCGTCGTAATGCGCGGTGTTGCCGGCAAGCACGTAGCTGCGCATCACCAGCAGGCCGACGCGACCCTTCGCGCCCGAAACACGCGGCAGCCGCGACGGGTCGTTGCCGATCCGGCCCGGCAGGCGGGGGTGGTACAGGCCGGTCTCGGGGTAATCGAGGGGTGCGGGCGCGGCCGGACCCTCGCGCCACGCCGCCCGCTCGCCCGCCGCGTAGCGATGGACCAGGAAGCGCACCAGCGCGGCGACGTTCTCGTCCGAGCCCGCGAGCCAGTATTGCAGGGTCAGGAAATAGGCGCGCACGTCCTGGGCCGAGCCCGGGATGAAGCGCAGGATCTTCGGCAGCTTGCGCACCAGGGCCATCTGCCGGCCGGCATTGCCCTGCTGGCCCGGCTTGCCGCGCAGCTTCTTCAGGAAGTCGAGGGCGCTGCGCTTGTTGCCGCTCATATCGAAGCGGCCGAGCCTCGTGGTCTTCACGACCTCGCCGGCCGAGAGGCAGCCGACGATCGCGTCGCAGGCTTCGCGCCGCGCCGCCAGCGCCGGCAGGATCGCCCGGACATGCTCGTCCATGAACAGCATGGCCGAGAGCACGATGTCGGCGCTCGCGATATCGGCCCGGCAATCGTCGAGGGCGGCGGGGTTGTTGTCCCACTCGGCCGCCGCGTGGAACCCCAGGACCAGCCCCGGCATCTCGGTACGGAGCCGCAGGCGCGCCCGCTCGACCGCGCTCGCGAGGTGATTGTCGAGGGTGACGATCACGACGCGGATCGGCGGCCGGCGCTGCGACGCGCCTGCCTTGGCCGGGCCGGCACCGTGGCCGGCGGAGAGCGCTTTAGCGGCCATAATGCGCCTTGGCGTCGTAGAGGGTTTCGAGGGTGATGAGCGGCAGCTGCCGCTCACGGGCGAATCGCTCCGTGTTGGTGCGCGCCTTGCCGCGCACGAAGAACGGGATCTTTTTCAGCTCTTTCTCGGCCTCGGGCGCCCAGGGGGCGACCGCCACCGCGACAGGATGGTCGAGATGGATCGGCGCCGGCGCGGACTCCGGTGCAGGCGCGGTTTCGGGCACAGGCGCGGCTTGGGGCACAGGCGCGGCTTGGGGCGCCGGTGCGGCGACCGGCGTGCCGCCGAGATGCGAGGGGCCGACGCCGTCGTGGAATTCGGGATCCTCCCGGAACATGCCGAGGAGGTGCTCTTCGAGGCCCATCATCAGCGGATGGACCAAGGTATCGAACAGGACGTTGGCGCCCTCGAAGCCCATCTGAGGGGCGTAGCGGGCCGGGAAGTCCTGGACATGGACCGGGGCCGAGATCACCGCGCAGGGGATGCCGAGCCGCTTGGCGACGTGGCGTTCCATCTGGGTGCCGAGCACCAGTTCCGGCGCGGCCGCCCGGATCGCCGCCTCGACGTCGAGGTAGTCGTCGGTGATCAGCGCCTCGATGCCGTGCTCGGCCGCCTCGGCGCGGACCTCGCGGGCGAATTCGCGGCCGTAGGTGCCGAGCCCGACAACGGTGAAGCCGAGTTCCTTCGCGGCGATCCGGGCGAGGCCGATGGCGTGCGTGGCATCGCCGAACACGAAGACGCGCTTGCCCGTGAGATAGGTCGAATCGACCGAGCGGGAGTACCAGGGCAGCCGCGAGCCGGGGCCGTCGAGTACGGGCGACGCATCGATCCCGGCGAGACCGGCCACCTCCTCGACGAACCGGCGGGTGCCGCCGACGCCGATCGGGACGGTCTGCGTGAACGGCTGCCCGAAATTCTTCTTCAGATATTCTGCCGCCGAGCGGGCGGTCTCGGGGTAGAGCACGACGTTGAAGTCGGCGTCCCTGAGCCGGCCGAGATCGGCGGGCGTGGCCCCCAGCGGCGCCACGACGTTGACCGCGACGCCGAGCGAATCGAGCAGCCGGCGGATCTCGATCAGATCGTCCCGGTGGCGGAAGCCGAGCGCCGTCGGCCCGAGGATGTTGCAGAGCGGGCGCTGTCCGGGCTCACGCGCGGGGCGCGGACCGGCGGCACCTGCGAGCGCCCGGACGAGGCGATAAAAAGTTTCCGACGCGCCCCAGTTCTCCTTCTTCTGGTAGGCGGGCAGCTCCAGCGGAATCACCGGGATCGGCAGATCGAGCGCCTTGGCCAGCCCGCCCGGATCGTCCTGGATCAGCTCGGCGGTGCAGGAGGCGCCGACGATCATCGCCTGCGGCTGGAAGCGCGCGTAGGCGGCGGCGACCGAGGTCTTGAACAGCGCGGCGGTGTCGCGGCCGAGATCCTGTGCCCGGAAGGTCGTGTAGGTCACGGGCGGGCGGGCGTCCCGCCGCTCGATCATGGTGAACAGCAGGTCGGCGTAGGTGTCGCCCTGCGGCGCGTGCAGCACGTAATGCAGCCCGGACATCGCGGTGGCGACGCGCATCGCGCCGATATGCGGGGGGCCTTCGTAGGTCCAGAGGGTGAGCTGCATGGTGCTACACCTCCAGCAGGGCGCGGCGCCGGAGCGGGCGCACGAACAGCTCGGCGAGGTCGCCGGCCTGCTCGTAGCCCTGCACGGGCGTGAACAGCAGCTCGATCGACCACTTGGTCGACAGCCCTTCAGCCTCCAGCGGGTTGGCAAGGCCGAGGCCGCAGACCGTCAGGTCCGGCCGGGCCGCCCGGCAGCGGTCCATCTGGTCGTCGAGGCTCTGGCCTTCCGTCACCCGCGTCCCCGCGGGGAGCCACTCGATCTCGGCGGCGAGATGCCCCCGGTGCAGGTAGGGTGTCCCGACCTCCACGAGTTCCGCACCGAGTTCCCGGGCGAGGAAGCGCGCGAGCGGCACCTCCAATTGCGAATCGGGGAAGAAGAACACCCGCTTGCCGCCGAGCGTGATGCGGTGGGGTGCAAGGGCGGTCTCGGCGCGCGCCCGGCCCGGTGCGGTCGCGGCCTCGAAGATTTCGTCAGAGACGCCGAACGCCTCGGCCGCCGCCCGCAGCCAGCCGGTGGTGCCCTCGGCGCCCAGCGGGAACGGCGCCGGGAGCCGGCGGGCGCCGCGCTCCTCGAGGGCCCGTGCCGTGTCGGTCAGGAAGGGCTGAGCGAGCAGGTAGCGGGTGCCTCGCCCGACCGCGGGCATCGCGCCGGCTCGGCGGGCGGGCAGGAACCGGACATCCGCGATGCCCATCGCGGCGAAAATCCGGAGAAACTGGTCCTCCACCACGTCGGCGAGCGCGCCGACGATCAGGAGCGACGGCGCGGCCGTCTCGGCCTCGCGCGGCAGATCCGGCACCAGGGCCGCGAGGCAGGCATCCTCCCCTTGCGTGAAGGTGGTCTCGATGCCGGAGCCCGAATAGTTCAGCACCCGCACGGGTGCGAGGCGGCCCGACAGGCGCTGCGCCGCCCGGGACAGATCGAGCTTGATCACCTCCGACGGGCAGGAGCCTACCAGGAACAGGAGCTTGATGTCCGGCCGGCGCTCGATCAGCCGGGTCACGACCCGGTCGAGCTCCTCGTTGGCGTCGGCGATGCCTGCGAGGTCGCGCTCGTCGATGATCGCGGTGGCGAAGCGCGGCTCGGCGAAGATCATCACCCCGGCCGCCGACTGGATCAGGTGCGCGCAGGTCCGCGAGCCGACCACGAGGAAGAATGCGTCCTGGATCTTCCGGTGCAGCCAGACGATGCCGGTGAGTCCGCAGAACACGGCCCGCTGGCCGTGCTCCTGATGCAGGTCGATCCCGCCGCAGGAGGCTGTGTGCGCCAGGGGGGCGTTCATGAAAGCGCCCCTGCGAGGCGCGGCGTGCGGCGATTGCCGCCTTGCAGGCGGGCGGCCCGCAGCTTCAGGACGAACTGGCCGGCATTGACCGCGTAGCTCGCGTACGCGGCCAGCGCGAGGAGGAGGAGCGTCCGCCCATCGATCGCCTGCGTGGCGAGGGCGGCGAGATAGGCGGTGTGGAGGGCCAGCACCAGCATGCTGACCACGTCCTCCCAGAAGAAGGCGGGCGCGAACAGCCAGCGGCCGAACACGACCTTCTCCCAGATCGAGCCGGTGATCATGATCGCGAAGAGCGCGACGGTCTTGATCACCACCGAGGCTTCGGCGGCGAACAAGCCCTCGCCGGTAGTGAGGGCGCGCAGCACCAGGATCAGGCTGACGAGGAAGATCGCGAATTGCAGAGGCGCCAGGACGCCCTGGACGAGAGTCCACGGCGAGGCGTCTCGCCGCTCCCTCTCGGCGGGCGTGTAGAGCGGTCGTGCCGATCGGTCCCTGGGACCCATGCATCCGCCCCCCCATGTGCCCGGCGGCGCCTGCGGCTCCGTCGTTGACAGAGGCTAGGGCCCAGCTCCTAGAAGTGTCAAGTGCGCTTGACGGTATCGGGCCCTGACAGGGGGAGCGATATTTTTTCTTCGGCTAAGATCATTGCCAAGTTCGTCAGGAAGCGTATCGTCGCTCGGCCGCCGGAGACTGCGGCGACTTGGCTGGTCAGATCCAGGGACCAACGAAGACGAAGAATAGACAGGCGAGCAACGCCGCACCCGATTCGCAAGCGGGAGCACCGGACCTTTGATGGCCGGGGCCGTTTCAGGGAGGGATGCCGATGGGAGACTGGAGGCATTTCGGTGAGCGCCTGGAATACGGCCCGCCCTCGGCAGGCTGCGGACCCGCGTGCGATGCCCTTCCCCACTACCGTGATGTACCCGCCGCCTGGCCTGACCGGCAGTCGCCTCTGCCCGAGGCGCTCGCGCGGGTCGTCGAAGCCGAGATCCTGCCGCGGCTGATGCTGGCCCACCGCCCGGTCGCCGGGCGTCGGGCGCAGCAGGCCGGGCGTGCACCGAGTCTGCATGAGATCGCGGCGTTCAGCGCCCTGCTGCTGGCTCCCGGACCGGTCGATCTCGGCGCCGAGGTGGAGGCTCTACGGGAGGGCGGTCTGCCGCTGGCGCGTTTGCTCCTCGACCTGCTCGCCCCGGCGGCGCGGCACCTCGGGGCGCTCTGGGAGGAGGATGCCTGCGATTTCCTGGCCGTCACTGAAGCGCTCGGCCGGCTCCAGACGATGAGCCGGTACCTCTGCGCCGAGATGGAGAGCGAATCGGTCTCCGCGAACGGGCGCAGCGTCCTGCTGCTGCCCTGCCCCGGCGAGACTCACCGATTCGGCCTGTCGATCGTCGCGAGCTTCTTTCGGGAGGCCGGCTGGGACGTGACCACGGCGGCGCCGGGGCCCGATCTCGATCCCCTGGACCTGCTCGGCATCGAGTGGTTCGACGTGGTCGGGCTGTCGCTCTCCTCGGATGTCCTCCTGCCGGCCCTGGTCACAGCCGTCGCGGATGTGCGCCGCGTCTCGCGCAACCCGGGAATCCGCGTGCTCGTCGGCGGCCCCTATTTTGCGCGCGCCGGCGGCGATGCGGGGATCGTCGGCGCCGATGCCTGCGCGGCCGATGCCTGCCTCGCACCCGCCGCGGCGGAAGCTTTGCTGGACAGACAGGCATTGGCCTGCTGAAAGGGTTGTAACCCGAACTTCACATTACGGTGACCGTGACACTCCAGCCTCGCCCCACCCCGCAGCAGCCGCCCGCGGCCCTGCAGCAGGTGGCCGGTCACCTCGACGGAGCGGTGGCCGGGCGCATCGTCGCGGCCTCTGCCGACCTGTCATTGGTAATCGACGCCGACGGCGTGATCCGCGACGCGACGGTCGGCACGGATCTCGATGCGGAGAACATCCCCGGCTGGCTGGGCCGGCGCTGGGTCGACACTGTGACGGTGGAGAGCCGGCCCAAGGTCGATGCCCTGCTGCGCGACGCCCGGCCCGAGGGTATCACCCGCTGGCGCCAGATCAACCATCCTTCCCCCAGCGGCATCGACCTGCCGATTCGCTACACCTCGATTCGTCCGGCCGAAGGCGGCCCGATCCTGGTTCTCGGGCGCGACATGCGGGCCGTTTCGGCGCTCCAGCGCCGGCTGGTGGAAACCCAGCAGGCGCTGGAGCGGGATTACGACCGCCTCCGCGCGGCCGAGACCCGCTACCGACAGCTGTTCCAGATCTCTGGTGAGCCGGTTCTGGTGGTCGATGCCGGCACACGGCGGGTCTCCGAGGCCAACCCGGCTGCCGCACGCCTGCTCGGGCGCCCCGCCAAGCGAATCGTCGGCCAGGACGCGGTCGACCTGTTCGATGCCGCCAGCCCCCGGGCCATCGAAGCCCAGTTCGCCGCCCTTCGGGCAACCGGGCAGGCCGGGGAGATCCGGGCCACCCTGCCGCACGGGCGCGGCGAGGTGACCGTCTCGGCCTCGCTGTTCCGTGGCGAGGGCGGAGCCAGCGCGTTGATGCGGCTCGTGGCCGATCCGGTGGCCGCCGAGACTGGGGCCGAGGAAGCGCCCACCCGCGCGGTGATTGAGGCCTTGCCCGAGGGCTTCGTGGTCACCGACCCGTCCCGGCGGATCCTCACCGCCAACGCAGCCTTCCTTGAATTGGCGCAGCTTGCCACCGAGGGGCAGGCGCGCGGGCGGACGCTGGATCACTGGCTCGGCCGCGAGGAGACCGAGGCGCAGGCCCTGTTCGCCACCCTCGTCGAACACGGGGCCGTGCGCCGGTTCGCCACCGTGATCCGCGGCACGTTCGGCGGGATCGAAGATGTGGAGGTCGCCGCCGTGTCTGTGGCGGGCGCGCGTCCCTGCCTCGGCTTCGCGATCCGCCCCGCGCCGCGGCGGATCCCCGAAGGGCGGTTTGAGGGGCGCCTTCCGGGCGGGCGGGATGTGCCGCGATCGGTGGAGCAGATGGCCGAACTGGTCGGGCGGGTCTCGATGAAGACCCTGGTGCGCGAGACGACCGACCTGATCGAGAAGCTCTGCATCGAGGCGGCCCTGCGGATCACCCGGGACAACCGGGCCTCGGCGGCCGAGATGCTGGGCCTCAGCCGGCAGGGCCTCTACGCCAAGATGCACCGCTACGGTGTCGGCGACCTCGACGGGCCCGCCGAGGAGAACTGAGTCCCCGAGAGGCGATCTCCGCCGCCTTCACAAACACGGCGCGCAGCGGCGCGTCCACATCCGACATCCGTGGCCGCGGCGCCCGGGATTTTGACCCGCCGAGGCGCCACATCGGGCTCGATCGGGCCCGCCGGACTGCCCAACCTTTAGCCCGACGCGTCGGGCTCCGGCACGCCGCCTGCGCTCCAGAACGATGGCGTCCATAACAGCGCGCCCTTTCGGAACACGAAGCAGGCCGCACCCGTCGGACAACAGGTCCGAGACGTGGATCGGCATAGGCGTCGAAGGCCCGGACGGTGCCTGCCGGCCGCATCCATCCAGCGTATCGTCGAGGGCGGATCCGCACATGGAAGCCCTCCATTCCGCCGCTCGCTGAATAATGTATTTTCAACCCGCGGCTGTATTCGCGAGACAAATGGCACGCACGCCGAAACCCGAAATGTAAATCTGACTTGACACTCGGTGCTGCACCGGTAGCTTCCGATCATGGCCGCCACGCCCGCCCCGAGCGCAGTCATCGAGCTGCTGAAGCCGCTGACATGGTTCGCGCCGATGTGGGCGTTCGCCTGCGGGGTGATCTCCTCGGGCCAGCCGGCCAGTGGCCAGTGGCCGGTGATCGCCGCCGGCGTGCTGCTGGCCGGGCCGCTGGTCTGCGCCACCAGTCAGGCCGCCAACGACTGGTTCGACCGCCACGTCGACGCGATCAACGAGCCGAACCGGCCGATTCCCTCCGGGCGCATTCCGGGCCGCTGGGGGCTCTACCTTGCGCTCGCCTGGACGCTGCTGTCGCTGGTCGTGGCCGCGGCTCTGGGTCCCTGGATCCTCGGGGCCGCCCTGTTCGGGCTGGTGCTCGCCTGGATCTACTCGGCGCCGCCGGTGCGGCTGAAGCGGAACGGCTGGTGGGGCAACGCGGCGGTGGCGCTCTGCTACGAGGGTCTGCCCTGGTTCACCGGCGCAGCCGTCATGGCCGCCGCCCTGCCCGACCGGCGGGTGCTCCTGGTGGCGCTGCTCTACGCGGCCGGCGCCCACGGCATCATGACCCTCAACGACTTCAAGTCGGTGGAGGGCGACCGGCGGATGGGGCTGCTGTCGCTGCCGGTGCAGATGGGCTCCGAGCGTGCCGCGCGCTTCGCTTGCTTGGTCATGGCCCTGCCGCAGGTCGCGGTGATTGCGCTGCTCGTCGGCTGGGAGCGGTACTGGCATGCCGGGATCGTGGCGGCGCTGCTCGCCGGCCAACTGGTCCTGATGGTCCGGTTCCTCGAGAATCCCCGGGAGCGGGCGATCTGGTACAACGGTACCGGCACCACCCTCTACGTCCTCGGCATGCTGGTCGCGGCCTTCGCGCTGCGCCCGCTAGTGGGAGGGGCGTGATGGCGCAGGATCTAGGCGCGGGCAGCGCAGACGCTCTCCCTCCCCCCTCTGCGGGGGAGGGTGGCTCTCGCGTCAGAGACGGTCGGGAGAGGGGAGCGACGGTGCCGAACCGGTCGCGATTCGTCTCACAGCCTGAGACGTCGCGCCGCCCCTCTTCCCCCCTGCCGCGCCGGGTACCCTCCCCCGCAAAGGGGCGGGGGAGAGCGTCCACGCCCGAAGGGTATCTGGGCTGGCCCCAGATCGTCCGCCTCGGCCTCGTCCAGACCGCGCTCGGCAGCGTCGTCGTGCTGATGACCGCCACCCTCAACCGGGTGATGGTGGTGGAGCTGGCGCTCCCCGCCCTCGTGCCGGGCCTGCTGGTTGCCCTGCACTACGCCGTGCAGGTCCTGCGCCCGCGCTGGGGCTACGGCTCCGACCGCAGCGGCCGCCGCACCCCCTGGATCGTCGGCGGCATGGCCGCCCTCTGCCTCGGCGGGTTCGGCGCCGCCTGCGGCACTGCGCTGGCCGCCGAGAACCTCGTTCTGGGGCTTGCGCTCGCCGCCCTCTCGTTCCTGTGCGTCGGCATGGGCGTCGGCGCGGCCGGGACCTCGCTCCTCGTCCTGCTGTCGGGCGGCGTCGCGCCGGCCCGGCGGGGCGCGGCCGCCACCGTCGTCTGGGTCATGATGATCGTCGGCTTCGCCGTCACGGCGCCGCTCGCCGGGCACTTCCTCGACCCGTTCTCCGGCCTGCGGCTCGCGGCGGTGTCGGGCACGGTCTCGCTCGTCGCCTTCTGCGTGGCGGCGCTCGCGGTCGCGGGCGTCGAGCGCCGCCTGCCGATCCGGGCGCCCGAGGCCGCGGAGGCGCGCCGCCCGTTCTTCACCGTGCTGGCCCATGTCCTGGCCGACCCGGTGGCCCGGACCTTCACGATCTTCGTCTTCGTGTCGATGCTGGCCTACAGCGCCCAGGAGCTGATTCTGGAGCCCTATGCCGGCTTCGTCTTCGCGATGAGCCCCGGTGCCACCACCAAGCTCGCCGGCCTCCAGCATGGCGGCGTGCTCGCCGGCATGCTGCTGGTGGCGGCGGTGACGCTCGTCGCCCGCGGGACCGCCCTCGCCTCCCTGCGGCTCTGGATCGGGATCGGCTGCGCCGGCTCGGCCGCCGCCCTGTTCGCCCTCGCGAGCGGCGCGGCGTCGGGATCGGACTTCCCCCTGCGCGCGACGGTCTTCGCCCTCGGTGTCGCCAACGGCGCCTACGCGGTCGCCGCCATCGGCTCGATGATGGCGCTCGCCGGCCGCGGCGACGCGCGGGAGCGCGGCACCCGCATGGGCGTCTGGGGCGCCGCGCAGGGCGTCGCCTTCGGGGCCGGCGGTTTTCTCGGCGCGGTGGCGGTGGATGCCGTCCGGCTCGTCACCGCCGAACCCGTCCAGGCCTACGCGGTGGTGTTCGCCGCGGAAGGGCTGCTGTTCCTCGTCGCGGTCGTCCTGGCGGCGCGGCTCGAACCCGCTCCGGCACCCGATTCGGTGCCGCTCGATCCTGCCTTCAGCGTGAGGTGAGGCCATGGCTCGGTTGGATGAAGGCGGCTCCGGTCGCGACAGCTACGACGTCGTCGTGGTCGGCGGCGGACCGGCCGGGGCCACGGCGGCGACCGATCTCGCCCGGGCCGGGCACGCGGTGCTGCTCCTCGATAAGCCCGGCCGGATCAAGCCCTGCGGCGGCGCGATCCCGCCGCGGCTGATCCGCGACTTCGCGATCCCCGATTCGCTCCTCGTCGCGAAGATCCGCTCCGCCCGGATGGTGGCGCCGAGCGGCAAGGCCGTCGACATGCCGGTGGGCGAAGGCTTCGTCGGCATGGTCGACCGCGAGCATTTCGACCCGTGGCTGCGCGTCCGGGCCGCGGAGGCCGGTGCCGACCTGCGGGAGGCCGCCTACGACCGGATCACCCGGCCCGATGACGGGCCGCCGCTGATCCACTTCACCACCGGCGCCGGCGAGTCCCTCGCCCGCCACGCCGTCCGGGCGCGCCTCGTCGTCGGAGCCGACGGGGCCTGCTCTCCGGTCGGCCGGGCGGAGGTACCGGGCCACGCCAAGATGCGACAGGTCTTCGCCTATCACGAGATCCTGCGGGTGCCGGAGGCCGGCGCGCCCGGGGCCGGGTCGGTCGATGCCGCCCGCTGCGACGTCTACTACCAGGGCCGCCACTCGCCGGATTTCTACAGCTGGATCTTTCCCCACGGGGACACGCTGAGCATCGGCACCGGCAGCGCCAGGAAGGGGTTTTCGCTGCGATCCTCGATCCGGGCCCTGCGCGCCGCCACCGGCCTCGACAACGCCGAGACTGTCCGTCGCGAGGGGGCGCCGCTGCCGCTGAAGCCCCTGAAACGGTGGGATAACGGCCGGGACGTGCTGCTCGCGGGCGACGCCGCCGGCGTGGTGGCGCCGGCCTCGGGTGAGGGCATCTACTACGCGATGCTCGGCGGCCGGCTCTCGGCCGAGGCCGCCGCCGCCTTCTTGAAAACCGGCGATGCCCGGGCGCTCGCAGGCGCGCGCAAGCAGTTCATGAAGCTGCACGGCCGCGTGTTCTGGATCCTCGGGATGATGCAGTGGGTCTGGTACCGCAGCGACGGGTTGCGCGAGCGCTTCGTCTCGATCTGCCGGGACAAGGATGTCCAGCAGCTCACCTGGGACAGCTACATGAACAAGGAGCTGGTCCGCGCGAAGCCCGCCGCCCACGCCCGGATCTTCTTCAAGGACCTCGCCCACTTGTTCCGCTGGGTCTCGCCGTGACCGTCCTGGCCGGCGCCGGCTGGGGACCACCGACCGTCGCGGCCGTGGCCGCCGTGCTGGTGGCGGTGGCCGGCGCCTTCGCGACCACCACGGACGGCTGGTACCGGGCACTGCGCGTGCCGGCCTGGAAGCCGCCGGACTGGGCCTTCGGACCGGTCTGGACCGTGATCTTCGCGCTCACCGCCACCTCCGGGGTGCTGGCCTGGACCGGCGATGCCGACCCGGTCGCCCGGGGCGTACTGCTCGCCGCCTTCTTGGTGAACGGGCTGCTCAACATCGCCTGGAGCGTGCTGTTCTTCCGGCTCCGCCGGCCCGACTGGGCGCTCGCCGAGATCGCGGCCCTGTGGCTGTCGATCGTCGCGCTGGTGCTGGTCACCGGCCGTGTCTCGGGCGCGGCGGGCCTGATGAACCTGCCCTACCTCGCCTGGGTCAGCACCGCCGCCTGTCTGAACCTGCGGATCGTCCGCCTCAACGCGCCCTTCGGGAAGACCGCGTGATGGAGGCGCCGATCGCCGCCGCCTTCGCCTCCGGGCGGATCGTCGACGGCATTCTCCTGCTCGTCGCCTGCGAGGCGCTCGCCCTCGCCTGGATCGGCCGCCGGCGCGGGCCGCCGCTGCCGTCGCTGCTGGCGAATCTCGCCTCGGGCGCCGCATTGATGCTGGCCCTGCGGGCGGCGTTGGTGGGGGCCGGCTGGGTTGCGGTCGCCGGATGGTTGCTGGCGGGGCTGATCGCCCACTTGGCCGATCTCGGCCTGCGGTTCCGGGCGGCCACGGCACAACGCCGCAGCCGGGCGCCGACCGGAACAACGCCGCAAACGGCCGCGTTCACGCGCGTCACCTGATCGAAAAATCTCTACAGTTGCCCCGGGAGGTTGCCATGAAGCGCACGAACGCCCTCCCGTCCGTCTGGGCCTCTGCCCCGGTTCTGGCGAGCCTGCTCCTGGCCGCCCCGGCTCTGGCGCAGGACGGGTCGGCGGACCCGATCGAACGCGGCAAGTACCTCGTCACGATGGGCGATTGCGCGGCCTGCCACACGGCGCCGGGCGGCAAATTCCTCGCCGGCAACTACGCGCTGAACATGCCCTTCGGCGTGATCATGACCCCCAACCTCACCCCCGATAAGGAGTACGGGCTCGGCAACTGGAGCTACGAGGACTTCGAGAAGGCGTTCCGGCACGGCTACAGCAAGAATGTCGGCTACCTCTACCCGGCCTTCCCGTTCGGCTGGTACACCAAGGTCACCGACGAGGACACGAAGGCGATCTGGGCCTATCTGCAATCGGTCCCGGCGGTGAACGAGAAGCGGCAGGAGAGCCAGATCCCGTTCCCGTTCAGCGTCCGCACCGCGCTGGTGACGTGGCGCACGGCGTTCTTCACGGACGCGCGCTTCACGCCCGACCCGAAGGCCAGCGCCGAGGTGAATCGCGGCGCCTACCTGGTCGAGGGCCTGGGCCATTGCGCCATGTGCCACAACGAGAACAAGCTCGTCGGCAATTCGAGCTTCGCGGGCCGGTTTGGCGGCGGCGTGATCGACGGCTGGTACGCCCCGAACATCACGCCTGACGGCCACCAGGGCATCGGCGCCTGGACCGACGAGCAGGTGGTCACCTACCTGAAGACCGGCACCGCCCCGGGCGACCGGCCGGGCGTCGCCGCCGGCCCGATGCGCCAGACCATCATGGAATCCCTCTCCAAGGTCAGGGAAGAGGATCTGAAGGCGATGGTCGCGTATCTCCGCACCGTGCCCGCCAAGCAGACCTACAAGCCCAAGGACCTCGCGTCCTTCGACAAGCCGGACGCGCCGGGCGCCTCGACCTACCTGACCTACTGCTCCTCCTGCCACCAGCCCGACGGCAAGGGCATCGAGGGCGCGGTGCCTGCGCTGGCCGGCAACACCTCGGTGATGTCGGAGGGCCCCGAGACGGTGCTGCGGGTGATCTACGGCGGGCTTGGCGCCCAGAGCGGGCTCGCCCCGATGGTGGCGATCGGCCAGCAGATGACCGATGTCGAGGTGAAGAACGTCACCGACTACATCCGCAATTCCTGGGGGAACAAGGCGCCGCCGGTGACCGGCGACAAGGCCTCCGAGGCGCGGGCCGCCACCAAGACCATGCTGGCCGGCACCGCCCCCTGCGCGGAGATCGAGCAGGACAAGCTCAAGGCTGCTTTCGACCAGATCGGCGTTCAGAACACCCTCAAGGGCGTGAAGCAGCAGGATTTCGTCCCGACGCTGGTCCGGCTGGTGCCGCAGATCAAGGCGGCTGACACGGGGGCCAACGACGACGACGTGGTCAATGCCCTGACGACGGCCTTCTGCAAGGTCGGCCGCGACGATCCGCAATACGGCAGCCCGAGCTGGCCGGCGGTGATCGGCACCTTCGCCAACGTCGCCTACAGCCAAGTGAAGCATCCGGAGAAGCAGGCGGCGAACGTGCCCTCCGCGACCACGCCGCCGATGAAGAACTGAGGGGCGCACCGTCGTTCCGGAGCGCATCGGCTGCCGGACGAGACGGGGGTGGCCGATCTCGTCCTGCCCCGTCGCGGTTCTGGGTTCCGGGCTCCGCGGCGCGGCCCCGGAATGACGGGGCGCCGCAGGCGAGCCCGGAACCCAGAACCGCGACGCCGTGCGGGATGCGGGCAGGCCGCGCGGGTCCAACCTGCCGACGCGGCGCGCCCGGAAGCCGGGCCCAGCTGCGCATTGCCAGGATGACGGGCTCAGTGGAACGCGGACGGTCGCGCTTCGTTGGACGCGTCGACTCGTCACTTCCCCAGACCCGGAGTCCCCGTGTCCAGCCTCATCCGGATCCTGCTCGCGATCTTCTTCCCGCCAATCGCCGTGCTTGTCACCACAGGCTTCGGCCTGCAGTTCCTGCTCAACATCGTCCTGTGGATCCTGGGTTGGCTGCCCGGCACGGTCCACGCTCTGTGGCTGATGAACCGCGACCGCCCGCTGGTCTGAGATCTCCCAACGCCGATCCCGTGCGGAGAACCCGCACGGGATCGGCGTTAGAACTTTTCTTCCTTAACCTGTACGCTATCGACGCGTGAGACCGGGATGCCCGAACAATAACAGGCCTCTAAACCCCGGCCAGGGAGGAATCATGAACGAGATCGTCAAGCCGGACTCTCTGATCGTCGCCGAGGCCGAGAGCCTGACGGAGACCTTCTTCGGGGGCTGCCCGCACGATTGTCCCGACACCTGCTCGATGCTGTTCGACGTCAAGGACGGCCAGCTCCAGGGCGTGCGCGGCAATCCGGACCACCCGATGACCCGCGGCGGTCTCTGCGTGAAGTTGAAGGATTACGAGAAGCGCCACTACCACCCGGACCGGCTCCTCTACCCGATGAAGCGGGTCGGCCCGAAGGGGTCGAAGCAGTTCGAGCGGATCACCTGGGACGAGGCCCTCGACACCATCGTGTCGCGCTGGAAGGCGATCATCGACCAGTACGGTCCTCAAGCCATCGCGCCCTACAGCTATCTCGGCAACCAGGGCCTCGTGCACGGGCTGAACGGCGGCGATGCGTTCTTCAATCGCATGGGCGCCACCGTGACCGAGCGCACCTTCTGCGGCGAGGGCTCGTGCACCGCGTGGCTCCTCACCGTCGGCCCGACGGCGGGCCTCGACCCGGACAGCTACATCCACTCCAAGTACATCGTGATCTGGGCCTGCAACTCGGTCAGCACGAACCTGCACCACTGGGCGATCGTGAAGGATGCCCAGAAGAAGGGCGCCAAGGTCGTGGTGATCGATACCTACGCGTCGCGCACCGCCAAGGCCGCCGACTGGCACATCGCGCCGAAGCCCGGCACGGACGGCGCGCTCGCCATGGCGCTGATCAATTCGATCATCGCGCAGGGCCTCGTCGACCAGTACTACGTCGACAATTACACGGTCGGCTTCGAGGAGTTGAAGGAGCGGGCCGCGGGTCGCACGCCCGAATGGGCCGCCGAGATCACCGGCGTCCCCGCCGACGACATCCGCAAGCTCGCCCGGGAAATGGCGACCGAGCAGCCGGTGGGCATCCGCATCGGCGTGGCCCTCGAGCGGCACTATGGCGGCGGCCAGACCATCCGGGCGGTCGCCTGCATCCCGGCGCTCACGGGCGCGTGGCGCCATGTCGGCGGTGGCATCACGCAGTTCGGCGTCTGGGAGCACCCGTACAAGTTCGACGTCATCTGCCGCCCGGACCTGATCCCGGAGGGGACCCGCGTCGTCTCGAACCTGCAGATCGGCCGGGCGCTGACGGGCGAGATGCAGCTCGACCCGCCGATCATGTCGATGATGTGCTGGAACTCGAACCCGGTCACGCAGGCGCCCGAGACCGACAAGATCGTCGAGGGGCTGATGCGCGAGGACCTGTTCATGGTCTCCGCCGAGCACTTCATCTCGGACACGGCCTCCTACGCCGACATCCTGCTGCCCGCCACCATGGGCGCCGAGATGGAGGACATGATCCTCTCGTGGGGCCACCTCTACCTGACCTACAACACCAAGTGCGCCGAGGCGCCGGGCGAGGCGATCCCCAACAACGAGATCTTCCGGCAGCTCGCCGCCCGGCTCGGCTTCGAGGAGGAGAACTTCAAGTGGAGCGACAGCGAGTGCCTTGAGCACTACGTCGACTGGAACGCCCCGGCCTGCGAAGGGATCGACCTCGCCTATCTGCGCGAGCACGGCTTCGCGCGCCTCAAGGTCGGCACGCCGGACGATCGGGCGCCGCACCGGGAGGGGAACTTCCCGACGCCGACCGGCAAGTGCATGCTGAAGGTCGAGGGCGCCACGAACTTCGTCGCCCCGCCCTTCCGGCAGATGTACGAGGGCTTCCAGCCCGGCGAGGCCCTCGACCCGCTGCCGGACTACCTGGGCCCGCGCGAGTCCCACACGAACGACCCGGCGCTGGCCAAGCGCTACCCCCTCAACATCGTCTCGCCGAAGAGTCACTACTTCTTGAACTCCTGTTACGCGAACATGGAGGACAAGCAGAAGGGACAGGGCGAGCAGTTCGTGATGATCAGCCAGCACGATGCCGATGCCCGCGGTATCCGGGACGGCGACCGGGTGAAGGTCGGTAACGACCGCGGGACCTTCAAAGGCGTGGCGCGGATCACCGACGACGTGACGGCTGGCATTGTCGTGGCGACGCTGGGCTACTGGCGGCAGCTCAACGAGGGCACGGTCAACAGCATCTCGTCGGGCGCCTTCACCGACATGGGCCACGCCCCGTCCTTCTCGGACAACCTCGTTGAGGTGTCGCGCGCGAACTGAGGCGGCGGGCGAAGACCGGCGCGGACGGCTCGGCTTCGGCCGGGTCGTCCCTGCTTCGCGGCATGGTCCAGCGCGCGCTCATCCTGCGGAGCCCGCATCAGCGGGCCTCGAGGCAGGGCTGCCGGAATCCACACGGCGCGGTCCTTCGCGGTTGCCGCTGCCCGCCCGCACCTCGGGATGCGGGCGCGAAGGGGATTCCCGCGCCAGCCCGCCGGCGGACGTCGCCTTACGGCTTGGCCTTGTCCTCGAGTTTCCGGAGGGCAGGTTTCGCGTCGGCCTTCGCGTCCGCCTTGGCCTCGACCTTGGCGGTCCTGACCGCATGCGTCTTGGCGGCCGGCTTCGGCGGGACCGTCTCGGCGGCGTGAGCCAGCTTGACCGGCTCGGGCACGATTGCGGCCGCGGCCGCCGGGGTCGGCGGGGCAGCCTGGGCCGGATTGTCCTTGGCGAACAGCTTGCCGAACAGCTTCTGATAGGCGCTCGGGTCGCCATCGGCATCCGCCACGGCAATCCGCGCGGGCTTCTCCGGCAGCGCCGCGGTGGTCTCGACCTTGGCGTCGACCTTGGGCTCGGGCTCGACCCGATTCGCCATGAGGGTCGTGGCCGCCGGCTTCGCGCCCTTGGCGGCCCCCGCCTTCGCGGCCTTCGCCGGCTCGGCGCCGGCCATCATCACGGTCTGGCCCTTCGGGCTGACCTCGATCTCCTGCGGCCCGGCCGCCAGGGTCTCCGGGCGGCTGACGTCGCCGAGATTGTGCCGGCCGTATTCCTTGGCGTCGTAGGGCAGCACCGTCTCGGTGCCGCCGAGGCTCGCGAAGGCGCTGGTGTTGGCCGGCGGGCGGAAGACCGGGTTCTGGCCGCCGTCCTGGTAGACGACCCGCACCGCCGGGGCGCCCTTGGCCACGAGTTCGGCCACCGTGTGGGCGTCGCGCTCGCTCTTCTCCGCAACCTGCGGATCGACCTTCGGCTTGCACGAGCCGGCGGCCGCGTCCGAGCCGCCGAACACGTACTTGGTGCCGCACTGGCCGACCTTCGGCTCCTCGCGCAGGGCCTCGAAATAGTCCGAGCCCTCCTTGAGGTTCTGCCAGAACCCGATGTTCGGGTCGTTGCGGAACTTGGCCATGTTCTCGGCCGTCATCCGGAACGGGTAGGACTGGAACTGGAAGCTGCGCTGGCCGCCGATGAACGCCTCGCGGGCGATGGCGTAGATCTCCGCGATGGTGGCGTCGGTCATGGCGAAGCAGCCTGCCGACGAGCAGGTGCCGTGCACCATCAGGTACTTGCCGGTGCGCCCGTTGGCCCGGTCGACGGCATTCGGAAAGCCGGTATCGAACGAGAGGTAGTAGGAGGAGTTCGGGTTCATCAGGCCCGGGGTGATCGTGTAGAACCCCTCCGGCGCCTGCCGGTCGCCCTCGCGGGTCTTGGGGCCGAGCTGGCCGGACCAACGGCAGATCGGGTAGATCTTCAGCAGGGCGTAGCGGCCGTCGCTGCCCCGCTTCCAGACCTCCATTTCCGCCTCCTTCTTGAAGGTGCGGATCAGGATCGGGTCGGATTGCTGCATCCCTTTGGTCTGCATCAGGGCAACGGTCTGGGGGGCGATCGGCGCGAGGCTGCGCGCGCTCGGGCCGTTGATTCCGGAACCGTCCTGGCAGGCGGCGAGCGACAGGGCCAGCAGGGACGCCGCCGCCAGCAGTCGCGCGGTCGCGAGACGCGCCGTCATGGGGAACCTCGATGTCCTATGCGCGCCCGCGGGCCTTGTTGGCCAACGTCGGGCGCCACTCCCCAACCCAATAGGCTCGTTAAGCTTGCGCCTTCCTTACCGCAAGGACCCGGCTGCAACACTGGATTGTTCCCATGTGTGGAGAGCCCGCGAATGCGCCCTTTCCACAGACGGCTCCGGAATGACGGCCGGCTCGGCTCAGCCGAGCACAGCGGGCCGCCGGGCCGCCTCGGTGCGGATGATCGCCACCAGCGCGGCGTCGTCGGCCGGGTCGGCCAGCCGGAGGCCGACCGGCTCCGAGGGGGTGCGCACCGTGAGCCAGCGGAGCGTCGGCCGCAGGTCGATGGCCTCCGCGACCTCCATGCCCGGGTGCCCCGTCTCGAGCTGCACGAAGGTCAGGTGGTTGCGGCTTGCCCGCGCCCCGAGGAGGTCGTCGATCGCCCCGACCACGTCCCGGGGCGTGTGGAGATGGGTCATCATCCACAGGCGGTTGTCGGTGCCGGGCGTGTCGAGCGCCCTGCGGATCCGGCGCACGCCCTCGGTGAGGAAGGCGTAATCCGCGTCGTTCGCCGCCGGATCGTGGTGGTTGAACACGCATTCGAGCCCGTGGCGCGCGCGGTAGAGCCGATGGCGTCCGCGCCAGATGTCGGGCCCGCGCCGCTCCGCCTCCGGGATGGTCTCCAGCTGGCTCCGGTCGACGAGCGCGGCGAAATCGTCCGCGAGGCAGTCCCGGGCCATGCCGGGCATCGAGAAGATCCAGTCGAGCGGGCCCGACCACTGGCGCAGATCCAGGGTCTTGAGCACGTGCGCCATCTGGCAATTGCAGCCCAGCGAAATGTGGTTGTGCGGGCCGGGCTCCCGGGCGTCGCGCCGGCCGATGAGCCGCCCGAGGGCGCCCAGCAGGCCCCCGGTCGCTCCGGGTGCGGTCACAGCGTCCGGCCGATGGCGAGGAACTTCTCGGCGCGCCGGTCGCGGATCTCGGCGGGCGTAAGGCCGTCGAACGGGGCGAGCGACTCGGCGATGGCGTCGCCTGCGGCGCGAATCGCGCCCTCGCGGTCGCGATGGGCCCCGCCGGTGGCCTCCTGGATGATCGCGTCGATGACGCCGAGGCGCAGCAGGTCCTGGGCGGTGATCTTCATGGCGGTGGCGGCGTCGGAGGCGCGGCCCTGGTCGCGCCACAGGATCGAGGCGGCGCCCTCGGGAGAGATCACACCGTAGATCGCGTGCTCCAGCATCAGCACGCGGTTGGCGGTGGCGAGTGCGATCGCCCCGCCAGAGCCGCCCTCCCCGATCACCACGGCGACGTTGGGCACGCCGAGCGCCAAGCAGGCCTCGGTCGAGCGGGCGATGGCCTCGGCCTGACCGCGCTCCTCTGCCTCGATGCCCGGATAGGCGCCGGCCGTGTCCACGAAGGCGATCACCGGCAGGCCGAACCGGTCGGCCGTCTCCATGAGACGCACCGCCTTGCGGTAGCCCTCCGGGCGCGCCATCCCGAAATTGTGGCGCAGCCGCGCCTCGGTGGTGGCGCCCTTCTCCTGCCCGAGCACCAGAACGGGGCGGCCGCGGAAACGGCCGAACCCGCCCAGGATCGCCTCGTCCTCGCCGAAGCTGCGGTCGCCGGCGAGTGGCGTGAACTCGGTGATCAGCCCGCCGCAATAATCCACGAAGTGCGGACGCTGCGGATGGCGCGCCACCTGGGTCTTCTGCCAGGGCGTCAGGTTCGCGTAGATCTCGGCGAGCGCCTGGCCGGCCTTCACCTCCAGCCGGCCGACCTCCTCGGCGATCGAGACCGCGCCGTCGCGCGCGCTCACGGCCCGCAATTCCTCGAGCTTGGCCTCCAGCTCGGCCACCGGCTTCTCGAAGTCGAGGTAGGTGCGCGTCACCGCCATCGTGTCACAGGTCTTCCCGGATTCCGCCGCGCGAGAGGCGGCGGGCGCGAGGTGTTGGCGATGGCGGGATTGGTGTCAACCGGCGTCGTGGCGGAAGGCCCCGCGCCGGCCGCCCGTCACCCCCGCGTCAGGTCCTCGCGGGCGATCCGATAGCAATGCTCCAGGTAGCCGCGCTGGTGCTCGCCCATGAGGTCGGTGACCACGGTCCAGAGCCAGCCCGGCGCGTCCGGTCCCGGGCCGGGATCGCGGACGGCCTCGATCCAGCTCCGGCGGGCGTCCCCGTCCATCTGGCGGCCGTGGGCCCGGCCGAGAATCGCCGCGAGGTGACCCGAGACGCGCACCGCCTCGCTCCGCGAGAATTGCTCGGCGTCGATCTTGAGATCCTGCGGCATCAGCTCCCGGACCGTGACGGGCGCACCCCGGAAGTGGGCGGCCACCATCCGGTCGCCGAGGTTCGGCGACAGCGCCCGGGCGCCCGCGACGACCCGCTCGGCATGGTCGGCCGGCATGGCGGCCCCCGGGGCGGCGGGCGCGAGGTGCGGCACCGCCTCCTTCACATCGAGGAGCGCGAGGTGCGGACGGTCGCCGCCGAGGATCTCCACCAGGCCGGCATAGCGCAGGCGGCCCAGCGAGCTGCAGCCCTTGATCCAATAGGCGGCATCGAGCAGCCGGATCTCGGCATCCGAAGCCGCGCCGCCGAGCGCCAGGACAAGCCGCCGCACCTCCGGATCGCGGCTGAGGGCTTCGAAGGCCGCATGCTCGTCGGGGTCGAGGTCGAAGAACCGGCTGCCGCGCGGCAGACGGCCAGCCTTGCCCTTCAGGCGCTCGCGGGACAGGTGGCGCCAGCGCCGCCCGAGCGCCCGCCGCTTCGTCGTGGCGACGATCTCGGATTCGGCGATGTCGCGCTCGGCGCCTTCGGGGTCGGCGATCCCGTCGGCGTAGCCGTCGGCCATGGAATCCATCATCCGGGCGGTGACGATGCCGGGCAGCGTCGCGTTGAGCGCGGCGGTGACCAGGGAGAGCGCCAGCCGGACGAGGTCGAAACCCGGGTTCGCCACCACGGTCTGGTCGAGGTCGCGGATCTGGATGTCGATCTGCCCGTCCGGGCCGGCGAGCGCGCCGAGATTGCCGAGATGCGCGTCGCCGCAGATCCACACCGGCGGCCCCTCGGGCAGGGACCCCGCCGGCATGCGGGCGAGGAGCTCGTAGAAGCGCGCCGTGCTGCCGCGGACATAGGCGTGCGGCGAGGAGGCGATCTTGCACAGGCGGCGCTGCTCCAGCACGCTCGCGTCGCGGCCGGTCTGTTCCGGCACCTGCATGTCCATCCGGGTCGTCCGATCCTCTGCCGGCGCCGAACCGGCACCGGGCTACCTGCCACGGCCATCCTAGGGTTCTCATCCCTAAGCAGGGGTAAGCGATTTGATGCGCCCCAGGTTACCGGCTCGGCGTCGATGCCGCGCTCCGGATTGCCGTCGCGCCTCCCGCCGCTTTCGACCCAGACGCGGCGCACGCATCCGCTCGGGATGGACCCGAGGGGCTTCCAGGCCGGTTTGGGCAATCGGATGCGGTGTCTCGCGCCTCGGAGATGCGCCAGCCCCGCAAACCCTGTCGCAACCGGAGAAGCGGCCGAGCCGATGCCCCGTCGCGGGACGCCGGCCGGCTGGGAGGAACTGTGAAACGGCGCGATCCGCTCCTGGGCGGCGCTCAGGCCGCCTGCGGCTCGACCCGGTTCCGTCCCGCCGCCTTGGCCCGGTAGAGGGCGAGGTCGGCACGCCTGAGCATGTCGCCGGGGCTGGTATCCTCCGCGTGCCGCACGGCGACGCCGATCGAGACCGTCACGGGGATCGAGCGGGTGGATCGCTGCACCGTGAACGGCACCGCCTCGACCCGCTCACGGATGCGCTCCGCGATGATCTGCGCCTCGACGAGGCCGGCCTCCGGCAGGATCACCACGATTTCCTCGCCGCCGTAGCGCGCGACGATGTCGACCGGCCGCGTGTGCTGGCGGACCCGTTCGGCGAAACCGCGCAGCACCTCGTCGCCGGCCTCGTGACCGAAGCTGTCGTTGATGCCCTTGAAGTGGTCGATGTCGAGGATCAGGGCGGCGAGCGCCGGCCGCCGTGAGGCCTCGTCGGCGAACAATGCGCCGAGATGGTTGTCGAGGTAGCGCCGGTTGTGCAGGCCGGTGAGGGCGTCGGTCACGGCCATCTGCAGGGAGGCCTGCATCGCCCCCCGGAGCGCGTCCGTGAAGCGTTTGCGCTTCACCTGCGTGCGGACCCGGGCCGTCAACTCGTTCCGGTCGACCGGGCGCATCAGGAAGTCGTGCACGCCGAAATCGAGGCCGCGGACCACGCGGGCGCGGTCATGCTCCTCCGCCAGCATGATCAGCGGCGTGGCGCGGGTCCGGTCCAGGGAGCGGAGCTGGCTGCACAGGCGCAGGCCGTCGAAGCCCGCGAGGTCGAGGCTCACCAGGGCGAGGTCGAACCCCTCTTCGGCGGCGCGGTGGAGGGCGGCCTGCGGGTCCGGCTCGATCGTCACCGCGTGGTGCTGGCGCAGCGCCCCGGCCATGCGGTCCGCCGCGCCGGGACGGTCCTCGATCAGCAGGATCCGGGCGTCGAGGCCGGTCTCCGCGGTGGCGAGAGCCAGGGGATCGCCGATGCCGAATTCCCGCGAGGCCAGCGCCCGCTGGCGCAGCTCGTCGGTGACCGCCTTGAGGCGCACGAGGCTGCGGACCCGGGAGAACAGGGCGGTGTCGTCCACGGGCTTGGTCAGGAAGTCGTCGGCGCCGGCATCGAGCCCGCGCAGGCGGTCCGAGGGCTGGTCGAGGGCCGTGACCATCACCACCGGGATGTGGGCGGTGACCGGGTTGCCCTTGAGGTGGCGGCAGACCTCGAACCCGTCCATGCCGGGCATCATCACGTCGAGCAGGACGAGGTCGCACAGACCCTTCTCGCAGATCGCGATGGCGTCCGGGCCGTTCATGGCGGCGAGCGTGTCGAAATATTCAAGCCCGAGCTTCGTTTCCAGAAGCTTCACGTTCGGGAACAGATCGTCGACGATCAGGACGCGGGCCGACATGGTTCCTCGCTGACACGCGGCTGGGCGGCCCGGATCGGGCGGGTCGGCGCATGGCCGCGCATCGGGGGGACGGTTGAGGAGGCGATCCGGTCCGATGCGGCCGGGTCGCCTCCTCAACGGTGCGCCCCTGCGGGGTCAGCGCGGCTCAAGATACGCGCGAACCGTTGCCAAAAACTTCGCGACCGAGATGGGCTTCGACAGGTAGGCCTCGCAGCCGCCCTCTCGGATCCGCTCCTCGTCGCCCTTCATGGCGAAGGCCGTGATGGCGATCACCGGGATGCTCTTGAGATCGTCGTCCTCCTTGAGCCACTTGGTCACCTCCAGCCCGGAGACCTCCGGCAGCTGGATGTCCATGAGGATCAGGTCGGGATGATGCGCGCGCGCGAGCTCGATCGCCTCGATCCCGTGGGCGGTCTTCAGGGTCGCGTAGCCGTTCGCCTCAAGGAGGTCGTTGAACAGCTTCATGTTCAACTCGTTGTCCTCGACGATCAGCACCGTCTTCTTCATGATCCGTTGTCCCGGTGCGCGCCGATCATGATTAGTGGGCGGTGAAGCCCCTCCGTCGCCTTTGTAGCGTTCACATGTTGATGAATGGCAAACCTCTTCAAGGGGATGAAGCCGCCGAACGGCTCGCCCTGGACGTTCTTTTGTGGATCACGGCGGAGGATGACCGCCTCCTGCCGTTCCTGGCGGCGAGCGGACTCGGCCCCGAGACGCTCCGGGACAGCGTCCGGGAGCCGGCCTTCCTGGTGGGCGTTCTCGACCACGTGATGGGCGACGAGAACGTGCTCCTCGCCTGCGCGGAGGCGCTCGGCGTCAAGCCGGAACGGATCGCCGCGGCGTGGCACAGGCTGTCGCCACGCCCCGACGACGCGTGGGCGTGAGGGGCCGAACGCTCGGGACGTTCGTTTCCGGAGGTGTCGATCCGGCCGTCATTCCGGGGCGCCGCTGCGCGGCCCCGGGATGACGGCGCGCACGGGGTCGTCCCCGGTTCCTGCGGGAGACAGGCCCGGGTGGTCCCGGCCCTCAGGGCGTGCAGCCCTTGCCCGAATCCTTGTCGCCCCGCCCCGCCTTGGCGTCGATGTCGAGGGCGGTCATGTCGCCCCGGATGGCGAAGTCGCCGTAATCGAGCTTGAGCGCGCCGCTGACGCCGTTCTCGTAGAGGTCGAAGCCGAGGGTGTAGATCGGCGTGCGCTCCCCGGCGCCCTCCGTGTAGTAGCTCAGGCGCACCGGCCAGTGCGGCATCCCGGCGAGCGGCCCGTCGCGCAGGGGCTTGTCCCGAGCGCCATCGGCGGCCGGGGCCGGGCCGGTCGCCGTATGGCCGATCACCGCGAAGGTGTCGTAGACCTTCTTGCCGTCGTCCGAGCCGTCATAAACCTTGACCGAGACGGTCGACTGACCCGCCCGCGCCGCGTCGATCAGCCGGCGCATGTGCTCGCTCGGGAACAGCACCGGCCCCGCCACGGTGAACGGCTTGGGGCCACCCTTCAGCTTCACCGTGAGGGCATCGCCCTGCTCGGAGGCGGTCCCATCCACGGGGGCGGCGGCTTGGTTGTTGGTGAGCGTCGTCGTCTTGAACCGGAATTCGCGGCCCTCGCCGCCCTCGAAGGTGGTGCTTCGCATGTCGGACAGGCGCGTGCCGGACTCGCCGGAGGAGAGTTCCGTCACCTGGCGGGTCAGCATCGTGTAGCCGCGGCAGGCATCGCCCCGGAAATCGATGACGATGCGCCCGCGGGCGCTTTCCACCGAGCGGGTGCCGCTGCCCTCGGCGAGCGACAGGTCGTAGACCGCGCGATGGTTGGCCAGCACGATCGCGGGGGCCGCGGTCGGCGCCCCGGGCGCGGGGGGCTCGGAGACGGCGGGGGCCGCCTGCGCGCCCCACGCGGAGACGAGAAGGCCGGCCGTCAGGAGTCGGGAGAAGCGCAGGCGCATGGACAACCTCGGTTCGGTCCGCCGCAGATAGCAGGCTCAGGGAATCGGGCAATGCTTGGGTGACGGCGCATCCGGCGATCCACGCCGTCATTGCGGGGCACCGCAGGCGAGCCCGGAACCCGGAACCACCCTCGGTGTAGATGCTTGCCGCGTCGGCGGCTCCGGATGGCCCGCCTCCGGCGTTCACCTCCGCGTCCGGGCTCCGCTGCGCGGCTCCGAGATGACTGCGGGGACAGCCGTCCGGTTCAGGCTTGCCTATCGGTAGCCCTCCGCCTGCAGGGTGAACAACTCGGCGTAGCGGCCGCCCCGCGCCATCAGGGCGGCGTGGCTGCCCTCCTCCAGGAGCCGGCCGCCCTCCAGGACCAGGATCCGGTCGGCCATGCGCACCGTCGAAAAGCGGTGCGAGATCAGCACGGCCGTCCGCCCGGCCGACAATTCCCGGAACCGCGCGAAGACGTCGTGCTCGGCCTGGGCGTCGAGGGCAGCGGTCGGCTCGTCGAGGATCAGGATCTCGGCCTCCCGCATATAGGCCCGGGACAGCGCGACCTTCTGCCACTCACCCCCGGAGAGGTCGAGGCCGCCGGCGAAGCGCTTGCCGAGCGGCTGGGCGTAGCCCTCGGGCAGGCGCTCGATCACCGGGGCGGCGAGCCCTCTGGCCGCCGCGACCGCGATCCGGTCCGCGTCCGCTGCGGCCTCGATCCGGCCGACCGCGACGTTCTCGCCCGCGGTCAGGTCGAAGCGGACGAAATCCTGGAAGATCGCCCCGATCCGCGCCCGAAGGTCGTCGAGGTCGTAGGCCTGGAGCGGCACGCCGTCGAGGAGGACGCGGCCCTCGTGGGGGTCGTAGAGCCGGGTCATCAGCTTGACGATCGTGGTCTTGCCGGCGCCGTTGCCGCCGACCAGCGCCACGGTCTCGCCGGCGCGGATCGCGAAGGAGAGGCCGCGCAGCGCCCAGGTCTGCGTGCCGGGGTAGCGGTAGCCGACATCCTCGAAGACCAGCCCGTCCCGGATCGGGCTCGGGACCGGGACGGGCCGCGCGGGCGCGCGGATCTGTGGCCGGATCGCGAAGAAGGAGTAGAAGTCGTCGAGGTACTGGGCCTGGCCGGTGATCTGGGTGAAGCCGAGGAGCAGCCCCTCGATGCCGCCGCGCAGGCGCTGGAACGCGCCGGCCAGGAAGGCGAGGTCGCCCACCGAGAAGGATCCCGCCACCGTCCGCCAGACGATCACCGCATAGGCCGCGTAATAGGCGAGCGTGCCGAGGCTCGCGAAGGCGAAGCCCCAGCCGGCGCGGGCCGTGGCGAGGCTGCGGTTCTCGGCCAGCAGACGGCGCGCCACCGTCGCGTAGAGGTCAGTCACATAGCCCGAGAGGCCGAAGAGCTTGACCTCCTTGGCGGTCTCGACGCTGGCACCGAGATAGCGGAGGTAGTCGAGCCTTCGCCGCTCCGGGCTGCGCAACCAGGCCAGCCGGTAGCCGGCCTTGGTGAAGTGCCACTCGTTGAGCAGAGCCGGGACCAGGGCCAGGGCGATCAGCACCACGAGCCAGGGGGTGAAGGCCGCCACACCCGCCGCCAGGGAGGCCAGGGTGACGAGCGCTTGGACCTGCCCGAGCACCGTCCCGATGAGGCCGGTCCGGCCGCTGACCTGCCGGCGCGCCCGTTCGAGCCGGTCCTGCTGGGCGCTGTCCTCGAACTGCGCGAGGTCGAGGGCGGCGGCATGCGCCATCAGCCGCAGGGAGGCCGCGTTGGCGTAGCGGTCGCCGATCAGGGTCTCGGTCAGGTTCGAGAGCCGGCCGGTGAGGTCCGAGACCAGGGCGAGGCCGAGTTCGGCCGCCACCAGACCGGCAAGCCGGGCCCGACCGGGATCGGCGAGCCAGTCCGAGAGCCCCGCTCCCGGCGCTGGACGCGCATGCTCGGCCACGATCCCGTCGAGGATCAGTTTGGCGAGGTACAGGGTCAGGATCGGCAGGCAGGCCGCCACGAGCCGCAAGGCAAGGCTTGCGGCGAAGAGGCGGGGACTGGCCGCAGCAATCTCGCGGAACAGCGCAGGCAGGTAGCCCAGGGCCCCCAGACGCGCATTCTGGCGCTCGCCCGGGCGGGAAGCCGGGCTGACGGTCATCGCCGCACGATCCCACGCTGAAGAGACGCCGCCAGTTGGCCGAAAGGCGAAGAAAGCATAAGCTGTAGCATTATCTAGACTTAAATCTCGTCGAGTTGTGCGTGCTCAGCGGTCCTGCAATCCTGAGAATTTCGGTCTTACTCATTATCGCCGGCCTGCTCGCCGCGGTGGTGCAGTTCCTGTTGCCGAGCCCGGCGCCCGAGCCGGAATCCCGGGCTGCCTCGCCGTCCGCATCCGCGTCCAAGCCTGCCCCGGTGGCCGAGGCGCCGGCCGCGGTTCAGCGCGGCGAGCCGCTGTCCCCGCCGACCGCGTCGGCCGAGCCTGGCCGGGAGACGCCCGCCCTGCCCAGGACCACCGTGGCGCCCGCCGCGCCGCCCCAGATGCCGTCTGACGCCCTCGCCTTCCCGTCCGATCCGGCCGCACCGCCGGAGGCGCAGCCGCAGGGGCCAGAATCCGCGGGCCAGGCCGAGATCGACCGGGCCGAGGACAATGCCGGGCCTCGGGCCGTGGCTGTGGTCGACCTGAACACCGCTTCGGTGGCGGATCTCAACCGCCTGCGAGGCGGCGGCGCCATCGGCCGGGCGATCGTCGCCAAGCGTCCCTACGCGTCGGTGGACCAGCTTCTCTCGAAGCGGGTGCTCAGCCGGTCGGTCTACGAGCGGATCCGGGATCAGGTCACGGTGCGGTGAGGCCGGTCCTCGACCCGGATCGACAATGCGCCGACTTCATCCTGGGTCCGCGCGGCGGGCCTTAGGATCCAGACCCGCCGACGCATCAAGATTCCGCGCCGACGGGCATCATCGGTCGGCCGCACGGATCCGGGTTCGCCCGCGGTGATCTTGAGCGACGGCGCGGCTCCGGCGCAGCGCCCTCAGAGCGTCGTCCCGAAGATCTCCGCCACCTGCGGGATGTCCTTGTCGCCGCGGCCCGACATGTTGAGCACCATCAGGTGCTCGGCCGGGCGCTGGGGCGCGAGGTCCAGGATCTTGGACAGGGCGTGGGCCGGCTCCAGGGCGGGGATGATTCCCTCCAGCATCGAGCAGAGCTTGAACGCCTCCAGCGTCTCGGTATCGGTCGCCGACAGGTAGGTGACCCGGCCCATCTCGTGCAGCCACGCGTGCTCGGGGCCGATGCCCGGATAGTCGAGGCCCGCGGAGATCGAGTGCGCGTCGGCGATCTGGCCGTCCCCGTCCATCAGCAGGTAGGTGCGGTTGCCGTGCAGCACGCCGGGCCGACCGCCGGTGAGCGAGGCCGCATGCAGGCCGGACTGGACGCCGTGGCCCGCGGCCTCGACGCCGAAGATCTCGACCTCGCGGTCGTCCAGGAACGGGTGGAACAGCCCCATGGCGTTCGAGCCGCCGCCGATGCAGGCGATGAGGGAATCCGGGAGCCGGCCCTCCTGGGCGAGCATCTGCTCGCGGGTCTCGCGGCCGATCACCGACTGAAAGTCGCGGACCATGGCCGGGTACGGGTGCGGGCCCGCCACCGTGCCGATGCAGTAGAACGTGTCGGCGACGTTGGTGACCCAGTCGCGCAGCGCCTCGTTCATCGCGTCCTTGAGGGTCTTGGTGCCGGATTCCACCGGAATCACCTCGGCGCCGAGCATCTTCATGCGGAAGACGTTGGGCGCCTGCCGGGCGACGTCGACCGCGCCCATGTAGACGACGCATTTGAGGCCGAAGCGCGCGCAGAGCGTCGCGGTGGCGACGCCGTGCTGGCCGGCGCCGGTCTCGGCGATGATCCGCGGCTTGCCCATGCGGCGGGCCAGCAGGATCTGGCCCAGCACGTTGTTCACCTTGTGGGAGCCGGTATGGTTCAGCTCCTCGCGCTTGAAGTAGACCTTGGCCCCCTGCCCCGCCGGCGCCTTGGCGCGCAGGTGCTCGGTGAGGCGCTCGGCGTAGTAGAGCGGGCTCGGCCGGCCGATATAGTGGGTGCCGTAGCTCTCCATCTCGGCCTGGAAGGTCGGGTCCGTCTTGGCGGTCTCGTAGGCCGCCTCCAGCTCGAGGATCAGCGGCATCAGCGTCTCGGCGACGAAGCGGCCGCCGAAGATGCCGAAGCGGCCGCGCTCGTCGGGGCCGGTGCGGAAGGAGTTGGGCTCGGGGGCGATGGTCACGGGACGGATCCTGCGCGCGAGGGGCGATCGGTTGCCGGGTGCCTAGACCCATGCGGCCGCCGCCGCAATGCGGCTTGCCGACCGGGTAACCGGATCGGGTGCCGGGGCGAACAGGCTGTCAGCATCCGCCAGGAGCCGGCAAATGGCCGGCAAGGAGGTCAGCATGGCTCTGCGCGATACGTTTCGCTCCCTCTCCCGCCCGGTCCTGGGGGCGGGTCTCGGGCTCGGCCTCGCGGCGGCCGTCCTGCTCCCCCGGCTTCCGGCCTTCGCCGAGGAGGCACCCCGGCGCCTGCCGGAGGCCGTGACCCGCTCCGCCGAGCCGGCGGGGCCGCACGTGGCCGCCTTCGCCGGCGGCTGCTTCTGGGGCGTGCAGGGGGTGTTCCAGCACGTCCGCGGGGTGACGAGCGCGGTGTCGGGCTATGCCGGCGGCACAAGCGCAGAGGCCGATTACCGGACAGTGAGCGGCGGCGGCACGGGCCATGCCGAGGCCGTTTCCGTCACTTACGACCCGGGCCTGATCCGCTACGACGAGCTCCTGCGGATCTTCTTCTCGGTGGCGCTGGACCCGACCCAGGTGGATCGTCAGGGGCCCGATGCCGGGCGCCAGTACCGCTCGGCCCTGTTCCCGCAGGATGCCGAGCAGGCGCAGGTGGCCCGGGCCTACATCGCCCAGCTCGACGCGGCCAAGGCCTACGCGCGGCCGGTCGCCACCCGGATCGAGCCGGGCGCCGCGTTCTACCCGGCCGAGGGCTACCACCAGGACTTCATGGCCCTGCACCCCGGCCACCCGTACATCGCCGTCAACGACGCGCCCAAGCTCGAGGCGCTGCGGGTTCTGTTCCCGGAAAGGACCGTACCGCAGCCGGTCCTGGTCAACCGCCCGCCGGCGTGAGGCTGAGCGGCTGACATCCAGGCAAATTTGTCTGTCCGGGGCCGCGAAGCGGAGCCCCGGAAACCAGAACCCCCGACGTGCCGGGAACCTACACCGACGGCGGCTCTGGATTGCCCGCCCCGGCGGATCCCGTCGGGGCTGGGCTCGCCTGCGGCGGCCCGGAAAGACGGGGTGGCTTATCCGGCCGACGGGGCGTTTGCCAAAGGGGATGGCGTGCGCGGCCTTCCCCTACTCCTCCGGCGGCCGCGGCCGGCCGAAATCCGGAGCCGCGGTCTCCTGGCCCTGCGCCACGATGCTGCGCCGGATCGCCCGGGTGCGGGTGAACATCGCGTGCAGCGCGTCGCCGTCGCCCCAGCGCACCGCCTTGGCGAGCGCCGACAGGTCCTCGTTGAACCGGCCGAGCATCTCCAGCACCGCGTCGCGGTTGTTGAGGAAGATGTCCCGCCACATGGTCGGGTCCGACGCCGCGATGCGGGTGAAATCGCGAAAGCCGCTCGCCGAAAACTTGATCACCTCGGACTGCGTCGCCGATTCGAGGTCGGCCGCGGTGCCGACGATGTTGTAGGCGATCAGGTGCGGCAGATGGCTGGTGATGGCCAGCACGTGGTCGTGGTGCTCGGCGCTCATCGTCTCGACATCGGCGCCCATCCCCGACCACAGGGCGCGGACGGTGTCGACCGCCGCCGGGTCGGTGCCCTCGGGCGGGGTCAGGATGCACCAGCGGCCCTGGAACAGGGTCGCGAAGCCGGCATCCGGCCCCGAAAACTCGGTTCCGGCGATCGGGTGGCCGGGAACCAGGGCCACACCCTCGGGCAGGTGCGGGCGGATCGCCGCCACCACGGCGCCCTTCACCGAGCCGACGTCCGACACGATCGCGCCGGGCTTCAGATACGGCGCCATCTCGGCCGCCGCGGCGCCGATGGCGCCGACCGGCACGCACAGGATCACCAGATCCGTATCGGCCGCGCCCTCGCCCGGGTCGCCCGTAACCATGTCGGCGATGCCGAGTTCGCGGACCCGGTCGCGCACGGCCTTGTCCCGGTCGACGGCCACGATGGTGCGGGCGAGGCCGTAGCGGCGGGCCGCCCGGGCGATCGAGGAGCCGATCAGCCCGAGGCCGACGATGGCGAGGCGGCCGACGGCGGGCGTCCCGGCCTTGAGCGTCTCAGCCATGCTGGCCCCGCACGAAGTCGCCGAGCGCCGCCAGGAAGGCCGTGTTGGCCTCAGACCCCGCCACCGTCACCCGCAGGGCGTTGGGCAGGCCGTAGGCGGTGACCCGCCGGGTGATGAGGCCGCGCTCGGTCAGGAACGCGTCCGCGTCCTCCGCCGAGCGGCCCGGCGCGTCGGGGAAGTGGATCAGCAGGAAGTTCGCGACGCTCGGCGTGACCGTGAGGCCGAGCGCGCGGGCGCCCTCGGTGAGCTTCGGCAGCCACTCGGCGTTGTGGGCGGCGGCGGCGGCCATGTGCGCCTCGTCGGCGATCGCCGCCGAGCCCGCGGCGATCGCCGGCCCCGAGACGTTGAACGGGCCGCGGATCCGGTTGACCGCGTCCGCCACGTGTGACGGCGCGACCATCCAGCCGATCCGCACGGCGGCGAGGCCGTGGATCTTCGAGAAGGTCCGGGTCATCACGACGTTCTCGGATTCGAGCGCGAGTTCGAGCCCGGCCGAGTAGTCGTTGGCCCGGACGTATTCCGCGTAGGCGCCGTCGATCACCAGCAGCACGTGCGGCTGCAGGCCGGCGTGGAGGCGGCGGATCTCGTCGAAGGGCAGGTAGGTGCCGGTCGGGTTGTTGGGGTTCGTGACGTAGACGATCCGGGTCCGGTCGGTGACCCGGGCCAGGATCGCGTCGACGTCCACGGTGAAGTCGCGCTCGGGCGCGACCACCGCCTCGCCGCCCGAGGCCAGGATGGCGATCCGGTAGACGAGGAATCCGTGCTCCGAGTAGATCCCCTCGGTGCCCGGCCCGCCATACGCGTAGGCCAGCAGCGACAGAAGCTCGTCCGAGCCCGCGCCGCAGACGATCCGCTCGGGATCGAGCCCGTACCGCTTGGCGATGGCGGTGCGCAGCACCGTGGCGCGCCCGTCCGGGTAGGTCTCGAGCTTGGCGGTGGCCGCGTGGAGCGCAGCGAGCGCCGCGGGGCTGGGGCCGAGCGGGGTCTCGTTGGACGAGAGCTTGTAGACCTTGCCGCCGCCGGGCCGACTGCTCTTGCCGGGCACGTAGGTGTCGATCGCCAGGATGCCGGGGCGCGGTTCCGGACGGGCGGGTCGGGGGGCGGACATTGCGGGGCGACTCGGGATCGGCGGGGTTTGGTGGGTTCCGCGTCCGTCTACAGCATTTCCCGGGCCGGTGAACCCGGGGTCGCCGTAGGCGCGCCGGTCCTCCGCCCGACGCGGGGCGATCGTGCCAGGCCGATCGATACAAGGCCGATCGATACAAGCCCGATCGATACAAGCCCGATCGCGCCGCCCTACCTGAGGAGATCACTTTCCGAAGCACGGAGCGGTCTCATGCCCCTCGAACGCTACCTGGACGGCGGCGCCCATATCCTGGCCGCCGACGACACCCTGATCCGCTTCGCCATGACCAACGGCGAGCGGGTGATCGGGATCGACGTGCCGATCCCGGTTTTGCGCCAGCATTTCGGGGGCGGCGATCTCGCGCCCCTCGATCTCTTCGCCCGCAACCAGGCGGTGATCGAGGCGGCGGCCAGCCAGGCCTACGACCGGACGCCGACGCCGAACGATCTCCTCGACATGGGCCCGGAGGATTTCGACACCCGGCCAGCTCCGGGACAGATCTGAGGCGTAGGTCCATCCGCACCCGCCGCGGCAAAACGGCGACGCGCAAATGCCGCGGGGCACTCGCCATGTTTCGGCCTGTTGAACCCGGAGAAAGGGGGCGTCGGGCGTGCCGCGCCCCGCGTGCTCCTGGATGGACGACAATGCCCGGTGACCTGATCCCCTGCAGCCTGTTCCTGATCGGGATCCTCACCTCGGTAGCCGCCGATTGCCGTCTCCGCCGCGTGGATGCCGCCTCCTGGTCCAGCGGGTGCATCACGGCGGCGGGCGCCGCCCTGGTCTTCGCCGCCTGCGCGGCGGCGATGCTCTGAGGAACCGTCGGGCACGAGACGGATTTCCCAGCCGGTAGCGGACGCCGCGCGGTCTTGCGCGGCGTGAATGGCGCGGCCGCTGGGCGAGGGATTCATGGTTTCGTGGCAGGCCCTGATCGGGTGTGCGCTCGTCCTGACCGGGCTCGTCATCGAGAGCGCGGCGAGCCGGCACTGGCGTGCGGGCGCCCGTGCCGACCGGATCGACGCCCGCGCCGCCCTGGCGCTCGGCCTGCCGGCCCTGGGCCTGGCGGTGATGGCCGCGCCGTTCGCCTGAGTGGAGGCCGACGGCGTTCCGCGTTGACGCTCGCCGCCCGGAGCATTACCTCCGGAGCCTGCTGGCCGCGTCGGGCGAGTGCGGCGCGTCAGGTGGCACCGTGCTCCCCCGGTCCGGATCCGAACGGATACACGGTCGTCAAGACCCGCCATGGACACCCAACCGGACACGGCCCTGCGGCCGGACCCGATCGACGAGCCGTCGCGGCGCGCCTCCGAGCGCTCGCAGGCGCTCGACCCGAAGAGCCCGGTGGCGCGCTTCGCCGCGGACACGCCGCTGCTCACCGATGCCGGCGTTGAACTCGCGCCGTTCCAGATCGCCTACCAGACCGCCGGCACGCTCAACGCCGCGCGCTCGAACGCGGTGCTGATCTGCCACGCGCTCACCGGCGACCAGTATTTCGCCCATACCCATCCGGTCACCGGCAAGGGCGGCTGGTGGGAGACCTTGGTCGGTCCCGGCAAGCCGATCGACACGGACCGCTACTTCGTCATCTGCTCGAACGTCATCGGCTCCTGCATGGGCTCCACCGGCCCGGCCTCGATCGATCCCGCGACGGGGCGGCCCTACGGGCTGAACTTCCCGCTGGTGACGATCCGCGACATGGTCCGGGCTCAGGCGATGCTGCTGGAGCATCTCGGCATCCGGGACCTGTTCCTGTGTATCGGCGGCTCGATGGGCGGGATGCAGGTTCTGCAATGGGCGGCGCTCTACCCGGAGCGCGTCTTCGCCGCGATGCCGATCGCCACCGGCGCCCGCCACTCGGCGCAGAACATCGCCTTCCACGAGGTCGGCCGGCAGGCGATCATGGCCGACCCTGCCTGGGCGGACGGGCGCTACCTCGAAGCCGGCACGCGGCCCGCCAAGGGCTTGGGCGTCGCCCGGATGGGCGCGCACATCACCTATCTTTCCGAGCCGGCGCTCCACCGGAAGTTCGGCCGGCGCTTCCAGGGCGGCACGGCGCCGACCTTCTCGTTCAACGCCGATTTCCAGATCGAGAGCTACCTGCGCCACCAGGGCCTGAGCTTCGTCGAGCGATTCGACGCCAACGCCTATCTCTACCTGACCCGGGCGATGGATTATTTCGACCTCGCCGAGGACCACGGCGGCGTGCTCGCCAACGCTTTCCGGGGCACCAAGACCCGCTTCTGCGTGATCTCGTTCACCTCCGACTGGTTGTTCCCGACCCGGGATTCCCGGGCGATCGTCCACGCGCTGAACGCCGCGGCGGCGCCGGTGGCCTTCGTGGAGGTCGAGAGCGACAAGGGCCACGACGCCTTCCTGCTCGACGAGCCGGCGATGTTCTCCGCGGCCCGCGGGTTCATCGACGCCGCTGCCCGGGCGCGCGGCCTGTGATGCGGACGGCGCTCGGCAAGCCGCCCCTGGGCAAGGCTCAGCACGGGGCGCCCTGGGAGAGCGCGGATGCCCTCCCCCACGCGGCCGAGGGCAGCGGCGCCCGGGTCGACCATCTCGTCGTGCTCGGCCTCGTGCCGGCGGGGGCCCGGGTGCTCGACATCGGCTGCGGCGATGGCTCGCTGCTGGCGCTGCTGCGCGACCGCCGCGGCATCGACGGGCGCGGGATCGAATTGTCCCGCGAGGGCGTGAACGCCTGCCTCGCTCGGGGCCTGTCGGTGATCCAGGGCGACGCCGACACCGACCTCGCCAATTATCCCGATCGCGCCTTCGACGTGGTGGTCCTGTCCCAGACCATCCAGGCGACCCGCAATCCCCGGGTGGTGCTGGAGCACCTGCTGCGGATCGGCCGGCAGGTGATCATCTCGTTCCCGAATTTCGGGCACTGGCGGGTGCGCTCGGAACTGGCCTTCCGCGGGCGGATGCCGGTCACCGAGATCATGCCGGACGCGTGGTGGGAGACGCCCAACATCCACCATTGCACGATCCGCGACTTCGTCGGCCTCTGCCGCGTGATCGGCGCCCGGATCGAGACCGCCACGGCGCTGGACGCCCGCGGCCGGCCGATGCGCTTCGCCATGCCCTGGTGGGTCTGGAACCTGTTCGGCGCGCAGGGCGTGTTCCTGCTCCGGCGCGAGGGTGTCGAGAGCTAGCGGACGCGGCGCCGAATCCGCAGCGACGGTATGTGTCGCGGCGTCCGGAACACAGGGTCGCAAGCGGGGCAAACTTCATCCCTCGCCCCGGGGAGGACCCAAATCGTTTCTCTTCGTGGATGCGGCACAGCCGCTTCACCCCGTCATCCCGGGGCCCTGCAGCGGAACCCGGGATCCGGATACGCCGACGCGCCACGTTTTGGCAGCCCCGGTAGCTCTGGATTGCCCGCCTCCGGCGTGCCTCTTCGGGTCCGGGCTCGCCCTCGGCGACCCGGAAAGACATCGGGGATCGATCGACGCAGGATACTCTGGCCGAGCGTCCGGCCTGCGCGGGCTCAGCACGCCGAAATAGATCAGAAACGGAGCTTGGCTATTCCTGATCGCGTTCCCGTGATCGGACCGTGATTACGGATTCGTTTGGCGTCTTCCAAAGACGTGCGCGTTCACGAGGGGTCGTGGACCGTGCCCGTCTAGGCGGAAGACTTGCCGCCATGACGAAATCCAGCAAGGTCGACAGGAATCGTGCGCCGCGCAATCGTCCACATCGGCATGCCGAGAACCGGCTCGACCTCGTTCCAGGAGGTGATGGCCCGGCTGCGGCCGCAACTCGCATCGGTCGGGATCTGCTACCCGAACCTCGCTCGGCCGGGCTCTTCGGGGGGGGACGACGTCAACCACTACCGGCTCGGCCAGGCGCTGGACCGCCGCAGCACCGCGGCCGAGCGGCGCGAGGCCCTCGCGCGCCTCGATGCGGTACTCACCGCCACGCCGGCGGATACGGTCCTGCTCTCGTACGAGGACTTCGCCGTGCAGCGTCCGCTCTGGCGTGTTCCCGAGATCCTGGCGGATCTATTTGCGCGGCGCGGCTTCGCCCTGGAGGTGGCACTCGTGGTCAAGCCGCAGGGGGAGCAGCTGGCCTCGGCCTATGCCCTGCGCGCCCAGGTGGTCGCCGAGGGCCGCACGTTCCGCGGCTTCCTGCGCTCCGAGGGCGCGTCCGGGCGCTACGACTACGCGGCCCGGCTCGAACCCTGGCGCCGCGCCTCGGCGGGGCGCGTCACGGCCGTGCCGTTCCGCGATCGCCGGTCCGACGCGCCGTTGCTCAAGCGGCTGGTCGACGGGCTTGGCCTGGGCGGCCGCCTTGCACCCCTGATGGTACCCGCCGACCTCGCGTACCGCACCAACCGGAGTTCCGGGCCCGTCGCGGTCGAGGCGTCGCGCCGCCTGTACCGGCTCGGTGTGCACCGTCAGGTGACCGGGCACCGCCGGCTGCTCGGCCATGTAGTCGACGACTGGGCCTGGGCGCGGGGGCTCGACGCGGAGCGGTTCCGCGGCGATGCACCGGACGGTCTGGCCCGCGTCGCGGCACGCTCCGCGGCGTCGAACGCGCGCTTCGCTGCCGCCTGCTGGGGGGCGGCCTGGGACGCGATCGTCGCGCCCGCGCCCGCCGCACCTCCGAACGAACTCGCCGCCGGGCCGATCCCGCCGGAGACGGAAGCCTTGGTCGAACAGCTCGTGCGGGCGGCGGCCGCGCAGGCCGCCTTCCGGTCCCCGCCCGCGTGGCGGCGCCGGACGGCCCACATCCTGGAAGAAGGCAAGGCGCGGCTCGGCGAGGCCCTCGGCTACCCGGTCTGGCGCGTGCCCTGACGGCCCGCGCCGATCCCCAGAACCCGTATCGATGTCCGGAATCCGGCAGCCGCGCCCGCGGACGCTGCCTCAGGCGGTGGAAATGCACGTCTCGCAGAAAATCCTGACCGGTCTCCCTCCAGGCCCCGTGACGTGGCACCCCCTCCAGGCCCGGGAGGCGCGGTGGGCGCGCCTCGGCCAGGTGCCGGTGATCGCGTGGCTGACCGGCCTGTCGGGAGCCGGGAAATCCACCCTCGCGGCGGCGGCCGACCGGACGCTCGTGACGGCCGGCCGGCACAGCGCCGTCCTCGACGGCGACAACCTGCGCCACGGGCTGAACGCCGATCTTGCCTTCTCGCCGGAGGACCGCGCCGAGAACGTCCGGCGCACCGCCGAGGTAGCGCGGCTGATGGCCGAGGCGGGCTCGGTGGTGATCGTCTCGCTGATCTCGCCCTACCGGACCGACCGGGCTCTCGCACGCCGGATCGCCGGCGACATCCCGTTCCTGGAGGTGTTCGTCGATACGCCGCTCGGCCTGTGCGAGGCCCGGGACCCGAAGGGCCTGTACCGGCTGGCCCGCGCCGGCCGGATTCCGGACTTCACCGGCATCTCGGCGCCCTACGAGGCGCCGGAGCGGCCGGACCTGACGATCGCCACCGAGGGCCGCAGCACCGCGGCCTGCGCCCGCGCCCTGAGTGCGCGGCTGATCCGGCTGAGCCGGGCGGCCGCGGGAGAGCCGCGCCGGCGGTGAGCGGCGCGACCGCACTGATCGGACGCCGACCGCAACCTGGATCGCTGCGGACGGGTTGACGATCCGGGACCGAGCGCAGGCCCCTCTCCCGTGCGGGAGGGGGACAGGGTGAGGGATCAGGTTTCTTCTGACGAGGCGCGCCCTGATCGCGCGGCGACCGCGTGCACGATCCCGGCCGATCTCATCCCGCACTCCAGCCCCCTCCCGAACGGGAGAGGGGGCAGGTCGCGCGCTCATCAGCGGCGCGCATGGAGAAACGTGCGGCCCCTCACGATGAGGGGGCATGGGTGGGGAGCGCCGTAGGATGCCCCCGCGACCCGCTCGGCCAGCTCAGATCTGCCCGCAGGCCCCCCATCTCCGAGCGGCCGAAATCGAGCTGGGCGCCGGCGGCCTCTGCGACGTCGCGGGCGATGGCGATGCCGAAGCCGGTGCCCGGCCGGCTCTCGTCCCAGCGCTGGCCGCGCCCAATCCCCGCGATGGCCGAGGCGCTCATGCCGGGGCCGTCATCCTCGACGGCGAGGCCCGGGCGTCCGGTGCCCGTCCCGGTGATCCGGACCCGCCGGTGCGCCCACTTGCGGGCATTGTCGAGGAGGTTGCCCAGCACCTCCATCAACTCGCCCTCCTCGCCGGGATAGGCGAGGGTCTCGGGCACCGCCAGCGCCCAGTCGAGGGAGTCGCCCTCCGGCAGCCGCCGCAGGGTTGCAACGAGACGCGCCGCCACCGGGGCGACCCGGCAGGACCGCCGCCGCAGGTCGCCCGCTGCGGCGACCCGCGCCCGTGCCAGCGCGCGCTCCGCCTGCCCGCCCATGGCCCGCGCCTGCTCGGCGATCTCGGCCGCCAGCGCCGGATCGGCCGGCCCGGTCCGGCGCGCCAGGGCGTCCAGCACCGCGAGCGGGGTCTTGAGGCCGTGGGCCATGTCGGCGGCGGCGTCGCGGGCGCGGATCAGGGCTCGCTCCTGCGCATCGAGCAGCCGGTTGAGGTCGGCGACCAGCGGCCGGACCTCGTCGGGGAAGTGCTCCGGCAGCCGTGCCCGCCGCCCGGCATGGACCGCCAGGAGCTCCGCCTGAAGCACCCGGAACGGGCTGAGCGCCCGGTGCACGAACAGGCCCATCGCCAGCGTCAAGACGAGGAACAGGGCGATCAGGGCCGGGATCAGCAGGTGCAGGAACGTGTTTCGGCCCGCCGCGAGGCTGCGCCGGTCCTCCGCCACCGCGACCCGCAGCGCGGTTTCTGAGCCCTGCGCGCCGATCTGGACCGGTCGCACCACCGCGATGACCCAGCCGCCATCGGGCCCGACCGTGTCGAGGGTGGCGGGGGCCTGCGCGCCCGTCCCGGCCCGGCTCAGGTCGAGGCTTTTGTCCCAGAGCGAGCGCGAGCGCAGGAGGTGCGATCCCGCCTCGACTTGCCAGTACAGGCCGCCATAGGGGGTGGCGAAGCGCGGGTCCGGCAGGTCCCGCGAGAGCGTCGGCGTCCCGTCCGGCGCGAGGCCGACCCGCCCGGCGATGAGCTTGGCGGTCCGGTCCAGCTCCTCGACGGTGCGGGCATCGAGCACCCGGTCGAGGATCACCGTGAGGCCGATCCCGGCGAGAACCAGCGCCAGCGCGATCAGCGCGGCCGCCGCGAGGCCGAGCCGCAGGCGGAGGGAGTCGCGCCTCACGATCCGCCCGGTCCGGCAATCAGGTAGCCCTGGCCGCGCCGGGTCTCGATGACCCCCGGCCCGAGCTTGCGGCGCAGACGGGTCAGCAGCGCCTCCAGGGCGTTGGCCTCGCGCTCGGTCCCGACCCCGTGGAGGTGGTCGAGCAGCTCGCCCGCCGGCACGATCTGCCCCGGCCGGTGCAGCAGGAAGGCGAGGAGCCGGTATTCCAGGGCGGTCAGCTCCGTGGGCTTTCCGTCGACGCTGACCGCGCGGGTGCGGGTGTCGAGCTCCACGGTGCCGGCCCGGAGGACCGGCGAGGCGTGCCCGGCGGTGCGCCGCAGGATCGCCCGCAGACGCGCGACCAGCTCCTCCATCCGGAACGGCTTGGCGAGGTAGTCGTCGGCGCCGGCATCGATGCCCTCGACGCGCTCGCGCCAGCCGTCGCGGGCGGTGAGGATCAGGACCGGCAGCGTCACCTCGGCGGCGCGCAGGCGGCGCAGCACGCCGAGCCCGTCGAGCCGCGGCAGGCCGAGATCCAGCACCATGGCGTCGTAAGGCTCGGTCTCGGCCCGGAACCACGCCCCCTCGCCGTCCGCCACGACGTCGGCGACGTAGCCGGCCATCTCCAGTCCCTGCCGGAGATCGGCGGCGATGCGCGGCTCGTCCTCGACGATCAGGACGCGCACGGCCGGTCCCGCGCTTCAATCATCGTCGTCCTCGTCCAGGATCTTGAGGCTGCCGGCATCGACCTTCACGGTCCGGCGCTTCTCGTCGGCCCCGAGGATGCGCAGCTTGTACAGCCAGTGCCCGTCGTCGTGCTTGAGATCGACCGACACGACATCGCCCGGAACGGCCGCACGGGCCGCCGCCAGCACAGCGTCGAGGGGACGGATCTCGCCCCGCTCCAGGGCGCGGCGGGCGCGGTCGGCATCCTCGGAGGCGTGCGCGGGCCCGCCCGCGAGGGCGGCCAGCAGGCCGAGGGCCAGGATAGGGCGGAAGAGGCGGCGGGACGGGCTCATGCGGGCACAGGCTTAGGCCGCGCCGCCTGACGGGACGCTGACAGGCGGCGTCAGGGTCGCGGGGCGGGGCTTCGGCACAAGGGCGGCCATAGCCCGTCTGGAGACCTGAGACCATGTCGCTGTTCGTCGGTATCCTCCTCGCCTGCGCGGCCGGCCTCGCAGGCACCCTCCTCTGCCCGGACGACAAGGCCGGCCGCTCGCGCCTGCCGCTCCTGGCCGCCCTCCTGGCGGGTGGCCTCGCCTGGCACGGCCCCGCCCGGGCCGGCGAGATCCTGCGCGGCCCCGCCCAGGTGATCGACGGCGGAACCCTCCGCCTCGGCGCGCGGCAGCTCAGCCTGTTCGGGATCGCCGCGCCGGCGGGCGACGCGACCTGTTCGGATGCCCAGGATCGGCCCTACCCGTGCGGCCGGGACGCCGCCCGTGCGCTCGCCGACCGGATCGGCGGGGCGGCCGTCGCCTGCGAGACGCGGGGCGAGGCCGGCGCGGCGCTCTGCCGGGTCGGCGAGGCGGATCTCGGGGCCTGGATGGTGGCGCAGGGCCTCGCCCTGCCCGATCGGGATCTCGCGCCGGACTATGGGGCGGCGGCGGACCGGGCCTGGGGGCGCCGCCTCGGCCTGTGGTCGGGGGTGTTCCAGGATCCTGCGGAGCGGCGGGGACGGCGCGCCGCCGCCGCGCTCGGCGCCGCCGGGTGACAGGCCGGCCATCCGCGCGGGAACGCTGCCGGGCGCGCCCGGTTGGACTCGCAACCCCGCCCGGGGCGCTCGAGAAATCGCGGAGGCCCCATGAGGATCCTGAGCCGTACGATCCTGCTCGCGGCCCTGCTCACCTGTGCGGCGGGTGCCGTGGGTGCCGCCGAAGGCCAGGGCAGGGCCGAGGGACGCCAGGGTGCCGGCGCGTCCTCGACCAGCATGGGCGCCGGTGGCCTCAGCGGCACCGGCTCCACCCAGGACGGCGCCCGCACGGGCTCGGTCGAGAGCAAGGGGCAGCCGGGCGGCGCGAAGGCGCCGTCCGCCCCGAAGGCCGGGACGGGCCGCTAATCTGCTCCGTTCCGGAGCATATCTCCCCCTGGACCTCAGGATGAGGGCGAGACCTGGAGCTTCCGTCCGGCCGGACCGCGCTACTGCGAGCGGCGGCTGAACGAGACCGCGTAGGCCTGGACGCGGGCATCGATCAGCGGATCGTCCGAGACCTCGATCCCGTCGGTCAGGTTGTTGGGCATGAACAGCAGCGCCTTCTCGGCCTCGGCGCTGTCGGACACGACCTTGCTCACCGTCACGGTGCCGAGATCGACGGTCTTGCGGTCGTCGGGCCAGGGCTTGGTGGCGTCGTTGGTCGGGTCGCCCGGCTCGGCGAGCTGGGCCAGCATCCTGAACTTTGCCGGATTCTTGGCGACCCGCGGGCCGATCTCGGCCATCAGGAAGTTCGGGTCGCGCTTGGCCGCGTCCTCGGGGGCGAGGATCTCCTCGCCCTCCACCGGCACGAAGCGGAACCGGAACGGCTGCCGCTTGCCGGCGGCATCGACGAGGATGAAGGCGTTGACGCCGTTATAGGTCTGCCGGGCGAGGCTCGACGGGGTTTTGGCGGTCTCCCCCGCGGTCGCTGCGGCCGGATGGGCGGCGGCGAAGCGCTCCAGCGCGGTCGGATGGGCCGCGTTCGGGCCGCTCTCGGCGGCGGCCTTCAGGAGGTCGCGGAATTCCTCGCCTGTGGCGACGGGGAAGTATTTCAGCGCGTTGGTCACGACGTCCATCTCCGAGCCGTCGCTCAGCTTGAACTTGAGCGACAGGCCGTGCGGGTTGGCGTCGGCGACGCCGTCCGGAATGGTCGGGACGCCGGTGGCGTCCGAGAACCGGATCGTCACCGGCACCGCCGGCCCCTTGAACAGAGAGGCCTTGCTGAGCTTGGCCGCCTCCGCAGACGGGGTGAAGCTGCCCTCGGCGACCACGCCCTTGGCGTGGTTGGCCCGGGCGCCCGGATGCTTACCGAACAGCGTGTTCATCACGTCGATCGTCTGCTCGGCGGTGGAGGCCTCCTGGGCCAGGGCCGGGGCGGCGGCCGCGAGCGCGGTGCTCAGCATCAGCAGGAGGGCGAAACCCGATCTCGAACGCAGCATGGGGAACCTCTCGGCAGCGCGGGCTCTCGTGAGCCGGTCAATGCGGACCGGCCCATCTTCTAGGGAGCCAAGCGGTGGAGGCACAACCAAAAGCTATGCCGCTGAAGTCTGGGAGGCGGGGAAAGCCGAGAGGCGCAGATGTTTCGTCGGGCCTTCCGCCGGCCTTCACGGTCACTCCGTTATTCCGGGGCCGCGCAGCGGAACCCGGGATCCGGAACTGCCGACCTTTCACGTCTTGGCCCAGCGGCGTTTCTGGGTTCCGGGCTCGCCTGCGGCGCCTCGGAAGGACGAACGCGGCCCAGATCCGCGGGGAGAGACGGTTACCCGAAGCGGCGTCCTACCGCGCCCCGCGATGGAGGTCGCCTTCGATCAGCAAGGCGCTGCGGCTGTCGAGCCGCGACCGGTAGACCTGCAGGTTCTCCATCACGCGCTGCACGTAGTTGCGCGTCTCCGTGAAGGGGATGCGCTCCACCCAGTCGATCACGTCGACATCGCCCTTGCGCGGGTCACCGTAGGCGTCAATCCACTTCTTCACGTTGCCGCCGCCGGCGTTGTAGGAGGCGAAGGCCAGCACGTAGGAGCCGCGCCAATCCTCCATCAGCTCGCCGAGATGGGCTTGGCCGAGCTTGGCGCAATAGGCGGGGTCGCTGGTCAGACGCTCGACGTCGAACGCAGCCGAGACCCGGCGGGCGGTGCGCTGGGCGGTGGCCGGCATCATCTGCATCAGCCCGCGCGCGCCGACGCCCGACTGCGCCCGCGGATCGAACTGGCTCTCCTGTCGGGCGATGGCGTAGACCATGGCCCGCTCCACCTGCGGCACCGCCGTGAAGGTCTCGTAATTCGGAATTCCGATCGTCGGGTAGGCGTGGGCGTCGAGCGGCAGGCCGCGCTGCACCGCGAGCTTGCCGATCGCCACCAGGGCGCGGGGATCCTTCATGTCGGTGGCGAGATCGCCGAGCGCCTGGAGCTCGCGCGGGTCGGTGAGATCCCGGGCGGCGTCGATGTAGAGCGGCAGCGCCAGCTCCTTGATCCCGGCCTCGCCGAGCAGGCGCAGGGCGCGGATGGAGAGCCGCCCATCGAAGGCCTGACGCTCCGCGCCCTCGAGATCGGCGGGTGCCCGCAGGGGCAGGCTGGTCTGGCCGAGCCGGGCCCGCGCCACCTGGCCATAATAGGCGATCGGCTGCAGGGCCGCGCGCTCGTAGAAGCGCTTCGCCTCCTCCGACTGGCCGAGCGCCTCGGCTGCCCGGCCCTGCCAGTAGGCGGCCCGCGCCACCGAGATCGGGCTCTCGGCGATCGCCGCCACCTGCGCGAAATGCTGCGCGGCGGCGGCCGGATTGCCGGCGAAGCGCAGGGCGATCCAGCCGGCATGGAACTCGGCCTCGATCCGCTTCTCTGGCGTGCGCGCCGCCTGCTGGCTCGCGACCGCGTAGGCGGTCTTGGCGTCGCCGAGGTCGAGAAGCTTGCGCGCCACGATCCGGCGCTCGATCCACCACTCGTCGCCGTCGACCAGCACGTCCGGGTTGCTCGGCGCTGTGGCGAGCATTGCGGCGGCGGCCTCGGGCTTGTCGGCCCGGCGGAAGTACTGCGCCCGGGAGAAGATGTAGGACGCGTCGCTGCGCAGCGACGGCGGCACCGCGGCGAGCGCGGCCGCGGCGCCGGAGGACTTGTCCTCGACGGCCCGGCGGGCGCGCACGAGGCTGGCATAGGCGCCGCCCGCGTAGCCGGCCGCCCGGCCGGCGCTCTCCCAATCGTCCTTCAGGAGCGCCCGCTCCATCCGGTAGCGGTGGTCGACCCGTGTGAGCGCGTCCGGGAAGGCATCGAGCACCTTGGCCTCGAGGCTGCGGCCGAAGCTCTCGGTGCGCCAGAGGTCGCGGACCATCTCGGCGGCGTCGGCCTCGCAGCCGTCGGCGCGCAAAGCCAGCGCCAGGGCGAACTTGCCCGGCGCGCTCGACGGCTTCGCCGTGGCGAAGAAGGCCCGGACCGTCGCGGGGGATTTCCGCTCGGAGAGCAGCGCCTCCTCAGCCCGGCGGCGCAGCAGCGGGCCGGCCGGCCAGTCCGGATTGGCCCGGACGAAGGCGATCGTGCGGTTGAAGCCGATCCCGGCGCCCGCGCGGATCGCCACCCATTCGAGCAGCGCCTTCGCGGCCGGGTCGGTGAAGCCGTCGCGCATCCGGTCGCCGTCGGCGACCCGGCCTTTGCGGTAGAGGTCGATGGCGCCGCGCAGCAGCGTCGGGTCGGTGTCGCCGGAAATTTTGGGCCGCGCCGGATCGGGCACCTCGGGCACTGGGGCCGGCGGGGTGACGGCGGCGTCCGGAAGCGGGAAGGCCACGGGGGCGTCGGGGTCCGCGGAGGCGTAGGCCGAGGCCGCGGCGGGCAGCGTCCGGGCGGGCTCCTCGCCCTTGTCGTCGCTCCCGGAGGCATGGACCGGGTCGAGCCTGAGAGCGTCGGCCGCGACCGGGTCGCTGGCCTTTGCGGCCTGCGCGCCGCGAACCTGGGCGGTCGAGAGGGCGGCGTCGCTCGCCGGCGGCGTCGGCTGCGAGGCCGGCGGCATGGCGGGCGCGTCGGTGCCGGCTTGGCCGACCTGACCGGCCAGCGCGACGCCGACCGTGGCGATGAGCGCGGCGGCGGTGAGGGACGTGCGCTTCGAGGCCGGAGACGAGGCCGCGGGTCGGATCACGATTCCCCCCTACTGATCACTGGAGCGGGAAAGGTCGAGGATCGGGCCGTCACCATTAAGATCGCGTTAACCGTCGCCACGATCTGTTTGCGCGCCGTGACGCGACCGCCTATGTCTGCCGGTCCGTGCCCGTACGATGCGGGCCACGCGCGGCGCCGAGACCGCCGAGATCCCAGCTGGGACCCTTTGGGACGCCTGAGATGACCGAGATGACCGGGAGCCGCCTGCGGGGCTCGCTCACCGCGCTTGTGACGCCCTTCCGCGACGGGGCCTTCGACGAGGCGGCGTTCCGAAAGTTCGTGCGCTGGCAGATCGAGCAGGGCAGCCACGGGCTCGTGCCCACCGGCACAACCGGCGAGAGCCCGACCCTGACCCATTCCGAGCACGACCGGGTGGTCGAGGCCTGCATCGACGAGGCGGGCGGGCGCGTGCCGGTCGTGGCGGGCGCGGGCTCCAACTCCACCGCCGAGGCGGTCGAGCGTGCGCAACACGCCGAGCGCGCGGGCGCCGACGCCGTCCTCGTGGTGACGCCGTACTACAACAAGCCGACGCAGGCGGGCCTCTACGCCCACTTCAAGGCCGTCAACGATGCGGTCGGCATTCCGATCATCATCTACAACATCCCGCCACGCTCCGTCGTCGACATGAGCGTCGAGACGATGGCCCGGCTCTTCGAACTGAAGAACATCGCCGGCGTGAAGGACGCGACCGCCAAGATCGATCGCGTCAGCCAGCAGCGTCAGGCCATGGGGGAGAAGTTCCTCCAACTTTCGGGCGAAGATGCGACGGCGCTCGGCTACAATGCCCAGGGCGGCCACGGTTGCATCTCGGTGGTGGCGAACGTCGCGCCGCGCCTCTGCGCCGACCTGCAGGAGGCGACGCTCTCGGGCGACTACGCCAAGGCGCTGACCCTCCAGGACAAGCTGTTCCCCCTCCAGACGGGTCTGTTCGCCGAGGCCAACCCGGCGCCGGTGAAGTACGCGCTGTCACGCCTCGGCCACATGACCGACGAGCTGCGCCTGCCGCTGGTGCCGGTGACCGAGCCCACGAAGCGGATCGTGGACGACGCCCTGCGCCACGCCGGCCTGCTGGTCGACTGAGGGAAGTCACGCATCATGGCCCCGAAACCGGAGCCCAGTCGGCGCATCGTCGCCGACAACCGCGCCGCGCGCTATCACTACACGATCGAGGACACGCTCGAGGCCGGCATCGCGCTGACCGGCACCGAGGTGAAGTCCCTGCGCGGCGGCAAGGCCACGATCGGCGAGGCCTATGCGGGCCCCTCCGGCAACGACCTGATGCTGTTCAACGCCTACATCCCGGAATACCTGGAGGCGAACCGCTTCAACCACGACACCAAGCGCCCGCGCCGCCTGTTGCTGCACCGCCGCCAGATCAACAAGCTGATCGGCGCGACCCAGCGCCAGGGCTACACGGTGGTACCGCTGAAGATCTACTTCAACGACAAGGGGCGCGCGAAGGTCGAGCTGGGCCTGGGGAAAGGCAAGCAGGCCCACGACAAGCGCGAGGCGGTCAAGGAGCGCGACTGGCAGCGCGACCGGGCACGGCTGCTGCGGGACCGGGGCTAGGTTCCAGAGCGAGCAGGCCGCCTTGCGGAGGCGGCTTCCGCGCCGTCGTCGCGGGCGCAGCGAGGTGACCCAGGGCCGCGCCACGTCCGCTGGCGCGGGACGCTGGATTGCCGCGCTTCGCTCGCGAAAACGACAGTTCCGAAGTCCGCGGCAGAGGGTGCTTCGGAGACGGGGATGCGATCGCCTTGGCGCCGACCGCGCGATGTCTCAAGATCCCGATCGGCCGGTGCGGCGCCCCGAGCCAGCGGTTCTGCGGAGCGACCCATGCCATCCACCCACGACGTCCTGCCCGACGACCTGCCCGTCCCGGTTGACGACGGCGCAGCCGACCATCTCCGCGGGATGCACCTGCCCGACGTGGCGCTCACCGCCACGGATGGTCGCACAATCTCGCTTGCGCGGCTGACCGGCCGCACTGTGGCCTACGCCTATCCGCGTACCGGCGAGCCGGGACAGCCCGGCCTGACACCCGACTGGGACGCGATCCCCGGCGCCCGGGGCTGCACGCCGCAGGCCTGCGATTTCCGCGATCACCACGCCGACCTGACGGCGCGGGGCGTCGCCCAGGTCTTCGGCCTCTCGACCCAGACGAGCGCCTACCAGCGCGCGGCGGCCGAACGTCTGCGTCTGCCCTTCCCGCTCCTCGCCGACCCCCACCGGGCCTTCGCGATGGCGGCGCGCCTGCCGGTCTTCGAGGCCGGCGGTCAGGTGCTTCTGCGCCGCCTCACCCTGGTGATCGACGACGGCGTGGTGAGCCAGCTGTTCTATCCGGTCTTCCCGCCAGACCGGAGCGCCCGGCAGGTTCTCGACTGGCTCGCCGGAGCGGGCGCCTGAGGCGCTACTCCTCCTCGGCGTCCGGCTGACGGATGCCGTAGCGGTTTTCCAGGCCCGGATTCGTCCGGCCCTCCCCGCGGTAACGGCTCGGAGCCTCGCCGGGCGGCCGGGCCGGACGCTCGCTGGGCTCGCGTCCGATCCGGCCCGCCAGGGTCGCGAGGTCGACGAACTCGTCGGCTTGGCGCCGCAACTCGTCGGAGATCATCGACGGCTGGGTCTGGATGGTGGAGATCACCGTCACCTTGACGCCGCGCCGCTGCATCGCCTCGACGAGAGAGCGGAAATCGCCGTCGCCGGAGAACAGGATCATGTGGTCGATGTGCTGGCTGAGTTCGAGGGCGTCGATCGCCAGCTCGATATCCATGTTGCCCTTGTACTTCCGCCGCCCCATCGAATCCGTGAATTCCTTCACGGGCTTGGTCACGACACGGTATCCGTTGTAGTCGAGCCAATCGATGAGCGGGCGGATCGAGGAGTATTCCTGATCCTCGATCATCGCGGTGTAATAGAAGGCGCGGAGAAGGTTCTCCCGGGACTGGAATTCCTTCAGGAGCTTCTTGTAGTCGATATCGAAGCCGAGGGCCTTGGTGGTGGCGTAGAGATTTGCGCCGTCAATAAAGACGGCGCTGCGCTGGTTCACGGGCATGGACAGGTCGAGTCCTAGAAAAATATGGGACGACGGAAAATCGTCAGATGAAACGGACAAGCTCCGTCCGATCGGCAGGCCGGGGACGGATCGCCGCGATGGATTGTCGATTGGTCTGCAATCCGAGGCGAAAAGCACGGTCCCACTCCGCATGACCGCCGCCCCGGCAGGCGGACCATTCGTTCCAAATGCGCCAGTGTCAAGCAGAGCTGAAGAAGTTCGGCTGTGAAGATCGACACTTCCGAGAGAGACCGCCACATTGGAGCGTCACGACGATGTCCGCGACAATGGTGGGACAATTTACCGAGGCCTTGCTCTTAAACCTGAGGTCATGCCACCTGCCGGGGAACCTCAGCCGTTCACGCGCTCCACGCTGTTGACCGGACGCTTGCCGCGCAGCTCCGCGATGATCGCGTTGAGATGCTGCAGGTCCCAGACCGACAGGTCGATGGTGATGTCGGTGAAGTCCTGCGTGCGCCGCTTCATCGAGATGTTGTCGATGTTGCCGTCGTGGTCGGCGATGACCTGAGCGATCTGGGCGAACACGCCCGGCTCGTTGATCGACTTGAGCGCGAGGCGCCCGGGGAAGCGCTCCCCGCCCAGCGCCTCCGTATCCCAGCGAACGTCGAGCCAGCGCTCCGGCTCGTTGTCGAAGGCGGCGAGCGCCGCCGACTGGATCGGGTAGACGGTGACGCCGATTCCAGGCGTCAGGATGCCGACGATGCGGTCTCCGGGGACCGCGCCGCCATTCGGCGCGAAGGTCACCGGCAGGTCGCCCGTGAGGCCGCGGATCGGGATCGCGTCGCTCCGGTCCCCGGTGCCCTCCTTGCCCTCGGCGCCCGGAAAGGTGAGCCGCATGGTCTGGTCGGCCGAGCGGACGAGGCGGCCGGCGCCGCTGGCGGCCCCCTGCGCGGCGGAGGGCCGGCGCTCGTCGCGATGGTCGGGATAGACGGCCCGGACCACGTCGCCCGAGAACATCTCGCCACGGCCCACGGCCGCGAACACGTCCTCGGTTGTGGCGCGGGCGAGCCGTGGCAGGGCGCCCCGGAGCTTATCCTCCGAGAAGGTCTTGGCCGCACGCTCGAAGGCCCGGTCCAGGATCTGGCGCCCGAGCCCGGCATATTGCCGGCGCACGGCCGCCCGGGTCGCACGCCGGATCGCCGCCCGGGCCTTGCCGGTTACCACCAGGGATTCCCAGGCCGCCGGGGGCGAGGCCCCGTCGGAGCGGCTGATCTCGACCTCGTCGCCGTTGGCGAGTTCGTGCAGCAGCGGCGCCATCCGCCCGTTGATCTTGGCGCCGACCGCCGTGTTGCCGACATCGGTATGAACCGCGTAGGCGAAGTCGATGGGGGTTGCGCCCCGCGGCAATGCGATCAGCCGACCCTTCGGGGTGAAGCAGAACACCTGGTCCTGGAACAGCTCCAGCTTGGTATGCTCCAGGAACTCCTCCGGGCTGTCGCCCTCGGCAAGCAACTCGATGGTCCGGCGCAACCATTGGTAGGCGCCGCTCTCGGCCGCCAGCTTCGGGTGGACACTGCCCTCGCCCTCGCGGCGGCTCAGGTCCTTGCCGAGCTCCTTGTAGTGGGCGTGGGCTGCGATGCCGTATTCGGCGATGTCGTCCATGGCGCGGGTGCGGATCTGCAGCTCGACGCGCTGGCTCTTCGGCCCGATCACCGTGGTGTGGATCGAGCGGTAATCGTTCTGCTTCGGCGTCGAGATGTAGTCCTTGTAGCGGCCCGGGACCATCGGCCAGCTGGTGTGGACGATGCCGAGTGCCGCGTAGCAGTCCTGTACGGTGTCGACGACCACGCGGAAGCCGAAGATGTCGGAGAGCTGCTCGAAGGCGACCGACTTGCGCTCCATCTTCGACCAGATCGAGAACGGCCGCTTCTGCCGGCCGCTCACCTCGGCGGTAATGCCCTGCGCGCCCAGTTTCTCGGTGAGCACCTGCGCGATCGTCCCGACCACGCTCTCGGACTTGGCCGTGAGCCGCGTCAGGCGCTGGGTGATGGTGGCGTAGACCTCCGGCTCGATGTTGCGGAAGGCCAGATCCTCCAGCTCCTCGCGCAGCTCCTGCATGCCCATGCGGCCGGCAAGCGGCGCGTAGATGTCCAGCGTCTCCTGCGCGATGCGGTGGCGCTTGTCCTCCCGCATGTGCTGGAGGGTGCGCATGTTGTGCAGGCGGTCGGCGAGCTTGACCAGCAGCACGCGGACATCCGCCGCCACCGCGAGCAGCAGCTTGCGGAAATTCTCGCCCTGCGCCGCCTGCTTCGAGACGAGATCGAGGCGCTTGAGCTTGGTCAGCCCATCGACGAGCGCACCGATCTCCGGCCCGAACAGCCGGCGGATCTCCTCCAGCGTCGCCTCGGTATCCTCGACGGTATCGTGCAGGACCGCGGCCACGATGGTGGCATCGTCGAGGTGGAGATCCGTGAGGATCGCCGCGACCTCGAGGGGATGGGCGAAGAACGGATCGCCCGAGGCGCGCTTCTGCGTGCCGTGCGCCTGCATGGCGTACACGTAGGCGCGGTTGAGCAGCGCTTCGTCGGCGGCCGGATTGTAGCGCTTGACCCGCTCGACCAGCTCGTACTGGCGCATCATCCGCCGGGACGGGGCCGGCGCGTCCTGGGTCGTGCGCGGGGTCGGGATCACGCGCGATTGTTCCGCAACCGTCGCGCCGGCGCCAGCCCCCGGCGACGGTAAAGCACCATTCGCCGTTGTATCGGCCTTGGAACGAGAGAACCCGGCGTCTCCGCCGGGTCCGGTCTCGGTCAGGTCGTGCGCATCCAGGCCCACGGAGACAGGCTCACTCGCCCTCGTCGTCGGTCTCGACCGGCGGGGCAAGGTTCTCGAGGCCGCGCAGGAGGTCTTCCTCGCTCATGCGGTCGAACTGGACCGCCGAATCGTCGCTGGAAGACTGCGGCGCCACCGCGGCGGCGGCCGGCGAGCTCGACAGCAGCGGCACGGTCTCGGCCTCCGGCTCGTCCACCTCGACGTATTTCTGCATCGAATGGATCAGCTGCTCCTTCAGGTCGTCCGCCGTGATCGTCTCGTCGCCGATCTCGCGGAGGGCCACGACGGGGTTCTTGTCGCGGTCGCGGTCGATGGTGAGGGGGGCACCGGCGGCGAGGAGGCGCGCCCGGTGGCTCGCGAGCAGGACGAGCTCGAAGCGGTTCTCGACCTTCTCGATGCAGTCTTCGACGGTGACGCGCGCCATGCGGGGCGGCTCCTTGGGCTTGAGCGACGGATGCTGTCAGGTATGACGCCGTCTTACACCGGATGCCGTTGTGCAACAAGCACAGCGGGTTGCGCAGGGCGCGCGTCTGCCGGGCCCGCACCGGAGGCGGGCCGAGCGCGGCACCCCGTCGTTCCGGCGCGCGCAGGCGAAGCCGGACCCGAAGGGGCACGTCGGAGGCGGGCGACCGACAGCGACCGGCGGCGCGATGTCGTGGCACGTTGGCGGGTCGGGATCCCCTTCTCCGCTCCGGGGCCCCGGGATGACAAGGCGGATGTGAGCGGCCGCGTGAGCCGGGACCGCGTTCCGCTGCGTCGGCTCGGAGGCGCCGAGCGGCGCCATGCTGCGGCGCATTGTTGACAACCCGCCGCCGCGGGTGCGAGTGCGCGGCCCATTCCAGAGTTTCGGCCGACACGGGCGGCGTTCGCGCGGGCCGGTGCCGGCCATCGGGATTCACGATGCGCGCATTCATCTTTCCCGGCCAGGGCAGTCAGGCGGTCGGCATGGCGCGGGACCTCGCCGCGGCCTTCCCGCAGGCGAAGGCCGTGCTCGACGAGGTCGATGCCGCCCTCGGCCAGAACCTGTCGCGGCTGATGTTCGAGGGGCCGGTCGAGGACCTGACCCTCACCACCAATGCCCAGCCGGCCCTGATGGCGGCGAGCCTCGCGGTCCTGCGCGTGCTGGAGGCCGAGCGCGGCCTCGACCTCGCGCGCGACGTGTCGTGCGTGGCCGGGCACTCCCTCGGCGAATACGCGGCCCTGGCGGCGGCCGGCAGCCTCACCGTCACCGACGCGGCCAAGCTCCTGCGCCTGCGCGGCGAGGCCATGCAGGAGGCCGTGGCGCCCGGCGCGGGCGCCATGGCGGCCCTGATCGGCACCGATCTCGAAGCCGCCCGCGCGGTTGCCGAGGCGGCCGCCCAGGAGGCCGGGGGCGGCGCGGTCTGCGACGTCGCCAACGACAATGGCGGCGGTCAGGTGGTGCTCTCGGGCGACCGGCCGGCCGTGGAGCGCGCCATCGGCATCGCCACCGGCCGCGGCATCAAGCGCGCCGTGATGCTCAACGTCTCGGCCCCGTTCCATTGCCGCCTCATGGCGCCCGCCGCCGAGGCCATGGCCCGGGCGCTGGCCGCCGTGACCCTGACGGCGCCGCGGGTCGCCCTCTACGCCAACGTGGCGGCCGCCCCGGTCTCCGATCCGGAGGCGATCCGGACGGCGCTGGTCGAGCAGGTCACCGGCACGGTGCGTTGGCGCGAGAGCGTCGCCGCCATGGCGGCCTCCGGCGTCGACCGCTTCCACGAACTCGGCGCCGGCAAGGTGCTCACCGGCCTCGTCAAGCGTATCGCCCCGCAGGCCTCGGCCACCGCGATCGGTACGCCCGCGGACATCGCGGCCTTCGCGCTCTAATCACGGCAGGATCCCGGCATGTTCGATCTCACCGGCCGCAAGGCCCTCGTCACCGGCGCGACCGGCGGTCTCGGCCAGGCGATGGCCCGGGCACTGCACGCGCAGGGCGCGACCGTGGCGCTCTCCGGCACCCGGCTGGAGGCCCTGGAAGCGTTGGCCGCCGAGCTCGGCGAGCGCGCGAGCCCCGTGGCCGCCGACCTCTCCGACAAGGACTCGGTCGAGGGGCTTGTGCCGGCCGCCGAGGCGGCGATCGGCCCTCTCGACATCTTGGTCAACAATGCCGGCATCACGCGCGACAACCTGTTCATGCGGATGAAGGACGAGGAGTGGGAGCAGGTGCTCGCCGTCAACCTCACCGCTGCTTTCCGGCTGTCGCGCGCCGCCGTGAAGGGCATGATGCGCCGTCGCTCCGGGCGGATCGTCAATATCGGCTCGGTGGTCGGCAGCACCGGCAATCCTGGCCAGGGCAACTACGCGGCCGCCAAGGCCGGCCTCGTGGGCATGACCAAGGCCCTGGCCGCGGAAGTCGCCTCCCGCGGGATCACCGTCAACTGCATCGCGCCGGGCTTCATCAACTCGCCGATGACCGACGCCCTGAATGAGAAGCAGCGCGAGGGCATCCTGGCCCGCGTGCCCGCCGGGCGCCTCGGCGAGGGCGCGGAAGTGGCCGCGGCGTGCGTCTACCTTGCTTCTGCGGAGGCCGGGTACGTCACCGGTCACACGCTGCACGTGAACGGCGGAATGGCGATGTACTAGGACCTTTATACTGGTCCTGGCGCTGAGCGAATCACCCCGTCCGGCACGCAAACGCCACACCCATGAAGGGTTTCTGAACGGCCCCTCGCCAGGGCTGGAACCCTGTGCTACCAACCCCCGCAGCCGCACAGGGGGTTGACGGTTCAGCGGGTTTTCAGTCCAAGGCCTCCCGGCGGGGCCATGCCGGCTCAACGCGCCGGATCACCTCGAAGCACGCGCGATCGAACACCGGCCCGTCAACAAGCCCGCAGGGGCGCGACGCGGCCACGGCACCACCCCAAGAAGTCTGACAGACCAGAAGGACGAGGACGGAAGACCGATGAGCGATATCGCTGAGCGCGTGAAGAAGATCGTCGTCGAGCACCTGGGCGTGGAGCCCGAGAAGGTGGTCGAGAGCGCCAACTTCATCGACGACCTCGGTGCCGACAGCCTCGACACGGTCGAGCTGGTCATGGCCTTCGAGGAAGAATTCAACGTCGAGATTCCGGACGACGCGGCCGAGACGATCCAGACGGTCGGCGACGCCGTGAAGTTCCTGGAGAAGAATTCCGCCGCCTGAGGCGCCGGGGCTTTTCGTTTCATGCGGCGCGGGCGAGGCGGAACAGCCCCCGCGCCGTTACGCGTTTGAAGGCCCGGAGGCGTGACCGGTCCCCCAGGGACCGAATCCGCCTTCGGCAGTTATAGACGGTGCGCTCCGGCCCCGCGGGGGCCGCCTGCCGGCGGCGGGGAAGCGCTGCAAGACGGGACGAGTGCGATGCGGCGGGTGGTGGTCACGGGTCTGGGGATGGTCACGCCGCTGGGCAGCGGGGTCGAGCACACCTGGAGCCGGCTGATCGCGGGCGACAGCGGCGCCGGCCCGATCCGCGGCTTCGAATCCGCCGACCTGCCCTGCCGGATCGCCGCGCAGGTCCCCTTCGGCGACGGCACCGACGGCACCTTCAACCCCGACGCAGTGATGGAGCCCAAGGAGCAGCGCAAGGTCGATCCGTTCATCGTCTACGCGATGGCGGCGGCCGACGAGGCGCTGAAGGATGCCGGCTGGCTTCCCAAGAGCCACGAGGACCAGTGCGCCACCGGCGTGCTGATCGGCTCCGGCATCGGCGGCATCGGCGGCATCTACGACGCCTCCGTGACCCTGCACGAGAAGGGCCCGCGCCGGATCTCGCCGTTCTTCATCCCGGGCCGGATCATCAACCTCGCCTCCGGCCAGGTCTCGATCGCGTACGGCCTGAAGGGTCCGAACAACGCCGTGGTCACGGCCTGCTCCACCGGCGCCCACGCTATCGGCGACGCGAGCCGCCTGATCGGGCTCGGCGACGCCGACGTGATGGTGGCGGGCGGGGCCGAATCACCGGTCAACCGCCTGTCGATCGCGGGCTTCTCGGCCTGTCGGGCGCTGACCACGGGCTTCAACGACTCGCCCGAGAAGGCCTCCCGCCCCTACGACCGCGACCGCGACGGCTTCCTCATGGGCGAGGGCGCCGGCATCGTGGTGCTTGAGGAATACGAGCACGCCAAGGCCCGCGGCGCGAAGATCTACGCCGAGGTGGTCGGCTACGGTCTCTCGGGCGACGCCTACCACATCACCTCCCCCTCCCCGGACGGCGACGGCGCCTTCCGCTGCATGAGCGCGGCGGTGAAGCGGGCGGGGATCTCCCCGTCCGAGATCGGCTACATCAACGCCCACGGCACCTCGACCCCCATGGGCGACGAACTGGAGCTGAAGGCCGTGGAGCGCCTCCTGGGCGACGCAGCCGCGAACGCCACCATGTCGTCGACCAAGAGCTCGGTGGGCCACCTGCTGGGTGCGGCCGGCTCGGTCGAGGCGATCTTTTCGATCCTCGTCCTGCGCGACGGCGTGATCCCGCCGACGCTCAACCTCGATAATCCGTCGGTGCAGACGAATATCGATCTGGTGCCGTTCGAGGCGAAGCGGAAGTTGGTGGATGTCGTGCTGTCAAACTCGTTCGGGTTTGGTGGGACGAATGCCAGCTTGGTGATGCGGCGGGTTTAAACAATCCCCTTAATTTGGGTGCTTAATACCACTGAGTTGAGCGATTCGACCGGTAAGTAGTATTGACGCTGGACCGAATTCTTTTGCAGACCTCAGTGCTTCTTTAGCTGTCGTGGGAGAGGGTATTTTCGAGATTGCCACATCTGTAGCATCCAGCTTCTGCTGAACATTTGTCCGGGAAATACGCCCCGAATATTTTTTGCTGCGGTCAATGGCTTTGTTCGAGGGCTCAATGTTCAGCATACAAAAATTCTATATAGGATTTCAAAATGCTGACCGACAATAACGAATCCCGGTAGCATGCGCAGCCTTATGTTGGTTCTGATGGATCCGGTTAGTTCCAATAGCCCTGCCGCTGCATCTCCCACGAAAGTTGCCCCTACGCCGTAAGCGCGAGCACCACTTTCGGAGTGCTAGCGCGAGCCGAGATCGCAACGTTTCACAAGCGACCCGGCTTGGCCCCTTGGCGCAGTTCGGCCTGAGCGTCCCAAGCTCATCATAGGGGTCTCTAACCCTTGCCCTCATCTTGCGGTGCTGCGCAGCAGTCTCGGAGGAGGGCCCAGGGATCGCGGTGCGTTCTGGAGGTCTCCTTCGAGGCCTCCGCTGCGCTCGGGCACCTCAGGATGAGGTCGAAGTTGGGATAGTCGGCTCGCCGCGCGGCATTTTTTTTTACGGCGATCTCCTACCACCCGCGCCGCTCATCCGCCCCCGGCACCCGCCCCTGCGGCGTGAGTGTGTGCACCACCTCCGGCAGCGCCTGGGCCAATTGCGAGAGAAGCGTCTCGCGGTCCATCCCGGTCTGGCTTTGGAGAGTATCTACCGTGTCGGGGCCGAGCGCCCGGGCGAGTTGGTCCGGGGCCACCGGGCGGTTGGCGCCGTGGCCGATCCAGGACTCGATCACGTCGCCGAGGCCGCCCTGGCGGAAACGATCGACCAGCCCGTCGAGGCCACCGAGATCGCCCTGGTCGTCCGGGGCGGCGCGGCTCGGGGCCGGGGCGCCGCCGGGGCCATCGAGCATGCCGGACAGGTCCGAAAAATCGCCGGGCGGCAGGGACGGGTCGGCGTTGCGCTCCGGACCTCTGTCGCGGCGGCCGCCATACTGGTCCCAGCCGCCGATATCGCCGTTGTCGTCGGGCCGGCGCCCGCCGGCATCGGCGGGATTCTGGCCGGGATCGCGCCCGTAGGGTCCGGCGCCGCCTGAGCGGTCGGCCTCGGGGCCGGGCTCGCCCTGCCGACCGCGGCCAAAGATGTCGCCGAAGCCGCCGCTCGCGCCCTTCGCGAGGAGCAGCATCAGCAGAGCCTTCACCAGGGGCGACATCCCGGCGGAGCCCTGCCTCTGCCCGCCGAACACCTGACCGAGCACGCCGCCGATCGCCGATTCGAGCAGTCCCATCTGCGTCTCCCCCGGGCTCCGCATCGGCCCGGGCGAACAACCCCCGGGGGCGGGTGCAGGTTGCCTCCGTCGCCGAACCGGCGGGATCGCTCTAGCATTGTCCGAGCGAGAGCCGGGCCGACATCGCGTCCGAGCCGTCATCCCGGGGACGCGCTGCGGCGCCCGGGATCCAGACTTGCCGGGCCGCCAAGCCTCGGCCCTGACGGCGGCTCTGGGTTGCCCGCCTCCGGCGTGTCCCTTCAGGTCCGGGCTCGCCTGCGGCGCTCTGGAGCGACGGAACGGAGCGTACGCGATCGGCGAGCGGGCGATGCGCCAGTTTCTGTTCTGACAGCCTGTCGCCGACAGCACGCCGCCGCTCAGCGGGCGGCCGGTGCGGTGAGGGTCGCCTGCGCGGTACCGTGGGCGGTATTCGCGTCCGCGGGCTCGACCAGCGGCACCGTCGCGGCGGAGAGCGCCAGGGCGGCGAGGAACAGGCCGGTGGCGGCGGCGCCGGCGCGGGGGCGCGGCAGGCGGACGGCGTAGCGGCGCTTCGTCGGGTTCAGGCTCCGATCGGTCCGGGACATGGCGGGTCTCGTCTGGTTCGGGGTGGGCGTCACGCGCCCGTCATGCCGAAGCAACGCCCAACGGGGGCGCGACGGTTCCCGACCCGCCGCAGCCGGTGCGGCGGCGATCAGCCCCGGGCAGCCAGGCGCCGCGCCAGGGCCCCGAGGGCGCAGCCGGCGAGATACGGCGGCAGGACCAGGGCGGCCCCCTCCAGCCAGAGGCCGGCCATGCCGGGCACGAACCCGGCCAGCGCCGCCGCCGCCACGAGCCCCGCCAGCACCCAGAGGCCGAGGGGCACGGCGTACCAATCCGGCCAGCCCGCCAGCGCCCCGACCACGAGGCCGAGCGCGGCCGCCCCGGCGAGCCCGGGCCAGAATACGGCAAGCAGGAGCGTCACGGCCGTCCGGCCTCCCTCGGGGCGCGGAACTCTCGCGCAGGTGGGCGCAGCCCGGCGGGCGGGCGCAGGGCGGATCGGACGGCGCTCACGGCAGCAGCACGAAGGCGACGGGCCCGGCCGGCCCGTCCGGCCCGACGCTCACCTGCTCGGGCCGCGCTCCGGCCTGCAGCAGATACTCGACCACGGCCTGCGCCCGCAGCCGCGGCAGATCCGGCGGTGGCTCGTCGGAGGTCTCGGCGGGCTTCTTCGCAGCCGGCTTGCCGGACTGGGCCGCCTCTTTCCCGGCCGGACCCTTGGGGGGCTTGGCGGTGGTCTTGGCCGCATCCTGGGACGTCGGCTTGGCGGCCAGGTCCGGCTTGGCGGCGCTGGCGACGCGGGCCGGCTCGACGGCGTCCGCACGAGGCTCCTCCCCGGGAGGCGGGGTCGGCGCCTTGGGCTTGGCCGGGTCGGCGGTGCCCGAGACTGTGATGCGCAACAACGGGCACGCCTTGGCGACGGTCGCCAACGCATCGAGCGTGGGATAGAAGGACGGCGCCAGCACGGGGCTGCCCGCCGAGAAACGGAGGTCCGCCCCCGTCACAGCGGCGGCGAAGTCCGCGCGGCAGGTCTCGGGATCGCGCCGCTCCGGCGCCTGGCGGGCGGACACCGCTGCCCGTCCGGTCCAGCCGGGTGGCAACGCCTCGGCCAGCCGTTCGGGCGCGCGGCCGGCATTCTCGCGGTAGAGGCTCTCGCCGGTGAGCGTGAGGGCGCGGTCCGAGACGGCGATCTCGCCGGAGGCGAGGCTTGCCACCAGGGGGACGGCGGCGGCCAAAGCCGCGCCGAGATCCGGCGGCGCACCCTCGGCGAGGCGCGTACGGTCGATGACCGGCTCCCGGAACAGGCGCGGCCGCAGGGCATCGAGCACCCGCTCCCGTGTGGCCGTATCGGGCAGGTGGCCGGTGAGCGTGACCGCGTCCGCTGTTCGCCGGATCACCACCCGGTAGGGTGAGAGGGGCCGCGCCGTCAGCGAGACCGGGCCGGCCTTGATCCCGGCGGGGCGGGCGTCGCGCATCAGCGCCTCCGCGTCGGGGATCGCCTGCCCGTCGATGGCATCGCCCATGATCGAGATCGCCCCGCCCGCGAAGGAGACGCGGCCGGACTGGATCAGGTCGGCGAGGCGGAACGCGAAGCCGATCAGGCTCTTCGGGTCGATCGCCGGGTCGAGACCCCGGGCGGCCTGGAGATGATCGTCGACGGTTCCGCCCGCGGCGGCCTCGGTGGCGGCACGCAGCGCGGCCTCGCGGTCGGAGGCGGTGGACGCGAACCCGTCGAGGGCGATGCCGCGGGCCGTCTTCTCCACGACAAAGCGATAATCCGGCACCACCGGGGGCACGATCTCGATCCGCCCGATGCTGAACCCCGCCGGCGGATCGGACAAGGACGCCCGCAGCGCCTCGTAGGCGGGCATGTCCAGGGCCTCGCCCGAGAGGCTGAGCACGGTGTCGCTGAGCGCCGCCCGGCCGCCCTGGGCGAGCCCGGAGAGCCGCGCTGCCAGGAACGCCGCCGCGCTCGGGAAATCCGGCGGCGCGCCGCGCGCCGCCCGGGCCGTGTCGTCGAGTGTGGTGCCAGGGCTCAACGCGCCGGAGACCCGCGCCTCCAGCGCCCGCCGGCCGAGCTCCACGGGGCGGCTGCCTTCCAGGGCGATCCGGTTCGGCCCGCTGCGGATCGCCGCCCATTGGAACGGCGCGGCCGTCTCGACGATCCCGACCTCTGAGACGATCCGGTGGGGGCCGTCGAGCGCGGCGAGGCGGGACAGGACGGTCTCGCGCTCGCCGACATCCGGCGCCTCCCCCGCCGCCATGAGATCGCGGCCCCGTGCCTCCAGGCGCAGCCAGGGCTCGCCGGTGGCGTTGGCCGTGCCAGCTGCGACCGTCGCGCCCTCCGCCTCGAGCCGGTCGGCGATCTGCGGGGCGGCATAAAGCGTCGCGCTCGCCCAGATCAGCCCGAGCGCCGGCAGGCCGGCGAGCCAGCCGGCGCGACGCAAGCCTGGGGCGAAGGTTTCGGGCAACGGCACGATTGCAGGTTCTGGCGGATCCGCTCCGGAGACGACACCGCCTTTCCGGCAGCATGAAGGCCGTTCGCCTTCATCCCAAACATCGCGGGCGAGCCTCCACGGACCCGGCCCGCGTCGGCGCGCCGCCGGAACTCCCTCGGAATCGGTACCGTTGGCCTCTCACATGCCTCCTGCGGAGATCGTCATGCGGGCCATCCTCTCCATCGCGCTGCTGCTGCCGTCCGCTCTTCCCGCTGCGGCCCAGAGCCTGTCGGCCACCGCGACCGTGCCCAGCTCGGCCGCGCTCGAGCCGACCACGGCGATCGCCAATCCCGGACAGCTCAGCCTCGGCGGTGGCAGTACCACCAGTCCCTTCCCGGTCCTTTCGGCGCAGTCCGGGGGCTTGGTGAATGCCGGTCAGCTCAGCCTCGGCGGTGGCGGCGGTGGCGGCGGCGGCATCCGAGCGCCCGGCGGCACGGGTCTGGGCGGCAACCAGCTTGGCCTCTCGGGATCCGGAAGCACCGGAGGGGCTGGCGTCACCGGGTCGACGCTCGGCGTGCTCGGGACCAGCAGCACGATCGGCGCCACCGGGACACGGAGCGGCTTCAGCACCTCGTCGAGCGCAGCCCTGGGCTCGATCTCGGGCAGCGCCCTGTCGTCCACTTCCGGCACGATCGGTCTGGGTGGCGGATCAGCCATCGCCACGAGCCTGAACACCAACGCCACCGCGGCCTCGACGGTGGCCTCGTCGCTCGGGACATCCGGATCCGGGAACGGGGCCGGGATTGCCGCGAGCCTCAGCACGACCGCGACCTCGATGTCTGCTCCTGTATCCGGAACGGCCGGGAGCACGGTCGGGACCGCGAGCAACAAGGCCACCGGCGCTGCCCTCGATTCCGCCACGGGCCTGACCTTCGGATCTTCCGGGGTCGGCGGCGGGACCGGTCTTGCCGCGAACCTCAGCACAGGTGCCGCGGCGTCGCCCGCGGCGACGGCGACTGTCGGGGGCGGTTCGGGCGGCGCCGGGATCGCCGCGGGGTCGGGCGTGACGGCAGCCCGAAATCTCGTCCCGCCGACCGCGGCGGCCCGGGCGGGCGGTGGGGCAAGCGGCGCCGGCATCGGCGGCGGCGCGGCCGCCGCCCCAGCCCGTACCAGCGACCTGTGCAGCGGCCCCTTGGCAGAAGCCTGCCTCGGCGGCGCCGGCACGTTCTGATCCGTGGCGCTGCGCGGAACCGCGGCTCTGCCGCCGCGGTTCATTCTGCTCCGGCACCTCGGCCGGGACAGGAGGCAGAGATGAACGTCATTCTGAGCCGCGTCTCTCTCGCGGCCGCACTCGTTGTGGGTGTCTCAGGTGCGGCCCTCGCCCGCGAGGCTGGTCCCAAGGCCCACGGCGCCGGGCATGCGGCGGGCCTTCACGGGATCGGTTTCGCTGAGCCGAAGTTCCGATCCGCCCTGCGCACTGGCAAGGATCAACCCTACACGTGGCCAGTGAGCGACCGTTACCGTCCGGTGTCGCAGCCCTTCTACGGCCGGGCCTACTGAGGCTTCTCGATCACATGGGCTGGTGCGGGTGCGCCGGCCCTCGCACCACCGTCTGAGCCAGGAGAGTGCGTGATGCGTCCGCTGAGCCGGCTCTTCCTCGCGGCCTTCGCCCTCGCGTCTGCAGCGGCCCGAGCGGGCGAATTCGCGCCAGCTCCCCCCGCCCCGGGTATGGCGCTGACGCTGCCGGATCCCGGCATGGCCAATAGCACCCCCGCCACGCCTCCCGGACTTGGGGCTCCACCGGTCGCTGTCCAGGCCGACCTCACCGGAGGCCGACGGCGGCTCCGGGCTCTCGGCAGCGGTTTCCCGTCCACCGACGGCCAACTTCCAAACCAGCGTACCGGACCGCGACGCGAGCGCGTGGTGCACGACATCTGCATCGGCTGCTGAGCGGGCCGGCCGCCACAACCCCTTCTGTGCGATGCCCTATTGCAGCGGGCGCGAGAGCGTGTTCGCGCGGATCCAGCGGGGGGAGAGGATGTCGCCCGCCTCCGTGATGATCCAGGGCTGCGCATCCTCTGACTCAATCACCCGGGCTGCGGCAGCCAGGGCTTCGCGCAAGGTTTCGAACGGGTGCCCTTCCGCGGAATGGCCAGGAGCGCGCTTCGGCCAGACGGTCAGCTCGGCGCGCTTGTCGAGATCGGCGGGCGTCATGCTCTCGCTCCGAAAGCTTCGTCGGTCGGGGGGCTCTAACGCGCCCGTGTGACGCGGCTTTGGCGAAGGTGTTGCCGATTCGTGTCACCACCTCACGAGGCAGCGACAGCCGCATCATGGCCGGCAAACGCGCCACCCGGGCCGAGTTCGAAAATTAAATGCGCCTGCGTCTCAATTTTACTTTGAGAGTTCATCGGTGGAAGTTTATTTCATTTGCGCTGAATGCATGACGCGATCAGTGTTCCCGATCAGGAGGCGCCTGCGTACACACCTCGAACACTGCATTACCATGCCGATCCAGTGTTATGTTGCATTGCGTCATTATCATGCCGCGTCGCACAAATCCGTGCTCTCATACGGTCTCCCATCGCAGCCCGCGATTGGGGCCGCGATCGAAACGGAAACGCACCATGCGCACGATCCTCATCCTCGCGTCGGCCGCGCTCACCGCGACCGCCGTCCTCACAGGCCCCGCCGCTGCCGAAGGTCCCCTCCACCTGACGCCGCCGCTTTACCGGGAGCAGGCCCGGGCCACGCAGCAGGCGCACCCGGTCGGCGACCTGACGACGACACCGCAGCCTGTGGCGGCGCCGACGAACGGCGGCAGCCGGACCGTGTCGATGGTCGACCGGCCGATGGTTCAGGCCTCCGCCGAGGCTTTGCGCTGACGCCCGCTGCCGATCCGGGATCGCTCTGAAGCCCCGCATCGGATCGGCCGGGATCGTCCTCGTGGCGCGTCGAATTTCGCACCGCGGACGATCAGACGATGTGCAATTCCTGTGCAGCCGCCGTTGGTGACACGCCCCGTCGGATCAGCCGCCGCGTCCGCGCCCGCTGGTCCAGCTCGGCGCTGAGACCGGTCCCGGCCGCGTGGTACAGGTCTAGGTACAGATCCCACCAGGCATACTGGGCCGCTGTCACGAGGAGAATGGCGATCTCGGCCTGTCGCAGGCTCAGCCGCAGGCTTTCATCCGCCAAGCGGCCTACCTCCCCATAGATCATCCGCGACTCCGCTGCGATCCGGCCGGCGGCGCTCAGGTGCGACGCCGGCCTTCCTTCCCGATGCACTCAGTGTGCGGCCTTTTGCGCCTCGTCCGCCGCGTCCTGAGCCGCATCCTGGACTTGCTCGACGGCCTTGCTGGACTCGTCGGCTCCTTGTTGCACCGCCGCCCGAGCCCGCTCCGCACCCTGCTGCAACGCGCCCTGTGCGAGGCCCCCCAGCTCCTTGGCCTGCGCCTGCATGGCGGCGAACCGCTCGCGCACGTACGCGGCCTGGATCTGTGCCGCCTCGGGGAGCGAGCGCGCAGCCGCGAGCTTCTGCCCGAGATCCAGAGCGGCGCGGACGTTCTGCTCGGCGTAGTCCAGGCCGCGAGCATACATGTTCTGCGTGCTACTGCGGGCGAGATCGGCCGAGCCCTGTAGGGTGTCGGTGGTGCGCCGTGCGGCTCCGATGAAGCTTCCAAAGGCCTTCCGAGCCTGCTCAAGGCTACTCTCGGCCAAGTCGCGCAACTGTGGTGGGACCTCGTAGCTTGGGATATTCGCCATGATTGGTCTCCTTCAGGCCGCGTGGCAGGCACGGCCAGTCTATTTGTGCACCGCACAAGCCGCTGCGTCCAGGCATGGCCGGATCTGATCAGACCTCGGTTTCGCGGCGCACAACGGCGTCCTCACCGCTGCCCTTCTGGGACAGGCCGACATCCGGATCCTCGTCGGTGATCGGCACAGGCTTGTCCTCGGCATTCGGAGCGGAGGCACCGGATTCGTCCTGTCCCGGACCCTTCTGTCCGGCGCCGGGATCTGGCGTCGCTGGCTGGTGCGCGGTCGTCATCCCGGCTCCCCTTGTCCCGTCAACGCGGGGACGGCCCTCGGGGTCCCGGCCTTGTCGATTCGGCATGAGCAGGAACGCCGCTGCGGCGCTATATGGGGCCGGGAGAGTGAGGAGAGTGTTGTGTTCACCGTCAAGGGGATCGATCCGTCCGGGCGCGTCATGACCTTCGCCTGCGGAACCGATGAGCAGGCCATGGAGAAGACCTGGGAGCTTGCCCGGCGCGGCTTCCGCGAGATCACGGTCGCCGATCCGAAGGGCAAGGAGATGTCTGCGGCCGCCTTCGAGCGATCCCTGAACATCGATTGGGAGTGAGGGCTGCGCTCCTACCGGTTCCCCAGCGCCGGCCCGCCGGCCGCGCCGCCCGTGCCTGGAGGGCCACTTGTCGGAGTGCCACCGATCATTGCCCCCGGCGTGGTACCCGGCACCGTGGCGTTGCCTTGCGCCGCCGCCGCGCCGTCGCTCGGTTCGCCCGCGCGCTCTGAGCCGACCGTCCCGGCCGCCACCCCGCCGGTCGTGGCCGGCGCCCGCACGCCGGTATTGCCGGCGCCACCGGTCGTCACCTGTGCCCGCGTGGGAGCGGCCGCGAGGACGGTTAAGGCCGCGGAGAGCAGAAGGGTCGCGGGTTTCATGAATTGATCCGTCGTGCGCGGTCCGATGCCAACGACTGACCGACGGGGAAGTTCACCCCCACGCGTGAAACCGACCCAGTTCCTCCCGAAACTTTCAGTGCAGCTCATAGCAATTGGTGATCACGCGTGGACTACGCGTCACGTCGTACAGGATCGAGCATTGGACGAGATACGTCCGATCCTTCCTGCGAAACAGGATCAGGGAGGAGCGATTGTCCAAGGTCCCGGCATAGCCGGCGATCTCCCAGCCGTCCGCTGTGAGCCGCTCGATGCTGAGTGACGGCTCCGCAGCGCGCGCCGTGGATAGCCAGCCGAAACAGGCGAGGAAGGCCGCGGACCATCGCATTCCCGCAGCTTAGGCCCGCCGGCGCCTCGCACACAACCGGGGCTTCGGCTTGGGAGCGGGGCGCCTCAGAGGCCCGGCACCTCGTCGATCTCGGGCGCCGGCTCATCGCGCGACACCGGATGATCCTCGGGCGCGGGCGGGAGTCGCGGAGGCGGCATGTCGCCGGTATTGGGCGGCATCGGCAGGCCGTGCGGCAAATCGGGTACGGGCATCTCGCCCGCGTTCGAAGCTTTCGGATCCGGCATGAGGCGTCCCCGGCGTATCCCTGGCGCGCCACCGCCTGTCGGTCGGTGCGGCCCGATCGTGAACGATCGGCCGGCGCGAAGGTGCCCGTCGTCTCGCGAAGGGCCGGGGCTGTCGCCTCGTTCAGGCCGGCTGCAGGGCTTCCAGGGAGGCCGGCCGGCCCGGATTCAGGGACGCGACGCCGCTCGCGGTCGCGCCGATTTCCTCCGCTTTCCGCCAGACGGCACTGCACACGAGGATCTCGCGGCTCGCATCGATGCTGAGCACGAAGCTGTCCGGGACGATCTCGGCCTCGGGAAGCGCGACGCGCACGCCTCCGACCGACCGGTCGTAGACGATGCAGGGCAGGCTTCGATGTTCGTCCACCGAAATGCTGCCGGTCTCATTCAGCAACGTGCGCGAAGCGCTGCGTCGTTCGAACATTGCCGCCTCATAGAAATCCAGGCGGTAGGATCGGCTACCCGCGTTCAGGCACGGTTTTTAAAATGCGTCGAATTTTCATTATCGTGATCGCGCTGTGAATTAAGGGTTCTATTCTCGGGTTTTGGGATATTCAGCGGGCAAATACGAAGGCGCGCCGCAGCCGGACGGGAGGCCCGGCGGCGGCGCGCAGGACGCGTATCCGTCCGCACCAGGCGGCCGCGGCCGACCTATCCGGTGATCACTTCGACAAGGGTGGTCAGAAAGCCGAGGGCGACCGCGCCGATCCCGCTCATGAACGCGACATCCCAGCCGGCAAAGTCCTTGGACCGGGGCGCACGCAGGAAGGCGAAGAGCGTGACGGCAGCCCCGCACACGACAAGGGCGATGGCAAGATAGATGGACCGAGACATGACGCTTCCTCTTCAGCCGGTCTCGCGGCCCTTCAGGGCTCTTGTGCGGATGTGTGCAACCGGCGCGATTTATTTAAGCTCATCCGTCATCGAAAGATGACAGACGAGGAAGCGGGGAACAAGACGCTATTCTGTTCTGCATGGCGGAACGAAACGTCGATGCGCCGCTGAGATCTGATCCGGGCGCGAAGCTCCTGCCGGTTGTGCCGCCAGGGTTGTCGGTCCGGAGAAGCGGCTGCCCCGTCGCGGACAATCAGCAAACACGCGGACGCCCTTTGGCACTTTCGGCCGCTGCGGGCCCGCCCGGCCACGCGGCAGCGGCCAGCAGAGCAGGCATCCGAACGCGTCTCATCTCACGCACTCCTAGCCCGTCCGAGAGCGGACCGGCCCGCGGGAACGCCGTAGTCTCTGTGCGGTGCCCGAAGGCCCGTGGGGCTCAGGCCCGACCGGTCACTTCCGGGCGGCCATCAGGTCGTGAGTCAGGACCGTCAATTTGCCGATGAGGCTGCTGATGTCGGAACTCTTGCACGACCAATGCGTCCCGATCGCCTCGCCATCCGCCGCGACGGAGACCACCGCCACCGAGCGCAGGCGGCCTTCGCGGGCGAGCGCCAGCTGATCCTGCAGCACGGCGATGATCGACGCCGTCTCCTCGTCCGCCACGGCGGGTGCGATATGCGCCGGGAATGGCACCACCGTACTCGTCATCGTCTGCTCTCGCTTCATGGTGCGGATCCCTCGGTTCGCGTCCTCGGGCTCCGACGTGCGCAGCAGCTTTGTGCAGAGTAAGGCAGCTTGTCCGTGTCGCGCGATGTCTCGGACAAGTGTGGCGCTGCGGCAACGAAGCAGGCGCGTCAAAGTCCTGATCGCGATCGGGTGCGCGGCTGCGGAATGCGCCGACGCGCGTTTCCGATGCGGTCCCCCGGCGCATCCTTGGCCGGGCACCCCGTCGCAGCGCCGCGCGGGACGGTTCTGTGACGGGGTGCCCCGGAGACGGGCGGCCCTCAGGCGGCCTTGCGACCCTTGCGCTCGCGCTCGGCCATGGCGCCGGGCTGTCCGAGGCCGATTGCCTTGGCCAGGGCCGAGCGCTGCTCGGCATAGCTCGGGGCGACCATCGGGTAGTCGGCCGGCAGGCCGTAGCGGTCGCGGTAGCTGCGCGGGTCGAAGCCGTGGCTGGTCAGGTGGCGCTTGAGCGTCTTGTAGGTCTTGCCGTCGATGAAGCTGACGATCCCGTCGGGGCGGACCGACTTGCGGATCTGGGCGGCGCTGGGCTTCTCGACATCGGCCTGCGCGGTCGCGCCGGAATCGGCGGTCAGGGTGCCGGAGACGAGACCGGCGATCGCGCCGTGCACGCGCGTGATCAGGGCCGGCAGCTCGGCAACCGGCACGGGATTGTTCGACACATAGGCAGCCACGATATCGCCGGCCAGCTCGATGAAGTTGGTGTCGGGCCCGATGGTTTCTTCTGTCACTTCAAGATTCCTAGTGTGCCCCTCACGGGCGATTTGCTACTTTTGTTGGATGAATGCAAGTTACAAAACCCTTTTGCGGGTGGCATTCTGCGCATGATTGGCATGCTTGGCGCGAGCCGCGGGCGGGTATTTTTGGCAATCGATGCCGAGACCTTGTGCACCCGCATGCGGATCTGTGTCGGAGGCACGACATTTCACGGTGCGGAGCCGGGAGGCTGCATCACCTAAAGTCAGCGATCCTGCCGGGCGAATACGCTGAGGTCTGTGCCCTGCCCGGTCGCGCCGTCCGGATGCCGCGCGCGCGGTGACGCGGAGGCCAAGTCGTGGCATGGCCCGGCGATGCTCCTGCTTGCGCTGCTTCTCGCCCTCGTGGCCGTCCTCGTAGCGATGATCATCCTCCGCCGATGGACCGGCCGCCTGGCCTCACTGGCCACGCTGATCGCGGGGGCGATCATGGCCCTGTGGCTGGCCGAGGTCGGCCTGCTTCCCGGATCGAAGGGACCGCTCACTGAGACCCGGCCCGTCGTCCCCGGGCTCGACCGGTAACGGTTCGGTAAACCTGTCGGCGCGAGCATGCCTCATGCCTACGCTCTCCGCCCCGCGCCTCCTCACCTTTCTAGTGTCGATCGTTCTGATCGGCCTTGCCGTCGCCAGCCTCTACACCCGGATCCCCATGGTCGGACGGACGGTGGTCGCACATCGGCAATGGTTCTTCCTCGGCGCCTATGTCCTGTTGGCGCTCGGGGTCACCACCCGCAGCCTGTGACCGACGGTGCTCCCGTCGGGTCGGAACCGCCGGCCGCCCGGAGGAGATCGACATGATCCTGAAGACCAGCTTCGTGTTGCAACCGTTCGCGATGCACCGGAATCGCCTGCGGCCAGCCCACCAGGAGCCTGCCCAGATCGAATTTGTTGCTCTCAAGAAGGCCGAGGCGCGCCGCACGCCTTCCGGTCGCGGCGGCGAGGAAGTCGTTGCCGATGATGAAACCAGTGAGATCGAAGGCGTGCCGATCCTTGGCCAGTTCGGCAACATCCCGGACGATTCCGTCGGGACGTTTCAACGCGGCTGACAAGCCCTCCGGTTCCTCATGCGGCATCGCTGCCCCCTGATTGTCGACCAACAGAAACTACGTAGAAACAACCTAGACTGATTTCTGCGGGCATAAGAGCCTGTCGAGCCGAAGCCTGTGCCCCGCTACTTCATCGATCTTCACGACGGCGCCAATCTCGTGCGCGACCATAAGGGAGTCGACCTCCCGGACCTCGCTGCGGCAAGGGCGCAGGCGGTCCGGATGATGACTCGCCTGGCGCAGGGCTTGGCAGATCCCCATGAGCGTCAGGACTACGTCATCGCCGTGCGCGACGATCAGGGTGCGGTCCGCCTGCGCCTGCGCCTCTCCTACGACGTCGAACCAGGCTGAGCGCGTCGCCGCCATCGAAACGGGCAGGCCGCCGGGATAGCGCGAAGCGCGTCTGCGTTGACGCTGCGCCGGCGTAGGCGCACGGCTGAGGAGATCGGATGCGACGTTCACCCCCTGCGTTCAAGCCACTCGCGGCGGCCCTCGTGCTGCTCTGTGCCGTAGACACGGCGGCGACGGCCCAGACCACTGCGGCGCCGCAGGTCGGCTCGGCGACGGCGACCGCCGACAACGCCATTCTGCTGACGGTCTTCCTGCGTCACGACCAGTCGCGCCCGCTGGCCGAGCTGAATGAGCAACTCGCCAAGCAGGGCTTCTACAAGGCGTTCCCGCCGCCGGGAATCGAGGTCGTGTCGTGGAACGTCGTCATGGGGATCGGGCAGATCATCACGCTGCGGTTGCCCGCCACGCGGCTCCGGGAAATCAACCGGGTCCTTGAGGATACCGCTTGGGGGCCGTACCGGACGGAGTTCTATCCCACCTACGATTATAAGGCCGTCGGTCTCGGGGAGCACGAGAAAGCGCGCTGAGCCGGCGACGCGGCCCGTCCCCGCGGGATTTCAGCGTCAGCGCTGGCCGCTGTCGCTGTTGCGCTGCGTGCAGCGCCACCCGGCGAGGCAGTTCGGCATGTCGGCGGATGGCTCGAAGGCCGGCACGCCGGTCTCGTCCTGCCGGCACGCGCCGGAATCCCGATGGACGGTCTCGTAGGCCGTCTCGCTCCGCGCCAGGATGACGGTCTGATCATGGGCGACGCGGGCCTTCAGCGCCGTGCAGCTGAGGTTGCGCGTGGAGACCCGCTCCTGCGCGGCGGCGCCGGCGGTGACGACGGCCAGTGCGAGGGCGGCAGCGAGACGGATCATGCATCCCTCCGGGCGTGTTCGGGCGCGGCTCGCGTGGCGGTATCGCGCTCGCCCTGCGTCCTCAACCGCTCGTAACGCCGCGCCCCATCGGGTGCGGCCCGGGGGTGCCTCGGTGTCGATTCCGACCGGGAAGCCAAGCGCTCGGGTCTTCGGTCAGGTGAAATGCGCCGGCAGCGACAGGCTCTGGGCGTACAGGGTCAGGGCGATGACGCCGCCCATCAGGGTAGCGGCCAGGGTGACGCGGTTTGTCCGGCTCATCGGAAGTCCCCATTCACGGCGTGTCTGTCGTCGCGGTGTGGAGACGACATAAGCGCAAGCATTCGGGCCGGGTGTGCTCCGCGACACACCTGACAGGTCAGGGCTGTGACGCTGCGCCCGCCAGGGTGCCGAGAACCGTCGCGACGTCCCAGAGGCAGGGCTGACCGCGCCGTTTGGCCTCGTACATCGCCGCGTCGGCCCGTTCGGCCAGGGCCTTCGCCCGGGTCGCGTGCAGCGGCGCGCAGGCGATACCGATGGCGGCCGCGGCACGGATCGGTGCCCCGGCCCCGAGATCGTAGGGCTCGGCAAGCCGCACGTGGAGGCGCCGCGCGAAGGCGAGGGCCTGCGGCGGCGCTGCGCCGCCCAGAAGGATCGCGAATTCGTCGCCCCCGAGGCGCGCGGCGAGGTCGGCCTCGCCGAGTTCCTGCTGGAGCCGCCCGGCCAGCTGCTGCAGCAGCGCATCGCCGAGGGCGTGGCCGTAGCGGTCGTTCACCGGCTTGAAGCCGTCGAGATCGATGCACAGCAAGGCGCAGGGGCGGATGCCGGGACCGGCAGGAGCACGGTCGAGCGCATGGTCGAGGCGGGCCGCGAACCGGTAGCGGTTGGGCAATCCGGTGAGGGGATCGTGATGCGCCATGTAGCGCAGGAGCGTTTCCGCCCGGCGGCGCTCGGTCACCTCCTCGACGAGGACCGCCCAGCCACCCCCCGCCTGAGGGTGGGTCGTGAGCGCGACCTGACGCCCGTCGGGAAGGGTCTGCAGTCCGGAGCGGCCTGGTGCCCCGCGCAGGTCCGCGACCGCGCTCAACGCGCCGACATCCCGCGCATGCATGCCGGGCCGGATCCGCTGGGCCCGCTGTCCGAACAGACGCCGGAAGCCCGCGCTGACGAACAGCAGCCGATCGGCGGCGTCGAACACGCAGAGCCCGTGCGGCAGGCTGTCGAGGGCGCGGACCAGCCCGGGACCGAGACGCCGGGCATGACCGAACGCCGATTCGCGCGGCGCGCGGAGCCGTCGCCCCGCGCGCCGTATCGGCTTCGACGCAACCCGGTCCGCTCGCGCCGCCATGACCGTCCCCTCATGCGCGGTGCCGGTCCGGCCCGCGCCAGCCGGTCGAGACCCGACCGGAAACCAATCTCGGCGGCTTATAGAATGGGAATCCTTTCGCCAACCTTGACGATAGCGGGCAGCGTTCAGCGATAGAACAAGGTCTCGCCCCGGATCGCGAAGTTGCGACGGCGCGGCCGCGCGCGCCAGCTCCATCAAGGTCTTGCTCGGGCAGGCCGCTCCCGGGTTGAGTCGTACGATCTAGGGTAGATTTCGCGCGCCAAGGGCCGCGAAATCCCGACCGTGACTGCTTCCGAGTCGAGACTTCGCCTCCGTCCGGCAGGTCCCGAACCTGAAGACCGGTCAGGGAGCGTTCTGCTCGACATGATGCCCGTCGAGCACCGTGTCGCTGGTCGGGACCGTCTCGGCCACGGCTTGCGCCCGGCGGAGGTCCGGCGCGGTCGCCTCCTCGACGAAGGCCGCCACAGCCTCGGTCAGCGGCAGCGTGCGGGTCTGCTGGCTGCCGAGCCGCCGGATCGAGACCGTCCGTTCCTCGGCCTCGCGCTTGCCCAGCGCCAGCAACACCGGCACCTTGGCCAGCGAGTGCTCGCGGACCTTGTAGTTGATCTTCTCGTTGCGCAGATCCGCCTCGACCCGCAGGCCCGCGCGCGCGAGGGTGCGGATGACATCCCGGGCGTAAGGATCGGCCTCGCCGGTGATCGTCGCCACCACCACCTGCACGGGCGCCAGCCAGAGCGGGAAATGCCCGGCGAAGTGCTCGATCAGGATGCCCGTGAAGCGCTCCATCGAGCCGCAGATCGCCCGGTGGACCATCACGGGCGGCTTCCTTGCGCCGTCGGCGTCGATGTAGAAGGCGCCGAACCGCTCGGGCAGGTTGAAATCCACCTGCGTGGTCCCGCACTGCCAGTCGCGGCCGATGGCGTCGCGCAGCACGTACTCGAATTTGGGCCCGTAGAACGCGCCCTCCCCCGGGTTCACCGCGGTCCTGATCCGGCCGGCCGACTGCTCCTCGATCTGCGCCAGAACCCGGGTCATCACGTCCTCGGCATGGTCCCAGAGGGCATCCGAGCCGACGCGCTTCTCGGGCCGGGTCGAGAGCTTCACGACGATCTGGTCGAAGCCGAAATCCGCGTAGGTCGAGAGGATCAGGTCGTTGATCTTCAGGCACTCGTCGGCGAGCTGGTCCTCGGTGCAGAAGACGTGGGCGTCGTCCTGGGTGAAGCCGCGCACGCGCATCAGCCCGTGCATGGCGCCGGACGGCTCGTAGCGGTGGACGATGCCGAACTCGGCCATCCGCAGCGGCAGGTCGCGGTAGGATTTCAGGCCGTGCTTGAAGATCTGCACGTGGCCCGGGCAGTTCATCGGCTTGAGGGCGAACCAGCGCTTGTCCTCCGCCTCCTCGCCGGCCGATTGGGCGGCGAACATGTTCTCCCGGTACCAGCCCCAGTGGCCGGAGGTCTCCCACAGCGCCTTGTCGAGGATCTGCGGGGCGTTGACCTCGGCGTAGTCGCCGCGCAGGCGCCGGCGCATGTAGGCGATCAGCTCCTGGAAGATCGTCCAGCCCTTGGCGTGCCAGAACACGACACCCGGCCCCTCCTCCTGGAAGTGGAACAGGTCCATCTCCCGGCCGAGCCGGCGGTGGTCGCGGCGCTCGGCCTCCTCCAGCCGGTGCAGGTAATCGTCGAGATCAGCCTGGTTCGCCCAGGCGGTGCCGTAGATGCGGGTCAGCATCGGGTTGTTCGAATCACCCCGCCAGTAGGCGCCCGCGACCTTCATCAGCTTGAAGGCGGTGCCGACCTTGGCGGTCGAGGTCATGTGCGGGCCGCGGCACAGGTCGAACCACTCGCCCTGGCGATAGATCTTCAGATCCTCGCCCGGCGGGATCGCGTCGACCAGCTCGACCTTGAATTTTTCGTCCTTGCCGGCGAACAGGGCGCGCACGTCCTCGCGCTTCCAGACTTCCTTGGTAAACGGAGCATCGCGCGAAACAATCTCGCGCATCTTCGCCTCGATCTTCGGGAAGTCTTCGGGCGTGAACGGGGTCTCGCGGTAGAAGTCGTAATAGAAGCCGTTCTCGATCACCGGGCCGATCGTGACCTGCGTCTCCGGCCAGAGCGCCTGCACCGCCTCGGCGAGCACATGCGCGCAATCGTGCCGGATCAACTCCAGGCTGCGCGGATCGGTGCGGTCGAGGAACTCGATGCGGGCGTCGCGGTCGATCGGATCGTCGAGATCGGCGACCGTGCCGTCGAGCGCCATGGCGACGGTCCGCTTGGCCAGCGACTTGGCGATGCCCTCGACGACGGCGCGGCCGGTGGTGCCGGCGGCGATCTTGCGGGTATTGCCGTCGGGGAAGGTGAGGATCGGCATGGTTCAAGCGTCTCCGGGCTCAGTCCTGCATACGGGGCAGGTAAGCGGTTTCGAGGGAGCGGCCGTGTAGACCGATTTTTTCGATGAGGGAACGGCCGCGCCGCGCGTCCCTGGCCTCAGCCTGTCCTCACGCTGTGGGCCATCGGCTCTGCGCATGTCGGGCCATCCCGGGGCGCTGCGCGCGACCAGGCGGCTCATGCGGTCGCCGCGTCACATCCTCGCCCGCCCCGTACCGCCCCGTCATCCCGGGGCCGCGCGGCGGGGCCCGGGATCCGGACCCGCCGAGGCGGCAAGGGCGTGCACCGCCGGCTTCTCTGGGTTGCCCGCCCCCGGCCTGCCCGTCCGGGTCCGGGCCCGCCTGCGGCGCCCCGGAACGACGGCGCGGGTGGCGGAACCGGCAGGGCCCCTCCCGCCATGCGCGATCGTCCCCGCGCGCCGTTTGGCGCCGGGGGCATGGCCCAAGAAGCGACCACAGGGGACGCGGGACGCCGCGGGAACCCAGGTGTCGGCCAGTCAACGCGCGGGATCCGATCCCCGCGGCGCCCGCGGCATCGGCCGGGCATGGTCCCCGGCCGATGCCGTCTTTCTCGTCGCGGCGTCTGTGCGACGTCCCGGTCCTGCGCCGGCCTGCCAAGCGGTCTCAGGCGAGGCGCACGCGCCTCCGGAACCCGCTATCACTCTCCGTGGCCTTCCAGCCGTTCGCCCGCCTCGTCGTGGGCGGATCCGCAGGATGCGTGGGGTCGGCCCAGACGCTGGTCGGCGCGGGGGCATTTCCGCCCCCGCCGGGCCAAGGGCCGCCCGGTCTCACGCCCGCCACCGAGACACGCCCCGTACCGGGCACGCCGCCCGGGGCGATGGCGGCTGAAAGCCACCGACGCGGGCGCCGCCCCACCCCCGGACCCGCCCGGTCAGCCACCGCACGGGACCCATGAAGGACGCCCCGGGATCGCTCCCGAACCGCCGTGGGCAGGTGCGGCTAGGAAGCACAGAATAGGAATATTGTCAAGAGCGGTCATGCCCGTCGCCGTGCAGCCGGTGTGGATCACGCCCCGCATCGTCGTCCCGGGGCGCCGCAGGCGGGCCCGGACCCGCGGGGGCACGCCGGAGGCGGGCCGCCGAGCGCCGCCGCCGCGCCAGGATAGCGCGCCGCCCTCGGCTCCGGATCCCGGGTTCCGCTGCGCGGCCCCGGGATGACGGGGGGACGCGGCGGCAACGATCCCCCAGAACGAGGATCGCGCCGTTTCCCGATCTGGAGATGCGGGCGTGCGAGCCTCACCCCGCGCGCTGCAGCCGGCTGGCAAAGAAGCCGTCCAGCCCGCCGCGGGCGCCCGGAACCTCGGGCAGGTGGCACGGCAGGGTCCGCAGATCGCCGTTGGCATCGATCAGCGCAGTGGCGCCACCGACCTCCTCGGGCCGCACCGGCACGCGTACGAACCGTGCGTCGCGGGCGAGGAACGCCGCGACCTGCGCCTCGCCCTCTTCCGGCTCCAGCGAGCAGGTGCAGTAGACGAGACGGCCGCCCGGTCGCACCAGCCCGGCCGCGTGGTCGAGGAGCCTGGTCTGGAGCGCGGCGAGCCGGGCGATATCGGTCTCGGCCTTGGTCCAGGCGACATCCGGGTGGCGCCGGATCGTGCCGGTGGCCGAACACGGGGCGTCGAGGAGCACCGCATCGTGATCCCGGCCCTCGAGCGTCAGGGCATCGGCGACCGCAATCTCGACGGCGAGGCTGAGCCGCGCGACGTTCTCGCGCAGGCGCTCCAGCCGCGGCGCAGAGCGGTCGATTGCGGTGACGTGCGCCCCGGCGGCGGCGAGCTGCATGGTCTTGCCGCCGGGTGCGGCGCAGAGGTCGAGCACGCGGGTGCCCGGTCCGGGCGCGAGCAGCCGGGCCGGGATCGCCGCGGCGGCATCCTGCACCCACCATGCGCCCTCTTGGAAGCCCGGCAGCTCGGGGATCGCCGGCCCGTTCTCCGGCAGGCGCAGGGAGCCGGTGGGCAGCGTCACGGCGCCGAGCCGCTCGGCCCAGTCCCCCGGTTCCCCGCAGAGGGTGAGATCGATCGCCGCCCCCGCGAGATGGGCCTGCGCGATGGCGCCCGCGCGCTCCGGCCCGTAGGCCGCGTGCCAGCGGCGGGCGAGCCAGTCCGGCGTGTTGGTGGAGAGCGCGTCGGCGCCGCTCAGGATGGCGTCGCGCTCCCGGGCGATCCGGCGCAGCACCGCGTTGACGAGGCCGGCGAGATGCACCGTGCGGCTGTCCGCCTTGGCGAGCCGCACCGCGAGGTCGACGGCCGCATGGTCGGGGACCGCGAGGTCGAGGATCTGGGCGGTCGCGGTGGCCAGCAAGGCCGTGAGCTGTGGCTTGGCCACGGGGAGCCCGCGCTCCAGCCGGGCGGCGAGCGCCGCGCGGATCATCCCGTAGCGCCGGAAGGTCGCGACCGCGATGGCCCGCGCCAGCCCGGCATCCGCGGGCGCCAGAGCCTCGGACCGGATCGCCTGGGCGAGGGCTTCGTCGAGCGCCGGCGGCCGCTCTTGGCCGATCAGCGCGGCGACCGCCTGCTGCGCCGCGCGGCGCGCGCCGAGGCCGGCCGCATCGGGGCCTGCCGTGCCGGCCCCCGTGCCCCGTGCCGAAGTCCTGTCCCGCGTGTTGCGGCCTGTGTCCCGCGATGCCACTTCTTCTCCCGAGCCGAATTCTATTCCGATCCACGCCCTCACACCCGAGCGAGCGCGATGCAAGACCCGAACGGACACGACCCGAAGGCAGCCGGCCCTGCGCGCCGCACCCTCAGCCCGGCGGCGGAGCGCGCCCTGGCCGAGGCGGCCGAGCGCCGCGCCGCGATCGACGCGCGCGCTGCCGAGATCAGCGCCCGACCCGAGCGCCTGGGCCGCGGCGGCCTGGAGCCGGTCCGCTACGACGACTGGGAGGTGAAAGGCCTCGCGGTCGATTTCTGAAGCCGGAACGCCGCGGCCCAAGGGCCGTTCCCCTGGCTGACCGACAGGGAGACCAGGCGATGGCGACGAAGGTATCGGCACGGGGCGCGGCCGAGGGGCCGCATGGCGAGATCCCGCTGGCCCGGGGCGAGCGGCTCGGGATGCGGATGTGGCGGGCCGAAGAGCCGAACGCCGACAAGCCGATGACCACCTCGCCCCACGAGACCGTGGGCTACGTGATCAGCGGGCGGGCCGAGCTGGTGATCCGCGGCGAGACGGTGGAACTGGCGGCCGGCGATTCGTACTGCGTCCCGGCCGGGGCCGAGCACACTTACCGGATCCTGGAGACCTTCACGGCCGTCGAGGCCACGGCCCCGCCGGCCGGCTGAACACGGCCGGATCTCATGGGCCGGTAGCCGAAGCTGCCGGCACACCTCTGCCAGATCCTTGTATCGCTGAGTGCGGACCTCGGGTGTGCAGCGGGTGTGCCGGCCTCCGAGGACGATGTCGGTCGGTCAATCCGACCTACGGCTCCCGCGGACCCTTTTGCCCCGCTTCGCCGGTTTGCGTTCGGGGAGCGCGGGCCGGCAAGGGCAGACGGGTGATCTTGGCAGGCACCACGTGTTTCTTGGTGGTGTGCCACCCGGCCCGATCGAGCAGACGACCTGACATTCGGGCCTCCATCAACGAGATGTTTCTCCTGGCTCACATCGTCCGGCACGGTGCCCGCCGATCCTCCGATCGCGCGCACATCTCAGTGGGTCATGTAGACCTGTGTGCCGACATCGACCCGCGCATAGAGATCGACGACGTCCTGGTTGAACATCCGGATGCAGCCATAGGACGCGTAGGTACCGACCGAGCCCGGCCGGTTGGTGCCGTGGATGGCGTATTCACCGCCCGCCAGGGTCATGGCCGCCGCACCCATCGGGTTGTGCGGCGAGCCGCCGGCGATGAGATTCGGCAGGCGCGGGTTGTCGCGCCGCACCTCGGCGGGGGGCGACCAGGCGGGGGCGACGTATTTCCCGTCGATGGGCTTGGTGCCGAACCATTGCTTGCCGGGCCGGCCCACCGCCACGGGGTAGCGGATCGCCGTCCCGTCGCCGTTCACCAGGTAGAGCTTGCGCTGCGACACGCTGATCACGATCGAGCCCGGCTCGACGCTGTTCTGGAACGGCACGATCTCGCGCGCCTGCGCCGTGCCGAAACAACCCGCCAGCACCGCGCCGGCCACTCCGAATAAAGCCGCGACCCGACCCGACATGACCTGTTCCTCGACCGGCAAGAGCGTCTGCGCCCCAGTAATCCATGGTCGAGCTTGTCGTTCCAGGAAAAGCTATGGTTGATGACCCGTCGGTCCCTGAAATTGCAGGGAACGGTAAAGGAGCAACGTAAATCGACGGGGCGCGACCGGAGCGTCGTCGGATAAGAATTGCTTTCTCGGGATGGTTCAAAGATCTCGGCGGCGTTCATCCATCGGAGACTTGTTTGAACTGTTCGCAGCCCCGTCGCTCGGGCGGAGGCAGCGAAATCCGTGCGGCAGACCCGCCGGTGGGCCTGCCGCACGTTGCCGGGGATCGCCGGGACTGGCGCCGCAGCGGAGCGGAGGCCTCGAAGGAGGATGCCGGGGATCGCGGTGCGCGCTGCAAAGCTCCTGCGCACCCTGCGGGCGCCGGCCCCTCGGGACGCGGTCGCGCTTCGGGTATCCAGCCGTGACGGAACCGGCCTAGAACAGTCGCGCTTGCCGGAGTTCCGGCGCCGAGACCGGTCGATCCATGACATCCGTCGCCCTGTTCGAGCTGATCCTGGGCCTTCTCGGCGCGGCCCTGCTGCTGTCGCTGGCGGCCGGGCGTCTCGGCTTCCCGCCGGCCGCCGCGCTGGTCCTCGGCGGCATGGCGCTGGCGGTGGCACCGGGCCTGCCGGCCTTCGATCTCGATCCGGACCTGATCATGGTCCTGTTCCTGCCGCCGCTCCTGCTCGAATCGGCCTACTTCACCGTCTGGCGCGACTTCCGGGCGAGCTTGAGCCCGATCCTGTCCCTGTCGCTCGGGGCGGTCCTGTTCACGACCCTGGTGGTCGGGCTCGTGGCCCACGCGATGGTGCCCGCCCTGCCCTGGGCCGCCTGCTTCGCGCTCGGCGCGATCGTCTCGCCGCCGGACGCCGTGGCTGCCAAGGCGGTGCTCGCCCGCGTCGCCCTGCCCCGCCGGATGACCACGGTCCTGGAGGGCGAGAGCCTCGTCAACGATGCCTCCGGTCTCGTCCTCTACCGCTTCGCCGTGGCGGCCGCGCTCACGGGGAGCTTCAGCGCCTGGGCGGCGGCCGGCAGCTTCGCGTGGCTGGCGGTGGCCGGCGTCGCGGTCGGGTGCGCCTGCGGGTTGGCGGTGAATGCCGTGATGCGGCGGTTGCAGGACGCCAATGCCATCACGGTGCTGAGCTTCCTGGCGGCCTACAGCGCCTACCTGTCGGCCGAGGAGATGCACGCCTCAGGCGTGCTCGCTGTCGTGGCCTGCGGGCTGATGATGGGCGGCCGCGAGCACGAGACCTTCGACGCGCAGGCCCGCCGCCATTCCGTGGCGGTGTGGGAATTCGTGGTGTTCGTGCTGGAGGCCCTGGTCTTCGTGCTGATCGGGCTGGCGCTCCGCGGCGTGCTGGCCCGGACCGGCGGCGAGGTCGGCGCGCTCTCGGCGGCGCTGCCGCTCGCGCTCGCCGTCACGGCGGCCTGCGTGGCCGCCCGCCTGCTCTGGGTGTTCCCCGCCGTCTACCTGCGGCGGCTCCTCTCGGCCCGGCTGCGGGCGCAGGAGCCGCCGACGAGCCCGGCCGTACCGCTGATCCTCGGCTGGGCCGGCATGCGCGGGGTGGTGACCCTGGCGGCGGCGCTGGCGCTGCCCGCGGACTTCCCGGGCCGCGACGCGATCCTGATCGCGGCCTTCGTGGTCATCCTGTTCACCGTGCTGGTGCAGGGCACGACCCTGGGCCCGCTGATCCGGCGGCTGCGCCTCGATCCCACGGCGCACCTGCCCGACGGCCACCTCGACGCGCCCATGGCCCGCGTTGTCGTGAACGAGGCCGGCCTCGGCGCCCTTGAGGGGCTGGTGTTTCCCGAGACCGGCGCGCTGCAGCACCCGCGCCTCGTGGAGGAGTATCGCCGCCGGGTCCGGGCCACGTCCCGGGACCGCGACGAACGGAAGGCCCTGGCGACCGAGAAGAGCGCGCATTTCGCCGCCGCGCTGCTCGCGGTCCGGTCAGGCCGGTCGGCGCTGATCGGCCTGCATCGGGAGAACCGGATCCACAGCTCGGTGCTGCGGCAGCTGGAGGCGGAGATCGACCTGGAGGAACTCCACCTCACGCGTCTGGCCGGGAGCGCCCCGGCCCACGGCTAGACCGAGCCACGGCCCTCAATGGGCGGCGCAGCCATCCGCCGTCTGGCCGTAGCCGCCATAGACCACCCGCACCTTGCGCAGGCAGGGACCCTCGGCCTTCGCGGCCGTCGCCACGGGAGCGACCTCGACCGGCTGGACCCGGAGCGTCGCGGCGACCGGCTGGTCCTCCGACGTGGCCAGCGCGCGGCTGGCGCCCATCACGAACGGCGTGGCGACCAAGGACGAGATGGCGAGTGCGGCGAAGACGGCGATGTTCTTGCGGCCGAAGTCGTTAACGGTGCGAGCCGTGCGCATGACTGATCTTCCGACGTGTTCGGCAGCGCTGAGGTGCCGATATCCCCTGTTGCCGCGATAACTTGGCCGCAGGCTTGACGGTTCCAGCTATTGCCCGAAAACCGCCACGCTTGGGTGTCGCGCCGCACGCAGGAAGCCGGTGTTCAGATGATCTTGCGATACTGCACGAAGCCCGATTTCTCCGCGATCCGGTCATAGAGCTGCATCGCGTCGGTATTCGTCTCGTGCGTCAGCCAGTGGACGCGGGAGCAGCCGGCGGCCTGGGCCGCCGCGTAGACATGCGCGATTAGCCGCCGGCCGATCCCGAGCCCCCGGGCTCCGTCGGCCACGAACAGGTCCTGGAGGTAGCAATAGTCGCCGATCGTCCAGGCCGAGCGGTGGCGGATATGGTGGACGAGGCCGATCGCCTCGGGGCCCCGCCAGGCCAGCGCGCCGTCGACCGGCTCGGCCGGGTCGTTGAGGCGGCTCCAGGTGGTGTCGGTGACCTCCGTCGCGAGGTCGATCTTGTAGAAGGTCTGGTACCCCCGCCAGAGCGGCCACCACGCCTCCCGGTCGCCGGGTCCGATCGGGCGAATCGCGATGCCGGCCGTGCCGCTGTCCATGTGTTCCTCCGGTCGTGGTCCTGCGGGAACGGACCACCATCCGCCCCGCCTGTGCAACCCGAGGGGCTCGCCATCCGCCCTTCGCCTTGCACCCCCGCCCGCCCGCACCTAAACCGGCCCGCCAGCGGCCCGAGCCGCCGCGCGAGCCCGAGCCTCCGACACCCATGTCCCAGAAAAAATCGTTCCAGGGTCTGATCCTGACGCTTCAGGAATTCTGGGCGGCGCAGGGCTGCGTGATCCTCCAGCCCTACGACATGGAGGTCGGCGCCGGCACCTTCCATCCGGCCACGACCCTGCGGGCGCTCGGCCCGAAGCCCTGGAAGGCGGCCTATGTCCAGCCCTCGCGCCGGCCCAAGGACGGCCGCTACGGCGAGAACCCGAACCGGCTCCAGCACTATTACCAGTTCCAGGTCATCCTGAAGCCGAACCCGCCCAACCTGCAGGAGCTCTACCTCGCCTCGCTCAACGCCATCGGGGTCGACCTGACGCTCCACGACATCCGCTTCGTCGAGGACGACTGGGAGAGCCCGACGCTCGGCGCCTGGGGTCTCGGCTGGGAATGCTGGTGCGACGGGATGGAGGTCTCGCAGTTCACCTACTTCCAGCAGGTCGCGGGCTTCGAGTGCGCGCCGGTGGCGGGCGAGCTGACCTACGGGCTGGAGCGGCTGGCCATGTACGTCCAGGGCGTCGAGAACGTCTACGACCTCGACTTCAACGGCGCCGAGGGCCCGGACCGGATCACCTACGGCGACGTGTTCCTGCAGGCCGAGCAGGAATATTCCCGCCACAACTTCGAGACGGCCGACACCGCCATGCTGTTCCGGCAGTTCACCGACGCGGAGGCCGCCTGCCGGACCTATCTCGACGCGGGAGCGCCGTCCGCGGAGGGCGAGCGCCACCGCATGGCACAGCCGGCCTACGACCAGTGCATCAAGGCGAGCCACGTCTTCAACCTGCTCGACGCGCGCGGCGTGATCTCGGTGACGGAGCGCCAGAGCTACATCCTGCGGGTCCGGGACCTGGCCAAGGCCTGCGGGGCCGCGTGGCTGAGGACGGCGGCCGGGGGCGCGTGAGGCGCTCCGACCACGGCAATGCGCGTCGCGGAATTCGCGCGTCACGTCTTTGCGAGCGGAGCAACCCGGCGGCGCCCTGTTCGGTGGCGTGGCGCGACCCTGGGTCGCTGCGCTCGCTCGCGATGACGGAGCTGCCCCCCTATCGCGGAGCCCCTTGAGCCCTCGCGCGTTGCAACCCCCGCCAACCGGCGCGCTCCGGCGCGTCCGCAGACGCGGGAACCTCGTGATGAAAAAGACGATCCTCGCCCTCAGCCTCCTCGGGTTCGGCCTCGCCCCCGCGCTGGCGGCCGATCCGGGCCCGGAGGCCGTGGTCAAGAAGCTCTACGCCGAGCCGCACCCGAATCACTCCGCCGTGTATTCGAAGCGCCTCCAGAGCCTGTTCGATGCCGATGCGAAGCAGGCCAACGGCGCCACCGGCAACCTCGATTTCGACTACCGCCTCAACGGCGAGCCCCTGAAGCCCGACACGGTGAAGAGCCTGGCCTTCAAGGAGGCCACCGAGGGAAAGGACCAGGCGAAGGTCACGGTGGAGCGCAAGGGCGGCGACGGCTCGAAGGCGATCGTCTACGACCTCGTGCGCGAGGATGGCGGCTGGAAGGTGTCGGACGCCCACGCGATCGGCGACCGCAAGTGGCAGCTCTCGACCATCCTCAAGGGCGAGGCGCGCTGAGGCGGGTCCCCGGCCCTCGACAGGTGTGCGGCGCGGCGATATGGCCGCGCCATGCCCGACCTCCTGCTCGAACTCCGATCGGAAGAGATCCCCGCCCGCATGCAGCGGCGCGCGGCGGAGGATCTCAAGAAGCTCGTCACCGATGCTCTGGTGGCGCGCGGCTTCCTGTACGAGGGCGCCAAGGCGTTCTCGACCCCGCGCCGGCTGGCGCTCCACATCGCCGGCCTGCCCGCCCGGGGCGAGGCGGTGCGCGAGGAGCGCCGCGGCCCGCGGGTCGGCGCCCCCGAGGCGGCAATCCAGGGCTTCCTGAAGGGTGCTGGGCTGACGAGCCTCGATCAGGCCACGACCGTCACCGATCCCAAGAAGGGCGAATTCTACTTGGCGGTGATCGAGCGTCCCGGCCGCGAGACGCTCGACGTCCTGGCCGAGCTCCTGCCGGAGATCATCAAGAGCTTCCCCTGGCCGAAATCCATGCGCTGGGGCGCGGCCTCGGCCGAGCCGGGCTCCTTACGCTGGGTGCGCCCGCTGCAATCGATCGTCGCGACCTTCGGGCCGGAGACCGAGACGCCGGAGGTGGTGCCGTTCTCGGTCGGCGGGATCGCGGCCGGCACCACGACCTACGGCCACCGCTTCCTCGCGCCCGAGGCGATCGAGGTGCGGCGGTTCGACGATTACATCCAGGCCCTGGAGCGGGCGAGGGTCATCCTCGACCCCGAGCGGCGCAAGGACGTGATCCTGCACGATGCCCGCGACCTCGCCTTCGCCCGCGGCCTCGACCTCGTCGAGGATGAGGGTCTGCTGGACGAGGTCTCGGGCCTCGTGGAATGGCCGGTGGTGCTGATGGGCTCGTTCGACGAGTCCTTCCTCGACATCCCCGCCGAGGCGATCCGGGCGACGATCCGGGCGAACCAGAAGTGCTTCGTCCTGCGCAAGGGCGGCTCGGACGATCTGGCGCCGGCCTTCATCCTGGTCTCGAACCTCTTCGCCACCGACGGCGGGCTGGCGATCACTGCCGGCAACGAGCGCGTGGTGCGGGCGCGCCTCTCGGACGCGAAGTTCTTCTGGGAGACCGACAAGGCGACCCGCCTGGAAGACCGCCTGCCCAAGCTCGACAGCATCGTCTTCCACGAGAAGCTCGGCACGCAGGGCGAGCGGATCGCGCGCATCGCCGCCCTGGCGCAGGACCTGGCGCCGCGGGTCGGGGCCGATCCGGCGCTGGCCGGGCGTGCCGCCCGTCTCGCCAAGGCCGATCTCGTCACCGAGATGGTCGGTGAGTTCCCCGAGCTTCAGGGGCTGATGGGCCGCAAATATGCGGCGCTCCAGGGCGAGCACGACAGCGTCTGCGCGGCCATCGAGGAGCATTACAAGCCGCTCGGCCCCTCCGACCGGGTGCCGAGCGACCCGGTCTCGATCGCGGTGGCGCTGGCCGACAAGCTCGACACGCTGGCGGGGTTCTGGGCGATCGACGAGAAGCCCACAGGGAGCAAGGACCCGTTCGCCCTGCGCCGGGCGGCTCTGGGTGTGATCCGGCTGATCCTCGACCGCGGCCTGCGCCTGCGCCTCTTGGAGCAGGTGGGCGCGGCGGATCGCGGCCTCGCCGGCCGGGCCGGCGCGGATGCGAAGGACCTCCTCGCCTTCTTCGCCGATCGCCTGAAGGTCTATCTCCGCGACCAGGGTGCCCGCCACGACCTGATCGACGCCGTCTTTGCCCTGCCCGGCCAGGACGACCTGCTGATGGTGGTCCGCCGGGTCGAGGCGCTCGGGACATTTCTCGACACCGAGGACGGAAAAAACCTGCTCGCGGGCTACAAGCGCGCGGCCAACATCCTGCGCATCGAGGAGAAGAAGGACGGCCGCGCCTACGACGCCGAGCCCGACACCGCCCTGGCCGCCGCGGGCGAGCCGGCCGAGCGGGCGCTGGGCGCGGCCCTGGCCAAGGCGCGGGACACCGCCTCGGCGGCCGTGGCCCGCGAGGATTTCGCCGGCGCCATGCAGGCGCTCTCGACGCTGCGTGCGCCGGTCGACGCGTTCTTCCAGGACGTGACCGTCAATGCGCCCGATCCGAAGCTCCGCGAGAACCGCCTGCTGCTGCTCAACGCGCTGCGCGCCGCGACGCGGGCGGTGGCGGAGTTCGCGAAGATCGAGGGGTGAGACCGTCCTGTCGGACGGGCGCCGGGGAGCGCGGCCTCAGCGTTCCACCAGCGTGCAGCCCCGCCGGTCCTCCGCCTGCCAGCCGTGGCGCTCCAGCTCCGGGTCGAGATGCTCCTCAACCGGGTATCCGACGCAGAGATAGGCCACGAGCCGCCACGTCTCCGGCACCGCCAGGATCGTCGTGACCGCCGCCGGCTCCAGGATCGAGACCCAGCCGACGCCGAGCCCGCGCGCGCGGGCCGCGAGCCAGAAGCACTGCACCGCCCCCACCACCGAATAGGCCAGCGTTTCCGGCATGCTCGCGCGCCCGAGGCCGAGGCCGGTCTCGGTGACGACGTCGCAGAACGCCGCGAGATGCACCGGTGCCTCCTTGAGGCCGGCGAGCTTGAGGGTCCGGTACTGCGCGGCGCGGTCCGAATCGTAGCCCGCTGCCGCGGCGGCGTTGCAGCGGCCGAAGCTCTCCACGACGGCGGCGCGCCGAGCGGGATCCGAGACGCGCACGAAGCGCCACGGGCGGCTGTTGCCGACCGACGGCGCCCGGTGCGCCGCCGCCAGGCAGGCCTGCAGCGGCGCCTCCGCGACCGGATCCGTCCGGAAGCGGCGCACGTCGCGGCGCCACGCGAACAGCGCGTCGAGGTCGTGCAGGAAGGCGTCGTCGAAGGCGGGCGGGCCCATGATCCCGATGGCATACCCGCAACGCCGGTCGGACCGGAACCAGAAAAAAGGCCGCCCGGTCGGGGCGGCCTGAAGTCTTGGGTCTCGAAACCTCGGAGTGCCGGATCCTGGGATCCCGAACGGCGACCGAGGGCTGGGGAGCTGGGTCTCGGGCGCCGGCCGGGCAAAACCCGGCGAGGTTCAGCGGTTGTTGTGTCGTTGCAACGCGGCCCGCAAAAGGCGTGAATCGGGCAGAACCGTGTTTTTTGTCGCTTGGGCGTGTCCTGTGTGACACGGACGTCGCGGCCGCGGCCACTCTTGCGGGCCGCTGCGGTGAGGCCCATCATCCGGCAAAGGAACGATTCCCGGGAGCCAAGATGACCGAACGGACGAGCGCCGGGCCGAGGCCCGACGAAGCGGCGGGCCATGTCATTCCCTTCCCTGCCCGCGCGGCTCCTCCGCAGGTCGCCTTCAACCGGGACGAGCTGCGCACGATCTTCAATCTCTACGGACGGCAGGTCGCCGCGGGCGAGTGGCGCGACTACGCCCTCGATTTCCGCCGCGACAAGGCGGTGTTCTCGATCTACCGCCGCGCCTCCGAGATGCCGCTCTACCGGATCGAGAAGGACCCGAAGCTCGCCCGCCGCCAGGGCGCCTATGCGGTGATCGCCGCCAGCGGCCAGGTCCTCAAGCGCGGGACGGACCTCGCCCGCGTGATCGCCGTTCTGGAGCCGGCGCCCCGGCCGGTCTGACCGCTCGCAGGCGCGGCTGAGAGGCGCTCGACGCCGGCATCCCGGGGCGCCGCAGGCGCGCCCGGAATTCGGACGCATCGACGGAGCAAGGCCTGGTGCCGGGCGCAGGTCCGGCTTCCGCTGCGCGGCCCTGGAATGACGGGGGCAACGCGGATGCTCAGGACAGGGATAGGTGCCGGACGGTCCGGGCGATCTCGGCCACCACCTCGGGCGCCAGAGGGCGAATCGGCTTCGGCGGCTCGGCGCGGCACAGGCCCATGAGATCGGCCAGGGCGTAGACCACCCGCAGGCTGGAATGCGTCCGGAACAGCGTCCACAGGGGTTCCAGCTCGGCATTGAGGCTGCGGGCCCGATCCACGTCGCCGGCCTCGACGGCCCGGACGATCGCCAGACAGCGCTTCGGAAACAGGCCCGCGGCCACGCTGAACCACGCCGTGCCGCCGGCGATCAGGGCCTCGGTCACGTTCCAGTCGCCGCTGAAGCCGATCGGAAAGCCTGCCGGGACGGCCGCCCGCAGGGCCGCGACCCCGGCCGCGGCATGGGCTGGCTCCGGTGCGGCGCATTTGGCCGCCACGATGCCGGGCCGGCGCGCGATCCGGCCGATCAGGTCCGGCGAGAAGCGGAAATGCGTGGTCGCGGGATTGTCGTAGAGGACGAGCGGCAGGCCGCCCGCCTCCGCCACCGCGGTGAAATGCGCCTCGACCTCGGGCTCGGTCAGCGGCGTATAGGAGACGGGGGCGAGGAGCCCGACATCCGCCCCCGCCGCCCGCGCGTCCTGCGCCAGGCGGATGGCCTCGTCGGTGCGCAGGGCGCCGATGCCGACCAGGAGCGGGACGCGCCCGCCGACCGCCGTGGCGGCGATCGCGACGGCCCGGCGTCGCTCGTCCCGGGACAGGTAGGCGTAGGTGCCGGTGCTGCCGAGCAGGCCGATCGAATCGATCCCGGCCGCCGCCAGCGGCTCCAGGAGCCGGCGCAGGGCGTCGGCGTCGACCCGGCCGTCGGCATCGCTCGGGGTGATCGGGAAGGCGGAGAGGCCGGCAATCGCGCGCATGGTCCGAGCCTAGCGCATCCGAACGCGGCGGCCAGACAAAAAGAAACCCCGGCGGTTTCCCGCCGGGGCAATTCGCAACGCTCAGTCTCTGGAGCCTAGCGGCGATCGCCGATCAGGCTGAGCAGGAACTGGAACATGTTGATGAAGTCGAGATACAGCGTCAGGGCGCCGTTCACCGACATCTTGGCCGCCATCTCACCGTCGAAGCCGCCGTAGAGATACATCTCCTTGAGCTTCTGGGTGTCGTAGGCGGTCAGCCCCGCGAAGATCAGCACGCCCAGCACCGAGATGGCGAATTGGAGGGCCGACGAGGCGAAGAAGATGTTCACCAGCGACGCGAGGATGATGCCGATCAGGCCCATCATCAGGAACGAGCCCATGCCCGAGAGGCTACGCTTCGTGGTGTAGCCCCAGAGGCTGAGCGAGCCGAAGGCCGCCGCCGTGATGAAGAACACCTGCACCACGCTGCCGCCGGTGAAGACCAGCAGGAGCGAGGACATCGAGGCGCCCATCACCGCCGCGAAGGCGAAGAACATCGTCCGCGCCGACGAGGCCGACATGCGGTCCATCCGCATCGAGAAGACGAAGATGAACGCCAGCGGGGCGAGCATCAGGACCCACTTCAGCGGGCTGAGGTAGAGGGTCTGACCGAATTGGGTCAGGACCGGGCGCGTACCCTGGTAGGCCGCGACCGACGCCATGTTCAGGCCGAGCGCGACGAGACCGGAGATGCCGAGCCCGATGACCATGTTGTTGTAGACGCCGAGCATGAAGGTGCGCAGGCCCTGGTCGACCTCGACCTGGGTGCCGGCGTAGCCCGTCGGCTGCTGGGCGCCGTACCGGAAGGGACTGTTTTCGAATGCCATGGGAGTTTCCTTGCGGAGGCTCTCTCAGCGTGGTGTTCGGGCGAGGCCCACGCAGGACCTCTGGCGCCAGGCTGGCGCCTCGACCGGGAATATGTTGCGCCCGCGTCCGCGACACAAGTCCCCGGCCACGGTTGCGGTTCGTGTTTTCCGTGTCCGGAGGATGTAATTTTGTCCATCGCGCCGGGGATTAAAATGCATCTCCGACATTGTGGCCGGTATTTCGACTTCCGGTTGCCGGCCCGAGCCAGTTCGAAGGCTTAGAGGAAAGTCTTAACAGCTTCCGAATGCCGCGGCGTCGGACCGCCTTGTAACCGCAGAGGCGCCGGATGCCGGTCGCCTCAGGCCAGGCTGCCGAATCCGGCGCTCTCGCGCGTCCACGCGAAGGCCTGCTCGCTCAAGGAGATCCCGAGGCCGGGCCGGGTCGGCACCACCATACGCCCGTCCTTGAGTTCCAGGCGCTCGTTGAACAGCGGCTCGAGCCACTCGAAATGCTCGACCCAGGGCTCCCGCTGCATCGCGGCGGCGAGGTGGATGTGCAGCTCCATCGAGAAATGCGGCGCGATGGTCAGCCCGGCGAACTCTGCGAGTGCCGCCACCTTGAGGAAGGGCGTGATGCCGCCCACGCGCGGCGCGTCGGGCATCAGGAAATCGGCGCCGTTCTGCCGGATGAAGTCCCAGTGCTCGGCGACGCTCGTCAGCATCTCGCCGGTGGCGATCGGCGTGTCGAGGGCGGCGGCGAGCGCCGCGTGGCCTGCGGCGTCGGTGCAATCGAGGGGCTCCTCGATCCAGATCAGGTTGAAGCGTTCGAAGGTCCGGCCCATCCGCAGGGCGGTCGGCCGGTCCCATTGCTGGTTGGCATCGACCATGAGCGGGAAGCGGTCGCCGAGATGCTCGCGGACGCGGGTCACCCGCCGGATGTCCTCGGCCCCGTCGGGCTGGCCGACCTTCAGCTTGATGCCGCCGATGCCCTTTTCCCGAGAGGCGTCGGTATTGGTCAGCAACGCCTCCAGCGGGGTGTGCAGGAAGCCGCCGGAGGTGTTGTAGCAGCGCACCGCGTCGCGCTGCGCCCCGAGGAGCTTGGCGAGCGACAGGCCGGCCCGCTTCGCCTTGAGATCCCACAGGGCGACGTCGAAGGCGCCGATCGCCTGGACCGCAAGGCCGCTGCGGCCGGCCGAGGCGCCCGCCCAGGCGAGCTTGTCCCAGGCCTTGGCGATGTCGCTCGGATCCTCCCCGATGAGGGCCGGGGCGAGCTCGCGCGCATGGGCGAACTGGCCCGGCCCGCCGGCCCGCTTCGCATAGCTGATCCCGAGGCCGCGATGGCCGGCGCTGCTCTCGACCTCGCAGAACAGGATCGCGATCTCGGTCATCGGCTTCTGGCGGCCGGTGAGCACCTTCGCGTCGCTGATCGGGGTCTTCAGCGGCAGGTAGACCGAGCGGAGCCGGATCCCGGTGACGGTCTCATCCATGGTCTGCCTCGCGACACGGCGGCGTTGAGCCGACACGCATTCATGATCGGGCAGATCGATCCTGTCCAAGCCGAAGGCTGAATGGCTCGATCCAGGATCAGCATCGATGGCCCGATACGCCTTCCGGGCGACGGACCCGCTCCGTCATCACGAGCGGAGCGAAGTGACCCAGTGTAGCGCGACTCCACAGAGCGTGGCGCCGTCTGGATTGCTTCGCTCCGCTCGCAAGGACGGCGAGCTGGCAACGATCACCCGGACAGGAATCGACGGACCGGATCGCCCGCCATCATCCGATCTGCCGCAGATACGGCGCCGGCTTCTGCCCCAGGATCCGCCACGTGCCGGCAAGCCCGAGCAGGATTGCCAGCGCTACGGCGGCCACCGCCGCCGCCAACGCCCCCGACAGGTCGAGGCGGAAGTCGAGGTGCATGACCTTGGCGACGATCACCCAGCCGGCGAGCGTCCCGGCCATCAGGCCGAACAGCGCTGTGGCGAGTCCCAGCGCGGCATACTCGATGCCGTAGGCGGTGAGCAGCCGCGCCCGGCTCGCGCCCAGGACCTTGAGCACGACGGCGTCGTAGAGCCGCGCCCGGTGACCGGCCGCGATGGCGCCGGCCAGCACGAACAGGCTCGCCAGCACCGCCACGGCGCTCGCCCCGCGGATCGCCAGGACCAGCCGGCCGACAAGGTCGCCGATCGCGTCCAGCGCGTCCTTCACCCGCACGGCGCTCACCGACGGGAAGGTTTTCGCGACATCCCGCAGGATGCGGTTCTCGGTGGCCGCGTCGGTGCCGCCGGGCAGCGTCAGGGTGGCGAGGTCGGAATGCGGTGCGCCCCGGAAGGTGCCCGGCGAGAACACCATCACGAAGTTGATTCCGAGGTTGCGCCACTCCACCCGGCGCAGGTTGAAGATCGTCGCCGTGAGGTCGCGGCCGAGCACGTTCACCGTCACGGTGTCGCCGAGCTTGAGGCCGAGCTGGCGGGCGAGGTCGGCCTCGAAGGAGACGAGCGGCTTCGCGCCCTGCTCGGGACTCCACCACGCGCCCTCTGTGAGGCTCGAGCCGTCCGGCACCGTGTCGGCGTAGGTGATGCCGCGGTCGCCGTCGAGCACCCAGGCGGCGTCCTCCGGGGGCCGGATCTTGCTCGCCGGCACGCCGTTCAGGGCGACGATCCGGCCGCGCATCATCGGCACGTCCTCGATCTTCCCGTTCGGCGCCGAGCGCGCCAGGAACTCGCGGAACGCGCCCGCGTCCCGCGAGGGGATGTCGAGGAAGAACAGGTTTGGCGCCTTGGCCGGCAGGGTCGCGCTGATCGTGCGGCGGACATTGGCATCGATCAGGCTGAGCGTCACGAGGAGCGTCACGCCGAGGCCGAGCGACAGCACGATGGCGGGCGTCAGGGCCCCGGGCCGGTGCAGGTTGGCGAGCGCCATCCGGGGCGCGGGCCAGCGCGGGTGCGGCAGCCGGCGGGCGAGCGCCATCAGGCCGAGCGCCACCCCATGCAGCAGGCCGAACGCGATGGCCGCGGCCGCGATGAAGATCAGCGCGACCCGCCGGTCGAAGGCGGTCGCCACCGACAGGCCGACGAGCGCCGCGAGGCTGAGGGCCAGGAGGACCCGGTAGCGCCAGCGCGGGCGGACCCGGGCCGGATCGACCGTGTCGCGGAACAGGCCGGAGACCGGCACGTCGTGGGCGCGGCCGAGCGGCGTGATCGCGAAGGCGAAGGCCGTGATCAGCCCGTAGGCGGCCGCGAGCGCCAGCTCGCCCGGGGCGAGCGTCGGGTTCAGCGGCAGCGGCAGGTCGGCGGAGAACAGCGCGTCGAGCACGAAGGGTAGGCTCGCGCCCATGACGAGGCCGATGAGGGTGCCGAGGCCGGCGATCAGCATCACCTGCGTCAGGTATAGGGCGACCACCTGTGAGCCCGGCGCGCCGACGCTCTTGAGCGTCGCGATCGACGGCCGCTTGCGCTCCACGAAGGCGTGGACGGCGTTGCCGACCCCGACGCCGCCGACGATCAGCGCGGTGAGCCCGACCAGGGTCAGGAACTGGGTGAACCGCTCGATGCTCTTGGCGAAGCGCGGGTCCGCGTTGGTGCGCGAGCGGATCTCCCAGCCGGCCTCGGGGGTCGCGGCGCGGATCCGGGCCTGCGCCGCGTCGAGCTCGGCATCCGGCGTGCCGGGCGGCAGGAGGAGGCGGTAGCTCCAGCGGTTGAGGCTGCCGGGCTGGACGAGGCCGGTGGCGCGCAAGGTCGGCTCGGAGATCATCAGCCGGGGCCCGAAACCGATGCCGCCGGCGATCTTGTCGGGCTCCGACACGATGGTGCCGCGGATGGCGACCGGATGGCCGGCCAGGGTGATCCGGTCGCCGACCTTGACGTCGAGGCGGGTGAGCAGAGCCGGGTCGGCGAGCGCCCCCGGCACCCCGTCGCGCTCCGCCAGCAGGTCGGCCGGGCGCCCCGGCGGATCGGTGACGAGCTCGCCCGCGGCCGGATAGGTCGCGGGATCGACGGCCTTCAGCTCGACCAGGGCCGCGTCGCCGCCCGGCGCCACCGCCATGGCCCGCAGGGAGGCGACGCTGTCGAGGCGGCCTTCCCGCGCGAGCGCCTGCTTCTCCGCGTCGGTCGCCTCGCGGTTGATGAGGTTGTAGGCGAGATCGCCCCCGAGGATCCGCCGGCCCTCCCGGCCGAGCCCGTCCGAGAGCGAGCGCGAGATCGACGCCACGCCGGCGATCGCCATGACGCCCAGCGCGATGCAGGCGAGGAACACCGCGAAGCCGTTGAGCCCGGCCCGCAACTCGCGCAGCGCGAGGCGCAGGGTCAGCGGGATCCGGCGGGGCGCGGGGTCGGGGCGGGTGATCGTGCCGTGCATCAGGCGGTCACCGCCTCCTCGATCCGCCCCGAGCGCAGGCGCACGGTGCGGTCGCACAGGCGGGCGAGGCCGTTGTCGTGGGTGACCAGCACGAGCGTCGCGCCGCGGTCCCGCTTCAGCCGGAACAGCAGGTCGACGATCTGCCGGCCGGTGGTCTCGTCAAGATTCCCGGTGGGCTCGTCGGCGACCAGGATCGCCGGGTCGGGGGCGACCGCCCGGGCGATGGCGACGCGCTGCTGCTCGCCGCCCGAGAGCTGCGCCGGGTAATGGTGCAGCCGGTGCCCGAGGCCGACCGCCTCCAGCTCGGCGCGGGCGCGCTCCAGGGCGCCGGGCCGGTCGGCGAGTTCCAGCGGCAGGGCCACGTTCTCCAGCGCCGTCATGGTCGGCACGAGGTGGAAGGCCTGGAACACGATGCCGATCCGCCGGCCGCGGAACCGGGCGAGCGCGTCCTCGTCGAGGCGGACGAGGTCGGTCTCCTCGATGACGACGCCGCCGGAATCGGGCCGCTCCAGCCCGGCCATGACCATCAGCAGCGTCGATTTGCCGGAGCCCGAGGGGCCGACGAGGCCGACTGCCTCGCCGCGGTCGACGGCGAGCGAGATGCCGCGCAGGACGTGGACGCGGGCGGCGCCGCGGCCGAGGCTGAGGTCGATGTCCGACAGCGCGATCGCGGGCTCGCGCAGCACCTTGCCTTGGCTCACCGGTGAGCCGATCTGTGGGCGATGACGAGCATGGCGCGCGAGGTCCTCGGGTGGGGTCGATCTTGGCTGCACGGTCCGCGGTTGCACCGCGATATGGGTTGGGCATTGGGGCCGCGCCATGACGGACGCGCTGTGTTCCGGCGCACGGCCCTGTTTGCCGCAGCGCTAGCCTGTCTCGTCCTCCCTTTGATGACGGCCTCCATGCCAGACGCCCACGCCGCCCCGGGCGACCCGGTCAAGCTCGTCGCCCTCGGTGACAGCCTGACCGCCGGCTATCGCCTTCCCGCCGACGCCGCCTTCCCGACGGTGCTGGAGCGCCTGCTCAAGGCCAAGGGCGAGGACGTCATCGTGGCCAATGCCGGCGTCTCCGGCGATACCGCCACCGGCGGCCTCGACCGGGTCGACTGGTCGGTGCCGGACGGGACCGCGGGGGTGATCCTCGAACTCGGCGCCAACGACATGCTGCGCGGCACCGACCCGAAGGTCACCGCGGGGGCGCTGTCGGCGATCATCGAGCGGCTGAAGGCGCGGGGCATCCCGGTCCTGCTCGCCGGCATGCAGGCGGCACCCAATCTCGGGCCGGACTACAAGGCCCGGTTCGACGCGATCTACCCGGCGCTCGCCGAGCGCTATGGGCTGACGCTCTACCCGTTCTTCCTCGACGGGATCGTCGGCGACCGGGCGCAGCACCTCGACGACATGCTGCACCCGAACCGGCAGGGCGTGGAGACCATCGCGGCGCGCATGCTGCCGACGGTCGAGACGTTCTTGGGAGGCCTCCGGCAGGGGGCATCGCGGTAGTGCCGCGGCTGTTCACCGGGCTCGCCGTGCCGCAAGCGGTCGCCGAGGCGCTGACCCTCTATCAGGGCGGCCTGCCCGGCGCCCGCTGGATCGAGCCGGGCGATTTCCATGTGACCCTGCGGTTCATCGGCGATGTCGAGGCGACGACCGCCGACGAGGTGGTGGAGGCGCTCTCCGAGATGCGGGCGCGCCCTCCCCTGACGGTGACGCTCGAGGGCCTCGGCCTGTTCGGCGGCAACAAGCCGCGGGCACTCTACGCCGCGGTCAGCCCCGATCCGGCCCTGACCGATCTCCAGGCCGAGCAGGAGCGTCTGGTCCGCCGGGCCGGGTTGGAGCCGGAACGGCGCAAATTCACCCCGCACGTCACCCTGGCCCGGCTGCGGCGCGACGCCACGCCGGAGGCGGCCGCGATGTACCTGTCGCAGGCGCCGGTCTTCGCGCCGGTGACGTTCGCGGTCGACCGGGTGACGCTGTTCTCGGCGCGGGACTCGACCGGGGGCGGGCCGTATGTGGCGGAGGGCGAGTTTCCGTTCCCGTGAGATGTGCGACGGTGTCGCCCTTTCATCGGCCGGCCCCGAGACCCGTCCCGCCTCATTCCGGGGCGCGCCGCAGGCGAGAGCCCGGAATCCAGAGCCGCTTCCGAGGCCCGGGGATGGCCGGTCCTGCGCCGAACCGAACGCGCGGCGTGGTTCCGGATTCCGGGCTCCGCTGCGCCGACCCGGAAGGACCGGCGCGTTTCACAGATCGCCCCGGCTGCGCGTCACCCTTAGAGCCGCCGCAAAGCCACGCTCTCGATCCGGTGGCTCGCGCCCTTGGTGAGGATCAGGCTCGCCCGCTGGCGCGTCGGGACGATGTTCTCGCGCAGGTTCGGCAGGTTGATCGTGGTCCAGAGCCGGTCGGCGATGTCGAGCGCCTCGGTCTCGGGGATCTCGGCGTATTTCCGGAAGTACGAGCGCGGGTCGCGGAACGCGGTCTGGCGCAGCTTCATGAAGCGCGTGACGTACCAGCGGTGCAGGTCGTCCTCGTGGCCGTCGAGATAGATCGAGAAGTCGAAGAAGTCGGAGACGAAGGGAATCGCGGTCCCGTCCCGGGGCAGGCGGGCGGGCTGGAGCACGTTCAGCCCCTCGACGATCAGGATGTCGGGACTCTCCACCACCCGCTCCTCACCGGGCACCCGGTCGTAGACGAGGTGCGAGTAGAGCGGCGCGGTCACGCGCTTGTGGCCGGCCTTCACGTCGTGAAGGAAGCGCAGCAGCGCGGCGGTGTCGTAGCTCTCGGGAAAGCCTTTGCGCTCCATCAGCCCGTTGGCGGCGAGCTCGGCGTTGGGCAGCAGGAACCCGTCGGTGGTGACGAGATCGACCTTCGGGGTGTTGGGCCAGCGCGCCAGCAGGGCGGTCAGGATGCGGGCCGTGGTCGACTTGCCCACCGCCACCGACCCGGCGAGCCCGATGATGTAGGGCGCCTTGGTCTCGCGTTCGGCCAGCAGGAAGCGCTGCGTCGCCTTGAACAGCCCCTGGGTCGCCGCGACGTAGAGGGCGAGGAGCCGCGACAGCGGCAGGTAGATCGCCTCGACCTCCTCCACCGAGATCGGGTCGTTGATCGATTGCAGCCGCTCGAGATCCTCCTGCTTGAGGGTGAGCGGCGTGTCGGCGCGGAGCTGCGCCCATTCCTCGCGGCTGAAGCGGCGATACGGCGACAGCCGGTCGGACGCTTCGAGGATCGCCTCGACCGAGCCCGGCAGCACGGCCGCGTTCACGCGGGGCGCCTCGCGGCCTTCTCGGCGATGCCGCTCTGGGCGGTGCGCCGCTCCAGCTCGGCCATCACGTCGGTGAGGTCTACGCCCCCGGCCCGCAACAGCACCACGAGGTGGTAGAGCACGTCGGCGGCCTCGTCGCGCAGGCCGGTCTTGTCGCCCTGCACGGCCGCGATCGCCGCCTCCACCGCCTCCTCGCCGAGCTTCTTGGCCGCCTTGGCGGGGCCTTCGGACAGGAGCTTGGCCGTGTAGGAAGTGGCGGGATCGGTCCCGGCACGGCTCGCCACGAGGGCGGCGAGGTCGGCGAGCGTGTAGGCGGTCATGAAGCGATCTGCATGTTACGACGGCCCTTTATACGGATCAGGACCGGATTTCGGCAGGAAACTGCGCCACGGCCAGCCCGCGGGCAAGCGGGGCGGGTGAAGGCCGCCCGGCTTTGTCCGGGACTCACTCGTTCGGCAGGTGCCGGGCCAGCGCCTCCAGCACAGCCATGCGCACGGCGACGCCCATCTCGACCTGCTCGCGGATCAGCGACTGCGCGCCGTCGGCGACCTCGGAAGAGATCTCCACACCGCGGTTCATCGGCCCCGGATGCATCACCAGGGCGTCGGGCTTGGCCAGCGCCAGCTTCTCGCCGTCGAGGCCGAAGTAGCGGAAATACTCCTTCACGGAGGGCACGAACGAGCCGTTCATGCGCTCGCGCTGGAGGCGCAGCATCATCACGATGTCGCAGCCGACGAGACCTTTGCGCATGTCCGTGAAGGTCTCGACCCCGAAGCGCTCGATCCCGGCGGGCAGCAGCGTCGAGGGCGCGATCAGGCGGACCCGCGCGCCCATCGCCTGCAGCAGGATGATGTTGGAGCGCGCCACCCGCGAGTGCAGGACGTCGCCGCAGATCGCCACCTGCAGCCCCTCGATCCGGCCCTTGTTGCGGCGGATGGTCAGCGCGTCGAGGAGCGCCTGGGTCGGGTGCTCGTGGGCGCCGTCGCCGGCGTTGACCACCGCGCAATCGACCTTGCGGGCGAGGAGATGCACGGCACCCGCCGATTCGTGGCGCACCACGATGATGTCGGGCCGCATCGCGTTGAGGGTGGCGGCGGTGTCGATCAGGGTCTCGCCCTTCTTCACCGAGGACGAGGCCACCGACATGTTCATCACGTCGGCGCCGAGCCGCTTGCCGGCGAGCTCGAAGGACGATTGCGTCCGGGTCGAGGGCTCGAAGAACAGGTTGATCTGCGTGCGGCCCCGCAGGGTCGTGCGCTTCTTCTCCACCTGCCGCGAGATCTCGACGGCGGAATCGGCAGCGTCGAGCAGGGCCTCGATGTCGGGCCGGGTCAGGCCCTCGATGCCGAGGAGGTGCCGGTGCGGGAAGGGCGCGAGGCTCGTCATGATGAGGCCCGGGTGTAGGTGCCGCGCGCCCGGCGGGCAAGGCTGTTCGGCACGGACCTCACCAGAGGAGGAAGAGGAGCAACCGTCTCCAGGTCTCCCCCTCCTCCGCGGAGGGGGGAGGGCGCGTGGGTGGATCGTTGTTCTCGAGCTTCGGCGTGTGAGCCGGCACCTCCGCAAGGTGAGCCGCCGCCTGCGGCCTTTTTTCCGGCCGATGGTAACCGAACGGCCCTGCCCCACGTATTCGCCCGAACGGTCGGGATCCGTACGTTGCCCGGCTCCGCACCGCCGATCGGGATCCCAACGCTTGGCCGCCTCCCCTGCCCTCGAAGCCCCCGAGACCGTCGACCGGCAGGGGCGCCGCTGGTTCTACCGCCACCCGCTGGTGATCCGGCTGGCGCACTGGATCAATGCGGCGGTCCTGCTGGTGCTGCTGATGAGCGGCCTGCAGATCTTCAACGCCCATCCGGCCCTCTACTGGGGCGCGACCTCGACCTTCGACAGCCCGGCCCTCGCCATCACCAGCGAGCAGGGGCGCGACGGCACCAACCGCGGCGTCGTCACGGTCGGGGCCCACACCCTCGACACCACCGGCGTCCTCGGCCTGTCGAAGGAGCGCGGAACCGAGGTGGAGCGCGCCTTCCCCGCCTGGGCGACCCTGCCGGCCAATCAGGACCTCGCCACGGGGCGGCGCTGGCACTTCCTGTTCGCGTGGCTGCTGGTGATCAACGGCGCGGTCTACCTGCTCTACGGCCTCGTCAGCGGCCAGCTCCGCCGCCGCCTGATCCCGGACGGCGACCAGATCCGCGACTTCGGCGGCTCCGTGAAGGAGCACCTCCTCCTGCGCTTCCCCGAAGGCACGGAGGCCAAGCGCTACAATGTCATCCAGAAGCTCACCTATCTGCTTCTGATTCTAGGCCTCCTGCCCGCCATGGTGCTCGCCGGCCTTGCCATGTCGCCGGGGATGGACGCGGCCTGGCCGTGGCTGACGGAGCTGTTCGGCGGCCGGCAATCGGCGCGCAGCATCCACTTCATCGCGGCCGGGCTGATCGTGCTGTTCGTGGTGGTCCACGTGCTGCTCGTGATCGTCTCCGGGCTCGTCAACAACATGCGCGGCATGATCACCGGCTGGTTCAGCCTCGGCCGCGACCGGGAGAGCGTGCGATGATCCTCCACCGCCGCAAGCTCCTCAGCGCCGGCGCGGGCCTGATGGGCACGGCCCTGCTCGGCGGCTGCGATCGGTTCGCCGGCACCGAGACGGGGCAGCGCACCCTCCAGATCGGCGAGGATGCCAACCGTTACGTCCAGCGCCTGCTGATGTCGCCCGCGACGCTGGCCCGGGAATTCCCGGCCTCGATGATCTCGCCCTGGTTCAAGCCGAACGGCACGATCGACCCGCCGGACCGCGCCTATCGGGCGCTGGCGGCGCGGACATTTTCGGAGTTCAAGCTCGCCGTCGACGGGCTCGTCCAGACGCCGCTGTCGCTGAGCCTCGCGGATCTCCGCGCCCTGCCCGCGCGCAGCCAGATCACCCGGCACGATTGCGTCGAGGGCTGGAGCTGCATCGGGCAATGGGCCGGCGTACCGCTCGGCGAGGTGCTGAAGAAGGCCGGGCTGAAGCCGCAGGCGCGCTACGCGGTGTTCCACTGCGCCGATACGCTGGAATACGAGGCCGGACCCAAGGGTGGTTCCAAGGGGCGCGGCCAGGGGGCATCCCTGTGGCGCCCGACCCATCCGGGCGCGGTCCGCGAGGCCTATGTCCAGCTTGCCGCCGCCGACGATTGGGGCGGCCCGGCCGCCGCCACCGACGCGCCCAAGACGGACTCCCCGAACGACGATTGGGGCCAGGGCAGCCCGGCCGCGGAGCCCGAGCCGACGGGGATCCCGATCCGCTACTACGAGAGCATCGACCTCTACGACGCCTTCAACCCGCAGACGATCCTGGCCTACGACCTCAACGGCAAGCCGCTGCCGGTCTCGAACGGCGCGCCCCTGCGCCTGCGGGTCGAGCGCCAGCTCGGCTACAAGCAGGCCAAGTACGTGATGCGGGTCGAGATGGTTGAGTCGCTGGCCGGGATCGGACAAGGCAGCGGCGGGTATTGGGAGGACCGCGGCTACGAATGGTACGCGGGGATCTGACCGTTCAGCGAGACCTCGCCGCGCGCTCGCGCTCGATCGCTCCATCGGCACGGCGTCGATGCGGGCCTGCCAACCTGGACCCTGAGCGCGGAAATGCGCGACGCTCTCGGGAAGGGGCTGGATCGCGACCGCGTCGTCGGACCTGCCAGCCGATCCACGCCGCGCGAAGCGGTCGCCGACATAGAATTCAGCGCGCGCGGGCATCGCGTCGGTCGGTTCGGGGACCTTGTCGTGCGCCTCCGGCGTGATCGTCTGCGCGTCCACCTTGGCCAAGTCGCTCCTGATCGCGGCCTCAGGGGATCAGCTTTGCGCAGTGCTTCTGCTCTCTGACATGGGCCTTCCCCATCGAGAATGGTACGGGCGCATCCCCCCGCAGTGGGGGGCGGGAGCGCGCGTGGGAGGTCTGGTCCGCCAAGTTCATCGGCCGGGCGGCGATCCCGAACCCGATTTGGCCGGATCATCGGTGATCGCTGTCTTGCACGACTCATAAGCCCCATGCGCGGCCTACGCCGCCGCCGTCGGGCGAGGCTTGCGTCACCCCCGCCATTTGACATCCCGCCGCCCGTGACCCACTTGTCCCCGGCGCGCGGCCCCGGCCCGACGGCGGGCATACGTCCCACGCGAATCTCGAAAAGAATTCGTCCGTCGCGCCCAGGCTCCGTCAGGGGCAGAGGTCTGAATGAAAGTCGTCGTCGTCGAGTCGCCGGCCAAAGCGAAGACAATCAATAAGTATCTCGGCCGCGACTATGAAGTCATCGCCTCCTTCGGGCATATCCGAGACCTGCCAGCCAAGGACGGCTCGGTCGATCCCGAGCAGGACTTCCACATGGTCTGGGAGCTGGCCGACCGTGGGGCGAGCCGGGTCTCGGAGATCGCCAAGGCGGTCAAGGGTGCCGACAAGCTGATCCTGGCGACCGACCCGGATCGCGAGGGCGAGGCGATCTCCTGGCACGTGCTGGAGGCGCTGAACGCCCGCAAGGTGCTCAAGGGCATCCCGGTCGAGCGCGTGACCTTCAACGCCATCACCAAGTCCTCGGTCGAGGCGGCGATGCGCAAGCCGCGCGAGATCGACCAGGCGCTGGTCGATGCCTATCTGGCGCGCCGGGCGCTCGACTATCTCGTCGGGTTCAACCTCTCGCCGGTCCTGTGGCGGAAGCTCCCGGGCGCCCGTTCGGCGGGCCGCGTGCAGTCGGTGGCGTTGCGCCTCGTGGTCGAACGCGAGATGGAGATCGAGCGGTTCAAGCCGCGCGAGTACTGGACGCTCATCGCCACGCTGACGACCGCCGATGGAGCGACCTTCGAGGCCCGCCTCGTGGGCGCCGACGGCAAGCGCATCCAGCGCCTCGATGTCGGCACGGGCGAGGAGGCCGCTGCCTTCAAGCGCGACCTCGAACTCGCGACCTTCCAGGTGGCGAGCGTCGAGGCCAAGCCCGCCAAGCGCCATCCTCAGCCGCCCTTCACCACCTCGACCCTTCAGCAGGAGGCCTCGCGCAAACTCGGGATGGCGCCGGCCCAGACCATGCGGGTCGCCCAGCGCCTCTATGAGGGCGTCGATGTCGGCGGCGAGACGGTGGGCATCATCACCTACATGCGGACCGACGGCGTCGACATGGCGCCGGAGGCGATTCAGGACACCCGCCGGGTGATCGGCAAGGAGTTCGGCGACCGCTACGTGCCGGACGTGCCGCGCAAGTACAGCGTTAAGGCCAAGAACGCCCAGGAGGCGCACGAGGCCGTGCGGCCGACCGATATGGGCCGGCTGCCTAAGGCGGTCGCGCGCCACCTCGAGCCCGAGCAGGCCAAGCTCTACGACCTGATCTGGACCCGCACCATGGCGAGCCAGATGGAATCGGCCGAGCTGGAGCGAACCACCGTGGACGTCACCGCGACGGTCGGCCCGCGGCAGATCGACCTGCGCGCCACCGGGCAGGTGGTGAAGTTCGACGGCTTCCTGGCCCTCTACCAGGAGGGCAAGGACGACGAGGAGGACGAGGAGAGCCGTCGCCTGCCGCCCATGAAGGCCGGCGATCCGCTCAAGCGCGAGCGGATCAGCTCGACCCAGCACTTCACCGAGCCGCCGCCGCGCTATTCCGAGGCGAGCCTCGTGAAGCGCATGGAGGAACTCGGCATCGGCCGCCCATCGACTTATGCGGCCGTGCTCCAAACCCTGCGGGATCGCGAATACGTCAAGATCGAGAAAAAACGGCTGCAGCCGGAGGATAAGGGGCGGCTCGTCACGGGCTTCCTCGAGAGCTTCTTCCGGCGCTATGTCGAGTACGACTTCACAGCCAGCCTGGAGGAGCAGCTCGACCGCGTCTCCAACGCCGAGATCGACTGGCGGGCGGTGCTGCGCGACTTCTGGCGCGATTTCTCCGCCGCGATCGGCGAGACCAAGGAGTTGCGCGTCACCGACGTGCTGGAGGCGCTGAACGGTCTCCTCGGGCCGCACATCTTCCCCGACAAGGGCGACGGCTCGAACCCGCGCACCTGCCCGACCTGCGGGGCCGGCCAGCTGTCGCTGAAGCTCGGCAAGTTCGGCGCCTTCATCGGTTGCTCGAACTATCCGGAGTGCAAGTACACCCGCCAGCTCTCGGCCTCGGGCGTCGAGGGCGAGGGGGACGGCTCGTCCGCCGAGGGCGGCCAGCCGGGCGTGCGGGTGCTGGGCAACGATCCCGTCACCGGGATGCCGGTGACGATCCGCGACGGGCGGTTCGGGCCGTTCGTCCAGCTCGGCGAGGCCTCCACCGAGAAGGACGCCGCGAAGCCGAGGCGCTCGTCGCTGCCCAAGGGGCTCAGCCCCTCGGACGTGGATCTCAACAAGGCGCTGGCCCTGCTGGCGCTGCCGCGCGAGGTGGCGCGCCACCCCGAGACCGGCGAGCCGATCCTGGCCAATCTCGGCCGGTTCGGGCCCTACGTGCAGCACGGGAAGACCTACGCCAATCTCGGCAAGGACGACGACGTGCTGGAGATCGGCGGCAACCGCGCCATCGACCTGATCGTCGCCAAGGAGCAGGGCGGCGGCCGCGGCCGTCCGGCCGCCGATCCCGGCCGGCCGCTCGGCAAGGACGAGACCAGCGGGCGCGACCTCGTGGTCAAGGCCGGCAAGTACGGCCCCTACGTCACGGACGGCGAGGTGAACGCCACGCTGCCGAAGACGATGGCCGCCGAGGCGCTGACGCTGGACGAGGCGATCGCCCTGGTGAACGCCAAGCGGGCGTCGGGCGGCGGCAAGCCGGCCAAGCGCGGGGCGGTCCGGAAGAGTTCAGCGCGTGGTGCGAGCGGTGATAAGCCCGCCGCGAAGAAGACCGCGACGAAAAAGCCGGCGGCGAAGAAGGCGGCGGCGAAGAAGACGGGCGCGGGCTGACGCCGCGGGGCGGCTCAGACCGGGGCCGCCCCGTCCTTGCGCGCGGAGCGAAGCAAGCCGGGGCAGAGCGAGGCTGTCGAACGGGGCGCCGATTGGGCTGCTTCGCTTCGCGCGCAACGACGCCGGTGAGGCAGCGACGCCGCCCGCTCACCGCGGGCTGCGGTCAGCGCTCGGGAGCGGGTTCAGACCAGGTAGGTGATCGTCGCAGCCAAGGCCGTCGCGAAAGTCGCCAGCGCCAGCGTGGTTGCGTTGACCAATGCGCGGGTGGGCGGCACGCCGGCCGCGTCCTCATCGCATCCGAAGGCGGCGCCGGCCGCGTGCTCGAAGCGGATCAATGTGAGGCGGCGGGCCTCGATCGCGGCGTCGCTCATGGACTGCGGCTCCCTGACCACGGCCAAGACTCTCTCGACCGTCAACGTCGATTGTCCCGTTCTGTTCCGGTGCGGGCTGTGGACGCCGAACGGGCCGGTCACGAGAAAGCTTTAACCCATTGTTGTGCAACGTCGTCATGACGGACGGCCCTGCCCTTCCGGGCCCCGGCGTCATTCCGGCCCTCGCTCGCGGCAACGCAGCATGCGATGATGCATGCGCGTCGCCGAAGGGCGAACGGCTTTGATGTTTATGTTTTGTTCCGCTATCATGCGGGGATGAAGGCGCATGCTCCACGACCCAAGACCCGTCTGCGCGAATCCGAGCCGGCCGATGCGCCGCGCCCGCGGAGGCCGCGCGTGAGCGATCCGGCGCGGGATCTGTTCGGGCCGGGCGGCAAGGGCCCGGCCGCCCGGCCGCCCGAGCCGCGGCGGCGCCTGGACGCCTCGGCCTCCGTGGCGACGCTCGCCGCCGCCGAGCCGGAGGGCGGCTACACCGCCTCCGACATCGAGGTCCTGGAGGGGTTGGAGCCGGTCCGGCGCCGCCCCGGCATGTATATCGGCGGCACCGACGAGCGGGCGCTGCACCACCTCTTCGCCGAGGTGATCGACAATTCGATGGACGAGGCAGTGGCGGGCCACGCCAGCTTCATCGAGGTGGAGCTGGAGGAATCCGGCGCCCTCGTGGTGACCGATAACGGCCGCGGCATCCCGGTCGATCCGCATCCGAAATTCCCCGGCAAGTCGGCGCTTGAGGTCATCATGACCACGCTGCACGCCGGCGGTAAGTTCGACTCGAAGGTCTACGAGACCTCCGGCGGCCTGCACGGCGTCGGCATCTCGGTGGTCAACGCGCTGTCCGATCTCCTGGAGGTCGAGGTGGCCCGCAACCAGACCCTCTACCGCCAGACCTTCTCGCGGGGCCATGCGCAGGGGGCGCTGGAGCTGGTCGGCCGGGTTCAGAACCGGCGTGGCACCCGGGTCCGCTTCCATCCGGACGCACAGATCTTCGGCTCGCTGAAGTTCGACCCGCGCCGCCTGTTCAAGATGGCGCGCTCGAAGGCCTACCTGTTCGGCGGCGTCGAGATCCGCTGGCGCTGCGCCCCTGCCCTGCTCGAAGGCCTGGAGGGTGTGCCGGCGGAAGCCGTCCACCGCTTCCCCGACGGGCTGCGCGACTATCTCGCCCGGGACATCGACGGCAAGGAGCTCGTCACCGAGGCGATGTTCTGCGGCAAGATCACCAAGCCGGGCTCGCACGGGTCGCTCGAATGGGCGGTGGCCTGGATGGTCACCGAGGACGGGGTCTCGCATTCCTACTGCAACACGATCCCGACGCCCGAGGGCGGCACCCACGAGGCCGGCTTAAGGGTCGCGCTGCTCCGCGGCCTGCGCGAGCACGCCGAGCGGGTGAACCAGGCCAAGCGCATGAATGCGGTGACCACCGACGACGTCATGGCGACCTGCGCGTCGATGCTGTCGGTGTTCATCCGCGAGCCCGAGTTCCAGGGTCAGACCAAGGACAAGCTCGCCACCGTCGAGGCGCAGCGCATCGTCGAGACGGCGGTGCGCGACGCCTTCGACCATTGGCTCGCCGCCTCCCCGGCCCAGGCCAACAAGGTGCTGGACTGGGTGATCGACCGGGCCGAGGAGCGCCTGCGCCGCCGCCAGGAGAAGGAGGTCGCCCGCAAGAGCGCCACCCGCAAGCTGCGCCTTCCCGGCAAGCTCGCCGATTGCTCGGCGGCCGGCACCGCCGGCTCGGAGATCTTCATCGTCGAGGGCGATTCCGCCGGCGGGTCTGCCAAGCAGGCCCGCGACCGGGCGACCCAGGCGATCCTCCCCTTGCGCGGCAAGATCCTCAACGTCGCCTCGGCCTCGCGGGACAAGCTCGGCGCCAACCAGCTGATCTCGGATCTCACCCTCGCGCTCGGATGCGGCACGGGCGCGGCCTTCCGCGAGGCGGATCTCCGCTACGACAAGGTGATCATCATGACGGACGCCGACGTCGACGGCGCCCACATCGCCTCGCTGCTGATCACCTTCTTCTACCGGCAGATGCCGAAGCTGATCGACCGCGGGCACCTCTACCTCGCGATTCCGCCGCTCTACCGGCTGCAGCAGGGCTCGAAGGTGGCCTACGCCCGGGACGACGCCGATCGCGAGCGGATCACCAAGACGGTGTTCAAGGGCGGCAAGGTCGAGATCGGGCGGTTCAAGGGCCTGGGCGAGATGATGCCGGCCCAGCTCAAGGAGACCACCATGGATCCGAAGAAGCGCACGCTGCTGCGCGTCGCGATCCTGGACGAGGCCCGGGAATCGACCGGCGACACGGTCGAGCGCCTGATGGGCAACAAGCCCGAGGCGCGCTTCGCCTTCATCAGCGAGCGCGCGGCCTTCACCGAGGGCGCCGACCTCGACATCTGACGCGCTGGAGCCGACGCCGCACCCGCCGTGTCGGCTCCAGCGGCTACGGGTCCGAGGCGGCAAAACCGGCGCCGTCCCTGCGAGCGGCGCGAAGCAATCCAGCCGCGCCGCGTTCGGAAGCATCCCGCTGCCCTGGGTCGCTTCGCTGCGCTCGCGATGACGGATGCCGTGACGGCTCTGCTAGGGCGCGGACATTGCCTTCGCGGGATCGAAGGGCTGCGCCGCCGCCACCGTGTCCTTGCTCATGTTGAGGACCGCCGAGTACCGGTCGCCGCCGGGCCGCAGCACCAGGGCGCCCGGCTCCACCGCGATGAGCTTGCTGCCCAGCCCGAGGAAGCCGCCGACATCGATCACCACCGCCCGGAGCAGGCTGCCGTCGGTGATCAGAAGGTCCTCGATCTTGCCGACGCTGTCGCCCGCGGCGTTGCGGACGGTCACGCCGATCATTTTGGTGCTCAGGAAGGCGGCGGGCTTGAGCCCCTGACGCTTGGCGGCGTCCTCGGCGCTCGCCGCCTCCATCAGCCGCCCGACGCCCTTGCCGTCCGTCGAGGTGCCCGGCCCCGTGCCCGGCAGGACCGTATCCTTGCCGATCACGGTGGCGTCCTGCGCGGCCACCGCTGTGCCCGCCAGCGCGAGGGCGGCGAGCGACAGGAGAAGGGTTCGGCTCTTCATGGCTGATCGCTCCGGTGCGCCCGGTCCGTCTTCGGTGGATGTCTCAGGGGCCCGCGGTCTCAATCGCGGACGGCACGCACGGTTCCGGCCCTCCCTGTCCTATCCGGCCCGCCCGATAGGCCGCCCGAAACGCGAAAAGGCCCGGCCTTGCGGCCGGGCCCTTCCGTTGCGCGGAGCCGATCGTGTCGGCTCCGGCTTTCGCTCTTAGTACGAGCCGAACTTGTAGTTCAGGCCGGCGCGGACGACGGCGAACTCGGTCTTCGCGGCGGCGCCGTTGAGGTAGGCGGTGCCGTTCGGGGCCAGGAGGTTGCCGTAGAACACGCCGCCGGCGGCGTTCTTCTGGCGGTCGAGGCTGACATACAGACCTTCGACCTTCAGCGTCACGGCCGAGGAGCGGAAGAAGTTCAGGAACGAGTCGGTGGGGAGCGCGTACTCGACGCCACCGCCGGCGGCCCAGCCGGTGCGGAAGCTGTCGCGGAAGCGGTTGCCGGCGAAGTTCTGATCGTCCTGGCCCGAACCGTAGGCGAAACCACCGGTGCCGTACACGAGGGTGCGGTCGAAGGCGTAGCCGAGGCGGCCGCGGACGGTGCCGAAGTAGTCGAGGCCGTTGCCGCTGGTGGCGACGAAGGCGCGCGGGGGGGCGAAGGCGATGCCGGTGGTGCCGCCGAACGCGTAGTTCTGGGTGGCGTTGGCGCGACGGGCGAAGTCGACGTACTGGGCGTCGGCCTCAAAGCCGATCACGACACCCGAGCCCGGCGTGAACTGGTAATTGTAGCCGATCTGGGCGCCGCCCGAGAAGCCGTCGTTGTTGCTGCGGTTGTTGACGCTCACGACGCCGGCGGTGCCGGGCGAGTTGATCAGCGAGCCGGCCGGCAGCGCGTAGTTGCTGGTGTTGCGGCTGCTGGCGTCGAAGCCGTAGCCGGCGTTCACACCGACGTAGAAGCCGGTCCAGGTGAAGACCGGCACCGGCGTGAAGACCGGCGGCGGCGCGGCGCGGCGCGGAAGATCGGCCGCGGACGCGGCAGCCGTCATGCCGGCCAGCACGGTGGATGCGAGGAGGAGCTTCTTCATGGTGTCGTGGGTCCTGGTTTGGCTTGAGCCGGCGGCCTGCAAGGTGCCCTGGGATGGCGTGTCTGTCGCGTTCCTGCAACAAGCATCCTCAGACTAGCTTGATCTCGTCAACGAAAGGTGAAGACTAACGCCCCGTATCTCACAGCACTGTCGCCCTTCGACTCGCGACAGGCGGCAAAGACCAGCGAAAAGGCCCAGACGATTGTCCGGAACTTGCGGCCCGGACGTGCGCCCCATCGCAGGCGCCGGGCCCGACATTATCCGCGCCCGATAAGAGAGGCCGAAGAGCCGACGTTTTATTTCGGCACATCTGACGTGGGACCGGTAATGCGGCGTAAGGCGACGGTTAACCGTGTTGTCCGATGGTCCGAGGGCCAGCGTCTCGGCCGGTGAGGGTATTGCCATGCACATCCGCGACGCGCAGGGCGCGAAGCCGTTCGGCAGGCGGCGGACCCCGGCCGAAGCGGGCGGGGGCGGCCTGGCACAAGCGGGTGCTGATCGGCTCAGGCCCGACCGGCCGGCGGGCGCGCTCGGCTGGGCGTTGCGGATCTCGGGGATCGCCGGACTCCTGGCAATCGCCGCCGGCTCGTATCTTGCCCGTGTGAGCCAGCCGGGTCCGGCCCCCACCATGGCGGCGATCGACGCGCGTCATGCGCTCGCCGACCCTGAGACGACCGGCTCGCTAACCGCCGCCGGGGCAGCCGCGGCCACGCGCCTGGACCCCTGCCAGATGCCGGCTGCCGACCGCCTCAGGCCCTGATCGCTTGTGCGTTGCGGCGTCTTGGTGCGCATTGCGAGATTGACAAGCCGCGCCAAGGCCCTAACTGACAGGAAGCATGCGCCCCGCGGCCCCGGGAGCATCCGAGCGTCCCGCGCGTGCCTTTCCCAGCCGTTGCCGCGACGGTGTCCATCGCGCCGGCCGGGCGCGCAACGGTTCCTGATTGCAGATGCCTTTTACCGACCTGGGACTGAGCGAGAAAGTCCTGAACGCCGTCCAGACGGCGGGTTACACCGAGCCCACGCCGATCCAGGCCGAAGCCATCCCGCATGTGCTGGCGCGCCGCGATGTCCTCGGCATCGCGCAGACCGGAACCGGCAAGACAGCGGCGTTCACCCTGCCGATGCTGACGCTGCTGGAGAATGGCCGCGCCCGCGCTCGGATGCCGCGTACGCTGATCCTGGAGCCGACGCGCGAGCTGGCTGCCCAGGTGGTGGAGAATTTCGACCGCTACGGCACCAATCACAAGCTCAACGTGGCGCTGATCATCGGCGGCGTGTCCTTCGCCGATCAGGATGCCAAGCTGATGCGCGGCACCGACGTGCTGATCGCGACGCCGGGCCGCCTGCTCGACCATTTCGAGCGCGGCAAGCTGCTGCTCACCGGCGTCGAGCTGCTGGTGATCGACGAGGCGGACCGCATGCTCGACATGGGGTTCATCCCCGATATCGAGCGCATCGTGAAGATGGTGCCGTTCACCCGGCAGACCCTGTTCTTCTCCGCCACCATGCCGCCGGAGATCGAGCGGCTGGCCGACATGTTCCTGCATAACCCGCAGCGGGTCGAGGTCGCCCGGCCCGCTTCGACCGCGACCACAATCACCCAGCGCCTGGTCGCCACCGGCTCGGAAGGCCACGCCAAGCGCGAGCGCCTGCGGGATCTGATCCGCGGCGAGGGCGAACTCAACAACGGGATCATCTTCTGCAATCGCAAGCGCGATGTCGCCCTGCTCCAGAAGTCCCTGGTGAGCCATGGATTCGATGCCGCCGCGCTGCACGGCGACATGGATCAGCGCGCCCGCACCACCGCCCTCGACGCGTTCCGCGCCGGTGAGACGGCCCTGCTCGTCGCCAGCGACGTGGCGGCCCGGGGCCTCGATATCCCGGCGGTCAGCCACGTCTTCAACTTCGACGTGCCGCACCATCCGGAGGATTACGTCCACCGGATCGGCCGCACCGGCCGCGCCGGCCGCGCCGGCACGGCCTACACCCTCGTGTCCCCGGAGGATTCCCGCTCGCTCGGGGCCATCGAGGCGCTGATCGGTCAGCCGATCCCCTGGTTCGACGGCGACCTGTCCACGGTGGCCGAGACCTCCTCCGAGACCGGCACGCGCCATCGCGGCCGTTCGAGCGACGGCCGCCGCAGCGGCCGTACGGCTAAGGCCGGCGGGCGGAGCGCCGGTGAGGCCTCAGGCAGGCCCAGAGCCCGCAGCGGAGGCGGCACAGCGGCCGCTGCGCGCGCCGAAACCCCTCCTCGCGCCGAAACCCCTCGCGCCGAGTCTCCTCGCGCTGAGTCCCGGCCACACGCCGAGACCCGGCGCGTCGAGACACTGCGGCCCGAGGCGCGCCGCGAGCCCGTGCGCGAGGAGCGCGGACGCCGGCACGAGGCCGAGGGCGATACGCCGATCGGGCTCGGTTCGCATGTGCCGGCCTTCCTTCTTCGACCAGTTCTGGCGAAGAAGGACAAGTAACAGGATTCTTTTCGGGCTTAACTCTCCAGCTACCAAGCTGTCTTAGACCAGTTTAGGGCGACGATGCGTCGGAGCATCGGGCGTCCCGGGCGGCAGGACACGGATGAGCCAGGAGACCTATTCGGATCGCGACCGGAGCTTCGCGCTGGCGAAGCGGAGTCACGACCTGATCCGCGATTACGGCCCCTCCGCGACGCCGCGCGCCTACGCGGTCTGGTACGCCTACGTGTCGGCGGAGCTCCCACTGCTGAGCGACGCGGTGAAGCGGCTGACCGCGCAGAACGGCTGCCTCACCGAGGCCGATATCGACGATCTGCACGAGAGCTATCTGGACGGGCGCCGCCTGGCGAGCGCCACCGGCGACATCAGTCGCGTCGTTCTGAGCGAGATCGAGGCCATCACCGAGATCCTCGACCTGTCGCTCGGTTCCACGACCCAATACGGCGAATCCCTGCGCGGCTTGGCACAGGATCTGGCGCAGGGCCTGCCCAACGGGGCGAGACTCGGCGAGATCGTGTCGACGCTGGTGTCCAAGACGCGCGAGGTTGCGGTCAACAACCGGGTTCTCGAGGCGCGGATGCGCGAGACCCGCAGCGAGATCGAGACCCTGCGCGAGAAGCTCGAGGCGACGCGGCTGGAGAGCCTCACCGACACCCTGACCGGCCTGTCGAACCGCAAGCATTTCGAGGAAACCCTGAAGGCGACCCTGGAGGCCGCGCGCGCGCGCCTCACCCCGATGAGCCTGATCATCCTCGACATCGACTTCTTCAAGCGCTTCAACGACCTGTACGGCCATCTCACGGGCGATCAGGTCCTGCGGCTCGTGGCGATCGTGATGCGGGAGAATGCCGGCAAGCAGGCGCATCTCGCCCGGTTCGGCGGCGAGGAATTCGGGATCGTGCTGCCGGGGGCTGACCGCGCCGCCGCGCGGCAGGTGGCCGAGACCGTCCGCGCCAGCGTGATGGGGCGCGAGCTGGTCAAGCGCTCGACCGGCGAGTCCCTCGGCAAGGTCACCGTGTCGCTGGGGGTGGCGGTGTTCCGCCAGGGCGACACGCCGGCCTCGCTGATGGAGCGGGCCGACCTGTGCATGTTCGCCGCCAAGCGGGGTGGGCGCAACCGGGTCGTGGACGACACCGCCGAGGCGCTGTCCCAGGTCGCCTGAGCGGAGCGCCCTCAGACCTGGGCCGGGATCCGGTCGGCCGAGACCGGCGTGATCGCCACCGATTCGCCGCAGCCGCAGGCCGACGTCTGGTTCGGATTGTTGAAGACGAATTGCGACGCCAGCTTGTTGGTCGTGAAATCCATTTCGGTGCCGAGCAGGAACAGCACCGCCTTCGGATCGACGAAGACGCGCACGCCGCGATCCTCGACCACATCCTCACCGGGCTTGACCGCCTCGGCATATTCCATCGTGTAGGACATGCCGGCGCAGCCGCCGTTGCGGACGCCGACCCGCAGGCCGGCGATCGGCCGGTCGGCCTCCGCCATGATCGCCTTGATCCGGTCGGCGGCCCGATCGGTCAGCGAGAGAACCTTGAACCCAGTCGACATCGTCACCCTCCCGCCCATCCGGGTTCAAGGCCCGGGGACGCGCATTCTGACACCGACAAGATAAGCATTGGGTGGCAGTCGGTCCACCGCGCCCGGGTCACACCCGCCCGGCATTCGGCGCCTCAGGCGGTGAGCTGCGCGAAAGTCGCGAGATCGACGTTGCCGCCGCTGATCACCACCCCGACGCGCTTGCCCCGGACATCCACGAGCCCGTTCAGCACCGCCGCCGCCGCGAGACAGCCGGTCGGCTCGACCATGAGCTTCATCCGGGTCGCGAAGAACCGCATCGTCTCGACGAGCTGATCGTCGGTGACGGTGAGGATGTCGGCGACGTGTCGGCGGATGATCGCGAAGGTGAGGTCGCCGAGCGCCGTCGACTGCGCCCCGTCCGCGATGGTCCGGGGCACCGGGATCGTCACGATCCGGCCGTCACGGAACGAGCGCTGGCCGTCATTGCCGGCTTCCGGCTCGACGCCGATCACCCGGCAGCCCGGGGACAGTTCCGCGGCCGCGAGCGCGCAGCCCGCGAGCTGGCCGCCGCCGCCGAGGCAGGCCACCAGCACGTCGAGCGGGCCCACGGTCTCGATCAGCTCCTGGGCCAGCGTCCCCTGCCCGGCGATGACGTCGGGATGGTTGAAGGGCGGGATCAGCGTCAGGCCCCGGGGGCCCGCGATCGACCGGCCGAGCGCCTCGCGGTCCTGGCTGTAGCGGTCGTACAGGATCACCTCGGCGCCGTAGCCGCGGGTGCCCTCGATCTTCGCCGCGGGTGCGTCCTCCGGCATGATGATCGTGGCCGGGGCCCCGAGCAGGCGGCAGGCCAGGGCGACCGCCTGGGCGTGGTTGCCCGACGAGAAGGTGATCACCCCGCGGGCGCGCTCCACTTCGCCCAAGGCGCTGATGGCGTTGTAGGCCCCGCGGAACTTGAAGGCGCCGGCCCGCTGCAGGTTCTCGGCCTTGAAGAACAGGTTTGCGCCGGTTCGCGCGTCGGCGGTGCGGGAGGTGAGCACCGGCGTGCGGTGCGCGGCCCCCGCGATCCGCTCGGCCGCGCGCGCCACGTCCGCGAAAGTGGGAAGGCCTGCTGCCGCTTCGACCTGTTCGCCCTGCATCGGATCCCGCCTTGCTCCCGCTTCGTGAAGCGGCGAGTCATACGGGCCATCGGCGTCGCGCGCATCCCAATCCAATGCACAGGTCGAAGCGGAGCCATTCGGCGGCTCACGGTTTATCCTGGTGAGGCCGATCTGGCCGGAACGCTGGGGGGCGTCATCACAATGCGAACGAAGATCCGGGACAGGATTTCGGTCAGCCGGTCGGCCTGCGCAGGAGTCTCGTGAGCGCCTGGGTCCGCGAGCGGCCTTCGGACGACGGGTCGACCACGGTCACGTTCCGCGGTCGGGGGCTGGCGGTGCGGTCCGGCACGCAGCTGATCCTGCTTGTCTGCCCGCTGTGCTCCCAGCGCAATGCGCAGCGCGGCGCCGAGCGGGGCGTCTGCGAGTGGTGCGCCTACGTTCCGTCGCCGGAGCAGGCGGAGCCGGTGGAGGCGGGCGGCCGCTGAGGACGGCGCTGCGGCCGGGTATGGCCGCAGACGCACAGGGCCCCGCTTACGTATGGATCACCTTCCCATACGCATCCAGCACGCTCTCGTGCATCATCTCGCTGAGCGTCGGGTGCGGGAACACCGTGTGCATCAGCTCCTCCTCGGTGCTCTCCAGGTTCATCGCCACGACGTAGCCCTGGATCAGCTCGGTCACCTCGGCCCCGACCATGTGGGCGCCGAGCAGCTGGCCGGTCTTGGCGTCGAACACGGTCTTGATCAGCCCGTCCGGCTCGCCAAGAGCGATCGCCTTGCCGTTGCCCGCGAAGGGGAACCGGCCGACCTTCACGGCAAACCCCTGCTCCTTGGCCTTGGCCTCGGTCAGCCCGACGCTGGCGATCTGCGGCTGGCAGTAGGTGCAGCCCGGGATCTTGGCCTTGTCCATCGGGTGGGTGTGCAGGCCCTTGATGGTCTCGATGCAGATGACGCCCTCGTGCTCGGCCTTGTGGGCGAGCATCGGCGGGCCGGCGACGTCGCCGATCGCGTAGAGGCCGGGCACGTTGGTGCGGCCGAGCCCGTCGGTCACCACGATCCCGCGGTCGATCTTCACCCCGAGCTTCTCCAGCCCGATATTCTCGATGTTGCCGACCACGCCCACCGCCGAGATCAGTTTTTCCGCGGTGATCTGCTGGGTCTTGCCGTCGCCGCCCTCGATGGTCGCGGTGATCGAGTCGGCGCCCTTCTCGACCTTGGTGACCTTGGCGCCGGTGAGGATCTTGATTCCCTGCTTCTCGAAGCGCTTGCGGGCGAGGCCTGCGATCTCGGCATCCTCCACGGGCAGGATCTGCGGCAGCAGCTCCACCACGGTCACCTCGGCGCCCATGGCGCGGTAGAACGAGGCGAACTCGATGCCGATCGCGCCCGAGCCCATCACCAGCAGGCTCTTGGGCATCGTCTCGGGGACCATGGCCTCGTAGTAGGTCCAGATCAGCTTCTTGTCGGGCTCGATCCCGGGGATCGCCCGGGGGCGCGCGCCGGTCGCCACGATGATGTGCTTGGCCTGATAGGTGCCGGCGCCCTTGGCGCCCTTCGGCGGCTCGGCGCGCTTGCTCTCCTTCACGGTCACCTGGCCGGGCTGGTTGCCCTTGGCGACGCTGTCGACCGCGGCCTCGCCCCAGATCACGTCGACCTTGTTCTTCTTGAGCAGCATGCCGACGCCGCCGTTGAGCCGGGCCGAGACCCCGCGGGAGCGCTTGACGATGGCCGCGGTGTCGAACCCGACCTTCTCGGCCGTCAGGCCGTACTCGCCGGGGTGCTGGAAGTAATGGAAGATCTCGGCCGAGCGGAGCAGCGCCTTGGTGGGGATGCAGCCCCAGTTCAGGCAGATGCCGCCGAGGTGTTCGCGGTCGACCACGGCGGTCTTGAAGCCGAGCTGCGCGGCGCGGATCGCCGTGACGTAGCCGCCGGGCCCGGCGCCGATGATGAGGACGTCGTAGGTGTCGGACATTTACCTCTCCGCGAACGCCCCTCCCCCTCGCGGGGACAGGGCTGGGGGTGGGGGTGGCTCCGCCTGGCCGGCCGAATCCGGAAGAGGCGTCTCGAATGCGGCAAGGGCCGCGTGGATCGTGTCGAGGACGGTGTCGATCTCCCGCGGGACCATGCGCTTCGGGACGCGCAGGAGGCGGAAGCCTTCAGAGTGAAGATAGGTATCCCGGCGAATATCGTAGGCCGTGCCCGCCTCGAAGCCGTGCGGCTCGCCGTCGACCTCGACGATGAGCCGGGCCGACGGGCGGCAGGAATCCGCCCCGTCGGGGCCGGGGGCGATCTGCCTGCGGCAATGCGAGCCCTCCACCGGCAGGCGATGGCGCAGATGCCACCAGAGGCGCCTCTCTGCCACGGTGCGCGAACGCCGCAGCGTCTTCGCGTTCGCGGCCGCTCTGGGCGAGGCTGCTCTCCGGGTCTGCTGGTTCCAGGGCATCCGGCGGCAGGTCAATCGAACGTGGCTGATGGGCGCATGCTCCCCGTGAGCATGGAGCACGGCCTATCGCACCGGGATGGCGTGTTCTGACCGATGCCTGCCACCTTCCCCCACCTCGACATTCGCTGACGCACTTTCCCCTCCCCTTTGTGGGGAGGGGCCAGGGGTGGTGCCGGATCGAGCGCTGCGGTGCCTTCTGCGCCACCCCCACCTCCAACTCCTCCCCACAAGGGGGAGGAGAGAAGGTGCGCTCACACCAGCATGCCCATCGGGTTCTCGATCAGCCCCTTGAAGGCCGAGACCAGCTCCGCGCCGAGCGCTCCGTCGAGCACCCGGTGGTCGCACGACAGCGTCGCCGTCATCACCTGGACCACGGCCGGCGCCCCGTCCTTCACGACGACGCGCTTCTCGCCCGCGCCCACCGCCAGGATGCTCGATTGCGGCGGGTTGATCACCGCGGTGAAGTGCTTGATGCCGAACATGCCGAGGTTCGACACGGAGGTGACGCCGCCCTGGTATTCCTCGGGCTTCAGCTTCTTGGCGCGGGCGCGGGCGGCAAAGTCCTTCATCTCGTTGGAGATGGTCGAGAGCGTCTTCTCGTTGGCGCGGCGGATCACCGGGGTGAACAGCCCGCCGTCGATCGCCACCGCGACGCCGACCTCGGCGTTCTTGAAGCGCAGGATCCGGTCCTCGGCCCAGACCGCGTTGGCGGCCGGCACCCGGGTCAGCGCGAGGCCCATGGCCTTGATGACGAAGTCGTTCACCGAGAGCTTGAAGGCGGGCTTGCCGTCCCTGTCCTTGCCGGCGGAGCCGTTGAGCGTCTCGCGCAGCTTCATCAGCGCGTCGAGCTCGCAATCCACCGTCAGGTAGAAGTGCGGGGCGACCTGCATCGCCTCGGTGAGGCGCTTGGCGATGGTCTTGCGCATCCCGTCGAGCGGCACTTCCTCGTAGGAATCCTTGGCGAAGAAGCCCCGGACCTGATCGGTCGTGAGCCCGGCCGGCGCGCCGCCCGCAGCGGCGGCCTTCGGGGCGGGGGCGGCCTTCGGCGCCTCGGCGGCGGGCTGCGCGGCGGCGGGTGCCTTGGTGGTGCCGGCGGCCTTCGCGGCCTGGACGTCGCGTGCAATGATGCGGCCGTGCGGGCCGCTGCCCTGGACGGCTCCGAGCTCGACACCCTCCTGCTTGGCGATCCGGCGGGCCAACGGCGATGCGAAGACCCGGCCGCCCGAGTCACCCTGCGGCGTCCCGCTTGGCTGCGCGCCCTCCGGAGCGGCATTGATCCGCTCGTACGACATGTGGCCGCCGCCGGGCGTGGTGTTCTGATCGGCCGCCGAGGCCCCGGCCGCCGGTTCGGGCTTGGCCGCGCCGTTGGACGCCGCCTTCGGCGCATCGCCGCCGGCCTGGACGCTGGCCGGGTCCTCGCCCTCGGAGGCGATGATGGCGATCAGGTCGTTGACCGGCACATCCGCGGTGCCCTCCGGCACGAGGATCTTGGCGAGCACGCCCTCGTCGATGGCCTCCACCTCCATGGTGGCCTTGTCGGTCTCGATCTCGGCCAGCACGTCGCCGGACTTGATCGGGTCGCCCTCCTTCTTGAGCCACTTGGCGAGGTTGCCCTTCTCCATGGTGGGCGACAGCGCGGGCATCAGCACGTTGATCGGCATGGCATCAGGTCTCGGGCAAGGCCGGGGCGGCCGGATCGTCGAAGGGGAAGAGGTCGTCGAGGGGGAACGGGACGGCGTCGAAGCACGGCAGGGCCACGCTCTCGCCGCGCTGGACCGTGGCGAGGCGCACCCAGCGCCCGTCCGCGAGGGCGAAGCCTTCCAGCACGCCCGCGGCCGGATCGAGCAGCCGGCGGTGGCCGATCCCGGCCTCGCCGGAGATGCTGCGTTTGCGGCCTCGATCGAGGCGGATCGTGGACGGCGAGAGGATCTCGCAGACCCAGTCCGGCGAAGTCTCGATCTCGGCGCCCTCGGGCTCGGTTGGCATCCGCGTGCGGCGCCAACCTGCGAGATCGGCCACCACGATCTGAGATCCGAGATGGAGCTCCGGCTCGATCATGACGATCCAGCCTCGGGGACCACCTCGTCCACGGTTGAAGGTGAGATCAAGCTCACCGCCGAGCCGCACGGCTGCGCCGGCTTGCCGCGGCTGCGGATGGACCTCCGGCACCCCGTCGATGATCCCGGCCACGAGATGCTCGGGGACCGCTTCGAGATCCGCGTAGGTCGCCTGCCGGACAGCCGCCTCAGCCATGGTCGGATGCCATCGCTAATTGAGGCCGCCAGGGTCGAGCCCCTCGGCCTCCCACCCGGCGCGGATGCGCTCCACCGCCTCCTCTTCCGACATGTCGGTCTCCAGCGCGTAGGCGCGGGCGGCCTGCCGGGCGAGGTCGGCCAGGAGCCGGCCCCAGGTCGCCGGATCATCGAAGGAGCGGCGCAGCGCGACGCTCACCGCGCCGTCGACCACGGCCGCGCGCAGCACCTCGATACCGCCCTGTGCGCGGGCATCGGGCGGGATGGCGAGTTCGGCGAAGTCGTTGCTGGGATCTTGGCTCATGGCGCGCCGGCTGTTCCTCGAGTCCGTGCCGTGGGCGACGGCGTCGCCCGCGCGCCGGTCACTTGTAGCAGACGCTCTTGGCGGCCTCGACGACCTCCGAAACCGTCGGCAGGGCCAGCTTCTCGAGGTTGGCCGCGTAGGGCATCGGCACATCCTTGCCGGTGATGCGCAGGACCGGGGCGTCGAGGAAATCGAAGGCGTCGACCATCAGGCGGGCCACGATCTCGGCGCCGATTCCGGATTGCGGGAAGCCCTCCTCCACGGTGATGCAGCGGCCGGTCTTCTTGACCGATTCCACCACCGTCGCGGTGTCCATCGGGCGGATCGTGCGCAGGTCGATCACCTCGGCCTCGATGCCCTGCTCGGCCAGCGCCTGCGCGGCCTTCAGCGCGTAGGTCATGCCGATGGCGAAGGACACGATGGTCACGTCGCTGCCGGTGCGGTGGATCTTCGCCTTGCCGATCGGCAGCACGAAGTCGTCGAGCTTCGGCACCGGGAAGGATTGCCCGTACAGGATCTCGTTCTCGAGGAAGATCACCGGGTTCGGGTCGCGGATCGCGGCCTTGAGCAGGCCCTTGGCGTCCGAGGCCGTGTAGGGCGCGATCACCTTGAGGCCCGGCACGTTGGAGTACCACGCGGCGTAATCGTGGCTGTGCTGGGCGCCGACCCGGGCTGCGGCGCCGTTCGGACCGCGGAACACGATCGGGCAGCCGAGCTGGCCGCCGGACATGTACAGCGTCTTGGCTGCCGAGTTGATGATGTGGTCGATCGCCTGCATGGCGAAGTTGAAGGTCATGAACTCGACGATCGGCTTCAGCCCGGCAAGCGCCGCGCCGACGCCGATGCCCGCGAAGCCGTGCTCGGTGATCGGGGTGTCGACCACGCGCTTCGGCCCGAATTCCTGCAGCAGGTTCTGGGTGACCTTGTAGGCGCCCTGATACTCGGCGACCTCCTCGCCCATGACGAAGACGTCGCCGTCGCGGCGCATCTCCTCGGCCATGGCGTCGCGCAGGGCCTCGCGGACGGTCTGGGTGACCATCGGCGTGTCGGCCGGAAACTCCGCCATCACCGGCTCTTGGGCCTTGTTGGTGATGACCGCCGGGGCCGCCGGCGCTTTCGGGGCGTCGTCGCCGGTCTTCGCGGCGGGCGCGGCCTTGTCGGCCATGCCCTCGGCCTGCATGTCGGGGGTCGGCGCCGGATGGCCGCCGGCGCCGTTGGGCTTGGCGCCGCCGCCCGACTGGACGCTCGCCGGATCCTCGCCCTCGCCGGCAATGACGGCGATCGGCGTGTTGACCGCGACGCCCTCGGTGCCCTCCGCGATCAGAATCTTGGCGAGCACGCCCTCGTCGATGGCCTCCACCTCCATGGTGGCCTTGTCGGTCTCGATCTCGGCCAGCACGTCGCCGGACTTGATCGGGTCGCCCTCCTTCTTCAGCCACTTGGCGAGCTTGCCCTCCTCCATGGTGGGCGAGAGGGCGGGCATCAGGATGTCGGTCGCCATGCTCAGCTCTGCGGTCGTTTGTTCGGTATGGGGGCGGCCAGCTTTGTCGTCCGCGCTCAGGCGTGCGCTTCGAGCAGGATATCGGTCCAGAGCTCGGAGGGATCCGGCTCGGGATCGTTGGTGGCGAACTCGGCCGAGGCGTTGACCGTCTCGCGGACCTTGGCGTCGGTGGCCTTCAGATCGGCCTCGGGCACCCCGTGCAGCTCGAGCAGGCGCTTGCGCACCATCTCGATCGGGTCGTGCTCGTCGCGCATCTTCGAGACCTCGTCCTTGGTCCGGTACTTGGCCGGATCGGACATGGAGTGGCCGCGATAGCGGTAGGTCTGCATCTCCAGGATGTAGGGGCCCTGGCCGGTGCGGGCGTGCCCGATCGCCCGTGTCGCGGCTTCGCGGACGGTGCGGACGTCCATGCCGTCGACCTGCTCCCCCGGGATGCCGAAGGAGAGGCCGCGCTTCGAGAAGTCGGTCTGCGCCGAGGCGCGGGCGACCGAGGTGCCCATGGCGTAGCGGTTGTTCTCGATCACGTAGACGACCGGCAGCTTCCAGAGCGCGGCCATGTTGAAGCTTTCGTAGACCTGGCCCTGGTTGGCGGCACCGTCGCCCATATAGGTCAGGCTGACCTTGCCGTTCTCCCGGTAATGGTCCGCGAAGGCGAGGCCGGTGCCGAGCGAGACCTGCGCGCCGACGATGCCGTGACCGCCGAAGAACTGCTTCTCGCGGCTGAACATGTGCATCGAGCCGCCCTTGCCGCGGCTGTAGCCGCCGCGCCGACCGGTCAGCTCGGCCATGACGCCCTTCGGGTCCATGCCGCAGGCCAGCATGTGGCCGTGGTCGCGATAGCCGGTGATGACCTGGTCGCCGTCGACCGAGGCCATCTGCATGCCGATCACCACGGCCTCCTGGCCGATATAGAGGTGGCAGAAGCCGCCGATCAGACCCATGCCGTAAAGCTGGCCGGCCTTCTCCTCGAAGCGCCGGATCAGCAGCATCTCATGATAGGCGTGGAGGTCTTCGTCCCGCGTGAATTGCGGCATGTTCGGCGCCGGCTTGTGCGCCTCGCTGACCTGAGGACTTCCGGCCTGAGGACTTCCGGCCTGAGGACTCGCGGCCTGCGAAGCCGAGGACGCAGCGTCCTTGGCGGGCTCCTTGGCGGCATCCATCGGCGCTCTCCCCGTGATTCCACGCGACTTCGTGGGGGTGTAGGACAGCGACGGTTGGAAAGCGAGGGCAGCCACTCTGACAGGAGAGCGCTCTTGTCAGAGACATTTTGGGACTAGGGGAATGCTGTGCGGCGACGCTCAGGGGGTGATGATGACCACGTCGTTGGCGTGGACCCGGCCCAATACGATCCGAGCGCGCTCCTCGAGGAGGTCTCGGTCGATCTGATCACTCTTCAGGAGGGTGACCCGGTGCTCCCAGATGGCGCGCTCGGCTTTCACGGTGGCGAGTTCCTGGGACAGGACATAGGCGCGGATCTTCAGCGCCTTCTTGGCTTCCAGGCCGCGGTTGCCACTTTCCGCCTGCCACACGAAATAGCCGACGACGAGCGCCGACAGGGTCCAGAGACCCAGCGGCAACACGACCATTCTGACTCTGCGGCGCACGACCATGGCACGACCCTCGCGCGGAAAGGTTAACGGATCTTTGCGATCTCGCGCCACGACCGGCACGAGCAGAGGGCGAGCCTAAGGGATGGACCTGACGCATCTGGGTCGCTGGATCGCCGAGCACGCCACGGCGAGCGACGATCACGACATCCTGCTGACCGGCTTCTGCGAGACCCTGGCCGGCGCCGATATCCCGATCTGGCGGGTCAGCGTCATGGCCCCGGCCCTCGACCCGACGCTGCGCGGCGTCAGCCTGAACTGGCACGCAGGCGAGGGGCTGTCCTTCGTGGCCAATGCCCACGGGGCCGACGCGGAGATCGACTGGCTCTTCAGCCCCGTCTACGCGCTGGTGGAGAAGGACGAGAGCTTCGGCCGGTGGCGCCTCGACGCGCCGGAGCGGGAGGCGGACTTCCCGGTCCTGCGGGCCCTCGGGGCGCAGGGCGGGACCGACTACGCGCTCCACATCGTCGCGTTCGCCCCCGGCACTGCCCTGCGCGGCATCGCGGTCTCGTTCTGCACCCGTGAGGCCGCCGGCTTCACCGACGCGCATCTGTCGGCCATCGCCGGCGTCCTGCCGTTCCTGACGCTGGCGATCGCCAAGATGGGGCTGGCCCACACGTTTCGCGAAGTCTCGGCGACCTATCTCGGCCGATCCACCGCCGAGCGCGTCCTCGACGGCCAGATCCGTCGGGGCGAGGGACGGGCCGTACCGGCCGCCATCCTGCTGACGGATCTGCGCGGCTTCACGGCGCTGGCCGACCGGGTCGACCCGGCCGACATGGTCGCGTGGCTCAACGAGCATTTCGACGCCCTCGGCGACCCGGTGGCGCGGCACGGCGGCGAGATCCTGAAATTCCTGGGGGACGGATTCCTGGCGATCTTCCCGATTCCCGAGGCCGACGCCCTCCCCTGCTCGATCTGCGGCGCCGCCCTCGACGCCGCGACCGAGGGGCTCGCCGCCAACGCCGCGCTCAACGCCCGCCGCCGCGCCGCGGGGCTGCCCGAACTGCCGGCCGAATGCGTCGTGCATTTCGGGACGGTGATCTACGGCAATGTCGGGACCGAGCGGCGGCTCGATTTCACCATCATCGGGCGGGCGGTGAACGAGGCCAGCCGGATCGAGAGCCAGTGCGCGGTGCTCGGCCACGAGCTGCTGGTGTCGGAGGCCTTCGCCGAGCGTTGTCCGCGGCCGCTGGAGCCGGTCGGGACGATCGAGTTGCGCGGCCTGTCGCGGCCGATGCGGGTCTGGACCGTGCCAGGGCAGCGATACAGGCCTGCGAAGGCCTGAGGCGAGAGGGGGTCTTCCGGCGATCCGCGATCCGCCCCGTCATTCCGGGGCCGCGCAGCGGAGCCCGGAATGACGGGGCGAAGCGTCAGCTCTGAAGGACGGAGGGAGGCCGTACGTCGCTGTGACAGAGCGCCGTGCCGGGCCCTCAGAACTGCGCGCAGCTCCGTTGCAGCACCAGTCCGACCGCGCCCTGCAGGAAGCGGCGCCGATAATCCTCCTGGATCTCACGCAGGGCCGCCACCGCCGCCGGCGTCGCCTCGGTGACGATCAGGACGATCCGGGCGGCCTCGTGGACGACCCGGCCGTCCGGCCCATGCCACTGGCCCCGGCCGGCGAAGACGGTCAGGCCATCGGCAAAGCGCGGGGTGATCCGCTCGGCCAGGAACCGGTCGAAGGCGCGATTCGAGACGCGGCCGCCATCCGGCCGCGACAGGCCGAACAGCAGCTGCGCGCTAAGCGTCGGGCGGGCGCCGTCGCAGAGGGGGTCCGCCCAGGCCGATCCGGCCGCTCCCAGGTAGAGCAGGCCGGCCAGCAGGAGCCGTCGGATCAGCGCCGGGCGAGCTGCTTGAGCGCCGCGGGACCGGCGTAGAGCGCCTGCGGGCCCAGGCCCTCCTCGATGCGGATCAGCTGGTTGTACTTCGCCAGTCTGTCCGAGCGCGCCAACGAGCCGGTCTTGATCTGCCCGCAATTGGTCGCGACCGCGAGGTCCGCGATGGTCGAATCCTCGGTCTCGCCCGAGCGGTGCGACATCACCGCGGTGTAGCCGGCGCGCTGGGCCATATCGACCGCCGCCAGGGTCTCGGTGAGCGTGCCGATCTGGTTGACCTTGATCAGGATCGAGTTGGCCGTGCCCTCCGCGATGCCGCGGGACAGGCGCTCGACATTGGTGACGAACAGGTCGTCGCCGACGAGCTGGCACTGCGTGCCGATCTTGTCGGTCAGGAGCTTCCAGCCGGCCCAGTCATCCTCCGACATGCCGTCCTCGATGGAGACAATCGGGTAGGTGGCGACGAGCTGCGCGAGATAGTCGACCTGCGCCTCGATGGTGCGGGTCTTCCCCTCCCCCTCGTACGCGTAGGCGCCGTCCTTGAAGAACTCGGTGGCGGCGCAGTCGAGGGCGAGCGCCATGTCCTGGCCCGGCTTGAAGCCGGCGGCGCTGATCGCGTCCATCACGAAATCGAGGGCGGCCTCGGCGGACGGCAGGTTCGGTGCGAAACCGCCCTCGTCGCCGACATTGGTGTTGTGGCCCGCCTTCTTCAGCTTGCCCTTGAGCGTGTGGAACACCTCGGAGCCCATGCGCACGGCCTCGGCGAGCGAATCGGCGCCCACCGGCATGATCATGAATTCCTGGAAGTCGATCGGGTTGTCGGCATGCGCGCCGCCGTTGATGATGTTCATCATCGGCACCGGCAGGACCCGGCCCTGCACGCCGCCGACATAGCGGTAGAGCGGCAGGCCCGAGGCCTCGGCCGCGGCCTTGGCCACCGCCAGCGACACGCCGAGAATCGCGTTCGCGCCCAGCCGCGCCTTGTTGGGCGTGCCGTCGAGCTCGATCATCGCCTCGTCAACCGCGACCTGATCCTCGGCCTCCATGCCGCCGATCGCGTCGAGGATCTCGGTCTGCGCCGCCTCGACCGCCTTCAGCACGCCCTTGCCGAGGAAGCGATTCTTGTCGCCGTCGCGCAGCTCCACCGCCTCGTGGGCGCCCGTAGAGGCCCCCGACGGCACGGCGGCCCGGCCGAAGGAGCCGTCCTCCAGGATGACGTCGACCTCGACCGTGGGGTTGCCGCGGCTGTCGAGGATCTCGCGGGCGCTGATATTGGTGATCGCGGTCATGGAACGTCCTCTCGCGGGGGCCGCGGGTCGGCGGCCGTCCCCAAATCAGGGGTGCGGCGCATCGCGGCGGCTTATCCGCCAAGGCGCGCCCGGCGGCAAGCGCCGGGGCGGCCGGCACCGCGCCCGATCCTCCGGAGAAAGCGCCGCGGATCAGGTGGATGCGCGCGGCGGCGGCGCGCTTTATATGCGCCTCATGACGACCTCCAGCGATCTCCAGCTCGGCCAGCCGACGCCATTCCCGACCTCGCCCGAGGAGGCCCGGCTCGACCGGGTCCCGAACCCGCACGCGGATACCGACTACGTCGCCCGCTTCACCGCGCCCGAATTCACCTCGATCTGCCCGGTCACCGGCCAGCCGGACTTCGCGATTCTGGTGATCGACTACGTGCCCGGTGACTGGCTGGTGGAGTCGAAGTCGCTGAAGCTCTACCTCGGGTCGTTCCGCAACCACGGGGCTTTCCACGAGGATTGCACGGTGGCGATCGGCAAGCGGCTCCGCGACCTCCTGGAGCCGCGCTACCTGCGGATCGGCGGGTTCTGGTACCCCCGCGGCGGCATCCCGATCGACGTGTTCTGGCAGACGGGTGCGCTGCCGAAGAACGCCTGGCTGCCGGATCCGGGCGTTCCCCCCTATCGCGGGCGGTAAACAACCTCCGGTTCGATGCGGTCCCTCGCAGGCCGACCGCGAGTCGGCGGCTTGGAGCGGCCACGAAAAAGGGCGACCGGCTTGCGCCGGTCGCCCCCGATCCGTCCGGATCTCAGATCTTAGTAGCCGTAGCCGTAATAGCCGTAGCCCGGGGCCGCGTAGCCGTAGCCGCCGCCGTAGACCGGGGCGTAGCCGTAGCCGTAGGACGGGGCGTAGCCGTAGCCGCCGCCATAATAGCTGTCGCGCGCCGCGCCGGCGGCGATCGCACCGGCCGCCAGTCCGGCGATGCCGAGGCCGATCGCGGCGCCGGTGCCGATGCCGCGACGGCCGCCGCGGTAATAGCCACCGTGATAGCCACCGTACCCGCCGTGATAGCCGTAGGGACGCGCCTCGGCGCCCGTGGTGGCGGCGACGCTGCCGATGGCGAGGGCGGCAGCAGTGGCGATGATACCGATCTTGCGCATAGTGTTCCTTCTCGATCCTCGATCGAACATGCCCAATAACGTGGCCGCACCGGGACAGTTCCAAGTTTCGGCATGTCTTGCCGTGCGGGCGCACACGCAGGCTGAATTATGAACCGCGGTTCATCATCCTGTCCGATCCGGCCGGTTGGTGAGAGCTTGACCGTTGGGCCTCTCTGACGGCTGAAAAGCTCGTGAAGCCTTCTCCGCCACGAGCAGAGTCTACCCTGCCGGCAGGGCGCCAGTCCTGCCTTGGGACATTCGGCCGATCCCCAGCGTGGACATCTCCGCCCCTTCTGCCATGGCTGTGCGACGCCTGAGCCGATGGAGAGACCGATGGATGCCTTGAGTCTGATCCGGGACGCGCTCGCCCCGCTGCCGGGCAAGCGCGTCCTCGATATCGGATGCGGTCCGGGAACCTTGGCGCTGCGGCTGGCAGAGGATGGGGCGGCGGTCACCGGGATCGACCCCGGCGAGGCGGCGCTCGCCAGGGCCCGAGCCGCCGTGCCGGCCGCGCGGTTCGAGGCGGCCTCGGGCGAGGCCTTGCCGTTCCCGGACGGAAGCTTCGACGGGGCCGTGATGCTCAATGCCCTGCATCATGTCCCGAACCCGGCCGGCGCCCTGTCCGAGGCCGCGCGGGTTCTGGTGCCGGGCGGCGTCCTTGTGGTGGTGGAACCGCTGGCGGAGGGCAGCTTCTTCGAGGCTCTGCGGCCGATCGAGGACGAGAGTGTCGTCCGGGCGGGTGCCCAGGCCGCGATTGCGGCTGCCCTCAGCCACGGCACCTTCGCGTGCCATCGCGACGTGACCGTCGCACGCCGGGAGAGCTTCGCGTCCTTGGACGCCTTCCTGGCCCGGGTCAGCACGGTGGATCCCGCCCGCGAGGCGACGATCCGGGCGCGGCGCGCCATCGTGGAGGACGCGTTCCTGCAGGCGGCCGAGCGCGGGGCCGACGGGTCCTACGGCCTCGTCCAGCCCCTGCGCATCCACGTTCTGGAGCCCGTCGGCGCCTGAACCCGTCACCCTGCCCGGCGCTTGGCGATCCGGTCGAAGGCGAGGAGTTCCTCGAGCAGGGCCGGCATGTCCTTCAGGGCGACCATGTTCGGGCCGTCGGAGGGCGCCCGGTCGGGATCGGGATGGGTCTCGATGAAGACGCCCGCCACGCCGACGGCTACGGCGGCCCGGGCCAGGACGGACACGAATTCCCGCTGGCCGCCGGAGCTGGCGCCCTGCCCGCCCGGCTGCTGGACGGAGTGGGTGGCGTCGAACACCACCGGCGCACCCTGCGTCACCTGCGCCATGATCGGCAGGCTGCGCATGTCCGAGACCAGGGTGTTGTAGCCGAAGGAGGCGCCGCGCTCGGTGACGATGACGTTGGGGTTGCCGGCTTCCGTCACCTTGGCGGCCACGTGCTTCATGTCCCAGGGCGCCAGGAACTGGCCCTTCTTGATGTTGACCGCCCGGCCGGTGGCGGCGGCGGCCAGCAGCAGGTCGGTCTGGCGGCACAGGAAGGCGGGAATCTGGAGCACGTCCACGGCCTCGGCGGCGCGGGCGCATTGCTCGGCGGCGTGCACGTCGGTGAGCACCGGCAGCCCCAAGGACTCGCGGATCTCCGCAAAGACCGGCAGCGCCTCGTCGAGGCCGACGCCCCTGGCCGCACTGCCGGAGGTGCGGTTGGCCTTGTCGAAGGAGGTCTTGAACACGAGGCCAAGCCCCAGGCTCGCGGCCATCTCCTTGAGGGCGGCCGCGATCTCCAGGGCGTGGCTGCGCCCTTCGAGCTGGCAGGGGCCGGCGATCAGCGCCAGCGGCAGATGGTTGGCGAAGCGCGTGCCGCCGACCTGGACGACGGCGCCGTGTGTCTCGGGATTCGACATGCGTGCGGTCTAGCCCGCGCGGCGGATCCGCGAAAGCCCGGCCCGGGGCGCGATCCGGCAGACCGTGAGATCCTCCCGCAGCGCGTCGGTGCGCGGGCCGGTCTCGCACAGCATCAGGGCGCGGCCGGTACCGCCGCGCTGCGGCGCGCTCGCGAGCAGGCTGGCCTGGTGGAGGTTGAGCGCCAGCACCTCGGCGGCGGCAGAATCCGCCCCGGCGAGCGCCCGGGCCGCGCGACCGATCAGCACGAAGTAGGCGGGCGGCGGCTCCCGGTCGAGGGAGGCCACGGTGATCCGCGCCGGCGCGCGGCAATCGAGGCTCATCCGCTCGGCGTCCTGCGCCCGAAACACCGCGACCGGCCCGGCCCGTCCAGCCAGGGACGCGCCGGTGGTGCGGATCACCTTCGCGGTGAGCGCGTCGCAGGCATCCGCGGCGCGGGCCGGCGCCGGCCCGAGGACGAGGGCGCCGGCAAGGATCGTCAGGACGGAGGGGCGCAGCATCGGGACATCCGCGGCAGGACAGGTCGGCACGCAGCAGATAGCGCGGGGCGACCGAACCGCGAAGCCGCGCCGCGGCGGATGCCGGCGGTGCATGGACAGGGCGACCCGGATGCCCGATCTGGGCGGGCGGCGCGGCACCACGTTCCGCGCGCAGAACAGGCTCCGATGAAGCCCATGCTCCGAACCGCCCTCCCCGTCCTCCTGCTGGCGCTGGCGCTGCCCGCCCACAGCACGGCCGAACCGATGCCGCAGCCGGCCTTCGGGCCGGAACTCGAGGGCTTCGACTATCCCTTCCCGGTACAGCGCTTCACCTTCCCGTCGCAGCGCCAGGCGCTCCAAATGGCCTATCTCGACGTGCCGGCCGGGACGCCGAACGGCCGAACCGCCGTGCTGCTCCACGGCAAGAACTTCTGCGCCGCCACCTGGGAAAGCCAGATCCGCGCGTTGAACGCGGCCGGATACCGGGTGATCGCGCCGGACCAGATCGGCTTCTGCAAGTCGAGCAAGCCGGCTGCCTATCAGTTCAGCTTCCGGCAGCTCGCCGAGAACACCCACGCATTGCTGGACAAGCTCGGGGTCGAGCGCCCGATCCTGGTCGGCCATTCCACGGGCGGCATGCTCGCCGCGCACTACGCCCTGCTCTACCCGAAGGCGGTCGAGCAGCTCGTCCTGGTCAATCCGGTCGGTCTGGAGGATTGGAGCGCCAAGGGCCTGCCGCCGATCTCCCTGGCGCAATGGTACCAGCGCGAGCTGAAGACCTCGGCGGAGTCGATCCGCGCCTACGAGACCGCGACCTATTACGCGGGCCGATGGGAGCCCCGCTACGAGCCGTGGGTGACGATGCTCGCCGGCCTCAACAACGGGCCCGGCAAGGAGGCGGTCGCCTGGGATTCGGCACTCGTCTACGACATGATCGTCACCGAGCCGGTGGTCTACCGGTTCCCGCAGATCGCGGTGCCGACCCTGCTGCTGATCGGCCAGAAGGACAACACGGCGATCGGCAAGGATCTCGCCCCGGCGGAGCTGCGGCCGAAGCTCGGCAACTATCCCGAACTCGGCAACGAAGCCGCCAAGGCCATCCCGGGGGCGCGGCTGGTGGAGTTTCCCGAACTCGGCCACGCCCCGCAGATGTCCGACCCGGAGGGGTTCAACCGGGCCCTGATCGAAGGGGTCGCGGCGCGCTGAGCCTCACGTCCCGTCATTCCGGGGCGCCGCGGGCGAGCCCGGAACCCACAACCTCCGACGGCGTCAGGATTGGCACCGTCGGAGCGTCCGGATTCCGGGCTCCGCTCCGCGGCCCCGGAATGACGGAGGGTTCGGCGCCTAGAAGTACGACTTCAGCACGCCCCGGCGCCGCACGTCGAGCGTGGCGCAGTGGAACGAGCCGCCGAACGGGCCGTAGCTGAGGAACGGCGCCGGGATCGGGTCGAAGCCCCAATCCTTGAGCGCCTTGATCAGCGTCGGCTGGCTCTGGTCGACGACGATCTTCTTCTCGGTGATCGCCAGGACGTTGATCGAGGTCCAGGGCGAGCACATCGAGATCTTGCTCATGAAGCCCTCGACCGGGTCGGGGCGCGGGGCGATCAGCACGTCCCACTTCTTGAGCACGGCCGGCAGCTTCTCGACGTCGACGTAGTCCGGGTTCACCAGCACCTTGCCGGGGGCCAGCGGCATGAACGACGAATCGATATGCATCGGCTGCGGGCAGCGGCTCTCGATCTCGTGGATGCGGAAGCCCGGGCCGAGGTGGCGGCGCAGCCACTCGATGCCCATCAGGTTGGTCACGTTCGAGCGGGTGACGAACAAGTCGCGGCCGCAGCGGACGAAGTCGGCGGCGTCGAAGACCGGCTCGAACTCGTTGACGGTGAACTGCATGGGCTCGCCGGCCTTCAGGTTCGGCACCCGGTAATCGTAATTGTAGAGGTCGTCGGTCAGCTGCGGCCGCGGCGCCGAGGTCCAGCGGGCGCCGGCGCGGAAGTATTCCTTGAACAGCGACCGGTAGGCGTCGCCCTCGAAGTAGCGCGAGCGCCAGCACATCGGGCTCTCGATGATCTCGTCGCCGATGACGAGGTACGGGTCGCGCGGGCAGGCGACGCAGAAGCCCCGGGAGGTCCAGCGCGGCGCCTTGAACTTCTTGGAGAAGTCCACCGTGTCGGGGCGGCGGACCTTCACGCCCTCACCGGCCAGGATGGTGATGAAGTTGTCGAGCTCGGCCTGGGCGAGCTTCTTCATGAACTTCGGATACTTCCAGCCGCTCGCCAGCCGGTAGAACGGTTGCGCGGCGCGCGGCAGGTTGAAGATCACGGTCAGGTGGTGGGTCGGGATCGTGGCGCCGTCGAGCGAACCGACGATCACCTCCTCCAGCGGATCCCACTCGTTCCAGGCCATCACCGGGGATTGCGGAGCCGGCACGCCCGGCCCCGTTCCACCCGGGAGGCCGCCGGCATGCGTGTCGTCGGTCACGGCCTCCACGGCCGTGATCGGTGATTCGCGCTCCATGACGTGTGCCCCTTCTGCGACGAGCCGCGACCTTCTGCGTAGGCTCCTCGGCCCCGCCGCCGCTTTGGCCCCCGGTGTGTCAAACGGGTGATAGACACCGGTAATCCGTGCTGCAACGTGACAGAAACGTTCACGACCCGGCGGACCTATTTCTGCCGCGACCGTGGCCGATTTCCCGCATCAAGCCTGTTGCGAGCTTGAAAGACGACAATGAAGCGCCTGACGACCCTGGCCTCGATCGCCGGTCTCTGCACGGTCGTCGGCCTGTTCATGTCCTCCGGCCTTGAGGATGTGTCGGCCGCCGTCGTGAGTGCCGGTTGGGGCGCCGCCCTCGTGGTGCTGGCCCGCCTCGTGGCCGTCGCCTGGGCAGGCCTCGGCTGGTACGTGGTGTTTCCGGCCGGGACGGCCAAGCTCGCCGACTGCGTCTCGCTCCGATTCGTGCGCGAGGGCATCAACACCCTCCTGCCCGTCGCCACCGTCGGCGGCGACTTCGTTGGCGCGCGCCTGCTCGCCAAGCGCGGCGTCACCGGCGCGCTCGCCGGTGCCAGCATGTTCGTCGACCTGATGACGCAGGCCCTGACGCAGCTTCTGTTCACGGTGCTCGGTCTGGCCCTGCTGGTCCTGATCTGCGGCGACGGGCCGATCGCCCGGACCGTCGAGGGCGGGCTGGCCCTGGCGGTGCCGGCGCTCGGCGCCTTCTACCTGATCCAGCGCCGGGCCGGGCACCGACTCATCCAGGGGTTGCTCAGCCGCTTCGCCTCCGGGCGCGAGTGGCGGGCCTTCGGTGCCATCGACCAGCTCTACGACAGCCTGCGCCGGCTCTACGGCAACCGCGGCCGGTTCGTGTTCGCGCTGGCGGTCCACTTCGTCGGCTGGGTGATCGGAACGCTCGAAGTCTACGTCTGCCTGCGTTTCATGGGCTATCCCATCGATTTCGCGCAGGCGCTGATGATCGAGAGCCTCGCTCAGGCGGTACGCGGCGCGGCCTTCGCGGTGCCCGGCGCCCTCGGGGCCCAGGAAGGCGGCCTGATCGCCCTGTGCGGCCTGTTCGACATCCCGGTGGAGGCGGCGCTCGCCCTGTCCCTGGTCAAGCGCTTCGCAGATCTCGGCGTCGGGCTTCCGAGCCTGCTGCTCTGGCATCGGATCGAGGCCAGGATCCGGGCCGAGGCGCCGGATGAGGAGGATGCGCCGGTGGCGGATGCCGGGCGCAATGCCAAGCGGGTCGCGCAGCCGGTCACGCTCGGGCCGTTCTACAGCTACGCGCCGCCCCGGATGGGCGCGCGGCTCGGCGACGGCGAGGAGTTGAAGAAGTGCGCCTGACCCGTCGCCTCGCCGCCGCCCTCATCGCCGTCCCCCTGCTCGTCCCGGTCCCGTCATGGGCCGCGGACGATCCGGCCGTTCAGACGGTGCGCGACCTTTACGCCGCCTTCACGGCCGCGCTGAAGGACGGACCCGGTCCCCTGCCCGCCCGGGTCGAAGCGGTGGGGCCGGCCATCGACAAGGCGTTCGACTTCCCCGCCATGACCCGCATCGCCGTCGGCGCGAAGTGGGCGAGCTTCACGCCGGAGCAGCAGGCGGCGGTCATCGACGCGTTCAAGCGCAGCCTGACCGTGACCTATGCCAACCGGTTGGCCCGCGCGGCTGGCGGCAAGTTCGACGTCACCCCCAAGGTCGAGGAGCGCGGTGCCCAGCGCGTGGTCGTGACCCGTGTCACCGCGTCGGACGGCGACGATTCCGAGGTCGACTTCGTCGTCAACGCCAGCAACCGCATCCAGGACGTCCTGCTCAACGGTGACGTGAGCGAGGTCGCGGCCCAGCGCAACGCGCTCTCCGCGCCGCTGAAGACCGGCGGAGCCGACGGGGTCGTCAAGTTTCTCCGCCAGCGGGCCGACGGGATGCTGGCCGCCAAACCGACGCCGTGACCAGCGCCTCGCATGGGGCCGAACTGAGCCGGCCGTTCGCGGCCATTGCCGCCTGACGCGGCCGACGATCGCACGGACCCGACCGGATGGATCTCTCCTCGCTGGCGCTGAACGGGCTTTCGTGGCTGTCGCTGATCTGCCTGATCCTGGCGGCGTCGGGCGGCCTCTACAGCTTGGCCGCAGCCTTTTGCGCCGGCCGTTACGCGGCGCGGGCCATGCCGGAACTGGCCCCCGGCGCGCCCCGGCCGTCCGTGACCATGCTCAAGCCGCTCTGCGGCCTGGAGCCGAATCTCTACGAGAACCTCGAGACCGTGCTGCGCCAGGATTATGCCGGCGCCGTCCAAGTGATCTTCGGCGTCCAGAGAGCCAGTGATCCCGCCATCGGCGTAGTCGATCGGCTGCGGCAGGCCTATCCCGCCGCGCGCATCGACCTCGTGATCGACGGCCGCCAGCACGGCTCGAACCGCAAGGTCTCAAACCTGATCAACATGGCCGAGCGGATCGCGCACGACGTCGTGGTGCTGGCCGACAGCGACATGCTGGTCCGGCCCGATTACCTGGAGCGCCTGGTCGCGGAGCTGTCGCAGGACGGCGTCTCGGGCGTGACCTGCCTCTATCACGGCGTACCCGCCTATCGTGGCCTCTATGACCAGCTCTCGACGCTGGCGATCGACACCCACTTCCTGCCCAACGTCGTGATGGGCCTGAGCCTCGGGCTGGCGAAGCCCTGCTTCGGCTCCACCATCGCCTTCACCCGGGCGAGCCTCGACGCGGTGGGCGGATTCCGCAGCTTCCGCGACGACCTGGCGGACGATTACGCGATCGGGGCGGCCCTGCGCGGCCTTGGCGGCCGGGTGGTGATCCCGAGCTTCACCATCGGCCATACCAGCGTCGACACGGACTTGTCCGGCCTCTGGCGGCACGAGCTGCGCTGGAACCGCACGATCCGCAACGTCGATCCGGCCGGCTATGCTGGATCTATCGTCACGCATGCCTTCCCGCTGGCCCTGCTCGGGGCCCTGCTGCCGGGCGCCGGCACCGGCGCACTCTGGATCGCCGCGGCGGCGCTGGCGAGCCGTGTCTTGCTCTGCCGGCAGCTCGAACGCGCCTTCGGCCTCACCCCGCACCCCTACGGACTGTTGCCGATTCGCGACATCCTGTCCTTCCTGAACTTCGCCTGGGCCTTCATGTCGGGGGCGGTGACATGGAAAGGTCACGATTATCACGTGGTTGCGGATGGCACCCTGATCCCGGACGCCGAACTCGGCCGCGATGCCGGCGCGCCGCTCCGCTGAACCCGGCTTCCTCGTCCCTCCGCCCTCCCCCGGCATTGCCCTGAGGCCTTGAACCCCATGCGCACGCTCTTCCTCCAGGCCCCCACCTTCGACGGTTTCGACGGCGGTGCCGGCTCCCGCTATCAGGCCAAGCGCGAGATCAAGTCGTTCTGGTACCCGACCTGGCTGGCCCAGCCGGCCGCCCTGGTGCCGAACTCGAAGCTGATCGACGCGCCGCCGCACAACATCAAGCTTCCCGAGATCGTGGCCCAGGCCAACGACTTCGATCTCGTCGTGCTCCACACCTCGGTGCCGTCGTTCAAGTCGGACGTGAAGACGATCGAGGCGCTGAAGGCCGCCAATCCGAAGCTCATCGCCGGCCTGATCGGCGCCAAGGTCGCGGTCGACGCCGCCGGCGCCATGGCCCAGGCCCCGGTGGTCGATTTCTGCGCCCGCAACGAGTTCGACTTCACCGTGAAGGAAGTCGCCGACGGCGTGCCGATGGCGCAGATCAAGGGTCTGTCCTATCGCGATGCCAACGGTGTCGTGGTCCACAACGAGGACCGCGAGATCATGACCGACATGGATCAGCTGCCCTTCGTCACCAGCGTCTACAAGCGCGACCTGGAGATGGAGAAGTACTTCATCGGTTACCTGAAGCACCCCTACATCTCGTTCTATTCGGGCCGGGGCTGCAAGAGCCGCTGCACCTTCTGCCTCTGGCCGCAGACGGTCGGCGGCCACACCTACCGCACCCGCTCGGTCGCCCACGTGATCGAGGAGATCAAGTACTGCCTGAAGGAATTCCCTCAGACCAAGGAGTTCTTCTTCGACGACGACACCTTCACCGACAACCTGCCGCGCGCCGAGGAGATCGCCCGCGAGCTCGGCAAGCTCGGCGTCACGTGGTCGTGCAACGCCAAGGCAAACGTGCCGCGTGAGACCCTGAAGGTGCTCAAGGAGAACGGCCTGCGCCTGCTGCTGGTCGGCTACGAATCCGGCAACCAGACCATCCTGCACAACATCAAGAAGGGCATGCGGGTCGAGGTCGCCGAGAAGTTCACCCAGGATTGCCACGACCTCGGCATCGCCATCCACGGCACCTTCATCCTCGGCCTGCCGGGCGAGACCAAGGAGACGATCCAGGAGACGATCGCCTTCGCCAAGCGGATCAACCCGCACACGATCCAGGTCTCCCTGGCGGCGCCCTACCCGGGCACCTTCCTGTACAAGCAGGCGGTGGAGAACGGCTGGCTCGACATCGAGAATGCCGAGCTCGTCGACGAGAACGGCGTGCAGGTCGCACCGCTGCACTACCCGCACCTCTCGCACACCGAGATCTTCACCTCGGTCGAGGAGTTCTACAAGAAGTTCTACTTCCGGGCGCCGAAGATCGCCTCGATCGTCAGCGAGATGGTGCGTTCGCCCGACATGATGAAGCGTCGCCTGCGCGAGGGCGTCGAGTTCTACCGCTTCCTCAAGGAGCGTCAGGGCACCGCCAAGGCGGCGTAAGTCAGGGGTCCGGGGCCTGCGGCCCCGGCGGGGGCGGGGGGCAGAGCCCCGCCCCCTCTTCGCCGGCTCCGCCCTGGACCCGTCGACACCCAGGACTGAGGTTCTCGTGAAGCGTCTGGTCGTCACCGCCGACGATTTTGGGCTGAGCCCCGAGGTCAACGAGGCCGTCGAGCGGGCGCACCGCGACGGGATCCTCACCGCGGCGAGCCTGATGGTCTCGGCCCCGGCCGCCGCCGACGCGGTGGCCCGGGCCAAGCGGATGCCGTCCCTGCGGGTCGGGCTGCACCTCGTCCTCGTGGAGGCGTGGCCCACCCTTCCGGCGGCGGACCTGCCCGACCTGACCGACACGGCCGGCCTGATGCGCGCCGATATGGGTCGCCTGGGCCTCGACTTCGCCCGCAAGCCCGCGGCCCGCCGCCAGCTCGCCGCCGAAATCCGCGCGCAGTTCGAGGCCTATCGGGCGACCGGTCTGCCGCTGGACCACGTCAACGCCCACAAGCACTTCCATGTTCACCCGCTGATCGCGGGCGCGGTGCTGCGCATCGGCCGGGATTTCGGGATGCGCGCCCTGCGGGTGCCCCGGGAGCCGCGGGAGATCCTGCGCCGCGCCGAGCCCGGCGCCCGGCCGCGGCCGGCCCTCGACATCGCCCCCTGGGCGGCGCTGCTCGCGGTCCGCGCCCGGCAGGCCGGGCTGCTGATCCCCGACCGCACCCTCGGCCTCGCGTGGTCCGGCGCCATGACGCCCGCTCGCGTCGCCGCTCTGCTGACCGAACTCCCGAACGGCCTGACCGAGCTCTACACCCACCCGGCCACCGCCGGCGGCTTCCCGGGCGAGGCACCGGGCTACCGCTACGTCGACGAGCGGAACGCGTTGATCGCCCCCGCCTCGCGGTCGGCCGCCGACGCGTCGGGCGCGATCCGCGGCGGGTTCTCCGACTTCCTCGGTTGACCGCAGCCGATATCTGACTTTAGTCAGATAAAATGACGTCGATCGACATCGCCCGCGTCCGCCGATTCGCGCGGGCCGTCACCGCCGAGGTCGGTGCGCTCGACGGCTCGTTCCTGGGACGAGGCCGACCGCTCGGGGTCGCGCGCGTCCTGAACGCCATCGGCGCCGGGCGGACCGAGATCGGCGAGATCCGCGCCTATCTGGGCCTCGATTCCGGACTGATGAGCCGCCTTCTGCGGAGCCTGGAGGTCGAGGGCCTGGTGGTGACGGCGCCGCATCCCACCGATGCCCGCCGCCGGATCGCGTCGCTGACGGCAGCGGGGCAGCGGGAATTCGAGGCCTACGAGGCTCTGTCGAACGCCCGCGCGGCCCTCCTGCTCGAGCGCACGCCGCACACGGACGAACTCCTGCGCGCCATGGATCGGGTCGCCCTCGCGCTCGGCCAGCACGCCATCGCCGTTGCGGAGGCTGATCCGCGCGGCGCGGCGGCCGGCGCCTGCCTCGGCGCCTACTATGCCGAACTGGGCCGTCGCTTCGCTTCGGGGTTCGACGTCGCGCTGTCCTGCGACCCGGAGGCGGCGGACATGGTCCGGCCGCGCGGCATCTTCCTGCTCGCCGTCGCGGACGGCCCCCCGGTCGGATGCGTCGGGCTCAAGGGCAACGGCGGCCCGGTGGCGGAGGTCAAGCGGCTCTGGATCGATCCCGCCGCGCGAGGCCTCGGCCTCGCCAAGCGCCTGATGCACGACGTCGAGAATGCGGCCCGGGACCTCGGCATCCGGACATTGCGGCTCGATACCAGCAGCGCCCTCCCCGAGGCTCTGTCGCTCTACCGGCGCTCCGGCTGGGTCGAGATCGACCGGTTCAACGACGACCCCTACCCGGACCACTTCTTCGAGAAGGTTCTCTGACCGGCGCCTACTTGGCCGGCACCGGTTCCTTCCGCGCCACGCTCTTCCGCAGGGCCGCACCGACGGCCTTCTCAGCCTCGGGACGGTCTTCGTCGGGCTGTGCCGGCGGCTCGCCGAGCGTCGCCGGGACCACGAAGAACGCCGCCACCAGGGTGAAGAACAGCGAGAGCGCGAGCAGCTTGCCCATGCTCGCGGTGCCCGGATGGCTCGACAGGACCAGCGACCCGAAGGCGCTGCCGGTGGTGAGCGCCGAGAAGAAGATCGCGCGGGTCAGGCTGGAGGCGAGCATGTCGTTCACGCCCGCCCGCCACGCGATCACGTAGTAGATGTGGAACGCCACGCCGACCGCGAGCATCAGCGGCAGCGCGATGATGTTGGCGAAGTTGAGCGGCATGCCGACGATGCGCAGGGCCATCAGCGTCCAGAGGGTCGCGATCACCAGCGGGCCCAGGGTCATCGCGACGTCCCAGGGCTTGCGCAGGGCCACCGACAGGATGACGAAGATCAGCACGAAGGCCGTGACCGCCGCCTGCACGAAGGCGCCCAGGATCGTGTAGCTCGACTGCGTGGTCGCGACGGGCGCGCCTGTGGCATGGGGCGCAACCTTCAGGACCTCGTCCGAGAAGGTCCGGAGCACCTGGTCGTCGTTCGAGTCGCCCTTCGGATGGACCTCGATCCGCGCCCGCCCGTCGGCGGCGACCCAGTCGGCCTTGAGCTGCGGCGGCAGGTTGTCCAGCGTGATCTTGTCGGGGTGCAGCAGGTCGCGCAGGCGTGCCAGCAGCGGACCCAGATCCTTCGTCAGCGCGAAGGACGCGGCCTCGCGCTGCGGGACCGGACCGGCGGCGAGCTTGTCCAGGGTGCCGGCGAGCTGCTTGGCCGCCTGCGCTCCTTTCGCATCGCCCTTGGCCTCGCCCGCGACGCCGTTGAGGGCCGTCGCGGCATCCTTCAGCGCCTTCACGTTGTCGGCGTCGGTCGGCGGCGGCGGCCGGCGGCCGGGGTTCAGCACCGGATCGAGAAGCTGGGCCGTATCGGCGATCTGCGCGAGCTTCTTGTCCTGGTCCCGGGGCACGAACGTATCGATGCTGTTGACCGAAGCCGTCACCGGCAGCGCCGCCAGCGTCTTCGTCAGCGCCGGGACCGCTTCGACATTCGGGGCCAGCACGTCGATGAGGTTCGGGCTGGTCTCCGGGTTCTTGATCAGGTCGAGATAGGTCGCGATCGACTGCGTCTTCGGACTGCGCAGATGCATCGGGTTGGAGTCGAACGGCAGGTTCCAGAGCAGCGGCGCGCCCGCCAGCGTCACAAGCCCGACGGCGAGCAGGATCGGCTTGCGATGGCGGATGATCCACGGATCGACGCCGACGAGCCACTCGGTCTGAACCGCGGACTTCTCGCCCTCCGGCTTGAACACCGCGATCAGCGCCGGGAGCAGCGTCAGGGAGAACAGGAAGGCCACGACCATGCCGACGCCGGCGATCAGGCCGAGCTCGGACACGCCCCGGAAGGCGGTCGGCAGGAACGCGAAGAAGCCCGCCACCAGGGACACCGCGGCGAGGGTCAGCGACCAGCCGACCCCGCGGGCGGCGGCGCGGATCGCGCTCTCCAGGGTCGGCTGCTCGTAGCGGTCCGCGCGGTAGCGCACCGAGAACTGGATGCCGAAATCGATGCCCAGTCCGACGAACAGGGCCGCGAAGGCCACCGAGATCGGGTTGAGCTCCCTGACCATGACGAGGCCGAGGGCGGCCGTGACGATGAGGCCGGCAAAGGTGGTGATGATCACCGCGCCGACGAGCTTGCCCGAGCGCAGGGCCAGCCACAGGAACAGCACGATGGCGCCGACGATGATGCTGTTGTTGAGGCCCGCATCCTCCGACAGGGTCGCGAATTCCTCGTCCGCAACCGCCACCGTGCCGGTCAGGCGCATCCGCAGGCCGTGCTGCGCGTCGATCTTCAGATCCTGCGCGACGTTGCGGATCAGCTTGGTCGCCTGATAGCCGGGCTCAAGCGCGTTGAAATCCAGCACCGGCTGGATGATCACGAACTTCATCTTGTCGGTGACGCTGGTCTGGCCGTTTGCCAGAAGTTCCTGCCACGACATCCGCGCCGGCTGGCCCGCCAGAACCTTCTGGAGGGTCCCGTCGATCTGCCCCATGGGCTTCTCGAGATCCTCGAGCTTGGCATCGCCGGTCTTCACGCCGCGGGCGCCCAGCGTCAGCACCCGCATGATGCCGCGCAGCGACGGATCGGCCGCCAGCGGCCCGAGCAGACCCTGTTGCTGGGTGAGCTCCTCCAACGTCTTGTCGAGCTCGGCCTGAGACATCAGCAGCAGGCCGTTCTTGTCGAAGAACGGGCCGCCATCGGGGCGATAGACGGTCTCGATCAGGTTCTTGTGGGCGGTGAGCGCTTTCGCGAGGTTGGCGGCCGCCTCCTCGGTCTCTTCGGGCGTCTCGCCGTTGATGACCGCCACGATCGTGTTGGTTCGCTGCGGGAAAGCCTTCTCGAAATTGATCTCGTCCTGGCGCCAGGGCTCCTTGGGATCGATCAACCGCTCGACATCGGTATTGATTCGGAACAGGTGCGCTGCGACCCCGGTACTTGCGACCGTCACGAACGCCACGAGGGCGATGACGATCCACCGATACCGCACCGAGAACGCGACGAGACTTTCGATCACGAGCACCCTGCCTGTTCGCCTCGGACCCGCACCTAGCGCGCCCGGCTCCTGCCATTCGGTCCATCGGAACCCCGGCGATCGGCCCAGCGGGGTTCAGTGCCCGGTGCCGACCGTCCGGCAATCCGTACGGGCGCGCATCGCCTTCGAGGAACGCTGCGCCGCCCATTCCGGCCGTGCGAAACGCATGCGCAAGCCGATCGTGCCCGATATGGGCCGCAGCGCAGCCATCCGCCACGGGCCCGACCTTGCATCGCAGCCAAGGGGCTCAGTAAAGAGGGCGATGCCAGATTGCAACGCGGCGGCACTGGCGCAGCCCTTGCGGGATCGATGTGCGCTAGCGCACGGCACCCGTGGCGCGGGGACTAAACTTGGGCTTGCGGTCGTATTGCCGACGCAATGCACAGGCTGTCCTCGGCGACCGGGTTCCACCGCCGACGCGTTCTGCCCGTACGATCGATGTGGCGCGGTTGCGTCAGGCGCGGAATAAGGCGTCGCGACGCAGCCGAAACGGGATCGTTTCAGATCAGTTCCAAGCTAGATCGCTGGAATTCGAGATTTTTTCGCGTTAAGCACCCCGACACCCCCGGGGCCGACGAAGTGAAGGAGCCGCAATCTTGGGTATCCCCCTCCGGTACGTCGCGAAGATCGGCGGCTACATCCTGAAACAGCACCTCACGGGTCGCAAGCGCTACCCGCTCGTGATGATGATGGAGCCCCTGTTCCGCTGCAATCTCGCCTGCGCGGGCTGCGGCAAGATCGACTATCCGGACGAGATCCTGAACAAGCGGCTGCCGGTCGCCGACGCGCTCGAATCGGTGCGCGAGTGCGGCGCCCCCGTGGTGGTGATCGCCGGCGGCGAGCCGCTCCTGCACAAGGATCTGCCGCAGATCGTCGAGGGCATCATCGCCCAGAAGAAGTTCGCGATCGTCTGCACGAACGCCTTGCTCCTCGAGAAGAAGATCAAGGAGTACAAGCCGAGCCCGTACTTCACGTGGTCGATCCATCTGGACGGCGACAAGGAGATGCACGACCAGTCGGTGTGCCAGCGCGGCGTCTACGACAAGGCCGTGGCGGCGATCGCGAAGGCCAAGGAGATGGGCTTCCGCGTCACCATCAACTGCACCTTCTTCAACAATTCCGCGCCCGAGAAGATCGCCGACTTCTTCGACAGCGTGACCCGGATGGGGATCGACGGCATCACCGTCTCCCCCGGCTACGCCTACGAGCGCGCCCCCGACCAGAAGCACTTCCTGAACCGCAAGGCGACCAAGGAGCTGTTCCGCGGCGTGTTCCGGCACGGCAAGGAGAAGGGCCGCGAGAAGTGGACCTTCCAGCAGTCCGGCCTGTTCCTCGACTTCCTGGCCGGCAACCAGACCTACCACTGCACCCCGTGGGGCAACCCGACCCGCACCGTGTTCGGCTGGCAGAAGCCCTGCTACCTGCTCGGCGAGGGCTACGCGGCGACCTTCAAGGAGCTGATGGAGTCCACCGACTGGGATTCCTACGGCACCGGCAACTACGAGAAGTGTGCCGATTGCATGGTCCACTCGGGCTACGAGGCCTCCTCGGTGGTCGATTCGGTTCGCAAGCCCTGGAAGCCGCTGGTCCACGCCATTCGCGGCATCAAGACCGACGGCGCGATGGCGCCCGAGGTCAGCCTGGAGAATCAGCGTCCCGCCGAGTTCGTGTTCTCGCGCAACGTCGCGCAGAAGCTGTCCGAGATCAAAGCGGCCGGCGTCGACACCAAGCAGGAAGCCCGCAAGCGCACCGCCGCCTGACCGGCGCGCGACGCTGAAGACATGAACCCGCGGCCGCGAGGCCGCGGGTTTTTTCGTTTGTCGGGCTCCCGCGGCGTGTCAGTCGAGCAGCGGCACGTGCGGGGCGCAGTCCCGCGGCAGGGTCCCGTCGCGCCGCGGATCCGGTGCGATCTCGACATGGACGGCGAAGGGGTCGAAGCCCGAGCGCCGGTAGAAGGCGAGCGCGCCCGGATGGTCGAGGGTGCAGGTATGCACCCAGAACCGCGTGATCGGCCGCGCCCAGGCCCGGCTGATCGCCGTATTCATCAATGTGCGGCCGATCCCGGTCCCGACCGCAGACCCAATCAATCCGAGGAAGACCAGTTCGCAAGCACCGGGCTGTCGGAAATCCAATTCCAGCATGCCGAGGTTTCGCCCGTCCTGGCGCAGCGCGAAGATCTCGACATCCCGGTCGGCGAGGATCGCCGCCAGCGCGCCGTCCGCCAGGGCGAGCCGCGAGAACCAGAGCCAGTCGGCGCCGACTTCGCGGAACAGGGTCCGGTAGGTCTCCGGTTCGGGGCGGCCCAGAGGCTCGAGGCGGAGACCGGGCGGAAACGGCCGCCCGGGACGCGGGGGCGGCGGGCGGAGCATCTCCAGGCTGGTGACGATGGTGGCGAGATGGCCCGGCGGTACCGTCGCGTAGCCCGGGGCGAGCGTCGGAATTCCGGTATCCGGCAGCATCATCACCTCCGCGGTCGCATCGACGGGCCGCGATTACGCCGCCCTCGGGCGCCGTCGCGCGATCAGCCAGGGCAGCACGCTGGCGGCCGACGCCGCGATCGATACGGCGTAGGCGGCAACCGGATCGACCCGCCCGAGCAGCAGGTGCACGCAGACATAGAAGGCCAGCACGCCGAAGGCGCCCTGGGCGCTGCCGCGCACCACGTCGAGCGCGGCCCCGACCCCGCCCTGCGCCCGGGCGAAGGCGATGAGCGGCCAGGAGATGATCGGGATTGGCGCCAGGACGCCGCTCAGGCCGGGGCCGAGGCGCGGAGCGAGCGTCGAGACCAGCAGGACCAGGATCGTGGCGGCCGCGAGCCGCGCCGGCATGTCCCAGCGCGGCGGCCGGGACCGGCGGGCCGGCGCCTCGGGGCCGGGCCGACACAGGGCGACCGCCAGCGCCATCGCCGGCAGATCGATCGCCGTGGCCAGCCACAGGCCGGGCTGGATCACGCCGTGCAGCAGGGCGCCCCCGAGGACGAAGGCCGCGAGGGCGAGAAGGATCGCCGCGAGGATGCCCATCCGCGGCGCGCAGAAGGCGTAAGCGAGGTAGCTGGCCGTGACCGCGCCCAGCCCCTCCACCGAGCCGACGGCGGCGTCCGCGGCGAAGTGCTCGCCCTGCTCGGCGGCGAGGTAGATCGAGATCGGCGCCGAGGTGAGCGGCAATCCCGAGAGCAGGCCGCCCACGAGGCTGCCCCACCGGCGCGCGGCCGTCGAGACGGCCCACATCAGCGTCGGCGTGACGATGATCTTGGCGGCGATCAGGCTCATGGCGATCCGGAGGGTCAGGCCGCCTCGGGCGGCCCGTCATCCTGCGGCTCGGCGGGCGAGTTGAGGATATCCTCCAACTCGTCGACCAGCCTGTCGATCTGGTCCTCGGTGGCGAGCACCTTCAGGACCTCGCCCGATTCCGACTCGACGGCGAGCTCGATATGCGGCCCGACCCGCGCCGTGAGGACACGGGCCAGGATCTTGATGGCGCTCATGCGACTGTCTCCTCCGCGGCGATGAGGCCGGCCGCAACCGCCGGCCCACAGGTCGAGATTGCGTCGCGCGCGCCGGCGATCCGGTCGCCCAGCAGCGACACCAGCAGGCTGGACGGCCGCCCGAGCCGCTCCGCCAGGCGGGGGCCCAGGAAGGCGCCGGCCCCGCAGAGGATCAGGGGCGCCTGCGTCGGCAGGTCGGGTCGGGTGAGCAGGAGCGCGGCGGCGTCGTGCAGCAGACGCAGCTGCGCCTCGGCGAAATGCGCGGCCAGGGCCGGCCAGGCCGCGGCCTGGGCCTCCGCGCGGTCACGGCCGACGATGCGCGCCAGCCGCGTCTCGCTCTCCGCCACCGATTTGCCCTTCCGGTCGCCGCTCGTCTGCTGGTCGGCCCCCTCGGGCAGCAGGCCGAGGATGCGGTAGACGTCCGCCATGTGGGCGAAGGTCTCGGTCATCAGCCGGGTGCGTCGGCCCGCGAAGGGGGCGTGGTCGTCGAGCGCGATCACCGGCGTGCGCACGATTCCGGTATAGACGAGCTCGCTGCTCGCCAGGCGTTCGGCGTCGCTGTAGCCGGAGGCCGCCGGGCGGCCGCCGACGATCGGGATCAGGTCGGCGGTGGTGGAGCCGATATCGATGAGGAGCGCGTCCGGGGCGATTCGCCCGGTGAGCGCCGCGGTGGCGTGCCAATTGGCCGAGGCGACGTCGGCCGCGACATCCGCGGCGGCCTCCGGGGCGACGAAGCCGGAGCGGCCGGCATAGATCCGCACGGCGCCGGTCAGGTGCGCCCCGGCCCAGCCGGAGAGCGCCGCGACGCCGTCCCGCCGGTCGGCGAAGCAATCCGTCAGCTCGCCGGTCATGGTGACCGCGTGTGCGGCCTCGCCGCGCGCCCAGTCCGGCAGGGCGGCGAGCGCCGGATCGAGGGCCTTCACCCCCTGCCAGAGCGGGCACGGGACCTGCGCGGCGGCCAGGACCCGTCCGTCCTCGACCAGCGCGGCCTTGACGTGGACCCCGCCCAGGTCCCACCCGATCGTCTTTGGGAATGGTGAGCGCATATGAACGCGACGAGCGCCTCGACGGACCACAGGATCGGGCGCCCCGGCTTCGCGGTGATCCCGGTGCTCGATCTCCGGGGCGGCCGCGTGGTGCGGGCGCGCCGCGGCGAGCGCTCTTCCTATGCCCCGATCGAGACGCCCTTGGCAAAGGGATCTGCGCCCGACGCGGTGGCACGCGGGCTCCGCGACGCCTGGCCTGCCGCCCTCTTCTACGTCGCCGATCTCGACGCCATCATCGACGGGGCGGCACCCGATCTCGGGGCGCTTGAGGCCATCGCCCGCGCCTGCCCCGGCGTCGGCCTGTGGGTGGATGCCGGCTTCGCCGAGCCTGCGGGGGTGGAGGCGTTCCTGGCCGCCGGCCTGGGCCGGCCGGTGATCGGCAGCGAGAGCCAGTCGGATCCCGGCCTGGTGACGCGGCTGGCGGACCGGGCGGTGTTCTCCCTCGACACGCGCGGCGCGGAGCGGCTCGGCCCGGCGGCGCTCCACGACGACCCGTCGCTCTGGCCGCCCGAGGTGATCGCCATGACCCTCGCCCAGGTCGGGGCCGGCGCCGGACCGGACGTCGCGGCCCTGGGCGCTCTGCGGGCCCGGGCGCCGGATCGCCGCCTCTACGCGGCCGGCGGCGTGCGCGGCCCGGACGACCTGCGGGCTCTGCGCGACGCGGGGCTGGCCGGGGCGCTGGTCGCCTCCGCGCTCCACGACGGCGCCCTGTCGTGGGCCGCGGCCCCGGACCTTGCCGAGGGACTTGGCGTGATGCTTCCGGCCCGCGCCGGGGGCTGCTAAACCGTCGCCCCGAAGAGCCACCGTCACGGGCCGTCAAACGATGGAAAAGTTCACGATCCTGGAGGGCGTCGCGGCGCCCATGCGGACGATCAACGTCGACACCGACCGGATCATCCCGGCCAAGTACCTCAAGACGATCAAGCGGACCGGGCTCGGCAAGAGCCTGTTCGCCGAGATGCGCTACCGCGAGGACGGCTCGGAGAACCCGGATTTCGTGCTGAACCAGCCCGCCTACCGGAACGCCAAGATCCTGGTCGTCGGCGACAATTTCGGCTGCGGCTCGTCGCGGGAGCACGCCCCCTGGGCGCTCGCCGATTTCGGCATCCGCTGCGTGATCTCCACAAGCTTTGCCGACATCTTCTTCAACAACTGCGCCAAGAACGGCATCCTGGCGATCGTCGTGTCGCCCGAGGATCTGGAGAAGCTGTTCGAGGACGCCGAGCGCGGCGCCAACGCGACCCTGACGGTCGACCTGGAGGCCCAGACCATCAAGGGGCCGGACGGCGGCGTGCTGCGTTTCGACATCGATGCCGGCCGACGGCACAACCTGCTGAACGGGCTCGACGAGATCGGCCTGACGCTGGAGCGCGCCTCGGCGATCGACGCCTACGAGCAGAAGCTCGCGCAGCGGGAATGGGCCTGACCGACGCGAAGTCTCCGGGACATCCGACGGCGGCCGTCGCCTGCCGAGGCGGCCGTCCATCAGCCCCTGTGCGGGGTGGTGCGGCGTTCAGCCGAGCCGCATCGACAGCTCGACATCCTCGGCGAACGGGACCGACAGGTAGCCTTTGTTCGGTGCGCGCACCCGGGCCAAGTAATCGGGGCTGTCATCCGCGTTGTCGGCCACGACAAGGGCGCCCGGCCGGAGACGGCTCTCCACGAGGCTGAGGATCTCTGGATAGAGCCCCTTGGCGCCGTCGAGCAGCAGCAGATCGACGGTGTCCGGCAGGTCGAGGCTCAGCATCTGGAGGGCGTCGCCTTCGCGGAACTCGACGAGATCCGCGAGGCCGGCGGCCGTCAGGTTCGCCTGCGCCCGGACCACCTTGGACGGCTCGAACTCGCAGGTGATCAGCCGCCCTCCCCCGTTGTCCCGAAGGCCTGCGGCGAGGTGGAGCGTCGAGAGGCCGAAAGAGGTGCCGAACTCGACGATCGAGCGGGCGCGGCTTCCGCGGGCGAGCAGGTAGAGCAGCCGTCCGGTCTCGCGAGAGACGGCAAGCGGCATGTCCCTGAGACGGCCGTAGAAGTCCCGGTAGCCGGTCTTGCTGCCCATCAGCCGCGCCCGCTCGTCGGCAGACAAATCGGCGAGGGCGGTCAACGGTGAGGATGCCTCGGCTTGCGCGAAGAGACTGTCCAACACCGTCGAGACAGGGGGCTCGGCGAGGGTTGAAATCTGGTGTGACATGATCCGTTGCTTTCCGTCTTGGCGTTCGTCTGAACAAGACGCAGAGTACCGGCGTGCCCCGGCCCTCGCTATTCGCGTTCCGAGCCCGTCCCATGGCTGACCGTCCAAGTCTCGGTATCTCCAGGCGAAAGCAGCCCCGGCAGGCCCGTTCCAACGACCTCGTTTCGGCCATCCTGCAGGCGGCCGCTCAGGTTCTGGCGCAGGTTGGAACCCAAGGTTTCACCACCGCGCGCGTCGCGGAGCGCGCCGGGGTGAGCATCGGCTCGCTCTATCAGTATTTCCCCAACAAGGCGGCGATCCTGTTCCAGCTGCAGAGGGATGAATGGCGGGACACCTCTGCGCGACTCGCCGCCATCCTGGAGACTCGCGACGCGCCGCCGGGCGAGCGGCTGCGCACCGCCGTGCACGCATTCGTGCGTTCGGAATGCGAGGAGGCGGCCATGCGACGGGCGCTCGACGATGCGGCGCCCGATTATCGGGACGCACCGGAGGCCGCGGAGCCGCAACTGGCCAGCTCGCGAGTCTTCCGGGACTTCCTGTGCGAGGCACTCCCCGGAACTGCCGAGCCGGACAGGCTCCGGGCGGGTGAGATCATCGCCATGGCCCTGAGCGACATCGGCGAGCGCATCTCGGAGCGGTCTTGCCCGGAGACGACGATACAGGACGATGCCGACGCGCTGGCCGACATGCTCTGCGCCTATCTGGACCGGCTCCGGCGCAACGATCCGGCCGCCGCTCCGGGCTGAGTGCGGCGCGCCGACCGCGCTCAGGATCGCGGTGATGCAGCCCGGTCACACGCTTCGTTAACCCTCATGTCGCCTGAATCCGCGCCCAGACTTCGCCCCGCATCGTGAGGAATGCCAGAATGCCGAAGCACCCGACGGGACCGAGACTGGCACGCGCGCTCGGGCTGCTCGCCGGCATCGCGGCCCTGCCCCTGGCGAGCCTGCCGGCCCTGGCCGATTTCGACGGCTGCCTCGCCGGCATCCAGTCCCAGGCGGCCGCCGCGGGCGTCTCGGCGCAGACGTTCCGGGCCGCCACGAGCGGCATCAGCTACGACGACAAGGTGATCGAGCTGTCCCAGGCGCAGCCCGAATTCAAGACGCCGATCTGGGACTACATGGCGGCACTGGTCGACGACGAGCGGGTCGAGGACGGGCGCGCCGCCATGCGCCAGAACGCGGCGGCTTTGGCCCAGGCCGAGTCGCGCTACGGGGTCGACCGCTACACGATCGCGGCGGTCTGGGGCGTCGAATCAAATTTCGGCAAGAATCTCGGCAAGATGCCGCTGGTGCAGTCGCTGGCGACGCTGGCCTGCTCAAGCAATCGCCGCCGGGACTTCTTCCGCGGCGAGCTGATCGCCACCCTCCGGATCATCGAGCGCGGCGACATCGCGCCGGAGCGGCTGACCGGCTCCTGGGCCGGCGCCTTCGGCCAGACCCAGTTCATGCCCACGACCTATCACCGCCTCGCCGTGGACGGTGACGGCGACGGCCGGCGCGACGTGGTCGATTCGGTCGCCGACGCCGTCGCCTCCACCGCCAACTTCCTGCACGTCGCCAAGTGGCAGCACGGCCAGGTCTGGGGCTACGAGGTGAAGCTGCCCCGCGGCTTCAACGTCGGCGCTGCCGGGCGCAAGAACAAGAAGCCGGTCGCCCACTGGGCGTCGCTGGGCGTCACCCGAGCGGATGGCCGCCCGCTCTCGGGCGACGGTCCCGCCGGCATCATCGCGCCCGCCGGCATCGACGGCCCGGCCTTTCTGGTGACCCGGAACTTCGACGCGATCTACTCGTACAACGCCGCCGAATCCTACGGTCTCGCCATCGCGGTCCTGTCCGACCGGCTGCGCGGCAAGGCCGGCGTCCAGGCGGCGTGGCCGACAGACGATCCGCCCCTGTCGCGGGCCGAGCGGCGCGATCTCCAGACCCGGCTGGCCGCCCGCGGCTACGATGTCGGCGAGCCGGACGGCAAGGTCGGCCAGAAGACCCGCGACGCCATCAAGGACGTCGAGCGCCGGTTCGGCATGACTCCGACCGGCCGTCCCGGCGGCAAGGTGCTGGAAGCCCTGCGCGGCGGATGAGTCGACGGCTGATCACGTCGGGCTCGCCGTTCGAGCGGGATTACGGCTACTCCCGGGCGGTGATCGACGGCGACACCGTCTACCTGTCCGGGACGACCGGCTACGACTACGCCACGATGACGATGCCGGAGGGCGCCGCCGCGCAGGCCGAGGCCTGCTGGCGGACGATCCGGGACGTCCTGGCAGTGGCAGGATCCAGCCTCGCCGGCATCGTGCGCGCCACCTACTACGTCACCGACCGGAACGATGCCGAGGCGATGCTGGCGGTCTGCGGCCGGGTGCTGGCCGCTGTCCGGCCGGCCGCCACGATCGTGATCGTGGCCGGATTGCTGCGCCCGGAGATGCGCGTCGAGATCGAGGTCACCGCGCGGATCGGGTAGCGGCGTCCGGATCCGGATAGCGTCGGCGACAATACCCATCGCGCCGTTCCGCCGGGCCGCAGAGGCATTCGATCAACCGGCCCGAACGGCCCCAGGGCGCCCGAACAGGCGTCGATCCCGTGCCGGATGCCGCCCCAATGTCGGGCCGGTCCGCGAATCCGTTCGCGTGCTGCGGGTGCGCGGCGATGCGATGATCTCAGGTTCCGCTTTCAGGATGACGGCCCATCCCGGCGTCCGATGGTTGCGCTCCGAAGAGAGCGACGGGCTGATTTTTCTTCAGATCTCATCGGCACAACTTGTAGATCTCGTCTTCGATATGAAGACCTTTCTTGACATGACGGTTCAGATTTATCAGATCTCGCCCCCGCATCGCTTACGTTGGCGGTCTGCGGGAATGCATGATGCTCGTTAAATTCTGGAAGAAGAGTGTGTCGCGCCGGATCATGGCGCAAATTGCACTGACCGGCTTGATTGTTACGCTTATCGGCGCCGCCGGTCTGCGGTTGTATTATCAGGAAATGTTATCCGAGCGGCTGCAATCGCTGCGCGCCATTACGGAGCTGTTCACCACCTACGCGCAGAATCTCGAGGCCCGGGTGAGGAGCGGCGCCCTGACCCGGGAGGCGGCCCTGGCGCAGCTGGCCGAGACCGCCATGGGCATGCGCTTCGACGACGGCACCAACTACGTCGCCATCTACGCGATGGACGGCACGGTCGTGGCGGTGCCCGACCGCAGCCTCGTCGGCAGCAACCAGCTGGATACCCGGGTCAACGGTGTGCGCGTGGCCGGGACGCTGATCGACCTGCTGAAGACGTCCGATTCGGCCATGATGACGTACCGATACGCCCGGCCAGGACATGAGGGCCTGTACGCGAAGACCACGTTCGCCGTCAGGTTCGAACCCTGGAAGATCGTGATCGCAGCGGGGACCTACACCGATGACATCAAGGCGGCCTTTCTCTCGCTCGCGTTCGCGGCGATCGGCCTGCTCCTCGGCGTCGGCGCCCTGGGGTTTGTCGGCTCGCTCCTGATCGGACGCAGCATCACGCGCCCCCTCGACCAGCTCGGCCGCCGCATGCAAACCCTCGCCGGCGGGGACGTCGCCAGCCCGATTTCCGGGCTCGACCGCGCGGACGAGATCGGCCACATGGCCGGCGCCGTCGAGGTGTTCCGCCATGCGCTGATCGCAAAGGCCGAGCTGGACGGGGCGGCTTTACGCGCGGCGGAGGCGGATGCCCGGCATGCGCAGGTCCTCGGCGCCCTGACCCAGGCGTTCGAGGCCAATGCTGGGGCCCTGATGACGGGTGTCGCCGCGGCCGCCACGGAGATGCAGGTGGGCGCAGAGGCGATGACGCGGACGGCATCGCGCTCGAGTGCGCGGGCCACACGCGTGGCGGAGGCCGCGCAGGAGACGGCTGGGAGCGTTCAGAGCGTTGCCGCCGCCACCGAGGAGATGGCGGTCACCATCCAGGAAATCTCCGGACAGATGGCGCAATCCTCGGCCCGGACGGCGCAGGCGGCGGCCGAGGCACAGCGCACGAATGCCCTCGTGGGCGAACTCGCGGACGGTGCCGAGCAGATCGGCGCAGTCGCCAGCCTGATCGCCGGCATCGCCCGCCAGACCAACCTGCTGGCGCTCAACGCCACCATCGAGGCGGCCCGCGCCGGCGAGGCGGGCCGGGGCTTCGCGGTCGTGGCGGCCGAGGTCAAGGCGCTGGCCGAACAGACCGCAGCCGCCACCGAGGAGATCGCGGCCCGGATCGGTGCGGTTCAGGCCTCGACCCGGCAGGCCGTCGACGCGATCCAGGGGATCGGCCGGACCATGGACGCGGTGAGCGGTCTTGCGACGACGGTCGCGGCCGCGATCGAGCAGCAGGGCGCGACCACCGAGGAGATCGTGCGCAGCGTCGCGCGGGCCGCGGAAGGCACCGAGGCGGTCACCGGTAACATCACCGACGTTTCGAAGGGGACCGAGGAGACGGGCGGCGCGGCCGAGCAGGTGCTCGGCGCCGCACGCGGCATGGCGCAAAAGTCCGAGCAGCTCTCCGCCGAGATCCACCGGTTCCTCGACGGGATCCGGGCCGCCTGAGCCACCGGCTATCGACGGCCGAGACGGTGCTGTCGGCCAAGAAAAAACCGGCCCGGCTGAGCCGGACCGGTTTGAAACAACACGATCACTCCGCCCTGCGGAGCGCCTCGGACAGCTTACTCGGCGGCGGCAGGGGCGCCGGCCGGAGCCTCCTTGGCCTTGTAGCGGTCGGTCCGCTCGACGATACGGGCCGACTTCCCGCGGCGGTCGCGCAGGTAGTACAGCTTGGCGCGGCGCACCTTGCCGCGGCGGGCCACCTTGATCGAATCGATCATCGGGGAATGCACCGGGAAGACGCGCTCGACGCCCTCACCGTAGGAGATCTTGCGGACCGTGAAGCTCTCGTTGAGGCCGCCGCCCGAGCGGGCGATGCAGACGCCCTCGTAGGCCTGGACGCGGGTGCGCTCGCCTTCCTTCACGCGGACGTTGACGATGAGCGTGTCGCCCGGCTCGAAATCCGGAATGGTCTTGGCCAGGCGCGCGACTTCCTCGCGCTCCAGCTGCTCGATGATGTTCATGGCATAGCTCCAGCCGTCGCGCCGTGACGCCCCTCATGGGCGGTCGGCGCCAGGATTTCGGCGATCCTGTTGTGAGTTGGCCGGCTCTCTACAGGATTGATCCCGGCTTGTCGATTGGGTCGCAGGCGTGATCGGCCGGAGGCGCGTGCGCCGGATCCATCCGTCGCTCCCCCGTCCGAGCTCGCGGGTGGTGCCCGCCAGCCGCATCGCGGAAAGCCGGGTTCTCGCCGCCCCCTGGCCCTCATCGCTGCCGCGCAGGATCACAGGGCATATGCCCCGACTCTCCGAGCCCACGCCGGCGACCTGCCTGCTATCGGGGCGGTCCTTGGGGACGGCGCCCTATCCCGGCGTCACGCCGGCCTCGGGCAGCACGCAGGCGGACAGGAAGGTCGCGAGGTCGTCGGTGATGTGGTCGATATGCGCCTCGCGAACCGCTTCCTGCTCGAACGCCTCGCGGTAGGGATCGGCGATCTTCGGGACGACCAGCACGGTCGCCATGCCGAGGTCATGCGGCACGGCGAGGTTGCGGGCAATGTCCTCGAACAGGGCGGCACGGGTCGGCTCGACCCCGTGGGTCCGGAGGAACCGCTCGTAGGTCGAGCGCTCCGGCTTCGGGATGAAGTCGGCGGCGGCGATGTCGAACACGTCCTCGAAATGGTCGAGGATGCCGAGCTTGGCGGCGACGTTCTCGGCGTGCCGGCGCGACCCGTTGGTGAGGATCAGCTTGCGCCCCGGCAGACGCTCGATCGCATCACCGAGATCCGGGTCGAGCTTGATGGTCGAGTGATCGATGTCGTGGGCGAAGTCGAGGAACTCGTGCGGATCGACCCCGGCCTCGACCATCAGCGCCTTCAAGGTCGTGCCGTAGCGGTGATAGAAGTGCTTCTGCAGGGCGCGGGCCGAGATCCCGTCGAGCCCGTAGAGCTTCATGACGTAGAGCGTGATCCGCTCGTCGACCTGCGGCCAGACCCGGGCGTCGCTCGGATAGAGCGTGTTGTCGAGGTCGAACACCCAGGTGTCGACCTCTGCGAACCCGCGCGACGCGGTGGTGGTGAACTGGGCCTTGTCGGGGTGATGCACCGGATCCCTTTGGCTCGTGGTCCCCTGTGGACAAGTCTGGACCGAGACGGTCAAGCTCGCAAGGCCGGCCTGCACGAGGCTGGTCCGGGGCACGACAATGCGCCGGCGGGGCGGAAGTTGCCGCCCCGCGCGCAACCCGGCTGAGCGCGGCGCTCAGCCCCGCCGGATCAGGGTGCCGGCGCCGTAATCGGTGAACAGCTCCAGCAGCACCGCGTGGTTGACCTTGCCGTCGAGAATGACGACCGCCTCCACGCCGCGCTCGATCGCGTACATGCAGGTCTCGATCTTCGGGATCATCCCGCCGGTGATGGTGCCGTCGGCGATCAGGCGGCGGCAATCCTCCACGGTCAGCTCGGGAATCAGCTTCTTGTCCTTGTCGAGCACGCCCGGAACATCGGTGAGCAGCAGCAGGCGCTTGGCCCGGAGCGCGCCCGCGATCGCCCCCGCGAAGGTGTCGGCGTTGACGTTGTAGGTCTGACCGTCCGCCCCGTAGGCGACGGGCGCCAGGACCGGGATCAGCTCGGCCTTTAGGACGGCGTCGAGGACTCCGCGCTCGACATGTTCCGGCTCGCCGACGAGGCCCAGATCGACGGTCTGCTCGACATGGCTCTCGGGATCGACGACGGTCTTCATCGCCCGCTTGGCCCGGACCATGTTGCCGTCCTTGCCGCACAGGCCGATCGCCCGGCCGCCCTCGGCGGAGATCCAGCCGACGATCTGCTTGTTGATCAGGCCGGCCAGGACCATCTCGACCACCTCGACGGTGGCTTCGTCGGTGACGCGCAGGCCGCCGCGGAACTCCGACTGGATGCCGAGCCGGTCGAGCATCTTGCCGATCTGGGGCCCGCCGCCGTGCACCACGATCGGCTTCAGCCCGGATTGCTCCAGCAGGACGATGTCCTCGGCGAAGTCCTCGGCGGCGGCGCGGTCGCCCATGGCGTGGCCGCCATACTTGATCACCACGATCTCCTGGTCGTAGCGCTGCATGTGGGGCAGCGCCTGAGCCAGGACCTCGGCGCGCACGTGCACGTTCGGCAATTCGGTCATCGCAGTCCTTCGCCGATCCTTGGGGCGGGTCCTCGGGAGCGGGGCGCTTCTACAGGAAGCCGCCCGCGCTGCGAAGCGGCATCGGCGCGGTGGGCGAGGCCGCTTCGCAGCGCGGGCCCGGGGCCCGGCCCGCACCGCGCGCCGTCGCGAAGCTTTCATCCACCAGGTTGTTACGTCCGGGCGCCAGATCGAAGGAGATCCCGGCATGGTCGGGTTGCATCGTTGCGGCACTCAGACCATGCTGCGTTGCAACAAGCCGCTGGGCGGGCTGCCGGGAGGGCCGGATGCGGAGTGCGATCATTGAGGCCGGCACTGTCGGCCCGATCCCGGGCACATGCTCGGCCGATTCCGGCGCTCCCGAGCGGGTCGCGCATCGGGCAGCCTCATCTAGCTGCCTCCGGCGACGCGGAGAGCGCCCGGCAGAGACGGCGTCTTGATCGCCGCCGCCGCACTCCGCAGGGCGGCATTCCCGCTTCGGATCTCGCCGGCCCGGAAAAGATGTCTTCGGGATACCGGCGTGCCGCGTGTAGACGGGGTCCGGCCGGCATGGCGCAACTGTGGCTTTCTGATGATCGTCCCAGCGTTACAGCAGCCAGTCGAGTCGTCCAATCTTGGCATTGTGGCCGTGGGAATTGGATAAGCCGCTGATGAATACATGTCACAGCCTCCGGCAATTTCACCGCGCAGGGATGACCTCGCGTTGGGGCTGGTTGGACACCGCAATGGTGCCACAGTAAGGGGTGAGAGGGTACTCACTCGTCGAGAGCCGAGCCGACTTCCGATAACGAGCGTGTGCGAACCGAACGTGACACAACGTACAGACATTGCGATCGTCGGACGCGCTTGCCGACTGCCCGGGGCCCCCAGTGTGGATGGGCTGTGGTCACTCCTCTCCGAGGGGCGCTGCGCCGTCAGCAAGGTGCCGGCCGACCGGTTCTCCCTGGAGCGGTTCGCGCATCCCCGCGCCCATGAGCGTGGCAAGAGCTACACCTGGGCGGCGGGCGTCATCGACGACGTGTGGTCGTTCGACCCGGCGGTGTTCGGCATCTCGCCCCGCGAGGCCGAGCAGATGGATCCGCAGCAGCGGATGCTGCTGGAGCTGACCTGGGAGGCCCTCGAGGATGCGGGCCTGCGCCCGTCGAGCGTGGCCGGCAGCAACATCGGCGTGTTCGTCGGCGCCTCGTCGCTCGATTACGGCAACCTGCGCATTCTCGACGCGCCGTCGGGCGATGCCTACGCGGCGACCGGCAACACGCTCTCGATCATCTCGAACCGCATCTCGTACATCTTCGACCTGAAGGGCCCGAGCTTCACGGTCGACACGGCCTGCTCGTCCTCGCTCGTCGCCTTCGACAACGCCGTGCAGGCGATCCGGTCGGGCCGCGTGGACACCGCGGTCGTCGCCGGCGTGAACGTGCTGGCGAGCCCGTTCAACTTCATCTGCTTCTCCACCGCGCAGATGCTCTCGCGCACCGGCCTGTGCCAGGCGTTCTCCAAGAACGCCGACGGCTACGTGCGCTCGGAGGGCGGCGTGGTGTTCGTGCTGCAATCGGCCGAGGCCGCGCGGCGCAACGGCGCCACGGTCCGCGCCGTGGTGGCGGCCTCGGGGATCAACTCCGACGGCCGCACCACCGGCATTTCGCTCCCCTCGGGCTACGCCCAGGGCGCCCTGCTGGAGAAGGTCTATCGCGAGGCCGAGATCGGGCTCGACGACCTCGCCTTCATGGAAGCCCACGGTACCGGCACGCCGGTCGGCGACCCGATCGAGGCCTCGGCCATCGGCTCGAAGCTCGGCCGCGGCCGGCAGGCGCCGCTGCCGATCGGCTCGATCAAGACCAATATCGGCCATACCGAGCCGGTTTCGGGCCTCGCCGGCCTGATGAAGGCGACGCTGGCGCTGGAGCACGACCTCGTGCCGCCGTCGCTGCACGCGGCCGAGCTGAATCCCGAAATCCCCTTCGGCGAGCTGAACCTGCAGGTCGTGCGGGAGGCCATGCCGATCAGCCGTGGCTCGCGCGAGCGCTTTGCGGGCGTGAACTCCTTCGGCTTCGGCGGCACCAACGCCCACGTGGTGATCACCGACGCGCCCGCCTGGGCGACGCAGGCGGGTGCCACCGCGGAGCCCAAGGCCCAGGTGCTGCTGCTCTCGGCACAGACCCGGGCTGCCCTGAACGAATTGGCCCTGGACTACGCCGAGCGCCTGGAGGCCGAGCCGGCCCAGGTCCCGACCGTGGCGGCCGCCGTCGCGCATCGCCGCGAGCGCATGCCGGCCCGCCTCGCCATCGCGCTCGACGGTAAGACCGACGTGGCCGCGGCCCTGCGTGCCGTCGGCGAGGGCGAGGACACCCAGGACGCCTTCACCGGCACCGCAGTCGACCGCGTCGCCGAGGTCGCCTTCGTCTATTCGGGCAATGGCAGCCAGTGGGCCGGCATGGGCCGCGAGGCCTACGAGGAGAACGCGACGTTCCGCGCCGCCTTCGACCGGATCGATACCCTGTTCCGGGTTCATTCGGACTGGTCGCTGAAGGACGCGCTCTACGCGGAGGACCTCGACGAGCGCCTCGTGCTCACCAGCGTCTCGCAGCCGCTGATCTTCGCCATCGAGAGCGCCTCCACGGCCGCGCTCAGGGCGAAGGGCCTGATCCCGTCCTACGTGCTCGGCCACAGCGTCGGCGAGATCGCGGCCGCCGAGGCCGCCGGCGTCCTGAGCCTGGAGGACGCGGTCCGGGTCATCTACTACCGCAGCCACCACCAGGAGACGACGCACGGACAGGGCACCATGGCGGTGCTGCTGATGCCGTCCGAGGAGGTCGAGACCTTCCTCAAGGATTACCCGACCCTCGACATCGCCGCCTACAACAGCCCGAAGGCTGTCACGGTCGCGGGTCCGGTGGCCGATATCGACGCCGCCCTCAAGGCCCTGTCGCGCAAGCGCCGCCGCGGGCGCAAGCTCGACCTCGCCTACGCCTTCCACGGAAGGCTGATGGACCCGACCGAGAAGCCGCTTCTGCGCGACCTCGCCGGGCTGAAGGCCCGGGCCGGCACCACCGCGATGGTCTCGACCGTCACAGGCTCTGTGTTGGACGGAAGCCATTTCGGCGCCTCCTACTGGTGGCGCAACATCCGCGAGCCGGTGCGCTTCTCCGAAGCCGTGCAGGACGCCACCCGCCGCGGCGCCCGCGTCTTCGTCGAGGTCGGCCCGCGCGCGACCCTCATGTCCCATGTCGGCGACGCGGTCGAGCCGCTCGGCATCGAGACCGCCACGGTCGGCGTGATGCACCGCAAGGCGTCGGGCGGCGACCCGATCGCCAAGGCCGTAAACGCCGCCCTGGTCCAGGGCGCGCAGGTCGACGAGACCCTGCTGTTCGGCGACGCGCCGAAGGGCGACGTCCGCCTGCCGACCTATCCCTGGCAGCGCCGTCCGTTCCGGCTGGCCGACACCACCGAAGGCGTCGGCGCGATGAGCGCCCGCCCCTACCACCCGCTGATCGGGTCGCGCACGACCTTCGACGGTCTGGAGTGGAACGGCTTCGTCGATCCGGCGACCGTGCCCGAGTTGGAGGACCACAAGGTCGACGGCCAGGTGATCATGCCCGGCGCCGGCTTCGTCGAGATGGCTTTGGCCTGCGTCCGCGAGGCGATGCGCGACGATGAGGTCGTGCTGGCCGATTTCGAGATCGTCGCGCCGATGGTGTTCGCCGAGGATGCCCTGCGCGAGGTCGCGGTGCGCCTGTCGGGCTCCGGCAACGGCATCCAGGTGCTGAGCCGGCCGCGCCTGACCCAGACGCCCTGGCAGCTCCACGCCCAGGCCAAGATCGTCGAGGGCACCTTCTCGGCCCCGAAGACGCCGGATCTCGACGGCTTCAGCTTCGAGACCGCGGGCGAGCATGTGCTCAGCGGCGACGCGCTCTACGCCAAGGCCCTCGCCTCGGGGCTCGCCTTCGGGCCGAGCTTCCAGCAGGTCGCGATGAGCGCCCGTCTCGACGACGCCACCATCGTCTCCGACCTGCTGCCGGCTGAGCCCGACAGCCGCTACGCCCTGGTGCCGAACCGGCTCGATGCCTGCTTCCACGGGCTGATCCTGCTCTTCGCCGACCTGCTCGGCGAGAACGGCGGCAAGGCCTACATCCCGGTGCGCTTCGGCGAGGTCCGGCTGCTGCGCCCAGGCGCGGTGATCGCCCGCTCGATCATCCGCACCCGCCGCTGCAACGAGCGCTCGATCCTGGCCGACTTCACCCTCCTCGACGCCGAGGGCGCGGTGGTCGCCACGATCCGCGAGGGCCGGTTCCAGGCCCTGCGCTCCAAGCATGGCGGCGATCTTGCGGCCTTCGCGATCTCGCAGGTCCCGGAGCTGGCCACCGAGCCGACCGCGATCCCGATGGAGCGCCGGCCGAGCGTGGCCGCGCGGCTGCGTCCGCTCGCCGCCGAGGCGAAGGGGCCGGCCGACGCCGCCCTGTCGCCGGGCCACCTCCTGCTGGAGGGCTGGGCGACCTCGCTCGCCTACCGCCTCGCCTCCGGGCTGGCGCAGGGCGAGACCGTGTCGGTCACCGACAGCCGCGTGCCGGAGGCGCTGCGCCCCTGGCTGCTGAACGCCCTCTACGCCCTCGACAGCAGCGGCCTCGCCGAGCGCGCGGGCCAGAACTGGACGCTCGGCGACGGTTCAGCCCTCCCGGCGCCCGACGAGATCATGCGCTGGATCGCCGGCGACCATCCGGATCTCTCGGCCGAGCTCGTGCTGATCGCCGATGTCGGCGCTCTGGTCGACCGGCTGCTCGCCGGCAAGCTCACCGACGCGCCGGCCCTGCCGCAGGGGGCGATCGACGCCTTCGTGCTGCGCTCGGCCACCGCGCGCCACGGCGCCGACGTGGTCGCCGCCCTGATCGAGCGGAGCCGTGCCCAGCTCCCGAAGGAGCGGGCGCTGCGGTTCCTCCAGGTCGGGTTCGGCCCGCTCTCGGCGCAGACCGCGAGTTTCGCGTCCGCCGCCGAGGCCCGGCTCACCGTCTTCGAGACCGACCGTCGGCTCGCCGAGCGCGCCCGCCTGTCCCTCGGCCGCGCCGCCGCCGTGGTCGAGACCGCCGAGGAGCTCCCTCCCGGCAGCTTCGACCTGATCCTGGCGTCCGGCAGCCTGCACCGTGGTGACCGCGCCCTTCCGGGCCAGCTCGCCGGGGCGCTCGCCACCGGTGGCCTGCTGGTGGCCGTCGAGCCGGGAGCGTCCCTGTTCCGCGACCTCGTGTTCGGCCTCACGTCCGGCTGGTTCGAGGAGGCCGCGGGCGGCCTGCCCGTCGGCCGGCTTGAGGATATCGAGGGCTGGCAGCGGACGCTCAGCGCCCACGGCCTCGTCAAGGTCGAGGTCGAGCGTGCGGCCTCCGCCAACGGCGACGACCTGCTGCTGACCGCCGAGGCGCCGGTACGTCCGGGCCCGGCCCCGGCGCAGAGCTTCGCCTTCGTCATCGGTTCGGACGACGAGTTCGCGGCCGAGACCGCCTCCTCCCTGGCGACCCTGCTGGTCGCGGGCGGCGTGCATGTCTCGATCATCCTCGACTCCGAGACCTCCCTGATGGAGCTGGAGAAGGAGACCCCCGACACGGTGGTGTTCCTGGCCGGCGCCTTCACCCGGGGCGGCGAGGCGGCCGAGCGGCTGCGCGACCGCTGCCTCAGCCTCAAGCGCTGCACGGAGCATCTCGGCGCCCGTCAGACCCGCCTTTGGGTCGTGGCGCCCGGCGCCACCCGCGATCGCGGCGGCCAGACCACCAACATCGAGGCCGGCGTGTGGGCCTTCTCCCGCACCCTCGCCAACGAGGCCCCGAACCTCGACGTCCGCCGCATCGACCTCTCCCCCGAGATGTCGTCGAAGCGCGCCTCCGAGCGCCTGCGCGACCTCATCCTCTCCGGCACCCCGGAGACCGAGATCGTGCTGGACGACGAGCGGACCCAGGTTGTGCGGTTCCATGCCGGCCGGCCGCAGCATCGGGATCCGGCGGATCTGGTCCCGGCCGAGGCCGCGCGCCTGGAGCGCAGCAACACCGGCGGCCTGAGCGAGATGGTCTGGGGTCCGGCCGAGCGCCGCACTCCCGGCAAGGGCGAGATGGAGATCGCGGTCGAGGCCACCGGCCTCAACTTCCGCGACGTGCTCTGGGCGCTCTCGATGCTCCCCGAGGAGATCCTGGAGGACGGCTTCGCCGGCCCCCGCCTCGGCCTCGAATGTGCCGGCCGCGTCACCGCCGTCGGCCCGGGCGTGAAGGGCTTTAAGGTCGGCGATCCGGTCGTCGCCTTCGCCCAGTCGGGCTTCGCCACCCACATCGTGGTGCCCGATCTCGTCGTCGCGCCGATGCCGCATGGCCTCGACTCGATGGCGGCCGCCACCGTGCCGGTGGCCTTCCTCACCGCCTATTACGGCCTCGTCTCCTGCGCCCGGATGCGGCGCGGCGAGTGGGTGCTGGTCCATGGCGGCGCGGGCGGCGTCGGCTTGGCGGCCCTGCAGATCGCCAAGCTTAAGGGCGCGCGGGTCATCGCCACGGCCGGCTCCCGCGAGAAGCGGGCGCTCGTGAAGGCGCTGGGTGCCGAGCACGTGCTCGATTCGCGCTCGCTCGCCTTCGTGGACGAGGTTCGGGCGATCACCGGCGATGGTGTCGACATCGTGCTGAACAGCCTGTTCGGCGAGGCGATGGAGCGCTCGCTCAACGCGCTGCGGCCCTTCGGCCGGTTCGTCGAGCTGGGCAAGCGCGACTACGTCGCCAACACCCATATCGGCCTGCGCCCGTTCCGGCGGAACCTCAGCTACTTCGGCGTCGACCTCGACCAGGTGATCCAGCACCAGGGCGACGACGGCGCGCGGATGTTCCGCGAGGTCATGGCCCTGTTCAACGACGGCGGCCTCAAGCCCCTGCCCTACCAGCCCTTCACGGCGGCCGAGACCTCGGACGCGTTTCGGCTGATGCAGCAGTCGGGTCACATCGGGAAGATCGTGATCAGCCCGCCCAAGGCCGGCACGATCATGAAGGACACGGCCCGGCCGTTCACGGTCTCGGCCGAGGGCGTCCACCTGCTGACCGGCGGCCTCGGCGGCTTCGGCCTCGAGGCGGCGCGCTGGCTGATCGACCGGGGCGCCAAGCATCTCGTGCTCGCGGGCCGCAAGGGTGCGGCCACCGACGAGGCCAAGGCGATCGTCGCGGAGCTCACGGCGCGCGGCGTGACCGTCGAGGCCAAGGCCGTCGACATCACCAGCCGCGCCTCGGTGGACCGGCTCATCGCCGGGATCGAGCAGGGCGGCAAGAAGCTGGCCGGCGTGCTCCACGCCGCGGCGGTTCTCCAGGACGGCCTGATCTCCAACATCGACGCGGCTGCGCTCGACGCGGTGATTGGCCCGAAGGTGGTCGGCGCCCAGCACCTGGACGCCGCGACCCGCGACCGGAGCCTCGACTACTTCGTCCTGTTCTCCTCGGCGACGACCTTCATCGGCAATCCGGGCCAGGGCTCCTACGTGGCGGCCAACGGCTTCATGGAGGGGTTGGCGCGGCAGCGTCGTCGCCGCGGCCTGCCCGCTTTGGCGGTGGCCTGGGGCGCCATCGGCGACGTCGGCATGCTCGCCCGCAACAAGGCGGTCATGGAAGGCCTCGCCGGCCGCGTCGGCGTCACGCCGATGGAGGCCCGCCGCTGCCTCGACCTGATGGCCGAGGCGCTGGGTAGCCAGGGCGCGTCGCCCGACGAGGCCGTCATCGCCATTGCGGCGATGCACTGGGGCAAGGCGCGCGAGCGTCTCGCCACCATGCGCTCGCCGAGCTACGCCGAACTCGGGTCTGACCAGCAGGCGGAGGCCGGCGGCGTCCAGGCGATCAACATCGCGGCGCTGCTCAAGGGCGGCGACCTCGACGTGGTCCGCAAGACCGTGTCGGACGCGATCGTCGAGGACATCGCCCGCATCCTGCGGCTGCCGAAGGACGACATCAGCCGGGTGCGCCAGCTCTCGGAGATCGGCCTCGACTCGCTGATGGGCGTCGAGCTCGGCGCCAGCCTGCAGGAGCGCTTCGCCCTCGACGCGCCGCCGGCAGGCCTGTCCTCGGGCATGACCGTCAACGAGCTGTCGGAGTCCTTAATTCAGGCGGTTTCCGCGCCCATGGACGAGGCGGCCGGCGTCGCGATGAGCCTTGTCTCGAAGCATGTCGGCGGTGAGGTCGATGCGCAGATGATCGCGCCGCTCAGGGAACTCATCGAGCAGACGTCCAGCGGAATCAAAGAGACCAACTCATGACCGACACGGCACGGCCGGACGGCGGGCGCGCGGCGCTCGCCGGCTTCGTGACCAACCGGCTCGGGCGCGCGACGCCGCGCCCGGCCCCCGTCAAAGCGGCCTCCCCGGCCGGCAAGTCGGCGGCGCAGAACTTCGAGAACCTGCCGGGCTACCGCGAGCTGAAGCTCCAGCGCCAGGCGGCAGAGCTGATCGGCTTGGGCAACCCGTTCTTCCGCGTCCACGACGCGAAGGCCGGCGCGACCACGCGGATCGACCAGAAGACCTTCACCAACTTCTCGTCCTATGATTATCTCGGCCTGAACGGCCATCCGCGGGTGAGCAACGCCGCCCGGGAGGCGATCGACGCCTACGGCACGTCCGCGTCGGCCAGCCGCGTGGTCGCGGGCGAGCGGCCCGGCCATATCAGCCTCGAGCAGGCCCTGGCCAAGCACTACCACTCCGAAGGCTGCGTGGTGATGGTGAGCGGGCACGCCACCAACGTCACGACGATCGGCGCCCTGCTGGAAGCCGGCGACGTCATCTTCCACGACGCCCTGTCCCACAACAGCATCGTCACGGGCGCCCAGCTCTCGGGCGCGCAGCGGCGCTCCTTCGCGCATAACGACCTCGACGCCCTGGAAACCCTGCTCCAGTCGACCCGCCACGAGCATCGCCGGGCGCTGATCGTGGTCGAGGGTCTGTACAGCATGGACGGCGACGCGCCGGACCTTGCTGGGCTCATCGCGCTGAAGAAGCGTTATGACGCGTGGCTGATGGTCGACGAGGCCCACGGCCTCGGCGTCACCGGCCGGACCGGCGCGGGCCTGTTCGAGCATTGCGGTGTCGATCCCAAGGAGGTCGACATCTGGATGGGCACGCTGTCGAAGACGCTCTCGACCTGCGGCGGCTACATCTGCGGCCCGATCGCGCTGATCGAGTACCTGAAGCATTCGGCCGGCGGCTTCGTCTACAGCGTCGGCATGTCGCCGCCGCTCGCCGCGGCCGCCGAGGCGGCGCTCGCCGTGATGCATGCCGAGCCGGAGCGGGTCGAGCGCCTGCGCCAGAACGGCACGCTGTTCCTGGCGACCGCCAAGAAGCTCGGCCTCGATACCGGCTTCAGCCTCGGCCTCGCCGTGGTGCCGATCATCGTCGGCGATTCGCTGAAGGCCGTCACCCTGTCGGATCGGCTGTTCCGCCGGGGCATCAACGTCCAGCCGATCATCCACCCGGCGGTGCCGGAGCGGGCCTCGCGGCTGCGCTTCTTCCTGACCTCCGAGCATACCCCCGACCAGATCCGCGACACCGTCAATGCGGTGGCCGAGGAACTGGCGGCGATCGACAAGGGCGGCTCGCTGATCGAGCAGCTCCTCGCCAAGCGGGCCTGAGCGCGGCCGGGGCCTCCGGCCCCGGATCGTGGCCGATACCGGACGATCGACGAAAACCGAAAACGGGCGCGGATCCCATCCGCGCCCGTTTTCGCATTCGGTCGAGCATCGGTCCGTCGTCGCCGGCCTCGGGACCGGCCACGCGTCCTACTTCGCGTAGTAATACGCCGTTGCGACCGACGAGATCGGTCCGGTGACGCCGCTGAACGCGGAGAGCACCTTGGAGACCTCAGTGAACGGCGCATTCGAGACGTAGATGAGGTCGCGGTTGCGCATCCGGAACGCCTGGGAGACGAACAGGCTGTTGGGGTCGCGCATGTCGATCCGGTAGACCACCGGCACCAGCGGCGTGCCGAGCAGCCGCGAGCCGGGGCTGAGCCGGCGCACGACGCTGGCCGGCTCGAACCGGAAGATGAACGTGCCGGCCGGGTCGGCGGCGAAGTCCGACAGGCCGCGGGCCTTGGCCAGCGCCTGCGCCAGGGTGATGCCGTCGGCCTGGAACGCCAGCTCGGTGCTGTTGCCCAGCGCGCCGACCGCGATGAAGGTCTGCGGATCGCGCACCAGCGTGAGCACGTCGTTGGGCCGCAGGTAGATGTTCTCCTTGGGGTTCGACACCACCGCGGTCAGCGGCACGGTGGCGGTGACCGGCCCGCGCGAGAGCCGCACGAAGGTCTCGCTGACCGGCGCGCGGTTGCCGCCGGCGGCCGCGATGACGTCGAGGATGCGGTCGCCGTGGCCCGAGAGCGGCAGGCGGGCGCCGGCCGCGCCCTCGCCGGTGACGGTCACGGCCTGGCTGATCGGCCGCGTGACCGAGACCAGCACCTGCGGCTGGATGGCCTTTCCGGCGAGCTCGGTCTCGATCAGCGCCTGCACGTCCTGGGTGCGGCGGCCGGCGACCTTGATGCGCCCGGCATAGGGCACCGAGATGGCGCCGTCGCGCCCGACCGGCTGCTCGGGGATGAGGGCGGACTTGGAGCCGGCCGAGAACCGGTCGGCGACCAGCGGCCCGGAGAACAGGCCGCCGGAGCCGGCTTCCCAGACCGAGACCGAGACCATGTCGCCGATGCCGATGACCGGCTCGGTCGAGGGGCGGTGGTCGCCGAACGAGGCGAGCAGGCTGTCCAGCGGACGGCCGCGCAGGGCCTCGACCACGCTGGGGGTGACGTCGATGATCTCGTAGCGCGCCACCAGGCCGCCATCGGCGGTCGCAACCTCCGCACCCGCCTGGATCGCGCTCGCCGTCGGACCCGCCGCGGGCAGGTACGTGCAGCCGCCGACCGATCCCGCCGCCAGTGCGGCCATCAAGGCGGTGCGCGTCGTCTTACGCAGCATCACAGAGACTTCTCCTCGCCGAACCCCCTGCCATCGCTGGCATGGGCCGGGACATCCAGTTTGATCGCCAAACGCTGCGATCGCTTTAACGGCCGCGCCGAACCCGCGGCCGTCTGGCGGACGGTCGCGCTATCGGTCGGCAATGCGTCACCAGCGTGGCACGGCCACGCTTATGGCGTTCAAGCTTAACCGTATCATGTCCGAACGGCCATGTCCGCAGGCGCGGTGGCGAGGGCGCCGCGAAGCGCCCGCCCGAGGGCATCGGCGGGCATATCGACCCGGCGCGGTGGGGCCGACGCGTGGCCGAAGCGGAACAGGGCGTATTCGGTGGTCCGGCCCCCGAAGCCTGGCTTGCAGGTCGGCAGCGAGGGCGCGTGGTCTCCGAATACGCAGAGCGTCATCGTCTGACGACGCTCGCGGGCCAGGGCATCGAGCCCCTCCACGAGGGCCTCCACCATCCGCCCGGTATTGGCGACGTGGTGGAGGTACTGCGCCTGCGGGTCGTCGAGCCCGGGCAGCCGACCGGGCTTCCAGGGACCGTGATTTTCCATGGTGACGCAGAACAGGAACAGCGGCGTCGGTCGGGCTCGCACCTCGGCCAGCAGGCGCTCGCCCAGGGCGACGTCCCCGACATACGGGCCGACCCGCGGCGCCTCCGCAAAGGCCTCACCCATCACGAGGTCGGCGAAGCCGAACGCCTCCATGATCGTCGCCCGGCGGAAGAAGTCCCGGTGGAAGGGGTGGAGAAACAGGGTCGCGTAGCCTCGGGCCCGGGCAAGACGGGCGAGGCTCGTCGGCTCGTCGCCGCTGCGCGACGTGTAGGGATCGTACCGGCCGAAGCCGAGGCTGTCGGACGGCCGGCCGGTGAGCACCGCGTGCTCGCTGCGCATCGTGTAGGCGCCGTGCGCCGGCACCTGGAGACGGCCATACTGCGCGGCCCGCGTCCGGAACAGCTCCATCGCCGGCAGCCTCGCGCCGCCGAGCCGCTCCGGGTCGATGAAGGATTCGAGCTGGACCACCACCACGACGTCGTCGCCCGTTCCGGAGGGCAGCGTCGGCGCTTCGGGTACCGGCTCGCCACCCGCCAGCGCCCGGGCGGTGTAGCCGAGAAGGCTCGCCGGAAGGCCGACCCGGGCCACGTCCGCCTCCAGGTCAGGGCGCGGGAACCAGCGGGCGATCAGCCCGGTGAGCGGAGGCCGCGGCGCGGCCTTGACCACCAGCCAGAGCAGCAGCGGCAGGCCGAGGAGGGCAAGGACGCGCGGCAGGGTGGACGCGGGCAGCACGCTCGGCTCGGTCCGGTACCACAGCACGGTGGCCGCCAGGGTGAGCAGGACGGGCACGGAGATGCGCGGATCCCATAGCGGCGGGATGTAGTAGAGCTGCGGGTGGCGCGGCACCTGCGGCAGCAGGGCGAAATCGCTGAACAGCAGCGGTTCGCCGATCACCGAGCGCTTGGCGCGGCTGACGACGATGAGGATCGCCACGGTGATCACGCAGGTCAGCGCGGCGAGCCAGGGCCGCCAGGAGAATTCGAACCAGAACAGCAGGATCAGCAGGTAGCCGGCAAGCCGCAGGCCGAGGTCGCGCGGCGCGAGGCTCGCCCGGGTGATCGAGTCGCCGACGAACACCTCCAGGGCAAGGCAGACGGCGAGCGCGAGGCCGGTGGCAATGAGGAAGGTCGTCAAGACTCGGGCACTCGGCGTGGGACGGGCCTGCTCGCCGCCGGGCGACGGTCCGGCGGGAAACAGCGCGCGAAAGCAAGGGTTTGCGAGCCGCTCCTAATCCGTATTGTTCGGGGGCGGCCCGGGGCGTGCTGCGGACGGCCGACCTGAGCGGCGTGCGCTATCGCCTTGGTCTCACAGCAAGATCTGGGAAATCGGGTTCCTTGCCCCGGGAGCCGTCTCATTGCGGGCCGCCTCCGGTCTCGCGGCCGACGCCGCGCCGGCTGCGCAGAGCCCGCACGATCGGGTTGAGGAGCCCGTAGCGGGCGCGCATCAGCAGATGGGCCGCCCGTCCGATGGACAGGGCGCTGCGCGGCGCCGCGTCTCGGGCCGCGCTGAGCCGGTCGAGGAGCTGCTCCGGGCTGCACGGCTTCATCGCCACGGGATCGAGGTAGCGCGGATAGAGGATCATCGCCCCGGCCACCAGCGCATCGAGGCTCAGCCGGCGGCCCCGGTCGGCCCCCGGCGCCAGATCCTCCGACAGGCCCCAGCCCGCGTAGAAGGGCCGGCCATGCGTCGCCACGGTGAGGCCGCGGATCAGCGCCTCGAAGCCGGCGAGAGACGTCATGGTCTCGACGTGGTGCACCCGGTCGAGCAGGTCGACGATGCTGATGCCGGCGACGATCCGGTCGGCCAGCGTCAGCGCCTCCGCCTCCGGGATGGTGCCGGGGCGGAAGCCCGCCTCCACGTCGGGATGCGGCTTGTAGAGCAGGAACGCGTCCGGGTTGCGCCGCCGCGCCGCCTGCAGGAGCGCCCGGTTCGAGCGGACCAGGGGCGAGCCGTGCCGCACCGAGGCGTCGTCCTCCACCTGGCCGGGCACGAGCACGATCCGCTGTCCGGCCGGCCAGTCGAGGGAAGCGGCGTCGAGGCCGACATTGTACTTGCTGAGCCGGCGCGCCACGACCTCCTCGCGCAGGCGGCGCGCCCGGTCGACGAGGTCCGGGGTGAAGTCCGCCTCGGCGAGCAGCCGCTGGAGGCGGCTCTCCCGGCGCGGGTCGTAGTAGATGCCGAGATCGTCGACCACGATGGAGGCGCCCGGCTGCAGGCTGGCACCGAGACCGACCGAGCGCAGGAATCCGTCCTCCACCCGGGCCAGCGGCAGCCCGGCCTGCGCGCAGGCCTCCTCCAGCTGGCCCGGCGCCCGGGTCGCCCAGGCGAGGACACGGCCGCGATGACGCCGGCCGGCCCTGATGGCGGCCTCGGTGGTCATGGTGTGGATCGGGCGCCCGGCGGGCCCGGCCGCGAGCACGTCGAGGGCCGGCCGCTTCCAGCGCGACATCCCGACATAGATGACCCGCCGGTCGTTCTCGGAAAAGCGCGCGGCGAGCCACGCCACCCGCTCGGCGCAGGCCGCGCGGTCGATCGGCGCCCGGGTCCAGGGATCGAGGTAGTGGACGCCGGCCTCCCCGCCGACCGGCACACCGTCGAGGCTGATCCTCAAGGACGCGAAACCGGTCTCCGGCGCGTCGTACGGGCTGAGGAGCGGCCCGGGTGCGACCACGAGGCGGCGCCGGCCCGCCAGCGCCAGCAGACGCCCGGCCGGGCTTCCGGCGCCCCAGACCGCACCGACCGCACCGGACTGCGCCGGCGCGAAGGCGAGGCCCGTCGCGGCCTCGATCTCCGCCCGCAGACGGCGGATCGTGCGGCCGGTCGCGTAGAGCGACGGGGTGGGTCTAGAGGCCATGGTCGGCGCGTCCGGCTCCGGTCGGGCAAGGTGGTGGGCCGCCTGTAGCGCATTTTCGTCGGCGTGGGATGGCCGTGCAACGCGGGGACAACCTCGGCCGACGTCACCGCCGCCACGACCTGGAAAGGATTTGGACATATCGTCGCCGCGATTGCCGGCCTAATCCGAATCCCGAACCGCTGACGCGCCACCGTTGCAGACGGGCCACGCCGACGCGGAAAAACCGTGCTGCGGCACGGCTTTGGATTGCCGGGCCGTCAGGCTCCGTGCCACCTGATGATTTATCATCGGCCCGGCTCGTCCGGCCCAGGGTCAAGGATAGAAGCGCCGCGGAATGCAACAGCCCGCCCCCGACGCCCTCCGTAACCGCCCTGCGACCTTCCTCTTCCTTCAGGGCATCGCCACGCCGTTCTTCTCCGACCTCGGAAAGGCGCTGCGCGCGCGGGGGCATCAGGTCCGGCGCATCAATCTCTGCCCCGGCGACTGGCTGTTCTGGAGCGGCGAGGCGGACAGTTACCGCGGCCGCCGCGAGGCCTGGGGCGAGTATCTCGACTCCTATCTCGACCGCGAGAGCGTCACCGACATCGTGCTGTTCGGGGATTGCCGGCCGTTCCACAAGGCCGCCCGGATGATCGCCGAGTATCGCGGCCTGCGGGTGCACGTGTTCGAGGAGGGCTACATCCGCCCGAACTGGATCACTTGCGAGCTGGGCGGCGTGAACGGCTTCTCGTCGCTGCCGCGGACGGCCGACGAGATCCGGGCCCTGGCGCGGCGCCTGCCGCAACCGGGCCGGGCGATGCCCTCCACGGGCGACATGGCCCGACGCAGCATCTGGGACGTCGGCTACAACCTCGCCAACGTCCTGTTCCCCTACCTCTTCCCGCATTTCCGCAGCCATCGGCCGACCCATATCGCGGCCGAATACGCGGGCTGGATCAAGAAGTTCACCCGCCGCGCCCACACCCGCCGCGAGGCCGCGCGCTGCGACGAGATCTACCGCGCCGTCGGCTGCGACTACTTCCTGCTGCCCCTCCAGCTCGACAGCGATTACCAGATCCGGGTCCACTCGCCGTTCCTCGGCGTCGAGGGCTTCATGGATCGGGTGATCAAGTCCTTCGCCGACGCCTCCGCGGCGCCGACGCGTCTGCTGGTGAAGCTGCACCCGCTCGACAGCGGCCTGATCAATTGGCGCAAGTTCGCCCGCGCCTCGGCCCGCCGCCACGGCGTCAGCGACCGGCTCGACTTCATCGACGGCGGCGACCTCCCGGCCCTGATCAAGGGCGCGCGCGGCGTGGTCATCGTCAACTCGACGGTGGGCATGCTGTCGCTGGAGATGGGCTGCCCCACCCACGCGGTCGGCAGTGCGATCTACAACATGGCCGGCCTGACCCATCAGGGCGACCTCGACGGATTCTGGAAGAGCCCGACGGCGCCCGATATGAGCCTGATGGCCGATTTCCGCCGCGTCGTGCTGCATCGGACTCAGGTCAACGGCGGCTTCTTCTCCAAGGAAGCCATCGACCGGGCCGTGGCCGGCTCTGTGCCGCGGATGGAGGCGGCCCTCCCAGATTCGATGCTGGCGGCGGCGCGGGCGATCCGCGAAACGGCTGCGCGGGACGGCGAACTCGCCCCGGTTTACTGACCGAAATCCGCGCGGGCAGAGAGATCTGGGGCATTTGACTCGGCTTTCGCCGTCGGTGAGCTCCTCCCGACCTTGATCTTTCCACGCCCGGCGGCGTAACCCGCCCCATGCCCCGCATTCTGATCACCGGCGCGTCGAGCGGCATCGGCGCTGCGCTGGCGCGCCACTACGCGCAACCCGGCGTCAGCCTCATCCTCGTCGGCCGCAACGCCGAGCGCCTGGAGACGGTCGCCCGCGACTGCCGCGCCAGCGGCGCCACGGTCGATGCCGCCCGCCTCGACACCCGCGACCGGGCCGCCGCGGTGGCGCTCGTGCGCCGGTCGGACGCGGAGGCGCCCCTCGACCTCGTCATCGCCAATGCCGCGGTAAACGGCGGCAACCAGGAGGGGCAGGTCGAGGCCGAGGACGTGGCCTTCGAGACCGCCGACATCAATTACACCGGCTCGCTCAATGTCGTGCTGCCCGGCCTGACGCTGATGCTCGAGCGCGGACGCGGCCAGATTGTCCTGCTGTCGTCGCTGGCGGCCTATGCGCCGCTGCAGGACGCCCCGGCCTATAGCGGCGCCAAGGCGGCCCTCGTTGCCCACGGTCTCGCGCTCCGCCAGAAGGTCGGGCCCCGGGGCGTGAAGGTCAACGTCGTGACCCCGGGCTACGTGAAGACCCCGATGGGCGGCGAGCTGAAGGGCTGGCGGCCTCTGGAGATCAGCGCCGAGCAGGCCGCCGTGCGCATCGCCAAGGGCATCGCGGCCAATCGCGACGTGATCGCGTTTCCCTTCATCCTCGCGGCGCTCGCCCGCACCGTGCTGCTCCTGCCGGAGAACGTCCGCAAGGCCGGGCTCTACGCCTTCCGCTTCCAGCGGCGGAAGCGTCGCTGATGGCGCGGCCCCGGATCGCGCTGTTCGTCCTGGAGGCGCTGCCGAACGCCCGCGTGGTCCGCCGGCTCGTCGCCGATTACCGGGCCGACATCGCCTTCGTGGGACTCTCCAATGCCGAGCGGCCGTCGAGCGGCGGCCTGACCGGGCAGATCCGGCGGCACCTCGCGCGCTCGGGCGCCGGCATCCTGCCCTATCTGGCGGTCAATTTCGGCCTGCCGGACCTGCTGCGCCCGCTGGCGCCGCTGACGCAGGCGGCGGCCGGAAGCGGTGATGCGCCGGAAGCGACGCCGCTCAAGACCCTGTGCCGGCGCCTCGACATCCCGACCCTGACGATTGACGACGTCAACGGTCCCGAGATCGCGCTGCGGCTGCGCGAGGCGGCGCCGGACCTGATCCTGACCTACCATTTCGACCAGATCCTGAAGCCGGAGACGATCGGGCTGGCGCGGCTCGGGGGCATCAACGGCCATCCCGGCCTGCTGCCGCGCCACCGCGGCCCGGTGCCGACGATCCACGCCCTGGCCGAGGGCCCCGGTAGCTTCGGCATGACCCTGCACCGGCTGGCCGCGACCATCGACACTGGGGCGATCCTCGCCCAGGAATCCGTGCCCCTGCCCCCCGGCACCACCGCGACCCGGGCTGCCGTGGCGCTGCATGCCCACGGGCGCGGCCTGCTGGACGGGCTTCTCGACACGATCGCCCGGACCGGCGCGATGCCCGAGGGCCGGACCCATGCGGTGCTGCCGTACTGCCCGTTCCCGGACCGGGCGATGCTGGCATCCCTGCGCCGTCGGGGCCTGCGGCTGACCGACGGTCAGGATCTCCGGGAGGCGCTGAGCCTTTCGGTCCGGTGAGGTGAGCTTCAGATTTTGAATTCGCGCGGCTCGCCTGCGGCGCACCGTCATTCCGGGGCGCCGCAGGCGAGGCCGGAGCCGAAGGGGCACGCTGGAGGGGCAATCCAGACCCAGCCGCGATGCACGTCCTTGACGGCCTCGGCGGGTCTCGATCCCGCGTTCCGCTGCGCGGCCCCGGGATGACGGGGACGGCTTTCGGTTCGGACGACCCTTCGGACATGGACTGGGTTGGGGATCCTCGTGCGGCTCAGAGGGCCATGCTCCGCCAAGCGGCGGAGGTTTGGCTCAAGGCTTCGCCGGACGTTCAGGGCGTCCTCTTAACCGGTCATTAAGCCTATCGCGCCGAGGATCGCTCACTGTCCTTCCGCCGCCCAGGCCCGCGCATGCCGGATACCAGCGCCCTCCACTCGGCCTCCGACGCGCTGGCGGCTGGCCGGCAGGTGCAGACGGGCCGGATCCGCACGATCTCCGAGAACATCGCCAACGCCGATTCCGCGCCGACCGAACCGGGCGGGACGCCCTATGCCCGCAAGATCGCGGTGTTTTCGCCCGTCGTGGCCGACAGCCCGAACAGCCCGGTCGGCCGCATCGTGCGCGACAGCAGCGACTTCCGCCGGCGCTACGACCCGTCGAACGGCGCCGCCGACCTCAGGGGGTATGTCCGCCTGCCCAACGTCAACACCGCCGCGGAATCGGCCGACCTGCAGCGGGTGGTCCGGAACTACGAGGCCAATCTCAACGCCTCGGCCACGATCGACAAGCTGACCCAGGCGACGATCAACCTGATCAGCTGAGCCGGGCGCGCCGCCGGCCGTAGCCGGCATAGATCGCGAGGCCGAGCACCAGCCAGAGGGCGAGGCGGATCCAGGTCTCGACCGGGAGCGAGGCCATCAGCGTCAGGCACGACAGGATGCCGAGCCCGGCCGTGAGCGTCGCCGCCGGCACCCGGAAGGGGCGCGGCCGGTCCGGCTCCGTCCGGCGCAGGATCAGCACCGTGGCGCAGACGAGGCAGAACGCCAGGAGCGTTCCGATGCTGACGATCTCGCCCAGGATGTCGATCGGCACGAGGCCCGCCACCGCGGCCGTGAACAGGCCGATCACGAGCTGGCTCGCCACGGGCGCCCGCGTCACCGGATGCACCCGGCAGAAGGCCTCCGGGAGGAGGCCGTCGCGGGCCATGGCGAAGAAGATCCGGCCCTGTCCGTAGAGCGCGGTGAGCGCCGAGGTGGTCAGGCCGATCAGGGCGCCGGCCTTGATCACCGTCGCGAAGCGCGACAGGCCGATCGTGTCGACGGCCTTGGCCACAGGATCCGCGACGTCGAGGTCGCGGTAGGGGACGAGGCCGGTGAGCACGGCCGCCATGGCCACGTACAGGATTGTGGTGATCAGCAGCGACCCGATCAGCCCCACCGGTGCGTCCCGCTGCGGCGCCCGGCACTCGCCGGCGGCCGTCGCCACGGTCTCGAAGCCCACGAAGGCGAAGAACACCACTGCGGCGCCGCGGAATACGCCGCTCCAGCCATAGGCGCCGAAGCTCCCCGCGTTGTCCGGCACGAACGGGTGCCAGAGCTCCGGCTTGAGATGGGCCGCGCCGACGCCCACGAAGGCCAGGATGATCGCCACCTTGCAGGCGACCAGCAGCGCGTTGATCAGGGAGGCCTCCCGGGTGGCGCGCATCAGGAGGGCGGTCAGCATCAGCACGATGCCCACGGCCGGAAGGTTCACGAGGCCGCCATCCCCGGGCGCCGCGGCGAGCGACGCCGGCAGCCGCAGACCGAAATCCGCCGCGAGCGATTGTGCGTAGCCCGACCAGCCGACCGCCACCGTCGCCGCCGCCACGGCGAATTCGAGGACGAGGTCCCAGCCGACCACCCAGGCCGGAAACCGCCCCAGGCTCGCGCGGGTGTAGGTGTAGGTGGAGCCCGGCTCCGGGATCATGGCGGCGAGTTCGGCGTAGCACAGGCCGACGAAGCCGCACGCGATCCCGCCGATGACGAAGGAGAGGCTGAGGGCGGGGCCGGCATATTGCGCCGCCGCGGTCCCTGTGAGCACGAAGATGCCGGCGCCGATCGTGGCGCCGAGCCCGATGGCGACGAGGCCGGGGGCCGTGAGGCTCCGGGCCAGGGCGCGGCTCTGCCCGGGCTCGGCGCTTATGCCGGTCGTCACCGCGGTTTCGGCCATCCCGTCTCCCCTTACCTGCTGGATCGCGCCTCGGCCGACGAGGAGCAAGCGGCGCGCCCGAACGTGTCCGGCTCAAGTCTCGCGTCGAAGCATCGCGCAGCGTGGCCGCAAACGGAATGATTCATCGGACCCTCCCGGGGGCCGCGCAACGGAGTCCGGGATCCCGAATCGCCGGTGCCCCCAGGCTGAGCCAACCGGGCGGATCTGGTTTCCCGGCCCTGCTTCGCAGTCCCGAATGACGCCGCTTGGCGCGACGATCTCGGGCGGGGTCGATCGGACACGGTGGCCCGCAGGCGCCGGGGCTGGCATCTCCGGCGGTTTCGTGTCATGGATCGCGGGCCTCGACCCGGGTTACCGGGCGGGGCTTGAACCGCTTGGCGCTGTGACCGTGCTGGACGACATCCCGGCACTGGCCGAACGCCGAGCCCGCGCGTGCCCGAATGGGGCTCCGCATCCGACCAGCACAACCCGAAAGGCATGCGATGTCGATCACGGCAGAGCGCAAGACCGCGCTCATCAAGGAACACCGCAAGGACGCTAAGGACACCGGGTCCCCCGAGGTCCAGGTGGCGATCCTGACCGAGCGGATTACCAACCTCACCGGCCACTTCAAGACCCACGCCAAGGACAACCATTCCCGGCGCGGCCTCCTGAAGCTGGTCTCGCAGCGCCGCTCGCTGCTGGACTACGTCAAGCGCAAGGACGAGGCCCGCTACCGCGCCCTCATCGAGCGTCTCGGCATCCGCCGCTAAGGCGTCTATCGCGCGGTTCCGAGCCCGGCTCGGGGCCGCGCTTCACCATCGCGGGCTGCCGGAATGGGTCCGGCCTCCCGACAAACGGGCCGCTTCGAGGCGTCGGCATCGGGGCAGGATCGCGAGACACTTCATCCGGGAAGTGTCTCGCCGTCTTGCCCCCGGCGGCGCCGGGCTTGGGCCCGCCGCAGGCAAGGAAGAAATCAAGAATGTTCGACGTTCAACGCGAAGAGCTGATGTGGGGCGACCGCAAGCTCGTCCTGGAGACCGGCAAGGTCGCCCGCCAGGCCGACGGCGCCGTGGTCGCCACCTACGGCGAGACCTCGGTGCTCGCCACCGTCGTGGCCACGAAGGAGCCGAAGGCCGGCATCGACTTCATGCCGCTCACCGTGAACTACCAGGAGCGGGCCTACGCGGCCGGCCGCATCCCCGGCGGTTACTTCAAGCGCGAGGGTCGTCCCTCCGAGAAGGAGACCCTGGTCTCCCGCCTGATCGACCGCCCGATCCGCCCGCTCTTCGTCGAGGGCTGGCGCAACGACACCCAGGTCGTCGTCACCGTCCTGACTCACGACCTCGAGAACGATCCCGACATCGTCGCCATGGTCGCGGCCTCCGCCGCCCTGACCCTGTCGGGCGTGCCGTTCATGGGCCCGATCGGCGGCGCCCGCGTCGGCTACATCAACGGCAGCTACCGGCTGAACCCGCTGGTCACCGAGACCAAGGAGGAATCCAGCCTCGACCTCGTCGTCGCCGGCACGCAGGACGCGGTGCTGATGGTCGAGTCGGAGGCCAAGGAGCTGTCCGAGGACGTGATGCTCGGCGCCGTGATGTTCGGCCACAAGCATTTCCAGCCGGTGATCGAGGCGATCATCCGCCTGGCCGAGAAGGCCGCCAAGGAGCCGCGCGATTTCAAGGCCCCCGAGAACGCCGACGTCGAGAAGGCCGTCCTCGAGGTCTGCGAGACCGAGCTGCGCGCCGCCTACACCAAGACGGTCAAGCAGGAGCGCTACGCCGCCGTCGACGCCGTCAAGGCGAAGGTGATGGCCGCCCTCTGCCCCGAGAGCGCCGAGAAGTACCCGGCCGAGAAGGTCAAGGCCGCCTTCAAGGAGGCGCAGTCGAAGGTCGTGCGCTGGAACGTGCTCGACACCGGTTCGCGCATCGACGGCCGCGACCTGAAGACGGTCCGCCCGATCGTCTCCGAGGTCGGCGTCCTGCCGCGCGCCCACGGTTCGTCTCTGTTCACCCGCGGCGAGACCCAGGCCCTCGTGGTCGCCACGCTGGGCACCGGTGAGGACGAGCAGTTCATCGATTCGCTGGAAGGCACCTACAAGGAGCGCTTCCTGCTCCACTACAACTTCCCTCCCTACAGCGTCGGTGAGACCGGCCGGATGGGCTCCCCGGGCCGTCGCGAGATCGGCCACGGCAAGCTCGCCTGGCGGGCGATCCGCCCGGTCCTGCCGCCGGCCCACGAGTTCCCCTACACGATCCGCGTCGTGTCGGAGATCACCGAGTCCAACGGCTCGTCCTCGATGGCCTCCGTCTGCGGCGGCTCGCTGTCGCTGATGGATGCCGGCGTGCCGCTGCGCCGTCCGGTGGCCGGCATCGCCATGGGCCTCATCCTCGAGGGTGAGCGCTTCGCGGTCCTGTCCGACATCCTGGGTGATGAGGATCACCTGGGCGACATGGACTTCAAGGTAGCCGGCACGGACGAGGGCGTGACCTCGCTCCAGATGGACATCAAGATCGCTGGCATCACCGAGGAGATTATGCGGGTCGCCCTCGACCAGGCGAAGGACGGGCGTGCCCACATCCTCGCCGAGATGGCCAAGGCCCTGACCGCTGCCCGTCCGGAGCTCGGCGAGTACGCGCCGCGCATCGAGACGATGCAGATCCCGACCGACAAGATCCGTGACGTGATCGGCACCGGCGGCAAGGTGATCCGCGAGATCGTCGAGAAGACCGGCGCCAAGATCAACATCGAGGATACCGGCATCGTCAAGATCGCCTCGGCCGACGGCAAGGCGATCAAGGCGGCCTACAACTGGATCCGCTCGATCGTGGCGGAGCCGGAGGTCGGCGTGATCTACGACGGCACGATCGTGAAGTGCATGGAGTTCGGCGCCTTCGTGAACTTCTTCGGCGCCAAGGACGGCCTGGTCCACATCTCGGAGCTCGCTGCCCAGCGGGTCGCCAAGGTTCAGGACGTCGTCAAGGAAGGCGACAAGGTCAAGGTGAAGTTCCTCGGTCAGGACGACCGCGGGAAGATCCGCCTGTCCATGAAGGTCGTCGACCAGGAAACCGGCGAGGACATCACCGAGAAGGTGAAGGCCCAGCGCGACGCCGACCGGCCCGAGCGCGGCGACGAGCCGCGGGAGCCCCGCGAGGGCGGCCGCCATCGCGGCGAGCGCCGCCGCGAGGCGGGCGAGTAAGCCTCGGGACACACGCGCCGGCTCCGGCCGGTGCGGGATGTCTCAGACGGGCGCGGTCCTCAGGGGCCGCGCCCTTTTCTGTTCGCCGCCAGGGCACCGCCCGTCCCGGCCGCGAGCCGGGAACGGGGCGCCGGATGCCGCGTTCCCCCGCGACTTCCCAACCGGAGACCCTCATGGCCAACGACATGATGCACGACATCTTCAGCGGGCAGCCGAACCTGTCGACGACGGAGCGCGCCGTCTCGGTGGCGCTCGGCCTCGGCATCGCCGCCGCCGCCGCGCAGCCCCGTCCCAACAAGCTCCTGAGCCTGCTGGCGCTCGTCGTCGGCGTCGGCCTTGCGGTGCGCGGCGCGACCGGCCATTGCGCCGTGAAGGCCGCGTCCGAGCATTTTTAAGCCCCGACTTTCGAGGGCTTCGGCGCCACCGTTTGTGCGAGCGAAGCGAAGCAATCCAGGCCCCGCACCGTTCGCCATCGCGGGGCTGCCCTTGGTCACTTCGCTGCGCTCGTCATGCCGGCGGGCGCGGTGGCGGAACCCCAAGCCGGAATGCGTCAGCCGGACAACAAAAGGGGCGCCCCACGGGGCGCCCCTCGTCATTCCGGGACCTGCCGGACGGATCAGTAGGTCGTGGTGCGCCGGCCGGCGATCAGGCCGTAGATGAACAGTACGACCACGGCGCCCACGATCGCACCGATGAAGCCCGCGCCCTGATTCGGTCCGTACCAGCCGACGGCCTGGCCCAGGAAGGTCGCCACGAAGGCGCCGACGATGCCGAGGATTGTGGTCAAGATGAAGCCGGCGGGCTCGTTCGGGCCGGGCATGAGGAACTTGGCGATGACGCCGGCGATGAACCCGATGATGATGGTCCAGAGGATACCCATAACAAACCCCAAGGCGTGACTGTCGATGCCGGCAGAACGCGCCGCGGCCCGCGACGGTTGCCCGCACCCAGGCCCGTCGTGACGATTTTCCTCGGGTTCCAGCAACGTCCGGACGCGCGGCCCTTTACGACCGGGTGGGTGCGGCGGCAGATACGCCGGTTCTTGAGGCGCGGAGGCGGGTATGGACATTCAGCGGATCGAGCCGGGCAAGCGGATGTCGCAGGCCGTGACCTTCGGCGACATGGTCTATCTCGCCGGTCAAGTCGCCGCCGACACGGTCGGCACCGGGGTGACGATCCAGACGCAGCAGATCCTCTCGGAGATCGACCGGCTGCTGGCTGCGGCAGGCAGCGACAAGGAACGCATCCTCTCGGCCACCGTCTATCTCGCCGACATCGCGACCTTTGCGGAGATGAACGCGGCCTGGGATGCCTGGGTCGCCCCGGAGAACCCGCCGGCCCGCGCCACCGTCGAGGCCAAGCTCGCCGCGCCTGAGTATCTCGTCGAGATCGTGGTCGTGGCCGCGAGGAGCCGGTGAGCGGCCTCCGTCGCCTCGTCCTGGCGGCCGTCCTTCTCGCCGCCCTCCCCCTCGCGCAGCCTGTCCGTGCCGCCGAGGAGCGGATCCTCAACATCTACAACTGGTCGGACTATATCGACCCGAAGGTACTCGAGGCCTTCACCCGCGAGACCGGCATCAAGGTCGTCTACGACACCTACGACAACAACGAGATCCTCGAGACCAAGCTGCTGGCGGGCCGCTCCGGCTACGACATCGTCGTGCCGTCCGGGCCCTACCTGCAGCGGCTGATCCGGGCCGGCGCCTTCCTGCCGCTCGACAAATCCAAGCTGAAGAACCTCGGCAATCTCTGGCCCGAGGTGACGAGCCGGCTGGCGGCCTACGATCCCGGCAACGCCTACGCCGTCGACTACATGTGGGGCACCACCGGGATCGGCTACAACGTCGCCGCCGTGCGCGAGCGCCTGGGTGCCAACGCGGCCGTGAACTCCTGGAACCTCGTCCTCAATCCCGCTTCCGCCAACAAGCTGAAGGAATGCGGGATCATGATGCTCGACAGCCCGGAGGATCTGATCCCGAGCATGCTGCCGGCCTTCGGCGCCAAGGCCGATTCCAAGCGCTGGGACGACATGACCCTGGTGACCGACGCCCTCTACAAGGTGCGCGGCAGCGTGCGGAAATTCCACTCGTCGGAGTATATCCAGGCGCTGGCCAACGGCGATATCTGCGTGGCGGTGGGCTACTCGGGCGACGTGATGCAGGCCAAGCGCCGGGCCGACGAGGCCAAGAACGGGACTGAGATCGCCTACGTGGTGCCGAAGGAAGGCGCCCTGATGTGGTTCGATACCTTCGCGATCCCGAAGGATGCCGCCCACCCGGCCGAGGCGCTCGCCTTCATCGACTACATGCTGCGACCCGACGTGGCCGCGGCCAACACCAACTTCGTGGCCTATGCCAGCGGCAACCTTGCGGCGAAGAAGTTCGTGAAGCCGGAGATCCTGAGCAATCCCGGCATCTACCCGGACGAGGCGACGATGCAGCGCCTCTCGATCAACACCGCCTGGGACGACCGCACCCAGCGCTTCGTCACCCGCCTGTGGACCCGGGTCCGGACCGGGCGCTGAGCGGGCCTCGCGACGCACGATTCCAGAGCCGTCATCCCGGGGCCGCGGAGCGGAGCCCTGGATCCAGACCCGCCGAGGCCGCAGGAATAAGCACCGACGGTGCGTAGGAATTTCGGCCTCACCGCCGGCGCCCCGGAACGACGAGGTCTATGGCCGCTGGCAGCCGTTCGGGCAGGAGCCCGGCGCTCCGCGTCGCCGGGCCCTCGCCGTCAGGAGGGGCTCTGGCGCCGCCTCCTAGTGCTTCAGGTCGTCCGGCACCTTGCCGCCGTTCTCGGCGAGCTTCTGCATGACCTGCTTGTGCAGCCAGATGTTCATCGAGGCCGAGTCGTCCTTGTCGCCGGTGTAGTGCAACTCGTCGGCGAGCTGCTTGCGCGAGGCGAGCCCGGAATCGAGGCCGAGCAGCTTCATCAGGTCCACGATCGAGTGGCGCCAATCGAGCGTCTGCGGGTTCTTCTCGGCGAGGCCCGTGAGCACGGCCGCGACATCCACGGGCTCGCTGCCGCCGGAGCTGCCGGGGGCCGACGGGGTGCTGGAAGTGGCCGGACCACCCGAGCCGGCCGTGGCCGAGGGCGCGGCCTCCGCGGTTCCACCGCCGAACGGGTGGAGGATCTTGCCGACGATGCTGCCGAGGAGGCTCATGGCTTCGCTCCGATTCTCGTAACCCAGCAATCGCACCGGGCGGCCTGACAACAGGTGATGCGGCTCGACGTTCCGTAGCCCGGTCCCCGGGACGCGCGGAACGGCGTTGCGCATCCGGATCGACCGCGTGCGGGGTGCGACCGCCGAGACGGGACGCGCCTCTCGGTCAACTGCTAAGCTCGATGGCTTTCGCCGACGGGAAACCGATTCGACCCTGTGCGCCCGCGGCAGTTGCGGCGGTCGCACTGGGACCGGCCGGACCGAAGCGACCCGGCCCTGCACCGGGCAGATCGGATGTCGTCGCACCCGCCTGGACCAGCCGAGGATCATGTCGTGAGATCAGGTGTCAGTCTGTCCGAGCGGTCCTTCACCCTCGTCCTCTGGCTGGTGGCCGTTGCCTTCGCGGGCTTCCTGATCGGTCTCGGATCCCTGGTTGTCGGCGACCTGCCGGAGGTCGAGCACCCCTCTACACTCGAGCAATTCCTCGACACCGGGAAGTCGCAGGCCACCGCGGCCGCGCTGAAGCAGCTCCGCCGTGAGCGCAGCGACAACCAGCAGCAGACGGATCAGGCCCAGCTCGCCCTCGACGCGGCGCGCTCGGCCTCCGCTTCTGCCCGCGAGACCTTCGCCAACTGGCTGAAGACCCGGGACATCACACAGCGCGTCGACCAGGATCCCGATCTGATCGCCCGGACGCAGCAACTCGACGCCCTGAAGGCCGCCGAGCGGGCGGTCGAGGAACGGCTGGAAGGCTTGGCTCAAGCGGATCTCGACTTCGCGCAGAAACAATCGGCGCTGATGGCCGACGACAGCGAGGAACGCGCGGCCGCCCAGCAGAAGCTCCAGGCCACCGAGGGCACGCAGGAGCTGCGGGTCTTCGGCTACCGGCTCGCCGTGACCCTGCCGCTGCTGGTTCTGGCCGGATGGCTGCTGCTGAAACGGCGGAACACACGCAATTGGCCGTTCGTGTGGGGGTTCGCGCTGGCGGCGGCCTTCGCGTTCTTCGTCGAGCTGGTGCCGTATCTGCCGAGCTACGGCGGCTACGTCCATTATGGCGTCGGGGTGGTGGTCACGCTCGTGGCCGGGCGCGCGGCGATCAACGCCCTCCACACCTACCGGGAGCGCCAGCGGATCGCGGAAGCGCGGCCCGACGAGGAGCGACGAACCGAGATCGCCACCGACCAGGCCCTGCTCCGCCTCGCCAAGAAGGTCTGCCCGGGCTGCGAGCGGCCCATCGACGTCACGAGCCCGAATGCGAATTTCTGCCCGCATTGCGGGATCGGCCTGTTCGAGCGATGCCCCGCCTGCGACCATCGCAAGAGCACGTTCGAGCGGTTCTGCTCCGCCTGCGGCAGCCGCGGCCGTGATGCCATCCCGGGGCAGGCCTGACGGCCCAAGGGGCAAACCGCCCGGCAGACATGCGAATGCGCGCGGCTGGCAGCGTCTCCGACGGTTCCGCCGAGAAGCCGGAGCCACCGCTCGGGTCGGCCGCTCTGCGGTCCTGCCGCCACGCCGCTACCGTGACGTCTCCCTTCGCGTGATCCGGTGCATCGGGATGGGCGCGAATGGCCTACACGCGGGCGCTGTGCAGTGCCGCGCCGAGCAGGCACAGGCCGAGCACGAGGCAGATCCCGCTCCAGCGCTCGAAGACGGCCGCGCGGGCCGGATAGCGCAATGAAAGACCCGCGAGACTCACGCCGCAGATTAGGCACACCAAGCTCATCACGGCGACCAGCACGTTCCCCTGCTTCCGGACTTGATGCGCGTACCCATAGTCAGATTTCGCCGATAGGCGAGCGGAAAAGCACCGTCATCCAGAGCAAATCCGGGCTAATCAAGTTTTTGTCATCGCCCCGCAGCTTAATTCGAGAATGTTAAATCTGAGGTTGTATGGGGATGACAGTTTAGAAACGAGCGATGCCAGCGTTATCGGTATTAAACCGAACTTGAAAATTGACATTTGTTGCAAGCGGCGATCAAAAAATGCTCCGCCTGAAGACAGGTGCGGCCCCGCCGGGACCAGGAACCGCGGGGGTGCGGATTCCGATCCGTCGCGACAGGACGCATTACGTCGGGTTCGACAGGGCCGTGACGATGGCGATCCGCTCCTCCGCCGGGGTCCCGTGCGGTCCTGGGCGGCCTGCGCGCCCGTACCAGTAGCGCGCGTTGCCCGTGTCGCCCTCGAGCCTGTGGAGATGGGCGTGCACCCAGGCGGCCTCGGGTCCGGACGCGTCCTGAACGAGGGCGTGCGCCCGCTCCCAGGCCGCCGGGTCCGAGCCGGACGGATCCTTGGCCAGCCACCAGAGGGCGGCTAGCGGCGCCGGCCAGGACGGTGGGGGCGCGGCCTCGGCCAGGGCCGCGGCGAAGGCGGCAGGCAGGCTCTCGATCATGGTGCTTCTCCCCTCGGTCGCGTCGGTCCCGCGGCTCGGCTCAGCGGCCGGCAGCGCGCTCCGGCTGCCAGCGCCCGCGGCGCTGCCGGGCGGACCATGCGTAGCGGGCATCACCGTCGAGGCGGTCGAGATGGTCCGAGAGGCGGTTGCGTTCAAGCCAGGCGAGCGCCGCCTCCAGCTCCGGCAGGGTCATGGTCGCGCGGCCCTTGCCGAGCACGCGCTTCAGCACGGCGTTGTAGCGATGCCCGAGGTTGCCGCCGCGGGGCACCCGCAGCGAGGCCTCGTCCTCCACCGCCTGCGACGCGACCGCGACGGCGAGCCGCTGGCGCAGCGTCCGCTCGGTGAGGGAGGGCGGCTCGGGTGTCGGCGCCATCGCCGTCGGCTCGGCGAGGCGCGGGCGCAGGAGGGCGTAACGCAGGCCGATCGCGTTGCTCTCCAGGGGGGTGATTCCGGCGGGCTCGTCGTCGCGCCAGCGGGTCCGCTCGGGCACGACGGCGCTGGCCGGGCGCTCGCGCGGGGGCCGGACGCTGCTGCCCTGCTCGGTCTCAAGCTCCAGGCGGAAGCGGGCGAAGAGCGGGTCGTCGGGGTGGAAGATCAGGGCCTGCTGCGTGTCGTAGGCACCGGCATGGGGATCGACGCGGGTCGCCCGGGCGAGCATCTGCTCCAGCCAGGGGCGCGAGCGGATATGGGTGAGGGCCGCCACCACGGCGACCTCCGGCGCGTCGAGGCCCTCGTAGGCCATCGCCACCGTCACGAGGATCGCCGGCTCCGGGGTCAGGCGGAAGGCGGCCAGTGCGGCATGGGCGTCGCCCTGACTGGAGGTCGCCAGGCGGACGTCGCGCTCCCCCTGCCCGACCGGCATCCAGCTTCGCAGGGTCGCCAGATAGGCGCGCGCGCTCGCCTGATCCGGCGCCACGACGAGGAGCTTGCCGAGGCCCCTCACGGCCTCCCCGGGCGCGAGGTCCCGATCGGCCCGGCGCCGGGCGCGCAGCCGCTTCGTGGCGTGGAACGCTTCGCTCAGGAGATCGCGGGCGAAGCCGGTGCGCAAGGCCGTGAACAGGGCCGGCCGCGTTGTGACCCGCACCGAGCCGGCGCCCAGCCGGTGCGGCCCGACCCGGGGGCTGTCGCCGGCGATCCGGCCGCCCTCAAGCCAGCTCGCCTCGCCGTCGATCGCCCCGAAAGTCACCGGCAGCACGGCCCGCTCGGCGAGGGCCTGGGCGCGCGAATAGCCGATCACCGCGAGGCCCGGCGCGTCGAGGTCGAGTTCCGGTCCGCGGCCCGGCGCGGCGGGCTGGTAGGGCAGGCCGAGGATGCGCCGGCCGTCCGCCCGCTCGAGCGTGCCCGACAGGTAGAGCCGGAAGGCCGCAGCCTCCATCACGGGCAGCATTGCCCGGGACCATGCCCCGGCCTCCGCGTCCTCGGCGGAGGCCTCCTCCGCCCCCGGCCTGCCCGGCACCGGCAGGTGATGGACCTCGTCGACCACCAGCAGGGTCCGGTGCGCCCGCGCTTCTGCGAGGTGAAGCGCCGGCGCGGCGGCCACCGCCTGGTAGGTGGTGATGTAGCCGGAAAGCCCCCGGGTGGGGTCGCGCTCGTTGTCGGCCGCCCGCACCGAGAGCGTGTGTCCGAAGGCCGCGCGCCAGAGCGGATCGGCAAAGGCCTCCTCGGCCTGCAACCGCAGCGAATCCCGCGGCACCACCCAGACCACGCGCTCGACGAGACCGGCTTCGATGAGCCCCTGTGCGGCGATCACCGGCAGCAGCGACTTGCCGCCGCCGGGCGTCACCGCGGCCAGGATCCTGCGGACATGCCCCGCCTCCCCGCGCGCCATGGCCGCGACCAGGGCCATCAGCGTGCGCTGGTGGGACCGCAGGGACGGGGCGGGACGGGTCAACGGCCGACGAAGCAGGGCGACATGCGCGCAAAGTGGCCGATCCGGCTTCCTTTGTGAATCCCCGGAGTCGCGGAACGTTCGCGTTTTCGTCCCGGCGGAATCAGCGGGATCCGATCCGAGCCCGGCTCACACGCTCATGCGCGAGCGGTCTCGCCCAGAGAAACCGACGGCCCTCCACGGCCGCCGCACGCGGGAGACCGGATCCGGCCATCACAAGCGTTGACACCCGGCCCACCCCTCACCATAAGGGCGCCGCGGGCGAAAAACCCGCCTTGGGGGAATGTCCCGAGCGGCAAAGGGGGCGGACTGTAAATCCGCTGCGTAAGCTTCGTAGGTTCGAGTCCTACTTCCCCCACCAAGTTCTTCCCGATCCCGTCAGCCTTGTTTCGCCAGCGCCGCCTCGATGCGTGCGGCGGCGGCGGCGGAGAAGCCCTTGCCTTCGAGGCCCTGCCCCGCAGCCGCCTGACCGGTGAGGCTGCGGCGCTTGCCCGCCGGCAAATGCGCTTTGCGCAGCGCGTGCGAGTCCCGGTGGCTGGCATGGGTGATGGCGATGGCCAGCGCGTCGGCGGCGTCGGCGATGCGGAACTCGGCCTTCGGCAGCAGGAAGCGCACCATCGCCTGGATCTGCACCTTCTCGGCATGGCCGGAGCCCGCCACGGTCTTCTTGATCAGGTTGGCGGCGTATTCGAACACCGGCAGCCCGGCGAGCGCCGGCACCACCAGCGCCATGGCCCGGGCGTGACCCAGTTTCAGGGTCGCCTGCGCGTCCTTGTTGACGAAGGTCTCCTCCACGGCGACCTCATCGGGCTTCACGCCGTCGACGATGCGCCCGATTCCCTCGAACAGCTCGCGCAGGCGCAGGGCCAGCGGCAGGTCGCCGTCCGAGGTCACGACGCCGCAATCGCCGTAGGTGAGCTTCGTGCCCTGCGCGGTGATGAGGCCCCAGCCGGTACGGCGGAGCCCGGGATCGATCCCGAGGATGCGGACGGGGCTGGTCATGATGCTCCAACGCTCGACGAACGGCCCGAGGCTGCCGTACGTATCGTGAACGCCGGGTTTCACCAAGACGCGGCTTCTGGAGGATGACCATGAGCGCCGACGCCCCGATCAGCCGCTTCCCGGTGCCGAAACTCTCCGAGATGCCGGAGGACCTGCGCGCCCGGATCGCCCTGGTGCAGGAGAAGGCCGGCTTCGTGCCCAACATCTTCCTGGCGCTGGCGCATCGCCCGGACGAGTTCCGCGCCTTCATGGCCTATCACGACGCGCTGATGGACCGGCCGGGCGGTCTGACCAAGGCTGAGCGCGAGATGATCGTGGTGGCGACCAGCGCGGCCAATGACTGCCTGTACTGCGTCGTCGCCCACGGCGCGATCCTGCGGGTGCGGGCCAAGAACCCGCTGATCGCCGACCAGATCGCGGTCAACTACGCCAAGGCCGACATCACCCCGCGCCAGCGCGCCATGCTGGCCTTCGCGGTCAAGGTCGCGACCGAGTCCCGGAATGTCGGTGCAGAGGACCACGCGGCCCTCGCCGGCCACGGATTCAGCGCGGACGACATCTGGGACATCGCGGCGATCACCGCGCTCTTCGCCCTGTCGAACCGGATCGCCAGCGTCGCGGAGCTGCGCCCGAACGATGCGTTCTACGCGATGGGCCGGTGAGACCGACTCAGCCGCGGCGGCCGAGCAGGATGATGGCGGTCCCGGCGAGGCAGACAGCGCCGCCCGCGAGATCCCAGCGGTCCGGCCGCTGGCCCTCGGCGAGCCAGAGCCACAGGACCGAGGCGGCGACGTAGACGCCGCCATAGGCCGCGAAGGCGCGCCCGGCCGCCGGGCTGTCCACCAGGGTCAGCAGCCCCGCGAAGGCCGCCAGCGAGCCCAGGCCCGGCAGAATCCACCAGGCGGAGCGTCCCAGCCGGAGCCAGGACCAGAACGCGAAGCAACCGGCGATCTCCGCGAGGGCGGCGCCGGCATAGGCGAGGAGCGTCATGGACACAGCTTGGCACGACCTCGTGCGCCAAGCGACCGTCGTGCTGTCCTTCCCGGCCGCACGTTAAGCCCGCAGCAAGGATGATCCGGTCGATAGGGCCTATGAACGCGCGTGCGCCTGACCACGATCTGCTACTTCCGGGCGATGCCCGCCTGCGCGAGGCCGTTCAGGCCTGGCTCGATGGGCTCGCGCGGGAGCGGCGGATGGCGCCCAACACCGTCGAGGCCTATGCGCGCGACCTGCGCCAGTTCCTCCACCATCTTGCCTCGCGCCAGGGCACCCCGACGATCCCGATGCTCGTGGCCCTGAAGGTGCGCGACATCCGCGCCTTCATGGCCGCGCGGCGGGCCGACGAGGTTTCCGGGCGCTCGCTGATGCGCATGCTCGCGGGCTTGCGCTCCTTCGCGCGCTACCTCGAACGGGAGGGCTATGGCACGGTCTCGGCGCTGGGCGGCGTGCGCTCGCCCAAGGTGCCCCGGCGGCTGCCGCGCCCCCTCCCCGTCTCCGCCGCGGTGGCGCTGACCAACACGGGGATCCGCGCCGGCGAGGAGCGCGAGCCCTGGGTGCTCGCCCGGGACGCTGCCGTTCTGGCGCTGCTCTACGGGGCCGGCCTGCGCATCTCCGAGGCGCTGGGTCTCGCACGGCGCGATGCGCCGCTGCCGGGCATCGATCAGGTCACCGTGCTCGGCAAGGGTGGCAAGGAGCGGATGGTGCCGATCCTGCCCGTGGTCGCCCAGGCGGTCGCCGACTACCTGGCCGCCTGCCCGCTGCCGCTGCCGCCGGAGGGTCCCCTGTTCGTCGGGGCCCGCGGCGGCCCGCTTTCGCCGCGTATCATCCAGTACACGGTCGCCCGCGCCCGGGGCGCCCTCGGCCTGCCCGAGACCGCGACGCCGCACGCCCTGCGGCACTCCTTCGCCACGCATCTCCTCGCCCGGCAAGGGGAGCTCCGCGCCATCCAGGAACTCCTCGGCCACGCCTCCCTGTCGACCACCCAGCTCTACACCCAGGTCGATGCGGCCCGGCTGATGAGCGCCTACGCGGCCGCCCATCCCCGAGCCGGACGCTGATCTAAACTGCCAAGGACGGCTGTTTTGGCGCGGTATGTTACTAGCCTCTGCAGAACATCGACTGGTTCGAGTCAGCAGTCGTTTTCTTTAAGAGCTTCGTCATGATCTACGGCCAATCTAGCGGACGAGACAGAGATCGGCTTGGGCGGGCGTCATGGAGCTTCAGGAGGGGATGACGCCGGCACGAGTTGTAATCGCGGATTGCGACGCGGGCCGCCGCACTGCCCTCAAGGAGATCGTTCAGCGCTTCGATGCCCGGGCGATCATCGAGGAAGCGACCTCCGGTCAGGCGCTCTGCGACATCCTGCTTCGCCACCGTCCGACCCTGGCCTTCGTCGGCCTGCAACTCGAGGATCTGAGCGGACCCGAAGCCGTCGCGGTGGCGCGTCGGGCGGGCGCAGAGCCGCCCTGCCTGGTTCTGGTCGCCACCCGCGTGCTGGCACATTGGCAGGAAATCGCCAGCAGCCTCGGCGCCTACGAGGTCCTGAAAACACCTCTCGACCCGAGCCATATCGAGCAGCTTCTGCACGCCGATGCCCGCCGCCGCGCGCCGACCCGGGCGCTGCTCGCCTGCTCGACAGCGGCTGGCCGATCCGCGATCAGCCGGGTCGTGGCCCGCAGCGGCTTCGCGATCGAGCTCGACGAGACGGATGACGGCCGCCACGCGCTGAGGCAGCTCAAGCTCGCGGCCTACGATTTCGCCTTCATCGACGTGAAGCTCACCGGCATCGACGGGCTCGAACTCGCCTGCCAGATTCAGCCTCTCGGTCTCGCGACCCGGATCACCCTGTTGACCACCGCCGAGCTGGAATCGGTCGCCCAGGCGGGCCGCTATTTCGGCGTCGACGCGGTGCTGCGGATGCCGTTCTACGCCCGCGACATCGATCTCGCCCTGCACAACGCCCTCGGCCTGCGCCGGCCGTACCTGCTGAACGCCCTCACGGCTCCGCCTGCGCCGAGCGCGCTCCTGCGGATTGCCGATCTGCCGAATTCGCGGCGCAAGATCGCCTGATCGTCCTGCGGGTCTGAGAAACGACCGGACGATGGGGCGCGCCGTCGTTCCCGGGCCGCGCAGTTGAGCCCTTAATCCATCGATACCGGCGAGCTCAGGTCCCGCGCGGAGTGCGGATCTGAATTCCGGGCGGGCCCTCGGCGACCCGGAATGATGCCGTGCGGGGCCGGAGCATCGCGGATTGGTCTCTGAGGGGGCTTCCGCGCGGCCTGCCTCCGGGATCGGGAAGCGGTCGGGGTACCGAACGCTCCCTCTCGCTCACACGTGAATGGCCCGCTTGTTCACCGCCAGCGCGGCTTCCTTGACCGCCTCGGTCAGCGTCGGGTGCGCGTGGCAGGTGCGGGCGATGTCCTCGGACGAGGCGCCGAACTCCATCGCCACCGCCACCTCGGCGATCAGGTTGCCGGCGTCAGCGCCGACGATGTGCACGCCGAGCACGCGGTCGGTCTGGGCATCGGCCAGAACCTTCACGAAGCCGTCCGTGGTGCCGTTCGCCTTGGCGCGGCCGTTCGCGGTGAACGGGAACTTGCCGGCATTGTAGGCGATGCCGTCCTTCTGCAGCTCCTCCTCGGTCTTGCCCACCGAGGCGACCTCCGGGAAGGTGTAGACCACGTTGGGGATCACGCCGTAATTCACGTGGCCGGATTGCCCGGCCAGCATCTCGGCGATGGCGACGCCCTCGTCCTCGGCCTTGTGGGCCAGCATCGGGCCCGCGATCACGTCGCCGATGGCGTAGATGCCCGTCACGTTGGTGGCGTAGTGTGAATCCGTCAGGATCCGGCCCTTGTCGTCGCGCTGGACGCCGACCGTGTCGAGCCCCAGGCCCTCGGTGTAGGGCACCCGGCCGATCGCCACGAGGACCACGTCGGCCTGCAGGGTCTCCGCGCCGCCGCCGGCGGCCGGCTCGACGGTGACGCTCGCGCCCCCCTTCTTGCCGATCTCGACGCCCGTCACCTTGGTGGATAGCTTGAAGGCGATGCCCTGCTTGGTCAGGATCCGCTGGAACTGCTTGCCGACCTCGCCATCCATGCCGGGCAGCACCCGGTCGAGATACTCGACCACGGTGACCTCGGCGCCGAGCCGGCGCCAGACGGATCCCAGCTCCAGCCCGATGACTCCGGCGCCGATCACCAGGAGCTTCTTCGGCACCCGGTCGAGTTCGAGGGCGCCGGTCGAGGACACCACGACCTTCTCGTCGATGGTCACGCCCGGCAGGCGCGTCACGTCGGACCCGGTGGCGATGACGATGCTCTTGGTCTCGAGCATCTGGTTGCCGCCATCGTCAGACACAACCTCGACCCGGCCCGCGCCGGCGATCCGGCCGGTGCCGTGGAAGGTCTCGACCTTGTTCTTCTTGAGCAGGAACTCGACGCCCTTGGTGTTGCCGGCCACGCCCTCGTCCTTGAAGGCCATCATCCTCTTGAGGTCGAGCTTCGGCGTGCCGACGTCGATCCCGAGATCGGCGAAGTGCTTGTTGGCTTCCTCGAACGCCTCGGAGGCGTGGAGCAAAGCCTTCGACGGGATGCAGCCGATGTTGAGGCAGGTGCCCCCATGGGTCGCGCGCTTTTCGACGACCGCGGTCCGCAGGCCGAGCTGCGCCGCGCGGATCGCGCAGACATAGCCGCCCGGGCCGGTGCCGATGACGACGAGATCGTAGGACATGTGCGTTCGCTTCCGGTCGGTCGTGCCGCGTGTCAGACGGGCAATGAATGTCAGGTTGGACTCAGCGGCCGCCGCCGATGTCGAGGATGGCGCCGGTGGTGTAGGCGGCCTCCTCCGAGAGGAGCCACACGATGGGGGCGGCGACCTCCTCGGCGGTGCCGGCCCGCCCCATCGGGACGCCGGGGCCGAGGCGCTCCACCCGGTCGGGCTCGCCGCCGCTGGCGTGGATCTCGGTGGCGATGATGCCGGGCGCCACCGCGTTGACGCGGATGCCCTCCCCGGCGACCTCGCGGGCGAGCCCGATCGTCAGAGAGTCGATGGCGCCCTTGGAGGCGGCGTAGTCGACGAACTGGCCGGGTCCGCCGAGGCGTGCCGCCACCGAGGACAGGTTGACGATCGATCCGCCGGCGCCGCCGCGCTTGGTCGACATGCGCCGGACCGCCTCGCGGGCGCAGAGGAAGCTGCCGACGACGTTGGTGGTCATCATCCGTTGTAGGCGCTCGACGCTCATGTCGGCGACGTCCGACTTCACGTCGACCACGCCGGCATTGTTGACGAGCGCCGTCAGGCGGCCGAGGCCGTCGGCCGCCTGGAACAGGGCGATCACGTCGGCCTCGCTGCCGACATCACCCTTCACGGCGAGCGCCGTCCCGCCCTGGGCTTTGATCGCGTCCACCACGCCTTGCGCCGCGGCTTCATCCGACACGTAGCTCAGGCAGACCGCGTAGCCGCGCTCCGCCAGGAGCAGCGACACCGCACGGCCGATGCCGCGGCCGCCGCCAGTGACGATGGCGACCCTGTTCTCAGCGCCCGACATGACAGCCTCAGAGGTCCAGCACGAGGCGCGCCGGATCCTCCAGCGCCTCCTTGACCCGCACCAGGAAGGTCACGGCCTCCTTACCGTCGACGATGCGATGATCGTACGACAGGGCGAGGTACATCATCGGCCGAGCCTCGATCTTGCCGCCGCGGACCACCGGGCGCTCCTCGATGCGGTGCATGCCCAGGATGCCGGATTGCGGCGCGTTAAGGATCGGCGTCGACATCAGCGAGCCGTAGATGCCGCCATTGGTGATCGTGAAGGTGCCGCCCTGCATGTCCTCGATGGAGAGCTTGCCGTCGCGGGCCTTCTTGCCGAAGCCGGCGATCTTCTTCTCGATGCCGGCGATCGACAAGTCGTCGGCGTCGCGCACCACCGGCACGACGAGGCCCTTATCGGTGCCGACCGCGATGCCGATGTGGTAGTAGTTCTTGTAGACGAGGTCCTGCCCGTCGATCTCGGCGTTGACCGCCGGCACGTCCTTGAGGGCACCGATCACCGCCTTGGTGAAGAAGCCCATGAAGCCGAGCTTCGTGCCGTGCTTCTTCTCGAAGATGTCCTTGTACTGGCTGCGCATCGCCATCACGGCCGACATGTCGACGTCGTTGAACGTCGTCAGCATCGCCGCGGTGTCCTGCGCGTCCTTCAGGCGGCGCGCGATGGTCTGGCGCAGCTTGGTCATGCGCACGCGCTCCTCGCGCGCGGCATCGTCCGGCGCCGAGGGCGCGCGCGGCAGGGTCGGGCGCGCTTCCCTGGCGGGCGCCGACGGAGCCGGCCCCTTGGCAATGGCGCCGAGCATGTCGCCCTTGGTGACGCGGCCGTCCTTGCCGGACCCGTTCACGCTCGACGGATCGACGCCGGATTCGCGGGCGAGCTTGGCGACCGCCGGGCCGTTGTCGCCGACCGGGCGCTGCTGGGTTGCCGGAGCCGCGGCATCGCCGTGATTGCCGTAACCCGCCGAGGATTCCTGAGCCGGCGCCTCGGCCTTCGCGGGCGCGGCGGCCTTGGGGGCCTCGCTCCGGCTCTCGGCCTTGGTCTCGGCGACCTCTTTCGGCGCGGCCTTCTTGGCCGTCCCGCCGCCAGCACCGGCCTCGACGATCGAGCCGAGCAGGGCGCCGGGCTCCACGGTCTCGCCGTCTTTGACCAGGATCTCGCCCAGCTGGCCGGCCGCCGGGGCGTTCACCTCCAGGGTGACCTTGTCGGTCTCGAGCTCGACGATCGGCTCGTCGGCCGCAACCGTGTCGCCGGGCTTCTTGAACCAGCGGCCGATCGTGGCTTCGCTGACGGATTCGCCGAGGGTCGGGACGAGGATGTCGGTTGCCATGCTCTCTTCTGCCCCCGCGGGGGGCCTCCTCTGGATGTCGGGTCGCGACGTCAGTGCCGCAGGATCAGGGATGGAACGGGCGAGACACGGTACCGGAAGCCCGCCTGCGCCATCACGACGGGATCCGCCGCACCGAGTGCCTGGGCCTGCGCCGCATCGGCTGCCTCGACCAGGGCCAGGCCCCAGGTGCCGCCGGACTCGAAAACGGGCCCGACCGCGATAGCGGCTCCACTGGCCGCCTCCTCCATCCAGTAGCCGGAATGCGCCGAGAACAGCGCTTTCTCGGCATCCGTCGCGTCGAACGGGAAGCTCGGGCGGGGCGGTTCCAGACGGAGCAGGAAGTAGGCCATGGCCGGACGATCAGACCGCCAGGGCCTCGTTGAGGAAGGCCTGGAGCTGCGCCTGGTGCTTCGACATCTGGCCGACCGCGGTTGAGGCCGAGGCCGGGCGGCCGACGTAGCGGGGACGCTTCACAGCGGAGCCGGCCTGGCCGAGCACCCATTCCAGGTAGGGCTCGACGAAGGACCACGCGCCCATGTTCTTGGGCTCCTCCTGGCACCAGATCACGTCGGCGTTGCGGAAGCGGCCCATCTCGTTGGCGAGCGCCTTCAGCGGGAACGGGTAGAGCTGCTCGACGCGCATCAGGTAGATGTCGTTCAAGCCCCGTTTCTCCCGCTCCTCCAGAAGGTCGTAATAGACCTTGCCCGAGCAGAGGACGACGCGGCGGATCTTGTCGTCCCGGACCAGCTTGTTGGTCGCGCCCTCCTCCTCGGCATCGTCCCAGAGGACGCGGTGGAAGGTCGATCCCTCGGCGAGCGCGTCGAGGTTCGACACGGCGCGCTTGTGGCGCAGCAGCGACTTCGGCGTCATCAGCACCAGCGGCTTGCGGAAGTCGCGCTTCAGCTGCCGGCGCAGGATGTGGAAGTAGTTCGCCGGGGTCGTGACGTTGGCGACCTGCATGTTGTCCTCGGCGCAGGCCTGGAGATAGCGCTCCAGGCGGGCGGAGGAATGCTCGGGCCCCTGCCCCTCGTAACCGTGCGGCAGCAGCAGCACGAGGCCGGACATGCGCAGCCACTTGCGCTCGCCGCTCGCGATGAACTGGTCGATCACCACCTGGGCGCCGTTGGCGAAGTCACCGAACTGCGCCTCCCAGAGGACCAGCGCATTCGGCTCGGCCAGGGAATAGCCGTACTCGAAGCCGAGCACCGCCTCCTCGGAGAGCATCGAGTTGATGATCTCGATCGAGGCCTGCCCCTCGCGGATGGCGTTGAGCGGCGTGAAGCGCTGCTCGTTCTCCTGATCGATCACCACCGCGTGGCGCTGCGAGAAGGTGCCGCGCTCGACGTCCTGGCCCGAGAGGCGGACCCGGTTGCCGTCGAGGAGCGTCGCCCCGAAGGCCAGGGCCTCGGCGGTCGCCCAATCGATGCCGACCCCCGTCTCCACCGCCTTGGCGCGGTTGTCCATGAAGCGCTGGATCGTGCGGTGCAGATGGAAGCCGGGCGGCGCCTGCGTGATCCTGCGCCCGATCTCCTGAAGGGTTTCGGCCGGCACGGCGGTGCGGCCGCGGCGCGGATCGTCCACGTCCTCGTGCACGGCCTTCACGCCCGACCAGCGGCCGTCGAGCCAATCGGCCTTGTTGGCCTTGTAGCTGTTGGCGACGTCGAGCTCGCTGTCGAGCATGCCGCGGAACTCGGCCTTGCGGGCGTCGAGGGCTTCCTGGGTGACCGAGCCGTTCTCGACGAGCTTGCGGCCGTAGGTCTCCAGCGCCGACGGGTGCTTGCGGATCCGCTGGTACATCTTCGGCTGGGTGAAGGCCGGCTCGTCGCCCTCGTTGTGGCCGAAGCGGCGGTAGCACAGCATGTCGATCACGACCGGCTTGCCGAACTTCTGGCGGTACTCGACCGCGACCTTGGCGGCGAAGGTGACGGCCTCGGGGTCGTCGCCGTTGCAGTGGAAGATCGGCGCCTCGACCATCTTGGCGACGTCGGACGGGTACGGCGACGAGCGCGAGAAGCGCGGATCGGTGGTGAAGCCGATCTGGTTGTTGATGATGAAGTGGATCGAGCCGCCGGTGCGGTGACCCTTCAGGCCCGACAGGCCGAAGCACTCCGCCACCACGCCCTGGCCCGCGAAGGCAGCGTCGCCGTGGATCAGCAGCGGCAGTACCGTGCGGCGCTCAATGTTGGGCTTGGCCCACTGGTCCTGCTTGGCACGGACCTTACCCAGCACCACCGGATCGACGATCTCCAGGTGCGACGGGTTGGCGGTGAGCGACAGGTGGACGTTGTTGCCGTCGAAGGCCCGGTCCGACGACGCGCCCAGATGGTACTTCACGTCGCCCGAGCCCTCGACTTCCGCCGGGGAGGCCGAGCCACCCTTGAACTCGTGGAACACCGCCCGGAAAGGCTTCGCCATCACGTTGGTCAGCACGTTGAGCCGGCCGCGATGGGCCATGCCGAGCACGATCTCGCGCACGCCGAGCGCACCGCCGCGCTTGATGATCTGCTCCAGCGCCGGGATCATCGACTCGCTGCCGTCGAGGCCGAAGCGCTTGGTGCCGGTGTACTTCAGATCCAGGAACTTCTCGAAGCCCTCGGCCTCGATCAGCTTGTTGAGGATCGCGCGACGACCTTCGGGGGTGAAGGAGATCTCCTTGTCCTTGCCCTCGATGCGTTCCTGGATCCACGCCTTCTCGGCGGGATCCGAGATGTGCATGAACTCGACGCCGAGCGTCTGGCAGTAGGTCCGCTCCAGGATGTCGACGATCTCGCGGATCGTGCCGAACTGGAGGCCGAGCACGTTGTCGAGGAAGATCGGACGGTCCCAGTCGGCCTCCTCGGTGAAGCCGTAATGCTGCGGGTGCAGCTCCTCGTGATCGCCCCGCGGCGCGAGACCCAGCGGATCGAGCTTGGCGTGCAGGTGGCCGCGCATGCGGTAGGAGCGGATCAGCATGATCGCCCGCACCGAATCCTTCGTCGCCTGCTCGACCGACACACCGGTTGTCGCGGTGACGCTGTCCTGCGGCTTGCCGGGCTTGGCCTCCTTGGCGTCGCGGGCGACGATCCGGTCTCCGACCGCCTTCTCCAGGGCGCCCCAATTGCCGTCGAGCGCCGAGACCAGCTCGCCGTTGAGCGGCACTGGCCAGTTCGGCTTCTCCCAGGAGGCACCGGCGGCGTTCTTCTCGACCAGGGTCTCGTCCTCGCCGAGCCCCTTGAAGAAGCTCTGCCACTCCGGATCCACCGAGGACGGGTTGCGGGCGTAGGCCGCCTGCAATTCCTCGATGTAGGCGGCGTTGGCGCCGTAGAGGAACGAGGTTTCGAGGAGCGCTTCGTTCACGTCCTGGCGTGCCATGGTGCGTCCATCCTGATCGCGCGGGCAGGCTCGCCTGCCCCTCGGGCTCCCCGTCAGCGCGGCGGCTTGCCCTGAAACCGAAACGGGGCGGGTGACCGCCCCGCTGAAATCGTCTGCACACCCGATATGGGCGTTGCGGCCCTGCGGTGGCCGCAACGCAGGCGCGCTTGCCTTCAGCCCTTCAGGACCTCGACCAGGGTCGAGCCCAGCCGGGCCGGCGACGGCGACACGCGGATGCCCGCGGCCTCCATGGCGGCGATCTTGTCCTCGGCGCCGCCCTTGCCGCCCGAGATGATCGCGCCGGCATGGCCCATGCGGCGGCCCGGAGGCGCCGTGCGGCCGGCGATGAAGCCGACCATCGGCTTCTTGCGCCCGCGCCTGGCCTCGTCCTTCAGGAACTGGGCGGCCTCCTCCTCGGCCGAGCCGCCGATCTCGCCGATCATCACGATCGACTCGGTCTTCGGGTCGGCCAGGAACAGCTCCAGCACGTCGATGAACTCGGTGCCCTTCACCGGGTCGCCGCCGATCCCCACCGCGGTGGTCTGGCCGAGGCCGGCATTGGAGGTCTGAAACACCGCCTCGTAGGTCAGCGTGCCCGAGCGGGACACGATGCCGACGGAGCCCGGCCGGAAGATGTTGGCCGGCATGATGCCGATCTTCGACTCGCCGGCCGTGACGATGCCCGGGCAGTTCGGCCCGACGAGACGGGACTTCGAGCCCGTCAGCGCTCGCTTTACCCGCACCATGTCGAGCACCGGGATGCCCTCCGTGATGCAGACGATCAGCGGCACCTCGGCGGCAATCGCCTCGCAGATCGCGTCGGCGGCACCCGGTGGCGGGACGTAGACCACCGAGGCCTCGGCGCCCGTGGCCTCGCGGGCCTCGGCCACGGTGTCGAACACCGGCAGGCCGAGATGGCGGGAGCCGCCCTTGCCGGGGCTCGTGCCGCCGACCATCTTGGTGCCGTAGGCGATGGCCTGCTCGGAGTGGAAGGTCCCGTTCTTGCCGGTGAAACCCTGGCAGATGACCTTGGTGCTGGCGTCGATCATCACCGACATGATCAGGCTCCCTTCACGGCGGCGACGATCTTCTGGGCGGCGTCGTCGAGGTCGTCCGCCGGGATGACGTTGAGGCCGGAATTGCGGATGATGGCCTTGCCCTGCTCGACGTTGGTGCCCTCGAGGCGCACCACCAGCGGCACCTGCAGGCCCACCGCCTTCACGGCCGCGATCACGCCGTTGGCGATCACGTCGCATTTCATGATCCCGCCGAAGATGTTGACGAGGATGCCCTTCACCTGCGGATCGGCGGTGATGATCTTGAACGCCGCCGTGACCTTCTCTTCGGAGGCGCCGCCGCCGACATCGAGGAAGTTGGCCGGGCTCTCGCCGTAGAGCTTGATGATATCCAGCGTCGCCATGGCGAGCCCGGCGCCGTTGACCATGCAGCCGATCGTGCCGTCGAGCGCGATGTAGGCGAGGTCATATTTCGATGCCTCGATCTCCTTGGCGTCCTCTTCGGTCTCGTCCCGCAGGGCGACGATGTCGGCGTGCTTGTAGAGCGCGTTCGAGTCGAACGAAATCTTGGCGTCGAGGCACTTGAGATGGCCGTCGGCGGTCAGCACCAGCGGATTGATCTCCAGCATGCTCATGTCCTTGGCCACGAACGCCGCGTAGAGCTTCTCGGTGAGCGAGGCCGCTTCCTTGGCCTGGGCGCCGGTCAAGCCCAGCGCCTTGGCGACCGCGCGGCCGTGATGGGGCATGACGCCCGTGGCCGGATCGACCGCGATCGTGTGGATCTTCTCGGGCGTGTCGTGAGCGACCGCCTCGATGTCCATGCCGCCCTCGGTGGAGACCACGAAGGCGACCCCACCGGTGACACGATCGACCAGCATCGACAGGTAGAATTCCTCGGCGATCTGGGCCCCCTCCTCAATGTAGAGGCGGTTGACCTGCTTGCCGGCCGGGCCGGTCTGGATCGTCACCAGGGTCTGGCCGAGCATCTCGCCGGCATATTGCTTCACCTCGTCGATCGACTTGGTGACGCGCACGCCGCCCTTGGCACCCTCGGGTGCGCCCTTGAAGGTGCCCTTGCCGCGGCCACCCGCATGGATCTGGCTCTTCACGACCCAGACGGGGCCTCCGAGCTCCTTGGCGGCGGCTTCGGCCTCCGACGGGTTGAAGATGGCAACGCCGCGGGAGACGGGCAGGCCGAACTCCTTCAGCACGGCCTTGGCCTGATATTCATGGATATTCATCGGAGCCTCGTAGGGAGGAGCGAATAGGTGACGGCGAACAGCGCGTGGCGATTGGGACTCGAATCCCCGAACGCGACGCGCTGCCCGGTATCCGCTTACCGGTCAGGCGAGGTTGCTGTCGACGCCCTTGCAGGCCTCGATCAGGCCCGTCACCGAGGCGACCGACTTCTCGAACATCGCCTTCTCGGCGGCGTCGAAGGTCACTTCCAGGACGCGCTCCACGCCGTTGGCACCGATGACGATCGGCACGCCGATGAACATGCCCTTCACGCCGTACTGGCCGTCGAGATAGGCGGCGCAGGGCAGGACGCGCTTCTTGTCGCGCAGGTAGCTCTCGGCCATGGCGATGGCGGAGGCGGCCGGCGCGTAGAAGGCCGAGCCGGTCTTGAGCAGGTTGACGATCTCGCCGCCGCCCTTGCGGGTACGGTCGACCATGGCGTCGAGCTTCTCCTGGGTGGTCCAGCCGAGCTTGACGAGGTCGGTCAGCGGTACGCCCGCGACCGTCGAGTAGCGGGTCAGCGGCACCATGTCGTCGCCGTGGCCGCCGAGCACGAAGGCGGTGACATCCTCCACCGAGACCTTGAACTCCTCGGCGAGGAAGTGGCGGAAGCGCGCCGAGTCGAGCACGCCGGCCATGCCGACGATCTTGTTGGTCGGGAGCCCGGAGAACTTCTGCAGCGCCCAGACCATCGCGTCGAGCGGGTTGGTGATGCAGATCACGAAGGCGTCGGGCGCGTAGGTCTTGATGCCCTCGCCCACCGCCTGCATGACCTTGAGGTTGATGCCGATCAGGTCGTCGCGGCTCATGCCGGGCTTGCGCGGCACGCCGGCGGTGACGATCACCACGTCGGCGCCCTTGATGGCGCTATAGTCGCTGGCGCCCGCATAGGTCGCGTCGAAGCCCTCGACGGGAGCGGCCTCGGCGATGTCGAGGGCCTTGCCCTGCGGCACGCCATCGACGATGTCGAACAGCACCACATCCCCAAGGTCCTTCAGGCCGGCCAGAAGGGCCAGGGTGCCGCCGATCTGGCCGGCACCGATGAGTGCGATCTTGTTGCGAGCCATGTCGGATTCGTCTCCGCTGCGTTCGAGGTCTAGGATGTTCTGCGCGAGGCCGGGACCGTTCGTCCGCTTGCGTTCGAGGCCGGATTCGCCGCTCTGAATTCTGCGCGGCTGTGTGGCCGAAAAGCACCGCCGCTTCAACCCGATGCGCGGCCGGCGGGGGACCCCTCCTTCGGGGTAGGCAATGAAACGGTTCTTGAAGGCGGCCAGAGAAAGGCCAGCATCGCGAAGGTTTTAGGTGCGGTGCACGCGGCCTCGCCGGTGCTGCAAAGCTCGGATGACAGATCCGAAAACCTGTCATTTCGGGTCGTCGCACCGGACGCCCTCGCCGTGTCCGGAAACGCAGAAGGCCCGGACGCAGGGTCCGGGCCTTTCAAAAGAGCGAGGCGTTTGTGTCTGCCTTCAGAGAATTCCGGAGCGCAGGACCCGCTGGATCGCGTGGATGACGGCCCCGAACCGGGCCTCGATCAGGTCACGGGGCACTTCGGCATCGTGCTGGATGGCCAGGGGGTGCGTGAAGCGGTAGCTCGCGTCGAAGATGTAGGCGATCGCCCGCTCCCGATCGCGCGCCGAGAAGATGCCGGAGGTGATACCCTCCTCCACCACGCGCTCGACCAGGCTGCGCAGCCGGACGCGATGCCGCCGGGCGATCGGCCGGGCCGAGACCGTGGCGTCGAGATGGACCGCGAACAGATTCGGTTCGTCGAACAGGGCATCCCGCTGGACCGTCGCGAGGGCGGTCAGCAGCCGCTCGATCTTGTCGTCGGCGGGATCGGGCGCGTCGGCGATGCCGGCGAGCCGGGCTTCGACCTCGCGCAGCCAGCGGCCCGCCACCGCGTCGAGGAGCGCGTCCTTCGACGGGAAATAGCGGTACACGTTGGCATGCGTCATGCCCGCCTCGGCGGCGACGGCCACGACCGTCACGCGCTTGGGCCCGAGCCGCGAGAGATGTTCGGTTGCGATACCGAGCAGGCGCACATCGGCCGCAACCGGTGCTCGGGGCCGCGTTGCGCCGGCCGTATTGCCACCGTCGCGGGGCGTGCCGGTCTCGGCATCGGCGAGGGTGAGCTTGGCCTTGGCGGTGAGCGCCTCTTCCTTGGATCCGTCAGATTCTGGCTTGAGGAACGGAAGTGGAAGGCGGGAAGTGGACAGGTGGTAGGGCGAGACGGACCCCCATCATACCGGCTGAAGCGTCCCGGCGCTTCGCGTTGACGTTGCGGCTTCCCCCCGGGAGCCCGGTTACCTCAGCGGATTAGGACCGCTTAAATAACCCTATGTGTCAGTTCGCCTTGAGAAGGCAACAAATTTTTCTCGTTACCCCCTGCGTCAGAAGCGGTTCTTCCACGCTCGTAGGGCGACGAACACTGCCTCTGGATCACTTTCCAGTGGCATATCGACCGACTTGGCCAGGGCCGGCTCGGCGCTGCGCAGGAAGGGATTGGTCGCCCGTTCCACGGCCAGGGTCGACGGGATCAGGAACCGGCCTTGCGCCTTCGCCCGCTCGGCGTCGGCGAAGCGGGTCTTAAGATCCGCGTTATCCGGATCCGCCGCCAGGGCGAAACGCGCGTTGCTGAGGACATAATCGTGACCGCTGAACACCTGCGTGTCGTCGGGCAGGTCGTCGAAGCGCCGGAGGGACCGGTAGAGGGTCTCGGGCGGGCTCTCCATCACCCGCCCGCAGCCCAGCGTGAACAGCGTGTCCCCGGCGCAGACGAGGCCGGCCTCGGCGAACCAGTAGGTGACGTGGTCGGCGCAATGGCCCGGCGTTTCCCAGACCTGGGCCTCCAGGTTGCCGACCCGCACCCTGTCGCCCTCGCGCACGGTGATGTCCACCAGCGGGACGGCGTCCCCGGCCTTCGCGGGCGCCGTCACGCGCGCGCCCGTCGCCTGCTTCACCGCCGGGATGCCCTCGACATGGTCGGCGTGCCGGTGGGTGACGAGGATGTCGGTGAGCCGCCAGCCGGTCTCATCGAGGGCCCTCAGCACGGGCTCGGCCTCGGGCACGTCGATCGCCGCGCAGGCTCCGGTGGCCGGGTCGCGAATCAGGACGCCGATATTGTCGCTGCGGCACAGGAAGGTGCGGATCTCGGTCTCGGCGGCCATCGAACGGCATCTCCTCGGGGCGCGAAAGCTGCTGCCGTGAACAGGCTACGGTCCGGCCGGGTTCCGTCGGAGCTTGCCGCAGGCGGTCCGGCTCACCATTGAGTACGGCAACCGTTCCAGTCCCGAATTTCTGCTCCTCCATGCGTCTCGACGTCAACGGCTTGCGAGCCTTCTACGCCAGTCCCCTGGGTCGCACGACGCACCGCGTCGTCGGGCGCGCGCTGCACGAGTTCCTGGGCTCGGTTTCGGGGCTGCGCGTCCTCGGGATCGGCTATGCGACCCCCTATCTCGGCCCGATCCACTGCATCGCGGAGCGCACCCTGGCGTTCATGCCGGCCACGCAGGGCGTCGTGAACTGGCCGGACACGGGTCGCTCCTGCGCGGCCCTGGCCGATCCCACCATGATGCCGCTTCCCGAGGCCGCGATCGACCGGGTCATCCTGGTTCACGCCCTCGAATCCGTGGAGAGCCCGACCGAGCTGCTGCAGGAGGTCTGGCGCACGCTCACGCCCGGCGGCCGCATGATCCTGGTAGTCCCCAACCGGCGGGGCGTCTGGGCCCGCCGCGAGGCGACGCCGTTCGGCCACGGCCAGCCCTACAGCCGCTCGCAGCTCGGCCGGCTGATGCGCGACACGCTGTTCTCGCCTGTGAACTGGTCCGAGACCCTGTACATGCCGCCGGTCCGCTCGCGCCTGATGCTGCGCACCGGCCCTGCCTGGGAGCGGCTCGGCACCAGCCTGTCCCTGCCCTTCGCGGGCCTGCACGTGGTCGATGCCACGAAGCAGCTCTATCGGCCCATTGCCGTGCAGCAGGTGCGGCGCGCCCGCCGCCTCGCGCCGGCCCGGGTGCTGGTGCCGGCACCGTCTCCGGGCTGACCCGGGCGGGCGACACGATTGTTAAGCGGCCCTGCGTCTAAGATCGGCCGCGACACGGGCCGGCCCAGATGAGCATCGATTTCACCGTCCAGCAGTTCCTGCTCGCCCTCTCGGGCCTGATCTCGATCGTGAACCCGATCGGCGGCGCCTTCATCTTCGCCCAGGTCACCGGCGCCTACAGCCATGCCGAGCGCGTGCTGCTGTCCCGTCGGATCGGCGTCTACGCAGCGCTGGTCATGCTCGGCGCCCTCTGGGCCGGCACGCCGATCCTCAATTTCTTCGGCGTCACCCTGGCGGCGCTGCGCATCGCCGGCGGCCTCGTGGTGATGTCCTCGGCCTGGAACCAGCTCAACCGGCCGGAGGCGCGTGAAGCGCGCAAGCAGGCCGAAGCCTCGGGCTCGGCGGATCGCGGGTCGGTCCCCTCGGAACCGCAGGCGGATCAGGCGCCGGGCCCGCTGTCCGAGATCGCCTTCTTCCCCCTCACCCTGCCCTTCACCACCGGGCCCGGAACGATCGCGGTCGCGATAACCCTGGGCGCGAACCGGCCCCAGGCCTACGCAGAGCGGCTCGGATTCTATCTCGGTATCACGCTGGCCGCCCTGGTGGTCGCCGCGGCGGTCGCGCTGATCTACGCCTCGGCCGACCGGGTGGTGGCGCTCATCGGACCGGCCCGGGCTCGGGTGGTGGGGCGCCTGTTCGCCTTCCTGCTGCTCTGCGTCGGCACGCAGATCCTGATCAATGGCCTCACCGACGTGATCGCGCCGCTTCTCGCGGCGCGATGAACCGGGACGCGGAGAGGACCGTCGTCAGATGACGGGTATCTCGCTCAAGCCCCCGAACAGGGCCGCGTGCCCCACGTAGTAGAGGAACAGGAAGGCCGCGAGCGCCGCCCCATAATAAGCCGGCGCCAGCAGCGCCTGCCGGGCCCGCACCGGCACCCGGACATCGTCGGCGGCAATCGCCAGAAGCACCACGATGATCCCGGAATGGCCGATCGCGTCCACCTTGCCGAACTCGAAGATCGCCGAGACGAAGATCGCCGCCAGGATGATCGCCGAGGTGCGGCGGACGAGCGGCGTCCAGATCAGCGCGAAGGCCAGGGTGAACTCGATGACGCCGGCGGCCTGCATGAACAGCTCGGGCGTCGCACCCATCGTCATCTGCGGCTTGGCGGCAATGAGCGGCGCCGTCCAGTCCGGATAGGCCCACTTCTCGATCGAGGCCCACATCAGCGTGATGGCGGCTGTCCAGCGCACGAGGTCGAGCGGCCGGATGTCGAACGGCTTCAGGCCGAGACCCTGGGCGATCAGGTAGGCGGCGATGCCGAGGAAGATCGGGTAATCGGCGAGGTGGAACAGCCCGTACTGCGCCGTCGCGAAGCTGAACAGGAAGACGAGGCCGAGGCCGGTGATCGGCATGGTCCGGCGCCAGATCAGGCAGGCGGCCATCGCGAGCTGAAGCCACGGGATCCAGGCGACGTCGGTCTTGAGCTCGGGCGTGAGGATGATGCCGCCGAGTTCCCAGAGCGAGACCAGGAAGAACCCCAGCGTGGCGCGCACCAGCAGCTCGGTATCCGTGCGGATCCGCGCGGTCACGCGGTCGAGCGCATTGAGCAGCGCGCCGCCCAACGGCGTACCCTCGGCGAGGCAGCCGAACATGAGGCAGGCCAGGGCGAGGGCCGTCAGCCATTCGAAGTCCACGCACAGCACCTGCTCGAGGCCCTGCGGCTGCCCGGCCACGTCGTAGGCACAGAACCACTTCACGTGGGCTTGGGCCGCATTCGGGGCCGCTAGTGTGAACAGGCCGGACAGGCCGAAAGCGCCGACAACCGATAACCGCTTGTTCTTGGATCTTGGCATCGGACCCTCGTCGCTGCACAGCGACACCGTGGTTACTCAGCCATTTACATATCTTCGCGCAATTTTAGCCAATGGTTTGTTAACGAATATGAGTGAAAGGTTAACGCTGTGGATTCGGCGTAGGCCCTTCTGACTCCTGCTTTTTCTGCGCTGGGCATGGGGCTGCAGGACGCTGGAGGTTGCCGCGTTTCGCGGCCCACCGGACGTGCCGCATCGGGTAACTGCGCCCGCCGGAAATCCCGTCTGCTCGCGGGGCTGCGCAGCACCCGCCCGACGTCCAGCTTGCCGTAAGCGAAGCCAGCCCGGCGCCGGCGTGTTTCCCACTTCGTGGCGGCGTTGTGCTGTCAATAAACGAATTCGGTCTCAAAAATTGCACTATTTGTAGATTAGATTGCCATTTTTGATGTATCTGTGATTATGTATGTGTGTTATTCGGAATGAAACACGCCGTCATGCCAAATCGTTGGTAGCGATTGATTCACTGGTGTTTGCGATACGGTGGAGGAAACCATATCGACATCTGCGTGGTGAGGCTTGCATATCGCGGACGCATGCGCAGAGTCTTGATCGTGCTTCGCCTGGACGAGATGAGATCTGCTGAAGCATCTCACCGGAGGCACGAGCCAGGAGCGGGATTCGGGTGGTGCGGGTGGACGGCGAGCTCAGCACAGGCACACGGCGCGGGGTGCCGGGACAGCGTTTCACCGGGCTGCGCGGTCCCGGGCCGGCGTTCCGCCTGACGTCGCTTCTGCTCAGCCCGGACGTGGGCCGCCAGCGCCATGGGCGCTCCCTGCTCGGCGCATGATCGGATCGGCTGCTTGAGACAGTTCAGCCTTCGTGCGCGCGGCCGCTTCGGCGGGATCGGGCCTCCGCTCGGAACGCCGCGGCGCCGCGCATCGGCGCCCGCGGCCGGCCGCTCCCATGCGCGGGCGCAACGCGCAACGCATCAGCTCTGACAAACCCGCAGGTCCGTGCCGGGCGGCGCAGAGGCGCGCGCAGGACGCCTGCATCCACCACGAAGCAAGGAGACACTCATGACCGACGCGACGCAGATCAAGGTTCCGGCCTGGTACAGCCCGGACGAGATCCAGGACATCCAGCGCGACCTTCTGGGCTCGGCCGCGAAGGTTCTCGTCCTGTGCCTCGGCGGCAAGGGCGGTGTCGGCAAGACCACCATCGCCCTGCAGATCGCCGATCTGTGTGCCGAGGTCGGGCCGGTGCTGGCGATCGACACCGACCCGGCCAACCGGCATTTCCACACCGCGCTGATGACGCAGACCAGCCCCGGCAGCGACAATTTCGTGCCGCGCCGGCCGGGCGTGTCCTGCTGCCGGCAGCGTCTGCGTGCGGAGGACAGCACCGGACGCGTCGACCCGACCCTGTGCCAGGACATGATCGAACGCGTGGTGGACGCGCCCGAGCGCTGCGTGGTGGTCGACTTTCCGGCCGGCGACACGGAGACGACGCGGCGCTGCACCGAGATCATCGTCGAGAGCTGCCGGGAGGCCAATGTCCGCCTCTCCGTGGTGGTCGCGGCCGGCGCGGTCGATCCCACGGCCCTCGAGGTCCTCAAGGAACTCCGGCCGATGCTGATCGAGTGCGATCGGGCGATCCTCGCGAAGAACACCGCGCAGGCGACCAATTTCGACTACCTCGAAGCGTCCGATCTCGTGCGGGCTTTGCGCAAGCAGCCGAACTTCCGCGTGATCGAGATCGAGCGGATCGGCGAGCGCCTGATCGAGGCGCTGCGGGTTCAGCACATGACGTGGCAGACGCTCGCGACCGGCGCGCCGATGCGGCTGCGCGTCGAGGGGCGTCGCCTCCGCCGCAACTTCCACATGGCCTGGCGGGATGCGCTCCGGCCGTGACCAACCTCGAGCGGTTCTACCGGTCGGTCCACGGCCGCGATCTCCAGCCCTGGGAGCGCCAGCTCGCCGTGCGGATCGCGGCCGCCTTGAACACCACGACGGACGACGACTTCGTCGTCCATCTGCTGCTGGTGTATATGTCCACCAACGCCATCACCAACATGTACAATGAACTGGTGGCTGCGCGAAACGGTCTTGCCGAAGACAGCCGGGATCTCGTGCAGACGATCAAGTCCGATCTGCGCCGGAACAGGCTGCTGACCTACGGGCTGGTCGGTGTCGCCGTGGTCAGCCTTCTCGGAAGCGTCTGGATCCTCGCGACGGTACTCAGCCTCTCGCACGATGTGACGGCCGGCGAGGCCCGGCTGGCCGCCGCGCTGCAGGGCTTTGAACGACGGAGTCTGGGCGGATCGCAGCGCGGGCCCGCGCTCGACCGCTGATGCGCGGTCCGGCGGCCGCGTCAGGCCGCACTGCGGCCCGATGCGAGCCGGTCCGTCAGGGTGCCGGCGCTTTGGCGGCGAACGAGATCGTGACGAGGTCGCGGCCGGTGCTGGTCGAGAGCGTCGCCAGGAACGCCAGGAGATCCGCCCGCTCCGCCGCGGTCAGCTGAAGCGGCTTGATCGACCGGGAGCGGCTCGGACGGTCGATCCCGCCGCGGTTGTAGAGATCGATCACGGCGCTGAGGGTCGGCACGGATCCGTCGTGCATGTAGGGGCCGCGCTGGCCGATCTCCCGCAGGGTCGGCGTCTTGAAGGCGTATTGCAGAGCGAGCGACGTGGGCTTGAACCGTCCGCGGCCGATATCCGGGCCAACCCCGACCCCGATATCGTGGAACGAGTTGTCGGTGAACGACCAGCCGGAATGGCAGCTCGCACAGCCGGCCCGGCCGTTGAACAGGTCGAAGCCCCGCTTGGCCGGCTCTCCGATCGCGTCCTCCTGGCCGGCAATCCAGCGATCGAAGGGCGTCGTGCCGGTCACGATCAGGCGCTGGAAGGTCGCCAGTGCCGCCTCAAGCCGTTCCCGGGTGATCTCGGGGTCTGCGAAGGCTGTGGCGAAGGCCGCCGCGTAGCTCGGGTCGGACGAGAGCCGCGCCAGGGCGTCCGGCATCGGCAGATTCATGTTGCCCGGCGACGCCATCGGCATGGCCGCGACCGCTTCGAGCGTGCGGAACTTGCCGTCCCAGCCGAGCGGCCCGTCCTGCCAGGCGATGTTGACGAGCGTCGGCGTGCGCAGATCCATGTCGCCCTGCTGGCGCGTGGCCGCGCGGGCGCGCCCGTCGCCCCAGGCGAGATCCGGGATGTGACACGTGGCGCAGGCCCGGGTGCCGTCGCCCGACAGGATCGGATCGAAGAACAGGCGGCGGCCCAGGTCGGCCTTCGCGGCCGTGTAGGGGTTCTCGGCGGGAAACGGGATTTCGGTGGGCGCGCGGTAGGCGTCGCGCCAGCCCGCGCGGCGCGGATCGGGGCCGCTGCCGACGCCCCCGCTAACCCCGACAAATCCGAGAAGCACCGCCACCGCGGCGCCGACCTTCCACGCCATCACCAACCTCACAGGTCACGAGTAGACCCATATTCGTTGATGACCGATGAATCTCCGCAGGAAGTTTCCGGGCCTTACATGTATTTCTGTATTCAAAATCACGTAGCGGCCAAGCTTCGACGGCAAGAACGATGATGTCGGGCTATTCAAGCCGGATGGAAACGCTGTCGCTCGCGCCCGTAGAATCCAGAACCGAGATCCGCGCGAAGCCGGCACCTGTCGGGGACCACGCGGCGCGCCGCCGCGGTGTTTGCACGACGGGCTGACCATCGATCATCCAGGTGAGCGGCGGCACCCCGCCCAGGGCCTTGAGGGCGAGCGCCGGACCGTCGGCCGTGCCCTCCCCATCGTGCCCGGCCGTGCCGAGGCCGAGATCGATCCGGGCGCCGTCCGGGGGATAGGCGATCCGCAGCGCCGGCCCCGGCGCGCCGGGGACCTCGCGGCGCAGATGGCGGAGCGGCGGTGGTAGGCCGCCGGGCCCGGCCGCCAGCACGTCTCGGGGCTGGGGCACCGGCTCTGGCTCGCGGCCGAGGCGCGCGAAGGCGTCGAACAGGATCGGCGCCGCGACCGTCCGGCCGACGAGGCCCGGAACAGCGGCGCCGTCGGGCCGGCCGATCCAGACCACCACGGTCACGTGCCGGTCGAAGCCCGCCGCCCAGGCGTCCCGGTAGCCGTAGGAGGTGCCGGTCTTGTAGGCGATTCGGTTCGGCAGCGCGTTCTCCGGCGGCGGGGTGCCGCGCAGGATGTCGGCGACGTACCAGGCGGCCACGGGTTCTGCGACCCGGTGCTCGGAACCGGCCGGGGCCGTCTCGGCTCGGCGGAGGAGATCAGGCACCGTGCCGCCGCGGGCGAGCCCGGCATAGAGGCGCGCGAGATCGGTGAGCGTGATGCCGAGACCGCCGAGCGCCACCGGCAGGCCCGGCGCCGCCTCGCGCGGCAGCACGATCGCGGCGCCCGCCGCGCGCAGCCGTGCGATGAAGCGCGCGGGCCCGACCGCGTCCATGAGTTCGACCGCAGGCACGTTGAGCGAGAGCTGCAGGGCCCGACGGGCCGTGACCGTGCCCTGGAAGGTCAGGTCGAAATTTTCCGGCGCGTAGCTTGCCGAGAAGCGCGCGGGGCGATCTTCCAGCAGCGTCTCGGGATGCGCCAGCCCGTCCGCGAAGGCCATGGCGTAGACGAAGGGCTTCAGCGCGGAACCGGGAGAGCGCACCGCGAGGGTCATGTCGATCGCGCCATTCCGGGTCGAATCCAGGTAGCCCGCGCTGCCCACCTGGGCGAGAACGCGCCCATTGCTGTTGTCGAGGACGAGGATCGCGGCCGAGAGGCCCGGGCCGGCCGCGACGGCCCGCTCGCACGCGAGAGCCTCCAGCCGCTCCTGCAAACGCGCATCGATGGCGAGGCGGATCACCGGGGCGGTGTTGTCGGCCGCCACGGCCTCCTCGGCGGCGTGCGCCGCGAGCATCGGGAAGGGGCGCCGCGCCGTCGGCACCGGCTCGCTCTTGGCGGCCTCGGCCTCGGTGGCGGTGAGGATGCCCCGGGCACTGGCGATGTCGAGCACCCGATTGCGGGCGGCCCGGGCGCGGTCCGGGAAGCGGTCCGGCCGGCGGGTCTCGGGCGATTGCGGCAGGGCGACGAGGAGCGCGGCCTGGGCCGCCGTCAGCCGCACCGGCTCCCGCCCGAAATAAGCGAGGCTCGCCGCGCGCACGCCCTCGAGCGGGCCGCCGTAGGGGGCGAGGGCGAAATAGAGGTCGAGGAGGCCGGATTTCCCGAGGCGCCGCTCCAGCAGGAGCGCCCGCGCCATCTGGCGGAGCTTGGCTTCGAGCGTGCGCTCCCGGCGCGGCTCGACGAGGCGCGCCACCTGCATCGACAGGGTCGACCCGCCCGAGATGATGCGCCCATTCCTCAGCCACTGGATCGTGGCCCGCAGGGCCGCGACGGGATCGATCCCGGGATGATTCGCGAAGCGGCGATCCTCGTAGGCGACGAGCATCGCCCGATAGCGTGGATCGATCGTGTCGGCGGTGACCGGCAGGCGCCAGCGCCCGTCCGCGGTCGCGAACGGGCGCAGGAGCGTGCCGGACCGGTCGAGCACCACCGTCGACCGCGCCGAGGCGACGGCGAGATCGAGCGGCGGCAGCCCCTCCGCGTAGCGCCACAGCGCGCCCGCCCCGATGAGCCCGAGCCCCAGCGCGAACGCGAGCGTCAGGCGCGCCACGGAGCGGCGGCCACGGACCGGTCCTCCGCCCCGATCAAGCCCACCCTGCGGCACACCCCCTCCAGGTTCCGGATCCGCCTGTCTCCGGCGAAGGATTCCTCGATCCGACGCGGCGGACAAGCCCTGGACGGCTCTGGCGTTCCGACGGCTAGGCCGTGCCGACCTCGCGCAGATCCTCGAAGGCCGGGCGCTCCGGCCGGTTCATGCGCATCGGGAACAGCACCACGTTGGATGGCATGGGAACGGAAGTGGCCTCGGGTGCCATCTTGCGAGCCTTGCCGATCTTCGCCCAACGCTCGATCCGCTTAAAATACGACCGTCTGGCCAGCCAAGTCGGAATTCGCCTGCTCTTCAGCATGATCTGCCCCTCGTCGATGCGACTCGCGACGCGAAATCCAGTCCTCTGATCTGATCCCGCCGGGTGGACCGCCATGGATCGAATCGGGGCTGTATTCGTGATACGAGCGGATCCACCGAAGCGTTGCATCCCCCGTTTGAATGACGCGGCGCACGGGCGCGTCTGCGGGCCCTAGGCGGCAGCCGATTCCTTCGCCCGCTCCTGGGCCAGCTTGGTGACGGCGATCTGGTCGATCTTGCCGGTACCGAGCATCGGGATCGACTCCAGCACCACCACCTCGGCGGGGATCGCGACGTCCGAGGCGCCGCGGCCCTTGGCAAAGGTCTGGTAGGCGGCCCGGGTGGCGCCCTTCTCCTGCGTGAACAGGATCAGGCGCTCGCCCTTGCGCGGATCCGGCACCGCCGCCACCGCGCTCGGCCGATCCGGCCACAGATCTGCGGCGAGCGACTCGATGCCGGCGAGCGATACCATCTCGCCCGCGATCTTAGCGAAGCGCTTGGCCCGCCCCTTGATCGTCACGAAGCCCATGGCGTCGATCGCCACGATGTCGCCGGTGTCGTGCCAGCCCTCCGGCGGCGGCTCCAGGACGCCGGGCTTCTCGGCGCGCAGATAGCCCAGCATGATGTTGGGGCCGCGCAACGACAGGCGACCGCCCTCCTCGATCCCCGTCACCGGCTCCAGGCGGGTCTCGATCCCAGGCAGGATCCGCCCGACCGTGCCGAAGCGGTTGAACATCGGCGTGTTGAGCGCCACCACCGGTCCGCACTCGGTGACGCCGTAGCCTTCGAGGATGCGCAGGCCGAACTTCTCCGCCCAGGTCCTGCGGGTCGTCTCCTTCACGGCCTCGGCGCCGGCCACGACGTAGCGGAGCGAGCGCAGGTCGTAGGAATGGGCTGCGCGGGCGTAGCCCGTCAGGAACGTATCGGTCCCGAACAGCACCGTGCTGTTCGAGCCGTAGATGAGCTCCGGCACGATCCGGTAATGCAGCGGCGACGGGTAGAGGTAGACCGGCACGCCCGAGACCAGCGGAAGGACCAGCCCGGCCGTCAGGCCGAAGGCGTGGAAGACCGGCAGCACGTTGAACACCTTGTCCATCGGCCCGAAGTCGATCCGGGCTGCCACCTGCGCCACGTTGGCGAGCATGCAGCGGTTGGCGAGCACCACGCCCTTCGGCGTGCCCTCGCTGCCCGACGTGAACAGCACCGCGCCCGGATCCTCGCCGGAGCGCGCAACCAGGGGCCGGCGGGAAGCCAGCAGGCCCCGGATCTTGTCGGCCTTGGTGATGCCGGCCCGCACGTCCTCCAAGTAGATCAGCTCCACCGAGCCGCGGATCGCCTCGACGAGCGGGCCGAGCCGGCCCTTGTCGATGAAGGCGCGGGAGGTCAGGATCCGGTTCACCTCGGCCGCCTTGCAGGCGGAGAGGACGTTGGCGGGTCCGGCGGAAAAATTGATCATCGCCGGCACGCGGCCCGCTGAGGCGAGGGCGAACAGCGTCACCGCGGCGCCGTTGGCGTTCGGCAACATCACGCCGATCCGGCCGCCCTCCGGGGCCAGCGGCATGAGCTTGCGGCCGAGGATGTTGGCGCCCATCACGAGACGGCCGTAGGTGAGCCGCCCGCCGACCGGATCCTCCAGGGCGTTGCGGCGCCAGCCATGGCGCTCGCCCGCGTCGATCAGCGCCGCCATCAGGCCGCGGTCCGTATCGGTGGTGCGAAACACCAGGTCCGACATGATCCCGTAGAGGGCTGCGCCCGCCGCCTGCCGCCGGGCCTTGCCCTTCAGCGCGGGATCCACCGTCAGGCGCACCGGCGGCATCACCGTCACGGTCACCTTGGGCCACCAGCGGCGGCGCACCTGCCCGCGCGACAGGCGCGAGAAGACGGTGCGCTCCAGGCCGTCGAGCTTCACCGGCACCACCATCGCGCCCGACTTGTCGGCGATCAGCCCGGCGCCGTCATAGACCTTCATCAGGCTGCCGGTGACGGTCAGCCGGCCTTCGGGGAAGATGATCAGGGTCTCGCCGCCCTTGACCGCGTTGATCAGCGTCCGGGTGGCGAGGGGGCGCGTCGGGTCGAGCGGCATCGCCTTGGTGACGCGCAGGAACGGCCGCACCCACCAGCGTTGGGCAATGCCGCTGTCGATGGCGAAGACCGGCTCCTGCTCCAAGAGGGACAGGGCCAGCGGCGCGTCGAGGAACGACACGTGGTTGAGGGCGACGATGCAGTTCGGCCCGGCCGCCGCGATGTTGTCGAAGCCGCGGACTTCCAGACGGTAAAACGCCCGGAACAGGATCGACAGGGCGTCGCGGAACGGGCTGGTCGGCAGGGTCGCGAACACGATGGCGCCGACGATCAGGTTCAGCACCGCCACCACGGCGAGCAGGCTCGCGATCGACAATCCCGCACCCTGCAGCGCTGCCAGCGCCAGGGTGCCGGCCACCATGAAGGCCGCCGTCATGACGTTGACGGCGCCGATGATCCGGGCGCGCATCGCCTTCTCGGCCCAGGCCTGCACGGCCGCGAAGGACGGGACGATGTAGAGACCGCCGGCAATCGCGAGCCCGAGGAAGTCGATTCCGGTGCGCAGGCCGTGGCCGGTCTGGAGGAAGGCAAGCGGGCCGATCGCCTCGTTCGGCGGCGCAGGCAGGTGGCCGATCGTCCACGCGAGGTCGAGGCCGAACAGGCCCATCAGCACCGCGCCGACCGGCGTCGGCAGCAGCACGATCCGGCCGCTGGCGAGCCACGAGGCCAGTCCCGAGCCCAGCGCGATACCGATGGAGAAGAGGGCCAGCAGCAGCGTGATCACGGTCTCGGTGCCGTTGAAGGCGCCGCGCACCAGCACGGGCAGCAGCGACAGCACCACCACGCCGACCAGCCAGAACCAACTCACCGTCAGCGAGCCGCGCCACAGGCGTGTGTCGGCCCAGAGGTCGCGCAGCAGCGCGTAGGTCGAGCGCGCGACGTTCGGGTCGACGCGCAGGTCCGGCGCCCCCTCCCCGGTCGCCGGGATCATCCGGGCCGAGAGCCAGCACAGGATGGCGAAGCCCATCACCAGAACGCCGAACAGGAGCCCGGAACCGCCCATCGCGGAGGCGGCCCCGGCCGCGATCGTCCCGAGCAGGATCGCCAGGAAGGTCGCGGCCTCGACCAGGGCGTTGCCGGCGGGCAATTCCTCGCGCTTCAAGTGATCCGGCAGGATCCCGTACTTGATCGGGCCGAACAGGGCCGCGATCGTCCCGAACAGGCCGAGCGCCACGAACAGCACCGGCACCGAATGCAGCAGGAAGCCGAGCACCGCGGTGCCGGCCGCGAAGATCTCGGCGAATTTCAGCCGCCTGGCCATCAGCGCCTTGTCGTACCGGTCGGCCCACTGGCCGCCGAGACCCGACAGGATGAAGAACGGCCCGATGAAGACGGCGCTCGCCAGGGTGACCAGGACGCCGGCGTTGGCGTCTGCCTGGCCGCCGATCCCGAACAGGATCAGGAAGGCGAGCGCGTTCTTGAGGAAATTGTCGTTGAACGCGGAGAAGAACTGGCACCAGAACAGCGGCGCGAAGCGCCGCGCAGTCATCAGGGTACGGAACATGGCGATCTCTCGGTTCCGAACCTGACTGGCCTACCAGATACGTCCAGGTCAAATCGGCCCGGTGAGAGCGCACAGCAATTGTGGCCGCACGGAATGCTCGTCGTGCGGACCGGCACCTCTGAAGATCAGGCCCGCCGCAGCGCAGCCGCCCTCAAGCCTTCCAGACGATGCGCTCCTTCCGGCGGGAGCGGAACCCGAGGCGCCGCTCAATCGCGGCGCGCAGGGAGGCGCCGAGATCATAGGATCGGTCGACATGGGCCACCAGCGTGGCAGCCACGAGAAGGAGCGCACCGGCCGCGCAGGCCGGTACGAGCAGCAGGAACGTCAGCACCATCCCGACAGCCGTCCGCTCCCCGAGGGAAGCTTGCGGCCAGGGATCGATCGGCAGGGAGAAGCGTCGTCCATGATGCATGGCTTCGACCCTCGACGCCCGCATGGGGCGGTACAGGCAGTCAACAGCGCTCTTCGGCAGTCGTTGCGTAGTGGAGCCACAAATCGGCGCGGCCGTGACGATTCGGCATGTTGAAGCGACGCAACTGCGGTGCCCGACCGGTGTTGCCGGATCGAACGTTCGGCGTCGCATGAGGTGGATATGGCACGGGTGGCAGTCGTTACCGGGGGCACTGCCGGGATCGGTCTCGCGACTGCCCATCGGCTCGCCGCGCGTGGTTGGTCGGTGGCAGTCGTCGCGCGCGACGAGGGCCGGCTCGCCGCAGTGGAACGGGCCCTGGCCGCCTACGGCCAGCCGGTCCTGGCGATCAGCGCCGATGTCGCCGATTCGCAGGCTGTCGATGCGGCCGCCGAGCGCGTGGAACGGGAACTCGGCCCGATTCGCGCCTGGGTCAACAACGCGATGTCGACCATCGTGAACCCGGCCGACCAGATCACGCCGGACGAGTATCGGCGGGTGACCGAGACCACCTATCTCAGCCAAGTCTACGGGACGCTCGCCGCCCTGCGCTTCATGAAGCGGCGCAACCGCGGCGCGATCATCCAGGTCTCGTCCGGCCTCGCGATCCGCGCCGCGCCGCTGCAGGCGCCCTATTGCGCGGCGAAGTTCGCGGTCTCGGGCTTCACCGACGCCCTGCGCTGCGAATTGCTCCACGACCGGGTCGATGTCAGCCTCAGCGTCGTCTACCTGCCGGCGGTCAACACGCCCCAGTTCAATTGGGCGCGCAACCGCACCGGGCACCGGCAATACGCGCCGGATCCGGTGTTCGATCCGCGGCTCTGCGCCGAGGCGATCCTGTATGCGGTCGAGCACCCGCGCCGGGAGGTCTGGGTCGGGCGCTCGTCGATGATGATGGCTGCCGCCCAGGCGCTGGCGCCGGCGCTCGCCGACCGCAAGGCCGCCTCCATGTGGTCGGCGCAGCTCTCCGACGAGACCATCCCCGAGATGGACGGCAACCTCTACGAAGCCGTGCCCGGCCCCGTCGGGATCGACGGGCGGTTCATCGGCCGGACGAAGGCCGGCCGGGCCGAGTTCGTCACGAGCCGCACCCGGGATCTCGTGGTCGGCGGTCTGGCCGGGCTGGCCCTGATCGGGCTCGCCGGCACCGTCCACGCCGCGCGCTCGGCGCGTCGGCTGCCGGGGCGGACGTGACGGCTGCGCCTTTACGCGCCGCCTGTTAAGCCCGTTCAAATCGATAGGCCTACCGTCGTCTTTGCGAGCGGGGCGAAGCAATCCAGTCGCGCCACGATGTTCGAGGTCGCGCTGCCGTGGGTCGCTTCGCTACCCGCGCGATGACGGAGAAGGCGACGTCAACTGGGGCCGTATTCAGTGCACCGCCCCGAGGAAGGTTCGAGACGATGCCCGGTTATCTCCCCTTCGCGGGCGCCCTGAAGCTGCCCGCCTACACCTGCGACAATTGCGGGTTCTGGCAGCGCCACTTCGAGACGCCGGCCGCCTGCCCGATGTGCCTCGATGCCCGTCACGTGGTGCCGCAGGACGGCTGGCGGTTCCGCACCGCCCGGGAGGCGCAGGACGCCTTCCCGTGTCACTGGCAGGAGCTGGAGCCGGGCGTGTGGCGCTTCTGGAACGAGCCGGTCTCGGGCATCGGCCCCTCCGCCTACCTGATCCAGACCGAGAGCGGGAATATGGGTTTCGAGGGGTGCCCGGTCTTCAGCGAGGCCGCCCTCGACCAGATCGCCCGGCTGGGCGGCATGGCGGTGCTCTCGGCCTCTCACCCACATTCCTACGGGGCGCTGACGCAGCTCCAGGATCGTTTCGACCCGGAACTATGCCTGCCGGCCGCCGACTTCACTTGGAGCGCCGCGCTGCAGGTGAGCTGGCCCTACGACGACTTCCTCGAGCCCCTGCCGGGCCTGGAGCTGCACCGCACCGCCGGGCATTTCGACGGCCACGCCGTCCTCTACGACCGGTCGCGTAAGATCTGCTTCTGCGGCGACGCGCTGAAGTTCGAGCTCGACCCGGCGGATTTTCGGCGGGCGACCACGATCTCGGCCCACAAGGCGTTCGTGCGCGGGGTGCCGCTCACGCCGAGCGAGCTGCGCCGCTATCGCGACGTGTTCGAGCGCCTCGACTTCGTCCAGACCTGGACGCCGTTCGAGCCGGCGCGCAATTGCGGGCGTCCGGAGGTGCTGGCGCTCCTCGACCAGCTGATGAGCGGCCGGTCGTACGCTGCCCCCGTGCCGCTCGATGGGCTGCGGGTTTAGGGGCGTCAGGACGCGGTCACGGATCGGCGGCTCGAGCTGTCCGTCCGTCGTTCCAGGGTGCCTCGGGCGAGCCTGGAACCCAGAGCCGCCGACGGAGCAAGGCCTTCTAGCGGATCCGCGTCCGGATTCCGGGCTCCGCTCCGCGGCCCCGGAATCACGGTCGGGAGTGGCAGAGCTGCCGTCTTGCGCGCCGACCGCCCTCGGTGGCGCGAGCGCGGATCGCAGGCGTGTCACGACCGCACGTGAGCATCAGCGTGGCCGATGGAGCGGATCGTTCTCCAGGCGGATCGGCTGGCCGTGGGGCGTCGCCGCGGCGGCCCGCAGGAACGCCTCGGTCCGCGCGGCAACGCTCTCCGATCCGGCCACGCCGCGCTCGGCCAGGATCGTCTCCAGCGTCGCCAGCCACGCGCCGTAATCGGCCGTGCGTTCGGGGGCGTCGGCGGGTCGGATCTCCCGGCCGATCCGGTCCGCCCATTCCGCCCACGTGAACAGCCCGGCCTCCTGGAGAGAGACCACCAGGGCGAAGACCTGCGCCTCCCAGGGCGCCGCGAAGTTGCTCGGAGACGGTTCGGTCACGCGGGGTCCAGGTAGGGTTCGAAGGCCGCCACGGTGACGACGCCGCCCGGGTCGCCGCTCTCACCCCAAAGATCCTGTGCGGTGAAGGCGACCGTGTAGAGCCAGGTCGGGTTCTCGCCCGCCCGATAGGCGTTGGTGTCGGGAAAGACGAAGACCCCGTCGACACGCAGGATCCGGCCGCGCTTGCCGCGCACGTAGCGCGGCAGCCGCGTATGGCCGGTCGGGTGGATGTTGCGCGCCAGGACCGTGTCGCCGACCGCGAAGCGGGCGGGGGCATCGGCGGCGCGGCTGCTCGGGAAGCCGGCCCGGAAGCATTCCTCCAGGCCCTCGCCGGCCAGGATGCGGGCGACGGGCTTGGCCGGCTCCGCGGATCGGCCGGCTGCGATCTCGGCCGGCGTCGCGAGGCCGGTCGCCACGACCTGCTTCTCCAGGGCTTTCAGCCAGATCTCGTAGTAGCTCGACGCGAGGTATTCGGCCGGCGGGAGGGACTCGCGGTTGGCACGGCTGCCGTCGAGGTTCCAGGCACCGGTGTAGCCCATGGCCATCGCCAGCGCGAAGACGCGCCGCTCCCACGCGGCATGGAAGACCGGCTCGTCCGGCTCCGGCACCACCGGCCCGAAACCATGCGCGCCGCCGAGATCCTGGGCGCCATTCATACCGGCATCTCCACGGGCGCTGCCGCGATGCCCGTGGGCAGGCCCGTACCGATCATGGAATCGCGGGTGACGAGGGCGGCCAGCGCCTCCTCGGAGAATCCCTCGGTCTGCGCGGGCCGCATCGGCAGGACCATGTAGCGGGTCTCTGCGGTCGAATCCCAGACGGTGATCCGGGTGGTTTCGGGCAGCGTCACCCCGAACTCGGCCAGCACGCCGCGCGGATCGATCACCGCCCGGGCCCGATAGGGCGGCGCCTTGTACCAGACCGGCGGCAGGCCGAGCACCGGCCAGGGGTAGCAGGAGCACAGCGTGCAGACGACGAGGTTGTGGGTCTCGGGCGTGTTCTCGACAACCACCATGTGCTCGCCGCCGCGACCACCGATGTCGAGCTCCGCGATGGCCGGCGTGGCGTCTGCCAGGAGGCGCGCCCGGTAATCCGGATCCACCCAGGCCCGGGCCACCACGCGGGCGCCCGCATGCGGACCGACCTTGGTCTCGTAGAGTTCGACCAGGGCATCGAGGGCCGCCGGGTCGATATAGCCCTTCTCGGTGAGCAGGGATTCGAGCGCCCGCACCCGCGCCTCCACGGGGGTCAGGTCGCTACCATGATCGTGATCGTGATCGTGATGCGCGTGATCGTGGCTCATCCCGCTCTCTTCCCCGCGCTCCAAGGCCGATGTCCAGCCGGATCAGCGCGCATCGGCGGCCATCCTGAGCCGCAGGATATACCAAACGGCAAGGCAGCGAACACCTTGCGCAAACAACCCGATTTCGTCGGGAGCGTTTGGTATCGGTTCAGAATTATGCAGGTACCGACGTTAGATCGATTCCAGTATACCAGCTGGAGAGGGTTCAGGGTACGGCCATGATGGATGACGCCGCGAAGCCGACAGCCGAGCCGGGGCATGAGCGGAGCGCGGGCGCTTATGCGACGATCCTCGGCCAGCATCTCGCCATGCCGATCCGCGACTATTTCAAGGTCGTCGAGCTGGAACCGCTGCCCGCGCAGCTTGTCACGCTGGTGACGCGCTTCGAGGCGGCGGTCGCGGCGCATGGCCAGAGCGTGGCCTTCGATTTCCGAACCGACATCATCAAGGCGCTTCCGGCCCTGCGCACCTTCGCGCTGTCGCTGGTCGGAGATGTGAGCCGCGCCGACGATCTCGTGCAGGAAACCTTCGTCAAGGCCTGGGCCAACCAAACGCGGTTCAGGCCCGGCACGAACTTCACCGCGTGGCTGTTCACCATCCTGCGCAACCAGTTCTACTCGGAGCTGCGCAAGCACCGGCGCGAGGTCGAGGACGTGGACGGGACGCATGCCGGCCAGATGACCAGCCCGTCCGACCAGGAAGATGCCAGCACGCTCAAGGTGGTCTGGGAGCGCCTCGGCGGCCTGCCGGCAGCGCAGCGGCAGGCCCTCCTGCTGGTCGGCGCCGAGGGGCACACCTACGAGGAGGCCGCGAACTTGCTCGGCTGCCAGGTGGGCACCGTGAAGAGCCGGGTCAGCCGCGCGCGTTCCTCGCTGCTCGACACCCTCGGCGTCGTGGTCGCCGGGCAGGTCCCGTCGCCGTGACGGCCTCCTGCCGCCGGATCGGGTGGTCCGGCCGGCGGCTCCCACAGGGCGACCCGGCGCGGTGTCGGCGGGCGCGCGACACACGCTGCGATGGAATCGTTCCGCCGCGTTTCGGCTTAATTTCACTTTAAGGTTGAGACATCTACAGCGTTCTATCAGCTGCGCTGGGACCGTACTGATATTCGCGCCCGTTCCCGCTTGCTTGGCGAATGAATACCCTAAAGAACCTCAAGCTCACCAGCAAACTGGCGATCCCGGTTGCGATCCTGATCGCCGTCTCGCTCGGGATGGTTCTGCTGGCGCGATCCAATCTGAGCACGCTGGACGCGATCACCCGCGCCACGGTCGAGGTCAGTGCCGGGCGCGTCATTCGCGTCCAGCAACTCGCCTTCGCCATCGACGAGACGACGATCCGCGACAAGAACGCGATCATCGAGACGGATCCCAGCGTGCTCGCCCGGCAGGCCCAGCAGTTCGAGGCTGACAAGACCCGCGCCCTGACGCTGGCCGACGAGCTGATCGCGCTCTCCAGCTCACCGGAGCGCCGCGCCATCAACGCGGCGATCAAGTCTCAGCTCGTGACGTATCTCGCCTCGGTCGAGAAGGGCATGGGGTACGGCCTGGCGGGCGATAAGCAGATGGCCGCCAAGATCTCCGGGAGCGCGAGCCGCGACGTCCGGCTGAAGCTGATCGACGAGCTCAACGGGCGCATCGCCGAGAACCAGCGGGACCTGAAGGCCGCGCAGGAGCGTGCCTCCGAGATCGCCGCCTCGGCCACGACGACGCTCACGGTCCTGGCGGCCGTCGGCCTGCTGGCCGCGACCGGTCTGCTCGCCGCGATCGCCGTCTTCGGGGTGGCGCGTCCGCTGAACGCGATGGCGGCCGATATGGGCCGCTTGGCGGCCGGTGAGCTGGACGTGTCGGTCGTCGGGACCGAGCGCCGGGACGAGGTCGGCTCCCTGGCCCGCTCACTGCAGGTGTTCCGGGAGAACGCCGTGGAGGCGCGTGCCCTGGCGGTCGCCCAGGAGGCTGAGAACCAAGCCAAGATGCGCCGCGCCAATGTGCTCGACGATCTGACCCGGAGCTTCGAGCGCAGCGTCTCCGTGCTGACCCAAAGCCTGGCGGGGGCGGCCACCGAGATGGAGGCCACCGCGCGGGCGATGACCGCCACCGCCGACGAGACCACGGACCAGAGTGTCTCGGCGGCCGGCGCGGCCCAGCAGACCTCGGCCAACGTGCAGACGGTAGCGGCGGCCAGCGAAGAGATGTCGGCCTCGGTCGCCGAGATCGTCCATCAGGTGAGCCACGCGTCGCGGATCGCCGGCGAGGCTGTCGAGACGGCGCGCCGGACCGACGCGACCGTGCAGAGGCTGACCGGCACGGCCGAGCGCATCAGCACGGCCGTCTCGCTGATCACCGACATCGCCAGCCAGACCAACCTCCTCGCGCTCAATGCCACGATCGAGGCGGCGCGGGCCGGCGAGGCCGGCCGCGGCTTCGCGGTGGTTGCCGCCGAGGTCAAGGAACTGGCCGGTCAGACCGGTCGGGCCACCGGTGAGATCGGCGAGCGCATCGCGGAGATCCAGTCCGCCACGCGGGAGGCTGTCGCCGACATCCAGCAGATTGCCCGCGTGATCGGCGACATGTCCGCCTACGCGGCGAGCATCGCTGCCGCCATGGAGGAGCAGGGCGCGGCGACCCAGGAGATCACCCGCAATGTTCAGGAAGCCGCCCGCGGCACCGAGCAGGTCACCCACAATATCGGCGCGGTCCGGTCGGGGGCCGGCCAGACGAGCGCGGCCGCCACGCAGGTCCTCAGCTCGGCGCAGGAGCTGGCCCGGCATTCGGAGAGCCTCACCCACGAGGTCTCCGCGTTCCTGGCCGGCGTGAAGGCGGCCTGATCCAGCCTATCGCTCGTTCGAGGCCCGCCCGGCCAATGCCGCGGCGGGCCTCGTCGTTGCAGGGGCTGCGTTCCCGTGACGGCCCGAGACGCAGGCCGACCCGGCGCCGGGCCGAGCCGGCGGCCAGGCTGTGTCGTTACAAAACGTTACCTTTCGGGCTGGACCGCAAAACCGCAGCAAATCCCCGGCGCGATGGTCCTGCGGTGGCGCCGCAGAAGCCGCCCGCCCCAATGCGGGTTCGCAGACGGTCGTCCGGAGAAGATGTCCGATGAAGAAGCCCATGCTCGCCCTGATCGGCCTCGTCGCGTTCTCAGCCACCCTGGGTTCAGCCACGGCACCCGCCTCCGCGCTGGGCGCCTGCGGTCCGAACGGCCACCGCAATGCCTGGGGCCGCTGCGTGTGGGGCGGGCAGAACCAGGCATGGTGCCTGCGCCATCGCGGCCATGTCGCGGGCTACGGTCCCTATGGAACGCGGTGGTGCCGCTGATCGGGGACGCGCTCTCGCGCGGGGAGCCACCGGCGGTCGCGTCACCGGGCAGGCTCTGAAAAGGCCGGATGCCGATGGCTCTCAGCCATGCATCCGGTCGTTCGAGGCCAGCGGGGCAAGTCGGTGCGGCTGCGCCCACGGATTGCTGAGCTGCGCGCGGTGTGACCGGCGCGACCAGGCAGCCCTCAATCGGTCAGTGGCCGGGCCTCCTCCGGCAGCATGATCGGGATGCCGTCGCGGATCGGGTAGGCGAGCTTCGCCGAGCGGCTGATCAGCTCCTGCCGGGCAGAATCATATTCCAGCGTGCCCTTGGTCAGAGGGCAGACCAGGATCTCCAAAAGCTTCGGGTCGACGCGGGTCGCCTCGACGGCGGTGGTGAGGTCGTTGGACATCAAGGGTGCAACCTATTGCATCGGCGATTCGGGGCTCGAGCCGCGAACCAGTTCCATCTGCGTGACCGCGATCAGGATCTCGGCCCGTGTCTTCAGGTCGGGGGCCTCCAGCATCGCCTGCTTCTCGCGGACGCCGAACGGGCTCATCATGCACAGGGCGTTGACCAGCGCCTCGTCGGGCGCCTCGTCGATCCCGGCCCAGTCCACCTTGAGGTCGTTCGAGTCCACGAAGTCGCGCAGCGCCTTGAGGACACCCTCGCGGTCGACAAGCTCCTCGCCCGCCCGCGGCTCGAAGTCCACCGCGAAGGCGTCATAGGAGACGTGGCAGCGCCGATAGGGCCCGACCGAGGCAATCTCGCTCTCGACCCGGAACCGGCTGATACCGGTCAGCGAGATCAGATAGCGGCCGTCGCCGGTCTCCGCATATTGCGTCACCCGGCCCGCGCAGCCGACCCGGTAGAGCTTCGGGTTCGCCGCTGCCCCCGGGCTTTCGGGATCGGGCTGGATTATGCCGATGATCCGGTCGGTGCGCATCGCGTCGTCGACCATCGCCAGGTAGCGCGGCTCGAAGATGTTCAGCGGCATCTGCCCGCGTGGGAGCAGGAGCGCCCCCGACAGGGGGAAGACCGGGATCACGGCCGGACAGTCCGCGGGGCCCTTGTAGCTCGCATGGGTGCTCATGGCGCCTCCCAGAGGGACCGAAGGGTGGGCCGGCGCCCGAGCCGGCGCCTCACGAGAACAGAAGCGCCGAGAGCTTGCGCCGACCGCGGATCGTGTCCGGGTCCATCACGCCCCAAGCCTCGAAGAACTGCAGCAGCTGCCTGCGCGCGCCGTCCTCGTTCCAGTCCTTATCGCGCTTGCGCAGCTCGATCAGGTGGTCGACGGCCTGGCCACGCTCGCCCCGCGCCGCGAGGCCGAGCGCGAGATCGAACCGGGCTTGATGCGCATCCGGATCAGCCTCCACGTCCCGTTGCAGACCCGCAAGATCGCCCAGCGCGGCGGCCTGCTCGGCGAGCTCGAGGGCGGCGCGGACGCCGGCCAGCGCCGGATCGCCGGCCTTCGCCTCCGGGACCATCGCCAGCACACGCTTGGCGTTCTCGATCTCGCCCGCATCCAGCTGCATCTTGGCAAGGCCAGCCAGCGCCGTGACGTTGTCGGGCTGCTGCTCGAGCACGGCGGCGTAGATCTCGGCGGCGCCCGCGAGGTCGCCCTCCTCGATCAGGACGGCGGCGTCCGCGAGCGCCGCCTCGACCGGATCCTGCACCGGGCCGGCCACGCGCCCGATCAACTCCTTGATCTGGCTCTCGGGCACCGCGCCCATGAAGCCGTCGACCGGCTGGCCCTTCTGGAAGACGATCACCGCCGGGATCGACTGGATGCCGAGCTGGCCCGCAATCGAGGGATGCTCGTCGATGTTCATCTTGACCAGGGCGACAGCCCCGGCAGCCTCCCGGACAACCTTCTCCAGCACCGGGGTCAGCTGCTTGCACGGCCCGCACCAGGGTGCCCAGAAATCGACAAGCACCGGTCGGTGCATCGACTCGGCGATCACGTCCTGGCGGAAGCCCGCGGTCGTGGTGTCCTTGATCAGGGAGCCGGTATCGCCGGCCGGGACGCCGCCCCCGGCGAGGGTGTCGTTGAGCATCGGTCTCGCTTCGGAACCTTTTTCGTGAAGGGCCTTAAATGGGGCTTCCCAGGCCGTCTGACCAGTCCGGACGCCGTCGGCTCAGCGGGCTGGTGCGGGACCGGGCGCCCCGGCCGCCGCCTTGGCGGCCGTCACGAATGTTCCCGCGAAAGCGCGGCCGTCGGCGGCGTTGGCGTCGCAGGTGATGGCCGTGCGGCCGGGTTCCGGCGTGGAGAAGCGGCAGGCGCCGATCGCCAGGGTGGGTCCGGCATCCTTGCCGATCATCACGACATTGATCGGCTGGAGCGGATCGGTCTCTTCGGTAGCCTCCTGCTGGGCGCCATTGCCGCTGAAGCTGAGCGTCTGACCGTCGGAGGTGGTGAAGTCGAAGCTCGTACGGTTCCGGCTCACCGCGTTCATCAGGACGTTGCTGCAGGATTGGCTCAGGTCCTGCGTGCCGATCACCAGCCTCTCGCAGGTGCCTTCCAGCCGTAACGCCGCCTGGGCCCGCGCCGCGGACGGCAGGCCGAGAAGGGCGCAGAGCAGGGCGAGACGCAGGCTGTTGATCATGGCGTGTCGGGCATCCTCCGGTTGAGAGCCGAACTTAGGCGCGCCATGACGGCCGTCGAGGGGCGCGGCACATCGTCCGGCCTCGGATCGCCCGCAAACTGCTGAACATGCCCTCCCCCATCTTCGTGCGCGGAGCGCGGCAATCCAGCGGCGGCACGCTCGCCGAGGTCCCCCCGCCACCCCGGCTTGCTCCGCTCGCAATGACGCGGGGCGAGCCAAGCCGGTTTCAGAAGCCCGCTACGCGCCGAAGCGCAGGCCACGGTCGTTCGGGGCCGAGAAGTCCAGATCCGGTCCGAGCGGTACGATGCCGGTCGGATTGATGGTTGGATGGCTCTCGTAATAGTGCCGCTTGATATGGGTCAGGTTCACGGTCGGCGCGACGCCCGGAAGGGCGTAGTGGTCGCGCAGGTAATTCGACAGGTTCGGATAATCCGCGATCCGGCGCTTGTTGCACTTGAAGTGGCCGACATAGACCGCGTCGAACCGCACCAGAGTGGTGAACAGACGGATATCCGCCTCGGTCAGCCGGTCGCCGCAAAGGTAGCGGTTCCGGCCGAGCCGCTCCTCCAGGGCATCGAGTTCCGCGAACAGAGCCTCGAAGGCGTTCGCGTAGGCGTCCTGCGCGGTGGCGAATCCCGCCTTGTAGACGCCGTTGTTCACGCGGTCGTAGACGCGGGCGTTCACCGCATCGATTTCGGCGCGCAGGTCTTCGGGGTAGAGATCCGGCCCGGTGCCGCCGAAGGCATCGTTCAGCATCCGCAGGATTTCGGCGGATTCGTTCGACACGATGGTCGCGCGCTGCCGGTCCCACAGCACCGGCACGGTCACGCGGCCGGTATAGGATGAGTCCGCCGCACGATAGACCTCGTAGAGGCGCCTGGCGCCGTGGATCGGGTCCGGCGTCGCGCGGGGCGTATCGCCGAACACCCAGCCCTCCGCGCCCATATGCGGATCGACAACCGAGACGGTGACCGCCGTCTCCAGACCTTTGAGGGCACGCCCGATCAGCGTGCGGTGAGCCCAGGGGCAGGCCAGCGAGACGTATAGGTGGTAGCGGCCCGGCTCGGCGCGGAAGCCGCCCTCGCCCGACGGTCCCGGTGCCCCGTCTGCCGTGACCCAGTTGCGGAAGGCCGAGGCCTTGCGCTCGAAGCGCCCGCCCGTCGCGGCGGTGTCGTACCATTGGTCGCGCCAGACGCCGTCTACGAGGAGACCCATCGCCGTATCCCGTTCCCAGTAAGACTCCGAACGAGATGGGCACGGTACGGCGCGCGGACAGTCGGCCGGAGACATTCTTGCGGCCCCGTGTCTCCGGCGCGCGGGACGGTCGTTCCCGGCCGCCTGCGAATTCACTGCAAGGCAGGTTTGCGCGCGGCCTTCTGTTGCAGTGCAGCAAAATCCGGCATGTCTCGGGGCGCTCGCCCGCTGGATGTCCGAAGGACGGCCCGATTTCGGCGGGACATTGAACGGAGGTGGTGTGATGTCGTTCGCGCTGGTGCCCGTCGCCGAGGCGGCTCTGTTCACGTTCGGGTGCCTGGTGATCCATGCCCTGCGACGCCACGCGGACGTGGTCACGGCGACGCTCGCGTGCCTCGCGACCCTCTTGGTGCTGATGATCGGGATCGCCTACGCGCCGGAATCCTTCGCCCAGTATCAGGCAGCGAGCATCAACGACTTCACCCGTATGGATCCGGCGATCTACTGAAGCGCGGACGCGCTTCGCTTCCCAGGGAGGCCCTCCTTCTGGATCCGCGCGAGGCGGCCTCCAGTCCCACGCTGGCCCGCGACCGCGACGTCATAGTCGTCTTTCGGCAGCCTGGTCAGGAAGCGTTCGGCCAGCTCGAAGAGCAGGATGTCGGGCCGGACACGCTCGATATAGGCCCAGTCGAGGCTCGAGGACCAGACGAAGTGGACCTCGTGAAAGCTCTCGGCGAGCAGCCCCGTCAGCAGGAACGGGTCGAAATGCGCGCAGGAATCGCCGAAGAGCACGAGGCGGCGCGGATCGGCGGTCGGCGCCGCGTTCCGGTATATGACATGCGCGCCGACATGCACCTCCCGGTCGCGCCCCTCTGCCTCGTAGGCAGCGAGATAGGCTCCGGTCTCGACCCGTTCGGCATCGCGCTGCAGCATGAACCGCTCGACCCGCTCCCGCGGCCGTTCGGCGAGCTTCTCGCCGAGATCCATGAGCTGGTCCGAGACGGTGCCGGGGCGCGTGCCGATATCGGCGGGCGGGATGGCCCCGAGCGCCCGCATGATCGCGCGATAGGCCAGCAGGCATCCCTGCGCCGTCCAGTGCGTGTCGGTGCGCAGGTAGAGCGGCTCAGGCCCGTTCCGGGCCGCGCGCAGCGGGGCCAGAAGGTCGAGATAGGCCGGGTGACGCGCGAGGTATCGCGCCAGACGCCGAGTCGAAGCTTTGGCGGGCGCGTAGCGCAGGCCGTCGGTCTTGTCGTCGTAGACTGACAGCTTCTCCGGGACGATCACGTGGAGGCAGCGGATGCCGAGGCTCTCCGCCCGCCGCGCCCGCGCCCGGATCAGCCGCACCCAGCCCCGGAGCAGCAGCCAGTGCCGCAGGCCGCCCCGATACCGGTCCAGGACGCGGTTGGTGCCGCCGGTGAGAAACAACCAGCCGTCGCGGCCGACATGTACGCTCTCTCTGCCTGCAGACATGGCGGTGCTTTAGCCGCACCGGGACCGGGCGACTAGGCCGGACCCGGCACGGCAGCCCATGCGTTCGCCGGGGATGCCGCCCTCGTCCGCTCTCGCGCTCGACCCGACGACCCGCCCCCGGCCCGCCCGCCTGTGGCGCCCGCGCCGGGTGCTGGTGACGCCGGCGGCGCTGGAGCACGCGCACGGGCGGGCCATGCTGGCCCGGGCCGAGGCGGTGGGCCTTCCGGTGGAGCGCCTGACGGCGAACCGCCTCCCGAGCCCGTGCGAGCCGGATCCGCGCCGGGCCTACGCGGCCGCCAAGGCGACGCTCGCGCTGACGGTGGCACCGCCGACCAAGCTGCGGCTGCAGCCGATCCCGCCCTCGGCCGACTGGCGCTTCGACCTCGCGGAGGGCTGCCCGGCCCATTGCCAGTACTGCTACCTCGCGGGCTCGCTCCAGGGACCGCCGGTCACGCGCGCCTACGCCAATCTCGACGCGATCCTGGGCAACCTCGCCGCCTATGTCGGGCGCGGGGCGGTCACCTCGGCCTCCCCCGAGCGGGCTCACGAGGGCACCACCTTCGAGGCCTCCTGCTACACCGACCCGCTCGGCATCGAGCACCTCACCGGCTCGCTCTCGGAAGCGATCCGGCATTTCGGTGCCTGGGACGCCCCGGTGCAGCTGCGCTTCACCACCAAGTTCGCCGCGGTCGCCCCGCTCCTCGACCTGCCGCACAACCGGCGCACCCGCATCCGCTTCTCGGTGAATGCCCGCGCCGCCGCGCATTACGAGGGCGGCACCGACCCGCTGGACGCCCGGCTCGCCGCGCTGGGACAGGTGGCCCGCGCCGGCTATCCGGTCGGCCTGACCATCGCGCCGATCCTGCCGGTCCCGGGCTGGGAGGAGGCTTACACAGACCTGATCCGCGATGCCGCCGACGCGCTGTCGGGCGTGCCGGACCTCGACCTGACGGCCGAGCTCATCACCCACCGGTTCACCCCCGGCTCGAAGGCGGTCCTGCGCGGCTGGTATCCGGGCTCGGACCTGCCCCTCGACGAGGCGGAGCGCGTGGAGAAGCGCACGAAATTCGGCTCCGTGAAGCACGTCTTTCCGAAGCCGCTGATGCAGGCCATGCGCGCGCATCTCACCGAGAGCACAGCGCGCATCCTGCCGGCGGGACGCGTGCTGTACTGGACCTGAGCGGCCCCGGGCGCCATGTCGCCCGCATGAACGATGCCCCCCTGATCCTGACGCTTGCCTTCGACGAGCCGACTTTCGCGCGTTTCGACGGCGAGCGGCGGCGCTGCTTTCCGGAGACGCTGAACGTCATCCCGGCCCATGCCACGCTGTTCCACCACCTGCCGGGCGACCGGGAGCGCGGCGTGATCGAGGCGATAACCGCCTTCGCCCGCACCCTGCCGCCCCCGGAGGTCGCCGTGACGGGCCTGCGCTTCACCGGGCGGGGCGTCGCCTACGTGCTGGAATGCGAGCCGCTGGCGGCTTTCCGGGCTCGCCTGGCCCGGGAGTTCGACCCGCATCTCACCGCGCAGGATCGGCAGGGCTGGCGCCCGCACGTCACCGTGCAGAACAAGGTCGCGCCCGAGAAGGCCCGGGCGCTCCATGCCGACCTGTCGGCGGGGTTCGCTCCGTTCCGCTTCACGGCTCCCGCGACCCTGCTGTGGCGTTACCTCGGAGGTCCCTGGGGCGCGGTCGCGCGTCTGCCCTTCGGAGAGAACGCCTGATGGCCACCACGCCTCATCGGGAGGTCGCATCGTGAGAGCGCCGGCGAGCCTCCGGGACAACCGGCTCATGCGGCCCGCCACGGCGGTCTGGCTGCGGCTGCGCCTCAACGAGGTCGGGCCCCTCGTCGCCCTGCTCGGCCTCAGCATCCTGGGCTACGGCTTCTTCTACCTCGCCCACGAGGTCGGCGAGGGATCCACCGCGGCCCTCGACCGCAGGATCCTGCTGAGCCTGCGCAATCCGGCCGACCTGTCCGACCCGATCGGGCCGCCCTGGCTCGAGGAGACGATGCGCGACATCACCGGCCTCGGCAGCGTGTTCACGGTGCTGTTCCTGACCTGCGCGGTCGCCGCTTACCTTGCGGTGTCCGGGCGCCGCCGGATCGGTCTGTACGTGCTCGCCGCCGTTGGCAGCGGCGAACTGGTCTCGACCGTGCTGAAGGTCTTCTACCAACGGCCCCGGCCGGATCTCGTGCCGCACGGCATGGAGGTGTTCACCGCGAGCTTCCCGAGCGGCCACGCCACCATGTCGGCGATCGCCTACCTGACCCTGGCGACCCTGATCGCCCGGGTGGAGCGCAACCGGCGCGCCAAGGCTCTGGTTCTGGCGCTCGGCGTGAGCCTGACGCTGCTGGTCGGCCTCAGCCGCATCTATCTCGGCGTGCATTGGCCGAGCGACGTGCTGGCCGGCTGGTGCATCGGCGCGGCCTGGGCGTCCCTGTGCTGGTTCGTCGCCCTGCAGCTTCAGCGCCGCGGTGAGGTCGAAGCGCCGGACCCGCCGCCGCCGGCCTGACCGCGGAGGCCCCGTGCGCGGCGCCGCATTCCTGCGGGAGCACGACTGTACCGTGCGCGACGTGTCCCTGGACGGCGCGGGGATCCGCATCGCCGCCGAGACGATCCCGCCGGAAAGCTTCGACCTGTTCATCCCCTGCCGGAACGCGACGCGGCGGGTGTTCGTGGCGTGGCGGTCGGGCGCGGCCGTCGGTCCCGGCTTCGACGCAACGCAGGCGGCCTCCGCGCCGGAGGCGGTCGTCCGGCGCCTCGCCGCCAGCGAAACGGAGGTGGCGCGTCTGCGCGCCGCGCTCCTCGCTGGAAACAGCCCGGAACCCGGTCGCGTTCACTGAGTGGGCGGTCCGGCCAGCGCTGGCGCCCGACCCCTGCTGCGGCGCTTCGGCGCCGTCACTGCAATCCGGCGATACGGCGAGGCTCATGGCGGACGACAACCGGCTCTCACGACGCAACCTTCTGGCCGCCGGGGGCGCCCTGGCCGGCGCCGCCATGGGAGGCCCCGCGCAGGCGGCCCCGCCGGCGCCGTCCGTCCCAGCCGATACCGGCGCGGTCCAGGGCGGCCGGGTGATGTTCCCGAACTGGCGCGGCTCTGGGGATCGTCCCCCGGCACCGACGCCAGCCCCGCAGCCGCCGGGCCAGCGCGTCGGCTACTGCGTCATCGGCCTCGGGCGGCTCAGCCTCGACGAGATCCTGCCGGCCTTCGGGGAGACCAAGCGCTCGCGGCTCGCCGCGGTGATGTCGGGCTCGCCCGAAAAGGCGAAGCTCGTAGCGCGCCAATACGGCCTGCCCGACGATGCCGTCTACGGCTACGACGAGTGGGATCGGCTGAAGGCCAATCCGAACGTCCAGGTGGTCTACGTCGTCACGCCGAACGGCGTGCACCGGGACAACGTCGTAGCCGCGGCCGCCGCCGGCAAGCAGGTGCTCTGCGAGAAGCCGATGGCGGTGTCCTCGGACGAGTGCCGCGAGATGATCGCGGCCTGCGCCAAGGCGAGCGTCAAGTTGATGATCGCCTATCGCTGCCAGTACGAGCCGCACAACCGCGCGGTGATCAGGATCGCCCGCTCGGGCGAGTTCGGCCGGCCCCGGACGATCCAGGCCTTCAACGGCCAGACGACCGGCCTGCCGGAGCAGTGGCGCCTCAAGAAGGCGCTGGCGGGCGGCGGCTCGCTGCCGGATATCGGGCTCTACTGCCTGAACACCACCCGTGCCGTGCTCGGCGAGGAGCCGGAGCTGATCCAGGCCCAGATCCACTCGCTGGCCGACGATCCGAAATACCGCGAGGTCGAGGAGACGGTGAGCTTCACCCTGCGCTTCCCGTCCGGGGTGATCGCGCAGTGCATGTCGAGCTACGGCGTCTACGAGGCGCGCGCGCTGACCCTGCACACCAGCAACGCGTCGGTCGATCTCCAGAACGCCTTCGCGTACGAGGGCCAGCGGCTCTACATCGGCCACCGCGACGGCAAGAATGCCGCCCGGGACGAGAAGGTCCTGAGCGCCAAGAATCAGTTCGCCCTGGAAATGGATCACTTCTCCCGGTGCATCCAGGAGAACCTGCGCCCGCGCACCCCCGGCGAGGAGGGACTGCAGGATCAGGTTTTGATGGAGGCGATCTACGAGGCCGCCCGCACCGGCGTGCCCGTCAAGGTCGGCCCGCCCCCTGGGTCCGGCGCGGGCCTCGACGTGACCCGCGGTCCGGAGCCGGAGGAGCCGAGCTGAGACGCCTCAGAACGGCAGCAGGATGTCGACGATCTGCTGGCCGTAGCGTGGCTGCTGCACGTCGGTGATCTGGCCGCGGCCGCCATAGGCGATCCGGGCCTGGGCGATCTTGGTCGAATCGATGGTGTTGTCGGACTCGATGTCCTCCGGCCGGACGACGCCGGCGACCACCATCTCGCGGATCTCGAAATTGACCCGGATCTCCTGCTTGCCCTCCACCACGAGGTTGCCGTTGGGCAGCACCTGGGTCACCACGGCGGCCACGTTCGTCGTCACGGTCTCGGCGCGCTGGACCGAGCCGGCACCGTCGTTGGCGGTGGCCGAGGTGGCGGCGAGCAGCGCCGTGCCGCCGACGCCGAAGGCTTTGCCGACGGCGTTGTTCTCGAGACCGAGGGCGTTCGGCAGGCCGAAGCTCTCGGTGTTGGCCCGCGACCGCTTGGTCTCGTTGCTGATGTTCGCTTGGTCGGTGACATTGACCTTTACGGTCAGGAGGTCGCCGAGCCGGGCCGCGCGCTGATCCTTGAAGAAGGCGCGCGATCCGGTGCGCCAGAGCGAGTTCGGCGCATAGGAGACCGGCTGGACGTCGGGCATCGGCATCCGCACCGGCTTGTAGCCGGGCTGGGTCGTCGGATCCTCGATCGCCGACAGGGCCGGGGTCGCGCCGACCTGGGAGAGGCGGTCGGCCGTGTTGCAGGCACCGAGCGCGCCGGCAAGCAGCGCGGCGGCGAGCGGGTTCAGGACGATGCGGCTGGCCATCGGACAGGTACTCTTCGACGCGGACAAGACGGGTGCTCAGCGTAGGGAGGCGGTGGCCTGGACCTGCGCGGCGGCACCCGGCTGGGTCGTGGGACTCGGGCTCACCGAGACCCGGCCAGGCCCGATCACGGTGGTCTGGAGGACCTTCTTGGAGGTCACGTTGACGACGTTGACGACCGCGCCGATGCGACCGCTCTCGTTGGCGATCCCACGCATCTGCAGGCTGATGCTCGGCGTCTCATAGACGATCGTCACGTTCTCGCCCCGGGCGACCAGCTCGGGCGGCGCCGTGTCGGACACCCGCAGCACCGTGCCGGCCGACAGCGCGTGCTGGGCGACCTCCCCGAGGATCGCGGAGGCGCTGGCCTGCGCGTCGGCCGCGACGGCGTCGCGCGGGCGCCGTTCCAGGGTGAGGTCGCCCTCTCTGACCGGCTCGCCGCGGTTGAGCGCGCGGGCGAGAACGGCGACTTCGCGCATCTCGATGACCACGCCCGAGACCCGTAGCGAGGCCTGGCGTTCGCCCAGGCTGACGAGGCCCGCGACACGGCGGGAGCGCGGGTCGTAGCTGAGGTCGAGGGCCGTGGCCTGGCCCTCGAGATCAACCGGCGCCAGCAGGGTCGGACCGTCGCCGTCGAAACGCACCGCGACGGTGCGCGGGTCGAGTGAATAGCCGGTTTCCAGGCCGTGCTTGAGCGCGGCCTCGATCTCCGGCGGGCCGAGGCGGCGGGCGGCGCGCTGCACGGCGATCTGCAGCCGGCCTCCGGTCTCCAGGCCGGTGAGGCCGAGCGCCGTGGCCGCTTCGACGATCCGGCGGGTCTGGATTGTTCCGGTCGCGCCGAGCGCGGGGGAGCGGAACAGCGGGCGGGCCGCGAGCGTCGAGGGCGCGCCCTCGATCAGGTCGGCGAGGGTCAGGACGTCGCCGCGGGCGGTCACGTCCCCACGCAGGTGCAGGCCGTCGGCCCGGGCCATCGCGGGGATCGCGAGCACCCCGAGCACCGCGACGGTCAGGACGGCGAGCATGGCGCGCAGGACCACGGCCGTGCCGAGCGGGACGACCCGTGGCCGGGGACGGCGGACGATCGGGCTGAGGTCGCTCTCGTATGACGCCGTGCTGACGAGGGGCAGACCGACGGTCGCGAAGGCGGGATCGGGGAGCATGCGGGCATACATGATCAGGGACCTGGAGCGGGCGCGGGCTGCGCGCTTAGCTGCGGAACATCTGGGTGGTGGTGGAGAGCATCTGGTCGGCGGCGGTGACGACCTTGGAGTTCATCTCGTAGGCGCGCTGCGCGGCGATCAGCGACGAGATCTCCGTAACGGCGTTGACGTTCGCCTCCTCCAGGTAGCTCTGCTGGAGGTTGCCGAAGCCCTCGGCGCCCGCCAGGCCGCTGATGGCCGGGCCGGAGGCGGCGGTCTCGATGAACAGGTTGTCGCCGATCGACTCGAGGCCGACCTTGTTCACGAAGCGCGAGAGCTGGAACTGGCCGAGTGACTGCGGCGCCGTCTGTCCCGGCAGCGTCGCCTGCACGGCGCCGGTGGCGCTGATCGTCACCGCGGTCGCGGTCTGCGGCACGGTGATCGCCGGATCGAGCAGGTAGCCGTCGCGGGTGACGAGCTGGCCCTGGGCCGAGAGGTCGAAGGAGCCGTCCCGCGTGTAGGCGGTCCGGCCGTCCGGCATGGTGACCCGGAAGAAGCCCTCGCCACGGATCGCGACGTCGTAGTCCTTCTCCGTGGAGGAGAGCGTGCCCTGCGACATGACCCGGGCGGTCGAGGTCGTTTTCACGCCCGAGCCGAGGGCGAGGCCCGCGGGGAGCTGCGTGTTCTGCTCCGAGGTCGAGGAGCCCGCGCGGCGCAGGTTCTGATAGAGCAGATCCTGGAAGTGCACCTGCTGGCGCTTGTAGCCGGTGGTGCGCAGGTTCGCGATGTTGTTCGAGATGACCTGGACGTTGAGTTCCTGGGCCGCCATGCCGGTGGCGGCGGAGTAGAGGGCGCGCATCGGTCAGGCCCCCTTACGCGACGTCGGCGAGGCGGCGGATCGCCGTGCCCCGCAGATCGTCGAGGCGGGAGATCATGCTCGACACCATGGCGTAGGAGCGGTTCACGTCCATCAGCCGGGTCATCTCGATGACCGGGCGGACATTCGAGCGCTCCAGCGCGGCCGGCTCCAGGCGGCCGTCGATCCCGGCTGGGCGTGCCGGATCCGGCGAGGCGTAGAGGTTGGCTCCTTCGTTCGTCAGCCGCTGCGGGTTGGCGAAGGTGACGAGCTTGATCTTGCCGCGGATGCCGAGATTGGTCGACACCGTGCCGTCGGGCCCGATCGCCAGCCCGGTCTCCTGCGGGTTGATGCTGATCGGGCCGCCGTCACCCACGACCTTGTTGCCGTCGCTGGTCACGAGCGTGCCCTGGGCGTCCAGCTCGAACGCGCCGTTGCGGGTGTAGCGCTCGCCCTGGGGCGACTGCACAGCGATGAAGGCAGAGCCCTTGACGGCGACGTTGAGCGGGTTGCCGGTCTGCTCGACCGGACCCTGCCCGAGGTCGAGGGCGGTGCCCTGGTCGATGACGTAGGAGAGGCGCCGGTCCGGCCGGGCGAAGGAATCCGCGCTCGCCACCGGCATCAGGTATTCCTGGAAGCGGCTGTTGCGGGCCTTGAAGCCGGTGGTCGACACGTTGGCCATGTTGTTGGCGATCACGTCCAGCTCGCGCTGGAGCGCCATCTGGCTCGACACGCCGACGAAGAGGGCATTCTGCATCGTGGACTCTGGGACTCGTGCGCCGCGGTGGCGGCAACGATCCTTTCAGCATGCGCTGTGCCACGTGACCGGATGGAAATTTGCTCAGCATCTGGAGTGGCTTATCCGGAAGTAAGCCGGCCGGTCCGGCCGGTCCGGACCGCGCCACGGCAAACCTGACTCGGCAGGAATTGCCCGCTTAACGGCGCGTTAACCCTGATGCTCCGATATCCGGTTGTACCCGGCGCGCGGACTTCCGCGAGAGAGCATTATTCCATGGCCAAGAAGCCCAAGAAGGCCTCCGCCGAGGAAGGCGAGGCCGGAACAGCCGCCGCCCCGAAGGGCAAGAAGAAGCTCATCATCATGGTGGCCGTCGCTCTCTTGGTGGTGGGCGGCGGTGCGGGCGCCTACATGATGATGGGCCGCGGCGGAGGCAACGGTGAGGGCAAGGAGGCCGCGGAAGGCGGTCACGGCGGCGGCCACGGGGCCGCGCCGGACGGCAAGAAGCAGGTCGTCTTCCTCGACGTGCGCGAGCTGCTCCTGAACCTCAGCCCCGATATGCCGCAGGATAAGACGAAATACGCCAAGGTCCGCCTCTCCCTCGAACTCAAGGACGCCAAGGTCGAGGAGGAGGTGAAACCTCTGATGCCGCGCGTCGAGGACGCGCTGCAGGTCTACATGCGCGAGCTGCGCGCCAGCGACCTCACCGGCTCGGTAGGCCTGTTCCGGCTGCGCGAGGAGCTGCTGCGCCGCGTCAACATCGCGCTCTATCCCGCCAAGGTCGAGGCCGTGCTGTTCAAGGACGTGATCGTCCAATGATCCGGCCCGAGATCCTCTCACGCCGCGCGCAGGCCGCGCGCCAAGGCTTGACCGAGCACGCCTGATGGAACCCGAGGACGAACTTCCCGAAGACGACTGGTCGGCGGCGCTCCTGGAGCAGGGCGCCGAGGGCGGCGACACGTCGCTGGCCGAGGAATGGGGCGCGGCGCTCGCCGAGCAGGGCACCACGCGCAACGCGGGCGACGTCGCCGCCGAATGGGCGACGATGATCGAGGACGGGGAGAGCGACAACCTCCCCGAACTCGCCGGCAACGACCGGGTGCTGAACCAGGACGAGATCGACGGCGTCCTCGGCTTCTCCATGCGCGAGCTCTCGGCCTCCGGGGCCGGGGGCGTGCAGGCCATCGTCGATTCGGGCGTCGTCCAGTACGAACGCCTGCCGATGCTGGAGATCGTCTTCGACCGGATGATCCGGTTGCTGTCGACCTCCCTGCGCAACCTGTTCCAGGACAACGTCGAGGTGACCCTCGACAACATCACCTCGGTGCGCTTCGGCGACTATCTCAACGCGATCCCGCTGCCGACGCTGCTCGGCGTGTTCCGGGCCGAGCAATGGGAGAATTCCGGCCTCGTCACGGTCGATTCGAACCTCGCCTACGCGACCTTCGACCTGCTGCTCGGCGGCAAGCGCGGCGGCTTGTCGAGCCGCCTTGACGGACGGCCCTTCACCGCCATTGAAATGACGCTGGTGCGCCGCCTCGTGGAGATCGTCCTGGGCGACCTGGAGATGTCGTTCCAGCCGCTCTCGCCCGTGACCTTCGGCATCGACCGGATCGAGACGAACCCACGCTTCGCCACCATCACGCGGCCGGGCAACGCCGCGATCCTGATCAGCCTGCGCCTCGACGTCGACGGACGCGGCGGCATGCTGCAGATCCTGTTTCCCTACGCGACCATCGAGCCGATCCGCGAACTGCTCACCCAGAGCTTCATGGGCGAGAAGCTCGGCCGCGATCACATCTGGGAAGGCCATCTCGCCACCGAGATCTGGCAGGCCGACGTGACCATGGAGGCGGTGCTGCACGAGATGATGCTGCCCCTGAAGCAGGTCATGAGCCTCAAGGTCGGCGAGACGCTGATGTTCGAAGCCAAGCCGTCGGACCTCATCACCGTGCGCTGCGGCGACTGGGCGCTCACGCAGGGGCGGATCGGCCGGGTCGACGGCCACATCGCCGTCCAGGTCACCCGGCCCCTGCGCCGGTCACGCACGACCATCCAGGCCTACGAGGCCTCGATGAACAACCGGTCGGACAATTAGGGCCGATGAGGGTCCCGGCATGAGTCTCTTCGTCACCCTCGCGGCCGACATCCTGGTCGCCGTCCTCCTCGCGGCGACGATCGTCACCTCCTTGCGTCTGTCGGGTCGGATCGGCCAGATGAAGGGCGACGAGGCGGCGCTCCGCCAGACGATCGGCGACCTGATGGTGGCGAGCGGGACGGCCGAGCGCGCCATCGCGGGCCTGCGCGCGGCCATCGACGATGCCGACCGTACCCTCAATGCCAGCCTCGATGCCGCAACCGCCCGGTCCGCCGAGCTGAAGCTGCAGGTCGAGGCGGGCGAGACCGTGGTGTCGCGCATCGGCGCCATCGTGGCGCAGATGCGCGCGGTGCCGGCCCGTCCGGAGCCGGCATCCGCTCCCCAGGTCGGGGCTGAGCCCGAGCTTCAGCCCCTGCGCCGACCGGAGCCGTCGAGCCCGAACGGGGAGCGCCTCGGGGCCGCCGCCGCGGCTGCGCTCGCCATGAGCGAGCGCGCCCTCGCCCGCGTCCGGGCGCGCGCCGCGTGACCGGAGTCAAGGCCCCGAAGGTCCCGCCCCCGAAGCCGGATCCCGAGGCGAAGCTGCGCCGCGCCGGCGAAGCGCTGCGCCGCTTGCCTCCCAAGCCGGCGCGGCCGGCGCGGCTGCGCCTCATCAACGCCGTCGCCCTCGCGGCGGGTGGGCTCCTCGTGCTCAAGCTCCTCAGCCTGCTGCAGGCCGGCCTGCCGGAGAGCGCCGCGCTGCCGGACTACAGTCGCGCGGTCGCCAGGGCCCGAACCGGCTACGAGCCGTCCGACCCGGTCACCACCGGGTCCGTGGGCGCCAAGGAGGAGCCGGCCGCCGCGGCCGCGAAAGCTCCGGTCACGGCCCCGCCGCAGCCTGCGGCCCCTCCCTCGGTCTCGCCCACCGAGCGCGCGCTGCTGGAGAAGCTCGGGGCCCGGCGCGATGCCCTGCGCCAGAAGAACGAGGAGCTCGACCTGCGCGAGAAGATGCTGGGCGAGGCCGAGCGGAAGCTCGAGACCGGGCTCGGCGATCTCAAGAAGGCCGAGGACAAGGTCGATTCCGTCGCCAAGGCGAAGGAGGAGGCCGAGAAGCAGGGGCTCAAGAACATCGTCACGATGTACGAGGCGATGAAGCCCAAGGATGCCGCCCGGGTGTTCGACCGGTTGGGCCACGAGGTTCTGGTTCCGATCGTGCTGGCCATGAACCCGCGCAAGATGGCCGAGGTGCTGGCCGTGATGCAGCCCGAGACCGCCGAGCGCCTGACCGTGGCGCTCGCCAACCGGGCCCGCGGCGCCGGCGGCCCGCAGGCGCTGGCCGGCTCGGGCCTGCCGGCAAGCGAGCTGCCGGCGATCGATCCGGGGCCGCCGGCGCGCTAGGTCCCGGTGCGCGCCGATTGGCAATGGTGCGCTCCCACCCATCCGTCGTAAGGGTCAAGGGCCACAGAGATGGCGGCCGCGGCCCGCGCGGCACCATGGGAGAAGCCGGATGTCCGATCTCGCGACTTTGCGCGGCCTGTCAGGCCTCAGCCCCGAGCCGGCCGGGCTCAAGGGCTCGGCGCTCGTCATGATCGACCTGCAGCAGACCTATCGCGAAGGCGTCATGCGCCTCGAGGGGGTCGAAGCCGCGATCCGCGAGGCGGCGGACCTGCTCCGGCGGGCCCGCGAGGCCGGAATCCCGATCCTCCATGTCCGCCACGATGCCGGGCCGGGCTCGCCTTACGACGTCACGGCTCCGATCGGCCAGATCAGCCCGGAGGTGGCGCCGCAGGGCGACGAGCCGGTGATTACCAAGGCCTATCCGAGCTCGTTCGTGGGAACTGACCTCCAGGAGCGGCTGGAGGCGGAAGGCGTGAAGGACGTCCTGCTCGCAGGCTTCATGACGCATATGTGCGTCAACTCCACGGCGCGCAGCGCCTTCAATCTCGGGTTCCGCCCCACCGTCGTGGCCTCCGCCACGGCGACGCGCGACCTTCCGGCGCCGGACGGCAGCGTGGTCCCCGCCGCTCAGCTTCAGGCCGCGAGCCTCGCCGCGCTCGGCGACCTGTTTGCCGTGGTGGCCCGCAGGCAGGCCGACATTCCGGGTTGAGGCGTCGCCTTCGTAAAAAGCCTGAGCTCACGGGGCTTCCCCCGGGAAGGGCCGAGCTCCCCGTCATCCCGGGGCTGCGCAGCGGAGCCCGGGATCCAGACCCGCGGACCTGCCAGACCTTGCACGAACGGCGGTTCTGGATGCCGGGCTCGCCTTCGGCGCCCCGCAATGACGGTGACGTACGGAATCACAGGCGCTGGGACGCGACCAGGTGAGGTCGATGTTTCGATGGAGCTGCCGTACTCCGTAGCGACGGCTCAGGCCGCCGCCCGCCCGATCATGGCGATGACCTCCGGAAGGCCCGGGCGCCGCGCCGGATCGGCCTGCTTGCAGGCCCGTGCCAAAAACCGCAGGCTCTCCGGCGGCGCGGTGCATTGGTCGAGCAACTCACCCATCAGGATGCCGATCGCCCGGACCTCGACCTGCATCAGCGCCGAACCGGTTTCCCCCGATGGAAGGACCGAGGCCGCTCCGAGATCGCTGAGCACGGCCGCACCGGTTGCGCCATCCCAGAGGGTGTTGTGGGCATAGACGTCGCCGTGGAGGAGGCCGCGGCCATGAAGGTGCGCCACCGCCTCCGCCACCGCCCGGGCGATGTGCAGGACCTGCGCCGGGTTGAGGCGCACGCCTGGCGCATAGACGTCGCGGCTGCAGCTCGCGAGGCTCGGCGGGCCCGCAAGCACGCGCCAGTGCTGGGGCAGGAGCCGCAGGACCAATCCCTGCGCGCCGTCTGGATGCCCGTCGATCCGGCCGAGGGCGCCGGTCAGCGCCGGATGCGTGCCGGCGGCGAGGCAGGCGTCCATCTCGCGCTCGGGCAGGCCGTCGCTGGTCATCGCGCCCTTGAACAGCTTGAGCGCCACCTCCTGCGCGCCGACCGGGCTCGTCCACACGGCCCTATAAACCTGGCCCGATGCCCCCTCCCCGAGGAGATCGCCGACCGTCAGCGCCGCCCACGGCACTCGGGCGCTCCCCGCAGGCTCCGTCTCCGGCTCCGCGGGGTTGCCCGCATAGGCGATCCAGGCGAGTCTCGGCAGCCGCGCCAGCCAGGACGGAAGCGCGTCGAACCGGTTGCAGGACAGGCGGATCAGCTCGAGATTGTCCGCCGCCGACAGGCTGTCGGGCAATGCCGTGATCCGGTTGCCGGACAGCATCAGCTTCTGCAGCAGCGGCCGTTCCCCGAGCTTGTCGGGCAGGTGCGCGATGTGGTTGTCGGTCAGGGTCAGCCAGCGCAGGTCGCGTGGCAGCGCGTCCGGCGGAACCTCGCGGATGCCGCAGCCGCGGAACCCGAGCTGGCTGAGCGTCGGGCAGTCGCCCAGCACCGGCGGCAGGCGCGTGAAGGGGTTGCCGGAGCCAAACAGCACCCGCAGGCGCCGCAGGCGTCCGAGATCGGCCGGCAGGTCGGAGAGGCTGCCGCGGCCGAGATCCAGAACTTCGAGGGTGTCGGCGAGGTCCAGCACCTCCCGGGGGAATTCGGTGAGCCCATCGGGCAGTCGCACCTCCCGCGCGCCGCCGAGGTCGCCGCGCCGGAGAGCGGCGAGCGTGTCTGTCCGGTCCAAGCCTCAGCCCCGCTTGAAGAAGGCGTCGGCCGCACCCTGCGCCGCCTGCTTGGCCGCCCGCGCCGCCTCGATCCGGGCGATCTCGGCCCGCAGGAGCGCGACGCGCGCGTCGAGATCCGAGAGCGAGAGCGTGTCCAGAGGCTGCCCGATCTCGTGAGCGACGGCCTTGCGCGGCCGGTCGTCATCGTCCCGCATCGTGTGTACTCCCTACAGGAACGGTCGTCCGGCGCCGTCCCAGGGCAGGCCGAGATGGGCCGCCACCGTGGCACCGATATCCGCGAAGGTGTCCCGCCGCCCGATCGCGCGTCCGGCGATGCCGGGGCCGAAGGCCAGAATCGGGACCTGCTCGCGGGTGTGGTCGGTCCCCGGGCAGGTCGGGTCGTTGCCGTGATCGGCCGTTACCACCGCCAGATCGCCGGGCCGGAGGGCGGCCAGGATCTCCGGGACCCGGGCATCGAAGGCTTCAAGCTCCGCCGCGTAGCCCGGCACATCGCGGCGGTGGCCGTGCTCCGTGTCGAAATCCACGAGGTTCACGAAGACGAGGCCGCCCTCCGGCAGGTCCTTGAGCGCGCCGAGCCCCGCCGCGAGGCAGGCCGCGTTCGGGCCCGGCTTGATCTCGCGGCCCGTGGCGCGGTGGGCGAAGATGTCGCCGATCTTGCCGATGCTCACCACGGCGTGGCCCGCCGCCTCAGCCCGGTCGAGCAGGGTGCGGCCGGGCGGCGCCACGGCGAAATCCTTGCGGTTGCCCGTCCGGCGGAAGCCCGCATCCGCCGAACCGACGAACGGCCGGGCGATCACCCGGCAGACCCGGTAGGGATCACAGAGCCGGCGGGCGGTGCGGCACAGCGCGTAGAGCCGCTCCAGCCCGAACGCCTCCTCGTGGGCGGCGATCTGGAACACGCTGTCGGCCGAGGTGTAGCAGATCGGCTTGCCGGTCCGTAGGTGCTCGGCCCCGAGCGCCTCGATGATCGCCACGCCCGGCGCGTGGCGATCGCCCAGGATGCCCGGCAGCTGCGCCTGCGCGACGAGCGCCTCGGTGAGCTCTGGCGGGAAGGCCGGCCGGGTATCCGGAAAATGGCCCCAGGGCTCCGGCAGCGGCAGGCCGGCGATCTCCCAATGGCCCGAGGGCGTGTCCTTGCCGGCGGCCGTCTCCACGGCGTGGCCGTAGGCGCCGCCCGGCGCACCGTCCGGCGCCAGGCCGGGTGGGATCCGGCCCGACGCCCCGGCAGCCGCGAGCCCGAGACCGAGCGCGGCGAGATGCGGAAGCCGCAATGGGCCGGCGCGCAGCCCGGGCCGGTCGCCGCGTCCCGCCGCGCAGGCTTCCGCGATGTGCCCGAGCGTGTCCGAACCGGCATCGCCGTAGGTCTCGGCATCCGGGGCGCCGCCGATGCCGACGGAATCGAGGACGATGAGGAGCGCGCGCGCCACGGTCAGGCGGGCTCCAGCTCGGTGGGCGCGTCGCTGTCGAGGGCGAAGGCGGCCTTGAACAGGGCCTGCGTGTAGGCGGTCTGCGGGCTCGCGAAGATCGTCTCCGCAGGGCCCTCCTCGACCACCCGGCCGTTCTGCATCACCACCACGTAGTTCGCCAGCGCGCGGACCACCTTCAGATCATGACTGATGAACAGGTAGGCTAGGCCGCGCTCGCGCTGGAGATCGCGCAGCAGGGTCACGATCTGGGCCTGGACAGACCGGTCGAGGGCCGAGGTCGGCTCGTCGAGCACGACGAAGCGCGGATTGAGCACGATGGCCCGGGCGATGGCGATGCGCTGGCGCTGGCCGCCGGAGAATTCGTGCGGGTAGCGGTCCATGGCGGCCGGGTCGAGGCCGACATCGCTGAGGGCCTTCGACACCACGGCGCGGCGCTCGGCTCGGGAACGCACGGCGCCCTGGACCACCAGCCCCTCGGCGACGATGTCGGCCACTGACATCCGCGGCGAGAGCGAGCCGTAGGGATCTTGGAAGACCACCTGCATGTCCTTCCGCAGCGGGCGCATCTGCGCCACGCCGTAGCCGTCGATCGCCTTGCCGAGGAACACGATCGGGCCTTCCGAGCCTGTCAGCCGCAGCAGGGCGAGACCGAGCGTGGTCTTGCCGGAGCCGGATTCGCCGACGACGCCCACGGTCTCGCCGGCTCGCACCCGCAGGGACACCCCGTCCACCGCCTTGACGTGGCCGGTGACGCGCCGGAGCAGGCCGGTCTTCAGCGGGAACCAGACCTTGAGCGGCCCGGCCTCGACCAGAGACGGGGCATCAGGCGGGACGGGATTTGCGCGGCCCTTCGGCTCGGAGGCGATCAGGCGCCTTGTATAATCGTGCTGCGGGTTCGCGAACACCGCCCCGGTGGCACCGGCCTCCACGATCTTGCCCTTCAGCATCACGCAGACCCGGTCGGCGATCCGCTCGACGATGCCGAGATCGTGGGTGATGAACAGCATCGCCATGCCGAGGCGCTTCTGAAGATCGGCCAGCAATGCCAGGATCTGGGCCTGCACGGTGACGTCGAGCGCCGTGGTCGGCTCGTCGGCGACCAGCAGGTCCGGCTCGCAGGCCAGCGCCATGGCGATCATCACCCGCTGGCGCTGGCCGCCCGAGAGCTCGTGCGGGTAGGCACCCATGCGGCGCTCGGCGTCGCGCAAGCCCACGAGCTCCAGGAGTTCCAGGATCCGGCGCCTTGCCGCCTTGCCGGTGAGGCCGCGATGGAGGCCCAGCACCTCGCCGATCTGCCGCTCGATCGCGTGGAGCGGGTTGAGCGACGTCATCGGCTCCTGGAACACCATGGTGATGTCGGCGCCGCGCACGTCGCGCATCGCGCGCTCCGGCAAGCCGGCGAGGTCGCGCCCCTTGAACAGGATCCGGCCCTCTTGGCGCGCCGCCCCGTCAAGGAGCCGCAGGATCGCCAAAGCGGTCACCGACTTGCCGGATCCCGATTCGCCGACCAGCGCCACGGTCTCGCCGCGGCGGATCGTGAAGGCGATACCGTCGACCGCCCCGGTCTCGCCCGCGCGGGACCTGAAGGCGACGGACAGGCCCTCGACGGCGAGGAGCGGCTGGTTTTCGGCCTCTGACATGCATCCCTTATAGCGCGCGTGCGCCGCGGCCCTAGTGTCTCCGGCGGCGAGGGTGATCCGCCCGGACACGCAGACCCGCGGGAGATCGGCATGACGGCTGGGGCCGAGGCATTCGCCGTACGGATCTGGGACGCCCTCGGGGGACCGCCCCGCGCCCTCGACCGCCTGGATATCATCGGCACGGCCGCCCTGCCCTCCGCCTTCGCGGTCACCGAACTGGCCGCCGGCTCGATCGGTGCGGCGGCGCTGGCGCTCGCGGAGATCGCGGGTGGGCGCGGACCGGTTCGCGTGGATCGAAGGCTCGCGGGGCTCTGGTTCGCGACCTCGCTGCGGCCGGAGGGCTGGACCGTGCCGGCGCCCTGGGATCCCGTCGCCGGCGATTACGCCACCCGGGACGGCTGGATCCGCCTCCACACCAACGCCCCGCACCACAGAGCCGCAGCCGAGCGGGTGCTCGGGGGGCAGTCGGATCGCGCCGGCATGGCCCAGGCCGTCGCAGGCTGGGCAAAGACCGAGCTGGAGGCCGCGATCCTGGCCGAGGGCGGCTGCGCCGCCGAGATGCGCGGGCTCGCCGAGTGGGCGGTACACCCGCAGGGGCGCGCGGTGGCGGCCGAGGCGCTGGTGGCCAGCGAGCCGGCCAGCGACCGGACGGGATCGTGCTGGGCGCCGCCCCCGGATCGGCCGCTTGCGGGCCTGCGGGTGCTCGACCTGACCCGGGTGCTCGCCGGGCCGGTTGCGACGCGCTTCCTCGCGGGCTTCGGGGCCGACGTGCTGCGGATCGACCCGCCCGACTGGAATGAGGCCGCCCTGGAGCCGGAGGTGACGCTGGGCAAGACCTGCGCCCGTCTCGACCTGCGCCAGACTTCCGGTCGCGAGACCTTCGAGGCGCTGCTCGCCGGGGCGGACGTGCTCGTCCACGGTTACCGGCCCGGAGCCCTGGACGGGCTCGGCTACGGCGCGGCGGCGCGGCGGGCGCTGGCGCCCGGCCTCGTCGAGGTCTGCCTCGACGCCTATGGCTGGACCGGGCCCTGGGCCGGACGGCGCGGCTTCGACAGCCTCGTCCAGATGAGCTGCGGCATCGCGCAGGCCGGCCAGGACTGGCGGAAGGCCGAAGCACCGGTGCCGCTGCCCGTTCAGGCCCTCGACCACGCGACCGGCTACATGATGGCCGCCGCGATCCTACGGCTGCTGGCGCGCCGGCTTTCCGACGGGACCGGCGGCCAAGCCCGGCTCTCGCTCGCCCGGACGGCGGCGCTTCTGGTCGCGGCGGGGCCGGGAGCCCCCGACCGGCCGCCCGTTGCCGGGGCGGTCGAAGACCTCGCCCCGGAGGTCGAGGCGACGGCGTGGGGGCCGGCGCGGCGCCTTCGGCCGCCCGCGACCGTGCCCGGCGCCGCGATGAGCTGGGCCCGGGCGGCGCGCCGGCTCGGCGACGATGCCCCGGCCTGGGCGGCGGACCGGATGGATTGATCCGCAACCGGAGGTCGCTACAAGCGCCGGTGTGACTATCTCACGCCTGCGCCTCGGCGCGCTGCTCGCCCTCCTCGGCTTCGCCTTCGTGCATCCGGCGGCGTCCGCTTCTTCCGAAGGGGCCACCGAGACCGTCGAGCAGGCGCTCTGCCGGCTCATCGACGAATCCGCCAAGGCCCGCGGACTGCCGGTGCCGTTCCTGACGCGGCTGATCTGGCGCGAGAGCAGCTTTCGCGTCGGCGTCGTGAGCCCCGCGGGCGCACAGGGCGTCGCGCAGTTCATGCCCGGGACCGCACGGGAGCGGGGCCTCCTCGACCCGTTCGACCCGGAACAGGCGATCCCGCACGCTGCCCACCTGCTGGCCGACCTCAAGACGCAGTTCGGCAATCTCGGGCTGGCGGCAGCGGCCTATAACGGCGGCGCGACGCGGGTCAGCAAGTGGCTCGCCGGGGATGGCGGGCTGCCCGCCGAGACCCGCGCCTATGTGGTCGCCATCACGGGCGCCCCGGTCGACGACTGGCGGACCGGACCCGCCAAGGCGATCGAGTACCCGGAGGGCGGCGCGCCCGAGAAGCCGGAGAAGCCCGAGACGAAGGAGGCGAAGGCAGAGGCGCCCAAAACCTGCCTGCAGGTCACCGCCAGCCTGCGGATCCCGGCCCGCGGCGACCGGTTCGCGCTGGGGCTCAACGAGGGCCCGGCGGCCCCCTGGGGAATCCAGCTCGCCGGCAACTTCTCCAAGGCGCTCGCCCTTCAAAGCTTCAACCGTGCCCGGAGCAGCTATGCGGGCGTGATCGGCGAGGTGCGGCCGATGATCATCGGGACGCGCCTTCGCAACCGCGGGACCCGGGCCTTCTACCGGATTCGCATCCCGGCGCAGAGCCGGCAGGCGGCCGACGACCTGTGCGGTCGGATCCGGAAGGTCGGCGGCGCCTGCATCGTGCTGCGAACCTGATTTTCCGGTGTTCGCCGCGGGACCGTCATCAATCCGCCCTGAGCCCGATGCGGTATGACCCGGTCGGGACAACCGGATGGGATATGACACGTCTGCTCACCGCGCTCGCTAGCCTCCTCTGCCTCGGGCTTGCCGCGTTCGGCTTCACCGCCGCCTCGCCGCTTGCCCTGTTCGACGCGATCGGTCCGCGCGATCCGGGTGGCCGCCTCGCGGCGAAGGACCAGCCCTTCGGCGCGGGACCGCGGCGGCAGCTCGACGTGTACGTCCCGACGGCGGCCGCCGAGAACGCGCCTGTGCTGGTGTTCTTCTACGGCGGCTCCTGGCAGAGCGGCTCCAAGGACGACTACGCCTTCGTCGGGCACGCGCTCGCCGCACAGGGCTTCGTCACGGTGCTGCCCGATTACCGGCTCTATCCGGACGCGCCCTTCCCGGGTTTCCTGGAGGACGGTGCCGCGGCCGTGGCCTGGGTCCGCGACAATATCACGGCCTACGGCGGCGACCCTCGCCGCATCGTGCTGGCCGGCCACTCCGCGGGCGCCTACAACGCCCTGATGCTCGGCCTCGATCCGCGCTACGTGACCGCGGCCGGCGTCGATCCCAAGGTGATCAAGGCCGTCGCAGGCCTTTCAGGTCCCTACGACTTCCTGCCCCTCGACCAGGATACCACCCTCAAGGTGTTCGGGGACGCGCCCGACAAGGCCGCGACGCAGCCCGGGACTTTCGTCGGCCCGCTCTCGCCGCCCGCCTTCCTGGCGACCGGCGACGCCGACACGGTGGTGAAGCCCCGGCACACGGTCAGCCTGGCCGCCAAGCTGCGCGCCGAGCACGTTCCAGTCCAGGAGCGGATCTATTCCGGGCTCGACCACAAGGATACGCTCCTGGCGCTCTCCGTGACCTTTCGCTCCAAGGCGCCGGAGCTCTCCGAGATGGCGTCCTTCCTGATGCGGCAATCGGCCGGGCGCTCGCAGTACACGATGCGGCGCTGAGCAGCGTGCCTCGGCGTCAAGGTTATCACGCGATCGTCGGGGCTAAGCTTTGATTGCCCATCGCCCTGGATCCGTCATCCGCTAGAATGGTCAGAGCCGCAGGTTGCGGCTTTCGCGGTGGGACGGAATGGCTTCTGCGGACGCGGCAACCGGGATCCGGGTTCAGGAGCGGCAGCGCGGCACCGCGGCTTCCGATGTGCCGGACGTGCTGCGCGTTCTCCTGAACGGCGCGGTCTTCGTGCTGCTCTGGAATCACATCTGGCTCGTCGACCTGTCCGACCGGTCAATCCTGGCGGCCTCCGAGGAGGGCAGCCTTCTCACTCAGGCGCTCTTTCTCTCGGCCGGTGTCGCCATGGTTGCGGCCATCCATCGGATCGGCTTCCGGCATCTGCGGCCGCTGGCGACGGGCCCCCTCCTGCTGTGCGCCGTCTGGCTGGGCGGGACGGCGCTCCTTTCCATCGAGCCGAGCCTGTCGCTGCGACGGCTGGCGCTGTTCGCCATCGCCGCCCTGCTCTCGGCGGGCGTGCTGATCGTGGCCCGCTCTCCGCGGCAACTCGCCCTGACCATGGCCGGGGCCGCGCTGGTGATCGTGCTGTCGTGCTACCTCGCGGTCGCCTTCGTCCCGAACCTCGCCATCCACTCGGCCTTCGACGTCAATTCCGACCCGAGCCATCCGGGGCTCTGGCGCGGGATCTTCCCGCAGAAGAACGAGGCCGGCGCCGCCATGGTCATCCTGGTGGTCGTCGGGCTCTACGTCGCGCGGGTGGCGAGCCGCGTCCTCGGCTGGGGCATCGTGCTGCTGGCCGCCGGATTCCTGATCGCGAGCGGCTCCAAGACCGCGATCCTGCTCCTGCCGGTGATCCTCGCCATCACGGGCCTGTGCCAGATCCTCACCGGCGGGGTCACGCGGACGCTGCTGCTGCTCGGACCGATCGTCGGATTCTCGCTGATCTCGATCGGCTCGGTCCTGGTGCCGTCGATCCAGGATGCCGTCGGGGCGCTCCTCACCAACGCCACCTTCACGGGGCGCAGCGAGATCTGGCAGTTCGCCATCGACAACATCCTCGTCCGCCCCTGGCGCGGCTGGGGGCTCGGCGCGTTCTGGATGACCGAGCGGACCATGTATGGCGGCTCGGAGGAGCTGACCTGGGTCAACACCGTCGATCACGCCCACAACGCCTATCTCGACACGGCCTTGATCGGCGGCCTGCCGTTCCTGGCCCTGACCGTGGTGGCGTTCGTGCTCGCGCCCATGCGCGACCTTCAGCGCGTGGCGGGCGGAACCCGCCTCGACGCGGAGACGATGCTGTTCCTGCGGCTGTGGTTCCTGGGGCTGGTCTCGGCGTCGTTCGAGACGGTGCTGTACAATGGCAACAACGCCACCTGCTGCATGTTCATGATGGCGGTGTTCGGCCTGCGCCTGCGCACGCGCTACGCGATCGCTGCCGACTGACCTGCTCGCGGGGCGGGCTCCGCCGCGGTCAGTCGGGCAGCGCGAAGACCAGCAGCGCGTCGCCGGTGCCGAAGCCCGACGCCTTGGTGAAGGACGCGCCGCCCGCCGCGACCGCCAGGAACTGCTTGCCGTCCAGCGCGTAGGTCATCGCCGGCCCGCTGATGCCGGCCCCGCACTGGAAGCGCCAGAGCACCCGGCCGTCGCGCGCATCGTGCGCATCGAGATGCCCGTCCTCCTCCCCGGAGAAGACGAGGCCGCCGGCGGTCGCCAGCGTGCCCCCCGACAAACGGCTCGGCGACCGAACCGACCACGCAATCCTGCCGCCGTCGCCGAGATCGACGGCCGTCAGGGTGCTGAAGGACGGCTCACCTTTGGCCTCCCCGGTCTCGGTGTAGCGGATCTCCGGCCGCCCGGCGGCGGCCGGCACTGTCTTCACCGTGTAGGTGGTCGCCCCGTGGCGGACCTGCACGTAGGCACGCTGGCCGTCATAGGCGGTGGGTGGCCACGACACGGCGCCGAGGGGACCGGGTGCCACCAGCGTGCCCTGCGCCGTCGGGGGTGAAAACAGGTTCTTCTGGTCGACGAGCGGTGCCGAGCGCTCGATCAGCCTGCCGGTGGCGCGGTCGTGGACATAGATCCAACCGGTCTTGCTCGCCGAGGCCACGGCCTTGGCGCCGCCGGGCCCATCGAGCAGGAACGGCGGCGCGGCGACATCGTAGCCCCACTCGTCGTGCGGGACCTGCTGATAGTACCAGCGCAACTTGCCGGTCTTCACGTCGAGGGCCACCAGGCACATCGTGTAGAGGTTGTCGCCCGGTCGCGAGAGACCGAAATTCTGCGGGGCCGGGTTGCCGGTGCCGAGGAAGATCAGGCCGAGATCCGCGTCGTAGGCGGGCGTCATCCAGAGGGAGCCGCCGCCGACCCGCCAGGCGTCGCGATTGGCCGGCGCGGCTGCCTTCTCGGCGGCGATGTCGCGGTGGAGCGGCGTGCCGTCTGCGGTCTTCTCGACGAAGCCGCCCTCCCAACCTTCCGACGGCGTGACGTACCAGCGCCAGCGCTCCTCGCCCGTCTTGGCATCGTAGGCGGCGAGCCAGCCGCGCCGCCCGTATCCGCCCTCGATCCCGACCACCGCGCCGCCGTCGAGACCACCAGCCTCGTCCTCGATGTGAAGGCCGTAGCCCGCGCCGGTCACGCCGACGATCACCAGCCCGTCGGCGACCAGCGGCGGCATCTTGAAGCCGAGCCGGCTCGATCCCTGCACGGGCTTGCCGCCGAGCGTCGCGGTGAGGCCAGAGGCGGTTTCGCTCTCGCCCTCCTCCGGGCGCACCGCCTCCTTGTCCCAGACGATCGTGCCAGACTTCGCGTCGAGGGCGATCAGCCGCCCGTCCATGGTCGCCTCGAAGACGAGGCCTCCGGATACAGCGAGTCCGCGGTTCGAGGGCGGCCCGAAGATTTTTTCCGTGCGCGGCTTGTGCGTGTAGGTCCAGTGCGGCTTGCCGGTCTTCGCGTCGAGGGCCGCGACGTTGTTCTGCGTGGTGGAGAGATAGAGCGTTCCGTCCACCATCACGGGCTGGGCCTGGAAGTAGCCGGTGATCCCGGTCTGGAAGATCCAGGCAGGGCGCAGCCGGGCGACGCTGTCGCGGTCGATCTGGGCGAGTTCGGAGAAGTTGCGGTTGCTGGGGTCGTGGCCGAAGGTGGGCCAGGGCGTCTCGGCGGCGGATGCAATGCCGAAGGACGTGATCTGGACGAGGCAGGCCAGCGCGATGCTTCCGAGGGATCGCTGCAAGATTCTGCTCCCGGGTGAGGCGCCAGTCGCGCCCGTACGTGTCGGCTCAACGCTGCAGCGCTTGGCGAAGTGCACTACCGACGCCCCGCCTGGTCGAGCTGCCCCGGCGTCGCCTGCGCGCCCATGGCCAGGGCCATGTCGGCGGCGCTCTGGCCGGCGGCGTCGCGGCGATCCGGGTCGGCACCGTGCTGGAGGAGGAGATCGACCATCTCGGTCCGGTCGAACATCGCCGCCGTCATCAGGGCCGTGCGGCTGCCGCTGCCGGTCCCGTCCACCGCGGCCCCGTGCTGGAGCAGCAGCCGCGCCACCGCCAGATCGTTCTTGAAGGCGGCGCCGGCCAGTGGCGTCTGGCCGCGGTCGTTGGCGAGTTCCGGGTCGCCGCCGGCCTCCAGGATCACCCGCGTGGCCTCCGCCTGGCCGTTATAGGCGGCCAGCATCAGCAGGCTGTCGCCCTTGTCGTTGCGCAGGTTCGCCGGCAGGCCCTGGGAGAACAGCTCGGCGAGCGCCTCCGCATGGCCCATCCGCGCGTACTGGAACACCCGGGCCGCGAAGGCCAGGGTCTCGTCATCGAGGGCCGGGGGCGTGTTCGTCTCGGATGCCATCGTGTGCTCGTCTCTCGCCGGCGGCTGATCTGGGCCGGTGCGGTATGGGCGTCCAGGGCCGCCGGGAACAGTTTCGTTGGGTTGCTCGTTGCAGCCGCCAACCGGGCCGATACGTCCCGGCGCTTCCGGAGCGCGACGATGCCCCGACCCTTCGAGCCTTTCGCCGACGCGCTGCGCACCGCGCGCGACATCGTTCGGGAGCGCGGAGGTGCGGTGGCCCAGGCGGCCGTGCAGGCCGATTCTCGCGCCTACGACGAAGCGTGCAACGCCCTGGTCGTCCGGATCGCCCAGGCGATCGTCGATGCGGGCGAGGCCGCGACGACGCATCGCCAGGGCCGGGATCACGAGGCCGCTTGAGACGGAGACGGCCGGTCAACCCCGCCGTCCGCCGCCGCCCTTGTATTTGGGCTTCTGCCCACCGAGCCCCTGCGTCGAGCGCGGCTTCGGCCGCTCCTGCCAGACCGGCGCCGTGCCGCCCACGGGCAGCTCCCGGTCGGTCCCCGGACCCATGTTGTCGAGGTCGGGCTTGGCGATACGGCTGCCCCCTGCCCCGCGCGGCGCCTTCCGTCCGAACTTGCCGGCCTCGCGCTCCACATCGCTCTGCCGGGCCATTGGGTCATCGGAAACCAGCAGTTCAGTCGCCTGAAGCCGCTTGAGCTCGTCCCGCAGCCGGGCCGCCTCCTCGAAATCGAGGTCGGCGGCAGCAGCCCGCATCCGCTTCTCGAGGTCCGCCATCACGGCCTTGAGGTTGTGGCCGACCGTGATCGCATCCTTGGCCAGCCCGGTATCGACCTGGACGTGGTCGCGCTCGAACACGCTGCTGAGGATGTCGGCGATGCCGCGCTTCACGCTCTGCGGCGTGATCCCGTGCTCTTCGTTGTAGGCGAGCTGCTTGGCGCGACGCCGCTCGGTCTCGGCCATCGCCCGCTCCATCGAGCCGGTGATGTTGTCCGCGTACAGGATGCAGCGCGCGTCGGCGTTGCGGGCGGCGCGGCCGATGGTCTGGATCAGCGAGGTTTCCGACCGGAGGAAGCCTTCCTTGTCGGCGTCGAGGATCGCCACGAGGGCGCATTCCGGGATGTCGAGGCCCTCGCGCAGCAGGTTGATGCCGATCAGTACATCGAAGGCGCCGAGCCGCAGGTCGCGGATGATCTCGATCCGCTCCAGCGTGTCGATGTCGGAGTGCATGTAGCGCACCCGCACGCTGTTCTCGTGCAGATACTCGGTGAGATCCTCGGCCATGCGCTTGGTCAGCGTGGTCACCAGCGTCCGGTATCCGGCCTGCGCCACGTCCCGAACCTCGCCCAGCAGGTCGTCCACCTGGCTGCGGGCCGGGCGAATCTCGATCACCGGATCGACGAGGCCGGTCGGGCGGATGACCTGCTCGGCGAACACGCCGCCGGTCTGCTCCATCTCCCACTTGCCTGGCGTCGCCGAGACGTGGACCGTCATCGGACGCATCGCGTCCCATTCCTCGAAGCGGAGCGGGCGATTGTCCAGGCAGGAGGGCAGCCGGAAGCCGTACTCGGCGAGCGTCGCCTTGCGGCGGAAGTCGCCCCGGTACATGCCGCCGATCTGCGGCACGGTGACATGGCTCTCGTCGGTGAACACGAGCGCGTTGTCGGGCAGGTACTCGAACAGGGTCGGCGGCGGCTCGCCGGGTTTCCGGCCGGTGAGGTAGCGGGAATAGTTCTCGATGCCGTTGCAAGCGCCGGTGGCCTCGATCATCTCGATGTCGAAGGTGCAGCGCTGATCGATGCGCTGGGCCTCGATCAGCCGGCCCATCTTGGTCAGCTCCTCGATCCGGCCGTTCAGCTCGGTCTTGATGCCCTTGATCGCCTGCTGCAGCGTCGGCCGCGGCGTCACGTAGTGCGAGTTGGCGTAGACCTTCACGAATTTCAGCTCGGAGAGGGTCTTGCCGGTGAGCGGATCGAACTCGACGATGCTCTCGATCTCGTCGCCGAACAGGCCGATCCGCCAGCCGCGATCCTCCAAGTGGGCGGGCCACAGCTCGATCGAATCGCCCCGCACTCGGAAGGTGCCGCGGGCGAAATCCGACTGGATGCGCTTGTATTGCAGGGCGACGAGGTCGGCGATGAGCTGGCGCTGCTCGATGCGCTCGCCGAGGGACACGGTGAACGACATCGCCGTGTAGGTCTCGACCGAGCCGATACCGTAGATGCACGAGACCGAGGCGACGATGATGACGTCGTCCCGTTCCAGCAGCGCACGGGTGGCGGAATGGCGCATCCGGTCGATCTGCTCGTTGATCGACGATTCTTTCTCGATGAATGTGTCGGAGCGCGGGACGTAGGCCTCGGGCTGGTAATAGTCGTAGTAGGAGACGAAATATTCGACGGCGTTGTCGGGGAAGAACGACTTGAACTCCCCGTAGAGCTGCGCGGCCAGCGTCTTGTTGGGCGCCAGGATCAGGGCGGGACGCTGCGTCTCCTCGATGATCTTGGCCATCGTGAAGGTCTTGCCCGAGCCGGTGACGCCGAGCAGGACCTGATCGCGCTCATGAGCCTGCACGCCGGAGACCAGTTCGGCGATGGCCTTCGGTTGGTCGCCGGCCGGCGTAAACTCCGATTTCAGCGTGAACCTGAGGCCGCCCTCGGATTTCTGCGGCCGCTCCGGCCGGTGCGGCACCCAGGTCTGACCGTCCTTGAACAGCGGGTTGCCCTCGGTGAGCAGGCGCTCCAGGGCCGAGACGGTCGCCGAGGCGCCGCCGTCGCCGCCGGGATCCGGCAGGTCGGCGCCCTCCGGCACCGGGCCGTCCTCGGGCGGGGTCAAGCCGAGGGCCTGAGCGAGGCGCGGATCGACATCCGCCGCGTCACCCAGGGCGTAGCCGGCCTGCGGGGCCTCCGCGAAGCCGTCGCGGGCGATCTCTGCCCGGCGCGTGGCCGCCTTGCTGTCGCCCTTGCCGGTGCGCCCTTTCACCTTGCCCGGCCGCGCGGGCGGCTCAGGGGGCGGATCGATCGGAGCCAGCCGATTGCGGTTGAGCGCCGGGTTCAGCAACTCGGCCAGATAGGTATCGAGGGGCTTCAACTCGGGCTTCGACGCCTTGGCGGACGAGGCCGTGACGGAAGCGGCGCGCGATTTCTTCGGAGCGGGCATGACACCAATATGGGCCCGGCGCCCGCCGCGAGAAACCCTTTTCGGCGTGGAGTTTTGCCACTTCCATCGGCACCGTGGCCGATCCCGCCGGCGCGCCATGCCCGCGACCCCAGCGGAAATCCTTCATTCGGATGGCGAAACGAGCGCCGCCGATGAGTAGCGTCCGCATCGACGCGGAGGCGCATCGTTGGCTCAATATTGAGACATTCCGCCGCTTGGGGTCCATCAACCGGCTTGCAGCGCTCGTGCCGGGCGGATACTTTGCGCGACAAAGCATGATGCAGCCCGGGGCATGTGGCACATGCAGGACTTGGACAAGGCGCTGGCCGATATCGTGGCGATCCGCTCGCAGATCGCCCGAGACACGGCGTTTCGCGGACTCGGGGCTGCGACGGTTGCAGCCACCGGCGGCCTCGCCCTGGCCTGCGCCGCCGGTCAGGCTCTCTGGCTCGGTGACCCGGCCGCACGAATCGGGACGTTCTTCGGCGTGTGGATCGCGGTTGCCCTGGTGGCGTTCGCGTTGGTTGGCATCGAGGCTGTCCGGCGCAGCCGCCGCCTGCATTCTGGGCTGGCCGACGCGATGGTGTGGAACGCCATCGAGGTCTTTCTGCCGGCTGCCGGTGCAGGCGCCTGTCTCGCCCTGGTGATCGCGCGATTCGCGCCCGGCGAGGTCTGGATGCTGCCGGGCCTCTGGCAAGTCCTGGTCGGGCTCGGCCTGTTCGCGTCGGCGCGCATCCTGCCGCGGGCCGTCCAGGGCGTCGGCGCTTGGTACCTGCTGGCCGGGCTCGCCGTGCTGGCGATCTCGGCCGAGACGCGAGCCCTCTCTCCCTGGACAATGGGCCTGCCCTTCTTGGTCGGTCAGGTCTGGCTGGCCTGTATCCTCCATCGCGGCGCCCGGGCCTTCGATGACGATTTCTGACCGCACCGACGGGCGCTTTTCATACGAGGGGCTCGACAGAACCATCCACGAGCGGGCGCGCCTGAGCGTACTCACATCGCTGGTCGCGCATCCGAAGGGCCTGCCCTTCCCGGATCTCAAGCGTTTGTGCGGGCTCACGGACGGCAACCTGAGTCGGCATCTCGCTGTGCTGAGCGAGGCCGATCTTGTCAGTCTGGAGAAGGGCTCCGCGCATAACCGGCCGCAGACGGTGTGTCGTCTGACGGCGACCGGGCGTCAGCGCTTCATCGGTTATCTCGGCGTCCTCGAACAGGTCGTCCGGGATGCCGCGAAGGCCGCTGATTCGAGCACCGAAACCGGGCTGCGCAGCCTGGATCCGGCCACGAAAACGGTGTGAGACCGCACAATTCCCCACGGATTGTTAACCATAATCCGACAAACCTTGGCGAAACGCCCATGCCGGGAGACTTTACGATGCAAAGCGAAGCGGTGCCGAGGGCCCTGCACGCCGCGATCATCATGGACGGCAACGGGCGTTGGGCGACGCAGCGCGGGCTTCCCCGGCTGGCGGGGCATCACCGCGGCGTGGAGGCGATCCGGCGCACCGCCGAGGCGTGTCCGGATCTCGGGATCGGCACCCTGACGCTCTACGCGTTCTCGGCGGACAATTGGCAGCGCCCGGCCGAGGAGGTCGGGGGTCTGATGCGGCTTCTGCGCTCCTACCTGCGCAACGAGACGCAGCGCTTGGCGCGCACCGGCACGCGTCTCAGCGTCGTCGGCCGGCGCGACCGGCTGCCGGACGGCATTTCCGAGGCGATCGCTGCGGCGGAGGCGGCGACGGCCTCGGGCAACCGCCTGCACCTGCGGATCTGCGTCGACTACTCCGCCCGCGACGCGATCATCGCCGCCGCGCAGCGCCTGCAGAGCCAAGAGGGCCTCACGCGGGAGAGTTTCGGCGCGGTGGTGGCGGGCGCGATGCACGGTTCACCGGTCGACGTCGACCTGCTGATCCGGACAGGCGGCGAACAGCGGCTCTCGGATTTCATGCTGTGGGAGGCGGCCTACGCCGAGCTGCACTTCACCGAGCGGATGTGGCCCGATTTCGGTCCCGACGACCTCGCCGCCGCCGTGGCCGAGTTCACCCGCCGCGAGCGCCGGTTCGGCGGCCTCAAGGCGCCCGCCGTCCCGGCCGCGGCCTGAGTGCGGCTTGACGCGCGCGCGCGGCCGCGCAGAGGGTCCGGCATGACCGAGACCCTCGCCAACCGCCGTGTTCTCCTCATTATCGGCGGGGGCATCGCGGCCTATAAGGCCCTCGATCTGATCCGGCGTCTGCGCGAGCGGGGCGCCAGCGTCTGCCCGGTTCTCACCGCGGGGGCTCAGGAATTCGTCACGCCTCTGGCGGCGGCGGCGCTGGCCGGCGAGCGGGCCCATACCGACCTGTTCGACCGGGCCTCGGAGGCGGAGATCGGCCATATCAAGCTTGCCCGCCAGGCCGATGCGGTTGTGGTTGCGCCCGCCACTGCCAACCTGATGGCCCGCCTCGCGGGCGGCCACGCCGCCGATCTGGCGACCACTGTGCTCCTGGCCACGACCCTGCCGATCCTGATCGCGCCCGCCATGAACGTGCAGATGTGGGCGCACCCGGCCACACGACGCAACCTCGCGACCCTGGAGGGCGACGGCGTGCGCGTGATCGGCCCGAATGCCGGTCGCATGGCGGAGGCCGAAACCGGCCCCGGACGCATGGCCGAGCCCAACGAGATCGCCGATGCGCTGGAGACGATGCTGGGCGCCGATGGCGCTGCGCGGCCCCTCGCCGGCCGAAAGGTGCTTGTGACCTCCGGCCCCACCCACGAGCCGATCGACCCTGTGCGCTATCTCGCCAACCGCTCGTCGGGCCGCCAGGGCCATGCCATCGCGGAAGCGGCCGCGCGGGCCGGCGCCGTCGTGACCCTGGTCTCCGGGCCGGTGACGATCTCCGATCCGCCGGGCGTGACCGTGGTGCGGGTCGAGACTGCCCGCGAGATGCTGGCAGCCGTCGAGGCGGCGCTTCCGGCCGACATCGCCATCTTTGCCGCGGCCGTGGCTGATTGGCGGCCGGAGCACGAGGCCGGGACGAAGAAGATCAAGAAGGACGGCAGCGGCCCCGCCCCGCTCCCGCTCGCCGAGAATCCCGACATCCTCGCGACGGTTGCGCGGATGCCGTCGGGCCGCCCGCCACTCGTCGTCGGGTTCGCCGCGGAAACCGATGCGGTGCTGGATCACGCCCGCGCGAAGATCGCCCGCAAGGGCTGCGATCTGATCGTGGCCAACGACGTCTCGGCCGAGGGCGGCGTGATGGGCGGCGTCGACAACGCCGTCCATCTGATCCGCCGGGATGGCGCGGTGGAATCCTGGCCACGTCTCGGCAAGGATGAGGTCGCCCGCCGGCTGGTGCTGCATCTGGCCGCGATGCTGGACGGCTGACCGTCACCGCACATGAGGGGCATCAGAACCTCCCTGGCCTCGACCGACGTGAGCCGATAGAAGCGCTCCGACGGTCGGCGCGTACGGCGCCGGCTCCAGGGAGAAACCATGCCTCGCCTGTCCCTCATCGCCGGAGCCGCGTTGATCGCCATGAGCACAGCCGCCAATGCCGAGACCGTCACCCTGCCCTCCGGCCTGCAGTACCAGGACGAGGTCGTCGGGACCGGGCCTGAGCCCAAGGCCGGCCAGCAGGTCACCGTCCAGTACACCGGCTGGCTCGACGAGGGCGGCAAGAAGGGCAAGAAGTTCGACTCCTCCCGCGACCGCAACCAGCCCTTCAGCTTCCCCCTCGGCGCCGGCCAGGTGATCAAGGGCTGGGACGAGGGCGTCGCCACCATGAAGACCGGCGGCAAACGCACCCTGATCATCCCGCCGCAGCTCGGCTACGGCGCCCGGGGCGCCGGCGGCGTGATCCCGCCGAACGCCACCCTGATCTTCGACGTCGAGCTCCTCGGCGCGAAGTAACGGCCCGGCTGCGCGACGGCGAGAGTCTCAAAAGAATGCTGTTCGCGCAGCTGCCCGACGAGCTGTTCAAGCCGCTCGCGGCTCCGAGCCGCGGCTTCAATGCGGCCCTTCTCCTGCACCTGCATCGGCGCGTCCTCGGGGCTGAGCCGGTGCGCAAGGCCGAGTTGCTCGCCGAGATCGGCGACTTCGCCGTGGGCTGGAGCGATCCGGAAGTCAGCGGCGATGAGCCGATCTCGGCCGATCCCGCGGAGCGCCGGACCGCGCTCTACCGGCGCCTCCTCGACACCGGCTGGCTGATCGAGCGCCGGGAGCGCTACGTGCCGGTGGTGGAGTTCGATCCCGAGGCGCGGCTTCTCCTGGAAGAGCTGTCCCGGCTCGAACGGGGCGAGACCCGCTCCTACGGCGGTGCCGTTCTGGAGGTGCTGGGCGGGCTGGAGAGCGCTCTCTCGGATCCGGCGAACCGCTCGGAGGCCCTGTCCAACGCCGCCCGGGCCGCCGCCGCCTTCCTGTCGCACGTGCGCGGGCTCGCCGCCGGCATGCGCAAGGTCGAGGAGCGGATCCTGCGCGAGTCGGACCGGGCCAAGACCTTCCGGCTGTTCTTCGAGGATTTCGTCGAGCGCCACCTGATCAGCGATTACAGGACGCTGCACACGCGCTTCAACCCGTTCCGGTTCCGCGCCAGCGTGGTGCGCGAGGCGGGCCGGGCGCTGCGCGACGCGCTCACCCTGCGGGCCCTGGCCGAGGGCCTGATCCGCGAAGGCCGCAGCGCCGATCTCGACACGGCGCAGCGGGCGGTCCGGGCCGACTTGGCCCAGATCCTCTCGGTGTTCGAGGGGCTCGACAACCATCTCGACGCCGTCGACGCCGTTGTGGCGCGCCTGGAGCGCCGGATCGGCGCCGCCCTGCACGTCATGGACCGCCCGGATCCGAGCGGGCTCGAGCGCGTCGCCGCGATGCTGCGGGCGGTCGGCGGTTCGGAGATCGCGCCCGACGTGCCGGCCGACATCTCCCAGCTGCGACCACCCATCGGCCACGCGCATCTCCAGGCGCCGCGGGCGCGCAAGAGCGCGATCGACATGGAGCCCCTGCCCGATCTGGAGGATGATCCCGTGGTGGACGCCTTCGCGGCCGCCAAGGCGGAGTTCCGGCGCCGCACCACCGTGACGCCCGAGAGCATGACCGCGTTCGTGGAGGCGCGGCTCGGCAAGGCCGTGCGGCTGCGCGGGTCGCAGATCGTCATCGCGGGTGTCGACGACTTCGTCGTGTTCCAGCGCCTGCGCGAGATCGACGTTCTGTTCGACGCGCGGCTCGGCGAGCGCTACGCCGTCACGCGCCTGCCGGAGCGGGTGGTCAACGGCTGGCTCGACTGCCCGGATTTCCTCTTGGAGCGACGTCCCCGTGCTTGAGGGCTTCCGCGCCATCATCGACGGTGACGAGCCGCCGCCTCCCGGCGCCCGGGCGCCCGACGCCGAGGAACTCAGCCGCGCGCTCCAGGTGCTGTTGAAGGGACAGGTGATCTACGCGGACACGCAGGGGATCGGCCGCTCCTACGAGCTCGCCCGGCACTACGCGCCGTTCTTCACCGACTATTTCGCCTGCCTCGGCTACGCGCTCACGGTCTCGCACCGCGACCAGATGGTCTCGCTGAGCCCGTCGGCGGACGCGCCGCGCCACGACATCGTCTCGGAGCGCCTGCGCAAGGACGAGACCCTTGTGCTTCTGGCGCTTCGGCTCCTGTATGAGGAGGGCCTGCGCGACCACCGCGCCGGCACCGACGGCATCGTCGCGTGCACCACCGACGAGATCGTCGAGAAGATCCGGACCGTGGCGCGCAACGAGCCGCCCGAGGAGGGCCGGCTCGCCGACATCCTGCGCATGTACGCCAAGCGCGGCGGGCTGCGGCTTGGCGAGCGCGACCGGGTCGAGCGGGTCACGCCGCTGTCGCTCCTGCCAGGGCTCGCCGTGCTGGCCTCGGATGCATGGCTGGAGCGCCTGCGGGCCTGGTCCGAGGCCGGCGAGGCCTGAGGCCGGCGCCTGTCGACGACGGGGGCAACCGGGCTCCTCACCCGCAAGCCCCCGCTCGCCGGTTTCCGCTCAGGCCGCCCGGACGGTCGCCAGAAAGCGCTCGACCTCGCTGCCGAGATGGGCGGCCTGGCGGGCCATTTCGGACGCCGAGGCCAGCACCTGGGCGGCTGCCGCGCCAGTCTCCTCGGCGGCCCCGGCGACGCCGCTCACGTTGGCGGTGACGGCGTCCGTCCCGGTCGCGGCCTCGGCGACATTGCGGACGATCTCCTGGGTGGCCGCGCCCTGCTCCTCCACGGCGGCCGCGATCGAGTTCGCCATGCCGCTGATCTCGCGGATGCGCCCGGCGATCCCGCCGATCGCCTGGACGGCCTGTCCGGTCGAGCCCTGGATCTGCCCGATCTGCGCGGAGATCTCGGCGGTGGCCTTGGCGGTCTGGTCGGCGAGCGCCTTGACCTCGGAGGCGACGACCGCAAAGCCCTTGCCCGCCGCGCCGGCGCGCGCCGCCTCGATGGTGGCGTTGAGCGCCAGCAGGTTGGTCTGGCTCGCGATGGCGGAGATCAGGTCGACGACCTCCCCGACCCGCCGCGCCGCCGCACTCAGCTCCTGGACCAACTGGGCGGTCGCGCCGGCCTCCTGGACGGCGGCCTGCGCGAGGTCTGCGGAGGAGCCGACCTGGCGCCCGATCTCGTTGACCGAGGAGCCGAGTTCCTCGGCCGCGGCGGCCACCGTCGTCACGTTGGTCGAGGCCTCCTCGGCGGCCGCGGCCGCGCTGGTCGACTGGCCGGCGGTCTGCGTCGCGGTCGCGGTCAGGCTTTGGGCGGTGGCCTGAAGCTGGGTCGCCGCGGCGGTGACGGAGCCGACGATGCCGCCGACACTCGCCTCGAACCGATCGGCCAATTCCTGCGCTGCCTGCCGGCGCTGCGCCTCGGCACCGGCTCGGGCGAGCGCGGTCTCAGCCTCCAGGGCACGGCCATGCAGCAGGTTCTGCTTGAACACGTCCACGGTCGCCGACATGTTGCCGATCTCGTCCCGCCGCTGGGCGAAGGGCACCGCGGCCTCCGTGTCGCCGTCCGCGAGGCGCCGCATGGCCTGCGTCATGGCTGCCAGCGGGCGCGACACGCCGACGAAGGCGTAGAGCATCGCGCCGAGGGCGATCAGCACGGTGACGACCAGGATGGTCACGGTGGCCTGGACGGCTTCCGTCTGGCTCCGGCGGGCGACCTGCCCGGCGGCCGCGCCGGTCTTGATATTGAGGTCGGCGAGGGCCCGGGTGGCGGTCGAGGCCGCCAGATAATTGGCATTCATCGGACCGCGGAAATAGGCGAGCGCCTGCTCGTGCGCGTCGGCCGGGAAAGCCCGCAACCGGTCCCAGTCCTTTTCCTGGGCTGCGAGCTTGGTCAGCAGATCCTCGTAGATGGCCTGCTCCTCTTTCGAGGCCACCAAGGCACGGTACGCCTCAACCTTCGCTTGGCGGTTGCGGGTCATCTCGTCCGCATTCTTCAGGCTCGTGTCCCGCTCGGCCTGCGTATCTGCCGTGACGTATCGGAACTGCCACAGTCGGGTCCGAAGCACGAAAGTGTTGATGGCCTGGGCTTCGTTGATCGACGGGACGGCGTTGTCGAGAAGCTCCGTCAGTCGCTGATCGACCGCCTGCATCTTGTACAGGGTGACGCCGCCCTGGATCATCGCTGCGAGGAGCAGCATGATGAACAGGCCGCTCAACTTCGTTTTCAGGCTCAGGCGCATCGATCGAAACCGGGTCATCGGGCGAGATCCCAGCGGCATGAGCAAGTTGTGCTAAAATTGTCATAACTTGTGGTCGTGTCCGGCATCCGGGCGGCGACCCGGCCGGCTTGCATACGCGGCCGAACCCGGCCAACTGGGCCGGCCGAATTCCTGCCAACGGTCCAACGCCCGGTCTCGTGTACGTCCTCACCGACATCGCCATCTCGAACTGGTACCTGATTCGCCGCGAGCAGATTCGGCTGCGGGGCGCCGCCGCGCTCGTGGGGCCGACGGGGGCCGGAAAATCGACGATCTTCGACGCGGTCGGCACGGTTCTGGCCGGCAACAATGCCAGCCGTCTCGCCCTCAACGCCTCGGCCTCCGGGCGCAGCGCCCGCACGGTGCGGGATTATTGCCTGGGCTGGATCAGCGACCCGGCGGAGGGCGGTCGCCCGACCCGGGAATCCTGCGAGACCGTGCTGGCCCTCGTGTTCGAGAACCCCGAATCCGGGCGCGTGGTCACGGTCGGGCTGGCGCTGGCGGCGCGCGCCGTCGAGCCGAAGGAGACCGTGCTCTCGCGTTTCATCGCGGTTGGGCACCGGTTCGAAGTCGCCGATTACGCCCGCACCGCGCCGGGCGGAAGCTACACGGCGCCGTGGAGCGAGATCGCCGCGGATCTGCGCGCCCGGGCTTCGAGCTTCACGGAGTACCGCACCTCCGGCGAGCGCTTCACGGCGGATATCCTCGCGACCCTGCGCGAGGGCGCGCTGGCGCCCGAGCCCCGTCATTTCCTGCGCAGCTTCGCCAACGCGGTGGCGTTCAAGCCGATCTTCGACACCAGCGCCTTCGTGCGCGCCTTCGTGCTCGACCCGGAACCGCTGGATGTCGAGCGCGTCCGCCTCTCCATCGCCAACTGGCGGCGCCTCCTGGAGACGATCGCCGAGCTTGAGACACGCCTCGGCCGCTTGCGGCGCCTGCGGGACCGTTACGAGGCCTGGAGCGAGTCGGTGCTCGCCGCGGCGACGCACGACTTGCGCGCGGCGAGCGCCGAGTTGCGCCGCCGCAGCCTCGACCTCATCGCCGTCCGCACGCGCCTGCGCGAGGGCGCCGATACCCTGCGGATTGCCCGCGAGCGTGTCGCCGCGAGCCGCGCCTTCGTGCGCGAGATCGACGGCGAGATCGCCGAGAAGAAGGCGCTCGCCGCCGCGAGTGCCGCGGAGGGGCGGCTCGCCGCCTCGACGCTCGGCCTCTCCATGCTGGAACGGGACCGCAAGGAACTCGCGGGCCGGATCGCCGACCTCGTCGGCCTCGTCGGCCAGATGGGCAAGCTCCAGGCGGTCGCCCCGATCCTGCGCCCGTCCAGCCCGCAAGCGGCGCGGTTGGCCGAGGCCTGTGCGCGGGCCGGCCTGCGCAAGGAATCATCCCCGGAGGAAATCCTGCGCCCCGAGGGGCCACTCGCCGAACTGGTCGAAGGGCTGACGCGGTTGCCCGATTTCGACGAGGCGCTGGAGCGGGCCGCCGAGGATGCCGCCCTCAAGGCGCGCGCCCAGGAGAGCGAGGCGGAACGCACCGCGCCGCGCACCGGCGCCGGGCCGACGGCGCGGCTGTCCTCCGACACGGTGGCGTTCCGCGGCGAGCTGGAGCGGCGCGGCATCGCGGCGGTGCCGATCTGCGAGCTGGCCGAGATCGTCGATCCGACCTGGGGCCCGGCCCTCGAAGCCCTGCTCGGGCGTGCGCGCGAGGCGCTGGTGGTAGCGCCGGACCGGCTGAACGAGGCGCTCGGCGTCCTGCAATCCGGCCGTGATCGGTTCCATCGCTGCATCTTGGTCAAGACCACCGACACCGCCAAGCAGCGGGCGCGCCGCTACGATGACGGGCCGCTCACCGTGATCGAGACCAGAGACCCGCACGCGGAGGCGTTCCTGGGCGTGCGGCTGGGCGGCTACGACCTCGCCCGGGACGATGCCGAGCTCGCCCATCTTACTCGCGCAGTGGCGCCGAGCGGACGGACCACCGCCGGCATGGCCTATTCGGTGACCCGGAGCGTCGACTTGCTGATGACCCGCGGCCAGCGCGGGCCGACCGCCGACAGCCGCCATGCGCACGAGGTCGCGGTCGCGGAGGCGCGTCGGCTGCGCGGCGAGGCGGCCGTTCTGCGCGAGGCGGCCCGCACAGCAGCCGCGATCCGCGCCCGCATCGCCCGAGGTCTCGACGACATCGACACCCTGCGGACCGAGCTGGACGGCCTGGACGGGCGGCGGCGCACGCTTCAGACCGAGCGCGAGGGGATCGAGAAGCGCGACACCGCCGGGCTCACCGCCGAGATCACCGCGCTGAGCGCGGAGCGCGCCGGCTACCTGCGCGAGTTGTCGGAGGAGCTGGAGCCGAAGCTCGACCGCCTGCTCGCCGACGAGGCGGCGCTCCGCGCCCGGCTCGGCCCGGTCCGCGAGGCCGCCCGCGCGGCGCTCGCGGCGCGGCGCGCGGCGCTGCGCCAGCTCACGGGCGGTGATGCCGCCCGGGTGCGGCTCGCGCGCTCCGAGGTGTTCGACGTCGGTATTATCGCCGAGGCACGCCGTGCCCTCGCGGGGCTCGACGCCAAGGCCACCGGGTCGCGGGCGACCACCGAGCGCACCCTCGCCCGGGAAGCGGCCGACGCCGCCCGCGCGCACGGTCGGACCGCCGAGCGTGAGCTGGCGGAGGCCTGCGCCGCCTGGCGGGTCGAGAATCCGCTCAATACCGGCGATGCCCCCGCGATTGACGGGTTTGCCTGGGTCCGGCGGGAATACGAGGCGGTAGAAGGTCACGAGCTACGGCGCTACCGCGCCCAGGCCGAGCGGGCCGAGACCGAGATGCGCCGCCTCATGACCGAGGACCTGCTGACGCGTCTGGCCGACCGGTTCGAGCGCGTCCACGCCAAGCTCGCGGCCCTGAACGAGCGGCTCTCGGCCCGCAGCTTCACCGGGCAGACCTACGCATTCGAGGCGGCGGTGGACCGCCGCTACGCCGCCGTCCACGCGCTCGCCATCGAGACGGCCCGTTCGCCCGAGGCCGCCCAGGCGCTGTTCGCCGGCGAGGCCGAGGGTCCGATGGCGGCAGCGCTGGCGGAGATCACCGCCCTGATCGCCGGCGCGGAGGATGCGGCGCGGCTCGCCGATTACCGCAACTACTTCGTCTACGAGATCGGCATGCGGGACCAAGCGGGTAACCGCACCACCATGTCGGCTCGGGCGCTCCGCGGCTCGGGCGGCGAGGCGCAGGCGCCGTTCTACGTGGCGATCGCGGCTTCCCTGGCGAGCGCCTATTATCCCGGCGACCGGCCCGGCGACGAGAATCCGGGCCTGGGTCTGTGCCTTCTCGATGAGGCGTTCTCGAAGCTCGACGTGCGCAACAGCCAGGCGCTGGTGGATCTCTACCGGGCCTGGGGGCTGCAGCTGCTGATCGCGGCGCCCGAGGACAAGCGCACGACGCTCACCGAGGTGATGGACACCATCGTGACGGTCTACAAGAGCCCGGATCTCACCTCGGTCCGGGTCGAGGCCGAGCACCCGCTCGAGGCCGCCCGGCGGGCGCTGCACGCGATCAACCCCGATCAGGTCGGGATCGAAGGGTTCCGCCACTCGGACGCGGCGGAATGAGCCCTGGGGGCCCGGAGCGGAGCTTTCGCTGCCATCCCCGGTATCCCCGTTGTTCGACCGCTGAGGTCGTCAGTTCAGGTAGGTGCGGATCCAGTTCGGCGAGAGGATCTCGCCCTCCTCGGTGATGATCCATGGCTGCTTGGCCGGGTCGGTCAGGGCACCGGCGGCGGCGGCGATCGCCTCGCGCAGCGTGTCAAAGCGCTCGGGCTGCGCGAGCGGGGCGCTCGCCGGGGCTGTGCGCCAGATCGTCAGATCCGCGGGCCGTTCCAGAGCTTCGGTTTCCATGTGTACGCGTCCTTCCGAACCGTTTTGGACCGTTCAGATCGCCGCCGTCGGCCTGGGCCGAGACGCGGCGGGGATCGATGGTCTGAGCGTCAAAGCAAGCATCTCTGCGGCAGCTTTGCGATCAATTCGGGCGGATTTCGAAGCCAGCATCCGGTGCGAAGGCACGAGGAAAGGCTGAGTCCGGTGTTCCGTCTCCGTCTTGAACACATCCGAGCTGCCGTGGACTTGCGAGAATTGTGGCCCTCGAAAGATGACCATTCCGTTAGCCAGTTTGCGCCCCTCGCCGCCGTGCGCCAGAACACGTCTGAGGCCTGTCGGCTGCGGCGCCTGTCTGTGTTGACGCCCTGAAGCTGAACGCGCACTTAAGACCCGCGCCCGCCCCGGGCCTTCCCTGGAGACGCCCGTGCCGGATCGTACCGTGCGCATCCTCCTCGCCGCGGTCCTGGTCCTGATGGCGCTCTACGTCGCCCAGCCCTACCTGCAACCCCTGCTCTACGCGGCCAACACCCCCCGGGCGGTGACCGCGCGCGGCGATCTCGCGCAGTCGGAGAAGGCCACGGTCGCCCTGTTCGAGCAGGCGAGCCCGTCGGTGGTCCACGTCTTCGCGCAGGGTGCGGCCCAGAACCGCGACCTGCTCGACCTCGACGAGGACGGTGGCGAGCAGGGCAACACCCAGACGGGCACCGGCTTCGTCTGGGACGGCGCCGGCCATATCGTGACCAACACCCACGTGGTTCAGAATGCCGCGCAGAGCGGCGGCTCCGTCTCGGTCCGCCTCAGCGACGGCGCGGTGGTGCCCGCGACACTGGTCGGGATGGCGCCGTCCTACGACTTGGCGGTCCTGCAGCTCGGGCGCGTCACGAACATGCCGCCGCCGCTCGCCATCGGCACCTCGGCGGATCTCAAGGTCGGACAATCGACCTTCGCGATCGGCAACCCGTTCGGCCTCGACCACACGCTGACGACCGGCGTGATTAGCGCCGTCCGCCGCCGGATGCCGACCAGCGAGGGGCGTGAAGTGTCGGGCGTCATCCAGACGGATGCGGCGATCAACCCCGGCAATTCCGGCGGCCCGCTGCTCGATTCCGCCGGCCGGCTGATCGGCGTCAACACCGCCATCGTCTCGCCGTCGGGGGCGAGCGCAGGAATCGGTTTCGCCATCCCGGTTGACGTGGTCAACCGGATCGTGCCGGAACTGATCAAGGCGGGACGCGTGCGCAATCCCGGCATCGGCATCATCGCCGCCCAGGAGGCCGCCACCGCGCGGCTCGGCATTGACGGCGTGGTGATCGTGCGGGTCCTGCCCGGGTCGCCGGCCGCCCAGGCGGGCCTGCGCGGCGTCGATGCCCAGACCGGCGACATCGGCGACGTGATCGTGGAGGCCAATGGCCGCCCGGTCCATCGCCTGGCCGATCTGACGGCGGCCATCGAGGGCGCCGGACTCGGTACGCCCGTGACGCTGAAGGTCGAGCGCGACGGCCGTATCCGACAGGTGCGGGTCACGACCGCGGATGTGGCGGAGAACCGTCGATGAAAACCTCTCTCGTCGCTCTTCTCGTCGGGCTGATGGCCGGGGCCGCACTGGCCGGCGAGCCGCCGCTGCGGTCGCGCCTGTGCCCGGAGAATCTACCCGACGGCGTCCGCCTGCCGCCGCAGCCAGGCTGTGACTCCGTCGCCACCAGGCCGAAGGCGCGGCGTGACGGCGTCTACAATTTCGGCAACGGGACCACCGTGCAGATCGGCGGCCGGGCTTCGGCCGAGTACGGCATGCGGCGCTGAGCGATGGCGCTGCTTGCCGGTCTGCTCGCCTGCCTCACGCTGTGGTGGCTTTCGAAGAGGAGCAACGGTCTCGGCCGGCGCCTGAAGCGTGCCGTCGGCCAAGGGTTCGGCGCCGCCCTCGGCCGCGCGCGGCTGCCGACCTTCGGCGCCTTCGCACTCCTGGCAGCGGGCTTCCTGCTGCTCCGTGGAAACCTCGTCCTCGCGGCGCTTCTCGGCCTTGGCGGCGTCTGGATGATCGAGGGACAAGCCTCGATAACCGAACGGCTCCGCCGCTTCGTCCGGCCGGCCTCCGGCCGAGGCCCCGGTACCCCTCAGGATCGGCGCGTCCGCACGGTTCTGATCGACGCGCTGCTGAACCCGGACGGCAGCCTGCGTACCGGGCAGGTCCTGTCTGGGCCAGATATCGGAGCATGGCTCGAGGCCATGCCCACCGGTGCCGTGGTCGATCTCCTGCAGCTCTGCCGCCTGCGCGACGCTGCGGGTGCCGCCCTGCTAGAGCCGTATCTCGACCGCCGGGCGCCCGGATGGCGTGTACACGCTGAGCGCGATCGAGATCCGCGGCCGGGCCGTCCGCCGAACCCAGGGGCGATGACGCAGGAGGAGGCGTACCAGGTCCTGGGGCTTCAGCGCGGGGCGACCGCTGAGGAGATCCGGTCGGCCCACCGGTCGCTCATGAAGCGCGCCCACCCCGACCAGGGCGGCAGCGCCGAACGGGCGGCGCGCGTCAACGCGGCCCGGGACAGGCTTCTGAGCCGACATCGCTAAACTCCACGCGCGTTGTCAGAGAGTTACCGTATGCAGCCGCGGGCGAACTCCACCGCGGCATCACTGTATCGGCCGGCTTGGGGCGCCGTCAGCTCCGGGTCGCGAAGCAGCTGAAGCCGCTGCGCTTCAGGGCCGAGCAGGCCTCCTGGGCGGAATCCTGCTCGCCGAAGCCCGAGAAGCGGGCGCGGAACAGCGTCGTCCCGCCGTGCTCCACCTTGACCGTATAGGGGGCCGCCTTGGCGAGGCTGCCACCGACCTTGGCGCGCGCCTCCGAGAGCATCGACCGGGCCTTCGTTTCGTCATCCATGGCGCCGAGCTGGATCACCCAGGCGGTGGGCACGACACGGGCGCCGGAGACAGCCTTCGGCGGCTCGTCGCGCTCGACCGACGCCACCCGGGCCGCCGACTTGGTCGCGCCCGGGAACGGCGCCTGCGCGCTGCCGGCGCCGGCATAGGCCTGCGCGGCCTTCGGGATGCCCTGCGGGCCGGGCTTCCAGGTGCCGCCGGGCGTTGTGGTCTTGGACGGGGCGAGCTCGAGCGGCTCGCCGGTTGTGCCCGTGGTCTCGACATCCTCGTCGTCGGCCGAGGCGACCTGCGTGCGCGTCCGCGAGACCGCATCGGCGACCACCGCCGGGCGGGCGCGCTCGGCAACCTCGGTGACCGCAGGTGCGGTCCGCGCACCGGCATAGGCCCGCGGCAGGCTGGAGCGGACGAGGTCGGCCATGATCCGGTCGCGGCTCGCGCCGGACTTCCCTCCGAGCACGATCGCCACGATCTGGTGGCCGTCGGATTTCGCCGCGGTCATCAGGTTGAAGCCGGAATCCCGAGTGTAGCCGGTCTTGATCCCGTCCACGCCCTCGACGTTGCCGAGGAGGTGGTTGTGGTTGCCGATCACCCGGCCGCGGAACGCGAAAGAGCGCGTCTGGAAGTAGCGATAGTAGTGGGGGAATCGGTCCTGGATCGCCCGGGCGAGCACGGTCAGGTCGCGGGCGGTGGTGAGCTGATCCGGGTCCGGCAGGCCCGAGGCGTTGGCGTATTGCGTCCGGCTCATGCCGAGCGCGTGCGCCTTGGCGGTCATCATCTGCGCGAAGCGCTCCTCGGAGCCGGCGATGTTCTCGCCGATCGCGCAGGCCACGTCGTTGGCCGACTTGGTCACGATCGCCTTGATGGCGTTCTCGACCGATATGGTCTGGCCGGGACGCAGGCCGAGCTTCGAGGGCGCTTGGGCGGCGGCATGGGCCGAGATGGTCAGCTCGGAGTCGAGGGCGAACTTGCCGCGCTCCATCTGCTCGAACAACATGTAGAGCGTCATCACCTTGGTGATCGAGGCGGGATGGCGCAGGGCATCCTCGTTGACCGCGTGCAGGGTCTTGCCGCTCTTCACGTCGACGACCATCGCGGCGTAGGGCGGATTGTATCCGCCGCCGGCGCGCGCATGGTGATGGTGGCGACCGCGCCGGGCCTCGGCCGGCGAGGCCAGGGCCGTCAGGAGTGCCGCGGCCGCGAGGGCGGCCGGCAGCACGGGAATCGTCCGGGAGCGGCCTACTACGCTACGCATCACGCCTGACTGCCTCGCGAAACCGGCACGCGCCGGTCATGTCCCTGGGTGATCCGCGCTGATCGCGTGGCCCCGCTGCATCATCGGAGAGTTAGGCAAGTGCGGTTACAGGCCCGTTAATGCGCTCGGCTCGAATGCCGGATCGTGCCGATCCGACGGTCGCTTATCGTCCTTACCGGCCGCAGCTTGACGCTGGCTGACGCGGCACACAAATTCGGATCAGGCCGCGGTTGCCGGCCCGGCTGGGCCGGCGGCGGTCCGGAGATCAGCCATGCCTGCCAAGCTCGGCCGCGCTCGCGAGCGCGGTTCATCGCCAGCGACCGGGCATGCGTGCGCGCCAGCACGCTGGGCATGCGTGGCAAACCTTCCCGGCCGGGCGGACAAGTGCGCACAGGCGTCTGGCGAAGTCGGCTTACCGTCTGTAGATTAACCGAAGCGGAGCCGAGCGCCGCTCCCGGCGAAGCCGAGACAGACGCGGCTTTACGGGCTGGCGACGCCCGCTCCAGTTGAGGGATCGGTTCGACGCACATGAGACAGGTCCCCATGCAGGGCACCGCGAGTTCCACGAAGGGTCACTGGCCGGCGCAACGTGCGATCACGGCGTCCGGGTCGCGCGCGCCAGGCGGTGACGACCGATCCAACACGGCGATCATCACCCGCACGAAGCCGCGGACCAAACGGCCGAGCCTTTACCGGGTGCTCCTTTTGAACGACGACTACACGCCGATGGAGTTCGTGGTGCTCGTGGTCGAGCGGTTCTTCAACAAGAGCCACGAGGACGCCTACCAGATCATGATGCACGTGCATCAGAACGGGGTCGGCGAGTGCGGGGTCTTCACCTACGAGGTGGCGGAGACCAAGGTGACGCAGGTCATGGACTTCGCGCGCAAACACCAACATCCTCTCCAGTGCGTTATGGAAAAGAAATAGGCGCCGCTCGCGGTAGGCACCCACACAGAGGCCAGCTTTGCCAAGCTTCTCACGCAGCCTAGAACAAGCTCTCCACCGCGCCCTGGCGCTCGCGGGAGAGCGCCGGCACGAATACGCGACGCTGGAGCACCTCCTGCTCGCCCTCGTGGACGACCAGGATGCGGCCGCGGTGATGCGCGCCTGCAATGTCGAGATCGATACGCTCAAGCGCAGCCTCGTCGACTACGTCGATACCGAGCTGTCCAACCTCACCGGCGACGGGCGGCAGGACGCCAAGCCGACGGCGGGGTTCCAGCGCGTGATCCAGCGCGCTGTGATCCACGTCCAATCCTCCGGTCGCGAGGAGGTGACCGGGGCGAACGTGCTGGTGGCGATCTTCGCCGAGCGCGAGAGCCACGCCGCCTACTTCCTGCAGGAGCAGGACATGACCCGCTACGACGCGGTCAACTACATCAGTCACGGTATTGCCAAGCGCCCCGGCGCCTCCGAGTCGAAGCCCGTGCGGGGGGCCGAGGACGAGGGCGCGGCCGAGCGGCCGAGCGACGAGGGTGATCCCCGCGGCGGCGCCAAGAAGAAGGGCGACGCGCTCGACGCCTACTGCGTCAACCTCAACAAGAAGGCCCGCGACGGCAAGATCGATCCGCTGATCGGCCGCGAGACCGAGGTCCAGCGGACGATCCAGGTGCTCTGCCGCCGGCAGAAGAACAACCCGCTGCTTGTGGGCGATCCCGGCGTCGGCAAGACCGCGATCGCGGAAGGCTTGGCGCGCAAGATCATCCAGCACGAGGTGCCGGAGGTTCTGGCCGACGCGACGGTGTTCTCCCTCGACATGGGCACGTTGCTGGCCGGCACCCGCTATCGCGGCGACTTCGAGGAGCGCCTCAAGCAGGTGATGAAGGAGATCGAGGCGCACCCGAACGCGATCATGTTCATCGACGAGATCCACACGGTGATCGGCGCCGGCGCGACCTCGGGCGGGGCCATGGACGCGTCGAATCTGCTCAAGCCCGCGCTGGCTTCGGGCACGCTGCGCTGCATCGGCTCGACCACCTACAAGGAATACCGCCAGTACTTCGAGAAGGACCGCGCCCTCGTGCGCCGGTTCCAGAAGATCGATGTCAACGAACCGTCGATCCCCGACACGATCGAGATCGTGAAGGGCCTGCGCCCGTACTTCGAGGAGTTCCACAAGCTCAAGTACACGACCGAGGCCGTGAAGGCCGCGGTGGAGCTGTCGGCCCGCTACATCAACGACCGCAAGCTGCCCGACAAGGCGATCGACGTGATCGACGAGACCGGCGCCTCGCAGATGCTGGTGCCGGAGGCGCGCCGCAAGCGCACCATCGGCATCAAGGAGATCGAGGCGACCATCGCCACGATGGCCCGGATCCCGCCGAAGACCGTCTCGAAGGACGACGCGGTGGTGCTTCAGCACCTGACCGAGAACCTGAAGCGCGTGGTCTACGGCCAGCCGAACGCGATCGAGGCCCTGACCTCGGCGATCAAGCTGGCGCGCGCCGGCCTGCGCGACCCGGACAAGCCGATCGGCTCGTACCTGTTCGCCGGCCCGACCGGCGTCGGCAAGACCGAGGCCGCCAAGCAGCTCGCCTCGTCGCTCGGCGTCGAGATGCTGCGCTTCGACATGTCGGAATACATGGAGCGCCACACGGTCAGCCGGCTGATCGGCGCGCCGCCCGGCTACGTGGGCTTCGATCAGGGCGGCCTGCTGACCGACGGGATCGACCAGCACCCGCATTGCGTGCTGCTGCTCGACGAGATCGAGAAGGCGCATCCGGACCTGTTCAACATCCTGCTGCAGGTCATGGACCACGGCAAGCTGACCGACCACAACGGCAAGCAGGTCGATTTCCGAAACGTCATCATCATCATGACGACCAACGCGGGCGCCTCGGACCTGGCGAAGTCGGCCTACGGCTTCACCCAGTCGAAGCGCACGGGCGATGACGTGGAGGCGATCAACAAGCTGTTCGCGCCGGAATTCCGCAACCGTCTCGACGCGATCATCTCGTTCGGCCACCTGCCGAAGGAGGTGGTGGCCAAGGTGGTCGACAAGTTCGTGCTTCAGCTTGAGGCGCAGCTCGCCGACCGCAACGTGACGATCGAGCTGTCGGACGAGGCCCGCGAGTGGCTGGTCGAGCACGGCTACGACGACGCGATGGGTGCCCGTCCGATGGCCCGGCTGATCCAGTCGACCATCAAGACGCCGCTCGCCGACGAGGTGCTGTTCGGCAAGCTGAAGGATGGCGGCGCCGTCCGCGTGGTGGTGCGGAAGCCCGAGGACGACGAGGCCAAGGCCGGCGCCAAGGACAGCCTGGGCTTCGAGTTCCCGGCCGGTCCGGTGACGCCGAAGCCCGAGAAGGACGTGACCAACGTCGCCAAGCGCCACAAGCGCACGAAGCCCCGCACCGCGGCCCGGAAGAAGACGCCGAAGGACAACAAGGGTGGCGGCGGTTCTGGCGGCGTCCGGACCGTGCCGAAGGTGCCACTCGTACGCGCCTAATGGTCCGCTCGGCGGTCGGCGGCCTTCCGGACTAGGAGCCGCCGGTCTATGACCGCCGCGACGCGAATGCGCCGCGGCGAGGAGGCGGCCGATGACTGACAACCTGCACGAGGGCCCCCTCACCTCCGTCTCGCAGCCGGCGCCCCCGAAGAAGCTGACCCGGCGCGAGGAACGCCGCCTTCGCCGCCAGCGGCGTCGGCGGGGCGAGGAGGTGCTCGCCTGGATGCTCGTGCCGCTGATTTGCTTCGGCATCTACTGGGGCATCAACGCGGGCTTCGACTTCTTCGGGACGTCGCCGGGTCAGGTCTGGGACCAGCTGATGCAGGTCAAGACGATGATGGAGAAGCGCTCGGGCACGCAGGGCGCACGCGGGTAGCGCGTTCTCCTTTGTCCGGCTGGTTCAGGACGTTTCCGAGCAGAGGCGCCATGAACCCGGGCCAGTCGACACCCACCCGACGCGCGATCATCGCCTCCGCCCTGCTGGCCGCGCCGGCCCTGCGCGCGTCCGCGCGGGGCGGGCCCGTGGTGATCGTCGGCGCCGGTTCGGCGGGTCTTGCGGCCGCGGCCGCGTTGCGGGCGGCAGGCCAGAGCTTCACCCTCGTCGAGGCGCGGGATCGGATCGGCGGCCGCGCCTTCACCGACAGGGCGCTCGGCGCAGACTGCCCCTTCGACGCCGGAGCCGAGTATATCCATTGGGCCGAGCACAACCCGTGGGCGCCCATCGCCCGCGCGGCCGAGGTCCGGTTCGCCCGGGAGGACGGTTGGGCGCGCACCCTCACGATCGACGGGCGCCCCGCGACCGATGCGGAGAAGGCGGCCCGGCGCGCCGGCTTTTCCGGACTCGACGCACTTCTGGAGCCGAAGGGAGGCGATCCGTCCCTGGCCGAGGCCGCCCGGGCCGGTGGCCCGAACGCCGAGCTGGCAGCCGCGGGCTTGAGCCGGCTCTCCCTCGGTGAGGATCCCGAGCGGGTCTCGGCGGTCGATTACGACCGGCTCTGGTCCGGCACCGACCTGTGGGTCGACGGCTACGGCGACCTGGTGGCGCGCCATTTCTCGGATCTGCCGGTCAGCCTCGGCTGCCCCGTCCGCGCGATCGACTGGTCCGGCCGGGAGGTTAGGGTCGAGACGGCCCAAGGCACCCTGTCGGCGGCCGCCGTGATCGTCACGGTGCCTGTGGGCGTGCTGCAATCCGGTGCGCTCCGGCTCAGGCCTGGGCTCCCCGACGGCCCGCTGGCCGCGCTCCAGGGGCTGCGGATGGGCGCCTACACCAAGGTCGGGCTGCGTCTCGACCCAGCCAGGATCGATCCGACGGCGTTCGGCGATGCGGTCTCGATCGCGACCGGCGGTCCGACGCTGTATTTCGAGATGGGCCCGTTCGGCCGGCCTCTGGCGGTGGCCAATCTCGGCGGCGACCTCGCCCGCGACCTGTGCCGCGCCGGCGAGACCGCAGCGGTGGCGCTGGCCACCGAACGCCTCGGCGTCGTTCTGGGCGAGAAGGCCAAGGGTGCCGTGCTGGCGGGGCGGCTCGCCGGCTGGTGGACGGATCCGCACGCCTGCGGATCGTACGCGATCGTCGCGCCCGGGCACGCCGAGGCTCGCGACCGTCTGCGGGAGCCGGTGGGTGGGCGGCTGTTCTTCGCCGGAGAGGCCCTGGCCGGCGGCGGAGCCATGACCGTCGGCGGTGCGACTCTCGACGGCGAGCGCGCCGCCCGCGATGTGCTGAAGGCGCTGGGCGCCTGATCTCAGCCTTCGTCTGCCAATGAGCCGGGGCGTCGCCGCACGGCCCGCTTCAGCCCAGCACCGCTTGGCTCTGAACGGGCGCTACCGTCGCGGCGGCCGGCGCGCGGCGTCGGATCGCCGCGACGGCCAAGGGTTCCGCGCGGCCTCTCAGGGAGTGGGCGCCCAGATCCTCTGCAACAAGATCGGCCGGCAGCGGCCCGAGCCGGCGGAGAAGATCGGCCGATACCAGCACGTGGACGCCGAGCGTCTTGGACAGCGTTTCCAGCCGCGCGGTGGTGTTCACCACATCGCCGAAATACGCGATCTTGTGCCGCTCCAGACCGATCTCGGCGGTGACCACCGGGCCGCAATGGAGGGCCGCGCGGAACTCCGGCACCTGCCCGAAACGGCTCCGCCACGCCTCCGATTCGGCGGCGAGGCGCGCGGCGAAATCGAAGACGCAGCGGAGGCACGCGGCGTCGCGGGTGCCCCGCTCCATCGTCCAGGTCACCAGCGCGAGGTCGCCGATGTAATCGTCGATGGAGCCGCGCGTCTGGGAGACCGGCAGCGCCAGCGCGTTGAACACCTGCCCGAGATAGGCCTGGGCCTCGCGGTCACCGTAGCGGTCCGCGAAGCGCGTCGAGCCGCTCACGTCGAGGAACAGGAAGATCCGTTCCTCGCTGATCGGGCGATGGTACCGGCCGATCAGCAGGTTGGCGAACACGCCCGGCCCGATCAGGTCGCGGACCCGGAACACGAACACCACGAGCACCGAGATGCAGAGCGCGTAGAGCAGGCCCGTGTCGGTCATCAGCATCGCGTTGCGCTCGCTGTACATGAACCGGAACAGGCGGTTCAGCACGGTACTGGCGACGGCGTTGCCGACGACGATCGTCGCGACATAGAGCGCCACCGTGGCGAGCAGGAACAGCGGCGTTGCGAGACTCCGGACGCGCTCGCGCAGCGCCGGGGCCAGGAGCCGCCGTTCGTAGAGCATGATCGGCGTGCCGATGATCGCGCCGCGGATCGCCGCGCCGGTCAGCGGTCCGACCTCGAAGATCAGCCCGTAGACCAGGCCGGCCAGAGCACCGAGGGCCGGCGCCACCACGTAGAACCAGGGCGGTCTGAAACGCACCGGCGCCTCCTGCGTGGTTCCGGTCGCCAGCGGACCCTCAATCCAGCCGGAGCGCGTGGACCGAGAACAGTCCCTCCGGATCGGTCCAGACCTTGAGCCATGTCCAGCCGGCCCGCTCGGCCAGGGCCCGGAAGGTCGCGACCGTGTATTTGTAGCTGCTCTCGGTGTGGATCGTCTCGCCTTCCGCGAACGCGAAGGTGTCGGAACCGACACGCACGGTTTGCGCGTCCCGGGAAACGAGATGCATTTCGATCCGTGATGCCGATGCGTTGAACACGGCGCGATGGGCGAAGGCGTCGAGGTCGAAGCGGCCGGCCAGCTCCCGGTTGATCCGGCTCAGGAGATTGAGGTTGAAGGCGGCCGTGACGCCGGCGGCATCGTCATAGGCACGCTCCAGCGTCGCAATGTCCTTCACGAGATCGACGCCCACGATCATGTGGGCGCCCTGCCCCAGGATCCGCCCGAACCGGCGCAGCAGGCCCTCGGCCTCTGCGGGCTCGAAGTTGCCGATGGTCGAGCCTGGGAAGAAGCCTGCCCGCGGCAGGCCGTCGAGGCTCTGGGGCAGGTCGAAGTCGCGGGTGAAGTCGGCAACCACCGGCTCGACCCGGAGCTGCGGCAGGTCCGCCTTGAGGGCCTCGGCCTGGGATTGCAGGAACGCACCGGAGACGTCGACCGGCACGTAGGCGGCCAGCGTCTCGAGATGCTCGAGGAGACGGCGAAGCTTCACGGTCGAGCCGCTGCCGAACTCCACCAGGGCGGCGTGCGTCGGCAACAACGTCGCAATCTCCGGCCCGCTCCGGTCGAGAATGCCGATCTCCGTGCGGGTTGGGTAATATTCCGGAAGCCGCGTAATCGCCTCGAACAGGTCCGAGCCCGCAGCGTCGTAGAAGTATTTTGGCGACAACGCCTTCTGGGGTTGGGACAGGCCCGCCCGGACGTCGTCGAGGAAGGCCAGCGCGGCCGTTTCCGGCGCGGCTGTGTCGAGGGCGACCGGTGCCGCGTCGGGGAAGGTGGGCTTGATGGTCAAGGGTGCCTCCGGGGCGCGTCAGGCGGCGTCCGCGAGGCGCAGGCCGGTGAATTGCCAGCGCTGGTGCGGATAGAAGAAGTTGCGGTAGGGCAGACGGGCATGGCCGTCGGGCGTGGCGACGGACGAGCCGCGCAGCACGAACTGGTTGGCCATGAACTTGCCGTTGTACTCGCCGAGCGCCCCCGGCAGCGGCCGGTAGCCCGGATAAGGGAGGTAGGCGCTGCGGGTCCATTGCCAGACGAGGCCGAACGCGTCCGGCAGCAGGCCGTCCCGGGCCGCGACCTCCCACTCGAACTCGGTCGGCAGGAACCGGCCCGCCCAGCGGGCATAGGCGTCGGCCTCATAGTAGCTGATGTGGGTGACGGGCGCGTCGAGCGCCACCGGGCGCAGGCCGCCGAGGGTCATGGTGGCCCAGCCGTCCCCGTTCCGGCGCCAGTAGCCCGGGGCCTCCCACCCCTCGGCCGGACCGGCATACCAGCCATCCGAGAGCCACAGCTCGGGCTTGGCGTAGCCGCCATCCTCCATGAAGGCGAGCCACTGGCGATTCGTCACGAGCGCCCGGTCGATCCGGCCGGCCACGATCAGCGTCTCGTGGCGGGGCGATTCGTTGTCGAACGAGAACCCCTCCCCCTCATGCCCGATCCAGGCGATGCTCCGGTCGAGATGCGCTTGGCCGGGCTGTGCCGCAGCATCGGTGAACCGCCAGGCCGGATCGTAGGCGGGGCTCAGCGGGTTCTGCGCGAAGGCGTGCAGGATGTCGGTGAGCAGGAGCTCCTGGTGCTGCTGCTCATGGAAGAGGCCGATCTCCAGGATCGGCAGCACCGCCTCCAGAGCGCGCTCGGAGGCCCGCCCGAGCAGGCTCTCCACGGCCCGATCGACATGCGCCCGGTAGGCGCTCACCTCGGCCATGGTCGGGCGCGTGATCAGGCCCCGCTCGATGCGCGGCTGACGCGGGCCGGCAGCCACGTAGTACGAGTTGAACAGGTAGTGCAGCCGTTCATCGAAGATCGCGTAACCCGGCAGGTGCTCGCGGAGCAGGAATTGCTCGAAGAACCACGTGACATGCGCGCGATGCCACTTGGTCGGGCTGGCATCCGCCATCGACTGGACCTGCTGGTCCTCCGCGGAAAGCGGCTTGGCGCGGCGCTCGGTCTCGCGCCGCACGTGGCGGAACGCGGCGATCCAGCTGGCCCGGTCGATCGGGCGGGCGGTGATGAACGGCGGCGGGAAGGCTGGTGCCCCCTGCTCGCGCGTCTCCTCCGGGCGCAGTGCGGCCGTGGCTGCCATGACGATTGTCCCCCGTTCCGGGCACGACGCGGAACCATTTCCTCGATTCCGAGCCAGCGCGCAGAAGATATGTCCCAGCCGTGGTCAGACAACCTCTGCAGGCCGGGAAGCCCGGCGGGCGTGGTCCCGCACGTCTTCGCTCCCCGGAGGCCGAAGTTAACGGGAACAGTTGGGGATCGCGGGTCTTTCTCTCGCCGCAGTGAGGGCCCTTTAACCCTCGCCGCCGAGATTTTAGGACGCTCGTCGAGGAGTCCAGGGTTCTCATGCGGATCGATCTGATGGCTGGAGCCAGCCTGTCCGCCGCCGCGCTGCACGTCGCCTCCGAGCCGACCATCCTGGTCTTCGATTCCGGCCTCGGTGGATTGACCGTCCTCGACGCGGTGCGCCGCGCCCGGCCGGATGCCCGTTACGTCTATGTCGGCGACGACGCGGCCTTCCCATACGGCCGGCTCGGCGAGCCGGCCCTCGTCGCCCGCGTCCTCGCGGTGATGGAGCGCCTCGTCGCGATCCACCGGCCAGACCTCGTGGTCATTGCCTGCAACACCGCCTCGACGCTGGTCCTTCCGGCCCTGCGCCAACGCTTCACGACGCCCTTCGTGGGTGTGGTTCCGCCGATCAAGCCGGCCGCCGAGGCGACGCGCTCGCGTCTGGTCTCCCTGCTTGCGACGCCCGGAACGGTAATTCGCTCCTACACCCGCGACCTGATCGCAACCTATGCCGGATCCTGCACGGTCACCCTCGTCGGCTCGCAGAACCTTGCGGGTTACGCGGAGGCGGAACTCGCCGGTGCTCCGGTGGACGATGCCGCACTCGCGGCCGAGATCGCGCCCTGCTTCAAGATTGAGCCGGACGGGCGGCAAACGGACGTGGTCTGTCTCGCCTGCACGCACTACCCCCTGCTGCTGCCGCGCCTCGAGGCGCTCGCGCCCTGGCCGGTCACGTGGATCGATCCAGCTCCCGCCATCGCGCGGCGCGTCGTGCAACTGATCGGGCCTCTGCCCCGCGCCGCGGACCGGTACGGGGCTGCGATCGGCGCCTTCACGGCTGGCACCTGTCTGAATGCCTCTCTGCGCGCGGCACTGGCGGCGCGTGGGATCGGCGAGGTGGGGATCGAGGCGATTCCCCTGCCGATGCAATAGGCGGCAAACCTGAGCCATCGCGCTGACGAGTGCGTGAGGACTGTATTGAGCGCTTGCCAAGTCGGCAGGTGCAGTTTCTGATTGTGGCGATTCGAGAGGCTGTGCTGATTTCGGGAGAGGCCGATGTCGCTGAGAGCTTCGGTGCTTGCGGCTGTCTTGATCCTTGGGGCGGGGCCGACCGCACCGGCTCTGGCCTGCGGCGACGGCGAAGCCCCGACCTCCTGCGACGATCCGAGCCCGAACGGTTTTGCGTCCTGGATGCTCGGCCGCGTGGATCGGGCCTTGCGGTCGGACAGGGTTCGGGCGCTTCAGGATTTCTCCGACGGGGCCCGCGGGTTTCGCACCGCAGACACGTACGTGTTCTGCATCGGTCCGGACGGCATCATGAGTGCCCATCCCAACCCGATCCTGAGAGGTCACGACGTGCGGGACCTGCACGACAGGACGGGAAACTATTTCATTCGGACGATGATGGAGGCGGCCAAGCCCGGGCAGATCTCGGTGATCCGTTACCTGTTCCCCAAGCCCGGCAGCACCGTGGAGGAGCCGAAGACCACCTACTACACCAAGGCGGGTGACCAGACCTGCGCGGTCGGCGTTTACGACGCCGATATCGCTGCCCCCGCCGTCGCGACCGCTGACGGGCGCGTCGCCCAGCTTCGGCAACGCCTCGACGGCCAGATCCCGAATAGTGCCCGCGCGGATTGGACCGCCTTCCTCGAGGCGCTGAACGCGCAGGGCGATGAACGGGCGACGGTGATCGCCAAGGTGCGGCACGACCTGAACGCCGCGGCGACCGCCCTGGATCAGGCCGGGCCGCGGTCGACGGGCGGCCGTTAGGACCAGCCTGACACTGTCCGCGAACCCGGCCGTGCCGGGCCGGTCACGCCCAGGCGTTTGAGCTCAGTCAGCGTGCGGCGATCGCCACCCGGGCCGGGCTCGGGGACGCATCGGCTTCGGTCGGGACGATCAGGTGAACGAACAGCATCCCGGCCGCGACGATCAGCGCGAGGGCCACGATGCGCCACACTTCGAGGATTGGCTCCTGGGACTGCGTGTTCGTCTCGGTCGGCATGTTTCCGCATCCTGCCTGTTCGAACCCGGATGGGACACCCGGAGAATGAACGCTTGGTAAAGCCGTCCCTGTGATGCGTCCCGCGCGTCTTGCCGCCCAGGCCCGGTGACGGCGGCCAGAGCGGGGGCGAGGAACCACCGTGAGGATCGTGGCCGCCGAGGCCAAAATGACGGCGCGTACGATCCGCATCCGGGGCATCGGGGGCTGGTCCGTTGTGGAGCGGGCAGATGGAACATCTCTCCTCGCCCTCGCGGTGCGGCGCCGCACAGACGGAGCGAGCCGCCTCTCGGGCGCCCGCGTTGCCGGCGGCGACAAAAAAAGCCCGGCACGAGGCTGGGCTCAAGGTCCCATTTTGCACGGAGGTAGTCCATGACGCTGAGGCAAGCTGCCCCGGCACCATGTTCCGATCGCCAGTGGTGATCAGAAGTCGCGCTGGACTCGGAAGCGCACCTGCGAAACCGAGTCCTTCGAGGCTGTCGCGACAGCGAAGGTGCCAGCGTTGATGGCCGCGATGTTCGAATAGGCCGTGGGGCTCTTGTCGAGGTCGATCGCCCGGCCGCTCTTCAGGCCGATCTGCGTGTAGAAGGCTTCGACGCCGATATCGAGATCCTTGACCGGCGACCAGATCACGCTGCCGCCCGCCACGAACTGGTAGGTGTCGCGCAAGGCTTGGCTCAGCTGGAAGAACCGCGTGCCCGGCGTGCCGACGGCGTTTGAGCCGAACGGGTTGCTGCCGGCCAGCCCGCTCACGAGGCCGTAGAGCTGGCCCTGCTGGTAGCGGGCGGCCGCCGAGAAATCCTGCTCGCCGTAGGAGCCGAAGAAGGCCGAGCGCCATTCCGGCGTCCAATAGTGCAGGTAAGACGCCGTGACCGTAAAGCTCTGCGATGTCTGCAGCTGGCCCGTATACGGGTTGACCGTGGCATCCGAGAAGTACTGGGCGAATTTCTGGCCTTGGATGGTCGTGGTGCTCTGCGTGTAGCAGCCGGTATACGCGCAGTAGCCGGTGTACATCTGCGCGCCGTCGCCGTAGGCGCCCTGCAGGTAGAGGGCATCGCCCGGGGCGATGAACGGGGTGTTGATTTTCAGGCCGCCCTGGACCGCCCAGCCGAACACGCTGTTGGTGTGTGCCGGGGCCACGATGGAGCCCGTGCCGGTGGTCGCCGCGGTGGAGATGTTGCCGACGTTCAGCTCGTGGGCCGCGGCCGACAGCTGGGCCGAGCCCCAGGCCTGGTCGAGGCGCGCGACGCCGACGAAGTCGGGCATACGCTCGCGCTCGATCGTATCGATGGCGCTGAAACGTGTCGGGACGCCACCGGTATAGCCGACGAAGACCTGCGTCGGCTGGGTGGTCACGCCGAAGTTCTGCACGCTGCCGGTATTGAGGGTAGCCGAGACGTTCTGCGGCGAGAAGATCGGGGTGCGGCGGAAGACCGGATCTTCGATCGAGATCGTGGCCGACAGGCCGTTGCCGATCGTCGCCGTGTAGGCGAGCAGGTTCGTGGAAAACACGTCCGAGCCGAGGGTCGCGGCGGCGATCTCGAAATCGTGGGCGTAGAAGTCGAAGAACGAGGAGGCGCGACCGGCGGTCAGGCCGGCGAACTGAATGAACGCCTTGTCGACGTTCACGAATTGCTGGTCACGGCCGAACTGATCGGTGCCAATGCCCGGGAAGGCCTGGCCGATACGCTGCTGGGTGCCGGAAGTGCCGACACCGGAATAGCCGGTGCGGGCGCCCGCATCGAGGCGGACGAAGGCGCGGAGCGTGCCGTAGGCGGTCTGGGTGCGGGCATCGAGGTTGATGCGCATCCGGCCCTGGTATCCCGACGTATCGCCGCCGTTGGTGCCGGATTGGCGCGAGTAGCTGGTCTGGTAGCCGCCCTCGAACCGGGCGCGGCCCGAGATGCGCAGGCAGGTGTCGGTGCCGGGGATGTAGAAGAAGCCGGCGCCGTAGGCGGTGCAGACCCGGACGTACTCGATCGGAACCGCCTTCTTGACCGGCAGGTCGGCGGCGTGCGCGGCACCGACGGCCGCGAAGGCGGCCGCTGACCCGAGCAGCGAACTCTTCAAGAGCGTCATAGAAATCTCCAAAGCTTCGAGACCCGTGGCGCGGTCGCCCGATTGTCCAGATCTGACCGCATGTCTGTGGTTTGGCCTGCGTCTTGGGCGGCAGGCTCATCAGGGAACGCGTTCGGCGATGCCTGAATGCGCTGCGATCATGCTCTGCCGGCCCCAGCGGGACAATAGAATTCAGTGCTCGCCGCTTGTTCCGCGGGCGCAATGTGATCTTTGTGCCACGTTTTACTCGATCTATACGCAAACATTACCCGCACAAGTCAGAAATATTACGAAATGTATCCAGAAAATATGTTTCTGTGCTCAAAAGCTGCGCCGAATGCCTGCCGTCCTGCCCGGGCGGCGTGCAGATTGGGAAGCGCGCCGAATTGATCCTCCACCCGGTCCTGTCCGGGGGCGGCCCGGTCGCTTCAGCCGAGCGGGCGCTCCGCATCGAGACGCGGTCGGTTTGTCACGCCGCCACATCGGTGAGAGCCGCGACCTCACACCGGTCGGCCCGGAACCGCCAGTCGACCACCTGCGCCCGCTCGCACAGGATCGCTTTGGCCTGCCACGCGGCGGATACGTCCGAGCGGGCGCGGACCACGATGGCGCTCTGTACGGCCCGGTGGTCGTGCCCGGTATCGTCGGGGACGGTCATGGTGAAGGTCACGCGGTAGGTGCGCATCGGTCGGCTCCGCTCTGGACGGAGCCATCGTCGGTCCACGCGGCGCAGGGTGCCTTGATCCGGAGCAAGGACAGAGGAAGTCACCGCCGGTCGGAATTGCGGCGCCGATCCCGCCGGCGGGGAGCCCCAAGTAACCCACAGCTTTTTCGTGTCCGATAAAGCGGAGTTGCCGTCATCGCTCGAATAGTCCAGCTTTGGCCGTAATCGCCTGCGGTCTTCATCACTCAAGAGTGGAGGTCATCGGCTCGGGGGTCGCTGATGTTCGAGAGCTTTTTCTGGGGGGCGGCGCCCGTCGTCCTGATCTGTGCCGTGACGCTTGTGGCGATCGGCGCCATCCGACAGCCGCGCCCGCGAGAGGGCCAGGCCGACCCGCGCCTTGCCGATCCGCGCAGGACCTTCGGGCGCAAGCGACGCTGGCGCCGCTTCGCCGGGGCCGGTCGGCGCCCGAGCGTCCTCCCGCTGCGGTGAGCGGAACGTCCGCATCATCGGCGGACGAATTGCGTGCTCAAGCCTGGATCGGTCCGGCCTCCTTGGCGGTTGTGCTTGCCGGGCGCCGATCGGCCCTTCGGTCACACCGATCTTCTGGACCTGGACACGACATGCTGGCTTGGTTTCGGGCGCTGATGCCGAAGGAAGACCGGTTCTTCGACCTCTTCGAGCGTCACGCGGCCACGCTCGTCGATGGCGCGGTTGCCCTTCGGGCCCTCCTCGAGGGCACGCAGGATATCGCGGGGGCCTGCGCGGCCATCGCGGCGCGCGAGGACGAGGCCGACGCGATCACCCGCGAGGCGCTCCTGGCGGTGCGCAGGACCTTCATCACGCCCTTCGACCGCGGCGATATCCAGGCCCTCGTCGGCTCCCTCGACGATGCCATCGACCAAATGCTCAAGACCGCGAAGGCGGTCCAGCTCTTCGAGGTGACGGCCTTCGAGCCGGCGATGCGCGAGATGGGCGTGGTGATCCAGGAGGCCGCCCAGGTCACCGCCGAGGCGCTCCCGAAGCTGCGCGCCCTCGGAGAGAACGCCGCCGCCCTGAACGGCCTGACCGAGCGCGTCATCGAGTTGGAAGGCTTGGCGGACGATCTGCACAATGCCGGGCTGAAGAGGCTGTTCAAGGCCTCCCGGCAGGATCCGATGGCCTTCCTGGTCGGGTCCGAACTCTACGATCACTTGGAGAAAGTCATGGACCGGTTCGAGGATGTGGCGAACCAGATCAGCAGTATCGTGGTCGAGCACGTCTGAGCGACGGGTCGCACGCGTGACGTTCCTCGTCGCCCTGATCGCCCTCGCGCTGATCTTCGACTTCCTGAACGGGCTGCACGACGCCGCCAACTCGATCGCCACCATCGTGTCGACCCGGGTTCTGGCGCCGCGCTACGCGGTGTTCTGGGCGGCGTTCTTCAACTTCGTCGCGTTCCTGGTTTTCGGCCTGCACGTCGCCGGCACGGTCGGATCCGGCATCATCGACGTCACGGCCGTGGACGACCGGGTGATCCTCGGGGCGCTCGGTGGCGCGATCAGCTGGAACCTGCTGACGTGGTATGCGGGCATCCCGTCTTCGAGCTCGCACGCGCTCATCGGCGGCTTGCTCGGCGCCGGGATCGCCAAGGCGGGGCCGGGCGTGATCGTCTGGCACGGCGTTGTCGCCACGAGCGCGGCGATCGTGCTCTCGCCGGCGCTGGGCTTCGGGCTCGGGCTGCTGCTGATGCTCGCCGTGTCGTGGCTCTTCGTCCGGTCCACGCCGACGGCCGTCGACCGGCTGTTCCGGAGCCTGCAATTCGTCTCGGCCTCGCTCTACTCCCTCGGGCATGGCGGCAACGACGCCCAGAAGACGATGGGCATCATCGCGGCTTTGCTCTACGCCCACGGCGAGAGCGGGAGCTTTCACGTGCCGCTCTGGGTGGTGCTGTCCTGCCAGACCGCCATGGCCATCGGGACGCTGCTCGGCGGCTGGCGCATCGTGCACACGATGGGATCGAAGATCACCCGGCTCTCGCCCATGCAGGGCTTCTGCGCCGAGACCGGCGGCGCCGTGACCCTGTTCGCCGCGACGGCCTTCGGCATCCCGGTTTCCACCACCCACACGATCACCGGGGCGATCGTGGGGGTCGGTGCGGCCCGCCGCGTCTCGGCGGTCCGGTGGAACGTCGCGCAGGGGATCGTGGTGGCCTGGGTGATCACGATGCCGGCCGCCGCCCTCGTCGCCGCGCTGACCTACGCGTTGTCCGGTCTGGTCCTTCCCTAGGAAACCGGGCGCCGTGACGGTTTCACCAGCGATGGTGCCACCCGCCACGGTGGCCGCCGTGCCAGCCCCGATGCCATCCGCCGTGCCACCCCGCATGCCGGAAGCCGCGGTTCCAGCCGAACCGCTGATGCCAGGCGTAGGGATGGCCGTAGCGCCACCGGTAGCCGGGAACGACGACGAACGGACGGTAGAACGCGTTCGGCCGGCACCAGCCGTAAAAGTTGCGGTGAAAGCCGGGCCCGCATCCGTCGCGGGCCTCGGCGCTCGAACCGGCCAACAGAACGCCCGCCGCGAGGGCTGCGGGCATGACAAGCTTGCGGATCATCTGTCTCTCCATGGTCGTCCGGCCGCGGCCCGGACACGGTACGGGGTGCGATCAGGCGACGAGTCAGTTCGGCCAGCAGCGTCGGCCATAGGGTCCGATGTGGAATCCGGGCGGGCAGGCCACGCCCCGGCTGTAGCCGCCCCGCTGGCCGCCGGGACGGCAGCCGCCATAGGGGCCGCGATGCCCGTACGGGCCGCAGCCGCCATAGACCTGGATGATCTGCGCATCGCCCGGTCCGGCGGAAACCGCCGCCTGGACGAGCGGCAATGCCGAGGCCGGAGCCGCGAGGGCGACGAGGAGAACGGCCGGGCCGAGAACCTTCAACATCGGTGCGTTCCTTCTGCTCACGTGAAAGAGCCTTTCGGGGCTCTGTCCCAACCGTCCCGGCGGTGGTGCCGCCGCGACGTGTGAGCGAAGGTTCGCCCGCGCGCTCTGCCCGGATGTGACGGGCGGAGGCCGGCGTGTAACGTTTCGTAACGCATCATCTTTTGGTTGTCGTGCCGGTGGTTCGGGTCACGGCCGGCAGTGTCACGATGAACCGGGCACCGCCCTGCGAACCCGTCTCGGCCACCACGGTGCCGCCATGCGCCTCCGCGATCTGTCGGCTGATCGCGAGCCCCAGACCGGTCCCGCCGGTCTGCCGATTTCGGGACCGTTCGACCCGATAATACGGGCTGAAGATCGCGGCGCGTTCGGCCGCGAGAATGCCAGGCCCATCGTCCTCGACGATGATCTGGCAGTCCGCCCCGGTCCGCAGCACCGCCACGGCGACCGAGGATTGCCCAAACTTCACCGCGTTCCCGATCAGGTTGGCGATGACGCGGCGCAGCGCGAGCGCGTCGCCCGCCACGGTCGCGTCCCGCACGTCCTCGCCGGTCAAGTCGATGTTGGCGCCCTGCGCCGCGTGCTCGGCGACTTCCACGGCCACCAGATCGGCGAGATCCACCGGCGAGCGCGCGGCCTCGACGGCGGTGCCGCGGGCGAAGACCAGGGAGGTCTCGAGCAGGTCGGTCATGGCGTCGAGATCCGCCACCAGCCGCTCCTGCAGCCTCGGCTCGGCCACACCCTCGGCGCGCAGGCGCAGCCGCGTCAGGTACGTCTTGAGGTCGTGCGAGATCGCCCCGATCAGCAGTGAGCGCTCGGCCATCAGGCCGCTGATCCGCTCCTGCATGCCCTGGATCGCCTGGGCGAGGCGGAGGATCTCGGGGGCTCCCCGCGGGGCGCTCACGCGCTCGGGCGCCCGGCCATCGAAGCGGGACACGGCGTCGGTCAGCCGCCGCAGCGGGGCAAGCTCGTGGCGCGTGCCGACCAGCACGAGGGCCGCCACAACCGCCCCGAGGGCGGCCACCCAGAGACTCAGCGGCTGTCCGAACAGCCACGGCATGAGCGAGCGATGGCGGGCGACGGCGGTGATCACCAGGGTCCGGCCGTCGGGCAGCGGGTACGTCGCCATCGCCAGACGACCGAACGGGCCATGCTGGTCGGCGTTCGCCACCGTGGCCGGGTTGACGCGCCGCAGGAGCAGCGCGGAATCGGTGAACGCCCTGACCGAACCGCCCGTCAGCCGCCGAAGTCGGGCTTCGAGGCGCGGCTCCCGGATCAGTCCGGCCTCGTTCGGAGGGGCGTCGACGATCTCCGCCCGCAGGATCTCACCGCTCACCGCCTTCAGGATGGCGGGTCTCTCGGCCGGGTCCGCATCCCGCAGGAGCGTCATGATGCTGGCGGCTTGGTCGACGCGCGGAAAGCGCGGGCCACTCGGCAGATGTTCCTCGCGACGCTGCCAATCGTCCAGCGCCACGGTGGCGAGCACGAGGAGCGATAGCGCCCCCAGCAGGAGCAGCATGATCCGGCCGAGGAGGCCGATGCGGCCCATCACGGCAGGCCGGATTTCACCGGCGCGGCCAGGATGTAGCCCGCGTTGCGCACGGTCTTGATCAGGGACGCCGCGGTGCTGCCGGCGGCTTCGAGCCGGTGCCGCAGGCGGCTCACCTGCACGTCGATGGTGCGGTCGAAGGCGTCGGCGGTCCGGCCGCGGGTCCAGTCGAGGAGCTGGTCGCGCGACAGCACGCGCTGGGGCCGCGTGATGAAGCAATGCAGCAGATCGTATTCGGCGCTGGTGAGCGGGATCTCGCTCGCCGGATCGCCGAGCGTCACGGTGCGGGCCCCGAGATTCACTGTGAGGTCGGCCACGCGCAGCGTTTCCGAGCCGGGCTCGGCCACGTGGCCGCCGCCGCTGGCCCGGCGCAGGACGGCCCGGATCCGGGCCAGGAGCACGCGCGGGTTGAACGGCTTCGAGACGTAGTCGTCGGCGCCCATCTCCAGGCCGAGCACCCGGTCGATATCCTCGTCCTTGGCAGTCAGCATCACCACGGGCGGACCGTTCGCGTCCCGCAGCCGCCGGCAGATCGAGAGCCCGTCCTCGCCGGGCAGCATCCAGTCGAGGACGATCAGGTCCGGGACGGTGCCGGCCGCCAGGATCCGGTCGAGGCTGGCGCCACCGTCGAGGGCGACGACATGGAAGCCCTCGCCTTCAAGATAGCCGGCGAGCAGCGCGCGGATGTCGGAATCGTCCTCGACGATGGCGATGGTCATGCCTTCGTGCATGGCCGAAGCATAAGCGGTGCAGGCGGCCCGGCAACGCGAAACGTGCTGCTGACACAAAACGTTACACGGGCGATCGACGCGATCCGGGCGGTGTTGCGGCGGACATTCAACGCCTGCGCGCGGGCTGAGGCGGCCACCGCGTCGACGTCCTGGCACGGGGCGATACGGCATGGTGGTCCGGCGCCAGGCCTAGAGGTGCTTGAGCCCGTAGCTGTCCAGCAAGGGCAGCAGCTCGTTCCGCGCGCGGATGCGGTGCTGGCGCGCGGCGTCGAGAGCCTCGGCCGCGTCGCCCGCGCGGATCGCCTGCGCGATCCGCCGGTGCTCTGCGGTCGAGGCGTCCAGCGCCCGGCGGAGATTGAGCGTCAGCATCCGGGCCCGGTGCGACTGGTCGTTGATCGATTGCACGATCCGGCTCATCCGCCCGTTCCGGGCGTGCTCGATCAGCGCGGCGTGGAACGCCCCGTCGGCCTCCCCCCACGCCGGAAGGTCGCTGCGTGCATGGGCCTGGGCCATGATGTCGGTCTGGGCATCCAGCGCCTGCGCGGCCGTCAGGCGCTCACGGTCCGGCAGCGTGGCCACCAGCTCGGCGGCGCGGCCTTCCATCGCGATGACGACATCGTAGATCTCGCGCATGTCGTCCGGAGCGAGGGCCAGGATCAGGATGCCCTTCCGGGGCAGGACGCGCACGAGCCCGTCCTCCTGCAACCGGATCGCCGCCTCGTGCACCGGCGTACGGCTCATGCCCAGCCGCAGGGCGATCTCCTGCTCCGAGGCCTGGTAGCCCGGAGCGAAGCTGGCATCGCGGATCGCGGCGCGCAGCGCCGCGTACGCGTCGTCGACGAGCGAGGTGCGCTTCTCGCCCTCGTCGGCGGCCCTCGCCACCTCCGGATCCTTGCCGCGCTGCGCCCGCGCCATCAACCGCCTCCTCGACCGCGCTGACCTAGCACCCCCGACATCCGCCGCGGAACAGGCATTGACAGGTCTGCCCACCGGTTCTAGCAGTATGCCATCTTGCATGGAAGATGGCGCGCAAGACGTAATCGCGCGCCACGGCCAAGGGAGGAAACGATGGACGGCTCGCTCGAGCACGCCACCATGCGCCGCGTCGCATGGCGCCTGGTTCCCTTCATCTGCCTCCTGTACTTCATCGCCTTCATCGACCGCGTGAATATCGGTTTCGCGGCGCTGACGATGAACAAGGATCTCGGCTTTTCGGCTTCTGTCTTCGGTTTCGGCGCCGGCGTGTTCTTCTTCGGCTATTTCCTGTTCGAGGTGCCGTCGAACATCATTCTCGACAAGGTCGGCGCGCGGCTCTGGATCGCCCGCGTCATGATCAGCTGGGGCTTCCTTTCGGGCGCCTTCGCCTTCATTCGGGGCGAGACGAGCTTCTACGTGTTGCGCTTCCTGCTCGGCGCCGCGGAGGCCGGATTCTTTCCCGGCATCATCCTCTACCTGAGCTACTGGTTCCCGAGCCGCTATCGTGCCGCGGTGGTTTCGCTGTTCATGGCGGCCGCGCCGATCTCGGTGCTGCTCGGCTCGCCGCTCTCGAGTCTCTTGCTCGAGTTGGACGGCCTCCTGGGCCTCCATGGCTGGCAGTGGATGTTCATCGTCGAGGCTGTCCCCGCTGTGATCCTGGGCGTGGCCGTGCTGTTCTACCTGACCGACCGCCCGGAGGCGGCGACCTGGCTCGCCGACGACCAGCGCGCATGGCTCGTCGCCGAGATGAACGCCGAGCGGGCCGCCAAGCAGCCGAGCGCCCGGCACAGCCTGCTGAGCGGTCTTGCCGACGCCCGCGTGCTGGCGCTGGCACTGATCTATTTCGGCACCTCGGCCGGCCTCTACACCCTCGGCATCTGGGCGCCGCAGATCATCAAGGGTCTCGGCTTGTCCACGATGACGGTCGGCCTGCTCAACGCCGTACCGCCCGCTGCGGCCGTGGTGGCGATGGTTCTGTGGGCGCGCCATTCGGATCGGACGGGCGAGCGCACGTGGCACGTGGTCATCGCCTGCCTCGCCGCCTCCCTGGGCCTCGTCCTGGCCGGCGGCGCGTCGTCGGTGGTGGGGGTCGTGGCCGCCCTGAGCCTCGTCAATATCGGGATTAGTTCCGCCAAGCCGCCCCTCTGGGCGATGCCGACCATGTTCCTGTCCGGGTCGGCCGCCGCGGTGGGCATTGCCGCCATCAACGCGATCGGCAATCTCGGCGGCTTCGTCGGACCCTGGGCGATCGGCTGGATCAAGGACCGGACCGGCAGCTTCGCGGGCGGCCTGTACTTCGTCGCCGGCCTTCTGGTCCTCTCCGCCATCCTCACCCTCGCCGTCGCCCGCGCCGGGCGCCGCACCGCGCCCGAACGCGCGCTGGCGCGCTGAATCCTCTCACGTTCCCAAGGAGATCTGTCATGACCAAGACCTACACCATCGCGGCGATCCCGGCGGACGGCATCGGCGTCGAGGTCATCGCCGCCGGTATCGAAGTCCTCGACGTGCTGGCCGAGAAGACCGGCGCGTTCCGGTTCCGGTTCGACCATTTCGACTGGGGTTCGGACTACTACAAGAAGCACGGCGTGATGATGCCCGCCGACGGCCGCGAGCAGATCAAGGACCATGACGCGATCTTCTTCGGGGCGGTGGGCGCGCCGGACGTGCCCGACCACATCACGCTCTGGGGCCTGCGGCTCAACATCTGCCAGCCCTTCGACCAGTACGCCAATGTCCGTCCGACCCGCATCCTGCCGGGCATCACCAGCCCGCTGCGCCACGTCTCGGGCCCGGAACTCGACTGGGTGATCGTGCGCGAGAACTCGGAGGGCGAGTATGCCGGCGTCGGCGGCCGGGTCCACCAGGGCCATCCGAACGAGGTCGCCACCGACGTCTCGATGATGACCCGGTCGGGCGTCGACCGCATCATCCGCTACGCGTTCAAGCTCGCTCAATCCCGGCCGCGCAAGCTCCTGACCGTCGTGACCAAGTCGAACGCCCAGCGCCACGCCATGGTGATGTGGGACGAGATCGCCGCCGAGGTGGCCGCGGATTTCCCCGACGTCACCTGGGACAAGATGCTGGTTGATGCCATGACCATGCGGATGGTGATGAAGCCCGAGACCCTCGACACCATCGTGGCGACAAACCTGCACGCCGACATCCTGTCGGACCTCGCGGCGGCGCTTGCCGGCTCGCTCGGGATCGCGCCGACCGCCAACATCAACCCGGAACGCACCTACCCGTCGATGTTCGAGCCGATCCACGGCTCGGCCTTCGACATCACCGGCAAGGGCATCGCCAACCCGGTCGCGACCTTCTGGACGGCGTGCCAGATGCTGGAGCATCTCGGCGAGCCGGACGCGGCCGGCCGGCTGATGCGCGCCGTCGAGCGCGTCACCGCGGATCCGAACCTGCACACGCCTGACCTCGGCGGAAAGGCGACGACCCGTCAGGTCACCGACGCGGTCATCGCGGCGATCCGAGGCGACAACGCCTGAGGCAGCCGGAATTGGGGGCGCCCCGTCATCGCGGGCGCCTTCCGGCCTCCCGGGCCCTCGGACCGAGCTTCGGGCGAACGCGGATCTCCGGAGGGCCGGATGCGCCGCTGACGCTCGCGCCGGATCGTATCCAGTATTCTCCGCGATCCGTTCCGGCGCATGAGGCGCGTCGATAGGCTGCCGCGTGACACCGGACGCGCAGACGACCGGGCTCGAAGCAGCGGGAGGACGCGATGATCACTCTGGACCCAAGCCGTCGGCGCGTGCTCGGCGGTGCGGCCGCGGCAACCCTTGGCGCCTCACTCGGCCTGAGGGATCGTCCGGCCTCCGCCCAGCACACCGTGCGCTACTCGACCGGCAGCGCGGCGCCGACGTTCAAGGTCCCGCCGAACACCGCCGATTGCCATTTCCATATCTACGACAACCGCGTCCCGCCGGCCGCGGGCGGCCTGCCGGCCCCGGACGCGACGCCGGACGATTACCGCGCGCTGCAGGCGCGCCTCGGCACCACCCGGGGCGTCGTGGTCCAACCCTCGCTGTACGGAACCGACAACCGACCGACGCTCGCCGGCATGGCGGCCCTCGGGCCGAACTTCCGCGGCGTCGCGGTGGTGACCCCTGCCGTCAGCGATGCGGAACTGCGGCGGCTGCACGATCTCGGAATCCGCGGCGTCCGGTTCAATCTCGCGCAGGCCGGCACCACGACGCTCGACATGCTGGAACCGCTCTCCCAGCGAGTGGACGCCCTCGGCTGGCACTGCCAGATCAACATGCCGGGCGACAAGATCGTGGCGGCGTCCGACACGTTCCTGAAGATCCGCGGAAAGCTGGTCTTCGATCACTTGGCGCATTGCCCGCAGCCGGCGGGCGTCCAGAGCGACACGTTCAAGCTGATGCGGCGGCTCCTCGACCAGGGGAACACCTGGGTGAAGCTGACCGGCCACTACGCAGACACCACGGTCGGGCCGCCCTCCTACGCCGATACGGTTGCCGTCGCGCGCGCCTTCGCGGCCGCTGCGCCGACGCGGTGCGTCTGGGGCACGGACTGGCCGCATCCCACCGAGCGTCAGGACAACAAGCCCGACGACGCCCTGTTGCTCGATCTGTTTCCGACCTTCGTGCCGAACGAGGCCGATCGGACACGCATCCTCGTCGACAATCCCGCGGAACTCTACGACTTCCCGAAGGCCTGAGCGGCGCCTGCCCCCCCCTCCTGTCCGCGTGCCGGTGTCGAATGCCGGCCGCGGCGCGATCCTGCTTGGCGTGATGCGCAGGCGCGGCGCGCGATCGAGGCTGATCCGGTCCAGCGCTTTCCGGGGCGCGGCAACGCGCGCATAGGCGCCCGATGCGTCGCCCCGAGCCGCGCCGGGCGTTCCGGGTCATTGGCGGTGGGACGCCGCCACCGCGTTCCGGCGGCGTTCCCGGTCTCTTCGCTGCATCGCCGCAGCGTCCACGATCGGCGGTCTGGGTGCCGCATCGGGCGTGTCGAAAGGCCAGTTCGGCCCCCGTGCAGGACCGATGGATTGGATGATCGTCCCGATCGTCGAAGCCCTCTTGGCGGCTTCGGCGTGGGTCGCGCGCTCGGCTGGGCGGGGTCCAGGTTCCAGGGGCGATAGGCACCGGCCGCCAGGGTCCCGGCTCGGCCGTGTTCCAGGCGCCCGCGTAATTCAAGCCACGGGCTGGGGCAGGTTGCCGGCGAGTTGGCGGAAGGAGAGGAAGCGGTCGGGCTCGTCCAGCGGAACATCGAGCGTGAAGCGTGCGCCTTCGGGCGGAAAACTGAGCTCGACCGATCCGCCGAGTTCCCGGTTGATGCCGCCGGTGATCAGGCGCGTGCCGAAGCCCCGACGGGTCGGTACCGCCACGGGTGGTCCCCCACTCTCCTGCCACTCCAACGCGAGCCTGCGGGCGTTGTCGGGTCCCATGACGACACGCCACGTCACGTCGACCCGACCCTTCTCCGTCGCCAAGGCACCGTATTTGGCCGCGTTGGTGGTCAGTTCGTGGATCGTCATGCCGAGAGCGAGCACATAGCGGGGGCGCAGCTCGAGATCCGGCCCATCGAGGCTGAAGCGGCGACCGTCCCCATCCTGGAAGGGTGCGAACTCGTTCTCGATGACGAGCCGCAGCGGTGCCCCACCCCAATCATCCCGCGAGAGCAGATCGTGCGTCTTCGAAAGAGCGAGGATGCGTCCTTCCAGCCGCTCGCTCCGGTCGTCGTCGCGCCGGGCCTGCCGAGCCAGCGATTGCACCGTCGTGAGGGTATTGCGCACGCGGTGGTTGAGTTCGTGCAGCAGCAGCGTCTGCCGCTCCTGAAGGAGGCGGCTGCGGGCGATCTCGGCGCGCAGTTCGCCCTCGTGCTTCTGCAGCGCGACCGCCATGGCGTCGAACGCTTCGCCGAGCTGGCCGAACTCGCCAGGCCCTCCGATCCCGCTGCGCACGCCCAGCTCGCCGGACCGCCAAGCTGCGGCCGCCCGGAGAAGGCGGCGGACCGGCTGGCGGATGAAGGCGCGCCCAGCCATCAGGGCCGCGGCGACCGCCAGGGCGGCTCCGATCCCGATCAGGACGAGGCCGCGCCATGTGGCGGCATTGATGTCGGCGAAGGCCGTGCTCGGTGAGAGACCGACCGCGACCGTGAAGGAGCCGAGATCGTCCGGGCTCGTCTCGGCGACCGCGGTGATCCGCGGATTGCCCCGGAGGCCGATCAGATCCGCCACATTGCCGCGGTGGCGTTTCAGCGCTGCCCAGAAGGGTTCCGGAAGCGGCTGGCCGACCCATTCCTCGTGTTCGGGCAGGCGAATCAGGATGGTACCGTTCCGGTCTGCGACGGTCAGCGCCGTGTCGGGTGGGAGGCCGGCGGCGGCCTGGCGCATGGCCAGGTAGGAGAGATCGATGCTTGTCAGGACGATGCCGTCCGGGCGGCCGTTCGCGCCCGGGATGGCCAGGGCGAACTGGATCGTTGGCCGCTTGGTGACCCGGCCGGACAAGACCTCGCCGATGGCGAAGCCGCCGGTCCGCATCGCCTCTTTGAAGTAGGATCGGTCCGCAACCGTATAGGCGCCGGGAGAAGAGCCGAGCGTGTTGCACAGGATGTGACCTTCGGCGTCGGCGACGCCGAAGAAAAACGATCCCGGCACCTTGTCGACGACGCTCCTGAGATAGGTCGTGCAGACTTGCGGATTCTTGGTCCGGATTTCCGGCAGCTCGGACAGGATGCCGAGAATCTGCCTGGCGCCGCGACTGAACTGCTCCAAGTCGACGGCGACGCCGCGCGCCGTCCGCATGGCCTCGCCCCGGACGGCGTCGCCGCGCGCGCTGCGCAGCGCGTACTCGTTGTAGCCCTGGATGGCGAGGGCCGGCAGGAGCGCCAAGCCCACGAGGCCCACAATCCGCTTCGTCAATGACATTGAGGGCGCCGTCCTGCTCCTGGGTAACCCTCGCCGTGGGTCTCGGGACCGAAGGGCGCAGATAGGCGGCGGCGGCGTTTCGGGAAGCGCCCTTCGACGGGCATGGGGCCGGCGAAACGCTCGCCGCATCCTCGTCGGGCCAGGTGACGGTAACCGAACCGTCGCTGCTACGCACGGTTGAGCATGTGCCAGTAGAATAAACTTCCGGGAAATTGTGAGGACACGTCTGCCCCTTCTCTGCGGCGCTGTCGCGCTCACGGCTGTAAGCCTGTCTACGGCTGCTCTCGCGCGGGCGGGCGGCCCGTGCACTGACGACATCGCCACGCTCACGCGCGAGCTCGGGACACGGGTTGGCCTGGGCGCGCCCGTTTCCGAGCCCGATTTCGGCCAGCGGCGCGGGCCGAACGAGCCCGGAGGCCACTTGGCCTCGGCCAGCACCACCGGCAGCACGGCCAAGCCGGGGTGGACGCCCGATCCGGATCGGGCGCAGCAGGGCGGTGCATCCCGCGAGAGCGGTGGCACACCCGGAACTGTCGGTGGCGTCTCGGGCCCAATCGAAGCGGCGACCCGGGGCGCGCAGGCTGATGCCGTCGCCATCGGCCGGATCGCGACCTCACCCGACGATGTGCGCCGGCAATCGGGAAACCGTCCGACGGCTGTCCATGCCGCGGCGCAGGGTGGCGATGCCAAAGCGTCCCCGGAGCGCTCGTCCGAGAACAAAATCTCCCAGGCCGAGATGGCACTGCAGCGGGCCGTGGACCTCAACACGCGCGGTGACCAGGGCTGCCGTGAGGCAGTCAAGCAAGCGCAGAAGCTGACGCCGCAGCGCGGCCGCTGAGGCCGGTCTCTGTCGGCTCGTCCGTCGGCGCCGAGCCTACGGCGTGCGCTCACGCTGAGTGCCAGAGCCGAGCGCCGTTCCATCCTGGAACGGTTTCCGGAGGTGGGTGGCTCAGACTGCCGATCGAGGCCTGCTATGCGGCTGGGGCCTCCGGCAGCCGTGAAAGTACAACGTACACGCGGACAGCGAACCGGGTTCGGATCAATCCCGCACCTTATAAAACATAAAGCCCGCCAACAACTTGGCGGGCTCACTTCCGTTAATTGGTGCCCAGGAAAGGACTCGAACCTTCACCTCTTGCAAGACTGGTACCTGAAACCAGCGCGTCTACCAATTCCGCCACCTGGGCTTGCCGTCGGCCATCGGCCGGCGACGGCTTCGTTTATGCAACGGAGATGTCGCCGTCAATCGGGATTTCAGCCCTGCGGCCACTCTCGGATGTCGACGAAGCGCCCGGCCACCGCCGCCGCCGCCGCCATGGCCGGAGACACGAGGTGAGTCCGTCCACGCGGGCCCTGCCGGCCCTCGAAGTTGCGGTTCGACGTCGAGGCGCAGCGCTCGCCCGGGCGCAGCTTGTCCGGATTCATGCCGAGGCACATCGAGCAGCCCGGCTCGCGCCAGTCGAAGCCCGCCGCCTTCAGGATCTTGTCGAGGCCCTCGGCCTCCGCCTGCGCCTTCACGAGACCGGAACCCGGAACGATCATCGCCGAAACGCCCTCATGGACCTTGCGGTCGCCGACGACCCGCGCGACCTCGCGCAGATCCTCGATGCGGCCGTTGGTGCAGGAGCCGATGAAGATCCGGTCCAGGGTGATGTCGGTGATCCGGGTGCCCGGCGTCAGGCCCATATAGGCCAGCGCCTTCTCCTTCGACTGCCGCTTGTTCTCGTCGGCGATCTCGGCCGGATCCGGGATGCGGCCCTGCACCGAGATCACGTCCTCGGGGCTGGTGCCCCAGCTGACGATCGGCGGCAGGCTGCCGGCGTCGAGGCGCACCTCGCGGTCGAAATGGGCGCCCTCATCGGTGACGAGGCTCTCCCAGTAGCGCCGGGCCGCCTCAAAAGCCGCGCCCTTCGGGGCCTTCGGCCGGTCCTTCACGTACGCGAAGGTCGTCGCGTCGGGGGCCACCATGCCGGCCCGGGCGCCGCCCTCGATCGACATGTTGCAGATCGTCATCCGGCCCTCCATCGAGAGGGCGCGGATCGCGTCGCCGGCATACTCGATGACGTGGCCGGTGCCGCCGGCGGTCCCGATCTCGCCGATGATCGCCAGGATGATGTCCTTCGCGGTCACGCCGGGCGGCAGCGTGCCGTCGACGGAGACGCGCATGTTCCTGGCCTTGCGCTGCACCAGCGTCTGCGTGGCGAGCACGTGCTCCACCTCCGAGGTGCCGATGCCGTGCGCCAGCGCCCCGAAGGCGCCGTGCGTCGAGGTGTGGGAATCGCCGCACACGATGGTCTGGCCGGGCAGCGTGAAGCCTTGCTCGGGTCCGATGATGTGGACGATGCCCTGGCGGCGGTCGAAGGCGTCGTAGAATTCGATGCCGAAATCGCGCACGTTCTCGGCCAGCGCCTCGAGCTGTGTACGGCTCTCGGGATCCTCGATGCCCTTGCTGCGGTCGGAGGTCTGGACGTTGTGGTCCACCACCGCGAGCGTCTTCTCCGGGTGGCGAACCTTGCGGCCGGCCGTGCGCAGCCCCTCGAATGCCTGCGGACTCGTCACTTCGTGAACGAGGTGACGGTCGATGTAGAGGAGGCTGGAGCCGTCCGGCTGGACTTCGACGACGTGGTCGTCCCAAATCTTGTCGTAGAGAGTGCGCGGGCTGGTCATCGGTTTTCGTCTTCGGGATGGGGCGGTGCAGAGCTCTCGCGATGGTGCGTCGTCCTTAGTAGGCATCGCGCACGGATTTCGAAAGGGGCCAGCCTTGCCCCGGTCCGATGGCCGCCCGGCGTCGGCGCGCGGATGTCACCGTGGACGGGATGTCCCGCTGGCGCCGTACCCCGCGCAGGCCCTATGCGGGAATGGGGAAACCGGCCGCATTGCTGGACGGCCGAACATGGGAGTGAGCGATGCCTGATGCGCCGGCCGAGATCCTGTTGCTGCGGAAGATGCACCCGCTTGTAGAGACGGCGTTCGAGGGGCGGCACACGGTCCACCGGCTCGCGGGCGCTGCGGATCCGGAAGCGCTGCTGGCCGAGATCGGCCCGCGGATCCGTGCGCTCTGCGTGGGCGGACAGGTCGGCGTGGATGCGGCGCTGATGGACCGGCTGCCGAACCTGGAACTCATCGCCAATTTCGGTGTCGGCTACGACGCCGTGGACGCGGTGGAAGCCCATCGGCGCGGCATCACCGTCACCAATACGCCGGACGTGCTCACCGACGAGGTCGCCGATCTCGCGGTCGGACTCGTGCTCGCGACCCTGCGGCGGATCCCCCAGGCGGACCGCTACCTGCGTGCCGGCCACTGGCCCAAGGCGCCCTTCCCGCTCACGGCCTCCCTGCGCGGGCGGCGCGTCGGCATCCTGGGCCTCGGCCGGATCGGGCGGGCGATTGCCCGACGCCTCGAGAGCTTCGGCGTGGAGATCGACTACCACGGCCGCAGCCGACAGGCGGACATGCCCTTCACCTATCACGACAGCCTGCTCGGCCTCGCCCGGGCCGTCCATATCCTGATCGTGGTGGCGCCCGGTGGTGCTGACACGCGCAACATCGTGGACGCGGCCGTGCTGGAGGCGCTCGGCCCCGAGGGCATCCTGATCAATGTCGCCCGCGGCACGCTGGTCGACGAGGCGGCGCTGAGTGCCGCGCTGAAAGCGGGCACGATCCTGGGTGCCGGTCTCGACGTGTTCGAGAATGAGCCGCACGTGCCGGAAGACCTTGCCGCCCTCGACAACACAGTGCTGCTGCCGCATGTCGGCTCCGCCTCCGAGCATACCCGTGCCGCGATGGCGCAACTCGTCGTCGACAACGTCGTCTCGTGGCTCGAGGGCCGGGGCCCGCTGACGCCCGTCACAGAGACACCCTGGAGACCGAAGGCGTGAGATCGGCACAGGCCGCCCTGCTGGCCAGCTTGGTCCTGATCCCCTGGCCGGCGGCGGCTCAGGAGGGGCCTGAGCCGGCCCCCGGCTCCGCTGCCCCGGCCGCCGACATGCTCGCCGCCCCGCCCGTCGCAGCACTCGCCCCGCCGAGCCTTCCCGAGAAGCTCGGCGAGGTTCCCGGAACCTGGGACCTGTCCCGCGACGGTACCAACCGCCGCTGCGTGATGACACTCCGGCTCGACAGCGGCGAGGCCGGACGGAAGGTGAGTTTCCCGGCGGGGTGCCGACGCGCGCTGCCGGTGATCGCCGGCGTCGCCGGATGGCTCTTCGTCGATGGCGCCGTGCGCCTCGTCGACCGCAACGTCCGTCCGATCCTCGACTTCGCCAAGCGGCCGGATCAGCGCAGCCTCGTCGCAAGAACGGAGAGCGGCGAGGAGTACAGCCTTGTCCCGCTGGACATCGTTGCGATGCGCCCTGCCGAGGCGGCGAGCGGAGCGGGCGCTCAGGTCGAGCCGGGACCCGGGACTGCACCAAAGCCCTCCACGCTCCAGGCCGCGACGCCGGTTCCGGCCGAGCTGCAGCCGGCCGCGGTCGCCGTGTCGGGACCGGCGCCGGGGGTCTACGCCCTGGACCGCTTCCAGGAGCGCGACACCTGCCGGATCACCATCGACGGTGCCGGCGGCGGCGTGAGGATCGTCCCCGGCTGTCACGATGGCGGGCTGGAGGTGTTCGACCCGGTGCGCTGGCGCTACGCCAACGGCCGCCTGACGCTGACCGCCAAGCGTGGCCACAGCATCGAGCTCGTCCCGAACGGCGATGGACGCTGGCGGCGCGACCCGGAGGTCGGCACCACCTTCGTTCTGCGCCGCGTCGATTGACGCCTAACGCGAGGCGCCGCGGCCATCCTGAACCGGGAGCATCCGCTCGAGAAGGCCGTCGCGGCGGATGACGAGGTGCCAGACCGTGCCGGCGATGTGCAGCACCACCAGTGCATACACGAACCACTGCCCGGCGACGTGGATCGACTCGGCCACCTTCTGAGCCGCGTCGTCCTTCGGCAGGCCCGGCACGATGAAGAGCCAGAAATACGGCGTGTCGCGACCGGACAGCGCGCTCAGCAGGTAGCCGCTGACCGGCATGATCAGGAAGATCGCGTAGAGCAGCCAATGGTTGATACGGCCTATCAGCGTCAGGAGACGCGGAGCCTGCGGGTCCGGCGGTGCCGGCCGGATCATGCGCCAGACGATCCGCAAGACCACGATCGCCAGGATCGTCAGGCCCACCGACTTGTGCAGCACGAAGGCGCTGCCCTTGGCCGGCGACGGAGGCAGGCTGATCGCCACCCAGGCCAGCGGCAGGATGGCGAGCACCAGACCCGCGGTCACCCAGTGCAGCGCCTGCGCGACGGGATTGTAGCGTGGCAGCCCGGAGGCCGTGACGTAGGTGGCGGGGAGCGGCGGCGCCTTGCCGGCCATGATCGGAGAACCTGACATGATCCCTCGCGCGTGAGCGTGATCCGGTTCCGCATCTAGGGCCGGTTGCAGGACGGGGGAGTATCCCGTCAGCGGGACGCGTCGGACTCCACCTTCCGCGCCACCGCGATCAGGGCGGCTAGCTCCGCCGCCGCGGCGTTCAGCCGGACCGCGACCCCCGGGTCCACAATGCGGCCGTCCACCACGTCGTCGGACCCCGCATAGACCGAAGTCGGTGCGATATGGGCCGCGAAGAAACCGAATAGCGGCCGCAGCCCGTGCTCGACCACGAGGGCGTGGCGCAGGCCGCCGCCGGTTGCGGTCAGCGCCACGGGCATGCCGGCCATCCGGGCCGGATCGACGAAGTCGAACACGTGCTTGAACAGGCCCGCGTAGCCGCCCTGGTAGACCGGCGTCCCGACGATCAGTGCGTCCGCCCCCTCGATCGCCTCGATCAGCTGCGCCGCCGGCGCCGACAGCGCGTCGCGCTGCGTCGCCCCGAGACCGGGCCCGGCATCGATCAGGTCGTAGACCGTGAGGTCGATCCGGCGCAGGCGGCCGAGTTCGGCACCGAGCGCCTCGACCAGGACGCGGGTGCGCGAGGGCCGTTTGGCGCTCCCCGAGAAGGCGACCACACGGGCAATGCTGGGCTTGACGCTCGACTCGATACTCACCGGGAACCTTTCGACCGCAGGACGCCCCGATGCGGGACTGCGCATAAATCCGGCGCGTGCAACGGACGCGCCTCGGGCTTCATGTTGGTAGCGTATTACCACTCCGGATGAACACTCGGCGCATCCGCGCGCCGCGGCCATTTCTTTGCAGGGCGACCGAGCCTCACGGCCGCAGCCTCCAGACGTGGCTGCGCTTGATCTCGCAATCTTCCAGGGATCGCGAGACCGGCACCGCGTAGGTCTCCAGGCATTCGAGCCGGTCCCGCGGCAGGTACGTCCGGCCCGGATCGCCGATCAGAACCGTGGTTCCCTTCGCCTGCAGGCCGATCAGCCAGCCTGTCACGGCCGCGGCGAGGTCGCGCTCGTAGAAGACGTCGGCCGCCAAAACGAGATCGGCCTCGGGGTCCGTCTCGAGGAGATTGTCCGACATGGGCTCGATGCGCTCGGCGACGTTGTTGGTTGCGGCGTTCAGGCGGATCGCCGCCACGGCGAACGGGTCGAGATCGCTCGCGATGACATGCCGCGCCCCGGCACGCGCCGCTGCGATCGCCACCAGGCCGGAACCCGAGGCGAAATCCACCACGCGCGCGCCCGCTGCGACATCCGGATGATCCAGGACATAGCGGGCGAGGGCCTGTCCGCCCGCCCAGGCGAAGGCCCAGAACGGCGGCGGCAGGCCGATCGTCTGCAGCTCCTCCTCGGTCCGCTGCCACAACGCCGTCGCCTCGTCGGCGACGTGGAGCCGGATCTCGGGGGCGTGGGGCACGGGCCGCAGGCGGGTGTTGGCGCGGATGAAGCCCGTCGGATCGTCAGGCGCGAACATGATCAGGCGTCCAGCAGGTCGCGCCAGACGGCGCGGACGCTGTCGGTCACCGCGGTCTCGGTGAAGCCGCCGGCCTCGATCCGCGACCGCGCCGCCGCGCCCAGCTCGGCGACAAGGCGGGCGTCGCCGCTCAGCCGCACGAGGATACGCGCCAAGGCGGGCGCGTCGTCCGGCGGGACGAGCAGACCCTCGACACCGTCGCGCACGAGGCTGCGGCAGCCCGGGACGTCCGACGCGACCAGGGCCCGGCCGCAGGAGGCGGCCTCCAGCAACGTCCGCGGCAGGCCTTCGCCGCCCCGTGAGGGCAGGCACGCGACGTGGTGATGGGCCCAGACCGAGGAGACATCGGCAGTGGGACCGTGCCACGCGACGCCGTCGCGGCTCCAGTTCCGCAGCGTCGCCTCGGCGATCGCGCGCCGGTTCGAAGGATCCGGTGCGCCAAACAGGTCGAGCTCGACCGGCGCGCCCTGCGCCCGGGCGAGACGGGTCGCCTCCACGGCCACGTCCACGCCCTTCGACCACAGCATGCGGGCGACGACGGCCACCCGCAACGGCGGCATCGCCGGCAGCGGAGAGGGCATGAAATCCGCGGGATCGACACCGGCGCCCCCGATCACCGTGACCGATTGGTCCAGCGGATCGAGGCCGAGCGCGCGGGCATCGTCCGGGTTCTCGAACAGGTAGCGGGTGCGCGTCGAGGCCAGCGGGCCGCGGATCAGCGTCCGCAGGCCCAGCCGGGCCGCACGCCCGATCCGGTCGTGCCGGGCACCCACGAGGCCCAGGCCGGTCAGCGCGTAGACCCGGGCTGGAACGCCCGCCATGGCGGCGGCCGTGCCGCCGACCAGGATGCCGCGCAGGGCGATGCAGTGGACGATGTCGGCCCGGAGCGCCTTCAGGATCGCGGCGAGCTGACCGGCCGCGTAGCCGGCAGCCATGGGATTGAGGCTCGCCCGTTCCGCCTCGAGGGGCACCACCTGCGCGCCGGTCGCCTCGATGACGGCGCGGTGCTCCCGGACACGGGTGACCACCGCCACCGCCAGGCCCATGGCGACGGCGGCCCGCGCCATCGGCAGGAAGTGCGAGGCGAAGAACCAGTCCTCGGTCACGACGAAGACAAGGCGCCGCATCGGGGCGGGCCGATTTTCGGAGGCGGATTCAGAGGCCATGGCGTTCCTCTAACACGCCCCCGCGACGCGTCCTGCGGCGGATGCGCAGCCCCGGAACGGCCGGCCCATACGGCCAGTTGATCGAGGCCTTCTCGCGGGGCGTGCAGCCCGGCGGCGTAAACGGGAGGGGCAGGCGATGGCGGATGTCGGGACGGTCGAGAGCGGCGGAGACCTGCGCGCGGCGGCGGAGGAAGCCGGGCTGGTCTATGTCGACGACAGCCGCCCGGGCCTGACGCGCAAGCGCAGCGGCACCGGCTTCCGCTACCTCGACGCGAAGGGCGCACCGGTTCGGGACCAGAAGGTCCTGGCCCGCATCCGGTCCCTGGCGGTACCGCCGGCCTATACGGATGTCTGGATCTGCCCGCGCAGCAACGGCCACATCCAGGCGACCGGCCGGGACGCCAAGGGGCGGAAGCAGTACCGCTACCATCCGGATTTCCGGCAGGCGCGGGAGGCGAACAAATTCTCGCGCATCATGGCCTTCGCGAACGCCCTGCCGGACATCCGCCGGCAAGTCGATGCCGACATGAAGCGGCCGGGCCTCACGCGCGCGAAGGTGCTGGCCACGGTGGTCCACCTCCTCGAGACGACGCTGATCCGCGTCGGCAACGACGATTACGCGCGGACCAACAAGAGCTACGGGCTCACCACCCTGCGCGATCCCCATGTCCGAATCGAGGGCGCGGCCCTGTCGTTCCGCTTCAAGGGCAAGAGCGGCAAAACCTGGGACGTCGCGCTGAAGGACCGGCGCGTCGCCCGGATCGTGAAGGCCTGCCAGGACCTCCCCGGTCAGGAACTGTTCCAGTACCTCGACGCGGACGGCGCCCAGCGCGACGTGACCTCGTCGGACGTCAACGCGTATCTGCGCGAGATCACCGGCGAGGACTTCACCGCCAAGGATTTCCGGACCTGGGCCGGCACGGTCCTGGCTGCCCTCGCCCTGCGCGAGTTCGAGAGCTTCGACAGCGAAGCTGGCGCCAAGCGCAATCTCCGGGCGGCGATCGAGAGCGTCGCCAGCCGCCTCGGCAACACGCCGACGATCTGCCGCAAATGCTACATCCATCCTCAGGTTCTCGATTGCTACCTGGAGGGAAGCCTGCTCCTACAGGTGAAGGACGCGGTCGAGACGGAGTTGAGCGAGGATCTATCCAGCCTTCGCCCCGAGGAGGCTGCAGTCCTCGGGCTGCTCCAGTCACGGCTGGCTGCGGCTGAGGACGACGCCCGCACGGGGAAACTGGTCAAGCCCGCGGCGACGCAGGGCCCGAATACGAAGACAGCGCGTGATAAGCCCCCTGCCCAGGCGGCAGCGAAGAGAGCGGGTCCCGCCCGCACCCAGCCGGCTGCAAAGGACAAGCCTCGATCGCGCGCTCAGGGAAGACCGCAGGCCGGCGCCGCCTGACGCAGTCCTGCGCGCCCGCACGCTGTCCCGGTCAGTGCCGGAACTGATTGTCGTTGCTCGACGCGGTGCCGCTGTTCGTGCCGCGCCGGACCTGCTCGCCATTGTCCACCACCGGCGCGAGGCCGAGCTGGCGCGCGAGGGAGACCAAGTCCTTCAGACGCCCGGTCTGGGTCTTTCGGCGCAGGTTGAGTCGGTGGGTCTCCACCGTCCGTACGCTGAGGGCCAGGCGCCGCGCGACCTCCTTGTTGCTGAAGCCGGAGCTGAGGAAGCGCAGCACCTCGGCCTCACGCGGTGTCAGCCCGAGGCTATCGCCGGGATCGGTCGGCATGGGCATGGACTGTTCCGGCGGCACCAGACATTCGGAGCCCTCCGCGAGCGCGAGCAGCGCGGCACCGAGCTCCCGCGGCGACTTCGAGCGCGCGACGAAGGCGTCGGCGCCCGCAGCCAGGAGCGCGCGCAGGTCATCGGCGGTGAGTGCGCCGAACGCCACCAGCGTGCGCAGGTTCGGCTGGCGCTCCTTCAGGCCGACGAGGCGTGCAATCCCATCGGCCAGCCGGATCTCATCCAGGAAGATCAGCGCGACCGCGCTTCCGGCATCCGCCTGTTCTAGGTCTTCCTCGCCGATCGTGTGAAATTCCGGCATGTGCTCCAGGGTGGCGCGAACAGTCGCGCTCAGGTCCTGCGGCTCATCCAGGATCAGGACGCCAACGGCCGTACTCATGACCTCGCACCTTTCTCTCCCGACATGGTACATGTGGCCGGGATCGAAGGCCAAGTTCCAAGATCCGTTCCAATCAGACCGGGCGAATATTAAGCTTTATATTGGCAGATTCGATGCACGTTTGCGGTTGCTGGGCGAATCGGTGCCCCGATCTGGGGCAGGTGCCGAGATCTGCTCGACCCGGCTGTGCCGATCTGGAGCAGCCCGGCCGTTTCAACCGGCGACGGCCACGTCCTCATTGCCCCGGTACGGGAGCACGCGATTGCGGCCGCCGCTCTTGGCCGCGTACAGCGCAAGGTCGGCGCGCTTGATCAGGGCTTCGACGCTGTCGCCGTCGGCCCAGCTGCTGACACCGAAACTGCAGGTCAGCCGGATCGCGCCCTTGCTGCCCGGGATCTCGAGCGCTTGAACGCCGACCCGGAGGCTTTCGGCGCGCGCGAGGGCCAGAGAGAGTCCGCAACCCGGCAGGAGGACAGCGAATTCCTCGCCGCCGAGGCGGCCAGCGATGCCGGCCCCCGCGATCAGATCGGCCACCGCTTTGATGGCGACATCCCCGACATCGTGCCCGTGCTCGTCGTTGATCCGCTTGAAATGATCGATATCGAGCAGGATGGCCGAAACCCCGCCGGAACGCCGGCTCGGCTCCACAGCATTACGGGCGCGATTGAAGAAGGCACGCCGGTTGTAGGAACCGGTCAGCGGATCCGTCTCAGCCAGACGGATCAGTTCCTCCTGCATCGTGGTCAGGCGCTCGGCCGCCCTGAGCCGCGCGTTCAGCTCTTCGGCGCTTGGCGGCTTCTCGATGAAGTCGTCGGCACCACTGTCGAGCGCTTCGGCCAGGCTGCGGACGTTGCGCGCCGACGACATGGTGATGACATGCAGGGGGCCGCGCCCCTCGGCGAGGAGGCGTGCCGACCAGCAGAGCTCGAGCCCGCTGAGCGGCCGAACCTCAAGGCTCGTGATCAGGACCCGGATCGCCGGCGTCGCGGCGAGAAAGTCCAAGGCCTGCGCCGAATCCGTGAAGGCGTGCACGTCGTGACCGCGCGGCTCGATCAGCGAGGCGATGATCTGGAGCACGACGCGGCTCGAGTCGACGATGACGATCTGCATGGCGTGACCCGGGATTGATATCCGCGGTGTAAGCCGGAAGACTTAACCCACCCCAAACAGCCTGAATCTCTGGATGAGCGCGGCCATAACCACACCCGACCAGCGCTATATCGTTGTCCGTGATCGACTTTGGCGGCGGACCGATCCCAGTTTGTCTCCGGAGCGGCGACAGGCGTTGATCGTACGGCTGATGGCGGCGCGGCGGGCCGTGAAGGCCGCCAAGCAGGCCGAGCGCGACAACGAAGCCGGTGCAGCGGACGCGCTGATCGCCGCCCGAGCGGAGGTCAATGCGGTCAAGATCGCGCTGGGCGAGCGCGGCCCGGTCTGGTGGCGGGACGGTGCGCCGGATCTCAACCGGCACATGGTCCACACTACCCCTTATGCGGAATGGTACGCCGCGCTCAGCGCCGGGGAACCTGAACCGAGATGATCTGAGGGCCGGAGGGCCGACCGCCAGCAGCCTCGCGCCCGCGGCGCGGTGCGGTCGAATCGCCAGCATTGATGACCGTCAGGGTCGGCTGCGCGGCTGGAGGCGCCGCGATGCCCGTGACCGTGGGGATCCCGTACGTGCCGTAGCTCCAGGGCGCGGGAACGATCTGGGTGGGGCGGGGCACCCGCGTCAGGGGCGCGCCGATATAGGTCCCGCGCACGAAGTTGCCGGCAAAGCCGTCCTCGCCGGCATAGGCCGGACCATAGGTATCGACATTGCGGAAGCCCTGGGCCGAAGCCGGGGCGGCGAGGAGCAGGGCGAGCAGTGCGAGGGTCGTGCGGGGTGCCATGGCGCAGGCTCCGATGCGCGTCGGCGCGACCGGGTCGCGCGGGATGCTGGGGAACGAACCGGATCACCGGCCGTTCCGGCGTTCCAGCCGCGGAGAGTGCGTAAGGCGCGCTTCAGACCCTGCGGATCGCGGCCAGCCGACTCAGCGGCAGGTGGTGATCCGCCGGACGACCCACCCCTCCCCTTCGATCCAGAGACGGCGGCGCGCCCGGCTGCAGGTCGCGTCATCGTCGCGCTCGACCACGGCGGCGGGATGAACCTGGGCGCCGGCCTGGGCGACCTTCGTCTCGGCCGGGGCTGTCGCCGCCTGGGCGGCCACGCTGGCAAGGAGAAGAGCGGCGCCGGCGACGCCGGCTGCGGACATACGGATCATCATGGCGGGAAGTGCGCTCTGCGGCCGTGCTTGGGGATCGAACCTTGAATGCACGGGCGCCCAAAACGGTTTCATCGGCCGCGACAGATGGTGCGCCGCGGCACGTTCCTCGGTGCGACGCTTAGACTTCCGCGCGTTCACGGGTAAGGAGGAACAAAACCGGACACGACGGCGGCCGGAAGCCCCTGCACAGCGCCGCGAACGGGTGCGGCGCGGTTCGGTCCAACACGCAAGGGTTCATGAGCAAGCCGAAGCCCCCGACCAACGCCCTCCTGACGCCGGAGAAGCGTGCCGAGGACGTCGATCAGACGATCCGTCCGCTGAGCCTGTCCGAGTTCATCGGCCAGCGGGCGGCGCGGGCGAACATGCAGATCTTCATCGAGGCGGCGAAGAAGACCGGGCAGGCCCTCGACCACGTGCTGTTCGTCGGCCCGCCGGGCCTGGGCAAGACCACGCTGGCCCAGATCGTGGCGCGCGAACTCGGTGTGAACTTCCGCTCGACCTCCGGGCCGGTGATCGCCAAGGCCGGGGATCTCGCCGCGCAGCTGACCAACCTCGACGAGCGCGACGTGCTGTTCATCGACGAGATCCACCGGCTCAACCCGGCGGTGGAGGAGATCCTCTACCCGGCCATGGAGGATTACCAGCTCGACCTGATCATCGGCGAGGGCCCGGCGGCGCGCTCGGTCAAGATCGAGCTGCCCAAGTTCACGCTGGTCGGCGCCACGACGCGCGCGGGGCTCCTGACCACGCCGCTGCGCGACCGGTTCGGGATCCCGATCCGGCTGGAATTCTACGAGATCGACGAGCTGGAGCAGATCGTGGCCCGCGGCGCGCGGGTGCTGGGCCTCGGCATGTCGGCGGAGGGCGCCAACGAGATCGCCCGGCGGGCGCGGGGCACGCCGCGGATCGCGGGGCGCCTGCTGCGGCGGGTGCGGGACTTTGCCATCGTGGCGGAGGCCGAGACGGTGACGCGGGCGATCGCCGACCGGGCGCTGAAGCTGCTGGACGTCGACGAGGCGGGTCTCGACGTGATGGACCGCAAGTACCTGAGCCTGATCGCGCGCTCGTTCGGGGGCGGGCCGGTGGGCATCGAGACGATCGGGGCGGCGTTGTCGGAGCCGCGCGACGCGATCGAGGACATCATCGAGCCCTACCTGATCCAGCGCGGCTTCGTGCAGCGCACCCCGCGCGGGCGCGTCCTCACCAGGCACGCCTACCGCCATATGGGCCTCGCCGTGCCGAGACGCGACGCGGGCGGGCAACTTGGGCTCCTCGACGACGAGGGAAACTGAGGCCCGAGACACGCTCATCCATGCACTGAGATCGCTCCTGCGTTTCGCGTGTTTCATGGTCTGACCGCCGGGTTCCACCGCGCTTCGGTACAGGCGACGTACGACGCTTCGAATGTAACCGACTGCCGCGACGGCGATTTCTGGCGTAAGTGCCCGATAATATTGCCAAGCTTGTGACGGGATTGCAGCAAGAGTCGCCAGAGAGAATCTGCGATGTTCCATGGAACAGTGCGAAAATGCGCCAGTTGTGAAGGCGACCGCGCTACGTCCGATTGGCGCGAGTGAGGCTGCCTGCATCGAGGCCCTGCCCCTCGGTTCGCGGCTGGTCTTCGTATTTCCAAGAACAACGTCAGGGATAAACTTCCGCCATGAAGAAGATGACGCTCGCCATTCTCGGCCTCTCGGCCGCTTTCACCGCGCCGGCCTTCGCGCAGGACGCGCTGCCGATCCGCGTGTCGCCGTTCGCCAACCAGGACGGTATCGGCGCCGCCGCGACCGAGACCCCGGCCTTCCGCGCCGAGGCGCTGCGTTCGGACGCCGCCAGCATCGAGGCGAGCCGCATCGCCCTGCAGCGGTCGCGCAACCCGCAGGTCCGCAACTACGCCAACCGCGTCCTGGTCGAGCGCAAGGCCACCACGGACGCGCTGCTGCCGCCGAACACCTCCCTGTCGCGCAACGGCTCGGTGGTCTCGGACAACCAGGGTATCCGCACCGACTTGAGCAACCCGGTCGGGTTGGTGCTCGCGCCGGTGACGATCGCGGCCAACATCGGCACCGGCATCGTCGGCGGCGCCCTCGGTGCGGTTGGCATCGTCGATAACAGCCCGGCCGAGCCGGGTCGCCGGGTGGCTCTCGGCGAGCGTGGCCAGGCGCGCCTCGCGCAGCTCCAGTCCGCCCCGAGGGGCCGCGCTTTCGACCGGACCTATATTGACCAGCAGGCTCGGTCCGATGCCCGGACCCTGGCGCTGTACGATTCCTACGCGAAGGCGGGTGACAACGCGCAGGGCCGTCGCTTCGCGAACGAAGCCCTGCCCTACATCGCCGACGAGCATGCCCACTCGGCGACCCTCGCTGCCCGCATCGGCGGCTGATCCGCGCGAGCCTCAGGGGATGTGAACGCGAGGGCCGCCTTCGGGCGGCTCTCGTCGTGTTGCGTCTGCGCCCGGCGCGCCGCTAAGGGAGCGCATGACCGCAACAGAGCCCGCGAACGACGATCCGGCCAACGAGGGAGGGGCGCCGCATCGGCTGTCCGTGCGCGTCTACTACGAGGACACCGATTTCTCGGGCTTCGTCTATCATGCGAGCTATCTCCGGTTTCTCGAGCGGGGACGTACGGAATTGCTCCGCGACCTCGCTGGCGACCAGTCGGACCTTCACCGCGAGGCGCGCGGCCTCGTCTTCGTGGTGCGTCGGATGAGCCTGGATTTCATCCGTCCGGCCCGGATGGACGATCTGCTGACGATCCTCACCCGCACGCGCGTCCTGCGCGGCGCCTCGATGCAACTGGCGCAGGAGGTTCGCCGCGGCGGCGAATGTCTCGTGGCCGCGGAGGTGACGGTTGCCTGCGTGCGCGACGGCCGCGCGGTCCGCCTGCCGGATGGCCTGCGCCAGCGCTTCGCGTCCGCCTCGGCCGATCAGCTGTCAGCCGGACCGTGACGGATCGGCCTCGCGCAGCACCCGGGCGAAGGCGTTGATGATCGTCATCGCATCGTACTCGACCGATACGAGCTGATAGCCCATTCCGACCATCTCCCGCGCCCGTGCGGGCGACGGCGCGAAGGCGCAAGGAATCTTCCCCGCCGCCCGCGTCGTGCGCGCGATCTCCGCGAGGGCGGCGCTGACCGCAGCGCCGAGCGGATCGAAGGCCGTGCCCTTCGAGAGCGCGATCGACAGATCGGCGGGACCGACCAGCACGCCGTCGATCCCCGGCACGGCCAGGATCGCCTGGAGATCCGCGATCGCACCCTCGGTCTCGCACATGGCGATCGTCAGGGCGCGCTCATTGGCCTCCGCGAGGTACGCGGAGCTGTCTCGGAGACCCGACAACCACATGGCGCGGTCCGGCCCCCAGCTGCGCTGGCCGACCGGCGGAAATTTCGCGGCGGCGGCAAGCGCCTGGGCGTCAGCCACCGTGTTGATCATCGGGGCGACGATCCCGGCGGCACCCGCGTCGAGCATGCGTGAGACCATGGCGAAGTCGCCCACCGGCACGCGCACCAGGGTCGATTTTCCGGCGAGGGCAACCTCGGTGATCGCGGCGCAGCAGGATCGGTAGTCGTAGCTCCCGTGCTGCTGATCCAGGAGCACCGCGTCGAAGCCGGCCCGCGCCAGCGCGCCCGCGACCAAGGGGTCCGCGATCATGGACCAGCCCAGGAACCGTGCCGGTCCGGTGGGCAGCAATTCGGGCAGATTGGGAACGGGGAGGGTCATGCGGTCCTGCGTGTTTCAGGGCTCGCGACTCGGCGCCGCTGGCCGGGACCTTAGCGGACGCGGTTTCGACGGGTCCAGCCTGCTGCCCCTGTTCGAACAGCGGGACGCCTCAGGATCGCCGGGATCGAAACCGATCCTTAACCCTGTCGCGCCCTTAACGGAGGCGGTGCGGCGGCGAGACATCGCGGGCCCAGCGGCCCTTACTTTCGACAGATTCGCGGGCGACAGCGTTGATATCGCTCACGTATCCGGCGGACGCGGGCCTCGCCCGGCGCATCGCGATCCGGAGCAGGAGACCTCGACGGATGAACCCAGCCGACGCGATGCAGGCCGCGCCTGTCGCCGACATGACGCTGCTCGGCCTGTTCCTGCAGGCCCACTTCGTCGTGAAGATCGTGATGGTCGGGCTGCTCAGCGCCTCGATCTGGTGCTGGTCGATCATCGTCGACAAGACCCTGCTGTTCCGGCGCACCAAGGCCGAGATGGACGCGTTCGAGGACGCGTTCTGGTCCGGCCGCTCCCTGGAAGAGCTGTTCCGCTCATTCAACGACCGGCCCGTCACGGGGCTTCCCGCGGTGTTCGTCGCCGCGATGCGGGAGTGGAAGCGCTCGTTCGAAGGCTCGGGCCGGCAGATCCAATCCCTGTCGCAGCGCATCGAGAAGCAGCTCGACGTCACCATCCATCGCGAGGTCGAGCGGCTGGAGTCGCGCCTGCTGTTCCTCGCGTCGATCGGCTCGGCCGGTCCGTATATCGGCCTGTTCGGCACGGTCTGGGGCATCATGACCGCGTTCACGTCGATCGCCGCTTCGAAGAACACCTCGCTGGCGGTCGTCGCCCCCGGTATCGCCGAGGCGCTGTTCGCCACCGCGATCGGCCTGTTCGCGGCGATCCCGGCGGTGCTCGCCTACAACAAGCTCCAGGCCGAGGTCACGAAGGCGCAATCGCGCCTGGAGGGTTTCGCCGACGAGTTCTCCGCCATCCTCTCCCGCCAGATCGACGAGCGGCTGCCGCTCGCCGCCTGAAGCTGATCCGGAGGAGACAGGTCCATGGGTATGGCAGCGGGTGCGTCTCAGGGCGGAAAGCGCCGCCGACGGCGGAGCCGCCGCGGCGGTCCGATCAACGAGATCAACATGACGCCGTTCATCGACGTCGTGCTGGTGCTCCTGATCATCTTCATGGTCGCCGCGCCGATGATGACCGTGGGCGTTCCCCTCGACCTGCCGCAGTCGAAGGCGTCGCCGCTCAATTCCGACGTGAAGCCGATCACCCTGTCGATCCGGCAGACCGGGCAGGTCTTCCTCGGCGAGGACGAACTCACCGACGAGTCGATCGTCCCCAAGCTCAACGAAACCGCCAAGACCGGGACCGAGGAGCGCGTGTTCGTGCGCGGCGACAAGCGTGTCGATTACGGCCGCGTCGCGCAGGTGATGGCGATCGTGACCGGCGGCGGCTTCAAGAAGGTCGCCCTCGTGACCGAGCCTGAGCATCAGTAGGGCCTGGATCGTGGAGTTCCGCTTCGACCGCAAGGAACCGGGTGTCTGGATCTCCGCCGGCACCCATGTCGCGCTGCTCGGGCTGGCCCTGTTCAGCGTCGCCGCCCCGGCCCTGCCCGAGGCGCAGGAGGGCGTGCCCGTCGAGGTGATCACCGAGAACCAGTTCTCCGAGATCACCAAGGGCGAGCGGCAGGCCGACAAGCCGATGCCGAACGCGACCTCGCGGGCCGACCGCAAGGCCGAGAAGGTCGAGGATCGCGAGCCCGAGAATTCCAAGACCGACGCGCCCACCGCCCCGACCCGCACGGCCGAGATGAAGCTCGCCAACGCGGAGGAGATGCCGCTGCGCAGCGAGCCGGACCCGCAGGAGGTGGCGCAGGCCGCCAAGGCCGCGCAGGAGAAGCGCGACGCCGAGAAGGCGGCCGAGAAGGCCGCCAAGGCCGCGGCTGAGAAGGCGGCTGCCGAGAAGGCCGCCGAAAAGGCTGCGGCCGCCAAGGCGGAGGCGAAGGCCAAAGCCGAGGCTGTCGCGAAGGCCGAGACCGAGAAGCGCGAGCAGCTCGAGAAGCTGATCGAGAAGCAGGAGGCCGAAGCCGAGGCCGCCGCCCAGAAGGCCGCCGCGAAGGCGAAGGCCGAGGCCGCCGCCAAGGCTGAGGCTGTGAAGGAAGCGGCCAAGAAGGCCGCCGACGCCAAAGCCAAGGCCGAAGCCGAGCGTCAGAAGGAACTCGCCGAGGCGAAGGCCGAGGCCGAGCGGGAGAAGGCCGAGGCCGCCGCGAAGGCCAAGGCAGATGCCGCGAAGGCTGAAGCGGCCGCCAAGGCCGAGGCCGCCGCCAAGGCGAAGGCCAAGGCCATGGCGGACGCGAAGGCGAAGGCCGACGGCGAGGCCAAGGCGCGCAAGCAGGCCGAGCTCGCCAACAAGTTCAACGCGGGCGACATCCGCTCGATGCTCGCCTCGAAGGCGCCGTCGCAATCGACTGGCGCCACCGGACAGGCCGTGCAAAAGGTGGCGGCCCTGGGCGCCGCGACCGGCAATGCCCAGCGCCTGTCGCCGTCGCTGCGCGACGCCCTGGTCGGCCTGCTGCAGCAGCAGATCGAGCGGTGCTACTCGGCGCCCCCCGGCGCGGCTCAGGGCGTGGTCCTGCCGGTTCTCGACATCCGTCTGAACCCGAACGGCTCGCTCAGCACCGAGCCGCGGATCATGCGCGGCGGGGCGAGCGCGGTGGATCAGTCGATCGCGCAGGCCGCGCTCCGGGCGGTCCGCCGCTGCGCGCCGTACAACATTCCGGCCACCTATGCGCCGTACTACAATGACTGGAAGGCCATCAACGCGGAGTTCGAGTTCACGGCGACCTGAGGTCTTCCAGCCGCTGTCGAGCCGTCCCCGCGCCCTCGTCTGATCGTCACTCGGATCCGACCCACCATGCTGAACACGTCTTCCGTCGGGCGCCGCCCGACGTCCTATGCCGCGCGCCTGATCGCGCTCCTCGTGATGCTGACGGGCTTCCTGGCAGGGCCTGCGCAGGCGCAGCTGCAGCTGCGCATCGGCGGCGGCAACTTCCAGCCGATGCCGATCGCCATCGCGGATTTCGGCGGCGACCCGAGCCTTGCGGGCCTCGTCTCCGGCGTGGTCACCAATGACCTGCGCCGCTCCGGCTACTTCACGCCCCTCGACCATGCCCGCTTCCCGGAGCAGCCGAATTTTGACGCGGCGCCCAATTTCGAGAAGTGGCGCGCCACCGGCATCCAGGGGCTGGTCACCGGCCGCGTCGTCCGCGACGGCGGCCGGGTCAAGGTCGAGTTCCGGCTCTGGGACGTCACCTCCGGCCAGCAGATGACCGGCCAGCAATACGGCACCGATTCCGCCAATGCCCGGCGCGCCGGCCACCTGATCTCCGACGCGGTCTACACCAAGATCACCGGTCTCGGACCGTGGTTCGACAGCCGCATCGCCTTCGTCGATGAGACCGGCCCGAAGGAGAACCGCCGCAAGCGCCTGATGGTCATGGATCAGGACGGCGCCAACGTCCGGGCCATCACCAGCGGCGAGATGTCGATCGTCGCGCCGCGCTACTCGCCGGCCACGCAGGACATCGCCTTCATGGCTCAGGCCACCGGCCACCAGCCGCGGGTGCAGGTGATCAACCTGGAAACCGGTTCGCGCCAAGCGCTGGGCAACGTCGATTCGATGAGCGCGAGCCCGCGCTTCTCGCCGGACGGGCGCAAGATCGTCATGAGCGTGCAGCAGGGCGGCAACGCCGACATCGTGACGATGGACATCGTCTCGAAGGCCCAGCACGCGATCACCAGCGGCATGGCGATCGATACCTCGCCGACCTACGCGCCGGACGGCGCGCAGATCGCGTTCGAGTCCGATCGCGGCGGCTCGCAGCAGGTCTACGTGATGGGCGCGGATGGCTCGAACCCGCACCGGATCACCTTCGGCGCAGGCTCGGCGTCGCAGCCGGCCTGGTCGCCGCGCGGCGACCTGATCGCCTATACGCGCCAGCGCAACGGCGGCTTCGCCATCTGCGTGTCGAAGCCCGACGGCTCCGGCGAGCGCGTCCTCACCGAGGGCTTCCACAACGAGGGTCCGACCTTCGCGCCGAACGGCCAGTACGTTTTGTTCTTCCGCGATCCCGGTGGCCAGGGCGGCGGCAAGCTGTTCATGGTCGACATCACCGGCAAGGTGGAGCAACCGGTGCCGACGCCCGCCTACGCCTCCGACCCGACCTGGTCGCCGCTTCTCGCGGGCCGCTGAGCGGCTGACGGTTCAGACCGTCATCACGCGCGGAAGCGAAGTGAGTTCAGGCGGCGCGAGGTCGGAACCTGCGGCGCCGCCTGGGTTGCTGCGCTGCGCTCGCCGGGACGGCGTCCGCTCTTTCCGGCCGCGCGGCCGGTTCTGTCACCGCTGCACCATCAGCTGATCGCGGTTCCGCAGAGCCGGGAACAGCCGACCCCAGAGCAGCGCGACACCGATGGTCGCCGCGCCGCCGGCCACCACCGCCGGAACCGCCCCGACCGCGGCTGCGAGCAGGCCGGACTCGAACTCGCCGAGTTCGTTCGAGGCTCCGATGAAGACCGTGTTCACCGCCGAGACCCGGCCGCGCATCGCGTCCGGCGTCTCGCCCTGCACGAAGGTCTGGCGCACGTAGACCGAGATCATGTCGGCTGCGCCGGTGACGAACAGGCAGGCCATCGACAGCGGCAGCGAGGTCGAGAGGCCGAACACCACGATCGCCGCGCCGAACACCGCCGCGGCCCGGAGCATGCGCACGCCCGCATGGCGGCGCAGCGGGTAGTTCGCCAGCAGCACGGCCATGGCCACCGCCCCGAAGGCCGGCATGCTCCGCAGCGCGCCGAGCCCGAGGGGGCCGACATGCAGCACCTCGCCAGCATAGATCGGCAGCAGGGCGGTAGCGCCGCCGAGCAGGACGGTGAACAGATCGAGGCTGATCGCGCCGAGCACCACCGGCTGCGAGCGGATGTAGTCGATGCCGGCCGACAGCGCCGCCCAGGTGATCGGCGGCCGCTCGCTCGATGCGGCCGGCCGGAAGCGGATCAGCAGGGTCAGGAGACTCGCCAGGGCGAAGCTGGCCCCGGCCCCGCCGAACACCACGGCGGGCCCCAGGGCATAGAGGAAACCGCCCAGGGCCGGCCCCAGCACGGATGCGCTCTGCCAGAGGGAGGCGTTCCACGCGATGGCCGAGCTGAATTGCGGGCCGGGGACCAGAGTCGGCAGCAGCGCCTGGAGAGCCGGGTTCGCGAAAGCCCGGGCGGTGCCGACGACGATGACCAGGGTGTAGATCGGCCAGACCGACTGATACCCGGCCAGGGCGTAGGCGAGGAGGCCGACGCTCGCCGCGCTCTGGAGCGCGAAGGCCGCAGCGCCGACGAGGCGGCGGTCGTAGGCGTCCGCCACGTGGCCGGTGATCAGCGCGCAGAGCACCGCCGGCAGGAAGCCCGCCAGGCCGACGAGGCCGAGCGCCAGGGCGGAATGGGTCAGGTCGTAGACGAACCAGCCGATCGCCACCGCCTGCATCTGATAGGCCAGCCCCGTGAGGAAGCGGGCCGCGCCGAACAGGCGGAAGTCGCCGATGCCGAAGACGGCCCAGCCGGAGCGATCATGTGCGGACATGTCTTCCTGCTGCGCGGGACGGGCACAAGAATCAAGCCTGACGGTGGGGACCTCGCGGACCGCTAGCGAACTTCAGGCTGTATCGTCGCGCCCGTTCCGCCGGCGATCGGGATCGGCCCGCTCAGTGCAGCGCCATCCCGGGCTTGCGCGGTGTGGTCGCCGCAGGCGGCACCGGTGGTCGGGGCTCCGGGCGCGGTTCGCGCACGGGGCGTTCCGAGAGGCCGATCGGGAAGGTGCAGGTCACGTGCGTCCCATGTCCGGGCGCCGTCTCCAAGTGGACCCGGCCGCCATGCAGCTCGACGAAGGACCGCACGATCGAGAGGCCGAGTCCGACGCCGCGATGGCGGGTGCCGAGGGTATGGCTCTCGAACCGGTTGAAGACCGAGTCGGCGATCTCGGCCGGCATGCCGCGGCCGTAATCGCGCACGCTCAGGACAAGATCCTGCGCGTCCTTCCGGGCATGGACCTCGACACGCTGGCCGGCATCCGAGAAGCCCACGGCGTTCGAGAGCAGGTTGAACAGGATCTGGCGGACCCGCTTCCCGTCCGCATGGACGCTGCCGATATCCTCCGGCACGTCGAGGGCCAGGGTGATGTGCGATTCCGCGAGCCGGTCCTCGATGCCGCGGACGGCGGCCTCGACCGTGGCCTGGACGTCGACTTCCTCGCGCTGCAGTTCCAACGAGCCGGCGTCGATCGAGGCCAGGTCGAGAATGTCGTTGATGATGACCAGCAGCGCCGCCGAGGAACGCATGATGTGGTCGGAATATTCCCGCTGCCGCTCGTTCAGCGCGCCGACCGTCTCGTCGCCGAGGAGCTGGGTGAAGCCGATGATGTTGGTGAGCGGCGAGCGCAGCTCGTAGGAGACGTGGTGCACGAAGGTGTCGCGCAGCTGCGCGGCCTTCTCCAGCGCGTCGTTCTTCTCGGTCAGCGCCCGCTCGACGTTGACGCTGGCGGTGACGTCGATCAGCGTCAGGAGCGTCGCGCCCTCGGGCAGCGGCTGCGCGGCGCAGTCGAGGACGGTGCCGTCCACGACCTCCAAGCGGCAGGAGCGCGCGGTCCGCGATTCCAGCCCGACGACGGTGTCGCGGATATCGAGCCAGGGTTCCTCGGCCGGCGCCAGCGACCGGCACGCCTGGATGACGGCGTCGACATGCGGCCGCTCCTCCACGATGGCCGGGTCGAGCCGCCACACGGTGCAGAAGGCGCGGTTGGCGAGCGTCAGCCGGCCGTCGGCCCCGAACACCGCGACGGGCTCGGCCAGGGTGTCGAGCGTCTCGGCCTGTAGGCGGCGCAGGGCGTTGTAGCGGGATTCGGCGTTCAGGTGATCGGAGACGTCGTCGAACAGGTAGGTCAGGCCGCCCTGCGGGTTCGGATCGGCGACCACGCGCAGCGTCCGGCCGTCGGGCAGGTACCACCAGGTCTGGTTCGCCTCCGCGGCCCGGTAGGCGGCGAGCACCCCCTGCTTCCAGCCGCGGAAATCCGCATGCTCCTCGAGCTTCCGCTCGGCCCGCAGGTGATCGAGGATCTCGCCGTCGGCGGGGCGGCTGTCGAGGAAGGCCTGATCGAGGTCCCAGAGCTGCCGATAGGCGGCGTTGTGGAAGATCAGCCGCTGCGACACGTCGAACATCGCCACCGCGGTCGGCAATTGGTCGAGGGTCCGGACATTGGCGTTCATCTGCCGCTGCAGGTCGATCCGGACGCTTTCCAGTTCCGAGACGTCGATGGCGATGCCGACCCGGCCGGTGTCGAGGCTGGTTTCGAAGACGTCGAGCACCCGGCGGCTTCCGGCAACGATGGCCGACAGGCGCGGTACGCTGCGCGTCAGGCCGGCGGAGCGGGCGGCCTCCTCGCGGGCGATCGTCTCCCGTGCCGGGCGGTCCAGCAACTCGGTGCCGGCATCGAGGGCCGCCTCGCGGCTCTCCGCCTCGACGGCGGCCACGTAGGCGGCGTTGACCCAGCTCAGGCTGCCCTCGCGGTTGCGCCGCCAGACCGGCTGCGGGATCGCGTCAAGAAGCCCTGACAGGGCCGACAGACCGCGACGGGTCTCGTCCAGGGTCGCGCGCAGGTCGGCGATCTCGCAGCGCTCCTGGCTGGTCTCGCGCAGGCGCAGCAGAGCCCGGCCGGCCACCGCCTGCCCATGCGCCTCGATGTTGCGGCCGGTCTGCGTCCGAAGGCTCAGCGCGAAGCTCGTGCCCCGGGCCCGCAGGGTGTCGACGGCGGCCTCGACCGCGTCCGCGTCGGCGGCGACGAGCCAGGTGCCGAAGGCCAGGACCCGGCGCGCGTAGCCCGAAGTCGGCCGCTCGCCGTGGATCGCGAGGCTGATATCGCCCTCGACCACCGGCTCGCTGCGCCGGTCCCAGGTGACGATGATCTGGCGCTCGGCGTTGAGCAGCATCTCGGCGCGGTCATGAGCACCCCTCAGGACGTCGAGGGCTGCGGCCAACTCGCGCTCGCGCCGCGTCCAGCGTCCGCGCTCATAGAGATGGAGAAGCGACAGGATTACCGCGAAGACGACGAGCCCGCCAAACACCGCAAGAGCGGCCACGCTGTGGATCTCGCGCGCCGGATGGGCCGCGGTCGCCTCGGGCAGCTCGGCAAGCGCCGCGCTCGCCGTGGTCAGGGCGAGCGCACCCACGCAGATCCGAACGTGTGCCGCACGACCGACACCCATGGCTTGCCCTACCCCCACCCATCGATGGCGGTCCGAGCGGCGCGCGTCATCGCGCGGCGCAGAACGCACCGTCCCCGCGGCAATCCTCCCGGACCGCCGCGGCCTCATCGATCAAAGATTCGCCGGTACTCTACCGTGGGGCGGAATCACCCCGGAAGGGGAACGAAGCGTGCCTGCGGGCAAGTTGCGCATAATCAGTCGTTAACGACACACAGAAGACACAGTTCGATTTCGCATACAGAGCTTGACAAGCGAAGAGGCCCGACGCAGCGCGCCGGGCCTCGAAGAATTGTCCATCCGGCGGTGAGACCGCCCGGCGATGTTCATACTCGCAACCGATGGTTCGGCGCGGGCCTGCGCCGAACCCAGGTCGCGGCGCCGTCAGTAGCGGTAGTGCTCGGGCTTGAACGGGCCGGCCTCGGACACGCCGATATAGGCGGCCTGATCGGGGCGGAGCTTCGAGAGCTTCACGCCGATCTTTTCCAGGTGCAGGGCCGCGACCTTCTCGTCGAGGGTCTTGGGCAGGGTGTAGACCTGCTTCTGGTACTTGCCCAGGTTGGTCCAGAGCTCGATCTGGGCGAGCGTCTGGTTGGTGAACGAGGCCGACATCACGAAGGACGGGTGACCCGTGGCGTTGCCGAGGTTCACCAGACGACCCTCCGACAGGAGGATGATGCGGTGCCCGTCCGCGAAGGTGATCTCGTCCACCTGCGGCTTGATATTCGACCACTTGAGGTTCTTCAGGCCGGCGACCTGAATCTCGTTGTCGAAGTGGCCGATGTTGCAGACGATCGCCCGGTCCTTCATCGCCCGCATGTGGTCGATGGTGATGATGTCCTTGTTGCCCGTGGCGGTGACGAAGATGTCGGCGCGCGGCGCCGCATCCTCCATGGTCACGACCTCGTAGCCTTCCATCGCGGCCTGGAGCGCGCAGATCGGGTCGATCTCCGACACGAGCACGCGGCAGCCGGCGTTGCGCAGGGAGGCGGCCGAGCCCTTGCCCACGTCGCCGAAGCCCGCGACCATCGCGACCTTACCGGCCATCATCACGTCGGTGCCGCGGCGGATGCCGTCGACCAGCGACTCCTTGCAGCCGTAGAGGTTGTCGAACTTCGACTTGGTGACCGAATCGTTCACGTTGATCGCCGGGAAGAGCAACTTGCCCTCCTTGGCCAGCACGTAGAGGCGGTGGACGCCCGTGGTGGTCTCCTCGGAGACGCCCTTGATGCTGTCGGCGAGGCCGGCGAACCAGCCCTTCGGCTTCTCGGCGAGCTTCTTCTTGAGCAGCGCGAAGAAGATCTCCTCCTCCTCGCTCTCCGGCTTGTCGAGGAAGGCGGTATCGCCGTTTTCGGCGCGCAGGCCGAGATGGACGAACATGGTGGCATCGCCGCCGTCGTCGAGGATCATGTTCGGCATGCCGCCGTCATGCCAGTCGAACAGGCGCGAGGTGTAGTCCCAGTACTCCTCCAGGGTCTCACCCTTCACGGCGAAGACCGGGATGCCGGCGGCCGCGATGGCGGCGGCGGCGTGATCCTGCGTCGAGTAGATATTGCAGGAGACCCAGCGGATGTCGGCGCCGAGCGCCTTCAGCGTCTCGATCAGCACAGCGGTCTGGATCGTCATGTGGAGCGAGCCGGCGATCTTCGCGCCCTTCAGGGGCTGCGCGGCGCCGTATTCCTCGCGGACCGCCATCAGGCCCGGCATCTCCGTCTCGGCGATCGAGATTTCCTTGCGGCCGTAATCGGCCAGCCCGATGTCCTTGACGATGTAATCCTTGGCCATGAGTCGATGGCTCCGTGTTCGCGTTGCGGTTCGGGCCAAGCCCCTACCACTTCGCGGGATACGAAGCAATCAAGACATAAAGATGTCTTTATGCGTTTCGCCCAGTGGGGCGGCCGAGTGGCCGGCGGCCCCGCCGCGGCGTCATCGCGGAGGGCCGCTCAGCGGGTCGGTCGCGAAAGCCAGCCGAGGCCGAAGGCCATGGCCGCCACGAGGGCCAGGGTCGTGCCGCGGTTCTGGTCCGCGCGCCGCGCGAGGGTCCGGCCGTGGCGTACGGCGCGGTCGCGGTAATGCTGCCCGCGCTCGATGGCCTCGTCGGCGAGAGCATGGCTCCGCTCGCTGACCTGACGGAATCGGGTGCGTCCCTCCTCGACGAGGTTCTCGCCGCCGTGGCGCAGGTCGCGCACGGCGTCGCGCGCTTCCCCGTAGGCGTATTGCGCCGCTCCGGTCGCCTGGTCGTATGCGCCGTCGAACTGATCGCCGGCCCGACCGCGAATGGCACCCGCCGCCGTCTTGGCCCGGCCCCGTAGATGGCGAAGGCCGCCTTCGAAATGATCTTGGTTCATCCTCGTCCCTCCGATCCGGCGCACGCCACGTCGGTGCGTCGCCCAGGTTGGGGCGCAACGAGGCGCGGCGGCCGCGGTTCCGCGCCGTCCGGCATTGCCTGCTCAAGTTTCTGTGCATCGGCTGGCAAGGATCTGCGCTGAGTACGGCCTGCGGCTCCGCTCCGGTCCGTCGTCGTACCCTGTGCAGGCGGTCGCATCCGCGACCCATTCAGGGCGGATTGTCACCCGTCGTCCCGCGTGGACTTGGCGATCTCACCCGTGGGCCGCGGCGGAGACTTGCGCGTGTGTCGGGTGGTCGCCTGAACGCCTAGATCTCGATTTCGGTCCCGACTTCCACGACCTGCCGGGTCGGCACGCCGAAAAAGGCGCCGGTGCGCTCGGCGTTGCGCTGCATGAAGGCGAACAGGTTCTCCCGCCACGGCGCCATGCCCCGCTTGTCCTTGCGCGGGATGATCGTCTCATGGCCGACGAAGATGGTCATGTCGTCGAGGACGTGCGGCGGGAGGTGCCGGGATTCCACCGCGCAGGCGAGCCCCTCCGGGATCGAGGCCTCTTCCATGAAGCCGTAGCGCAGGATCACCCGGTAGAAGTCCGGCGCCAGGATCGTCACGTGGGCGCGCCGCTCCTTCGGGACGGTGGGCGTCTCCTCGTAGAGGGCCGTGATGATCAGGATGCGCTCCATCAGGGCGTGGTTGCGCGCAACGAACCGCGAAAGATGCAGCGGAATGCCGTGCTCCGCCGCGGAGAGGAACGCCGCGGTGCCGGGCAGGCGCAGCAGGTCGCGGTGCTGGAGGCCGGCGAGAAAGACGTCCTCGGGCTGCCTCAGGGAGATCCGCGCGTCCTCGACGAGCTCGTTGCCCTTCTTCCACGTGAGCATCATCAGGGCGACGACGCCGGCGAGGACGAGGGGAAACCAGCCGCCCTCCAAGATCTTCACGCTGTTGGCCGCGAAGAACACGGCGTCGATCGCCAGGAAGAAGCCGTTCACCGCGAAGACCAGGATCGGGTTGTAGCCCCACCGCAGGGCGATGAGGGCTGCTAGCAATGTGGTGATCGCCATGAGCATCGAGACCGCGATCCCGTAGGCGCCGGCCAGCGCGTCGGACGATCCGAACATCACCACCGCCACGAGGGTTGCCGCCGCCAGGAGCCAGTTCACCATCGGGACGTAGATCTGTCCCCGCTCCTCCCGGGCCGTCTGCACGATCCGCATCGCCGGGAGGAAGCCGAGCTGGACCGATTGCTGAGTCAGCGAGAACACGCCCGAGATGATCGCCTGGGAGGCGATGATCGTCGCCATCGTGGCCAGCGCGATGAGCGGCAGGTGGCCCCAATCCGGGCACAGGCGGAAGAACGGGTTCTCGATCGCGTCCGGGGTGGCGATCAGCAGCGCGCCCTGGCCGAAATAGTTGAGCATGAGCGCGGGCAGGACCAGCGCGAACCAGGAGAGGCGGATCGGCGACGCGCCGAAATGTCCGAGATCGGCGTACATCGCCTCGCCGCCGGTCACCGCCAGGAAGGCGGCGCCGAGCATGGCGAAGCTGACGTGCAAGCCGGCATGGAGCATGAAATCGACCGCATGAAACGGGTTGGCGGCCGCGAGCACCTCGGGTTTGGCGACGATGCCGACGATTCCGAGCAGGGCCAGCACGACGAACCAGACCAGCATGACCGGTCCGAACACCCGGCCGATGGCGGCTACGCCCTTGTGCTGGACCAGGAACAGCCCGACCAGGATCACCAGCGTGATCGGTACCACGAACGGACCGAGTGACGGCGCATCGACCTTCAGGCCCTCGACCGCCGACAGCACCGAGATCGCCGGCGTGATCGCCCCGTCGCCGTAGAGCAAAGCCGCGCCCACGAGCCCGATCACCAGAAGCAGCGCCTTCCACGTCCCCGGCCGCGCCTGCCGCGCCCCCAGCAGCGCCAGCATGGCGACGATGCCGCCCTCGCCGCGATTGTCGGCGCGCAGGATCAGCACCGCGTATTTCAGCGACACGATCAGGATCAGCGACCACAGGATCAGCGACACCGCACCCGTGGCCGCCGCCGGCACCGAGGCCCCGCCGGCGGTCGCGGCCTTCACCGCCTCCTTGAACGCGTAGAGCGGGCTCGTGCCGATGTCGCCGTAGACGACCCCCAGCGCGCCCAGGATGAGGGCCGGCCGCAGCCGGCCGCGCGTCGGCACATCGCCTCCCGCAGCAGCCTGGGACCCGGAATGCGCCGCTGGGGCAAGGGACTGACTCAACGCAGGACTCCGGCAGGGCGCCCCCGGTCCGGGGTGCGGCGCCTCCTTCGAAGAAGTAGCGGCTGCGGCCAAGCCGTCCAGCGCCGCCGCGGTCACGATTGGCGGCGCCTCAGATCAGATCGGTGAGTCCCTCCGGACAGGGCTGGCCGCGTCTGAGGCAGAAGACCGGCGCGCCGGCATGGCGGGCGATCGCTCCCGCCACCGTGCTGGCCGGTGCCGGCGCACCCTCGCTTTCGCTGACGGCCACGGCGAGCAGGGGAACCGCATGCAGGCGCAGAGTCTCGCAGGCGGTGAGCGCATGACTGATCGCCCCGAGATAGCTGCCGGAGACCAGAAGGGCCGGAACGCCGAGCGCGCGCAGCCAGTCGAGACCCGTGGCTGTCTCGGTCACGGGGCTCATGAGGCCGCCCACGCCCTCGATCAGGAGCGTGCCCCGGGTGCCGGCGATCTGCGTGCGGCACCAGCCGACGAGGTCGGCAAGGTCCAGGGACCGCCCTTCCAACGCGGCCGCCTGATCGGGCGAGAGCGGCGCCGAGAACCGCCACGGCGAGCATGCCTCGACGGCCGCGTCGTCGAGGGCAAGATCCTGGGCGTCGAGCAGACGGGCAGTGTCGCTCTCGGCGAAGCCGGGGTCGCCGAACGGCGGGACCCCACTCGCGAGAGGCTTGAGGGTCCGGACCGGCCGACCCAGCGTCCGGAGGCGCCGGGTCAGGGCCGCGGTGACGTAGGTCTTGCCGATCTCCGTCCCGCCCCCGGCGATGAAGACCGCCCGCGCGGGCACGCCGGCCTCAGGCCTGGAGGCTGCCGTGGCAGTGCTTGTACTTCTTGCCCGAGCCACAGGGGCACGGCTCGTTGCGGCCGACGCGGCCCCAGGTGGCGGCATCGTCCGGATTGCGCTCCAGCACGGCCCCATCCGCCGCGAGGCCCTGCGCGGCGAAACCGTAGGCCGGACCACCGCCCCCGTCGCTGCCCGAACCCTGCCCGGCATAATCCATCTCGTTCTCGCCGGTCACCGGATCGAGATGCTGGGCGAACATCGGCGGCAGCGTCGGGCCACCGGCCGGGTACTCCGCCTGCGGCTCCTGCATCATGATCTCGACCCGCGAGAGCTGCGCGGTGACTTGCTCGCGCAGGGCGGTCACGAGACCGTTGAACAGGTCGAACGCCTCGGACTTGTACTCGTTCAGCGGGTCGCGCTGGGCGAAGCCGCGCCAGCCGATCACCTGCCGCAGGTGGTCCAGGGTCACGAGGTGCTCGCGCCAGAGATGGTCGAGGGTCTGGAGCAGGACCTGCTTCTCGATATAGGCCGTGACCTCGGCACCGTTCTTCTCGGTCCGGTCGGCATAGGCCGTCTCGGCGGCCTTCATCAGGCGCTCGCGCATCTCCTCGTCGGCGATGCCCTCCTCCTTGGCCCAGTCTTCCACCGGCACGTCGAGGTTGAGGATGTCCTTCACCTGCTCGTGCAGGCCGGCGACGTCCCACTGCTCGGCGTAGGCGTTCTCCGGGATATGGCGGGCGACGAGGTCGTCGATCACGCCCTCGCGCATCTCGTCCACGGTCTCGCGGACGCTGTCCTGACCCATGAAGTCGCGGCGCTGCTCGAACACGACCTTGCGCTGGTCGTTCATGACGTTGTCGTACTTCAACACGTTCTTGCGCATGTCGAAGTTGCGCGCCTCGACCTTCTGCTGCGCCTTCTCGATCGCCTTGTTGATCCAGGGGTGAATGATCGCCTCGCCCTGCTCCAGGCCGAGCTTCTGCAGCATCCCGTCCATGCGGTCGGAGCCGAAGATCCGCATCAGGTCGTCCTGGAGCGACAGGTAGAATTTCGAGCGGCCGGGATCGCCCTGGCGGCCCGAACGGCCGCGGAGCTGGTTGTCGATGCGCCGGGATTCGTGGCGCTCGGTGCCGATGATGTAGAGGCCGCCGGGCAGCGCCTTCTTCCGGCCTGCCTCGGGATCGGCCGGTTCGCCGGAGGCCAGCACCTTGGCGCGGTTCTCGGCGATCTCAGCCTTGATCGCCTCGATGGCGGCGTTGCGCTCCGGCCCGTCGGCCAAGTGCCCCAACTCCTTCTCGATCCGCATCTCGAGATTGCCGCCGAGTTTGATGTCGGTACCGCGGCCCGCCATGTTGGTGGCGATGGTGATCGCGCCGGGCACACCTGCCTCGGCCACGATATAGGCCTCCTGCTCGTGGAAGCGGGCGTTGAGCACGGCGAAGCGCTTGGTCACCCGGCCCTCGCGGGCGGCGGCGTAGACGTCTGTCAGCGCGTTCGGATCGGAATAGTCGAGCAGGCTGTAGCCGGCCTTCTTGAGCATCTCGGCGAGGTGCTCCGACTTCTCGATCGAGCCGGTGCCGACCAGGATCGGCTGGTGACGGCTATGCGCCCTGTCGATCTCGGCGATGATGCCTTCGTACTTCTCCCCGACGGTCCGGTAGACCTCGTCGTCCTCATCGACGCGCTCGACCTCCTTGTTGGTCGGGATATCGACCACGTCGAGCTTGTAGATCTCGGCGAATTCGTCGGCTTCGGTCGAGGCCGTGCCGGTCATGCCGGCGAGCTTCTTGTAGAGGCGGAAGTAGTTCTGGAAGGTGATCGAGGCCAGCGTCTGGTTCTCGGGCTGGATCGTGACCCGCTCCTTGGCCTCGAGGGCCTGGTGCAAGCCCTCCGAGTAGCGCCGGCCCTGCATCATGCGGCCGGTGAACTCGTCGATGATCACCACCTCGTCGTTCTTGACGATGTAGTCCTTGTCGCGGGTGAACAGCGTGTTGGCGCGCAGAGCCTGGTTCACGTGGTGGACCAGCGTGACGTTGTGGGCGTCGTAGAGGTCGCCTTCCTTGAGGAGGCCGGCCTCGCGCAGCGCCTCCTCGATGAACTCGTTGCCCTCTTCGGTCAGCGAGACGGTGCGCTGCTTCTCGTCGAGGTCGTAGAACTCCTTGCGCAGGCGCGGCATCAGCGCGTCGACCGCCACGTAGAGTTCCGAGCGGTCATCCACCGGGCCGGAGATGATCAGCGGCGTGCGCGCTTCGTCGATCAGGATCGAATCGACCTCGTCGACGATCGCGAAGTTGTGCCCCCGCTGCGCCAGCTGGGACATCTCGTACTTCATGTTGTCGCGCAGGTAGTCGAACCCGTACTCGTTGTTGGTGCCGTAGGTGATGTCGCAGGCGTAGGCGTCCTTGCGCTGCGCGTCGTCGAGTCCGTGGACGATGGTGCCGACGCTGAGCCCCAGGAACCGGTAGAGCTGGCCCATCCACTCGGCGTCGCGGGCGGCGAGGTAGTCGTTGACCGTGACGACGTGGACGCCCTTGCCCTCGAGCGCGTTCAGATAGACCGGCAGCGTCGCCACCAGGGTCTTGCCCTCGCCGGTCTTCATCTCGGCGATGCCGCCCTCGTGCAGCACCATGCCGCCGATCAGCTGCACGTCGAAATGGCGCTGACCGAAGACGCGCTTGGCGGCCTCGCGCACCGTCGCGAAGGCCGGCACCAGGATGTCGTCCAGGCTCTTGCCGGCGGCGAGCTCGGCCTTCAGCATGTCGGTGCGGGCGCGCAGGGCCTCGTCCGACAGGTCCTGGATCTCCGGTTCCAGCGCGTTGATCAGGGCCACGCGCGGGCGATAGCCCTTGACGCGGCGGTCGTTGGAGGAGCCGAAAATCTTCTTGGCGATCGAGCCGAGCATCGTTGACCTGCGGACGCGCGAGCCCGCCCACGGGTGAGCGTGGCGGGCCGGCCTGGGCGGAGTTGGCCGGGCTTATAGAGGTAAACATCGCCCGGTGCACCTGAAAGGGGCAGCGCTCAACGCGGGCCGGTACGGTCACGGTTCCGGGATGCGCGGAACGGCAGCGCTTGCCTTCTCGCGCGACGCGGGCCACCTGTGCCGCAGCCTGCCGCCCGGCCCGATCGGGGCGGCGCGAGACGTCAGTCGGAGACTTCGCCCGCATGCCGAACACCGCCCTCCTCCGGCGCGCCAGCGCGCTTGCCGTCATGCTCGCGATGCCGGGATTCGCGCTGGCGCAGACGCCGCAGAAGGCCCCGGCTCCGGCATCGACGCCCGCGGCGAACACGCCCGCCGCGGCGCCCGGGCCGGACGCGGTTGCGGCAAGCGTCAATGGCAAGCCGATCACGCAGGGCGACCTCGCCATCGCGGCCGACGATCCGGCACTGTCGCTGCCGGGTGTCGACGAGGCGCAGAAGAAGAACCTGCTCGTGGACTACATGGTCGACCTGCGGGTCGGCGCGCAGGCGGCGGAGGCGGCCAAGATCGGCGACACGCCGGAGTTCCAGCGCAAGCTCGCCTATTTCCGCGACAAGCTCCTGCTCGACGACTACCTGGAGCATGAGGCCAAGCTAGCGGTCACGCCCGAGTCGGAGCACGCGATCTACGATCAGACCGTCAAGCTGATGAAGCCCGAGGAGGAGGTGCATGCCCGCCACATCCTCGTGGACAACGAGGCCGAGGCGAAAAAGATCGCGGCGCGCATCAAGGGCGGCGAGGATTTCGCCAAGGTCGCGGCCGAGACCTCGAAGGATCCGGGCTCGAAGACCGAGGGCGGCGATCTCGGCTGGTTCACCAAGGAGCGGATGGTCCCGGACTTCGCCAATGCGGCCTTCGCGATGAAGGTCGGCCAGGTCTCCGACCCGATCAAGACGCAGTTCGGCTGGCACGTGATCAAGGTCGAGGAGAAGCGGACCAAGCCGCAGCCGACCTTTGAGGATCTCAAAGAGCAGATCGACCAGCACCTGATCCGCAAGGCCCAGCAGGACATGATCCTGAAACTGCGCTCGGAGGCGAAGATCGAGCGCACCGACGCGCCCGCCGAGGCGGCTCAGCCGGTGCCGGAGACGAAGAAGCCCTGATCCGGGCGCTGTTGACGGTCGGGCCGGACGGGTCCAGTCAGGACGGGAACAGGCGCGTGGCATGATCGACGGTGCCACGCAGGATGTGCAGGATGACGACGCAATCGGTCTCAACCCTGTAGAAGATCGGGTACTTGCCCTGCACATGCCGGCGAACGCCACGGTCCTCATAGCGGCAAACCAGCGGAAAACGCTCGGGGAAATCAGCCAGCGCCAGGCAGGCCATGCGCAGTCCCCGAACGAAACTCAGTGTGCTGCGGATTGTCCTGCGCGACGAGGTCGCCGAGCGCTTCCAGATCGTGTTCCGCCGCGTCCGCGAAACGGACGATCATTCTGTCCCGTCGCTGAGCGCACGAGACTTGCGTTCCAGCCGGCCGAAGACATCGTCGGCCGGTTTGGTCCGCCCGGCCTGAGCGAGGGCGATCGTGATCGATTGATCCAACGCGGCGAGGCTCGCTTCCCGGTCGCGGATCAGGCGGACACCTTGCCGAAGCACCTCGTTCTCCGAAGTGTACCGGCCGGTTTCGACCAGCCGCGTCACGAAGGCCTCAAGCGGATCCCCGAGTTCGGCACGAATCATCGCGTCCTCCGGATGGGCGGACCCGGCCAAGATAACCAGCACCCAACGATTCCGGACATAGAAAAAAGCGCAGCCTCGCGCCGCGCTTCTCGACCTCACTCACGGGTGTTGAGAACCGGTCGAACCCGTCAGTACGGCCGGTCGGGCACGAGGTAGCTCGAGCGTTCCGGCGCGGCCTGCGGCGTGACCCCGAGCGCGGCGAGTTCGTCGCTGCGGCGCCCTTCGGCAATTCGGTCGAGCACCGCGATCAGCAGCCATGGGCACGCGATGCCGATGAAGAACGCCATGTGATCCTCCCGCGCCGGACCGAAAAACCCGTCCGGCTTAGGAAAATAATAGGGGGGCGCGGCCAGCCCGCAAGCGGCGTTCGCGCCCGATCGTCAGATCCAGCCCTGAAGCTCGCGGCGCACCACGTGCTCGATCACCCGCATGCCGAGGTCGCTGTCGTTCAAGCAGGGGATGTAGGCGAATTGCTCGCCGCCATTCTCCTCGAAATAGTGACGGTTCTCGCCGTCGAGTTCCTCCAGCGTTTCCAGGCAATCCGCCGTGAAGCCCGGGGCGACGATCGCCATGCGCTTCACGCCGGATTTCGCCAGCTCCATCACCGTCTCGTCGGTGTAGGGCTTCAGCCACTCCTCGTTGCCGAAGCGGGACTGGAAGGTCACCCGCATCTTCTCCGGCGACAGGCCGAGCTTCTCCCGGATCAGTCGGCCGGTCTTGTGGCACTGGCAATGGTAGGGATCACCCTTGAGCAGGTAGCTCCGCGGCACCCCGTGGAACGAGGTGAGGATCACCTCCGGCTCGAAATCGAGCTTGTCCAGACCCTCGCGGATCGAATCGGCCATCGCGGCGATGTAGACCGGATCGTCGTGATAAGGCGGCGAAACCCGCACCGTCGGCTGCCAGCGCATGTCCATCAGGGCGCGGAACGCCTGATCGCAGGCGGTCGCCGAGGTGGCGGCGGCGTATTGCGGATAGAGGGGCACCAGCAGGATACGGTCGCAGCCCTGGTCGAGCAGGGCCTGGATCCGGCCGGCGACCTCGGGCTTGCCGTAGCGCATCGCCCAATCGACCACCACGGACTCGCCCATGGCGGCCTGGAGGCGCTCGCTTTGGCCGCGGGTGATGGTCTTGAGCGGACCCTCGTTCAGGGCGTTGTTCCAGACGCTGGCATAGTCGCGACCCTTCGGCTTGGGGCGCTTGGTCAGGATCACGAGGTTGAGCAGCGGCCACCAGATCAGCCGCGGCACCTCGATCACCCGCCGGTCCGACAGGAACTCCTTGAGGTACCGGCGCATGGGCCAGTAGGTCGTGCCCTCCGGCGTGCCGAGATTCATCAGGAGGACGCCGACACGGCCCCAGGCCACCTTCGGGTGGTCGGCCGGCAGGCCGTCCGCTGCGGGCTTGAGGGTCGTCAGGGGCCGGCCATTGGCCAGCGCGGCAGGTTCGACGCGTTCGTTCATGGCATCGTTCCGGCGCCGCGCGCCGAGTCCTTCCTCTGGCTTCGGATATCCGGGGGCCGGCGCGTGCGCTTGGGCCTGGACCGGAGGCTTGCCCCTGTCGGGTGCGCTCCATGTAGGGTGCGATGCCGCCCGGCGAAGACCGGATGCGACATGCCGCCCCGTGAGGCGCCGCGCGCTCGACCTCTGTCCCTAACCATGTGTCGCCGCAAGCCGCAACCGCCGCCCCGGTCGCGGGGCCCGGCTGCCGCAGATCCCGGCCACGATCCTGACCGCGAGACTCATGACCGACACGCCTGTTGCCGATGCCCTCGCGGCCTTCCGCGCCGCCAGCTCACCCTGGCTGACGCTGCCGTTCTTCGCGGGGGGGCAGGCCGACGCGGTGGCAGCCCGCGTCGATGCCCGTATCGCCGCGGGTGCCCGCGTGCTGCCGGCGCCGGACCGGATCTTCCGCGCCCTGACGGAGACGCCGCTGCCGGCGGTGCGCGCGGTGATCCTCGGGCAGGACCCCTACCCGACCCCCGGTGACGCCAACGGCCTCGCCTTCTCGTTCGTGGGCTCGGGCCGCCTCCCCGCCTCGCTGAAGGTGATCCTGGCGGAGGCCGGCTCGGACCGTTCCGCGGGCGGCGACCTGACGCCCTGGGCGCGGCAGGGCGTCCTGCTCCTCAACAGCGCGCTCACCGTCGAGGCCGGCAAGGCCGGGGCGCATCTCCGCTACGGCTGGGCTGCGCTGACCGACGAGGCGGTCGCCGCAATCTCGGCGCGTCCCGAGCCCGCGGTCTTCCTGCTCTGGGGCGCCCAGGCCCGAGCCCGGGCGGCGCTGATCGATGCGCGCCGCCACGGCGTGTTCGAGAGCGGCCATCCCTCGCCGCTCAACCGCGCGCGGGATTTCCCCGGCTCGGATCCGTTCGGGCGGGCCAACCGGTGGCTGACCGCGCACGGTGGCCGCCCGATCGAGTGGCGCTTGGGCTGAGCGCGGCCGGCGCTCACTGCGGCTTGGCGGTCTCCGCCGGCTTGGCCGCCGGAGCACCCGGATCCTGGCCGGCCGGCAGCAGCACGTTCTTGGCGACGGTGCCCTCGGGGCCGTATTCGCCGGCTACCGCGATGCAGGCCTGATCGCGGTTCTGCGCCATCTGGTTCGACATCAGCGTGAACATGGTCTGCACGCGGTTGCCGAACGGACCCCGCGGCTGGACATCGGCGATCTGCACGTTCTGCTTCGCCAGAAGCGCCTCGAACTGGTCGCTGCCGACCCGGTAGCCGCAGACATTCGAGGCGGCGAAGATGTAGGCGGCAAATTCCAGGGCCCGCGGGCCCGGCGCGTTGCGGACCTGCGCCTGTGCCGGGAGAGCGGCGAGCATCAGGGCGGCGGGAAGGGCGATGTGGCGCATGCGGAGCCGTTTCCTCGAAGACGGGCGAACTCTGGCGGGTCGCCTCAGGCGGGCGGGACATAGGACCGGGCGGGCCATTCGCCAATGCGACCGAATTTGCCTGCAAACGTGCGACCGATTTTCATGACCCGTTGGCCATAGATCCAGTCCAGGGCCGTGGAGCTGCCGAAAATGCACCCGTGTCCCGGCTGGGCTGCGAGGTGAGAGAGAGTGTTAACCTGCCCGCGTCACGCCAGACGTCATGGTCTACCCAGATCAAGGCGGTCTGCATCGCATGTTCGGCGTCAACTCCTCTGCCGCATCACTTCCAGTCCTGGCGCCCCAGGACCCGGCCCGCGCCTTCCGGACCGGCCCGGCCGGGCCTGCAGCCGCCGACCGGCGCGGCGCCGAGGCTGCGCCCGCAATCTGCCCGCACCGGGTCGCGCGCTGGGCCATCGGCGAGGGCCTGCGCGCCGGCGACACCGTCGCGCTTCTGGTGCAGGATCTCGGGCAGGCGGAGGCGATGCGCCTCGGTCTCGCCCGCCTCGGCCTCCGGGTCGTCTGCCTCGACGGGACCGGTCTCGGTGACGCTCTGGCCGACAGCCTGTCGCTGTCGGGAGCGGCCCTGGTAATCGTCGATACGACGCTGGCGCAGGCCTATGCCGGCCTGATGGGCCGGTTGTCCGCCTATCCGCCGGTATGGTGGAACGGCCCGGGCGCCGATTTCGCGAGCCTCGATCTCGCGCTGGCCGAGCTGGCGTAGGGTGCGACGGGACCGAGGCCTGCGCCGTCAGCGCGGGCCGGCGTGCCCCAGCCAGCTGTCCAGCGCCTCGTAACGCGTGGGGTCGTCCGGGCAGAGGCCGGTGCCGCATTCCGCCGCCGTGGACACGGCATTGGCGAGAACGACGCAGAGGAACAGCAGCAGGCATGCCGTGCCGAATCGGCCGGCCCCGCCGCTCTGCGCCCGGGGATCGGCCCGGAAGACCCCGTCGCCGAGGAGCAGCACACTCACCCCGACGATCAGCGCGGCGAAGGCGATGAGCGCCAGCGTGTAGAAATGCAGTCCGAACAGCGTCGAGCCGAAGCCGCCGGTGCCGGGAACGATGTGCAGGGCGACCTGTCGTGCCGCCACGCAGGCGCCCGCAACGGCGCCGAGGATCGCGATCCCGTAGTGGGATGGCCGCGGACCGAAGCGCAGGTTGAGCGCGAAGCCGATTCCCGCCGCCGCGAACGCGGCCCGCTGCAGCAGGCAGAGCGGACAGGGCAATTCTCCGAGGAAGAACTGATACCAGAATGCCTCGATGAGCACGGCGCAGCAGCCGAGCAGCGCGAGGGCGTTGAGGGTCCGGGCCTGAAGAGCGGTCATCGCGCGATCCCTCAGAAATCGAGCTGAAGGGTCGAGGTGGCGTGCGCGCCGAACAGCACGAGCGTGCCGATCAGCGAGACCAGCCACAGGCCGAGGGCCACCCCGCGACGGCCGCCGAGCACGGCGACCAAACTTCCCGCAAAGCCGACGAACGGCAGCACCATCATGACGGGACATCCCTCGCGCGACCGCCGGCGCCGGCAGCGCGCGGATCTGGCGGACAAGCTTGCCAGACGGGCGGTTTACCTTTTCTTGAGGCAGCCCAATCGGTGGGCGGCATCGCGGGGGCTCGGGCCGCGTGCTAACCCTCCGGCCACAGGTTCGGCCGCACGTGCCAAAGCGGCCGGCATCGGGAGACGCCCTCATGACCGCAGCCCCGTCCACGGTCCCATCCGCCTCGGACAGATCGGACGAACCGATCCTGCTGCGCGCGGACGCCGACGGCGTCGCGACGCTGACCCTGAACCGGCCCCAGGCCCGCAACGCCCTGTCGATGGCCCTGATGGGCGCGCTCCAGGACCAGCTCGACGCGATCCGCACGGATCCCGGGGTACGCGTCGTGGTCCTGCAGGGGGCCGGCCCCGCCTTCTGCGCCGGCCACGATCTCAAGGAGATGCGCGCCGATCCCGCGCGGGAAGCGACCGAGGCGGTGTTCCGCACCTGCGCCCGGCTGATGCTCAGCCTCACACGCCTGCCGCAGCCGGTGATCGCCCGGGTCCACGGCATCGCCACCGCCGCCGGCTGCCAGCTCGTCGCGACCTGCGACCTCGCCGTCTGCGCCGCGGAGGCCCGCTTCGCGACGCCCGGCGTGCAGATCGGGCTGTTTTGCTCGACCCCGATGGTGGCCCTCTCGCGGGCGGTGTCGCGCAAGGCTGCCCTGGAGATGCTGCTGGTCGGCGAGCCGATCGACGCCGCCGAGGCGCTGCGGATCGGCCTCGTCAACCGCGTCGTGCCGCAGGCGGATCTCGATGCGGCGGTCGGCGCCCTCGCGACCCGGATCGCCGGCAAGGCACGGCGCGTTCTGGCGATCGGCAAGGAGGCGTTCGGCCGTCAGATCGAGATGGGCGTGGAGGAGGCCTACGGCTACGCCGCCGAGGTCATGACCCGGAACATGATGCTGGCCGACGCCCACGAGGGCATCGACGCCTTCCTGGGCAAGCGGCCGCCCCGCTGGGAACCGTAGGTCCTCCGCGGCCTGACGCGATACGACGCAGGCCGGTTCGCGTAGGTTATGGCGCTGTCCTGCCCTAGGATTGTGGATACGCCCGATCCTGCCGGGTCCGGCGCCCCAAAGCGGAACGGCTGATGAGCACCATCGACCTGTTCGGTCTGACGCTCGCCTTCTACGGCGCGATGCCGCCCCCTCGGCCGCAGCGCCCCGACCGGAACGGCGCCACCTGGGCGGCTGCCTTGGTGTTCGGCGGCATCTGCTTCGCCACGATGGGGCCGATGATCACCATCTGGAGCTTCCACCGGCCTTACGCGGAGGCGAAGACGCGCTGCATCGAGTCCGGCGGCCGCGTCCTGTATGCGGCCCTCGACGGCAGCGGGCCGTATCGCTGCGAGCGGCCGGTGGCCGGGCCCGTCGCGTCACCCATTGCCTCAACGGCCAAGCCAGCGGATTAATCCGCGCCGCCGCACTTCCTTCGGGTATATCCGGCGCCTCCTCACGCGAACCGGATGCCGAGACCTTGGACAACGCGCTCACTCGATGGGTCCAGTCGACCGCCCTGCTGCGGTCGGACGTGGAGGCGCTCATCGGCTTCGCGCTCGCGATCGGCGTGACCCTGCATGCCCTGCTGCGCAAGCGGCGGGTGAGCGTGGCGGTCGGATGGATCGGGCTCGCCTGGCTGTCGCCGATCTTCGGCACCGCCCTGTACCTGACCTTCGGCATCAACCGAGTCTCGCGCCGCGCCCGTCGACTCCGGACCAAGCCCTCCGATGCGACGAGCCTGCCCGACACTGACGACGCGGTCGTGCCGGAGACGCTCTGGCCTCTGGACCGCGCGATCCGGCGGATCACCGGCCTCCCGGCCTTCGCGGGCAATGCCGTCCAGATGTTCCGCAACGGCGACGCGGCCTATCCCGTCATGCTCGCCGCCATCCGTGAGGCGCGGGCGAGCATCGCCCTGACGAGCTACATCTTCCGGGACGATCCCACCGGCCGGGAATTCTGCGACGCGCTGGTGGAGGCCAAGGCGCGCGGCGTGAGCGTCCGGGTCATCATCGACGGGATCGGCGGCGGCTATTTCCGCGCCCCCGCCTACCACCGCCTGACCGCCGCCGGGGTGCCGGCGGCCCTGTTCATGCACTCCGCCCTGCCCTGGCGGATGCCGTTCCTCAACTTGCGCTCGCACAAGAAGCTGTTGATCGTCGACGGACGGGTCGCCTTCACGGGTGGCCTCAACATCTCGCACCCGAACCGCGTCGCCCTGAAGCCCGAGCACCCGATCCGCGACACCCATTTCCGGCTGACCGGCCCCGTCGTCGAGCAGCTCGCCGTCGCCTTCGCGGCCGACTGGGCCTTCGTGGCCGGCGAGAACCTCGACGGCGAGCCCTGGTTCGCCGATCTGGAGCCGGCCGGCACCAGCGTCGCCCGCGCGGTCACGTCGGGCCCGGACGCCGACGTGGAGAAGATCGAGCAGGTCATCCTCCAGGCGCTGGCCTGCGCCCGCAAGACGGTCCGGTTCGTGACGCCGTACTTCCTGCCCGACGAGCTGGTCACCGGCGCCCTGGCCCAGGCCGCGACCCGCGGGATCACCGTCGACGTCATCATCCCGCGGGTCAGCGACCACCCGTTCATCGACTGGGCGACCCGGGCCCATCTCGACCCGCTGCTCCGGGCCGGCGTGCGGGTCTGGCTCGACGAGCCGCCGTTCGATCACTCGAAGGCGATGGTGGTCGACGACATCTGGTGCTTCGTCGGCAGCGCCAACTGGGACATGCGCAGCTTCCGGCTCAACTTCGAGCTGAATGTCGAGATCATCGACGCGGAGCTGGCCGCCGAGCTCGACCGGTTCATGCGCGGCAAGATGGAGGCCCGTCTCAGCCGGGAGGACCTCGCCGCCCGCGTCCTGCCGGTCCGTCTGCGCGACGCAGGCGTGCGACTGCTGCTGCCATACCTTTGAAGCGGCCGGGCGCGTGCGCCTCGGGCGCCGGCCCGAGATGGACCACGATCGGCCGGTGATCGGACGGACCGCGGGGCAGGACGTCGTGGGCGTGGCAGATCAGGCCGCGGGCGAGGCACCGGTCGAGCCGCAGCGGCAGGACGTCCACCATCGCGTGGGTCGGCCGGCGGGGACCGACGTCGCGGAAGCCCGGGATCAGCGCCGGACCGACGATGTTGTAGTCGCCGAGCACGGCGGCGCGCGGCGGCAGCTCGGTGACGATGCGGCGGAGCTGGCGGCGGTTCAGCATCTGTCCGTGCGACAGATGGACGTTGGCCACGCCGAACTCGCCGAGGTCGAGGATCTGGCAGACCCGGTGCACCAGGGCGCCGGAGGGCAGCGTGATCACCCGCGGCGGCGCCGGCCAGGGTTCGGGGCTCCACATGGCGAGCCCGTGGATCCGCCCCGGCAGGGGTGCCCAGGCATAGTGGCCGCCGATCCTGTCGAGCAGGAAGCCGATGGCGCGGGTCGCCTCCTGCATCAGCAGCAGGTCGGGCTTCTCCTGGGCGATCAGGGCCGCCACGTCGTCGACGGCGGCGCCGGTGCGGCGCAGGAGATTCCAGCTCACGATCTTGAACGGCGCGTGGGCGCGGGCCGCCTGCCGAAGCGGCAGATCGGGAGCCGCGGTCAAGCCGGGCCGGGCCGGGGGGCGTGCAGCGATGTTCATCGGGCCGGACTTGCCTCTCATCACGCGGCTCTCCCGCCACCGCCACGCTGTAACGCGCGCGCGGCTCCGTCGTTCGACGGCCTGTGCGCCAATCGGCCCGACGTGGTGGGGCCTATCCGGCGCGTCCCACAGGCCAGCGACGAACGCCGCTTGAGGCCGACCCTGCCGGCGGCCTAAGAGCCGGCACGCGATGCCGGCCGGCCTGCATGGGCCGGCATCCATTCCGAACGCGCCACGATCCCCTGGGATTTCGATGACGGGCTTCAGCTTCATCCATGCGGCGGACCTGCATCTCGGCAGCCCCCTGTCGGGGCTCGCCGCGCGCGATGCCGACCTGGCCCGGCGCCTCGCCACGGCCGGCCGGCAGGCCTTCGAGGATCTGGTCACCCAGGCGATCGAGCGGTCGGTCGCCTTCGTGGTCGTGGCCGGCGACATCTACGACGGCGACTGGGCCGACAACACGATCGGCCTGTTCTTCGCCCGGCAGGTCTCCCGCCTCGACCGTGCCGACATCCCGACGATCCTGGTGCGCGGCAACCACGACGCCGAGAGCGTGATCACCCGCTCGATCACCCTGCCGGCTTCGGTGCATGTCTTCCCCGCCAACCGCGCCGGAACGTTCCGCCTGGAGGGCCTGCGGGTCGCTCTGCACGGCCGGAGCTTTCAGGGCCGGGCGGTCGAGGAGAACCTGGCTTTGACCTACCCGGCCGCCCTGCCGGGCTGGTTCAATCTCGGTATCCTCCACACCTCCTGCACCGGCCACGCCGCCCACGAGACCTACGCCCCCTGCTCGGTCGCCGACCTCGCGGCACGGGGCTACGAGTACTGGGCGCTCGGCCACATCCACGAATACGCGGAGCTGTCCCGGGATCCCTGGATCGTGTTCCCCGGCAATCTCCAGGGCCGCAGTATCCGCGAGCGCGGCGAGAAGGGGGCCGTGGTGGTCGATGTCGCCGACGGCCGCGTGACCGGCCTCCAGCGCCTCGCCCTCGACCGCGCCCGGTTCGAGCAGGTCTCGGTCGATCTCGCCGAGGCGGAAGACCCCCGTGCGGCGCTCGAGGCCGTGGAGGCGGCGCTCCAGCCGCTCGCCGCCCTGGCCGCCACCCGTCTCGTCCTCGTGCGCGTCCATCTCACCGGCACGACGCCGGCCCACGACGCGCTGGCGGCGGACCGGGAGGCGCTCACGGCCGAGATCCAGGCCGCCGCCCACCGGCTGCACGAGGATCTCTGGCTGGAGCGCCTGAAGATCGAGACGCACCGGCCCCGGGCGGCGGTGGAATCGTCCGGCACCGCGATCGACCCCGCCGCGCTGCTCGCCGACATCGACCGCGATATCGATTTCCGGACGCGGGCCAAGGCGGCGCTGGCCGAGATCGGTGGCCGGATGCCGACCGCGGTCACCGCCGAGGCGGGTCTGGAAGACGAGTTCGACGCCCTCTGCGCCGAGGCCGAGGCCCTGATTTTGGGCCGACTCGTCGGCCGGCACTGCTGAGCGGAGCGCCCAGGGACATCCGATGCGTCTGATCCGCTTCGCCCTCGAGCGCTACGGCGCCTTCACGGACCGCACGATCGCGTTCCGCCCCGACGCGCGGCTGCATGTCGTGCTCGGAGCCAACGAGGCCGGCAAGAGCACCGCGCTGGCGGCCGTCACCGACCTGCTGTTCGGCTTCGAAAAGTCCACCCGCTACGCCTTCCTGCACGACATGCCGCAGCTGCGCCTCGGCGCGGAAATCGCCGCCGCCGACGGCCGCCGGCTGAGCTTCCGCCGCCGCAAGGGCAACAGCCGCACGCTGATCGATGCGGACGACGCGCCCCTGCCCGATGACGCCCTCGCGCCGTTCCTCGGCGGCCTGTCGCGGTCGGCCTTCTGCCGCGCCTTCGGCCTCGACGCGCAGAGCCTGCGGGCGGGCGGGCGGGAGATGGTCGACGTGGAGGGCGAGGTCGGCGCGAGCCTGTTCGCGGCGGGCTCTGGCCTGCGCGGCCTCACCGACCTGCAATCCGCCCTCGACACCGAGGCGGAGGCCATCTTCGCGCCGCGCCAGGCCAAGCACCGGACCTTCTACCAGGCGCTGGAACGCCACGACACGGCCCGCAAGGCGATCCGCGAGAAGGGCCTGCGCGCAGGCGACTGGCGCGCGCTGAACGACGAGATCGCGGCCGCGGCCGGCCAGCTCGACGCGCTCCGGGCCGAGCAGAAGGCCATGGCCGTCGAGCGCGGCCGCCTGGAGCGGCTGAAGCGCGTCCGGCCGATCGTCGCGGAGATCGACGCGCTGGAGCGGCGCATCGCGGCCGAGGACGGCCTCGTCGACGCGGATCCGGCCTGGATCGAGCGCCTCGGCGCCGCCCTCGACCGCTGCCGGACGGCGGAGGCCGAGGCGGTCCGGGCCGACATTCTCCTGTCCCAGGCCCGGACGGAGGCCGAGGCCGTGCCGGTCGAGCCGGGGCTGACGCTCCGGGCCGACGAGATCCTCGCGGCCTTCAGCGGCACCAAGGAATACGAGAAGGGCGGGACGGACCTGCCCCGGATCGAGGGGGATGCCCACAAGGTCGGGCTGGAGCTGGAGCGGCTGCGCGCCCGGATCGGCGCCGCCGACCTCGCTGCGCTGGAATCGGCCCAGCCGACGGATGCCGCCCGGGCCCGGATCGAGGGGCTGATCCGCGCGCATCGGACCCTGTCGGCGGCCGAGGAGCAGACGGCCCGCGACAGCGCCGTGGCCCTCGCCGAGCGGGACCGGCTGGCGGGCGAGATCGAAGCCGCGGGCGCGACCCACGATCCCACGCCGCTGCGCGAGGCGCTGAAGCCGCTCGCCCGCCTGCACGAGTGGATCGCCGCCCACGAGACCCTCGATGGCGCGATCCGACGGGAGACGGCGCTGCTGCGCAACCAGGCGGCCCGGCTGTCGCCGCCCGTCCCGGACACCGCCGCCCTCGTCCGGATGCCGCTGCCCGCGCCGGAGGCGATCGCGCGCTTCCGCGCCCTTCTCGACGGTCGGCATCGCGACCGGGAGCGCGCCGTCGACCGGCACGAGACGGCACTGCGCCAAGCCGCCGCCACCCGCGACAGGCTGCGCGCGCGCGAGGCCGGTCGGCCGATCGCCACGTTGGAGCGCCTGGGGGCGGCGCGGGCGTCGCGCGACGCAGCCTTCGCGCCGCTGCGGGACGCCCTGGGGGCCGAACGGAAAGCTGCGCTCGCCGAGATCGCCGCCTACGAGCGGGCTGTCCTCGACGTGGACCGGCTGGCCGACGAGCGCGCCAGCGACGCGGCGCGGGTCGCGGCCCATGCCGCCGACCAGGACCGCCTCGCTGCCGAGGAGGCGGAGATCGCCGCCGCCCAGGACATCCTGGCCGGGATCACGGCCGATATCTCGGCCGGCGAGGCGGCGTGGCGCGCGGCATGGCGGCCCGCCGGGATCGAGCCGGGGCCGCCGGTCGAGATGGCGGCGTGGCTCGCCGAGACGGAGAACCTGATCGAGGCGGAGCAGCGGCTGGCCGAGCAGCGGATCGAGCGGGAGCGGCTGGCGGCGCGGATCGAGGCCGCCCGGTCGCCGCTGGCGGATCTGTACGTCAGTTCCGGGCTCGATCCCGCGCCGGAGCTGGAAGTCGGCCCGGCCCTCGAACGGCTGGAGGCACGGGTGGCGACGCTGGCGAGCCGCTGGGAGGCGAATCTCCAGACCGGCGGCCTGCTGCGCGCGGCCCGTGCCGCCTGCGCCCGGCTGGACGCTGCCTGCGCCGAGACCGCGACGCGGCGCGCCGCGTGGCAGACCGAATGGGCCTCGGCGCTGCAGCCGCTGGGCCTCGCCGCCACGAGCCGGCCCGAGGAGGCGGAAAGTGCTCTGGACGCGTGGCGCACGGTGCCCGACCGGCTCTCGGATCGCGCCGCCCTGAACCGCCGGGCGACCGGGATCCGGCGCGACATGGAAGCGTTTCGGGTCGGCGCGGCGTCCCTGGTGGAGGCTTTGGCACCGGACCTCGCCGACACGCCGGCGACGACCGCGATCCGCACCCTGCACGCGCGCCTCGTCGCCGCGCAGGCCCGGGAGGCGCGGCGCATCGAGCTGGACCGCCGGCGCGACGAGGCCGCGGCGGCGAGCCGCGCGGCAGCGGACCTGCACGCGGAGGCCCGGGCGGCGCTGACCCGCGTGGTCGCAGCCGCGATGCCGGACCGGGCCGAGGCGCCGATGCCCGAGATCGAGGCCCTGTTCGACCGCCTGAGCGCCCGGGAGACCCTGCGCGCCGAGCTCCTGCGCCTGCGCGGGAGCCTCGCGGGCGCCGCCGACGGGCTCCCCGAGGCCGAGCTGCGCGGGGGCCTCGAAGCACTCCCGCCGGAGGCGATCGAGGCCGAGCTGGCCCGGCTCGCCCTGGAGGCGGAGGAACAGGCGGAGCGCGGCCAGGTCATCTTCGCCGACCGCGACCGCGCCGAGCGGCGCCGGGCCGAGCTGGAAGGCGGAACCGGCGCCGAGCTGGCGCTCGCCGAGCGCAAGGCCGCGGAGGCGGACCTGCAGGCGGCGGCCCGCTCCTGGGCAGTCCTGCGTCTCGCCGGGCTGATGCTCGGGCAGGCGGTCGCCCGCCACCGCGCCGGTCAGCAGGACCCGCTGCTGGCACGCGCCGGTGCCCTGTTCTGCGCCATGACGGGCGGCGGCTTTTCCGGGCTCGCCCAGACCTACGATGAGGCCGACACGCCGCGGCTCGCCGGACAGCGGGCGGGCGGCGGGCTGGTGCAGATCGAGGGGATGAGCGAGGGCACGCGCGACCAGCTCTACCTCGCCCTGCGGCTGGCCTACCTTGAGGATTACGCCGGCCGCGCCGAGCCGGCGCCGTTCATCGGCGACGACCTGTTCTCGACCTTCGACGAGGTGCGCACCGGCCACGGGCTCGACGCGCTGGCGGCGATCGGGGAACGGGTCCAGCCGATCCTGTTCACGCATCACCGCCACGTCGCCGACATCGCCCGCGACCGGCTCGGCGCGGCGGTGGACGTGGTGGCGCTGTAGCGGGTTGCGGGGCGGTCGGCTGCGCTCGCAAGGACGCGTCGGCGGTCGGCCGTGGCGGCCCCCACAGGTCGGGAGCGCGCAGCCAAACCGTCATCCCGGGCACCGCTGCGCGGCCCCGGGATGACGGATGGTCGGCGAAACCGGTTTCGCGGATCCGGTCAGACGCGCGCGTCCCCGAGATACCGCCCCTCCAGATGCGCCCGGAACGCCGCGGTGCCGAGCGGCGCGCCCGTGGCGCGGGTGAGCAGGTCGTCGGTGCCGAGCAGGCTCCCGACTTCGTGCACGCGGGTCCGCAGCCATCCGCGCAGCGGCCCGAAATCGCCCTGTGCGAGGCAGCCCGGAAGCGCCGGCTCGGCCGCCCGCGCCGCGCGGAACAGCTGCGCCGCCGCCATCGCGCCCAGCGTGTAGGTCGGGAAATAGCCGAAGGCGCCGCTCGGCCAGTGGATGTCCTGGAGGCAGCCCACCCGGTCGTCCGGCACGGTGAGGCCGAGCAGCTCCCGCAGGCCGTCGTTGAAGGCGCCCGGCAGGTCCCGGACCGCGAGGTCGCCCGCGATCATCGCGGTCTCCAGGCGGTAGCGCAGCAGGATATGGGCCGGGTAGGTCGCCTCGTCGGCATCGACCCGGATGAAGCCCGGCGCGACCCGGGTGTTGAGCGCGTGCAGGTTCTCGGGCGACCATTCCGGCCCGGACCGGCCGAACGCCGCGCGCAGCAGCGGCGCCAGGAAGGTGAAGAACTCCCGGCTGCGGCACGCCTGCATCTCGATGATCAGCGACTGGCTTTCGTGGAGGCTCATGCCCCGGGCCGCGCCGACCGGCTGGTGCCGCCAGGCCGCCGGCCGCCCCTGCTCGTAGAGGGCATGGCCGGTCTCGTGCAGCACGCCCATGAGGGCGCGGCCGAAATCGGCGGCGTCGTAGCGGGTGGTGATCCGCACGTCGTCGGTGGCGCCGCCGCAGAACGGGTGCAGGCTGATGTCGAGCCGGCCACGGGTGAAGTCGAAACCCACCGCCTCCATGAGCTTGAGGCCGAGCTCGCGCTGGACCGCGACGTCGAACGGGCCGGTCAGCGGCAGCGGCGCCGGGCGGGCGGCCTGGATCTCCCGGGCACGGGCGATCAGCGCCGGCAGCCAGCTGGACAGGTCCGCGAACAGCGGGTCGATCACCGCCCGGCGCATCCCGGGATCGTAGCTGTCGAGCAGCGCGTCGTACGGGTCGAGCCCGAGGGCCGCGCCCTTGGCCTGCCCGATCTCCCGCTGGAGCCGTAGCACCTCGGCGAGGTGCGGCTCGAGCTTGGCGAAATCCGCGTCCCGCCGCGCCTCGCGCCAGACCATCTCGGAGCGGGAGACCGCGCGGGAACTCGCCTCCACGAGATTTCGGGGTACCGCCGTGGCATGGGCCTGGGCGCGGCGCATCTCGCGCAGGTTGGCCGCCGGCCAGGATTCGAGGCCGCTCGCCCGCTCGGCGGCCGCCAGGTCCTCGGCCGCCTCGGGCGCCGTCAGGATCTCGTGCGCCAGCCCGCGCAGGATCGCGAGTTGGTCGCCCCGGGCCTCGGCGGCGCCGTCGGGCATCAGCGTCTGCGCGTCCCAGCCGAGGATCCCGGCGGCGCCTTCGAGGGCCGCGAGCCGGGCGAAGCGCTGTTCGAGGGTCTGGTAGGCGGTCATGCGGTCTCCGGTCCCAGGGAATGTCTCGTGGCTGCCGGCGGGACTCACCCCGCCTGCAGCATCTCCAACTCCAGCCAGCGGTCCTCCGCCTGCGCCAGGTCGGTCTCGGCCTGCGCCAGCATGGACGAAGCCTTGTCGAAGCGGGCGGGATCGCGGGCATAGAGGTCGGGATCGGCCAGGATCGTCTTGAGCTGGCCGATCGCCGCCTCCAGCTTCTGCATCCGGGACGGCAGCGTCTTCAGCTCGTGCTGCTCGTTGAAGCCGAGCTTGGGCTTGCCGGAGGGAGCGGCCGCGGGCGCGGCGGCGCGTGCCTTGGTCTCCCTGGCCTTCGGCGCGGCCGCCCGCGCCTCGACGCCCTGCCCGCGTTGGATCAGCATGTCGCTGTAGCCGCCCGCATACTCGACCCAGCGGCCCGCCCCCTCGGAGACGAGCACGCTGCCGACCACCCGGTCGAGGAAGTCGCGGTCGTGGCTCACCAGGATCAGCGTGCCCTGATAGTCGCCCAGCATCTCCTGGAGCAGGTCGAGGGTCTCGAGATCGAGGTCGTTGGTCGGCTCGTCGAGGACCAGCAGGTTGGCCGGCTGCGCCAGCGCGCGGGCGATCAGAAGCCGGTTGCGCTCGCCGCCCGACAGCACCGAGACCGGCGTGCGCGCCTGCTCGGGGCTGAACAGGAAGTCCTTCAGGTAGCCGATCACGTGCCGGCTCTGGCCGTTCACCGTGACGCTGTCGCCCCGTCCGCCGGTGAGCACGTCGGTGACGGTCATGCCGGGTTCCAGGACCGCGCGAGCCTGATCGAGCACCACCGGCAGGAGGTTGGTGCCGAGGACGATCTGCCCGGAATCGGGCGCGAGCCGGCCCATGAGCAGGTTGATCAGCGTGCTCTTGCCGGCGCCGTTCGCGCCGACGATGCCGAGCCGGTCGCCGCGCATCACCCGCAGGGACAGGCCGTCGACGATCCGGCGGTCGCCGTAGGATTTCGCGATGTCGCGCGCCTCCACGACGAGGGCGCCGGAGGATTCCGCGTCTGAGGCCTGCATGCTGACGCTGCCCACCGGGCGGCGCACCTCGCGGCGGTTCTGACGCAGCGTATGCAGGTTCCCGAGCCGCCGGACGTTGCGCTTGCGCCGGGCTGTGACGCCGTAGCGGAGCCAGTGCTCCTCGGCGACGATCTTGCGGTCGAGCTTGTGCTGGTCGCGCTCCTCCTCCTCGAAAAAGGCGTCGCGCCACGCCTCGAAGCTGGAAAAGCCCTGGTCGATCCGCCGGGTCTCGCCGCGGTCGAGCCAGATCGTGGCCCGCGACAGAGCCGACAGGAAGCGCCGATCGTGGCTGATGAGGACGAGCGCCGCGCGGGTGCCCTTCAGCTCTGATTCGAGCCACTCGATCGCCGGCAGATCGAGGTGGTTGGTGGGCTCGTCGAGGAGCAGCACGTCGGGCTCCGGCGCAAGCGCCTGCGCCAGCGCGGTGCGCCGCCCCTCGCCGCCCGAGAGCTTCTGCGGATCCTCCGCGCCGGTCAGCCCGAGGCTCTCCAGCAGGTAGCGGGCGCGGTGCGCGGATTCGCCTGCTGGCAGCCCGGCCTCGACGAAATCGAGCGTGGTGGCGAAGCCCGAGAAGTCCGGCTCCTGCGCGAGATAGCGGATCGTGGTGCCGGGCTGGATGAAGCGGCGCCCGCGGTCGGATTCCACGAGGCCCGCGGCGATCTTCATGAGCGTCGATTTGCCGGAGCCGTTCCGCCCGACGAGGCAGGTCCGTTCGCCCGGGGCGATGGTGAGTTCGGCGCGGGTGATCAGCGGCGTGCCGCCGAAGGTGAGCGCGACGTCCTGGAGCGTGAGAAGCGGGGGAGCGGCCATGGGCCGGCTTATGGCAGTGCGGGGCGGCCTGTTCAAACGGTACCGCCCCGCCGGGACTTCGCCCGGTCAGGCGATCGGGTTGGCCGGCCCCGTGGGCGGGCTGATCTCCGGCGCGCCGGGATCGTTGATGGGGATCTCGGGCGGCTGGATGCCCGGCGCCTCGGCGGGCGTATTCCCGGGGATCTCCGGTCCCGGCGGCTGGGTCGGCGCCTGCGGCGGGTCGTAGGGCCGATCCGGCACCGGGGTCGGCTGCGGCGGCACCTCGGGGACCTGGCCCGGGTCGGCGAGCGTGAACTGGGACACGGTGATCCTCCGCGAGACCGAGGTGCGAACCTGCACCGGTCCGGCGGAAACAAGGTCCCGCCGTTCCGGTTCCGGATCGCTACTTCTTCGTCAGCAGGAGGTTGCCCTCCTTGCTCGCCACTTTCTGGATCTTCTCGGCGAACAGGGCGAGCAGGAAGGGCAGCTTCACCTCAAGACGCACGCTCTCGGCGCCGACATCGATGGTGCCTGCGATCTTCTGGGCGATGGCCGACACGCCGAAATCGAGCCGGTCCCCGGTCCAGGCCAGCTGGTCGATCGCGATGCCGCTCTTGGCGAGGAAGGCCCGCGCCTGCTCGGTCCCCTGCTCGAGGCGCCGCTTGGCCTCGTCGCGGCCGAGGTCGTGCGGGATGTCGACGATGAGGGGCTTGGGCATGGGTAGCTGATCCGGCTTGAACCCGGCTGCAGATGGGGCCTCGCCTTGCCGCCGACAACGCCCTCGGCCGCCCTGCCCGTTCGGGCTCGGGCGACCGAAGGTCTGCGACGTCAGTTCAGGACTTGCAAGGAGACGTAGGTCGTGCCGCCCATGCCGAGGGCGCGGGCCGAGCCGCGCGACAGGTCGATGATGCGTCCGTGCACGAACGGACCGCGGTCGTTGATGCGCACCACCACCGAGCGGCCGGTCCGCTTGTTCTCGACGCGGACCCGGGTGCCGAAGGGCAGGCTGCGATGGGCGGCGGTCAGTCCGTTGGGGTTGAAGTGCTCGCCGTTCGCGGTGCGATGACCGCTGCCATACCAGGAGGCCGCACCGCTCTGCGCGGCGGCCGGGAGGCTTGTTCCGATTACGGTGGTGAGCATTCCAAGCGAGACGACGAACTTTCCGAAACCAAACGACATTCTCAACGCATTCCCTTTGTTTTTGTCGGGGCGTCGCCAGTCGTGCCGGAAATCGGCCGGAATATGGCAGGTGTTCGCGTACCGCCGAGGTCACATTTTGGTCGGTTTTTTCCTGGTCCTTCTTATTACATGAGCATTTATTTCGGTTTATTTCCGGATTATCTGAGAACTACACGTCGCCCAGTCGAGGGATGTATTGTGCAAGAACTCTCGCAAGCAGTCAGAAAGGCCGGCAAATAGGCCCATATTCCCAAGGCCTGCGCTGGCCGTGACCCTGCATCCCACTTTGCTGGACGCGCGCGCATCAAACAAAGCCGATCGCTGCTGCCGTTCGTCCGCGCCGGTCCGGCAAGGATAGCCCTCTCGATGGCCGATCGGGCGGCAGATGAGGGGTGATTTCGCGGGGCGCGCGAGGCCCGGAACCGGGCTCGTAACCCTTGCTTAACCTGTGCGCCGCTCGGCCTGATCCGCACCCGGCAAAAACTGCAGCCCCAGAACGGGACGCATGGCGGCCAAAATCGACAACGCGACCTTTACCGTATCCGAGGCATGGTCTGCCGGTCAGTCGCGTAACCGGTGTTTGCCATGGCTTCCCCGCGTACCGTGGCTGCCGACGCCGTCGCCCGGAAACATGTTTCGCGTGCCGGGCGGCCCGCGTCGGCGCCACGGATGGGTCTCGTGCCCGCCCAGCGTTCTCTGCCCCTCGACCAAGTTCTCGTCGGGGACTGCATCGCCGCCATGAACGCCCTGCCGGCGTCGAGCGTCGACTGCGTGTTTGCTGATCCGCCCTACAACCTCCAGCTCGGCGAAGCCGGCCTGCTGCGTCCGGACCAGAGCCGTGTCGACGCGGTCGACGACGACTGGGACAAGTTCGCGACCTTCGAGGCCTACGACGCCTTCACTCGGGACTGGCTCGCGGCCTGTCGCCGCGTGATGAAGCCGAACGCGACCCTCTGGGTGATCGGGTCTTACCATAACATCTTCCGGGTCGGGAGCGCGTTGCAGGATCTCGGTTACTGGATCCTCAACGACATCGTCTGGCGCAAGGCCAACCCGATGCCGAACTTCCGCGGCAAGCGCTTCACCAACGCCCACGAGACCCTGATCTGGGCCTCGCGCTCGGCGGAGTCGAAGGGCTACACCTTCCACTACGACGCGCTCAAAGCGGGGAACGAAGACCTCCAGATGCGCTCTGACTGGTTCATCCCCCTCTGCACCGGCGAGGAGCGGCTGAAGGATGGGGCGGGTCACAAGGTCCATCCGACCCAGAAGCCCGAAGCCCTGCTCGCCCGCACCCTTCTGGCGGCGACCAACCCCGGCGACGTCGTGCTCGACCCGTTCTTCGGGACCGGCACGACCGGGGCCGTCGCCAAGCGCCTCGGCCGCCGGTTCATCGGCATCGAGCGCGAGCCGGTCTACGCGGAGGCCGCCCGCGCGCGGATCGCCGCCGTCGAGACCCTGTCGAAGGCCGCCCTCATGGTGGCGCCGACCAAGCGCGCCGAGCCGCGGGTGCCGTTCCTGTCGGTGATCGAGGCCGGGCACATCCGTCCCGGGGAGATCGTAACCGACGAACGCCGCCGCTTCCGCGCCACGGTGCGCCCGGACGGCCAGCTCGACAACGGACTCGTCATCGGCTCGATCCACAAGATCGGTGCCCTGGTCCAGGGGCTGCCCGCCTGCAACGGCTGGACCTTCTGGCACGTGGAGCGCGGCGGCAAGCCAATGGTGATCGACAGCTACCGGGCCGGCCTCCGGCAGGCGATGGCGAACGGTTGAACCTGTTTCCGTTCGCTGTGGTCGATAACTGCGGCGCAGCTATCAACCGGCGGTGGAACTGCATTCCACACAGGCTCAGTCATTCCGGGACTGCGAGGCAGGGCCCGGAATCCGGAACCGCGCCGTCACCGGGTTCGGAGCGCCACGTGCTGAACCGAGAACGGCCCTGGATTCCGGGCTCTCGCCTGCGGCGAGCCCCGGAATGACGGCGCGATCCTGTCACGATCGTCTGCGGGCCGGTCCACGGCGCCGCGGCGGTGGCGCCCCGGCGGGCTGTTCAACCTCCCCTTCGAACAGTTCGTCCGCCTCGGGCGGTGGCGCGGCCGCCGGCTTCGGCTGCGGTTTCGGCACGGCCCGGACGCGCGGGCGTGGCTCCGGATCCGGCATCGACACCGGCGCCTCCATCGCCGCCAGCAGCGGCATCGGCGGCGGCTCCTTCCTGGGGCGGCCGCGCGGCTTCTTCTCCGGCTCCGGCTTCGGGTCGAAGGCGTGGGCCAGGACCTTGCGCATCAGGCCGGGCAGCGGCTCGTCATCGAGGGCGCTGCGCGGGGTGAATCGCATGCCGGCCGGCGCGGGTGTCGAGAGGGCGACCCGGGCCACGAACACCGCCAGCTCCAGCGGAAAATGCGTGAAGCCGTGGCGCACGAGCCCCGGCAGGCGTTTCCACCGGGCGTCGAGGGGCGCGTCCAGCAGGGCGGCGGCGACGTCGTAATCCGGCTCCCAGGCGCTGCCCGGCGGCTCGGCCATGTTGCCGAGCAGCCCCTCCGGGGCCCGGGTCCGCAGCAGCACCGCCTCGTCGCCGCTGCGGATCGCCACGAAGACCGCACCGCGGCGGAGCGCACCCTTGGCCGCCTTGATCTTGCGCGGGAATGTCTCCTGGATGCCGAGCGCGCGGGCGCGGCAGGGCCGCATCCAGGGGCAGAGCGCGCAGGCGGGCCGCTTGGGCGTGCAGATCGTCGCGCCGAGATCCATCAGCGCCTGGGCGAAGTCGCCCGGCCTGTCCTCGGGGACCAGCGCCTGCGTCAGGCGGCGAATCTCCGGCCGGCTGCCCGGGAGCGGCATCTCAACCGCGTAGACCCGGCTCAGAACGCGCTCGACATTGCCGTCGACCGCCGCCTCCTGCCGGTCGAAGGCGATCGCCGCGATGGCGCCGGCCGTGTAGGCGCCGATTCCCGGAAGCTTGCGCAGGCCGTCGGCGGTTTCGGGGAAGCGCCCGCCTGTCGCTGCCACCGCCTTGGCACAAGCGTGGAGATTGCGGGCGCGGGAGTAGTAGCCGAGGCCGGCCCAGGCCGACATCACCGCTTCCTCGGGAGCCTCGGCCAGGGCGAAGACGTCAGGAAAGCGCGTCAGGAATCGCTCGAAATACGGTCGGACCGCCGCGATCGTGGTCTGCTGCAGCATGACCTCGGACAACCAGACCCGGTAGGGTTCGGGCATCTCGCCGGCGAGCGCCCGCCACGGCAGGACCCGCCGATGCCGGTCGTACCAGGCGAGCAGGTCGTCGGCGCGCGGTCCGGGACCGGGCTCGGGTTCCGTGGCTGTGCGAGGGGGCATGGGCACGTCGATCGGGGTGGCGCTGCATAGCCGGAGCCCGGCGACGATCATAGGGCGGCGAAAGCGCCGACGCGTCCTCCCTTCGTCAACCATCCTGCGCTAACCTCCGCGGATCCACAGGTCCGGACTCACCATGGCGCGCGTCAAACCGCTGGCCGAACTGATCGAGAGTTGCATCGGCCCGGCCTTTGCGGCGCAGGGATTCGCCTCGACCGACATCCTCGCCGCATGGCCGGAGATCGTCGGCGAGCGGCTCGCCCGCTATTGCCGCCCGTCCAAGCTCGAATGGCCCAAGCGCCGACGCAAGGATTCTGACGCGCCGGAATCCGGCACGCTGGTCGTGCGGGTCGAGGGGGTGTTCGCCATCGAATTGCAGCACCTCGCGCCGGTGGTGATCCAGCGGATCAACGCCCATTACGGCTGGGCCTGCGTCTCGCGGATCGTGCTGCAGCAGGACCGGGTCGGCCGCGGCGGGCGTCAGCCGTCGCGCGCCCGCATCGATCCGGCGCGGGTCGTCGAGGTGCAGCGCGCCATCTCGGGGATCGAGGATGACGGGCTGCGCGCCGCTCTCGACCGCCTCGGCACCGCCGCCGTCGCCACCCGTCCCGAACGCTGAGCCCAATGCCGGCGCTGCCGCGGGCGCGCCGGCGATTCGGTCATCTTGCCAGGAGGCCCGTGCCCGAGTACCGGCTTTCGCACGCCAAGACCGACCAATCCGGCGGAGCCTGCCCGATGACGACGCGACGCGACGCTCTCAAGATCTCCGGCCTCGCGCTCGGCGCCGGCCTCGCCCTGCCCTACCTCGCTCGCCCTGCCCAGGCGGAGGGCATCGACACGGCCGCCCTGCTGCAGCCGGGCCCGCTCGGCGATGTCTGGCTCGGCCCGGCTGATGCCAAGTGCACGATCATCGAATACGCCTCGATGACCTGCTCGCACTGCGCGGCCTTCCACAAGAACACGTGGCCGACGCTGAAGGAGCGCTACATCGACACCGGCAAGGTGCGGTTCACGCTGCGCGAGTTTCCCCTCGACCCCCTGGCGACCGCGGCCTTCATGCTGGCGCGCTGCGAGGGCGAGTCGAAATACTACCCGATCACCGACCTGCTGTTCGATCAGCAGCCGGCCTGGGCGTTCACGCAGAAGCCCGTCGACGCGCTGGAGCAGATGCTGCGGCAGGCCGGCTACAACAAGCAGACCTTCGAGGCCTGCCTGAAGGACCAGAAGGTCTACAGCGCGGTGAACGCCGTGAAGCAGCGCGGGCTCGACGTCTTCAAGGTCGATTCCACCCCGACCTTCTTCATCAACGGCGAGCGCTACACCGGCGAGATGACGGTTGAGGGTATGGAGAAGGTGATCAAGCCGATCCTGGGCGCCTGAGCGACCGGCCGGAGACGGGCGCGAAGCGCGACCCCGGCACAATCGCTAAAGCTGGAATACCAACTTAAAATCAAAGACTTAGTATGTATGGGCTTCGCCTTGACACCCAAGATAGGCGAAACTATGGTGCGCCCGCTTGCTGGGGGCGTCCAGCCGGTTCCAGATCCTCCCGCCCGATGAGTTTTGAGCCGTGAACGGCGACGACCCGACGGACGGGAAAGGGACCGAGCAGACGCCGACGGATAGCGAACTCTCCGCGAGGCTCAGACGTCTCGAAATGCAGATCGAACGGAAGCGGCCGCAGGCCGCTCCCGATCCTTCGGCGCGACCTCGGAGCGGCGGGGCCTCCTCGCTGGGCCAGGCCATGACGATCTCCACGGAGTTCGTCGCGGGCGTAATCGCGGGGGGCATACTCGGCTGGATCGTCGATCATGTCTTCGGGACCAAACCCTGGGGCTTGATCGTCCTCCTGATGCTGGGGTTCGTCGCAGGGGTCTACAACGTGATGCGGGTGTCGGGTTTCGCCGGCGCGCGTCCGGAACGGCGCGATCGGCAGGAGCCATAAGGCGCGCCGGTGGTGGCAATCGAGGCAGCCGGCAACCGTCGGTGCGCCGGACAAGAAGGGCGGAAGCGGGAATGGCGGTCACGATCGACCCGATCGAGCAGTTCGAGCTGAAGCCGCTCGTGTCGCTCGGCCATATCGGCCATCAGGAGCTCGCGTTCACGCAGTCCGCCCTCTACATGTTCGCCGCCGTGGGCGTGATCGCGCTGATCACCATCGTGGCGACGGCGTCGCGCTCGGTCGTGCCGGGCCGCATGCAGTCGCTGGCCGAGATCTTCTACGAATTTATCGCCGACACGCTGCACCAGGCGACCGGCGACGGCGGCAAGCGGTTCATGCCGCTGGTGTTCTCCCTGTTCATGTTCGTGCTGATCCTGAACCTGTTCGGGATGATCCCCTACGCCTTCGCGGTGACCAGCCACCTGATCGTCACCTTCGGGCTGGCCGCGCTGGTGATCTCCACGGTGGTGGTCTTCGGCGTGATGAAGCACGGCACCCACTTCTTCGGCCTGTTCGTGCCGTCGGGCGTGCCGAAGCCGCTGCTCGCGATCCTGGTGCCGATCGAGATCATCTCGTTCATCTCGCGCCCGATCAGCCTGTCGGTCCGTCTGTTCGCCAACATGCTGGCCGGCCACATCGCGATGAAGATCTTCGCGTTCTTCGTGGTCCAGCTTCTTCTCGCGGGCGCCTGGAGCGTGCTATCGCCGCTCCCGCTGTTCCTGACGATCGCGCTGACCGCCCTCGAGTTCCTCGTTGCGGCGCTTCAGGCCTACGTCTTCGCGACACTGACGGCGATCTACCTCAACGACGCCCTTCACCCCGGCCACTAATCCGGCCGGCTCCACCCGCCGCAAACGTCAAAGCACGTTTCGATCTGAAGAGACCTCAGGAGTTATCATGGATCCCGTCGCTGCGAAGTACATCGGCGCCGGCCTCGCCTGCCTCGGCATGGCGGGTGCGGGCATCGGCCTCGGCAACCTGTTCGGTCAGTTCCTCGCCGGCGCCCTTCGCAACCCGTCCGCGGCCGACGGCCAGCGCGCCACGCTGCTCCTGGGCTTCGCGCTCACCGAGGCGCTCGGCATCTTCTCGCTGCTGATCGCGCTGCTGCTGCTCTTCGCCGTCTGATCGGCTTGCGGAGGCCGCGGATTCCGCGGCCTCCTCGGGCAGCCGCCCAATGAACGGGTGGGCGCTCCCAGGCGGGGCGCCCGCTTCTTCCGTCACCGTCCAGCGGTGACCCAGCGAACGGTGTCAGTGTAGCGGTCTCATGGCGCAGCCCAATCCCCTCACCACGCCACCCCACGGCGCCGACACGCAGATCGTGCCGGGCCATGTCGAGCACACGGAGGCGCATACCGGCGCCTTCCCGCCCTTCGAGACCTCGGGCTTCCTGGCGCAGCTGATCTGGCTCGCCCTGGCCTTCGGGCTCCTCTACTACCTGATGGACAAGATCGCGCTGCCGCGGATCCAGGCGATCCTGCATGCCCGCGCCGAGCGACTGCGGGCCGACCTGGACCAGGCGCAGGCGATGAAGGCCGAGGCGGATGCCGCCGGCGTGGCCTTCGAGACCGCGCTGCGGGACGCCCAGGGCAAGGCGCGCGACATCGCGCAGACCACCCGGAACGATCTGGCCGCCGAGGCCGAGGTGAAGCGCAAGGCGCTCGAAGAGCAGCTGAACGCCAAGCTCGCTGCCTCCGAGGCGACGATCCGCACCCGCACCGAAGCTGCCATGGGCAATGTCCGCTCGATCGCGGGCGAGGCCGCGTCGGCGATCGTCGAGCGTCTGACGGGGCAGGCCCCCGATCGGGCCAGCCTCGACCGCGCCCTCGACGCCACCGCACACTAGACGGAACCCCAACGATGCTGCTCGAAGCCGAATTCTGGGTCGCCGTCGCATTCGTCATCTTCATGGGCATCGCCTGGAAGGTCGGCGGCTTCTCGGCGATGACCAAGGGCCTGGACGGCCGCGCCAACCGCGTCCGCCACGAACTCGACGAGGCCAAGCGCCTGCGCGAGGAGGCGGCCGCCGTGCTGGCCGACTACAAGCGTCGCCGCGCCGAGGCCGAGAAGGAAGCCGAGTCGATCGTCGCCGGTGCCCGCGAGGAAGCCCAGCGCGCCGCCGAGGAGGGCCACCGCAAGCTCGACGACTTCCTGGCTCGCCGCACCAAGGCCGCCGAGACCAAGATCGCCCAGGCCGAAGCGCAGGCCGAGGCTCAGGTGCGCGCCGCCGCCGCCGAGGCCGCCGTGAAGGTGTCGGAGACGATCCTGCGCGAGCGGATGCAGGGCGAGGCCGCTCAGGGCCTGATCCGCGCCAGCCTCGGCGAGGTCCGGACGCGCCTGCGGTCCTGATCCCGCCGCAGCGTAGGCAAGGTCTGAGAAAGCCGCCTCCGGGCGGCTTTTTTCATGCTGGATGGCGCTCGCAAAGACGCGGTGCATCCGGGTTTTCCCCCGGCGAACATCGGTGTCCTGACGGGCGTTCCCAACGCGTGTGAACGCGGAGACGTCATGGCGGACAGGGCTCGGATCGTGATCGTCGGCGGCGGGGTCGCCGGCATCGAGGTCGCCACAAGTCTCGGCCGCGGCGGCCGGGCCGAAGTGACGCTGGCCGATCGCAGCCTGTCCCACGTCTGGAAGCCGATGCTGCACACCTTCGCGGCCGGCACCGCCCGGGCCGATCGGCAGAAGGTGGATTTCTTCGCCCAGGCGCGGCGCAACGGCTTCCGCTTCCAGCCGGGAGCCCTCGTCGGCATCGACCGGCAGGCCCGGCGCGTCCGGCTCGCCGTCGAGGCCGCGGAGGGGCGGCCGGAGGTGAAGATCGCCTACGATCTGCTCGTGCTCGCGATCGGCAGCCGGGCCAACGATTTCGGCACGCCGGGTGTGGCCGAGCACTGCCTGACCATCGATGACCTGACCGAGGCCGAGCATTTCCACGATCAGCTCCGGTGCCATCTGCTGGCGCGGCTCGATCGCGGGGGGATGCTGGAGATTGCGATCGTGGGCGGCGGCGCCACCGGCGTCGAGCTGGCCGCCGAGCTGAAGCACGCCATCAACCTGCTCTCGGCCTACGGCTCGCCGGACCTGCCGGGGCGCCTGCGCCTGACCTTGATCGAGAGCGGGCCGCGCCTGCTGCCGGCCTTCCCCGAGACGGTCTCCCGGGCCGCCGCCCGCACCCTGTCGGGCCTCGCCGTCGAGGTCAGGACCGGCGCGATGGTGACGGCGGCGGACGCGACCGGCTTCACCCTGAAGGACGGCAGCCGCATCCTGGCGGGGCTCAAGGTCTGGGCGGCCGGCGTGAAGGCACCGGACGTGCTCGCGGATCTCGACAGCCTGGAACGCTCGCGGACCGGGCAGCTCGTCGTCGGTCCGGATCTGCGTACGACCCACGATCCCGCCATCATCGCGCTGGGCGACTGCGCCAGCCTCACCGACCCGCAGACCGGCCAGCCCGTTCCGGCGACGGCCCAGGCCGCCCGGCAGCAGGCCCAGCACCTCGCGCGCCATCTCGGCCGCGTCCTGGCGCGCGGCGACACGGCGGCGGCCGAGCTTCCGCCGTTCCACTACGTCGAGAAGGGCGCCATCGTCTCGCTGGCCGATTTCAACGGCTGGGGGACGCTGGGCCGTTACACGTTCGGCGGCGGGCGTCTGAACGGGCTGTCCGCGCGCCTGACGCACGACCTGCTGTACCGGCAGCACCAGATCGGCCTCTACGGCCCGCTCCGCGGGACCCTGACATGGGTGCTCGACGATCTCGACCACCTGATCAGCCCGAAGGTGAGGCTCGACTGACCCGGCTCAGTCCGGCCGCTCGCCCTCGACCGCCTTGGTCTCCTCGACCTCCGGCGCCACCTGCCCGTAGTTCAGTACCCCGACCAGGGCCGCGCCGCCGAAGGTGTTGCCGAGCAGGGTCGGCAGGAAGAACGTCAGCGCGTAATCGTGCATCGTCGCCGCGCCCGTGACCACGAGGTAGAAGGCCTCCACGGAGCCGGCAACGATGTGGGCGAGGCCGCAGAGCGAGACCAGCCACGTCATCAGCAGGATCACGAACGGCGCGGCGCTGGCGGTCGCCGGCAGGAACCACACCATCAGGGCGATCATCCATCCGGCGAAGACCGCCTTGACGAACGTCGCCCAGAAGCCGTGCGCGATGGCGTCGTGGCTGATCTCCGCGAAGGCCTTCAGCACCGGCGGCTCGAAGGCTCCGGAATGGGCCATCACCGTCGCGATCGCCAGCGTTCCCAGGATGTTGCCGCACAGGACGATGAGCCAGAGCCGCACCACCCGGAACGCGGTCTTGGCCGACCGGTCGTGCAGAAGCGGCAGGACCGGCGTGATGGTGTTCTCGGTGAAGAGCTGCTGGCGGCCGAGAACGACCACCAGGAAGCCGACCGCGTAGCCCATCGAGCTCACGATCCTCGCCCAGTCGGACACGGGCAGATGGCTCCTCAGGACGCCGGGGACGATCAGCGACAGCGCGATGCTGAGCCCCGCCGCGAAGGCCGAGAAGAACAGGGCGCTCCCGTGGCGCCGCAGCTCCTCGTCGCCCTCGAGCCGAATGACCTCGTGCAGCACGTAGGCATCCGGCCGGCCGATCTCGGAGACTTCCTTCAACAACTCGTCGCGCCGAGCGACCTGCTCGGCCCGCTTGTTCTTGTCCCGGACCATCCGTCAGCTCCGCTACGCCACTCGTTCCGATCGGATGTTCGCCGATCAGGCCGTGAGCCGCGCCACCAGCGCCTCGACCGCACGCCGCGCCTCGGCGAGCGCCTCCGCGTCGCGGCTGCGCACGACGATCCGGTTGCGGAACCCGTCCGGCGTCATGGCCGGGTAGGAGCCTATGGACACGGCCGGGTGCGCCTTGGCGATCGCGCCGAGTTCGCCCGCGTAGTTGCCCTCGGGTATGCCGGCGGCCTCGATCGTCTCGGACATCATCGCGGCGCCGCCCTGCAGGGTCGGGGCGATCGAGTCGAGCATGGCCTGCATGATGCTCGGCACACCGGCCATGACGTGGACGTTGCCGATCCGGAAGCCCGGCGCCTTCGAGACCGGGTTGGCGATCAGGTCGGCCCCGAAGGGGATCCGGGCCATGCGCAGGCGCGCCGCGTTCAAGTCCTCGGGCTTGTGCCGCTCCAGCAGCATCGCCCGCGCGCGCTCGTCGACGTCGATGCCGACACCGAAGGCCTGGGCCACGCAGTCGGCGGTGATGTCGTCGTGGGTCGGCCCGATCCCGCCCGTGGTGAACAGGTAGGTGTAGCGGACCCGCAGGGCGTTCACCGCCTCGACGATCATGGCCGCCTCGTCGGGCACGATCCGCACCTCGCGCAGGTCGATTCCGGCGGCGGTGAGGAAATCCGCGATGGTGCCGATATTCTTGTCCTTGGTGCGACCCGAGAGGATCTCATCGCCGATCACGAGGATGGCGGCGGTGACGGATTCGTTGGTCTGGTCCATGGGTCTCTGGTGTCGGGCGTGCGTCGCAGGCAGATAGCGCAGCCGCAGCCCACGACTACATGAACCCCGAGGACTCGATGCAGTTCGCCGCGCCGCTCGTGCCCGGACGGCTGGTGCGGCGCTACAAGCGCTTCCTGGCCGATATCGAGACCGATGCGGGGCTGGTCACGGCCCACTGCCCCAACCCCGGGGCGATGCTTGGCTTGAACACGGCCGGCGCGCGGGTGCTCCTGTCGCGCGCGACCAATCTGGCCCGCAAGCTGCCGCTGACCTGGGAACTGGTCGAGGCCGACCTCCCCGGCGGCCCGCAATGGGTCGGCATCAACACGATGCGGCCGAATGCGCTCGTGGCCGAGGCGTTCCGGGCCGGCGCCATCACGGCACTCGCCGACCATGACGTGCTGCGACCGGAGGTCCGGTACGCGCAGGCGAGCCGGGTCGATTTCCTGGCGAGCGGTGCGGCGGGGGGGCCGTGCCACGTTGAGGTCAAGAACTGCCACCTGATGCGGCGGCCCGGCCTCGCGGAATTCCCCGACTGCACGGCCGCCCGCAGCGCCCGGCACATGCGCGACCTGGCCCAGGTCGTCGCCGAGGGCGGCCGGGCGCTGGTCGTCATCGTCGTTCAGATGGCGGCGCAGGCCTTCGACGTCGCCCGGGACATCGATCCGGCCTTCGACCGGGCCTTCCGGGAGGCGCGGGCCGCGGGCGTGGAGGTCCGGGCCTATCGCTGCGCCGTGGCGCCGGAGGGCGTCGCCATCGCGGACGAGATCCCGGTGATCACGCCTCTTTAAAGTTGCCCCCTTTTGCCCATTCCAGGATGATCGAGAAACAGTTTCAAAATAAATCCACGTCGTGAAATGATGTAGTGCGGTGTAATACCTACTTTTATCAATTTTAAATAACATTTAATTGGACTATCGACCATCGTTCGTGTGCTTTGCGATCCAATATATAGCTTTATGCGGATCTCTTGTTCTTCGAGTTATCTTATGATAGCGGAAGATTTGAGCATCTGAAGAATGGCCCTTTGTGCCAGAATACCTGAAAAGACGTAAGAATGTCGCAATATTATAAAGTCATGCACCTGATGGGTCATGTGGCCGCAAGGGATTTGCTGAATAGGATTGGCGAGATTGAACGTTTAAGCGATGCTGAATTTCGAGTCTTTTCGCAGTTTGGCGACGACGGCATCATCCAGTTTCTGATCAAGAGATGTAAGGTTAACTCTTGGGAGGAGCGCTTCATAGAATTTGGAGTCGAGAACTACCAAGAGGCGAACACACGATTTTTGCTTATAAACAACAACTGGTCCGGATTAATCATGGATTCGTCGATGGAGAATGTAACATCGATCCTCCATGACGAAATATCATGGCGTCACGATTTGCAGGCGGTGCGCGCGTTTATCACCCGAGATAACATAAATGAGATTATAAAAGACACAGGATTCGCCGATGATTTAGGCATTATGAGCATCGATATCGATGGCGTAGATTACTGGATTTGGAATGCAATCGAAGTTTGCAGGCCGGTTATAATGATCTGCGAATATAATTCCATTTTCGGTTCCAGCGCGAAGGTTACGGTGCAATATGCTGAGAATTTTGATCGACGCGCTGCGCACCACACGCATCTGTACTATGGCGCTTCACTGAATGCGCTGGTGCATCTCGCAACTCAGAAGGGTTACTGCTTTGTTGGATCAAATTCAGCCGGCAATAACGCTTATTTTGTCCGCGCGGATCGGCTCAATGGCTTGCCGGCTCTAAGTGCTGAGCAAGGCTACGTCGAAAGTAAAATCCGCGAGGCACGCAACGAAACAGGTCAGCTCACTCTCACGGGCGGATCAAGCCGACTCAAACTCATCGAAAACCTTCCAATCTTCGACTTGGAGAGCAATTCGATGCGTCCGATCTGGCAGGTTGTCAGCGCCGTGAGGTGACATCAAGCCGAGTGAGGGCCGTGATTTATGGTGAAAGCGAGCCGCCATGACGGATCGGCGGCTCGCCCTTTAACCAAGAACGTGACTTTCTCTGACGCGACGGTGCCGTCGGCGGGTTCAACGCTCAAAGACGAGGTTCAGCCGAGTACGCGCGATCTCGCGATAGCCGTAGCCCTTGAGGTGCTCCGGCAGATCGATCTGCCACTGACCGGTGCCGTTCTCGACAAGCAGGATGCGCGGCAGGAGTGCTTCCGGCGCCTCGCGCAGGAACGGTTCCAGGATCAGATCCTCGGCGCCCTCCACGTCGAGCTTGACGGCATCGACCCGGCTCAGGCCCTCGCTGTGCAGGAGTTCGAGGAGCGTCACGGCCGGCACGGTAATCCGCGCACCTTCATTGGTGCCGACAATGCGCAGGCTCGACTCGCCGCGGTTGCGCGGATCGATGAACAGGGTGAGCTCGCCCGCCTTGTCGGCCACCGCGCAGGCGACCGCCTTCACGGTGTGGAATGGGTTCTGGGCGATGTTGTAGGTCAGGCGGTCGAACACGTCGGGCTGCGGCTCGACCGCGATGATCCGCGCCGCCGGACCCGCGAAGGCCGCCACGCACAGGGCGTAGGCGCCGATATTGGCGCCGATGTCGAGGAACACGCAGTCCTTCGTGAGACGCGCCTGCAGAAGCGCGCGCTCCTCCGGATCGAAGAATTGCGGCGTGAACAGCACCTTCTTCTCGCAGTTGTTGTTGTACGGGTGCAGCCGCATCCGCGCGCCGTAGCGGGTCACGTCGAGGGGCTTGCCCCCGAGCCGCGAGATCGCGATCCGGCGCAGGAACAGCGCGAGGCGCCGGCCGTACCAGGAATCGGTGGGGATCCGGTTCGTGCGGCGGGTGATCGCCGCCACGAGGCCGGACGGTTCGTAGGTGCCGTAGGGCTGCGTGTCCGTCATGACCGGCGCGGTTTGCCAGCCGGCGCCCCGACCCGCAAGCGCAACGCTGCGCGTTGCCCCGGCGCGTGCGCGTGGTCTAAGCGGGTGGCCGAGCTTACGGAGCATGGATTGCGCGGCATGGAGTCCTTCAATTCCGACGGCGTGCGGATCGCCTACATCGACGTCCCGCCGGCGGACGGCGCCGGCAAGCCGATCCTGCTGATCCACGGCTTCGCATCGAATCACGCGGTCAACTGGGTCAACACCCAGTGGGTCCGGGCCCTGACCCAGGCTGGATACCGCGCGATCGCGCTGGACAATCGCGGCCACGGCGAGAGCGAGAAGCTCTACGATCCGGCCGCCTACAGCTCCGAGGCAATGGCCGGCGACGCGATCCGGCTCCTCGACCATCTCGGCATCGCGCGCGCCCACGTCATGGGCTACTCGATGGGCGGACGGATCACCGCCCATATCGCCCTGGACCACGCGGATCGGGTCCGCTCGGCGCTGATCGGCGGTCTCGGGATGCACTTGGTCGAGGGCAAGGGCTTGCCGTCCGGCATCGCCGAGGCTCTGGAGGCAGCTCCCGGGACCCCGGCTCCAAACCCCACCGCCGCGGCCTTCCGCATCTTCGCCGAGCAGACACGGAGCGACCTGCGGGCGCTCGCCGCCTGCATGCGCGGCTCGCGCCAGACGCTCAGCCGGGCCGAACTCGCGCAGATCGAGGTGCCGGTTCTGGTCTCGGTCGGGACCCTCGACACCGTGGCGGGCTCCGGCCCGGGGCTCGCCGCCCTGATCCCGGACGCGCGAGCGCTGGAGATCGAGGGCAAGGACCACTCGACCGCGGTCGGCGCCAAGCCGCACCGGGACGGCGTGCTGGCCTTCCTCGCGGCGCAGCCCTGAGGCGTCAGCTCTTCAGCCGGTAGCCCGTGCGGAAGATGTAGGTGACGAGGCCGAGGCAGATCACCAGGAACAGAGCGGTCATGCCCAGGCTGACCGCGATGTTCACGTCGGCCTTGCCGAAGAACGCCCAGCGGAAGCCGCTGATCAGGTACACGACCGGATTGAGCAGGCTCACCGCGTGCCAGAACGGCGGCAGCATGCTGATGGCGTAGAAGCTGCCGCCCAGGAAGGTCAGGGGCGTGACCACGAGGAGCGGCACCAGCTGCAGCTTCTCGAACCCGTCCGCCCACAGGCCGATCACGAAGCCGAACAGGCTGAAGGTCACGGCGGTGAGCAGCAGGAAGCCGATCATCCAGAACGGGTGGTCGATCCGCAGCGGCACGAACAGCGCGGACGTCGCCAGGATGATCAGGCCGATCAGGATCGACTTCGATGCTGCAGCTCCGACGAAGCCCAGCACCACCTCGAGCGGCGAGATCGGCGCCGACAGGATCTCGTAGATCGTCCCGGCGAAGCGCGGGAAGTAGATGCCGAACGAGGCGTTCGCGATGCTCTGCGTGAGCAGCGACAGCATGATCAGGCCCGGGACGATGAACAGCCCGTAAGGGACGCCGTCGACAGCCGAGACCCGCGAGCCGATCGCGGCCCCGAACACCACGAAGTACAGGGTCGTCGAGATCACCGGGGCCAGGATGCTCTGCCCGGCGGTGCGCCAGAACCGGCCCATCTCGAACCGGTAGATCGCCCGGACCGCCGGCCAGTTCATGTTCGTGGCGCTGATCATGCCCGTGCTCCTTCCTCGCGGACGAGGCCCACGAAGATGTCCTCCAGCGAACTCTGCTCAGTGTGGAGGTCGTTGAACCGGATGCCCGCCGCCGCCAGGCCGGTCAGCAGCCCGGTGATGCCGGTGCGCTCGGCCCGGGTGTCGTAGGTATAGATGAGCTCGCTTCCATTCCCGGCGAGCGCCAGCTCGTAATCGAACAGCTCCGGCGGGATCGACGTCATCGGCTTCTGGAGATGCAGGGTGAGCTGCTTGCGCCCGAGCTTGCGCATCAGCGCGGCCTTCTCCTCCACCAGGATGATCTCGCCCCGGCGGATCACGCCGATGCGGTCCGCCATCTCCTCGGCCTCCTCGATATAGTGGGTGGTGAGGATGACGGTGACGCCCTGCTGGCGCAGGTCGCGCACGAGGCGCCACATGTCCTGGCGCAGCTCGACGTCGACGCCGGCGGTCGGCTCGTCGAGGAACAGCACCCGGGGCTCGTGCGACAGGGCCTTGGCGATCAGGACCCGACGCTTCATGCCGCCCGACAGGGTCATCAGCCGGCTGTCGCGCTTGTCCCAGAGGGACAGCGCCCGCAGGATCCGCTCGATATGACCGGGATCGGGACGAAGCCCGAACAGGCCCCGGGAGAAGCTCACGGTGTTCAGCACCGTCTCGAAGGCGTCGGTCGTCAGCTCCTGCGGCACGAGACCGATCGCCCGCCGGGCGGCGCGGTAGTCACCGGCGATGTCGTGTCCGTCGACCAGTACCCTGCCGGAGCTCGGCGTGACGATGCCGCAGACGATGTTGATCAGGGTCGACTTGCCGGCGCCATTGGGGCCCAGGAGCGCGAAAATCTCCCCGCGCTCGATGGCCAGGTTGATGTCGCGCAAGGCTGTGAAGCCGGACTTGTAGGTCTTCGACAGCGACGAGATGGTGATGATCGGCATCAGGGCCTGAACGGAGCAGGGGCGCGCGGGGCCGAGACCGACCCAACCCCGAAGATGCGGCGCGCCGATGGAGGCCCGCCTCGGAGACGGCGGGCGCTATAGCATGCCGTGTGTCCGGCGCTCACAGCCCGCGTGTGCGCGAACGCACCGCCGGATGCACAGGGCCTCATGCGTCGGTGTAGCGTTCCACGAGGGCGAGGCACTCCTTCCGGACATCCGGATCGTCGATCCGCGTGAAGGCGGCCAAAAGCGCGGCGCATTCCGACGCATTCGGCCCCCGGCCGCGCGCGATCAGAGAGCTTTTGCCGCGGAAGGTCGTGACCGGGATGTTCAGGGCTTCGGCGATCTGACCGAGCAGCCTCTCCCGCTCATCCGCGCGCGAAGCGGAGTCTTTGGGATCGAATCCACCCGCGTCCGTCATGAGGGGCCTTCAACACCAACCATCGGCCGGGCGCGGGTACGCGCACCATTGCGGGGCTGCACCACGCCACGTGGTGCCTGGCGTGACCATTCACAATTTCTCGGCCGGTGCAACCTACCGTTATGTTTGTACCGTGGCCGATCGATGAGAACTGAGCGCGTGCTGACCCAATCGAGAGGGTATTTACCAGTGCAGGACCCAATATCCGTTTGCAACTTGACTGACCGCGGATCGGAAAGGCGCATGAGTACGTGCAATTGTCAGTAGCGCGATTGGATTGACCCCGCCCTATGCCGCTCGCCGAAGCGTGATCAGAGTCACGAGGCCGGCGAGGGTCGCCGCACCGAGCAGCCGCCGCCAGGGATTGACGCCGCGCAGCACCTCGTCGAGCGCCCACCAGGTCAAAGCGAGGTCCGCGGCGATCGACAACCAAGAGCCAACCACCTCGGAACGCCGCGCCAGCCACGCGGCCACGCTGAGCCCAGCGAAGAGCCAAAGCGGCAGGTTCGGCCATTGCGCGATGGTGATCGCGCCCGTGGTGCGATCACGGAACATCCAGTCGACCGCGCGCCGGATCGGACCCGTCCGTTGCTGCAGCATAGGTGCGCTCCTTCCGGAGGGTGTGCGCCGGTGTCCCGCCACGCCGCGGTGAGCCACGGCCGTACCGAAAACCCCTTGGCGGCGGGGGCGCGATTAACGAACGGATAACCTTACCGAATGGAAACCGCTCGTAAATCCCTAACGGAAGCTGAAAGGGCTCGCGGAAATTCCGTTAATGCGATGATAATCGGGCATCGAGCAGCGACGAAGCCGACGAACGCAAGAGGAAAGACCATGAGCGCCCGTCTCGAAGACCTGAAGTTCATGTTCACCCTCAGCGCCGTCGTCCTGTTCGGCAGCGGCCTCGACATCATCCTGCGCTGAGTGGAGCGGTGAGATCGGAACTGGTCCTGTGAGCGGTGCGTATGATAGCCCGGCCGAGGGCCGAGCGGGCGGCCGAATCCCGCTGTGGTCCGGCGTAACCGCGGCTCGGCACGACCGGGATGGCGCTCAGGCGCGAACCGAACAGGGTCGTCCGCCGCTTTTCTGCGGTGCCGAGGCTTGAGGATGCGCTCTGTCCGGAGCGCAGGAAGCCACGCAGTTCGGCGGCCTTTGCCTGTCGTTCCGTCCGCATCCTGATGATCGCGACCACGAGGCCGACAAGTCCGGCCAATTCCAGGAATGCCGCGACGACGTAGCCCGAACTCATCCGATTTCACCAACCGCGCCGATGGGGGACCGCAACGAAAGCGGCCGATCCGATCTGCGCTGGCAGGGTTACCGCGGCCTTAACGGCTACGTAGATTGCCGCAGACAATCGTCGCGCTGTCGGTGTGCTCGTAGGTCTGAGCCAGTCCTGCGCCCTATTACAAACCCGCGACACTTGCCGCGTTGACTGGATCGACTTGCCAGAGGCGGACTCGACACTCACAGGTGCGTCGGGGCGTATCTGGCTCAATCCTGCGCTGCCTGCGGCGGGCGGAAACGCGGTTTCGCTGGATCCCGCTCTACATGCACGCGGGCGACGGCATGGAGGCCGAACCCTATCGGAGCGCGCCTGATGCCGCCGATTTATCAGAGGTCGCGGCCCGGCTCGCCAGGCCGCCACCGATGCCGCTGGATCCGGGCCGCCCGGTCCCTTGAGGCCAGCCTACCACATGTCGAGGGCGACACGTGCCTCGTCCGACATGCGGCTCTGGTCCCACGGCGGATCGAACACCATCGTCACCGCGCAGGATTGCACGCCCGGCACGGCGCCCACCGCGTTCTCCACCCAGCCAGGCATCTCGCCCGCCACCGGGCAGCCCGGCGCCGTGAGCGTCATGTCGATGGCGACCTTGCGGTCGTCGTCGATGTCGACCTTGTAGATCAGGCCGAGCTCGTAGATGTCGGCCGGGATCTCCGGATCGTAGACGCTCTTCAGCGCCGCGACGATGTCGTCGGTCAGGCGATCCATTTCCGCCGGCGGGATCGCCGAGGCTCCGGCGACGGCGGGGGCGTTCATGCCGCCGGTGATGGTGGCGTCGGTGGTCATCGCTTCACTCTCCGCAGGTCCGCGTCGGCGGCACCAGCTTCAACCAGACTATCAGGTAAACAGCATTTCCGCCCTGCCAAGCGCCTCGGCAAGAGCGTCGATCTCCGCCGTCGTGTTATAGAGGCCGAACGAGGCGCGGCAGGTCGAGGTCACGCCGAAACGCTTGAGCAGCGGCATCGCACAATGCGTCCCGGCCCGCACCGCCACGCCTTGGCGGTCGATCACCGTGGCGATGTCGTGGGCGTGCGCCCCCTTCATCTCGAAGGCGATCACGCCGCCCTTTCCTGCAGCCGTGCCGATCAGGCGCAGGGAATTCATCGCGCCGAGGCGCTCCTGTGCGTAGGCGGTCAGCTTCGCTTCGTGCGCGGCGATCGCGTCGCGTCCGAGGCTCATCATGTATTCCAGCGCGGCCCCGAGGCCCACCGCCTCAATGATGGCCGGGGTGCCGGCCTCGAACTTGTGCGGCGGATCGTTGTAGAGGATCGCATCCTCGCTCACGGTCCGGATCATCTCGCCACCGCCCTGATAGGGCGGCAGGCGGTCCAGCCATTCCTTCTTGGCGTAGAGCACGCCGATCCCGGTCGGGCCGTAGACCTTGTGGCCGGTGAAGACGAAGAAGTCGCAATCAAGTGCCCGGACATCGACGGGCTGGTGGACCGCGCTCTGCGCGCCGTCGAGCAGCACCGGCACGCCGTGGGCGTGGGCGATGCGGACGATCTCGGCGGCCGGCGTCACCGTGCCGAGTACGTTCGACATGTGGGTGATCGCCACCATCTTGGTGCGGGGCGAGAACAGCTTCTCGTACTCCTCGACCAGGAAGTTGCCCTCGTCGTCCACCGGTGCCCACTTGATCACCGCGCCGCGGCGCTCGCGCAGGAAGTGCCAGGGCACGATGTTGGAGTGATGCTCCATGATCGAGAGGATGATCTCGTCCCCCTCCCCGATCAGCCCGCCCCAGCCCATCGACGAGGCGACGAGGTTGTAGGCCTCGGTGGCGTTGCGGGTGAAGATGATCTCGTCGGTCGAGGCGGCATTGAGGAACTGGCGCGTGGTCTCGCGCGCGCCCTCGAATCCCTCGGTCGCGGCATTCGCCATGTAGTGCAGGCCGCGATGGACGTTGGCGTAGCCGGTCTCCATGCAGGAGACCATCGCGTCGATCACCTGACGCGGCTTCTGCGCCGAGGCGGCGTTGTCGAGGTAGACGAGCGGCTTGCCGTAGACCTGCTGGCCCAAGATCGGGAAATCCCTGCGGATCGCCTCGACATCGTAGGTGGGGGTGAGGACGGGTGCGTTCATCGGGTCACGCTCGCGGGTCTCCCTCCCGCCTTTGCGGGGGAGGGTGGCCCTCGCGTCAGCGAGGGTCGGGAGAGGGGAGCCCGGCTGCCGGAAAGGGCTGAGCAGATGTCGCGAACAGAACTCTGTTCGGCACCGTCGCTCCTCTCTCCCGCCTCACTCCATTCGGCACCCTCCCCCGCAGAGGGGGAGGGTTGAAGGGTCAGCCCCGCGCCTTCAGCCAGGCCTCGATCTCGCCGATCAGCGCCGCGCGGGCGCCCTCGTGCGTGACCGATTCCACCGCCTCGCCGACGAAGGCCTGAACCAGAAGGCTCTCGGCGATCGGGCGGGGAAGGCCGCGGGCCATCAGGTAGAACAGCAGGTCCGGGTCCGGCGCGCCGCAGGTGGCCCCGTGGCCGCAGGCGACGTCGTCGGCGAAGATCTCCAGCTCCGGCTTGTTCATCATCTGCCCCTCGTCGGTGAGGAGGAGGCAGTCGGACTTCATCTTGCCGTCGGTCTTCTGGGCGACCTGACGAACGATGATCTTGCCCTGGAACACGCCGGTGGCGTCGCCGTCGATGATCCACTTGAACTGCTCGCGGCCGACGCCGCCGACCGCGGCATGGTCGGCGAGCAGCGTCGAGTCGGCGAGCTGGCCGTTGCGCAGCATCGCCGCCCCGTTCACCACGACGTTGGTATCGTCGCCGGCGACGTGGACGTAGATCTGATGGCGCGACAGCACCGCCCCGGTGACGAGATTCACCGTCTCGACCTGCGCCTTGGTCTCGACCTTCAGCGACAGGGTCGAGAGCGCGATCGTGGCGTCGCCTTCCTTGTTGAGGCGGGTGTGCCGGAAGGCAGCCCGCGGACCGACCACCACGTCGAGGGCGTCGTTCGGCTGGCAGGTGAGTCCGTCCGGACCCTCGTGGCTCTCCAGCAGGCTGAATTCCGCGCCCTCGCCGAGCTCGACGAGCACGCGGGTCGCCGTCGAGAACGGCTTGTCGCCGGTGGCGACGAAGCGCAGGTGGATCGGCTGCTCAGGCTTGGCGCCGGGAGCGACCCGGATCACCGCGCCGTCCGCCAGGAAGGCGGTGTTGAGCTGATAGACCGGATTCTCCCGGGCCTGGGGCACGGGGGCGAGCTGCTTGAGGACGGCGTCGCCCTGGCTCAGCGCGTCGTTCAGCGGCACGACCGTGACTGCGGCCGGCATCCGGTCGAGGTCGGACAATTCGCGGACGAGATGGCCGTTCACGAAGGTCAGGCGCGCCGCCTCGAGCCCGGCAAAGCCCTTGGCCGCACCGACCGCCGCCTTGGCGGCCTCGAGGCTCGGGGCCTCGGCCGGCGGAGCGGCCTCGCTGATGGCGGCCCGCAGATCGGTGTACTTGAAGGCCTCGACCCGGCGGCTCGGCAGGCCGGTCGCCTCGAAGAAGCGGAAGGCCTCCTCGCGGGCGATCGTCGCGTCGCTGGCGAAGCTCTGGCGGGCGGTCTCGAACAGCTTCGACAGGCCGGCCTCGGCGGGGGAGCGGAGGTTGGTGACGTCGGCCATGGCTCAGGCGGCCTCGCTGGTGCGGTACTCGGCGTAGCCGGAGGCTTCGAGCTCCAGGGCGAGTTCCTTGCCGCCGGTCTTCACGATCTGCCCCTTCGACATGACGTGCACGGTGTCGGGCACGATGTGGTTGAGCAGCCGCTGATAGTGGGTGATGACCAGGAACGCGCGGCCCTGGTCGCGCAGCGCATTCACGCCCTCGGAGACGATGCGCAGGGCGTCGATGTCGAGGCCGGAATCGGTCTCGTCGAGCACGCAGAACTTCGGCTGCAGCAGCGCCATCTGGAGGATCTCCATGCGCTTTTTCTCACCGCCGGAGAAGCCGACGTTGAGGGCGCGCTTGAGCATCTCCTTGTTGATCTCGAGCTTGTCGGCCGCGCCGTTCACCGCCCGGATGAAGTCGGGGGTCGACAGCTCGGCCTCGCCGCGCGCCTTGCGCTGCGCGTTCAGGCAGGCCTTGAGGAAGGTCATGGTGCCGACGCCGGGGATCTCCAGCGGATACTGGAAAGCCAGGAAGATCCCGGCTGCGGCGCGCTCGTCGGCGGCCATCTCCAGCACGTTCTGCCCGTCGAGCAGGATCTCGCCGTCGAGGACCTCGTAGTCCTCCTTGCCGGCGATGACGTAGGAGAGGGTCGACTTGCCCGAACCGTTCGGCCCCATGATGGCGGCGACCTCGCCGTCATTCACGGTCAGGTTCAGGCCGTTCAGGATACGGTTATCCTCGATCTGCACGACGAGGTTCTTGATTTCCAGCATGTCTCGGTAGTCCCAAGCTTAGACGTGTTGACTGGCCGAAGCCGTCAAAGAAATTTCTGAAGGGCCACAATGACTGCGACGGGCGCGCCGACGATGGCGCCGATCTTCCCAGTCATACGCGGTTCGAGTTCGCGGAGCGAAGACTCAAGATCTTTCTTCAGCTCCGCGAGTTCCGCCTTGGTCGCGGTATCGGCAAGGGTCATGTCCCAAGAGAGTTCCGCATGCGCCACGGCCTGTTCGCGTCCGACGCCAACCTGTTCCAGCCTTGGCGTGAACTTAAGGGTGTCGAACGCGTAGGTCATGGTCGTCGGCTCAGCCCACCGAGCCCTCAAGGCTGATCGAGATCAACTTCTGGGCCTCGACGGCGAACTCCATGGGCAACTGCTGCAGCACGTCGCGGACGAAGCCGTTGACGATCAGCGCGGTCGCCTCCTCCTCGGAGAGGCCGCGCTGCTGGCAGTAGAACTTCTGCTCGTCGGAAATCTTCGACGTGGTGGCCTCGTGCTCGAACACAGCCGAGGCGTTCTTCGACTCGATGTAGGGCACGGTGTGCGCGCCGCACTGGTCGCCGATCAGCAGAGAGTCGCAGTTCGTGAAGTTCCGGGCGTTCGAAGCCTTCCTGTGAGCCGAGACGAGGCCCCGGTAGGTGTTCTGCGAGCGGCCGGCCGAGATGCCCTTCGAGATGATCCGGCTCGTCGTGTTCTTGCCGAGATGGATCATCTTGGTGCCGGAATCGACCTGCTGCATGCCGTTCGACACCGCGATCGAGTAGAACTCCCCGCGGGAATCGTCGCCGCGCAGGATGCAGGACGGGTACTTCCAGGTGATCGCCGAGCCGGTCTCGACCTGCGTCCACGAGATCTTCGAGCGGGCGCCGCGGCAATCGCCGCGCTTGGTCACGAAGTTGTAGATCCCGCCCTTGCCCTCGTTGTCGCCCGGGTACCAGTTCTGGACCGTCGAGTACTTGATCTCGGCATCGTCCAGTGCGACCAACTCGACCACCGCGGCGTGGAGCTGGTTGTCGTCGCGCTTCGGAGCGGTGCAGCCCTCGAGATACGAGACGTAAGACCCCTTGTCGGCGATGATCAGCGTGCGCTCGAATTGGCCGGTGTCGCGCTCGTTGATGCGGAAATAAGTCGACAGCTCCATCGGGCAGCGGACGCCCGGCGGGATGTAGACGAACGATCCGTCGGAGAAGACGGCGGAGTTGAGCGTCGCGAAGAAGTTGTCGGTCGCCGGAACGACCGAGCCGAGGTACTTCTGCACCAGCTCGGGATATTCCTGCACGGCCTCGGAGATCGGCATGAAGATCACGCCGGCCTTCGAGAGTTCCTTCTTGAAGGTGGTGGCCACCGAGACCGAATCGAACACGGCATCGACCGCGACGCGGCGCTCGGGGGCGATGCCCTCCAGCACCTCGACCTCCCGCAGCGGGATGCCGAGCTTCTCGTAGGTCTTCAGGATCTCGGGGTCGATCTCGTCGAGCGACATCGCCGCCGGGCGCTTGGGCGCCGCGTAGTAGTAGATGTCGTTGTAGTTGACCTTGTCGTAGGAGACGCGCGCCCACTCGGGCTCCTGCATGGTCAGCCAGCGCCGGTAGGCGTCGAGGCGCCATTCCAGCAGCCACGCGGGCTCGTTCTTCTTGGCCGAGATGAAGCGGACGACGTCCTCGGAGATGCCCTTCGCGGACTTCTCCATCTCGATGGTGGTCTCGAACCCGTACTTGTACTGGTCGAGGTCGATCGAGCGGACCCGGTCAATGGTTTCCTGCACAGCAGGCATCAGCGTCTCCTAGGCATCGCCGGCGTCAAGGACCGGGAAGCGTCTGTCGGAAAGCGGGGATGCGGCTCTCAGGCCGCCTGTCCTCGCCGTCTATATAGGGGCTGCAAGGCCCGTTCGCAGGCGTCGAGGAAGCATGCCGCATCCGCGTCCACCGTGTTCCAGCCGAGGCTGACGCGCAGCGCCCCCCCGGCAAGACCCGAATCCACGCCCATCGCCGCGAGCGTCGCCGAGCGCGCGACCTTGCCCGACGAGCAGGCCGAGCCCGACGACACCGCCACCCCGGCGAGGTCGAGGGCGATCAGGGCCGAGGGCGCGTCGAGCCCCGGGACCGAGAAGCTCAGGGTGTTGGGAAGGCGCGGTGCCCCGGCGGCGAACACCACGGCGTCAAGCGCCAGGGCGCGCACGCCGGCCTCGATCCGGTCCCGAAGCGCCGAAAGGCGGCTCGCCTCCTCGTCGAGGGAGGCGCGCGCGATCCGGGCCGCCTCCCCCATGCCGACGATCGCCGGCAGGCACTCGGTGCCGCAGCGCTGCCGGCGCTCCTGGCCGCCGCCCCGCAGGAAAGCGCTCTCCAGGGTCACGCCGTTCGCCAGCACCAGGGCGCCGACGCCCTTCGGCGCCGCGAACTTGTGGCCCGACAGGGTAAGCGCGTCGAGGCCGAGCGCCGCCATATCGAGGGGGATCTTGCCGGCCGCCTGCACGGCGTCGCTGTGGACGAGCGTCCGGCCATGCGCCCGCGCCAGGGCGACGACCTCGGCGAGCGGCTGCACGGCGCCGGTCTCGTTGTTGGCGGCATGAACCGACAGAAGCACGGTCTCCTCTGCCAGGTCGGCGAGGCGCGCCTCCAGGGCGGCGAGGTCGACCAAGCCATCCCGGGTCACCGGCAGCTGATCCACTGCGGCGTCCGCGAAGCGGTGGCCCGCGGCCACGCAGGGATGCTCTGTCGCCGTGTGAAGAAGGCGGGTCGGGCGCGGCTGGCCGCCACGGCGCAGCGCACCGGACAGGGCGGTGTTCGCCGCCTCGGTCCCGCCGCTGGTGAAGATCACCTGCTCGGGCCGCGCGTTCACGAGCGCGGCGACTTGGGCGCGCGCAGCCTCGAGGGCGGTGCGGGCCGCACGCCCTTCCGCATGAATCGAGGACGGGTTGCCGGGAAGGCCCAACGCGCGCGCGACCGCCTCCACGACGGCCGGACGGACCGGAGCGGTGGCGTTGTAGTCGAGATAGGCGCGTGCCCGGCTCATCCGCGTTCCGTTGAATCCTCTGCTGCGGCGCGTCACAATTCCTTGCGCGCGCACCGGCTCGCCGTGCTAAGGCGCGCCGAGAGAATGAGATCCCGCCGACCAAGCTCGATCGGCGTGGCAGCCATTGCGACACTTCAGACGGCTTCTTTAGAACAGTTCTAATCGACTAGAACCGTTCTAAGACTGCTTTTATGATGGTCGCGCGACGAGTCAAGGCTGCTGCGCCGATGGGCCGAACGCTGGCGCGTGGTCTCGAGAGTGAGAGACGAGCGATGCCCGAAGTCATCTTCACCGGCCCGGCCGGCCGCCTGGAAGGCCGCTATCAAGCTCCCAAGAAGCGCGGCGCGCCGATCGCCATCATCCTTCATCCGCATCCCCAATTCGGGGGCACGATGAACAATCAGATCGTGTACAATCTTTTCTACACGTTCGCCAATCGCGGCTTCGCAGCCCTGCGCTTCAATTTCCGCGGAGTCGGACGGAGCCAGGGCTCGTTCGACCACGGGACGGGTGAGCTGTCGGACGCGGCCGCCGCGCTCGACTGGGTGCAGTCGGTCAATCCGGAGGCGAAGTCCTGCTGGATCGCCGGCGTGTCGTTCGGCTCGTGGATCGGCATGCAGCTCCTGATGCGCCGGCCGGAGATCGAAGGCTTCATCTCCATCGCCGCGATGGCGAATCGCTACGACTTCACCTTCCTGGCGCCCTGCCCCTCGTCGGGCCTGTTCGTGCACGGTTCCGAGGACCGGGTCGCGCCGGCGCGCGAGGTCATGCCGGTGATCGAGAAGGTGAAGACCCAGAAGGGCGTCATCATCGAGCACCAGATGGTCGAGGGCGCCAATCATTTCTTCGACGGAAAGGTCGAGGAACTGACCCAGACGGTGGACACCTATCTCGATAAGCGCCTCGGCAAGCGCGAAGAGGCAGCCTGACGCAGCCGGGCCCCGCGCCTTGACGCGGGGAGCCCCGGAGGAATACGGCGCGGGCTTCGGAATTTGAGACTCACCTCCGCAGGTCTGATGTCAGAGAGCCCGTCCGACCAACCCGTGGTACTTCTGGTGGAAGATGACGGCCTCCTGCTGATGGAGGCCTCGGACACCCTGGCGGATGCCGGCTTCACCGTGGTGGAGGCGAGCCACGCCGACAAAGCCCTCAAGGTGCTGGAGAACCGCGACGACGTCGGCGTCCTGATGACCGACGTCGACATGCCGCAGGGCTCGATGGACGGCTTTGCCCTCGCGCGCCTCGTGGCGCATCGCTGGCCGTCGATACCGGTGCTGGTGGTGTCGGGCATGGGTACCCCAGGACCCAACGACATGCCGGAGGGCGCGCGGTTCATCCCGAAGCCCTACGAGCCGACGACCCTGCTCCGGACCCTGCAGGCCTTCATCAGCCGCGCGGCTTGACCGACCGATCGGCTCGGGTTCACCCGTGGTCCGGACACCGGGAACCCGACCCAGAGCCATGACGGACGAGAACCGACCACATCGCTTCGCGACCCGGGCGATCCATGCCGGGGCGGCACCGGACCCCGCCACCGGCGCGCGAGTCCAGCCGATCTACTTCACCAACGGCTTCGTCTTCGACTCGACCGAGCAGGCGGCGGACATCTTCGCCGGGCGCCGGACGGGTTTCTCCTATTCACGCGGTTCGAACCCGACGGTGGCCGCGCTGGAGCGCCGGATCGCCGATCTCGAAGGCGCCAGGGCCGGGGTGGCGGTGTCCTCCGGACAATCCGCGATGCAGCTGGTCCTGATGACGCTGATGAAGAGCGGCGACGCCTATGTCGCGTCCCCGCGCCTGTTCGGCGGGTCGCTGGGCCTGATGCGGCGCCTCGACGGGCGCTACGACCTGAAGCCCCGCTTCGCCCGAGGCATGGCCCCAGAGGACTACGAGGCGGCGATCACGCCGGACTGCCGGGCGATCTTCTGCGAATCAATCGTCAACCCGTGCGGCTCGGTGGTGGACCTCGACGGGATCGCCGCGGTGGCTCGCCGCCACGGCCTGCCGCTCGTCGTCGACAACACCCTCGCCTCGCCGGCGCTGATCCGGCCGATCGAGCACGGCGCCGACATCGTCTGGCACTCCACCTCGAAGTTCCTGAGCGGCTCCGGCCAGACCATCGGCGGCGTGATCTGCGATGCCGGCACGTTCGACTGGACCAAGGCCGGCGGCTACAACCTGATCACCGAGCCCTGGCCGGATTACGACGGGCTCGTCCTCACGAAGGCTTTCCCGGAAGCGCCGTTCGCGGCGGCCTGCCGGTTCTTCGGCCTGCGCGATCTCGGACCGGGCCTGTCGCCGATGAACGCGTTCCTGACGCTCATGGGCATCGAGACCCTTCCCCTGCGCATGGAGCGGCACTGCGCCAACGCGCGGGCGGTCGCGGCCTTCCTAAAGGATCATCCGGCGGTGGATTGGGTGAGCTACCCGTTGCTGCCGGGGCAACCCGGGGAGGACCTCGCCCGGCGCTACACGCCGGACGGTCCGGGCTCGATCTTCACAGTCGCGCTGAAGGGCGGCGAGCCGGCGGCGCTCAAGCTCATCGCCGGGCTGGAGCTGATCTCGCACCTCGTGAATATCGGCGAGATCAAGTCGCTGGCGATCCACCCATCCTCGACCACGCACCGGCAGCTGCCGGAGCACGAGAAGGCCGCCGCGCAGGTCGGGCCGGAGACCGTACGGCTGTCGATCGGGCTCGAAAATGAGGCCGACCTGATCGCGGATCTTCAGCAGGCGCTGGATCGGCTGGGCTGAACGGGCGCGCCTGTACCCTCGTTCCCGTCATCGCGAGCGCAGCGAAGCGACCCAGGGCTGCGCGACCGCGATGGGTGGGGGCGCCGCTGGATTGCTTCGCTCCGCGCGCAAGGACGGCCACGGCCGGCGGAGAGTGGTCGCACCCGGGGAGCGTCTCAGCGCCGACGCTCCAGGATCGACACGTAGTTGGCCACCGCGGCGCCGCCCATGTTGAAGATTCCGGCGAGTTCCGCGCCGGGCACCTGCATCTCGCCGGCCTCGCCCACGAGCTGCAGGCAGCCCATCACGTGCATCGACACGCCGGTGGCCCCCACGGGGTGGCCTTTGGCCTTGAGTCCGCCGGACGGGTTGATCGGCAGCCGGCCGCCCTTCTCGGCCAGCCCCTCGCGGACCACGCGAAAACCTTCGCCCGGCGCGGCCAGCCCCATCGCCTCGTACTCGATCAGCTCGGCGATGGTGAAACAGTCGTGGGTCTCCACGAAGGACAGATCGTCGTTGCCGATGCCAGCTTGCACCCGCGCCTTCTCCCAGGCCATGCGCGCTGCCTTGAACTCCGTCGGGTCCCGGCGGGAGAGCGGCAGGATGTCGTTGACATGGGCCCGGGCGCGAAAGCCGATCGCCCGCTCCAGCCCCTCCGCGGTCTCGGTATCGGCCACCACCAGAGCCGCAGCCCCGTCCGAGATCAGCGAGCAGTCGGTGCGCCGCAGGGGCGCCGCCACGTAGGGGTTCTTGTCCGAGACCCGGTTGCAGAACTCGAAGCCGAGATCCTTGCGCAGCTGCGCGTAGGGATTGCCGACGCCGTTGCGATGGTTCTTCGCGGCGATCCGGGCCAACTCCTCGCTGCGGTCGCCGTAGCGCTGGAAGTAGCCCGCCGCGATCCGCCCGAACACGCCGGCGAAGCCGCCCTCGATCTCGGCCTCCTCCTTCCGGTATGAGGCGCCCAGCAGAATGTCGCCGGTCTCGGCCACGGTCTTGGCCGTCATCTTCTCGGCGCCGATCACCAGAGCGATCCGGCCCCGGCCGCTGTCGACGAAGTCGAGGGCAGCGTAGAGCGCCGCCGAGCCGGTGGCGCAGGCGTTCTCCAGGTGGGTCGCCGGCGCGTGCGCGAGACCCGGCCGGTTCACCGCCACCAGCGAACCCTCGAAGCCCTGCTTCGAGAAGCCGGTGTTCATCGAGCCCACGTAGATGCCGTCGACCTGGGCTTCCTCGACGCCGGCATGGGCCAGCGCCTCCCCCGAGACGCGGGCGATCAGGCCTTCGACATCCGGCTCCTCGAGCTTGCCGAACGGAGTGTGGGCCCAGCCCACGATGCAGGCGCGCGTCATCCGGTGACCTCCCGAGTCTGGGCCGGACGATGGGCCCGGACTCGCCGGCGATCAAGCGTGCCGATCAGCCCTGACCGCCCTCCCCCATCAGGAAGTCGAAATCGCAGCCCTCCGGCGCCTGTGTGACGGTGCGCCGGTACAGGGCCTTGTAGCCCCGGGTCGGGGCCGGCGGCGGCTGATGGTCGGCGAGGCGCCGGGCGATCTCGTCGGGCTCGACGAGCAGATCGATCCGCTTGTCGCGGATCGACAGTCGGATCCGGTCGCCGTCGCGCACCGCGGCCAGCGGCCCGCCGACGGCGGATTCGGGGGCGATGTGCAGCACGATCGACCCGAAGGCCGTGCCGGACATCCGCGCGTCGGAGATGCGCACCATGTCCTTCACGCCGGCCCGGGCCAGCTTCTTGGGAATTGGCAGATAGCCGGCTTCCGGCATCCCGGCGGCGTGTGGCCCGGCATTCTGCAGAACCAGCACGTCGCCCGCCGCGACGTCGAGGTCGGGATCGTCGATCCGCCGGCTCAGGTCCTCCAGGCCGGTGAACACCACCGCCCGGCCCTCGGATTCGAACAGCTCCGGGGTCGCCGCCGCGCGCTTGAAGATCGCACCCTCGGGGGCGAGGTTGCCGGTGAGCGCGACCAGCCCCCCGACAGGTGAGACCGGGTTGTCGAAGGCGCGGATCACCGCGCGATCGACCCAGCCGACCGGCTCGTCCAGCCGCTCCGCGAGGGTACGGCCCTCCACGTCCACGGTGTCGAGATGCAGGAGCGGTCGCAGCTCGCGCAGCAGCGCGCCCATACCCCCGGCGGCATGGAAATCCTCCATGTAGCCCTCGCCGACAGGCTTCAGATCGACCAGCACCGGCGTCTCGTCGGAGATCTGGTTGAAGCGCGCGTAGGGGATCCGGATTCCCAGCCGCCCCGCCACCGCCGTGAGGTGGACGATCGCGTTGGTTGAACCCGAAACCGCCATCAGAACCCGGATGGCGTTCTCGACCGACTTCTCGGTGATGACCTGCGACGGCGCGATCTTCGACTGGATCAGGCGCACCGCGGCTCGTCCGGTCTCCTCGGCGGCGACCAAGCGGTCGGAATGCACCGCCGGGATCGCGGCCGTGCCCGGCAGCGACATGCCGAGCGCCTCCGCGATGCACGCCATGGTGGAGGCCGTGCCCATCACCGCGCAGGTGCCGGCCGTGACCGAGAGCCGCCCCTCGACCTCGGCGATCTCCTCGGCATCGACGGTGCCGGCCCGGTACTTCGCCCAGAAGCCACGGCAATCCGTGCAGGCGCCGAGCCTCTGCCCCCGATGGCGCCCGGTGGACATCGGACCGGTGACGAGCTGGATCGCCGGGAGGTCGGCGGAGGCCGCACCCATGAGCTGGGCCGGCACGGTCTTGTCGCAGCCACCGATCAGCACGACCGCATCCATCGGCTGGGCCTGGATCATCTCCTCCGTGTCCATGGCCATCAGGTTGCGATACATCATGCTGGTCGGGTTGAGGAAAACCTCGCCGAGCGACACGGTCGGGAACGGCCGCGGCAGGGCGCCGGCGGCCAGCACGCCGCGCGAGACCGCTTCGACCAGCTCGGGCATGCCCCGGTGGCAGTTGTTGAAGCCCGACGGCGTCATGGCGATGCCGACCACCGGCTTGTTCAGCAGGCCGACCGAGATGCCCATCGAGCGGGCGAAGGAGCGGCGCAGATAGCGGGCGAAGTCACGGTCGCCGTAATTGGTCAGGCCGCGGTCGAGCCCGTGTGGCTCGGCGTGTCCGGCGTCTTCGCTCATGCCATCGATCCCTGGAACGTAAGCGCCGCGGGCGGTCAGCGCAGGTGGAAGGCGATCCACGCAACCCCGGCCAGCACCCCGGCTGTCAGCAACCCCCGAGCGAGTACGCGATAGCGGATTCTCACGCGCGGAACAGCTCCGGATGGCGCGCGCGCAGTGCCAGGACCAGGGTGAGTGTCTTCAGGTCGGTGATCTCGGCCCGGTCGGCCAGGGCGGCCAGCGCGGCGAGCGGCATCTCGACGACCCGGATGTTCTCGTGCTCGCCCGCGGCACCGCCGCCCGCCTCCGCCCGGTCCGCCCGGCCGTAAGGCGCGAGGAAGAGGTGGATCTTCTCGGTGGTGAGGCTCGCACAGGAATAGGTGGCGCCGATGAATTCCAGACCGTGCAGGCGCAGGCCGACCTCCTCGAGCGCCTCCCGGCGGGCGTTCTCCTCCGGGCTGCCGTCGTCGATCAGGCCGGCCGGGGCCTCCAGCTGGACCTGCTCGCCGGCCGCGAACAGGGGCGGCACCCGCAGCTCGCGCACGAGCGTCGCGACCTTCCGCTCGGGGTCGTAGGGCAGGATCCCGACCGCGTTGCCGTGATCCTCGATCTCCCGCTCGACCACGGCGCCGTCGGCGAGGCGCACCTGCGCGAGGCCGAAACGGCTCCAGCCCTCGTGGACGAAGCGGATGCTGAGGATCTCGGCCTTCATGATGCGCCCTCGCCCGCGGAACCGCCGCCCGCCGCGCTGTGCTTACACGAAGGCGTGTCCTCGGGTTCCGGGAACGGCTCCGCTCCGTGCCACGTTTCGGTCGGATCGGGCGTATGGCCACGCTCCCACGACGCCTTCCGGTCAGGATCGATGCGGGCAGGACCGATCAGCGGGATCAGGAGACGGTCGACGCGTGACGGCGTCGCGATCTGGATCGCGCTGGCCCTCACCTACATGGTCTTCGCCGGGTCGGTGAGCGTCAACGAGGGCATGGCCGCCCTCGGCTGTGCCAGCCTGGCGACGCTCTGGTGGTGGGGCGTCGGGCGGCGCGGCGGCATCCGCTTCCCTCTCGGCGGATCCTCGCTCCGGCCGCTCGGTCCGGCCATCCGCGACGTGCCGCGCCAGACCGCCAAGGTCGGGATCCACCTGCTCAAAGCCGTGCTGGGGCGCGCTGGTGGCGGAGCGACGCGCGAGCGCAGCGCGTCCGAGGTGTCCTGGGCCACGCCGGAGGGAGACACGGCTCCGGCCACCCGGGCCGTCGGGCTGCTGGCCGCCTCGCTCGCGCCGGACAGCTACGTGCTCACCCTCGACCGCGAGCACGGCACGGTGGCGATGCACGCCCTGGAGAACGACGGCCGATGAACCTCTGGACGGCCGCCATCCTGGCGCTGCTGCCGCCGCTCATCCTCGCGGCGGCGCTGGCGTGGCGCGGGCGGCCCGGCCAGCGCTTCGCCGCCTATCAGCTCGCCGGCAGCGTCACGGTGCTGATCCTGACGCTCATGGCTTTCGCCACCGATCAAGCCTCGATCACCGATCTCGCCCTCACGCTGGTCCTGCTCAACCTGCCGGGCTCGATGCTGTTCGCGGTCTTCCTGGAGCGCTGGATATGAACGTCGCGATCGGGGTGCTGCTGGCCCTCGCGGTGGCGGTGACGTGGCTCGCGGCGCTTGCCCTGTGGCGCCTGCCCCGAGCCCTCGACCGGCTGCACGCGCTCAGTTTCCTCAACGTCGCCGCCTCGGGCCTCGTCACGGCGGCGGCCTTCCTGGCCGACGGCATCTCCGGACGCTCGCTGAAGATCCTGGTGATGATGGTGGTGTTTCTCGCCTGGGCCGCGGTGCTGTCGCACGTGTCCGGCCGGGCCCTGCTGATGCGCGAGGGGCGTTCGGCATGACGGTGATCCTGCCGCTGCTGTTCCTGCTGACCGCCGCGTCCGGCACCGCGGTCGTCCTGGTCCGCGATCCCACCCGGCAGATCTTCGCCATCGCGGTCAACGGCCTCGTTCTGACGATTCTGTTCGACGCCCTCCAGGCGCCCGACGTCGCCCTGTCGGAGCTGGCGGTCGGCTCGGCGGCGGTGCCGCTGCTCTTCCTCGTGGCGCTGATGGCCGTGCGCACGCAGCCCCCTGAGGAAAAGTCATGAGCCCGCGCGCGCGTGTCGCGCTGCTGGCATTGGCGGCCCTGATCCTGCTGCCCGGCGCCGCCTCGGTCATCGCAGGGCTGCCGCCCTTCGGCGCGACGATTGCCCGGTACGGGGAACGCATCAATGCGATCACCCCGGAGGCGCGGCACGTCGCCAACATGGTGAGCGCGATCAACTTCGACCTGCGCGGCCTCGATACCCTTGGCGAGGAGTTCATGCTGCTCGCCGCCATCACCGGGACAGTGATCCTGCTGCGCGGACGACGCGGTGAGGGCAAGACCGGCCGCGCCATGCGCCGGCCCGGTCGGGCGGTGATCCCGCGCTCCGAAGCCGTGGTGCTCGCCTGCCGGATTGCCGGACCGCTCACCGCCCTGTTCGGCCTCTACGTGGTGCTGCACGCCACCGTTACGCCCGGAGGCGGCTTCCAGGGCGGCGTGATCCTCGCCTCCGGAACCCTGCTGATCTACCTCGGCGAGGGCTATGTCGGCTGGCGCGACGCCGTGCGCAGCCCCTGGCTCGACGCGCTGGAAGGCGGCGGCGCGCTGCTTTTCGCCCTGTGCGGGCTGGCGCCGATGCTCACGGGCGCCGCCTTCATGCAGAACGTCCTGCCGCTCGGCACCTTCCGCGACCCGTTCTCCGGCGGCCTGATGCTGGTGGAGAACCTCGGCGTCGCGATGGCGGTGGCGGGCGGCTTCACCCAGCTCTTCCTCGAATTCATGGAGGAGACCCGCGAGGCGGACGAGCCCGACGAGCCGGGAGAGGAATCGGCGTGAGCATGCTGCCCTATGCGGTCGCCGCGTGGCTGTTCGGAATAGGCCTCTACGGCATCGCCACCAGCCGCAACTTCATCCACCTCGTGGGCTGCCTCGGCGTCTGCCAATCGGCGACCTACGTGCTCCTGCTCGGTCTCGGCTATCGCTGGGGCAGCATCGCGCCGATCTTCTACGACCACCCGCCGGGCACGCCCGCCGTCGACCCGGTGATGCAGGCGCTGGTGCTCACCGACATCGTGGTCGGCGCAACCCTGACGGCGCTGCTCCTCGTGCTGACGATCCAGGCCTACAAACGCGGCGGCAGCCTCGATCCGGAAAAGCTCCGGCCGATGCGCGCGGGCAGCAAATCCGGGCGTGGCCAGGGATCGAGCCGGGGCAAGGACGAGGAGCGGACGGCGCCGTGACTGCCTTTCCCGCCGTCCTTCTTCCGCTGCCGGTTGCGATCCCGCTCGTGGTCTGTGCCGCGATGCTGGCAACCGCCCATCTGCTGCCGGGCCGGGTCCCCGACATCCTGGCGACCCTCGCGGCGCTCGGCGTCGCGATCCTGTCCGCCTTCATCGCCGCGCACGCCGCCGATGGGCCCCTGGTCTACTGGTTCGGCGGCTGGGAGCCGCGCGACGGTGTCCACCTCGGGATCGGCTTCTCGGTGGACGAGGCCAGCGGCTGGGTCGCGGCCTTCATCGGCCTGCTCTACGCGCTGACCTTCGTGTTCGCCTGGGGCTTCTTCGGCCGGACCCACGGACACTTCCAGATCCTGATGCTGCTGTTCCTGGCCGCCATGGTCGGGTTCTGCTTCACCCGCGACATGTTCAACCTGTTCGTGTGGTTCGAGGTGATGAGCGTCGCCGCCTTCGCCCTCACGGCCTACCATCTGGAGGAGTCTGCTCTCTCGGGTGCCATCAACTTCACGGTGATCAACAGTCTCGCGGGCTTCCTGATGCTCGGCGGGATCGGATTGATCTACGCGCAGACCGGCACCCTCGACTTCGAGGGGATCGCGGCTGCGGTGGCGCGGGGCGGCCGTGATCCGGTGGTGGCCGGGGCCTTCTGCCTCGTTGCGGCGGCCTTGATGATCAAGGGCGCGATCGTGCCGTTCCAGTTCTGGCTCGCCGACGCCCACGCGGTGGCGCCGAGCCCGGTCTCGGTGATCTTCTCCGGATCGATGGTGTCGCTCGGGCTGTTCGGCCTCGCGAAGGTCAGTGCCGTCGTGTTCGCGGGCTCCGATCAGGTCCAGCACGGACTGCCGGTGCTCCTGACCGCGCTGGGCAGCTTCACCGCTCTGCTCGGCGGCTGGATGGCGCTGCTGCAGCGCCACCTCAAGCGGATGCTGGCCTTCTCGACGATTTCCCATGCCGGGATCATGCTCACCGGCATCGGCGCCCTCTCGGCGGATGGAACCGGCGGGATGCTCGTCTACGTGGTCGGTCATGGGCTGGTGAAGGGCGCCCTGTTCATGGTTGCCGGCATCCTACTGGCCACGCGGGCGAGCATCGACGAGATTGCCCTCCGCGGCCTCGGGCTGGGCATCGGGCCGGCCGGGATCGCCATGGCGATTGCCGGGCTGCTGCTCTGCGGCCTGCCGATCGGGGTGCTCGACCAGGGAACGCGCGGCGTTCAGGGGGCGCTGGCGCAGCAGGGCCACGGGATCGCTCTGGCAGCCGGCGCCATCGGCGCGGCGCTGACGGGCGCCGCGGTCCTGCGGGCGGCGGGCCGCATCTTCCTCGGGCTCGGCCCGGATTCCGGCGACGAGGCCGGGGCTCCGAGCGAGGACGAGCGCGAGAAGGCAAACCGCCCCCTCTGGCTGATGCTGGCACCCTGCTGCGCCCTGCTCGTCCTCGATGTCGGTCTGCCGGCGCATCTGATCGAGCATGCCCTGCCCCGGGCGGCGTCGGCCTTCATGCACCGCCCTGCCGTCGACACCGTCGCCGAGGGTCCAGGCTGGCTGCCCTGGATGTCCGTGCTGGCGGCGTTGGCAGGCGCGGCCTACGGCCTCCTTCGTGACAGGCTGCCGGCGTTCGTGGTCCGATCGGTCGGCGCGACGCAATCGGCGCCGACGCGCGCTCTGGAAGCCCTGCACAGCGGTTTGATCGGCGACTACGCCGCCTGGCTGGCCGTCGGCGTGGCGATCATCGTGGCCATGCTGGCATTGGCGTGAGGGCCACAGAAGACCAGGATGCGTCGGGCGGCGGTACACCGCGCAGGCTCCGCTGGATTCCCGCGCCTGCTCGACATGCTCATGCGCCTTCCAGCACGTCGGACGTCGAACGACCGCACCTGTCTGTCACTTACTTGTTTCGCCAGGATGTGTAAAATGTGATTCGCCGTCGACGGATCGCGGTTCAATAACGCAACAGGGGCGTTCGCAATGCCTCGCTTCTATTTCGACATCCACGATGGTGAACTTCTCCCCGACGAGGAGGGCACCGAGTGCGCGGATTTCGAAGCCGCTCGGGAGAAGGTGCTTGCCAGCCTGCCGGATGTCGCCGGCTGGATCACGCCTGTCGACAGTGACAATCAGGCCGTCTCCGTGCTGGTTCGCGACGAGATGGGCCGGGAAGTCTATACCGCGACGCTCACATTCGCTGCCAGCAGGCTGGACCAAACGGCCTCGTAGGCGGCGCGGTTCTCGGCGCGCGGGAGCGGAGCGGAAAAGTGGTGCCGCAAGAGGGATTCGAACCCCCGACCCCCTCATTACGAATGAGGTGCTCTACCAGCTGAGCTATTGCGGCCCAGGCCCGACCAGGGCCGTAAACGGCGCGGATCTGGCCGCGCCGGCTGAGGCAGGCTCATACCGGGCCGACCCGCGTTAGGCAAGGCCGGTCACGTCGCGATCAGCGTCAGGCGCGAGGCTCGGCACCGAGCTCGTTGCGCAGGAACGCCGCAACCTCCGCCCGGTCCACCCCTGGTGCGATGAAGCTCTGTCCGATGCCGCGCGCGAGGATGAAGGTCAGCGCGCCGTCGCGGACCTTCTTGTCCTGAGCCATCGCGTCGAGGATCGTCTCGGCATCGCCGCACCCGCCGGGGACGGCCTGAAGACGGGTCGGCAGGCCCGCGAGCGCGAGATGGTTGGCCACGCGCCCCGCATCCTGCCCGGCGCAGAGGCCGAGCCGCGCCGAGAACCGGAAGGCCAGCGCCAGCCCGATCGCCACGCCCTCTCCGTGAACCAGCCGCGCCGGGTCGTAGCCGGTCAGGCGTTCGAGGGCATGACCGAAGGTGTGGCCGAGGTTCAGGAGCGCCCGCTCGCCGTCCTCTCGCTCGTCCCGGGTCACCACCGCGGCCTTGGCGCGGCAGCAGGCCGCCACCGCCGCCTCGCGCTCCGGCCCGCCTGCGAAGATCCCGCGCCAGTTGGCCTCGCACCAGTCGAAGAAGCCGGAATCGGCGATTAGCCCGTATTTGGCGACCTCGGCGTAGCCGGCGCGCATCTCGCGCTCGGACAATGTGTCGAGGGTTGCGGTATCCGCCAGAACCAGGCGGGGCTGATGGAAGGCGCCGATCAGGTTCTTGCCGAGCGGCGCGTTGATGCCGGTCTTGCCGCCGACGGAGGAATCGACCTGGGCGAGCAGGCTCGTGGGCACCTGCACGAAGCGCACGCCCCGCCGCAAGGTCGCGGCCGCGAAACCGGCGAGGTCTCCGACCACGCCGCCGCCCAGGGCCACGACGAGGTCGCCGCGCTCGACCTTCAGGGCCAGCAGGCCATCGCAGACCTGCGCGTAGCCCGCGTAGGATTTCGACCCCTCGCCGGGCGCAACCGTCACGACGCCCGCCTGCAGGCCGGCCCGCTCCAGGCTCGCGGTCAGGCGTTCGGCATAGAGCGCGCCGACGTTCTCATCCGTGACGATGGCTGCGCGGCGCCCCCCGAGTGCGGCCACCTGCTGGCCGGCGCTGCCGATCAGGCCGCGCCCGATCCGGATGTCGTAGGCGCGGCCGCCGTCGAGCGGCACGTGGACCGTCAGCGGGTCCGGAAGGGTGGAAGACTCGGTCACAGGCGGGCTCGCTCAAATCTACTGGGCGGCGACATGGACTGTGCGTTCGCCGTTGAGATGCGCGTCGAGCGCCTCCAGGACGTCCTGGACGACGCGGTCGTGGGACACTTCCCGGGAGATCACCATCACGTCGGCCGCGGCATAGACCGGGTGGCGAACCGCCATCAGGTCGCGCATCGTCCCCTCGGGATCCTCGGTCTGGAGCAGCGGCCGGTTCCCGCGCTTGCGCACCCGACGCATCAGCACGTCGAGATCGGCCTTCAGCCAGACCGACACGGCGGATTCGGCGATGCGCGCACGCGTGGCCTCGCGCAGATAGGCGCCCCCGCCGGTGGCCAGCACCAGCGGGCCGGCCCGCAGCAGCCGCGAGATCACACGCTCCTCGCCGTCGCGGAAGCTCGGTTCGCCGTAGATCGCAAAGATATCGGGGATCGTCAGGCCGGCGGCCGCCTCGATCTCGTGATCGGCATCCTTGAAGATCAGGCCCAGGCGGCTGGCGAGGCGTCGGCCGACGGTGCTCTTGCCCGCGCCCATCAGGCCGACGAGCACGATCGAGCGCACGCCCAGTGCGCGGCGCAGACGCGCCTCGATCGGTTCACCAGCCTCGTCCTCCGCGATCATCGAAAGCTGCACCGCATCCGTGTGGCGTCCCCGCCTCCCCGACGGTCCCGGGCGCGTGGCACGGGACGGGCTATCATCCTGTGTCAGGCTCTTAGCGCGATTCATGCGCCCTGCGAAACGCATCGCTGTGTCGTTGTGGGCCTTGTCAGCGCCTTGTTCGCGTGATGGAAACCGGGCACCCGCGGCAACTCGGAGCAGGCCTCCGCTTGCCCCGACCCCCGCCGACCGCGCCCGTCCGCCCGAGGTTCGACCGACGTGCCGACCCTGCTTCGTTTCTTTGCCACCCTCGCGATCCTGGCGGGCCTGGTCTTCGCGGCGATGTTCACGCTGGCGAACTTCGTCCAGCCGACCCCGCGGGAGATGACCGTCACGATCCCGGCCTCGAAGCTTCAGCCGGGCAACCGTTGAGCGAGGCCGACGCCGGTGTGGGCGCCGTCCGGATGCCCTGCCCCGAGGCTGTCGATTATCTCGATATGCTGGCGGCGGAGCGCGGCGCCAGCGGCAACACCCTGGTGGCCTACCGGCGCGACCTCAACGATTATCTCGGCTATCTCGGCCGCGCCGGCATCGCGCTGGCCGATGTGGATGCCGGCACGCTCAGGGCCTTCCTGATCGATCTCGAAAGCCGTGGGCTGAAGGCGTCCTCGGCGGCCCGGCGCCTGTCCTGCGTGCGCGGTTTCCACAAGTTCCTCTACGCCGAGGGAGACGCTCGCGCCGATCCCAGCGTCGCGGTCTCGGGGCCGCGCCGGGGCCGCGTGCTGCCCAAGATCCTGTCCGTCGCGGAGGTCGACCGCCTGCTCGCCACCGCGCAGGAGGCGGTCGCGGCCGAGCAGGCGCCGGGCCCGGCCCGCCGGGCGCGGCGGATGCTCGGCCTGCTCGAACTCCTCTACGCGACGGGCCTGCGCGTCTCCGAACTTGTCGCCCTGCCCCGGGCCGCGGGGGTCAGCCGTGAGCGCTATCTCTTCATCAAGGGAAAGGGCGGCCGGGAGCGCCTCGTGCCCCTCACGGAGGCGGCCCGTGCCGCCATGGCGGCCCACCTTGCGGCCGTGCCGGAGGAATCCGCCTGGCTGTTTCCCGCCGACAGCGACAGCGGCCATCTGACCCGGCAGGCCTTCGCCCGGGATCTCAAGGCGGCGGCGGTGGCGGCTGGGCTGCGGCCCGATCGCGTCAGCCCGCACGTGCTGCGCCATGCCTTCGCCAGCCATCTGCTGCAGAATGGCGCCGATCTGCGCATCGTCCAGGAATTGCTCGGCCACGCCGACATCTCCACGACGCAGATCTACACGCACGTCCTCGATGAGCGCCTGAAGGCGATGGTACGCGATCTGCACCCGTTGATGGACGGCTGAACGCAACTCCGCGGCGAATGTCGTGGGGCTCTGTCGTCCGCACCAATTGTACAGGTTTAGCGAACTGCCTAAGAGTGGCGTTTCGCCATACCGGTATGTGAGACCGACTTTACCAGAGAGAGATCATTCCGATGTCAGGCCCGACTGCTTCGCAGAGCGGCGCTGAGCCGAACCCGGCGGGGCATGCGACGACCGACGAGCCATCGCAGCAGGACCGGCAGCGCCTCGACAACCAGCTGTGCTTCGCGGTCTACGCTGCCGCGCACGCCTTCGGCCGCGCCTATCGCACGCTCCTCGGCCGGCACGAGCTGACCTACCCGCAATATCTCGTGCTGCTCGTGCTGTGGGAGCAGGACGGCCTGTCGGTGAAGGAGATCGGCAACCGTCTGTTCCTCGACTCGGGGACGCTGACGCCGTTGCTCAAGCGTCTCGAAGCGTCAGGTCGTGTCCGGCGTGCCCGGGACCGTGTCGACGAGCGGCAGGTCAGCATCTTCCTGACCCCGGCCGGCGAGACGCTGCGTGATGTCCTCGCCTGCATCCCCGACGAGGCGGGCGGCCGGACCGGACTCGACACGAAGGGCCGCCAGAACCTGCTGCACGATCTCGTCACCCTCAGGCTGGGCCTTCAGTCCGGGCTTATTCCGGACTAGCCGATCCTGACGGGCCCCGGGGCGGCCTGAGGCCGGCCCCGGGGTTTCGGCACGCGGCCGGTCCGACCTCAGGACTGCGTCTTGAGGTAGGCGATCACGTCGTTGATCTTCTTGTCGTCCGGGTAGCCCTGGAAGATCATCTTGGTGCCCGGCACCTTCGCCTTCGGGTTCTTCAGCCACTCGTGAAGATTGGCCTCGTCCCAGGTGATGCCGGAATTCTTCAGCGCGGCGGAGTAGCTGTAGCCCTCGTAGGTGCCCGCCTTGCGGCCGACGACGCCCTTCAGGTCCGGACCCACGCCGTTCTTCTGAAAGTTGTGGCACGCCTTGCACGGGGCGAATGCCTTCTCGCCGGCGGCCGCGTCGCCGGCCTCCTGGGCCTGAACTGACAGCGGGATCAGGGCGGCAAGGACGGCGCCGAGAACGAGTGAACGCATGGATTTCCTCCTGTTGGCCGCCGGCGCGGCAGCGCTGAAGGCAGAGCTTGCCTGCCTGGAACAGCTCTAAATGAATCCCCACGCACGGTGCAACGGCCTAGTCTCCTGAAGCTGCGCACCGGGCGCTGGATCGGCGCCCGCGTCCGGCCGCCGTCTGCCTCAACACGGAAGCTTCGGCATTGGCTCCCTGCGGCACTTGGAAGCTTCGAGATGCCGGGCGAGGCCGCGATCGCGACCGCGTGGTCCGGGTGCTTGTCGACGGGAGCCCAGGCCCTGTAAGTTCGCCGCTGCCGTGCCGACGAACCAGACACCGCTCCCAGAAAGCCTGACGCGTCTGCTCGTCGCGCCGTCACCGCGCGCGGCCACGGCCGAGCCGCACCGCAGGCCGCGCTGGCGCGATGCGCGGACCGGAACTCGGCTCAGAATGCGACGCATCCGGCGCTGGAAGCGACGCTGCTGCGCGGCTTCGTCTACGGCGTGACGGGCATCGTTTGGCTCGTCGTGCTGGCGCTGACATTGCGCCATCTGACGCGCTGAGCAGGCGGCGCATGGGCGTGTGACACCTCCCTGTGGATAGTGGTGGCCGACCCGCTAAGCCGTAGACTTCACCGCTATCTCGTCATTGAAATCCGGTATCGAGGTGCTCGATTACGGCGGGGATCGACCCGATCGCTCCGCATATCGTGTGCTGGGAACCGGACTATGAGCCTGACCGGACGCTTCTGGTTTCGGAGAACCTGGACCGGCCGCCTCATCCTCCTCGTCGAGGAAGAGCGACCGCGCTGGTTCGGGCGCGGCGCCGGCAAGCCGCGCTGGCGCAACGCCAAGCTGATGGACTTCGCCGAGCCCGAGCTGAGACCGCTCATGACCATGGAGAAGCATCACCGCTCGGGCGCCACCTCGGCGCAGGTTCGGACGCTCCGGCCCGTTCCCTCCACGCCGGAGCCGAAGGCCGCCAACGGCTGAGCTGCCGTTCAGGGACGCGCCCGTCAAAGCGGGTGCTGTTCCGGGCGGCTTCGATCACCACCTGGGAGGTCCGCACCCGTCGAGGCGCGCTTCTGAGCCGGTGACGAAGCCTATGCCACGCTATTTCTTCCACACCCAGATCGGCGAGGACGTGATCACCGATCCCACCGGGATCGAGCTGCGCGATCCGGACGAGGCCTGGGAGAGGGCCCGTGCCACGATCCGCGCCGCCCTTCGCTCCCCCCAGGAGCAGTCTCGGCTGATGACCGCCTGCCTGGTCGTGACCGATGCCGCGGGCGAGGTGGTCCTGGAATTTCCGTTCAGCGAGGCGGTCACGCCGCCTCCGCCGGAGGATCCCACGGTTCACTGACAGCGGCGGTCCGGCAACCGCGCCCTACATCGCGGCGGACGCTATGGACGAGGATCCGTGACAGGATGGATACGCCCCCCAACGATCTCGACGCACATGCGCTCGGCCGCGCCGCGCCCCTGAAGGGCCTCGCCCGCGAGGCCTGCCCCTACGCCGAGGGGACGGAGGCGCGCAAACTTTGGCTCGCCGGCTACAATGAAGCCCTGACGGCCGGCGTCGAGCCCGTCACCGGTGGGATCGCCAAGGATCCGGTCCACACGCCGTCCGGTCTGGTGCGCTGATGGATGCGCGGACCGGAACGAGCGTCGGCGCACCCAGGCACCCGGCCCTGAACCGCAAGGCGGTGGGCGCCGTGGTGCTCGGCAACGCCCTCGAATTCTACGACTTCACCGTCTACGCCTTCTTTGCCAAGGCGATTGGTGAGGCATTCTTCCCGGCCAACGACCCGACCCACAGCCTGCTCGCCTCGCTGGCCTTATTTGGCATCGGCTACGTCATGCGGCCGATCGGGGGCGCGCTGATCGGCGCCTTCGCGGACCGCGCCGGTCGCAAGCCCGCGATGCTGATCACCATCGCGCTGATGGCGGTCGGCATGCTGATGCTGGCGGTCTGCCCGTCCTACGCGACGATCGGCGGCTGGGCGCAGGTCATCGTTATCGCCGGCCGGCTCGTTCAGGGCCTCGCGCTCGGCGGCGAGGTCGGCCCGTCGACGGCCTACCTGCTGGAGGCGGCGCCCCCGGAGCGGCGCGGTTTCGTAACGAGCTGGCAGATCGCCAGCCAGGGCTGCGCCGCCTTGTTCGCCGGTCTCGTGGCGACCACGCTGGCGCTGACGGTCGGGGACCGCGCCATGGCGGAATGGGGCTGGCGGCTGATGTTCGCGCTCGGCCTGTGCGTGGTCCCGGTGGGCCTCGTGATCCGCAGCCATCTTCCGGAGACGGCTGGCGCCGCGGAGGATCCGCACGCGGCCGCCTCGACGCTCGCCGTGGTCCGGCGGCTCCTGCGCGAGCACGGTCGGCTTCTCGGCCTCACCTTCCTGGTCATATCGGCCTCCACGGTCTCGAATGCCGTCGGCACCAACATGCCGGTCTATGCCGGCGCGACGCTGGGCCTGAGCGAGACGGCGTCCACCGCGGTGCCGATCGCGCTGGGCCTCGCCTCGGTGGTGTTCCCGTTGCTCGGCGGCTGGCTCGCAGATCGTGTCGGGCGACGGCCGGTGATGATCTGGCCGCGGGCGCTGATCCTGGTTCTCGCCGTCCCGGCCTTCGCCTGGGTGCTGCACGCTCCGAGCGCGGCAAGTGTCTACGCGGTGACGTTCCTGCTCTCGGCCCTGTCCTCGATCAACGCCGCGGCCGTGATCGTCGGCATCCCCGAGGCGCTGCCGCGGGCGGTGCGCAGCGCCGGCCTGTCGATCGTCTACGCGGTGGCGGTCTCGGTGTTCGGCGGCAGCACCAACTATCTCGTGAACTGGCTGATCGCCGCGACCGGAGACCGGCTCGCGCCCGCCTACTACCTCGCGGCCTTCAGCCTCGTCGGGACGGTCGCCGCGCTGCTGCTGCCGGAAACCCGCGGGCGCGATCTCGACGCCGATACCGAGGCGTAGCGGCAGGCAGGAAATGCCGTTCTCGGGTCCGCCGGTCGACGCCGGCAGGTCGCTCATTGGACGCCGCTGCGCTGTCGGCTCAGCCGCCACCCCGTCATCCCGGGGCCGCGCGGCGGAGCCCGGGATCCAGACCCGCCGAGGTGCCGAGTGCTGGCGCAGTTTGCGGTTCGGGATTCCAGGCTCGCCTTTGGCGCCCCGGAAAGACGCCGCGGGAGGCCTGACGCCGTTCATGTGCGTTCCCGCACGACACTCGCGCGGGGCGACGGATTGCGCGTGGTTCGACGCTAGGTCGCTGGCACGGCCAGGACTAGACCGCGTCCATGCCGATTCCCGCTGAGACGCGCCGCCCGCTGGTCCTCGCCGCGGTGATGGCAGCGATGTTCATGATCGCCATTGAGGCGACTATCGTGTCGACGGCCATGCCGCAGATTGCCGGCCAGCTCGGCGACCTCCACCTCTATGCCTGGGTCTTCGCCTCGTTCCTCCTGACCCAGACCGCCACGACGGTGGTGTTCGGCAAGCTGTCGGATCTCTACGGCCGCCGGCCGGTGCTGCTGTTCGGCATCGCGGTCTTCCTGATGGGGTCCCTGCTCTGCGGCCTCGCCTGGTCGATGCCGTCCCTGATCCTGTTCCGCCTCGTCCAGGGCGTCGGCGCAGGCGCGATCCAGCCGGTGAGTCTGACGGTGGTCGGCGATCTCTACTCGGCGCGGGAGCGCGGCCGCGTCCAGGGCTACCTCGCAAGCGTCTGGGGCATCTCCTCGGTGGCTGGACCGCTGGTCGGCGGCCTGATCATCGGCCATCTGAGCTGGCCGTGGATCTTCTGGATCAACCTGCCGATCGGCGTGATCGCGGCCGGCCTGTTCCTCCGCTTCCTGCATGAGGGCGTCGAGCGTCGCAGCCGCCAGATCGACGCCCTGGGCGCTGCCTTGTTCACCGCCGCCATCGCGGCTCTGATGATCGCGTTGACCGCGGCGGGGGACTCGGCCGCCGCGGCTCTGTGGCCGGCTATGGGCTTCGTGGTTGCCGCGATCCTGTTCGTGCTTCAGGAGCGGCGGGCTCCCGATCCGATGCTCGATATCCGCCTGTGGATGCAGCGGCCGATCGCCACCGCCAACACCGCGACCCTCCTCTCCGGCATGACGGTGATCGGGCTCACGGCGTTCCTGCCGATGTACGTCCAGGGTGTATTGCGGCAATCGCCCCTGATCGCCGGCCTGACGCTGACTCTCATGGTGCTCGGCTGGCCGATCGGCGCCACCACGGCGGCGCGCAGCTTCGTGCGCTTCGGACTGCGCCCGATCCTGCTGGTCGGCGCGACCCTGCTGCCGCTCGGTGCGACCGCGTTCGTGGCCCTGGGTCCCTCGAGCTCACCGGTCGTCGCGGCCTGCGGCTCGGTGGTGATGGGCCTCGGCATGGGGTTCCTGTCGACCGCCGCCATCGTGATCATCCAGGACAGCGTCGCCTGGGCGCAGCGCGGGGCGGCGACGGCCTCGAACATCTTCGCGCGCAACCTCGGCTCGACATTAGGGGCCACCGTCTTCGGCGCCGTGCTGAATTACCGGCTGGCGCATCCCGCGAGCGGACCGACGGTCAATTCCGACGAGCTGCGGCGCCTGCTCGACGACCCGGCAAGCCTCGGCCCCGGGGGCGACGCGATCCGCGACGGACTCCAGCACGCCCTCCACGGCACGTTCTGGACGGTCTTCGCGGTCGCCGTGCTGACCCTGCTCCTGTCACTCCTGGTTCCGCCCGTGGCGCTCTCGGATCGCCCGCGCGAACTCGCGGTGGAGTAAGCCCCCGGCCGGCGCTTCCGTGCGGCCGCGTCATGCTCTAGCGTCCGGCCATGCCCCTCGTGCCGCCCCCGCGTCCAGCAGCCAGCCAAGCGGCGGATATTCCGCCGACCAGCGTGCTCAATGCCAATCAGCCCGAATGGACGGTGGGCGACCTCGCCGGCGCGCTCAAACGGACGCTGGAGGACGCGTTCGGCCATGTGCGCCTGCGCGGCGAGATCTCGGGCTATCGCGGGCAGCACGGATCGGGCCATGCCTATTTCTCCCTGAAGGACGGTCAGGCGCGCATCGACGCGGTCGTCTGGAAGGGGGTGTTCGGGCGCCTCCGCCAGCGTCCCCAGGAGGGGCTGGAGGTCATCGCCACCGGCCGCATCACCACCTTCGCGGGCAAGTCCTCGTACCAGATCGTGGTCGAAAGCCTGGAGCCGGCGGGCCTCGGCGCCTGGATGGCGCTGCTGGAGGAGCGCAAGAAGCAACTCGCCGCCGAGGGGCTGTTCGCCCCGGAACACAAGCGCGCGATCCCCTACCTGCCGCAGGTCGTCGGCGTCGTCACTTCGCCGACAGGCGCGGTGATCCGCGACATCCTCCACCGGCTGGAGGACCGCTTTCCCCGCCCCGTCCTGGTCTGGCCGGTCCGGGTCCAGGGCGACGGGGCTGCCGAGGAGATCGCGGCCGCGATCCGCGGCTTCAACGCGCTGAAGCCCGGCGGCCCGGTCCCGCGCCCGGACGTGCTGATCGTCGCCCGCGGCGGCGGCTCCATCGAGGATCTCTGGGCCTTCAACGAGGAATGCGTGGTCCGCGCCGCCTTCGAGAGCGCGATCCCACTGATCTCGGCGGTCGGGCACGAGACCGACACGACGCTGATCGATTACGTCTCCGATCGACGCGCCCCGACACCCACGGGCGCCGCCGAGATGGCCGTGCCGGTCCGCGCCGACCTGATCGCCACCGTTGCGGATCTCTCCGCCCGGAGCGTCGGGGCGGTCGGCCGCCGGATCGAGCGCGATCGGGTCGACCTGCGGGCACTCGGCCGGGCGCTGCCGAGCGCCGACGCCCTGCTCGCCGCCAAACGGCAGCGGCTCGATCTCGCCGAGGCCCGCCTCGCCCCGGCCCTGGCGGCGGGCGCAAGCCGTCACCGGGCGCGGCTTCAGTTGCTCCTCGACCGGATGGCCCGCCGCTCGCCCGATGTGGCGCTCGCCAACGCCCGCGCGCGGCTGGCGCGGATCGACCACCGGCCGCTCCAAGCACTGCGCAACGACGTGCAGCGCAAGGGCGAGGCGCTTGTCCAGCTCGCCCGCCGCCTCGTCGTCGCCCGGGACGCCAGCCTGGAACGGGCCCGGGCGCTTCAGGCGCGCCGCGCCGACCGTCTGCTCGCCCTCTCGGACCGCCTCATTCAGGCGGGGACGCGCAGTGTCGAGCGCCGGCGCGACCGGCTGGAGGGCTTGGCGGGATTGCTCGGCTCGCTCAGCTACCGCGCCGTGCTCGAACGAGGCTACGTGCTCGTGCGGGACGCCGCCGGCCTCCCGGTGCGGCATGCCGCGGATGCGGCGGCGGCACAGAGACTTCGCCTTCAATTCGCCGACGGCAGCGTCGAGGCGATTCCCGACGACGGAGCCGATTCATCCTCGGCCGGCAAGGCCGCGCGTCGGGTCGGCCCGCGGACGCCGTCAGCCTCTCGCGCCGCGGAGCGGCGGACGCCCGCGAAGCCGGCCGCGCCGGTGCGACAGGGTTCGTTGTTCGACGCCTGACGCGGGCCGCGCGGGCTCAGGCGGGCCCGACGCGGTAATGGTAGCGGTAGAGTTCCGTTCCGAAGCCGAGCCCGCCGTAGAGCGCCCGCGCCGGCGTGTTGGTGGCGACCACCTGCAGGCAGGCCGACCGTGCACCCGCCTGCCGCGCCCACCGCAACAGCGCCGTGACCGCCCGCTTGGCGTGGCCCCGGCCGCGCAGGGCCTCGGGCGTGACCACCGACTCGATGACCAGAAGCTCGCGATCAAGCACGCCGAAGGCGATCGCCGCGATACCCGCCTCCGCTGCGGCCGCCGCGAAGGCGCGCGGCTGGACCAGGGCCGCGACCGTGTCGCGGAACACCTGCGCGGCGCCGGCATCGGCCCTGTTCACCGCGTCGCGCAGGGCCAGCCACTCGGCTCCGGGCTCCGAAGCGACCGCGACGGACGGATCCGGAACCGCCGAGAGGCCGTCGAGGTCGCGGTAGAGCGTGCAGGTCTCATCGACCACCGCGTAGCCGGATCCCGCAAGAAGCGGTTCCATCTGCGGCGCGATCTCCGGGATCCGGAAGATCGCTCGCTGCCCGAGACGGCCGTAGATCGCGCGCGCGGCCGCGATGGCCGGCTCCGGCGGCCCGCTACCGCGCAGGGGATTGACGGAGTTCTGCCGCTTCGACGGCCCTCCGGCGGCGCGCAGAAGATAGCCCTGAACCAGCAGCTGGCGCGGGCTCGGCCAGGCGTTGAGACAGGCTTCCTCGACGCGCCAGGCGAGCTCGCGGTCCGCGATCATGGCATCCTCCGGCGGCGGTGATCGCACGCGGCCCGGACTCGGCCAACAGGCGCTCCGGGAAGTCTTCGGCCATGCGGCGTCGCGTACGCTTGAAGCCTCTCGGGCTCGCGCGATGTCTCGGCGATGTCTGAACCTGAAATCCTGTTCTGCCTGCATTTTCTGGGTGGCAGCGCGCGAAGCTGGGCGCCGCTCGCGCGCGCCCTCGACGGCGCGTTGACGTGCGTGCCCGTAGACTTGCCGGGATTCGGCCAGGAAGCCGGCAAGACGGGCTTCTCCGTCGCCGCCATGGCCGACCACGTGGCTGCGGCTGTGCGCGGCCGGGCGCCCACGCATTACGCGATCGCGGGTCACAGCATGGGCGCCAAGGTGGCCCTGGCCCTGGCGCGCCGCGCCGAGGACGGTGAGCCGGGCCTTGCCGGGCTGACCGATCTGGTTCTCGTCTCCGGCTCCCCGCCGAGCCCGGAGCCGATCCCGGAGGATCGCCGAGCACAAATGATCGCCTGGATCGATGCGGATCCCGAGACGCGCCGCCGGGAGGCGCAGGCCTTCGTGCGCGAGAACGTTGGCGCCGCACTGGATTCCGACACGGAAGCCCGGGCCGTGGCGGACGTTCTGCAGGCATCGCCCGATGCGTGGAAGGCGTGGCTCGAATCCGGGGCGCGCGAGGATTGGTGCCGCCGCATCGGGGTCCTGCGCACGCCGGCGCTGATCCTGGCAGGCTCCGAGGACGCGGATCTCGGGCCGGATGCGCAGCAGGCACTGATGACGCCGCATCTGGCGTTTCACCGCCGCGTCACCGTCGACGGCGTTGGTCATCTCCTGCCGCTGGAGCGACCCGAGATCCTGGCCGAACGGGTGCTCGATCATGTCGGCGATTGGCCGCGCGGATCGGCGCAAACAGCCTCTGCGGTGCCACCGGCCTACCGGGCGCTGATCGCCTCGGACCGGGTCAACAGCCGTTTGCGCTCGGTCCTCGACGCCCGCGCCGAGCCGGATGATCCGGCCTATTGCCCGAACGCCGTCGATCCGGTGGAACTCGCGCTGCTGCGCGCCGTCCTCGTCCATGTCCTGCCGGTCCCGGGCATCGATGCGGCAGGCCGGCTCGACAGACGTCTGGCCGAGGGCGCCGGCGACGGATGGCGCTACGCGGCGCTGCCCCCGGACGCGGAGGCCTATTCCGCGGCGTTGCGCACGCTCGATGCGGCCGCGCGAGCCGTACATAACCGGCCGTTCCTGGCCCTCGACATGGAGGCGCAGGCCGCGCTTCTCGTGCTCACGCAGCGCGGGGATATGACGGTGCCGGAGAGTCTCGGCGGCCGGCTGGACGCCGACCGGATGCGGTTCTGGTTCGAGGATCTGCGCGCCGACGCCACCAAGCTCTGGCTGGCTCAGCCGGCGGCTCTGGCGCGGATCGGGTTCTCGGGGATCGGCGCGGGCGGCGACCGGCCGGGCGCGATCGCCGAGGGGCTGCCCGGGTTCCATGACGTCGGGCTCGATGCGCCGGAGCCCTGGGAGCCTCGACCCGCGCAGGTGGAGGCGGCACGATGAACCTCGCCGGGATGCGCACCTACCGCGCGGACGATGTCGTCGACGCGGTCATCGTCGGGACCGGGGCCGGGGGCGCCCCGCTCCTCGCCAGGCTCGCGGCGGCCGGCCTGAAGGTCGTCGCCCTGGAGGCCGGACCGAATTTCACGCCGGAGCGCTTCGCCTTCGACGAGACGCTCGCCGACGAGATCTACTGGACTGAGGAGCGCCTGAGCAGCGGCTCGACGCCGGAGGCCTTCGGCGGCAACAACAGCGGCACCGGGGTCGGTGGTTCGACGCTGCATTGGGGCGCCTTCGTGCCCCGGGCCGATGCCCGTGACCTGCGGCTCCACACGGAGACCGGCGAGGGCGTCGACTGGCCGGTCACCTACGACGAGCTGCTTCCGTACTACGAGCGGGTCGAGCGCTTCCTGGGCGTCTCGGGAGCGCAGGCCTATCCGTGGGATCCCGAGCGCCGGTATCCCCTCCCCCCGGTGCCGCGCAACGGCCCGGCGCGGATCATGGCCGAGGCCTGCGACACGCTCGGCATCCGGTGGGCCGATGCCCCCGCCGCGGTCGTCTCCCGCGACTTCGACTCCGAGGGCGGGCCGCGCCGCAACGCCTGCATCAATTGCGGCTACTGCCACCAGGGCTGCCGCAACGGCGCCAAGGCGAGCATGGACGTGAGCTACCTGCCGCTGGCCGTGACCCATGGCGCTGAGATCCGGCCCGAGGCATTCGTGCACGGCCTCGAGCGCGGTGCCGACGGCCGGGTCACCGCGGTGGTCTACCGGCAAGGCGGCCAGGACCTGCGCCAGCGCTGCGCCGCGGTGTTCCTCTGCGCCGGCGCGGTGGAGACGCCGCGCCTGCTCCTGCATCTCGGGATGGCCAATTCGAGCGACCAAGTCGGGCGCAACTACATGGGCCATGTCGCCACGCAGGTCTGGGGCACGTTCCCGCACGAGGTGCGGATGAACCGGGGCTACCCGTCCGCCCTGATCACCGAGGATTTCATCCGGGCCGGTGCCGATTTCGCCGGCGGCTACCTCGTCCAGAGCCTCGGGGTGGTGCCGGTGACCTTCGGCAATGCAGTCGCGCGCGGGCGCGGCCTTTGGGGCAAGCCCCTGCTCGACTACCTCGATCGCTACAACAACCTCGCGGGCATCGGCATCAACGGCGAGACCCTGCCCTGCGACGCGAACATCCTGAGCTTGTCGGACGAGACCGACGCGCGCGGGATGCGCAAGGCCCATATCAGCTTCGGCTACAGCACCAACGAGAACCGCCTGAACGCGCACGCGACGAAGGTCATGCGGAGCCTGTGGGAGGCGGCGGGCGCCGAGGACATCTGGGTGCTGGAGCGGGTCGCCCACACGATCGGCACCTGCCGGATGGGGCGCGACCGATCGAGCGCGGTTGTCGATCCCACCGGCCGCAGCTTCGACATCGACAACCTGTGGATCTGCGACGGCTCGACCTTCCCGAGTTCGCTGGCCGCCAACCCGGCGCTCACCATCATGGCGCTGAGCCTGCGCACCGCCGAGGCGTTCCTGGCGGCCGGAGTGTCGGGGCGGCGCTGACGCGCCGACCGATCACGCTTATCGAACCGCGTCGCGGAGTTCCGCCAAACCGCGCCGCTGCCGGCCCTCCGCGTCGAAATTTGCGGGATCAAGCCAGGCCGCGAAGCCGGCGCGGACCCGTGGCCACTCGGCATCGGTGATCGAGAACCAGGCCGTGTCGCGGGAGCGGCCCTTTACCACGAGGGCATTGCGGAAGATGCCCTCGAAGGTGAAACCGAGGCGCAGGGCGGCCGCCCGGGACGGGGCGTTGAGGCTGTCGCATTTCCACTCGTAGCGGCGGTAGCCCAGTTCGTCGAAGGCCCGGGCCATCATCAGCGCCATCGCCTCCGTGGCGGCGGGCGCGCGCTGAAGCTTCGGTCCGAAATGCAGATGGCCGACCTCGATCACCCCGTTGCCCGGGTCGATCCGCAGGTATGAGGCGATCCCCAAAGCCTCTCCGCTCGCGCGGTCGAGCACCACGTGGAAGAGCGGATCCTGACTGGCCTCCATCGTCGCGAGCCGTCCGCGGTAGACGGCTTCGCTCGCGGGCATCTCGTCGCCGAGATAGGTCCAGCCGCGCATATCGGGCGCTGCACTGTAGGCCGCGAACAGGGCGGCCGTGTGAGCCTCCGCGACCAAGGGCACGACCCGGCAGGTGCGGCCCTCCAGAGGCGACCGCGGCGGCCGCGGGCGCGCCGTCCAATCTGATAGGTCCGGACCGATCGGCTGGCCGAAGGCGTTGAGGCGCGCGCTCATGTCGGGCTTCGCTCGGCGATGAGGTCGGCGAGAACCTGTTCGCCCTCCGCCTGGAAGCCGGCGATGACGCCGTCGCGGTCCGCCCCGGGCCTGTTCTGGCTCATCTTCCACTTCCCTTCGATGCGGGTGATCGGGATTTCGACGCCGACGAGCGCCCGGACCTGCGCGGCGACGAACGGCTCGGGCGCATCCGACACGGCCCAGGGCGCCGCCCGCGGAGCCTCGCGCAGGGCGGTGAGGTCGGCGATCTGTCGGTGCAGCCAGTCCGCCGCCTCGATCACACGGGGTCGGCCCCAGGCATGGACGGTCGCGTAGTTCCAGGTCGGCACCACCCGCCCGTGCTCGCGCTTGCTCGCGTACCAGCTGGGGGTGACGTAGCCCTGAGGTCCCTGGAATACCACTAGGCACTCCTCCACCGCGGCAAGCTCGCGCCCTTGCGGGTTGGCGCGGGCGAGGTGGGCCCTCAGCGTGCCGTGCTCCCCGACCACATCGAGGAGGAATGGTATCGGGTTGGCGATGAGGCCGCCCGGCCCGGCGGTGACCAGAAGGCCCAGCGGATGGGCGCGGATCAGCGCGTGCTGAGCAGCCTGACTGTCCTCCCGGAAATGCGGCGGCTGGTACATCGCGCCTGTCCTGTCTGGCACTTGGATACGGCTCTGCTTGACCCGTCGGCGGACCAGGCGAAAGGTCCAATTCTTCGAACCCGACTGGACCAGTTTGCACGATGCCCAGGGGGCCGCTTCCGCTGACCGTCAGTCTCGATCCGGCGGCGCCGCTGCCGCTGCACGTGCAGCTCCGTGAGGGCCTGCGCACGGCCATCCTCAACCGCCGCCTGCCACGCGGTGCACGGCTGCCGGCCTCGCGCGTTCTCGCGGCGGATCTCGGCTGCGCCCGCGGGACCGTGGTGCTGGCGCTGGAACAGCTCACCGCGGAAGGCTACCTGACGGCGCGGCCCGGCTCGGCCACGCGCGTCGCCGCGATCTTGCCGGACGACGCGGTCCCGCATTCCGGGCCGGTCACCCGCATGGCTACTGGGCCGGCACCGACGCTGTCGCGGCGCGGGGCCGAGCGCGTCCGTTCACCGCCGCAGCGCTACATGGCGGGACCCGGGGTCCCCGACGCCTTCGCGCTCGGCCGTCCGGCCGTGGACGCATTCCCCTACGAGGTCTGGGCGCGCCTGCTCCAGGCAGAGTGGCGCCACGGTCCGGCCGAGCGGATCGACCCGCGCGGCTCACCGGCGCTCCGCAGCGCGATCGCCGCCTTCCTCGCGCAGGCCCGCGGCGTCGTCTGCGAGGCCGACGACGTCATCGTCACGGCAGGCATCCGCCAGAGCCTGCGCCTTCTGGCCGAGTTGCTCCTCGACCCGGGCGGAACCGCCTGGGTCGAGGAGCCGGGCTTTCCCGGGATCGCCCGGGCGCTGGCGGGCGCGGGCCTGCGTGTCGCGCCGATACCGATCGGGCCGGGCGGCCTCTCGGCAAGCCGCGGGGCGGCCGCGGCGCCTGCGGCCCGGCTCGCCGTGGTCACGCCGGCCCAGCATTACCCCCTCGGCTACGCCATGAGCCTCGAGAACCGGTTGGATCTCCTGGCCTGGGCGGATGCGGTCTCGGGCTGGATCGTCGAGGACGATTACGACGGGGCGTACCGCTATGCCGGGCGCCCGCTCGCGCCGCTGCGCGCCCTCGATCGCGGCGGGCGGGTGATCTATGTCGGCAGCTTCTCCAAGCTCCTGCTGCCCGCCCTGGGCCTGAGCTACCTCGTCCTGCCGCGCGGCCTCGTGGCGCCGGTCAACCAAGCCCTCGCCGAAACCGGTCCGGCTCCGCCCGGGATCGGCCAGTGGGCGCTGGCCCGCTTCATCGAGGACGGGCATCTCGCCGGTCACCTGCGGCGGACCCGCCGCCTCTACGCCCTGCGCCAGGAAGCGCTGGTGCAGGCCGCCGGGCGCCACGCAGCGGACGTGATCGCTGTGGCTCCGATGGAGGGCGGGATGCACCTCATCGCCCGGCCGGGACCCGCCTGGACGCCGTCCCTCGCCGATAGCGCCGCCGCTGCCGCGCTCGGTCGAGCCGGAATCTCCGCGGTGGCGCTGTCGGCCTACCATGCCGGTACGCCGGAGCCGGGGCTGCTTCTCGGCTACGCCGCGGTGCCGGAGCGCGCGATCGAGCCGGCCGTGCGGCGGATGGCGGAGACGCTGCGGCTGGCGACGTGAGGCGGTGCACGTCGCGCGGCGACGGCGCCTGTCGGGCCGCGGTCCAAACAGGGGTGTCAGTGGACGAGGGCGCCCGTCTCCGTGAACCGGGCCAGCCGCTCGAGCAGCGGCGCCACCATCACCCGGTCGAGCTGCGGCAGCAGTCCGCTCCGCGCATGCGCGACGTTGGCCTCGGCCTGCTCCCGTGCCCGGCGGTGCCAGGCGGTGCGGTCGCGCTTGCAGTCGGCCCAGGCCCGCTCGATCGATCGGAACACCCGCGGCAGGCGCTCGGCCGGATCGGTGACCAGATCGTAGTCATGATCGACAAGGCTGCCGAAGGTGTGGAAGCCCAGTTCCGACAGCCGCGCGACGGCCCGGGGCGCGCCGACCATCACGAAGGGCAGCCCGGTCGCGGCGGCCTTGAGCGACTTCTCCGTGACGCGCTCGACCCCACCCTCGAAGAAGTCGGTCTCCGAGATGACGGTAAGGTCGCAATCCGAGTAGGCCCGGGTGTCCAGGGTCATCACCATGTCGGTGCCGCCGGCGGGAGGATCGATCCGCCGGGCCTGCCGGGGGATCCAGGCGCCGACATCGGCGAGCAAAGGCCCGAAGGCGGCCTCGATCTCCGGCGGGGCGTGGAAGACGTTGATGCCGCCGGCTTTCGGGTTGTCCTCCCCGATGCCGTGAAACGAGATCAGTCCGTCCCGGTCCATGCCGTTGAGCTGGAACCAGCGGTACAGCAGGACCCGGTGCCAACGCAGGGCCGCGTTCTGGCAGAGGAAGCGCGCGGGCCCGAGATTCCGGGCGAAGGGCGCGTAGCCGGTGCGGTCGAGCGGATGCTGCGGGAACAGCCGCGGGCCCGTCTCCGCGTCGAGCCAGAGGGCGACCTGCAGTGGGAAGAACTCGAAGGTCCAGAAGCGCAGCCCCTCGCCGTAGAGCCCCTCGTAATCCAGGCGCAGCATCCTGTTCTGCGAGACGAGGATGACCCGGTCGCGGGGGATCCCGAGCCCGTCGAGGTTGCGATGCAGCGCCTCGAAGGTCGGGGCGTGGAGCCCCGGGCCCTCGTTCGAGAGGTCGAGGAGGAGCGCCGCGCGTCCAGCGCGCAGATTCTCGGCATCGCCCGGCTGCAGCAGCTCCAGCCGCCCGTTCGCCTCGGGGAAACCCAGGCGGACGAAATCGAGGACGGGCAGGCAGAGCACGTGGTTCGCCTCGCCCGGATCGGCCGTGACGGTGGCGCGCTTCCCCATCCAGCCGAGGGCCGCCGACAGGAAATGGCCGGCTTCGCCCCGCGGGACGAGGAGAATCTCGGAGGTGAGTTGGCTCATCGTGACGCCCGGGCGGCCGGTTCGGAGGCGGGCCACCGCGCCGGTGCCGCGCGGAGCCGGATAAAGACTCCAGGCCGATGCGTCGAGATCGGGCCCCCATTGGTTCAGAGGGACCGCGTGTGAGGTCCGGGCGGTGGGCAACCCGCAGGTCCCGGGTGGTCCGTCTGTCCGGGCCGTCATACCGGGATTTCACAAGCGGAGCCCGGAATTAATCTCCCCGATATGCAAGGCGGTCGGGAGGGGCCGCCGAGGCCCCACCCGACCGCTTATTCCGGTCTGACTCAGTTGCGGCCGGTACCCGTCTGGCCACCCGAGCGGCCGGCGCCCTGGGCGCCGCCCATGTTTCCGCCGCTCATGTTTCCGCCGCTCATGCCGCCACGCTCGGCGCCGCCCGTCCGGCCGCCCTCGTTGCCGCCAGCCTTCATGCCACCCTGCTGACCGCCGCGATCCGAAGCGTTGCGGATGCCGTCCTGCTGGCCGCCGCGCATGTCGCTGTTGCGCATGCCGTCGGTCTTGCGATCCTGGCCGGCCGTGCGGTCCATCCCGCGATCCTGGCCGCGGTCCATACGACCCTCGTTGCGACCATCCTGCCGGCCCTCGTTGCGCGACGCGTTGCGGATGCCGTCCCGCCCGCCGTGCTTGTCGAAGCGCGCGCCGGCGCGCTGCTCGGAGCGGAAGCTGGCGCTGACGGTGCCGCCGCCGCCGCTCAGGCGCCGGTACTCGTCGGAGCCGTAGCGCACGCGCTGACCGCGGATCGTGACGAATCGGTCCTCCTGCACCGTGACGAGCCTCCGATACTCGGGCGAGCCGTACCGGACTCGGTGACCGCGGACGACCACATAGCGCTCACGCGGGCCAGTCTCGCGGACGCTGACGAGGCGCTTGTACTCGGGCGAGCCGTAGAGCACGCGCTGGCCGCGGATGACGACGTAGCGCTCGCGCGGGCCGCGGTTCTCGGTGACGATCAGGCGGCGATATTCCGGCGAGCCGTAGACGACTCGGCGGCCGCCGATGAACACGAAGCGGCCCTCGCGGCGGAAGCCGCCCTCGACCCGCTCCGAACGCACATCGGTCCGGCCGCGGACATCGGCGCGGTCGCCGCGATGATCGCCGCGCTCGTTGCGCTCCGCGCGCGCGCCGTTGCGGTCACCGCGCGCCGCATGATCACCGTTGCGGTCACCCCGCTCGTTGCGCTCGGCGCGGTCGCCGTCGCGGTCCCCGCGCTCTGCACCGGCACGACCGCGGTCCTGGGCCATCCGGCCCTCGCCGCCCGCGTCCCGGTTCTGCGCGGAGCGGCCTGCCTCGGCGCCACCCCGGTCGGATCCGGCTTGGCTTCCGGTCTGCGGGCCGCCGCGGTCACCGCCGCCAGCCTTCATGCCGGACTCCGCTCCGCCCTGGCCGCCGCGGCCGTTCATCCCGGCGCCGCCCTGGCCGCCGCCCTGTTGCGCATAGGCCGAGGTGCTGATCAGCAGCGCGGCCAGACCGATGGACAATTTCCGCATGGGAATTCCTCCGATGTTGAATCTGCCACGCAACGTCGAAGGTCCGGAAACGGTTCTGGTCTGGCTCCTTAAAAATTCGCGCAACGAATACGGGTATTAGCGCGTTACGCGGACAAAGCTTGGCCGTGGGCGCGGGGCGATTGCTTCGCGCCCACGGCCAAGTTCGCTCTCTACTGCTTAGGCTGCTCCGCGATCTCGGCCTCGACCTCCAGAGGGTCGAGGTCGTACCGCCGAGAGCAGAATTCGCAGGTGATGACGATCCGCCCGTCATCCGCCACCATGTCGTGCCGCTCCTGCGGCGAGAACGAACGGATCATGCCCATCACCCGCTCGCGGGAGCAGCGGCAGGTCTCGTGCACCGACTGACGCTCGAAGACCCGCACCCCCCGCTCATGGAACAGCCTGTAGAGCAGGCGCTCGCTCGAGACGTTGGGATCGACCAGTTCGTGATCCTCGATCGTGGCGACCAGGGAGCGGGCCTCGACCCAGGCATCGTCCTCGGGCGCGGTGCCCGAGAGATGCGCATGCCCCTCCGGGATGTCGCCCGGCGGCAGGTCGGCGAGCCGGGCGCGGTCGATCGATTGCGGCAGGAACTGCACGAGCAGGCCGCCGGCCCGCCAGCGGCCTGCCACCTCCTCCACGGCCTCCGCGACGGCGAGGCGCACCTGCGTGGGGATCTGCTCGGACTGGCGGAAATACTGGTGGGCGGCCTCCTCCAAGCTCTGGCCTTCCAGAGCGACCACACCCTGGTAACGGCTGGCCGCCGTGCCCTGGTCGATCGTCATGGCAAGATGACCCGTGCCGATCAGCTCGGAGTCCTTGAGCGGGCCGGAGCCCAGGGCCGCGACGCGCTCCGGATCGAACCGGGCGGTGGCGCGCAGGCGGTCGGGCGCCTCGAAATCGACCACGATCATCGCCACCGGGCCGTCGGTCTTGGTCTGAAGCTGGAACCGGCCCTCGAATTTCAGCGAGGAGCCGAGCAGCACCGTCAGCGCCGCCGCCTCGCCGAGCAGCCGGGCGACCGGATCTGGATAGCCGTGGCGGCGCAGGATCGTGTCCACGGAGTCGCCGAGCCGGACCACGCGCCCGCGCACGTCCAGGGCCTCCACGGCGAAGGGCAGGACGGCGTCGTCCTCCCCCGCGTGGCCGTTTCCGGCCGTCTGGAGCTGTGGCTGAGTTTGCGTTCCTGAGGTCATACCCGCTCCGATCGATGCGTCCGGCGCCCGCGGCGCCCTGCTCCCGGATCAGGCGGCCGTCCCGACAGGGCGCGGCTTCGTTCTCCGCACGGGCGGGCGGGGTGAGGCGATGTCCTTGGCGGAGCGACCGAATCCCTCACCCCGCCCGGCCCGTGCGGGAAAGACGGCGCTGCGCGCCACATCCGTCGCCGGGATGACCGCCTGGCGGCAGCCGTGATGGGGAGGCGGACGGCGTGTGCCACCCGCTGCCGCCTATATGGGGCGCCGGCCTCACGAGCGCGAGGCCGGACGAGACCCGCTCGGATCAGAGGCCACCCGCGCCCAGGCACCACGCCAGAATGCCCTTCTGGGCGTGCAGACGGTTCTCGGCCTCATCGAACACGACGGAACGCGGGCCGTCCATGACCTCGGCCGTCACCTCCTCGCCGCGATGGGCCGGCAGGCAGTGCATGAAGATCGCGTCCCGGTTGGCCGCGGCCATCAGCTTGGCGTTGACCTGATAGGGGCTGAGCAGGTTGTGGCGGTGGGCCTCGTCGTCGTCGCCCATGGACACCCAGCAATCGGTCACCACCGCATCCGCGCCGTCCACGGCCGCGAAGGCGTTCGTGGTGACGTTGAGGTCGGCGCCCTCCTGCTTGGCCCAGGCGAGCAGCGCGGGCGGCGGTGCGAGCTCGGGCGGGCTCGCCACGTTGAGCGTGAAGTCGAGGCGCGCTGCCGCGTGGACCCAGCTGGCCAGCACGTTGTTGGAATCGCCCGACCACGCCACGGTGCGGCCCTTGATCGGTCCGCGATGCTCCTCGAAAGTCAGCACGTCCGCCATGATCTGGCAGGGATGCGAGACCTTGGTCAGCGCATTGATCACCGGCACAGTGGCGTACTCGGCAAGTTCCAGCATCTGGCCGTGGTCGAGGATGCGGATCATGATCGCGTCGACGAAGCGGGACAGCACTTGCGCGGTATCGCCGATCGTCTCGCCGCGGCCGAGCTGCATCTCCGAGCCGGTGAGCATCAGGGTCTCACCGCCGAGTTCGCGCATCGCCACGTCGAACGAGACGCGGGTCCGGGTCGAGGGCCGGTCGAACACCATCGCCAGGGTCTTGCCCGTGAGCGGCCGCTCGGTCGCCTGCTCGCCCTTGCGGCGGCGCGCTTTGATGGCGGCGCTGGCATCGAGGACCCGGCGTAGCTCCGCCCCGGAGAAATCCTTGAGGTCGAGGAAATGGCGAGGGCCGGCACCGTTCAGGTGCGGGGCTGGGGCCTGTGCCCGGCCGTCAATCTGGGCTTTCATCGCGTCACGTTACCTAGAGTCTGCTCAACGATCACCTGATCATGAACCGCACTCTACCTCCTGGCAGGGGCGTCTCCGTCCGGCGCGGCGGGATTGCGCGCGCCCGGGAACGCTTCGAGCCGCCCCCCGCGATGCGGAGGACGGTGTTCTGAAACCCGAACTCTGACCTTACTCGGCGGCTCCGCGCACGGCCTCGAAGCCGGATGCCGCCGCGTCGAGCCGCCGGACGGCCTCATCGATTTCGGCGTCGCCGATGGTGAGCGGTGGCAGGAGGCGGACGATGTTGTCGCCCGCCGGAATCACCAGGAGATGCGCGTCCCGGGCCGCGGCTGCGAAGTCGGTATTCGGCACGCCGAGCTTGAGGCCGAGCATCAGCCCCTCGCCGCGGATCTCCTCGAAGACGTGCGGGTGCCGGTCGCGCAGGGCCGCAAGCTTCTGCTTGAGAATCAGGCCCGACCGGGCGACGCGCTCCAGGAAGACCTCTTCCAGGACGACGTCGAGCACGGCGTTGCCCACCGCCATGGCGAGCGGGTTTCCGCCGAAGGTGGTGCCGTGCGTGCCGGCGGTCATGCCACGGGCGGCCTCGCGGGTCGCGAGACAGGCGCCGAGCGGGAAGCCGCCGCCGATTCCCTTCGCCACGCTCATGATGTCCGGGGTGATGCCGGACCATTCATGGGCGAACAGGCGTCCGGTGCGGCCGACGCCGGTCTGGACCTCGTCCATGATCAGCAGCAGGCCCTGAGCGTCGCAGATCTCGCGGAGCCGGCGTAGATCCGCATGGGGGATCTCCCGCACGCCGCCCTCGCCCTGGATCGGCTCGATCATCAGCGCGGCCGTTTCGGGGCCGATCACCGCCTCGAGCGCCGCCCAGTCGCCGGCCGGAACCTGATCGAAGCCCTCGACCTTGGGCCCGAAGCCCTCGATGTATTTCTGCTGGCCGCCGGCCGCGAGGGTCGCGAGCGTGCGACCGTGGAAGGCGCCCGCGAAGGTGACGATCCGGTAGCGCTCGGGCTGGCCGCCGGTGGCGTGATACTTCCGGGCGATCTTGATCGCCGCCTCGTTGGCCTCAGCCCCCGAGTTGCAGAAGAACACCACATCCGCGAAGGTCGCGTCGACCAGGCGCTGCCCGAGGCGCTCGCCGCCGGGAATCTGGAAAAGGTTCGAGGTGTGCCAGATCTTGGCCGCCTGCTCGGTCAAGGCATTGACCAAATGCGGGTGGGCATGGCCGAGTCCGTTGACTGCGATCCCGGCGCCGAAGTCGAGATATCGCTCGCCGCCCTCCGTCACGAGCCACGCGCCCTCGCCGCGCTCGAAGGCGAGCGGCGCGCGGACGTAGGTCGGCAGAAGGGCTGACGTCACGGGTCCCATCTCCGTTTCTCGCTAAAATCGTGGAGCAAGCATTAGCCGGCTCCAAATGAAAGTGCCGCCTCAGGGATGGGCGGCACGCGCGCGATTACTATGAAAGAGGCTGGCCCTGTCAACGTTTCAATGTTCGCCGGGTACGCGCGGCAGCTCTGCGCGAGGCCGTCGAAGCGCCGATCGCCCGATCGTTCGGCCGGTCTTTTTCCTTGCGCGGCGGGGGGCGGCCATGCTCCAGCCTCGGGCGGATTTCGGTCAGCGAGGGAGATCGCGATGAGCACGGTCAAGGAACGCCTGGAGGCTCTGGGCCTTGCCCTGCCGAAGGCGGCGGCGCCGGTGGCGAACTACGTGCCTTTCGTGCGCACGGGCACACTTGTGGTGATCTCCGGCCAGATCTGCTTCGGCACGGACGGCAAGCTCGCTTCCGAACACACGGGCAAGGTCGGCGGCAACGTTTCGGCCGAGGCCGGCAAGGCGGCCGCCCGGCTCTGTGCCCTCAACGTGCTCGCCCAACTCGAGGCCGCGGTGGGCGACCTCGACCGCGCGGTGGTCCAGTGCGTGCGGCTCGGCGGCTTCATCAATGCCACCCCGGGCTTCTCGGCGGTGGCCGGTGTCATGAACGGCGCCTCCGACCTGATGGTCGAGCTGCTCGGCGATCGCGGGCGCCACGCCCGCTCGACCGTCGGCGTGGCGGAGCTGCCCCTCGACGCCGCCGTCGAGGTCGAGGCGATGTTCGAGGTGCGGTAGAAGTGGCCGCGCCCGACTGGCTCGTCGCACGACCGATCGCCCATCGCGGGCTGCATGACCGGGCGGCGGGCCGGCCGGAGAACACCCTGGCGGCCGCCCGGGCGGCGGTAGCCGGCGGCTTCGCCATCGAGTGCGACGTGCAGCTGAGTGCCGACGGCGAGGCGATGGTGTTCCACGACGCCGCCCTAGGGCGGCTGACAGAGGCGAGCGAATCGGTCGCGTCGAAATCCGCGGCCGAGCTCGGGCGCCTCGGGATTGCCGGCACCGCCGAGACGATGCCGACGCTGCCGGCCTTCCTGGCGGCGGTGAACGGCGCCGTTCCCGTGGTGATCGAGGTCAAGTCCCGCTACGACGGTGACCTGCGGCTCGCCACCCGCGCCGCCGAAGTCGTTGCGGCCTGCAAGGGTCCGGTGGCGCTGAAATCCTTCGATCCGCAGGTGGTTGCGGTCCTGCGAGACCTCTGCCCGCCGGCGATCCCGCGCGGGATCGTGGCGGAGACCACGCAGGACGATCCGATCTACGCGGCGCTCCCGCCGAGCGCCCGCCTGGCTTTGTCCAACCTCCTGCACTTCGCCGAGACCCGGCCGGATTTCCTGTCCTGGCGCGTCGACGACCTGCCCTGCGCACCGACCTATCTGTGCCGGTTGCTCGGCCGGATCCCGGTGATGACCTGGACGGTCCGGACCGAGGACCAGCGTGCCCGTGCGGGCCAGCATGCCGACCAGATGGTGTTCGAAGGGTTCGTGCCGTGAAGCGAACGCTGTCCGGCGGCCTAACCGCGCTCCTGATCGCCGCCGGACCGGCCCGGGCGGCCGACCCTTGCGCCGGCGCGAACCAGATGGATCTGAACGCCTGCGCCGGGGCCGCTTACGACCGCGCGGATGCGGCGATGAACCAGGCCTATACCCGGCTGATGAAGCAGATCGGCCCCAAGGCGAAGGATGGGTTGCGCGCGGTCCAGAAGGCGTGGCTGCCATTCCGGGACGCGAGCTGCGCCCTGGAGGCGATGGGCGTCGCGGGCGGCTCCATGCAGCCTCAGGTCCAGGCGGAGTGCCTGGCTCGGGTCACAACCGCGCGAACCGCGATGCTGAACGGGTATCTGGCCTGCAAAGAGGGCGACGTCACCTGCGTCGGCCGGTTCGGCGAGTGAGGCGCCCGGGCTCCGTCGCCGGCCAGAGCATGTCAAAGCAGTTTCGTTAGGCGCCCGGTTGAAAGGCTGCCATGGCCGCCGCGCGCATCCGTCCGCTTGCTCCGCTCCGGACACCGGCTAGACTCGCGCCCATGAAGCAAGCACCCGGGCCGATGCCGGAGACCCCGACGCTCACCGTGCGGGCACTGCCCGGATTGAAGGACATCGGCGCGGCGGAATGGGATGCCTGTGCCTTCTCCCCAGAGACCCTGGCGGCCGGCGACGAGACCCATAACCCCTTCGTGTCGCATGCTTTCCTGTCGGCGCTGGAGGATTCGGGCTGCGTGTCCCGCAGGACCGGCTGGCTGCCGCTCCACGTCTCCGTGGAGCGTGACGGGGCGCGCCTCGGCGTGGTGCCCTGCTATCTGAAAACGCACAGCCAGGGCGAGTACGTGTTCGACCATGGCTGGGCCGATGCCTACGAGCGGGCCGGCGGCGAATACTACCCCAAGCTCCAGGTGAGCGTGCCGTTCACCCCGGTGACCGGCCCGCGCTTCCTGATCGCCCCGGGCGCCGATCCCGACGTGGCCACCGCCGGCCTCGTCGCGGGCTTGCGGGCCCTGCGGGCTGAGACCAAGGCGTCCTCGATCCACGTCACCTTCATGCGCGAGGCCGAGTGGGACCGGGCCGGCGCAGCCGGCTTCCTTCAGCGCACCGACCAGCAGTTCCACTGGCAGAACGACGGCTATGCGAGCTTCGACGATTTCCTTGCCGTCCTGGCCTCGCGCAAGCGCAAGACCATCCGCAAGGAGCGCCGCGACGCGCTCGCACCCGGCATCACCGTGGAGCACCTCACCGGCGCGGACATCACCGAAGCCCACTGGGATGCGTTCTACGCCTTCTACGTGGACACGGGCTCCCGCAAATGGGGGCGGCCCTACCTCAATCGCCGGTTCTTCTCGCTCCTGTCGGAGCGGATGGCCGACCGCGTGCTGCTGGTGATGGCCAAGCGCGCAGGGGCCTACATCGCCGGCGCGATCAATCTGATCGGCAACACGGCGCTCTACGGGCGCAACTGGGGCTGCAGCGAGGATCACCCCTTCCTGCACTTCGAGGTCTGCTACTATCAGGCGATCGATTTCGCGATTGCCCGCGGTCTGAAGCGTGTCGAAGCGGGCGCCCAGGGGGAGCACAAGCTCGCCCGCGGCTACCGGCCGGTCCTGATGCACTCGGCGCACGACATCGCCGACCCGGCCTTGCGCCGCGCGGTGGCCGATTACTTGCAGCGGGAGCGCGCCCACGTCGCCGAGGCGGTGGACGTCCTCGACACGCTCACGCCGTTCCGGCGTATGGATGCGGGCGGCGCCTGCGACGGCGCGGCGCGTCCCGAGGCATCGCCTCCCAAGACAATCCCCCCCGAAGGTCCCGAGACATGAGCCCGATCGACCGCATCAAGACTTATGCCGACGAGCTGACGGCCCTGCGCCGCGATCTGCACGCCCACCCGGAACTCGGCTTCGAGGAGGTGCGGACCGCCGGCATCGTGGCCGACCTTCTGGAGACCTTCGGCTGCGAGGTGCATCGGGGCGTCGGCGGAACCGGGGTGGTGGGCCTGCTCAAGGGCCGCACCGACAACGGAAAGCGCATCGGCCTGCGCGCCGACATGGACGCCCTGCCCATCGAGGAGGAGACCAACCTCCCCTACCGCTCGACCTATGCCGGCAAGATGCACGCCTGCGGCCATGACGGACACACCACGATGCTGGTCGGTGCGGCGCGCTACCTCGCCGAGACCCGCGACTTCGACGGTACGGCGGTGTTCGTGTTCCAGCCGGCCGAGGAGGGGCGCGGCGGCGCCCGGGCCATGCTGAAGGACGGGCTGTTCGAGCGCTTCCCCTGCGACGAGATCTACGGGCTGCACAACCAGCCCGGCGGCGGCCACGGCATGATCAAGCTGCGGCCTGGACCGATCATGGCGGCGGCCGACTTCTTCGACATCCATATCCGCGGCAAGGGCATCCACGCGGCTCAGCCGCATCGCGGCGTCGACCCGATCATCATCGCCACCGGGCTTGCCCAGGCGCTCCAGTCGATCGTCTCGCGCAACGCCGACCCGCTGAAGTCGATCGTGCTGTCGATCACCCGGATCGAGGCGGGCTCCGCCTACAACGTGATCCCGGAGACGGCGCATCTCGCCGGCACTATCCGCACCTTCGACAAGGAGATCCGGGACCTCGCCGGTACCCGCATGCGCGAACTGGCAGCGGGCTTCGCCGCCGCCTACGGGGCCGAGGTCACCGTCGACCTGCAGGACGTGTTCTCCGTCCTGGAGAACGCCCCCGAGCAGGCGGCGGCGGCCACGGAGGTCGCCACCGAGCTGTTGGGCGCCGAAAAGGTCGAGGCGAACGTCGTGCCCAAGATGGGCAGCGAGGACTTCGCCGACATGACCATGGCGGTGCCCGGCGCCTATGTCTGGCTCGGCGCCAACGCCGGCCCGGGCCTGCACAATGCCGGCTACAACTTCGACGATTCGATCATTCCGATCGGCAGCGCCTTCCTGGCCCGGATGGTCGAGCGACGGACGGCCGCCTGAGCCGCAGACGCAGGGTCGCCGCGGCGCTCAGATCGCGGCGACCCTGGCCCTCAAGGCGGTCATCGCCCGGGTGAAGAGCGCGGGCTCGCCGAGGGCCCTGGCCAGGACGATCGCCCCTTGGATCTGGGCGACGACCTCCTCCGCCAGGGCGACGCTCGCCGCGTCGTTCCGGCCCGCTCGCTTCAGGGCGTCGGCCAGCGCCGCCACCCAGCGCACGAAGTAGCTTTGCACCGCCCCGGCGAAGCGCTCCCGCTCCGAGCCGAGCGCCACGACGCCCACGAGGCAGACCCGCCGACCGGAGCGGAAATACGCTTCCACGGCGTCGAACATGCCCGACACCGCCTCGGCCGGTCGTTCCGCCTCGCGAAGCGGCGCGTACAGGTTGGCCTCGAACCACCCGTCGATCTCGGCCAGCACGCAGGCCGCCATCTCGGCCTTCCCGCCGGGGAAGAGGTGATACAGGCTGCCCTTGCCCAAACCGGTCGCCCGGCTGATCAGCGACAGGCTGGCGCCCTCGTAGCCATGCTCGCGGAAAACCTCCGCCAGCACGGGGAGCAGCCCGGCCCGGCCGGTCACGGCCGTCAGAGGCCGAGGTCGCTGAGGCCCGGATGATCGTCGGGGCGGCGGCCCAGCGGCCAGTGAAATTTCCGCTCGGATTCCATGATCGACAGGTCGTTGATGCTGGCGATCCGCCGCCGCATCAGCCCGTGCGCGTCGAACTCCCAGTTCTCGTTGCCGTAGGACCGGAACCACCGGCCCTCGGCATCATGCCACTCGTAGGCGAAGCGCGCGGCGATCCGGTCGCCGCCGAAGGTCCAGACCTCCTTGATCAGCCGGTATTCCAGCTCCCGTTCCCACTTGTGCTGGAGGAACGCCACGATGGCCTCACGGCCTGTGAGGAACTCGCTGCGATTCCGCCAGACGCTGTCCGGCGTGTAGGCGAGCGAGACCCGCTCCGGGTCGCGCCCGTTCCAGGCATCCTCCGCCATGCGGGCCTTCTGGACCGCGGTTTCGGCAGTGAAGGGCGGAAATGGGGGGCGGTCCGACATCGTGCTGGTCCATGCGCATGTTTGTACCGATCGGTACAAACATGATCCGATTCGACTGCGCGCGTCAAATGGTTCGCCCTGTCGGGTGGTTTGGTGCCGTGCGTGTCGACAGGCCGGCGGAACGGTGCGAATCTCAAACCTGTCGTGCCGCGGACCAACGCGCGCCGAGACCGGAGGGGGGCCATGTCGCCGGAAATACGGGAGTCGCGCGCCGCTCTCATCCTGCTGGCGGCTTCGGTCGGTGCGGTCTTGATCTTCGGCGCCTTCACGCTGCTGACGCAGCTCGGTTAGACCGGGATCGGTCGGCGCGGCTTTCATTCAGATCGCGACGGGAGCCTTCAGCGTGCCGATCCCCGCGGGATCGAAAGCCACGCTCTTGATGATTGCGTAGATGGGGCTGTTCGGCACGAGGCCGAGCTCGCGGACGGCTGCTGTGGTCAGGCGCGCGGCGAGCGGCGCCCCGCTGCAGTCGATCTCCACCAGGATCTCCGTGCCGGACGGCGTCAGGCCGCTGACACGGCCCGTGAGGATGTTGCGCGCGCTGAGTCCCCGGGGCCGCTCGGTGGCGACCAGCACGTCGCGCGCGGGGATCCGGATCCGCAGCCGCGTGCCGGGCGGCCGCGACAGCCCCGGCACCAGCAACTGCCCGGCGGTCCCAGTCAGGCGCGTCAGGCCGGTCTCCGGATCCTGATCCGCGACGACCATGTCGAGCAGGGCGCCGGCCTCGGCCTCGTGGATCGGCACGAGGTCGGCCCGGCGGAGGATCGCCTCCGCCGGGCCGGCGGCGGCCACGCGTCCTGCCTCCAGCACGACCACCGTGGTGGCGAGCCGTGCCACTTCCGAGACGGCGTGGCTGACATAGACGATCGGCACCCCGGCCTCGTCGCGCAGGCGCTCGATATAGGGCAGGATCTCGGCCTTTCGGGCCTCGTCCAGCGCCGCCAGCGGCTCGTCCATCAGCAGAAGGCGGGGCCGGGCAAGCAGCGCCCGCCCGATCGCCACCCTCTGGCGCTCGCCCCCCGAGAGGCCAGCCGGCCGTCGGTCGAGCAGAGGGCCGATGCCGAGCATCTCGGTCACCGACGCGAAGGCCGCCGGATCAGGCCGGTGCCGCGCGAAGACGCGGCCGTAGCCGAGATTCGACCGGACGCTCAGATGCGGGAACAGCCGTGCATCCTGGAAGACGACGCCCACGCGGCGTCGATGCGGCGGCAGGAACAATCCGGCGGCGGTATCGACCAGCGCGGCGCCGTCGACCACGATCCGGCCCCGGTCCGGCCGGGCGAGCCCGGCGATCAGGTCGATCAGCGTCGTCTTTCCCGAGCCCGAGCGCCCGAACAGGGCGGTGAGCCCCGGCCCGGCCGCGAAGGCGGTTTCGAGGGCGAATGCCCCGCGCCGAAGCTGGACGTCGACCTGGATGCTCACGCGGAGCGACTCGCGTAACAGGGGGCGCGGCGCGCTCCGGCGCCGGTCCGGACGCGCGCGCCATGATCACGGTCCACCATCTCGAGAACAGCCGCTCGCAGCGCGTGCTCTGGCTCCTGGAGGAACTCGGCCTGCCCTACCGGGTGCAGCGCTACGCCCGCGACCCCCGGACCCTGCGCGCCCCGCCGGAGCTCGTCGCCGTGCATCCGCTGGGCAAGTCGCCGGTGATCACGGAAGACGGGACGGTGGTTGCCGAGACAGGGGCAATCGTCGCGCACCTCACTGCTAGGACCGGCGGCGCGCTGGTGCCCGCCCCGGGGACGGAGGCGCATGCGCGCTACGTCTACTGGCTGCACTACGCCGAAGGGTCCGCGATGCCGCCGCTTCTGCTCAAGCTGATCTTCTCCCGCTTGGCCCCCGGCAGCCCGTGGCTGCTCCGTCCCCTGGTGAGCCGGATCGCCGGGCGCGTGCTCCAGGGTTTCGTCGATCCGGACCTGCGCCGGCACGCGGCCTACTGGGAGGCGGAGCTCGCCGGCCGGCCCTTTTTCTGCGGCACGGATTTCACCGCCGCCGACATCATGATGAGCTTCCCGCTGGAGGCCTTCGGGGCGCGCGGCACGGGGGCCGGGCCGCAGGTCCAGGCGTGGCTCGCGCGCATCCATGACCGCCCGGCCTACCAGAGGGCGCTGCGGGCGGGTGGTCCCTACGCGTATGCCTGAGCCGGTGGCAGCATGCGCGATCAACGCGTGTCCGATCGTCAGGCCGGAGCGCGGCTGGTGAGACCGGAACCCCGATGCACCGTCATCGCTGAGCCGTGGCGCGTCGGCGGGTCTGGATCCTGGGCTCCGCGCCGCGGCCCCGGGATGACGGAGGGCGGCAGCCGGGCCCACAATCGGCCGAAGGACGGCGTCGCGGAGAATCCGCCTCTCAGACATACGTTCGCTGCTTCGGGTCAGGACCTTCGACGGGGAGTGGATCGATGCCGTCATATCAGCCCGCTCCCAACCGCCGTGCCGCGCGGGCCGCCAGGAACTCGGACACGAGCAGCGCTGTCACCGACAGGACGATCGAGATCAGGGTGAGGCGCAGGGCCGGCCCCTCGCCGCCGGGAACCTGCGTCAGCGTGTAGATCGCCGACGGCAGCGTCTGTGTCTCGCCTGGGATGTTGGACACGAAGGTGATGGTCGCGCCGAATTCGCCCATCGCCTTGGCGAAGGCCAGAACCGCCCCCGCAATGCAGCCGGGCAGACTCAGCGGCACGGTGACCGTCAGGAACACCGCGAACGGGCTCGCGCCCAGAGTTGCGGCTGCCTGCTCCAGCCGCCGGTCCACTGCCTCGATCGACAGGCGCATGGCCCGCACCATCAGGGGAAACCCCATGATGGCGCAGGCCAGCGCCGCCCCGGTCCAGCGGAAGGAGAAGACGAGGCCGATCTCGGCGAGCGCATGGCCGAACAGGCCGCGCCGGCCGAAGGTCAGCAGCAGCAGGTAGCCGGTCACCACGGGAGGCAGGATCAGCGGCAGGTGGACCAGCCCGTCGAGGAGCGCGCGGCCGGGGAACCGGCGTCGGGCCAGCACCCACGCCACAGCGAGGCCCGGACCCAGGCTCGCGAGCGTCGCCACCGCCGCCACCCGCAGGCTCAGGGCGACGGCATTCCATTCCTCCGGGGTCAGGCCGAGCACGGTTGCGCGGCGTCGCTACCGGCCGGCGCTCTGCGCCGCGATGACCGTGAAGCCCTGGCGCTCGAAGGCGCCCCGAGCCCCCGGGCCGCGCAGAAAGGTCAGCAGGACGGCGGCGTCCGGGTTGTGCGAGTCCTTGAGCAGGGCGGCGGGATAGACGATCGGCGGATGGCTGTCGGACGGGAAGGTCGCCAGGACGTGGACGCTCGGATCGGCGGCTGCGTCCGTGGCGTAGACGATGCCGAGCGGAGCCTCGCCGCGAGCGACGAGCAGCAGGGCGGCGCGCACGTTCTCGGCCTGCGCGACCTGCCCCTTCACGGCATCCCAGGCCCCGAGCTTCTCGAGGGCGGCCTTGCCGTACTTGCCGGCCGGGACAGCATCGATCGTCGCCATGGCGAGCTTCCCGCCGCCGAGCAGATGCGTCAGCGTGGTCCCGAGACTTGGTGCCAGGGCGATCTGCGGGTCCGAGCCCAGGTTCCTGGGGCCGGGAGCGATCAACACCAGCGCGTTGCGCAGGAGGTCGAAGCGGGAATCCGGCTTCAGCAGCCCCGCCGTCTCGACGTAATCCATCCAGGCCCTATCCGCCGAGATGAACAGGTCCGCCGGGGCGCCCGCCTCGACCTGCTTGGCCAGGGCATTTGAGCCCGCGTAGGAGATCCGAGCGGTCTTACCGGTTTCCCTAGTCCAGGCGGCCGAAGCCTCGTCCAGCGCGTTCTTCAGGCTCGCGGCGGCAAACACCACGACGGGCCCGCTCGCGCGCGCCGGCCGGGCCGCAGGACCGAGCGCCAGCGTGCCGATGACGAGCGCGGAAACAATCCGTCGGGTCAGGCGCATGCGGTGCGTATCCCTGTCGCACCCCGTTATATCCAGCCGGGTACGACGGGGACCATAGAGGGCCCCGATGGTGCGGCCAAGGGCGGCCGCCCAGGCTGCCGGCATGCCGGCTCAACCGTGATGCGGCTCGGTACGATCCTTCGGGGTCGCTTCGGCGCGATGCAGCCGGCTCAGCAGAACGAGAAGTTGACCCGGCAGCGGCCCGTCCGGCGCCGGGCCGCCGAAGATCCGCTCGCGCGGCCTGGCCGGCACGGACGCATCGTTGACGACCACGGGCCCGCGGGTGCCGGAACGCCTGGACTTGGTCACGCTGTACGCATCCTGCTCAATCGTGATTCACGGAAAAAGCCGGCAAAAACGTCGGTCCGGGCAGCGGGTTCCTCGGTCCTGCGACGTCCCTGTGGTTAACGCGCGAACATGTTGCCGCATTCCCGGGCACCCACGGTCGCGAATCGTAACCATCTGACCGGGCGCTTGGGCCCAGCCCTCACCAAGTCCGGATGTCGCGGCGCTCGGCCGGCTCGGCCTCGGCTAGGCTGGTCATGTCGGCCGCCACAAGCAACGCCCAGAGTGTCGCCGCACCGGAGGTGACCAACGCGACGGCGAAGCTGATGAGGAAAGGCGAGGTCATGGGCGTCGTGTCATCTGCCAAAACTGGCGCGCCGCATCGTGAAAATCGGCGCGCCTGAGTTGAGGGTCTGGCCTTGGGAGGGCCGAAACTGTTTAAGCACACGGAATGGCCATGAGCACTGATTTAGCTGCGTGAACCCACAAGTATTGCCGGCTGTGTCCGGCTGGCAACAAGCGGCTGTCGCCTCAGGGTAGCCGGCACGGCAGGCGTCGAATTTTTTGGCGTCCGGCTCTGGGCTGCGGCGCGTCCCGGCGTTACAGCCCAGGACCATGCTCGAAGGCTTGCCGCCCCACCGCCCGTCCCACGTCCTGCGCCTGCTGACCGACGAACGCTCGGCCCGGGCCATGACCGATCTGCTGGGCGAGATGTTCGACCCGACCGAGACCGCGGTCGCGGCCTTCGAGGATGAGGACGGACGCACGTGGCGGCTCGAAGCCTATTTCGCCAACGAGCCCGACGAGGACTACGTCCGCGCCCTGATCCGGCCGGTGATCGGCGACGCGGCCGACGCGGCGGAATTCCGCACGCTCGCGCAACAGGACTGGGTACGTGCCTCGCTCGAGGGGCTCAAGCCCGTCCGTGCCGGACGCTTCGTCGTGCACGGCTCGCATGACCGCGACACGGTGCGGGCGAACGACCTGCCGATCGAGATCGAGGCGGCCCTGGCCTTCGGCACGGGCCATCACGGGACGACGCTGGGCTGCCTCCGCGCGCTGGTCTCCGAGCTGAAGCGACGGCGTCCGGCCAACGTCTTGGACGTCGGCACGGGCACCGGCATCCTCGCCTTCGCCGCCGCCAAGGCCTTGCGGCAGCCCGTGGTGGCGGGCGACCTCGACGCCGAGGCGGTGCGCACCGCGCGCGAGAACGCCCGGGCCAACGGCCTCGGGCCCTATCTCAAGCTCTACCAGGGTCCGGGGGTGCGCCATCACCTCGCGGCCCGTCCGCGTCACTTCGACCTGGTCTTCGCCAACATCCTGGCACGCCCCCTGCGGCTGCTTGCCCCGACCCTGGCGGCGGTGGTCGCCCCGGGAGGCGTGCTGGTCCTGTCGGGCCTGATCGAGCGCGATGTGTCCGGCGTGCTCTCGGCCTATCGGGCCCAGGGCTTCTCGCTGGTGCGCCGCGGCCGGATCGAGGGCTGGGTCGCCCTCGTCCTAATGCGTGGCGGTGCGGCCAGGCGCCCGCGGCGCTGAACCGGAAAGGCCGCGCCGCGTTTTCCCGGCATGAGCCAGACGTCGCTCCATAACCCACCGTCGGACCCGATCACGGAAGGTGCCCGCGCGCGAGCCCAGGGCCGACCGAAGGACGCCTGCCCCTACCCGACGCGTTCGGCGGCGCGCACGGCCTGGCTCGAGGGCTATGACGGCGCGCCGGTCGATCGCGCGCCCGATCTGCCGGTCAGAAACGGCTGATCGGAACCGCGCTGCAGATTCTACTGCCGCGCCGTGCGCAGGTGTCCAAGGGAGGCCGGTCCCTGCGGTTGCAGGTCGGGCTGAGATGCCGGTTCGACCCCATGCGCCTGCGCCACCGGCGCACCGAGCGCCGCCATCAGAACGCGCAGGCCTTCGATCCATTCCTCGACTTCGGCGAGTGACTCAAAGCCGTCGCGGCGGACCACGGTATCCGGCTCGATCGTCACGACGGCGTCGAAGCGGCCGTCCGCTCTGTCGCTGATCCGGTAATAAACGCGGCGTGGCATGCCTGATGAATAAGCCAAATCCGGCTGCGTGATAAGATTGCTCGCGATTTTTAATCACGAGATAAGGATGTGCCGCGTCGATTGCTGCGCGGTTGCGAGCCGGGTCCGGCGGGCGCTAGGCTCGTCCCATGACCGACCTCGACCCGACCGCATCGCGCCGGCGCTTCCAGACCTTCGACGATCCGAGCCACCGCAAGGGGCCCGAGCGGATCGAGGCCCTGCGGGCCGGCCTCCGGGAGACCGGGCTCGACGGCTTCGTCGTGCCGCGGGGCGACGAGCATCAGTCGGAATATGTCCCTGCCGACGCCGAGCGCCTCGCGTGGCTGACCGGCTTCACAGGCTCGGCCGGCACCGCCGTGATCCTGATCGAATCCGCCGCGCTGGTGGTGGACGGCCGCTATACCTTGCAGGCGCCCGAGCAGGTCGAGACCGGCCTCGTCACGGTCGTGCCGCTCGCCGAAACCACGGCCGAAGGCTGGATCGCGTCCAACCTCAAGCGGGATCAGGTACTCGGCTACGATCCCTGGCTGCACACGCCCGACGGGCTCGCCCGGCTGGAGCGCGCAGTCACGAAGGCCGGCGGCACGGTGCGGGCCGTGCCGAACCTCGTCGACGCGGTCTGGGCCGGACGCCCCAAGCCGGCCGCCGGGGCGGTGGTCGTCCAGCCGGACGCGCTCGCGGGCGAGACGGCCGCCGACAAGCTCGCCCGGGTCCGCGCGGCCCTCAAGGAGGGCGGGTGCGACGCCCTCGTGATCTCCGACCCGCACAATCTCGCCTGGGCGTTCAACCTGCGCGGTTCCGATGTCGGGCATACGCCGCTCGCGCTCGGCTACGCGATCCTGCCGCGCGAGGGCGCGGCGCGGCTGTTCCTGGTCTCTCCGAACGTCGATCCGGCCCTTCGCGCGGCGCTGGCCCCCATCGCGGGGATCCTGCCCCGCGCGGAACTCGACGACGGGCTGGCCTCCCTGGCCGGCGCGCGCGTCCGACTGGATGCCGCGACCGGGGCGGTCGCCCTGAAGGAGAAGATCGAGGCGGCCGGCGGTACCGCCGATGTCGGGAAGGACCCGATCACCGCAATGAAGGCGGTCAAGAACACCGCCGAGATCGCGGGCGCGCGCGCCGCCCATGTCCGCGACGGGGCGAGCGTCGTGCGCTTCCTGGCCTGGCTCGACGCGGCGGCCGCATCCGGCGGCGTCACGGAGATCGCCGCGGTCGAGGCGCTGGAGGATTTCCGCGCCGCCGGCGGCGACCTGCGCGATGTGTCGTTCCCGACGATCTCGGGCTCCGGCCCGAACGGGGCGATCGTCCACTACCGGGTCACCCGCGCCAGCGACCGGACGGTCCGGCCCGGCGAGCTGTTCCTGATCGATTCCGGCGCGCAATACCCGGACGGCACCACCGACATCACCCGGACGGTCGCGGTGGGCGAGCCGAGTGCCGAGATGCGCGACCGCTTCACCCGGGTCCTCAAGGGCCATATCGCCATCGCGCGCGCGGTGTTCCCGACCGGGACGACCGGGGCCCAGATCGACGCCTTCGCCCGGGCACCGCTCTGGCAGGCGGGGCTCGACTTCGATCACGGCACCGGCCACGGGGTCGGCGCCTTCCTGTCGGTGCACGAGGGGCCGCAGCGGATCGCCAAGACCGGCACGGTGCCGCTGGAGGCCGGGATGATCCTATCGAACGAGCCCGGCTATTACGCGAGCGGCGCCTACGGCATCCGGATCGAGAATCTCGTGCTGGTCGAGCCCCGTACGATCCCCGGGGGCGAGCGGCCGATGCTCGGCTTCGAGACCCTGACGCTGGCCCCCTACGACCGGCGGCTGATCCAGCCGGATCTGCTCGACCCGGGAGAGCGCGCCTGGATCGACGCCTATCAGGCGCGGGTTCGCGAGACCCTGGCGCCCGGCCTCGACGCCGAGGCGCGCGCCTGGCTGGAGCGTGCCACTGCGCCGCTCCCGGCCTGACGTCGCGACATGCCGCCCTGGGGGCCTTCCGTGCTAAGCGGTGCGACCACGGAATAGCCCGCGCCGGGCTGAATATCGCCGCGCGTGAAACCGCTCCGGCCCTGCGCGCGAAGGGACAGCATGATCCGTCGCCTTGCCTTCCTGATCCTGGCTCTGGCCGCAGGCCTCACGGCGGCGGCGGCGCAGGGCCCGCAGTCGAGCTTCCGCACGCCACCGGACCTCGTGCGGTCGAGCCTGGTGGCCGAGCCCGGCGCGGTGGCGGGTGCGCAGCCCTTCACCCTCGCCGTGCGCATGGCGGTGAAGCCCGGCTGGCACGTCTACTGGCGCAATCCGGGCGATTCCGGCCTGCCGCCGGAGGTGACCTGGACCCTGCCGGCGGGGTTCAACGCCGGGGCGATCCGGTGGCCCGCGCCGGAACGCATCCCGATCGCCACGCTGATGAACTACGGCTACGAGGGCGAGGTCACGCTCCTCGTCCCGGTGACCCCGCCGCCGAGCCTCGACCCGGCCGAACCGGTGCGGATCCGGGCCAAGCTCACCTATCTCGTCTGCGAGACCGAGTGCGTGCCGGGCTCCGCCGACCTCGCGCTGACACTGCCGGTGGGCGAGCCCCGGCCCGATCCGGGCAATTCCGCGTTGTTCGCCCGCGCCCGGGCCGCCCTGCCGGTCCCTGCGCTCTGGCCGCTGCATCTCGCGGGTCAGGGCGAGACGCTGCGGCTCGAATTCGCGGCGACCGGCCTCAAGGCGGATTCCATTCGGAACGCCGCATTCTTCCCCTATTCCGAAACGGTGATCGACAACGCCGCCGCGCAGGTGATGTCGGTCGATGAGGCCGGCCTGCATCTCATACTTGTCCGCAGCAGCCCGACCGAGCCGGCGCCGGCCGCGCTTCCGGGTGTCCTGACCCTCGAGGAGGTCACCGATGCGGGTCCCCGCCGGCTCGCCTTCGCGTATGGCGACGAGCCGGTCCTGCCGGTGGCGACCGCCGCCGCGAATCCGGAAGCGCCCGCAGCACGGGCGAACGCACCCGATTTCGACGCGCTGACGCTCGCGACCGCGGCGGCCTTCGCCTTCCTCGGCGGACTGATCCTCAACCTGATGCCCTGTGTCTTCCCGGTCCTGTCGATCAAGGTTCTCGGCCTGATCCGGCATGCCGGCGAGAGCCCGGGCCGCCTCCGCCTCCATGGGCTGGCCTACACCGCCGGAGTGCTGGCAAGCTTCCTGGGCCTCGCAGGTGTCCTGATTGCCCTGAAGGGCGGCGGCGCGGCGATCGGCTGGGGCTTCCAGCTGCAATCGCCGATCGTGGTGGCGGGGCTGGCCTATCTGCTGTTTGCGATGGGCCTCAGCCTGTCGGGAGTCGTCCATGTCGGCGGCCGGCTTGCCGGCCTCGGCGACGGGCTCGCCCGGCGCGCGGGCCTGAGCGGCTCGTTCTTCACGGGCGTGCTCGCGACGCTCGTGGCCACGCCCTGCACGGCGCCGTTCATGGGCTCGGCGGTGGGCTTCGCGCTGACCCAGAGCGCCGGCGTGGCGTTCGCGGTGTTCGCGAGCCTCGGCCTCGGACTCGCCCTGCCCTTCCTGGCGCTGACCCTCTGGCCGCCGGCCCTGCGGGCGCTGCCGCGGCCCGGCGCCTGGATGGAGATCCTCAAGCAGATCCTGGCCTTCCCGGTCTACGCGACCGTGGCTTGGCTGATCTGGGTGCTGGCGCAGCAGGTCGATCCGCGCGGGCTGCTGGCAGCGCTGATCGGGCTGGTGCTGGTCGCCTTCGCCGCCTGGGCGTGGGAGCGCGGACGTGCCGCCGCACCCCGTGCCGGTCGGATCGCCCAGGCCGCCGCAATCCTCGCGATCATCGCCGTCGCGGCCCTTGCGGTGACCCTCCCGCAGGACCGCCCGGTCCCGTCGGCGCAGGCCGCCGCCGACGGGATCGAGCCGTTCACGCAGGCGCGCCTCGACTCGCTGGTGAGTGCCCGCCGCCCGGTCTTCATCGACATGACGGCGGCGTGGTGCATCACCTGTGCGGTGAACGAGGCGACCTCGCTCAACACCAAGGCCGTGCGGGCCGCGATGGCCGAGCGCGGCGTGACCTACATGAAGGGCGACTGGACCAACCAGAATCCCGAGATCACCCGCCTGTTGGAGAAGTACGGGCGCAGCGGCGTGCCGCTCTACCTTCTCTATGCCGGCACCGGAGAGCCCCAGGTTCTCCCGCAAATCCTCACGGAAGGGACGGTTCTGGCGGCGCTGGACGCGGTTCCGGCCGCGTCCGGCCGGAGTGCGGCGCTGGCACGCTAAGATCTTTAGGGGGCTCGGCGCTCGAGCATCGATGCGCCCGTCCCGCCGTCTGCGCGAGCGGAACAATCGAGCCGCGCCACGCTCACCGGCGTCCCGCTGCCCTGGGTCACTTCGCTGAGCGCATGATGACGGCGGGCCGAATGCTGTTCCTTTCGGACAAGCCCGTGCGGCTGCCTCAGGCTTCGAGCGAGAACGTCTCGTCGAAGGCGTAGCCCGAGCCGCGGACCGTGCGGATCGGGTCGGTCTGGCGCGGGCCGTTGAGCGCCTTGCGCAGGCGCCCGACATGCACGTCCACGGTGCGCTCGTCGATATAGACGTCGTGGCCCCAGACCCCGTCGAGGAGCTGCTCGCGGGAGAAGACCCGGCCTGGAGCCAGCATCAGGAATTCCAGCAGCCGGAACTCGGTCGGGCCGAGATGCAACTCCTCGCCCCCGCGGCGGACGCGGTGACCGGTGCGGTCGAGTTCGAGATCGCCGGCGGCCAGCCGATCCGAGCTATGGGCGGGCTTGGCCCGGCGCAGCAGCGCACGGATCCGGGCGAGCAGCTCCGGCACGGAGAACGGCTTGACGATGTAATCGTCGGCGCCGGTGCCGAGACCGCGGATCCGGTCGCCCTCTTCGCCGCGGGCGGTGAGCATGATCACCGGCAGCCGCTCGGTCTCCCGGCGCGCCCGGATCCTGCGGCAGAGCTCGATTCCCGAGAGGCCCGGCAGCATCCAGTCGAGCAGGACGAGATCGGGGATCCGCTCGGCCAGGAGCAGCTCCGCATCGTCGCCGCGCGCCGCCGAGTCAACGAGGAAGCCCTCGGCCTCAAGGTTGTAGCGCAGCAGCGTGGTCAGCGCCTCCTCGTCCTCAACGATCAGGACTTGCATGCTCACGTTCGAAGACCCGTTCCCAAGGCGGCGCCATACGGCCTGCCGATGTCCCGACTCTCATCGGAGCGCGCGTGCAGGCCGAGGATGCGGGAGGCGCCGCTCAGCCTCAACCCGCACCCTCCGATTCTCCGACGGTACCCCGCTGGGGGGCGCAGGCCGGGCGTGAATCGGGGACGGCTCGCCTACGGAGCCTGCACCCCGTCCACGGTCGCGTAGTTCGACGCGTCGTTCTTTGGCCGATCACCCGCTAGCGTCTCGCCGGTGGCGAGATAGTGGATCGTCTCGGCGATGTTGGTGGTGTGGTCGCCGATGCGCTCGACGTTCTTGGCGCAGAACAGCAGATGCGTGCAGAATGAGATGTTACGCGGATCCTCCATCATGTAGGTCAGGAGCTCGCGGAACAGCGAATTGTACAGGGCGTCGATCTCACCGTCGCGCTCCCAGACATCGTGGGCCGATTCGATATCGCGGCTCGCATAGGCGTCGAGCACATCCTTGAGCTGGCCTTCGGCGAGGTCGCTCATGTGGCGCACGCCGAGCACGATCTTCTGGGCCGGCGCCTGATCGGAGATCGCGACAACCCGCTTGGCCACGTTCTTGGCGAGGTCGCCGATCCGCTCGAGGTCGCCGGAGACGCGGATCGCCGAGATGGTCTCGCGCAGATCGATGGCCAGGGGCTGGCGCCGGGCGATCAGCAGAACCGCGCGCTCCTCGATGTCCCGCTGCAGCGCGTCGAGGCGCTTGTCGGCGAGGATCACCGCCTGGGCGAGTGTGTCGTCCCGGCGCACGAGGGCATCGGTCGCCTCCGCGGTCATCTTCTCGGCCACGCCGCCCATCTCCGAGATCGAGCGACGCAGGTTCTCCAGGTCGGTGTCATAGGAGGAGACGATATGGCCGGGCATGATGGATCCTTCGATGGAGTCCCGGGGACGGCCCTCCGGGGGGCTTGCGGGATCCGCCGGCCCGCTCGGGACGCGAAGCGGCGGACCCGCGACCGGAGCTCTCCGGCAGACTAGCCGAACCGGCCGGTGATGTAGTCCTGCGTGCGCCGTTCCGTCGGGTTCATGAACATCCGGTTGGTCGGACCGAACTCGACGAGCTGACCCAGATACATGAAGGCGGTGAACTGCGAGATGCGCGCCGCCTGCTGCATGTTGTGGGTGACGATCACGATGGTGAACTCGTCGCGCAGCTGCTCGATCAGCTCCTCGATGCGGCCGGTCGAGATCGGGTCGAGGGCCGAGGTCGGCTCATCGAACAGGATCACCTCCGGGCGCTGCGCCACCGTCCGGGCGATGCACAGGCGCTGCTGCTGGCCGCCCGACAGGCCGGTCCCCGCCTGTCGGAGCTTGTCCTTCACCTCGTCCCAGAGGGCGGCCTTGCGCAGGGATTCCTCGATGCGGCCGTCCAGCTCAGATTTCGGCAGCTTCTCGTAGAGGCGCAGGCCGAAGGCGACATTGTCGTAGATCGACATCGGGAACGGCGTCGGCTTCTGGAACACCATGCCGATGCGCGAGCGCAGCTCGTTCAGGTCGATCGAGGGGCTGAGGATGTTCTCGCCGTCGAGCAGGATCTCGCCCTCGGCCCGCTGCTCCGGATAGAGGCTGTAGATCCGGTTGAAGCAGCGCAGCAGGGTGGACTTGCCGCAGCCGGAGGGGCCGATCAGAGCCGTGACCTGCCGGTCGTGGAAGTTGAGGTTGACGTCTTTCAGCCCGTGGAAGCTGCCATAGTAGAAGTTCAGGTCCTTCACGGAGATCCGCACGGGGCCGCCCTCGTCGGCGCGGTTGCGGTTCAGCTCGACCGTGGGGATCGCGGAGGCGGCGTTCATCGTCGTATCCTCGAAAGGGGTCTCAGCGCGAGGCGTGCGGCTTGATCACGAGGCGCGCGATGATCGACAGCGCCAGGATGGTCGCGGTGATCAGGAGGGCGCCCGCCCAGGCGAGGCCCTGCCAGTTCGGGTAGGGCGAGAGGGCGAACTGGTAGATCATCACCGGCAGGTTCGCGACGCCGCCCAGCAGGTTGGCCGAAAACCAGGAATTGTTGTTGAGTGCCGTGAACAGCAGGGGCGCGGTCTCGCCGGCGATCCGGGCCAGCGCCAGGATGATGCCGGTCACGATGCCGGCCGAGGCCGCCCGCCAGGACACGCTCATGATCACGGTCGAGGTCGGCGCCCCGAGCGCCGCGCCGGCCTCCCGCAGGGTGCCGGGGACGAGGCGCAGCATGTCCTCGGTGGTGCGCACGATCACCGGCACGGCGATGATCGCGAGCGCCACGCCGCCGGCCCAGCCCGAATAGGTGCCCATCGGGCGAACCATCAGCGTGTAGACGAACAGGCCGATCAGGATCGACGGCGCCGAGAGCAGGATGTCATTGAGGAAGCGGATCAGGGCCGCCAGCTTCGAGCCGCGCCCGTATTCGGCGAGGTAGGTGCCGGCCATGACGCCGATCGGCGTGGCGATCAGAATGCCGATCCCGGTCAGGATGAGGCTGCCCAGGATGGCGTTGGCGATGCCGCCGCCCTCGGAACCGGGGCCCGGTGTCGGGTTGGTGAACAGCGTCGGCGTGAAGCCGCGCACGCCCTGGACGATCAGCATCACCAGGATCGAGCCGAGGACCAGGGCGCCCACAAGCGTCGCGCCGGAGCAGGCGATGCGCAGGGTCCGGTCGGCGATGCGGCGGCCCTGGCGCACCCGGCCGGAGCGGCGCTGGGCGGGCGCGGCGATCGTGTTGGAGGCATCCATCGCGCGTGCTCCTCAGGCGGACTGGACGCGGCGCGTGAGCAGCCGGGCGATGATCAGCACCACGAAGGTGATCACGAACAGGATGCAGCCCAGCGCCATCAGCGCGTTGAGCTGGAGCCCGTCCGCCTCGTTGAACTCGTTGGCGATGCGCGACGCGATGGTCGAACTCGGGTCGAAGATCGAGGCCGAGAGGCGGTTGGCGTTGCCGACCACGAAGGTCACCGCCATCGTCTCGCCGAGGGCGCGGCCGAGGCCGAGCATGATCGCCCCGATGATCGAGACCGCGGCCTGCGGCACCAGCACGTGGCGCACCACCTCCCAGGTGGTGCAGCCGATGCCGTAGGCGCTCTCGCGCAGCACGGTCGGGATCTGATCGAGCATGTCGCGGGCGATCGAGGCGATGAACGGCACGATCATGATCGCCAGGATGATCCCGGCGGTAAACACGCCGACGCCCGAGGGCACCCGGGCGTAGAACAGCGTGCCGACGATCGGCATGCCCTCCACGAGGTTCGAGACCGGGATCTGCACGAAGCGCGCGAAGAGCGGCGCGAACACGAACAGGCCCCACATGCCGTAGATGATGCTCGGTACGGCGGCGAGCAGCTCGATCGTCATGGCAACCGGCTTGCGCGCCCAGCCGGGGCAGAGCTGGGTGAGGTAGACCGCGATCCCGAGGGAGACCGGGACGCCGATCAGCAGCGCCAGAAACGCGGAGGCGACGGTCCCGAGCACCGCCACGAGGGCGCCGTACTGCTCGGTCCCGACGTTCCAGGCGCTCGAGGTCAGGAAGCCGAAGCCGAACTCTCGGAAGGCGGGCCAGCCGCCGTAGAGGATCGAGCCGAGGATGCCGGCAAGGACGAGAAGCACCAGCAGAGCGGCGCCGTACGAGCAGGTCCGAAACAGGGTGTCGAGGCTTCGGCTCGGCGCCTTCCGTGCGCTGGCAGCACGGGTTCGGCCGAGGGCGATCGATTCTGTCAAAGCGGGCATCCGCGGTTCTCTGCGAAGGGTGGCGTAGTAGCGCGGTGCGTTCCCGGACGCGAGGGAGGAGGTTCTCACCTCCTCCCGGCCACGCTCACATGTTGAAGACAGGCTTACCGTCCTTGCCCTTCACGTCTTTCCACTCCTGGTGGATGAGCTCGACGACGTTGTCCGGCAGCGGCACATAGTCGAGATCGGCGGCAAGCTTGTCGCCGTTCTTGTAGGCCCAGTCGAAGAACTTGAGCACGTCGGCGGCCTTCGCCGGATCGGCGGCATCCTTGTGGATCAGGATGAAGGTCGCCGCCGTGATCGGCCACGCGTCGTCGCCCGGCTGGTTGGTCAGCGAGATGCCGAAGCCGGGAGCGGCCTTCCAGTCGGCGCTCGCGGCCGCGGCCTGGAACGCCTTGTCGTCCGGCTGCGGGTATCTGCCGGCCTTGTTCTGCAGCAGGGCGTAGGCCAGCTTGTTCTGCTTGGCATAGGCCGACTCGACGTAGCCGATCGCGTTCGGGACCTGCTTCACGGTGGCGGTCACGCCCTCGTTGCCCTTGCCGCCCTGCCCCACCGGCCAGGAGATCGTGGTCGCCGCGCCATACTCCTTCTTCCAGGTGTCGGACGCCTGGGCGAGGTAGGTGGTGAAGATGTTGGTCGTACCCGACGCATCCGAGCGGTAGACCGGCGTGATGTTCGAATCGGGGAGCTTCAGCCCGTCATTGAGCTTCGCGATCCGCGGATCGGACCATTTGGCGATCTTGCCGGCGTAGATGTCGGCCAGAATGTCGCCGGTGAGCTTGAGCTTGCCCGGCTCGATCCCGGGGATGTTCACCACCGGCACGACGCCGCCCATCACGGTCGGAAACTGGACGAGGCCGTCCTTGGCGAGCTGCTCGGCCTTCAGTGGCGCGTCTGTGGCGCCGAAATCGACCGTCTTGGCCTGGATCTGCTTGATGCCGCCGCCGGAGCCGATCGACTGGTAGTTGAGGCCCGAGCCGGTCTCCTTGCGGTAGGCCTCGGCCCACTTCGAGTAGACCGGGAAGGGAAACGTGGCGCCGGCGCCGGTGATGTCGGCGGCGAGTGCCGCGGACGCGAGCTGAACCGTCGCGAGGCCGACGGCGAGCGCGTAAGCGAAGGGTCTCAAGGGAATCTCCGTTGCCGTCGGGCAAGAGCCTGCGCCGCTCCGCCGGCGAGCCCGTGCCCGCGGCAGAGCTCTGCAGCCGATCTTGCGAAGAGACCCAGCGCCGGCCGCCCGATGGACCGGGCGGTTACGACAGGTAGATGACACCGGGATGACATCGCGGCCGCAGATCCAGCGGCACGGTTCATCGACCTCGTGCGTTCAATACCGGCACTGGTCTTGGAAGGATGTCGGATCGTGGGCGGCGAGCAGGTCGAGGCAGCGACGGAAGCCGATCCAGCCTGGCTTGCGCTTCATGCCGAGCGGGAGGCCTTGGAGCGCGCCCTGACGCTGGCGCAGGCGCGCCAAAAGTTCAGCACCGATCCCGGGACGGTCGCGCAGGCGCGTGTCGAGGAAGCGGATCTGCTGGTCAACCTCGATCGGGTGCTGACCTTGATTCGGGCTGCCGAGTATCGCCGGAGGCCGGGGGCCCGACGCTGGTAATCGTCGGCTTCATACAGGCCGTCCATTGCGAAGAGGCGGCTGCGCGTTCGACGAATGGTTGTGCGGTTCAAGAACAACCGCGATCCGCTGGACCGATTGAGGCGGGTCGAATTGGACTCTAGCTCGCCCGGCGCAGTTCCCGTTCCTTCTGACGCAGGCGCAGAAGCAGTTCGACATGGGTGTCGGTGATGGGTTGGGTATCGACACTCCCCTCGTAGACCGTCCGGAGCGTGAGCCCGAGCTGCCGCGTGTCGATCGACTGTTTGAGCGGCTGGCCCGCGCGCAGATGCCCATCGGACGCGACCACTGACGGCTTCATCGCTCCCTCCCACCGACAAGCCGCCGAAATCGTCCGCGGCATCAGAACGATCGTATTCTCGTAAACAAGGGTTAATAAATTACTAATTGCAACCAACAGTTAAGGTTGATGTGCGTTTACGCATCGGCGCCCTGAAGGAGCCGAGCCGCCGCTGCGCGGGCCTCGTCGGTCACGATGGCGCCCGCCAGCATCCGGGCGATCTCCTCCCGCCGCTCGGCGACGGGCAGGCTCGACACCCGGGTCGCGACACGGCTGGCCCCCTTCACGGGCGCCTTGGCGATCAGGAAATGCGTCTCGGCGCGTGCCGCCACCTGCGGCGCGTGGGTCACGGCGACGACCTGCACGGTCGCGGCGAGCCGGGCGAGGCGCAGGCCGATCGCGTCGGCCACGGCTCCGCCGACGCCGGTATCGATCTCGTCGAAGATCAGGGTCGGGGCGGAGCCCTTGTCGGCCAGGACCACCTTGAGAGCCAGCATGAAGCGCGACAACTCGCCGCCCGAGGCGACCTTCATCATCGGCCCGGGCTTCGTGCCGGGATTGGTCTGCGCCCAGAACTCGACCCGATCGGTGCCGGCCGGATCGCGCGACTCCAGATCGGTGGCGATCTCGGTGATGAACCGGGCCCGCTCCAGCTTCAGCGGCGGCAGCTCGGCCTTCACGGCGGCATCGAGCTGCTTGGCCGCCCGGCGGCGCCCGGCGCTGAGTTTCTCAGCCGCTTCGGCGTAATCGGCCTCCGCCTTCGCGAGCGCCTGTTCGAGCCCGGACAGAGCCGCCTCGCCGGCATCGATCGCCGCGACATCGGCGGTGTAGCGCTCCGCCAGCGCGGCCAGGTCATCGGCCGCGACATCGTACTTGCGGGAGGCCGCCCTCAGGGCGAACAGCCGCTCCTCTACCCGCTCCAGATCGCGGGGATCGAACTCGGTCTCGGACACGGCCGCGCCCAGAACGGCGCGGGCTTCGTCGAGGGCCACCATCGCGGCGTCGAGGGCGTTCACGCAGGGGTCGACGAGGGCGGGCAACTGCGCGGCCCGGCGCTCCAGCTTGCGCAGAGCGGCCGAGAGATGGGGCACGCCGGAATGGGGGCCGCCCACGGCGTCGAGCGCCTCGTTGAGCTCGCGGGCAACCTTCTCCGATTGCTGCATGATGCTGCGGCGCTCCGCGAGCTGCGCCTCCTCGCCCGGCAGCGGAGCGAGCGCCGCCAGCTCCTCGACGGCGTGGCGCAGGAAGTCGGCCTCCTTGCGGGCCGCCTCCACGCGGGCACGATGCTCGGACAACGCCGTCCGCGCCGTGCGGACCGCCCGCGACGCGCCCCCGACTTTGGCAAGGTGGGCCTGTAGACCGCCGAAGGCATCGAGGATCGCCCGGTGCGAGGCCGGATCGGCCAGCGCCCGGTCGTCGTGCTGGCCGTGGATCTCCACGAGCGCGGCCCCGATCGCCCGCAGCACCTGCACCCCGACCGGCTGATCGTTGACGAAGGCGCGGGTCCGCCCGTCGGCCATCTGGGTCCGGCGCAGGATCAGGTCGCCCTCGGTATCGATCTCGGCCTCGGCGGCGATCCGGCGCGCCGGATGGTCGACGGGCAGATCGAACACGGCCGTGACGACGCCCTGCGCCTCGCCGTGGCGGACGAGGCGGCCGTCGCCGCGGCCGCCGAGCGCCAGGGCGAAGGCGTCGAGCAGGATCGATTTGCCCGCGCCCGTCTCCCCGGTCAGGACGCTGAGCCCCGATCGAAAATTCAGTTCGAGCCTATCGATCAGAACGATGTCGCGGATCGCGAGCTGCGCCAGCATGCGGCGGGGGCATTCCTCAGGAGGGACCGCAGACATAAGGCCGTCGCGGCGTGGATTCACCCGAAAAATGCGTCGCACCGGACGTCATGGATGCGACAACGGAAAGGCCCGGAGCATCGGCTCCGGGCCCCTGAGGCTTCGCGGGTCGGGCTCGGTCGGACCCGGCCGCCTTACTCGGCCGAGGCGGTCTTGCCCGTGACCGTGCGGTAGATCTTGGACAGGAACGAGGACTTCTCCTCGCGGGGCTCGACGCCGCCCTGGGCGAGGAGCGCATGCGCGTCCTTGTACCAGGAACTCTCCGGGAAGTTGTGCCCGAGCACCGCAGCGGCGTTCTGCGCCTCCTGGGTGATGCCGAGCGCCCAGTAGGCCTCGGTCAGGCGCTCCAGGGCCTCCTCGGCGTGGCGCGTGGTCTGGTACTTGGCGACGACGTCGCGGAAGCGGTTGATCGCGGCCGGGAAGTTGCGCCGCTCCAGGTAGAAGCGCCCGACCTCCATCTCCTTGCCGGCGAGCTGGTCGCGCGTGATCTGGATCTTGGCCTTCGCATCCGCCGCGTATTCCGAGGTCGGATACTTCTGGACCAGCTCCTGGAGAGAGGCGAGCGCCTTTTCGGAGCGTTCCTGGTCGCGGGTCACGTCCGGGATCTGCTTATAGTTCGACATCGCCATCAGGTACTGCGCGTAGGCGGCGTCCTTGCTGGCCGGGTGCCGCTGCAGGTAGCGCTTCGAGGCGCTGATCGCGTCGTCGTATTTCTGGCCCTCGTAATTGGCGTAGGCCGTCATCAGCAGCGCCTTCCGGGACCAATCGGAATACTGGTACTGCTTGTCGAGGCTGTCGAACTTCTTGACCGCGCCCTCGTAGTCGCTGTCCTCGAGCTTGGCCAAGCCGTCGCTGTAGAGCTTGTCGGCTGGGACGTCCGGCACGACCTCGGGCTTGTACTTCTCGGCGAAGATCTGGGTCGGGTCGAAGTCGCAGCCGCCGAGGCCCAGGCCAAGGATGGCCACGAGAGGCGCCGCGAAGGCCGCCGCCCGGCGATGACGAATGGTGACAGGCATCTGGCGCTCTTTCCCGAACCGGCGCCGTGTCGCGCCGTCATGCCATCGCGTGGGTGGATTCGGCCCGTTCGGGCCGCGCCCGCCGTTCACGGACTATTAAACCGTGACGTTCGATTCGGGCACGAAAGCGGCAAGGCTGCGGCGGCAAGGATCGGTTGCCGTCTGTGTCCGAGAGGACACAGGGTGCCGTTCAGAGGTCTGCCGCGAAGGCGGCGATCCCAAGTCCGGCGCTGAGTTCGGAGAGAACGGTCTCGCGCCGCGAGCCCTGCGCCTCGACGATCGCGTAGTTGGACCGGTCAGCGAAGAGGGCGGAGAGCACGCCGACATTCATCCGGTGGCCGCCGCAATAGGAGCGGTAGGCGCCCTGAAGCGGCAGGCCGGCCAGCGCCAGATCGCCGATCGCGTCGAGGATCTTGTGGCGGACGAACTCGTCCGGGAAGCGCAGGCCTTCGGGGTTGACCACCGCGCTCTCGCCGACCGCGACGGTGTTCTCCAGCGAGGCGCCGAGGGCGAAGCCCGCCTTCCAGTAGCGCTCCACATCCCGCATCATCCCGAAGGTGCGGGCGCCGGCGATCTCGCGGCGATAGGAGGCGGGCGACAAGTCCATCGCCTTGCGGGACCGGCCGATTACCGGGCTCTCGAAATCGATCTCGACGTCGAGGCGGAAGCCCCGGTCGATGGGCCGCAACTCCGCGAAGGACGTCCCGGTCTCGATGCGGACATGACGGAGGATCTTAAGCCAGCGCCGCGGCGTATCGGAAGTCGCGATCCCGACCTGATCGATCGCCTGGACGAAGGGGAGCGCGGATCCGTCGAGGATCGGCATCTCGGGGCCGTCGATCTCCACCAGGGCGTTGTCCACGCCCAGCCCGTACAGGGCGGACATCAGGTGCTCGACGGTGGCGACCGCACCGGTCTCGATATCACCCAGAACGGTGCAGAGCTCGGTGGCGGAGACGAGGGCATGATGCGCCTTGATCAGGCGGTCATTGCCGTGGGTGGTGCCGGTGCGGAGGAAGGCGATGCCATGGTTGGCCGGAGCAGGCCGGATCGTGATCTCGGCAGGGTTCCCGGAATGAACCCCGATGCCAGAGAGCGTTGCCGGCCCTTTGAGGGTCGTCTGTTTATGCGTTCGCATTCCTTAGCCCCCGGGCGCGATCAGGTCCCGCCATCGCGACTGAAGATGGCAAGAAAACTGACTGATCCGTCCGCTGCTTGATGCCCCTGCCCACGCTATCAGGTTGTGTTCCGATGCGTGTGTCGTCGGTCTTGAGGTTCTATAGCTGCACCGCACAGGCCAGCCAAATCACGGATTCTTACGCTGTGTTACAGACACGCTTGCGGCGCCCCTGTCGCAAACTGCTGATACACCAAAGACTTAAAGGTTGGTTAATGCGTGGCTAACCGGCGACCGTTCTGTGGCGCGGATGCACCACGCCCCCAGGGATCACAGGGTCCAGGCGAGACCGGCTGCACCAAGGCAGCGGTCAAAAAGCAACCAATGGTTGTCTTATTCCAATGCGAAGAGCCGGCGGTTTCCCGCCGGCTCCCCGGATTCGCGTCCGGTTTCGTCAGCGCTCAGTTCGCCTGACGCCGCAGGAAGGCCGGGATCTCCAGCTGGTCGTCGTCCATCATCCGCGGCTGCGGCGCCAACCGACCCTGGGCATCGAGATTGCCCTGGGCCGGGCGGTATTGCGGAACCGCGGGGGCGGCCGGAACGCGCGGGGCCTGCGGAATGGGCGGCTGCGCCATCTGCGGCTGCGGCGCCGCCGGAGCGACAGACCGGGCTGCCGGGGCGGCACCCTCCATCTCGTCGCGGCGGCCACCGAAGCCGACCGTCGCGAGCCGACGCAGAAGCGAGGTCCGCTTGGATTCCGGCGCAGCCTCCTCGGCGGCGCGGTTCGCCATGATCTGATTCTGCGCGATCGGCGGCAGCTCGTGGATCTGCGGCATGCGGGGGGCCCGGGCGAGCGGCGTGCCGGCCGGGGCAGCCGGACGCGGCGGCACGAACGGACCGGCCGCGAGCTGCGTCGCAGGCTCGGATGGCAGGGGTGCCGGAGCGGGGACGAAGGGAGCCGCTGCCCGGGGCTGGACCTGGGCGAGCACGACCTCGTCGCGGGTCACCGGAGCGGGCGCCTCGATCCGCGGCTCGGAACGCATCTCGGGGGCCGGCTGCGGCGCATGGGCCGGAGCCTGGACGGGCGCCTGGGCGACAGCCTCGGTGCGGATGCTCGGCACCGGCGAGGCGGCGCGGGCGCGGGCCTCGGCGCGCAGGCGCTCGGCGACCTCGGCGATGCGCTGCTCGGTCTCGGCGATGGCCGGGTTGTTCGGCGAGTTTGCCGAGATCAGCAGCGGCTCGATGCCGGTGGCGACCACCGACACGCGGATGATGCCGTCCAGGCTCTCGTCGAAGGTCGCGCCCAGGATGATGTTGGCGTCCTGATCGACCTCCTCGCGGATTCGGGTGGCGGCCTCGTCGAGCTCGTACAGGGTCAGGTCCGAGCCGCCGGTGATCGAGATCAGCAGGCCGCGAGCGCCCTTCATCGACACGTCGTCGAGGAGCGGGTTGGCGATGGCGGCCTCGGCGGCGCGGTTGGCGCGCTTCTCGCCGGACGCCTCGCCGGTGCCCATCATGGCCTTGCCCATGCCGCGCATGATCGCCCGCACGTCGGCGAAGTCGAGGTTGATGAGGCCCTCCTTCACCATCAGGTCGGTGATGCAGGCGACGCCCGAGTAGAGCACCTGGTCGGCCATCGCGAAGGCGTCCGCGAAGGTTGTCTTCTCGTTGGCGACCCGGAACAGGTTCTGGTTCGGGATCACGATCAGGGTGTCGACCGCGGCCTGCAGTTCCTGGATGCCGAACTCGGCCGTGCGCATGCGGCGCATGCCCTCGAACTGGAACGGCTTGGTCACGACGCCGACCGTCAGGATGCCCATGTCGCGGGCGGCGCGGGCGATGACCGGCGCGGCACCGGTGCCGGTTCCGCCGCCCATGCCGGCGGTGATGAAGCACATGTGGGCGCCCGAGAGCTGATCGCGGATCTCGTCGATCACCTCGTCGGCGGCGGCGGAGCCGACCTCCGGATGCGAGCCGGCACCGAGGCCCTGCGTCACGCCGAGGCCCATTTGGATCACCCGCTCGGCCTTGGAGGAGGTGAGCGCCTGCGCGTCGGTGTTGGCCACGACGAACTCGCAGCCGAGCAGGCCCGACTCGATCATGTTGTTGACGGCGTTGCCGCCGGCGCCGCCCACGCCGAAGACGGTGATGCGGGGCTTGAGTTCCCGGATGTCCGGCGCCTGGAGGGTGATGGCCATGGTGTCGAGCCTCTCGCTAACTGTGCTGTCCGTGCGACGCTGAAAGCGCCGGATCCTCGTCGACACACCCGCCCGAAGGGGCGGATGCGGAATTTCAGAAGCTGTCCGAGAGCCAGCGGCTGACTCGGCGGATGTAGCTGTCGGTGCCGGTCGCCGCGAAGGCGCCGTGCCCCCGCGGCTCGAAGTGCTCGGCATGGGCCACCTGCGGGTAGACGAGCAGGCCGACCGCGGCCGAGAAGGCTGGGCCCTTGGCGGCTTCCGGCAAGCCCCGAATGCCGAGGGGCCGCCCGATCCGCACCTGACCCTGGAGGACGCGCCGGGCGACCTCCGGCAGACCGACGAGCTGGCTGGCGCCGCCGGTGAGAACCACGCGCCGCCCGGCCTGGGCGGCGAAGCCCGCGTCCCGGAGGCGGTCGCGTACCAGCTCGACCACCTCTTCGACGCGCGGCTTGATGATCCGCACGAGCTGCGAGCGCGGGATGTGGGCCGGGGCCTCGCCCTCGTCCTCGCCGACGCCGTGCACGGCGATCATGTCGCGGTCGTCGGAGGGGGTGGAGAGGGCCGAGCCGTAGAGGGTCTTCAGCCGTTCGGCCGCCGCCATGCGGGTGGAGAGCCCGCGGGCGATGTCCATGGTGACGTGGTGACCGCCGACCGCCAGGGCGTCCACGTGGACCAGGTGGCCGCCGGAGAAAACGCCGACGCTGGTGGTGCCGCCGCCCATGTCGACGACGCAGACGCCCATCTCGGCCTCGTCATCGACGAGGGCGGAGAGGCCGGCCGCGTAGGGCGTGGCGATCACCGCCTCGACCCCGAGATGGCAATGCTCCACCGCCAGCATGACGTTGCGGGCGGCGGCGAGCTCGCTGGTCACAACGTGCAGGTCGACGCTGAGCGCCTCGCCGATCATGCCCGACGGGTCGATCACGGCGCCCTGCCCGTCCAGGGCGTAGCCCGTGGGCAGCGCGTGCAGGACTGCCCGGCCGGGACTGACGCCGTGGGCGCTCGCGGTCTCGAGCACCCGCTCGACATCGCTGCCCGTGACGGTGCCGGAGCGGACGTTCACCCGCGCCTGGAAATGCTGCGAGGCGAGCCGGCCGCCCGACATGTTGACGATGACCGACTGGACCTCGACCTTGGCCATCCGCTCGGCGGCGTGGACCGCCTGACGGATCGCGCCCTCGGCGGCGGCGAGGTCGACGATGGCGCCGCCCTTCAACCCGAGGGAGCGCTGGTGGCCGATGCCGATGATGCGCGCGAGGTGCGTGCGGCCGCGGAGCGTCGTGAGCGCCTCGGCGGGCTGCAGCTCGGCAATGAGGCAGACCACCTTGCTCGTGCCGATGTCGAGCACCGAGAGGGTGGTCGAGCGCCGGGCGGAGAGCGGCTTCAAGCGCGGCGTGAGGCCGTGTTGGCTGTGCATTGACGCTACCGGACGCGGGATGCAGGACGGGCGGAGATCGTGGTCGAGGGCATCAGCTGGCTGCGCCCTTCTTCTTCGCCTTCTGGGCTTCCGCCCGGGCGGCGGCGGCCTCTTCGGTCAGGCGCACCACCAAGCGGTCCGGCATGCGCAGGTCCACGGCGATGATGTCCTTCTCGAGCAAGCCGGCCTCGCGCTCGAACCGGACGAGGCGGGCGAGCGCGGCGGCCGGATCGGCCTCAGGCAGGCGCACGTCGACGCCGTCGAGCTTGAGGGTCCAGCGCCGGCCGGATACGTAGGTGCCGGCCTTGATCCGCTCGGCCAGCGGCCCGGCGGCCGCGGTCAGGGCGAGGTACTCGGGAAGCTTGGTGTTCGCGTCCTCGCCGACCACCAGCGGCAGGCTGGCATAGCGGTCGTCGCGCATGGCATCGATGACGGTGCCGTCGGCTGCGATGACGCTGATCTCGCCGTTCTTCTGCCAGAGGGCCGCGGGCTCGCGCTCGACCTGGGTGATGGCGATCTCGTTGGGATAGATCTTCCGGACCGAGGCCTGGGCGATCAGCGGCACGCGCAGCAGCTTCTCGCGCACCGCGCTGACGTCGAGGAACGGAACGGAGGAGCGCCAATCGATGCCGGCGGCGGCCAGGACCTCGCGCTCGTACATCCGGGAGATGCCCGAGATGGTCACGCGCTCGACGCCGAAGCCGGTCAGGCGTGCGGCAATGTCCAGCGGGCGGCCCTGCTCGGCCACGAAGGCGTCGTAACGCCCGCTCGCCACGAAGCCCGCGAGCGACACGGCCGCGAGGGATACCGAGACCCCGACGACGCCGACGCCGCGGGGCAGCCGCTCGCTCAGGCGTTGGCCGGAGCGGGCGCGGCGGACCGAGAGCGAGCGCGCAGGGCGGCCGAAGAGCCGGCCCAGAGCGGCGCCGAGGCGGCGCGCCGGACCGATCCGGCCGGCGGCGTCACCGCTCAGCGATTCAGAGAAGCGTCCTCCACGATCCATCGGACGAGCTCACCGAAACTCAGGCCCGCATGGGCCGCCATCTCCGGCACAAGGCTTGTCTGGGTCATGCCGGGTTGCGTGTTGACCTCCAGAACCACGAGCCGCCCGGTACCACCCGGCGTATCGTCGAATCGAAAGTCGGCACGGCTGACGCCCCGGCAGCCCAGTGCTTGATGCGCCGTTAACGACAGTTCTTGGACACGCTGGTAAACATTTGGTTTAAGTTCGGCCGGCAGCACGTGGACCGAGCCCCCCGGGGCGTATTTCGCGTCGTAGTCGTACCACTCGCCCGTCGTGGTCTTCACCTCGATGACGCCGAGGGCCTTGTCGCCCATCACCCCGCAGGTCAGCTCACGGCCGGCTATGTAAGGTTCGACAAGGACTTGCTCGCCAAAGGCCCAGTCCTCCGTGGCGAGGATCTGGGGCGGATGCGAGCGGCCGTCGCGCACGATGATCACACCCATCGATGAGCCCTCCGCGTTGGGCTTCACGACGTAGGGTGGTGGGAGGGCGTGTGTCCTGGCGGCCTCACGACGGTTAACGATCCGGCCCTCCGGCACGTCCACGCCGGCGGCCCGCATGACCATCTTGGCCTTCTCCTTGTTCATGGCGAGGGCTGAGGCGAGGACGCCGGAATGGCTGTAGGGAATCTTCAGGATTTCCAGGAGGCCCTGGATCGTGCCGTCCTCACCGTCCGGGCCGTGCAGCGCGTTGAAGGCGACGTCCGGCTTGAGCGCCGTCAGCACGGAGGCGATGTCGGGACCGACATCGACCCGCGTGACACGGTAGCCCTCGCCTTCGAGAGCGTCGGCGCAGGCCTTGCCGGAATTGAGCGAGACCTCGCGCTCGGCGGAGGTGCCGCCCAGCAGGACGGCGACGTGCTTGGACATGGTGCGCTCCGGGGCGAGGCGATAAATGTCGGTCCGGCTCATGCCGCGCCGATCAGGCTTCGGATCGTGGCGTAGACCTGTGCGGCCGTCGGATGCGGCAGCATTCCGATGCGGCGCAGGATCCGGGTTGGTTCGATGCAGGCGAGCTTGATGGGGCGCACCACCGAGGCGACGCCGAGGCCCGCGGAGGTCAAGTCGTCGATCCGGACGTCGCCTTCAGCGCGCGTGTTGCGGGCACTTGTGATCATCGCGATCCACACGTAGCCGGCAGCGGCCACACCCTCGCCCGACACGACCATCGCGGGCCGTCTCTTCTCTGCCAATCTTTCCGAGGAGGGGAACGGCACGACGATCACCGTGCCGGCCGGCAGATCCGCCGTCTCAGAGGCCGGCATAGTCTTCATCATCGATCGGGCCTGCCCATTCCGTGAAGGCCGCGAACGGATCCTCACCTTCCGGCGGAGCCTTGTCGATGCGGATGCCGTCCGGCGTGATCCGGTAGCGCAGGCGATCGTCGGGTCCGATCGCCAGATGCTCGAGAACCGCAGCCGGCAGCACCGTTTGGCTCTTCACCGAGACCTGGGAATGCGCCGTTCGGGCTGACTGATCCGGCATATCCTGCATCCCTGCCGTTGAGCTTACATCTTACCGACTTACAGCTTTCGCGGACGCCCCGATCCGACGGATCTCCCAGCGCAGCTCCACCCCGCTCGTCTCGTGCACCCGACGACGAACCTCCTCGCCGAGACCCTCGATATCGGCCGCGGTCGCGCTGCCGGTGTTGATAAGGAAATTGCAGTGCATCGCGCTGACCTGGGCACCGCCCCGCGTCAGCCCGCGGCAGCCGGCGGCGTCGATGAGCTGCCACGCCTTGCCGCCGTGCGGGTTGGCGAAGGTCGAGCCGCCGGTGCGCTCTCGGATCGGCTGGGCCGCCTCGCGCGCGGCCGTGACCCGCTCCATCTCGGCCTCGATGGCGGCCCGGTCGCCGGGCCTGCCCCGAAACAGGGCGCTCGTGAAGATCACATCCTCCGGCACACCCGAATGCCGGTAGGAGAAGCCCATGTCGGCGTGCCCGAAGGTGCGGCGTTCCCCCCGGCGGTCGATTCCGCGCGCCTCCACCAAAACGTCGGTGGTCTCGCCACCATGCGCGCCGGCATTCATGCGCAGCGCGCCGCCGATCGAGCCCGGGATGCCGCGAAAGAAGGCGAGCCCGTCGAGGCTGGCATCAGCCGCCGCCTTGGCGAGGCGCATGTCCGGCACCGCTGTCCCAACGGCCAGCGTGTCGCCGTCGATCGCGATGCTGCCGAAGGCCTTGCCGCCGAGGCGCACCACGACGCCCGGCACGCCGCCGTCGCGGACGATGAGGTTCGAGCCGAGGCCGATCACCGTCACCGGCACGTCCGGATCGAGGACGGCCAGGAGGCGGGCTAGATCCTCCTCGTCGGCCGGGGTGAACAGGACCTCGGCCGGCCCGCCGACCCGAAACCAGGTGAGGTCCGCCAGAGGCTGGTCGGCGAGCAGGCGCCCGCGAAGGTCGGGCGCGGCGGCGCGGATGCGGTCGTGAAGGGATGCGGTCATTAATGTTTCTCCCCTCTCCCCGCTCGCGGGGAGAGGGCTCCGGCGACCGTGTCGTCGTCGGAGCGAGGCGGAAGCCGAGGGTGAGGGGGCGGCTCCGGCTGTGACTCGACCGGAGCCGCCCCCTCACCTTCGCCCTTCAGGCTCGCCGCGCCGACGAAGGGGTCGTCGCGGCCCTTTCCCCGCAGGCGGGGAGAGGGGGGAAGGGCGGCCAGAACAATGTCCAAATCTCCGGAGATGTCGTTCACGACCTCTGCGTTCCAGAACGGCAGGACGCGGTAGCCCTGGGCGATCGGCCACGCGTCCCGACCACGATCATGTCCGCTGTCGGCCTGCTGACCGCCGTCAAGCTCGACGATCCGGCGCCCCTCCCGGCCGCAGAAATCGGCCACGGAGCGGCCGATCGACTCCTGCCGGACAAACTTGGAGCCGGCCAGACGCCGCTCGCGCGAACGATACCGGAGGCGGCACTTCGCCTCGGTTTGCGCCTCACGCACGTCCCGCCGGAAACGAGTCTGCTCCGCGGCAGCCCCGCCCACCGCTCACCGCCCCCGCGCGGCGAGTTCGCCCGGCAGCGCGTAGGCCCATTGGGTGATGGTGCCGGCGCCGAGACAGACCACGTAGTCGCCGGGCTTGGCGAGCTCCGCGATGATCCCGGCGAGTTCCTCCGGCCGCTCCAGCGCCCGGGCGTCGCGATGGCCGCGGGAGCGGAGGCCCGAGACGAGGCTGTCGCGGTCGAAGCCCTCGATCGGCTGTTCGCCGGCCGCGTAAACCGGGGCGACGATGACCGTGTCGGCATCGTTGAAGCAGGTGCAGAAATCGTCGAACAGCGACTGGAGACGGGTGTAGCGGTGGGGTTGCACGATGGCGATCACGCCGTGCTCGGTCGAGGCGCGGGCGGCCTTGAGCACCGCCTTGATCTCGACCGGATGGTGCCCGTAATCGTCGAAGATCGTGGCGCCGTTCCAGTCGCCGGTGCGGGTGAAACGCCGCTTCACGCCGCCGAACCCGGCGAGCGCCTGGCGGATCGCGTCGGGCTTCACGCCGAGCTCGTGTGCGACGGCGAGCGCCGCCGTGGCGTTGAGCGCGTTGTGCTTGCCGGGCATCGGCAGGACGAGATCCTCCATCTCCATCCGGTAGCCCGGACGGCGGTCGCGGATCATCACGCGGAAGCGGCTCTGGCCGCCGCGCAGGTCGACGTCGATCAGGCGCACATCAGCCTGCGGATTCTCGCCGTAGGTGATGATGCGGCGGTCCTCGATATGGCCGACGAGGTCCTGCACCACGGGGTGATCGATGCACATCACCGCGAAGCCGTAGAACGGGATGTTGTCGATGAAGCGCCGGAACGCGTCCTTGATGGCATCGAACGAGCCGAAATGGTCGAGATGCTCGGGGTCGATGTTGGTGACGATCGCCACGTCGGCCGGCAGCTTCAGGAAGGTGCCGTCCGATTCATCGGCCTCCACCACCATCCACTCGCCGGCGCCCATGCGGGCATTGGTGCCGTAGGCGTTGATGATGCCGCCGTTGATCACGGTCGGATCGAGGTTGCCGGCGTCGAGCAGCGTCGCGACCAGCGAGGTGGTCGTGGTCTTGCCGTGCGTGCCCGCGATGGCGACGCAGGACTTGAAGCGCATCAGCTCGGCCAGCATCTCGGCGCGGCGCACGACCGGGAGCCGGCGCTCCCGTGCTGATTGCAACTCCGGATTGTCGCGCTGGATCGCCGTCGAGACCACGACCAGGGCCGCCTCCGCGACGTTCTCGGCATCGTGGCCCACGAAGGTCCGCATGCCCTTCTCGGCGAGACGGCGGACATTGGCGTTGTCGGACGCGTCCGAGCCCTGCACCGTGTAGCCGAGGTTGTGCATCACCTCGGCGATGCCGGACATGCCGATGCCGCCGATGCCGATGAAGTGGATGGGTCCGAGCTTGTCGGGCAGCTTCATGGGTCGAACCGTCTGGTGGCGGGATCGCCGGTGCGAAATCCCAGAGGAATCAGGTGCGGGCGGCCGTCTGGATGACGACCTCGGCCAGCCGCTCGGCGGCGTCGTGGATGCCCGCGCTTCTGGCCGCATCGGCCGCCGCGGTCAATTTTGCCGGCGTTTCGAAGTAGGCGGTGAGTTCCGCGACGAGGCGATCCGGCGTGAAATCCGCCTGCTTCACGGCCAAAGCCGCGCCGATCGCGTCGAGGGTCGCGGCGTTGGCGGCCTGGTCCTGATCGAGGGAGCCCGGCAGCGGCACGAGGAGCGCCGGGCGGCCGATCGCCGCCAGTTCCGACACCGTGGAGGCGCCCGATCGCGAGACCACGAGATGACTCGCGGCCATGCGGGCGGGCAGGTCCTTGAAGAACGGCGCCGCCTCGATCCCGGCGAGCCCCATGGCGAGGTAGCGGTTCTGCACAGCCGTCAGATCCTCCGGCCGGACCTGCTGCACGAGGTGCAGCCGGGCGCGCAACGCGGCGGGCAGACGGGCGATCGCCTCGGGCACGACCTCGCCCATGACTCGGGCGCCCTGGCTGCCGCCGAACACCAGGAGCCGCAGGGCATCGTCCGGACCGAAGGCGGGATATGGGATCTTCGCCGCCTCGATCACCGCCGGGCGGAGCGGATTGCCGGTGTGGATGCGCGGGGCTTTGGCCTTGTCGGGCACACCGCGCACGACCTTGAAGCCGGTGGCGATGGAGCGGGCGCCCCGCGCCAGGAAGGCGTTGGCGCGACCCATCACGGCGTTCTGCTCGTGCAGGATCGTCGGCACCCGCAGGATCTGGCCGGCGAGTACCGGCGGCACGGTCGGATAGCCGCCGAAGCCCACGATGGCGGCCGGGTTGATCCGGCGGATCTCCTTCGCGGCGACGCCGAAGCCGCGGCCGAGCGTCAGCACGGCGCCGGCCCGCTTCAGGGGCGAGCGTCCGGACGGCGTCGCCGACGCGATGGTCACCACCTCGGAGGCCGGGAACTCGGACGCGATCGCGTCGACCCGCGCGTCCGTGGCGAGGGCCACCCTGATGCCGCGGGCGCGCAGCGCGTGGGCGAGGCTCTCGGCCGGGAACAGGTGTCCGCCGGTGCCGCCCGCGCAGAGCAGGATCGTGGGGGTGAAGACCGTCACCGCATCACCCCGGCGACGGTGGCCGGCGCGGTGCCGGGGGGCTTCTGGCTGAGCATGACGGTGCGGGGGCGCTTGCGGGTCAGGGCGACAAGGAAGCCGGTGCCGAGCGCCAGCGAGATCAGCGAGGAGCCGCCATAAGAGACGAACGGCAGCGTCATGCCCTTGGCGGGCATCAGCTGGGTGTTCACCGCCATATTGATGCAGGCCTGGAGCCCGAACAGCGTCGTCAGCCCGGTGATCGCCAGCCGCGAGAACGTGTCGTCGGTTCGCCGGGCGAGCTTGAGGCCGCGCAGCACGATGAAGGCGAACAGCGCCACGAGGCACAGGCAGACGATCACGCCGAATTCCTCGCCAGTGACCGAGAAGATGAAGTCGGTATGCGCGTCTGGCAGGTGGCGCTTGGCCACCCCCTCCCCCGGCCCGGTGCCGAACCAGCCGCCCGAGCGGAACGATTCGCGCGACCAGAAATCCTGGAATCCGCCGCCGGAATCCCGGTCGAGGAACTTGTTGAAGCGCTCACGGACGTGATGGAAGAACAGGTAGGCAGCGAAGACACCCCCAAGGCCCAGAATGCCGAGGACGGCCACCCAAATCAGGTGGAGGCCGGCAACGAAGAAAAGCGCGCACCACACCATGGTGATCAGCATGGTCTGGCCGAAATCGGGCTGGAGCAGCAGCGGCACGATGGTGATCGGCAGGAGCAGCAGCGCCAGGATGCCGCCCGGCATGTCGCGGCGCTGCGCACCCTCCGAGAAGGCCCAGGCGGCCACGACCACGAAGGCCGGCTTCACGAATTCCGAGGGCTGCAGGCCGAAGGAGCCGAACTGGATCCAGCGATGGGCGCCTTTGATCTCGGGGCCGAACTTGCCGGCGAGCAGGCACAGGACGACGCCGCAGATCCAGGTAACCAGCGCGAGCCGGCGGATGCCGCGCAGGGACAGGAACGAGACCGCGCAGATCAGCAGGATCGTCGGGGCGAGGTACATCGCCTGCCGGTTCAAGAAGTAGAAGGTCGGCAGACCGATCCGCTCGGCCACCGGCGGGCCGCCGCCCATCAGGAAGACCAGCCCGGCCACCATCAGCGCGAACAGGGCCGCGAGCAGCCCACGATCGACCGTCCACCACCAGTCCGTCAGGGGGGTGCGTTCCGCGCGTGACATCATGCCGGGCAACGACTCCAGGCCGCGCGGATGCCGATCCGCGCGGGTCGGTCCCGATCCTGTGCAGGAATGGTAAACGGAGACTTATGCTCGGCGATGCCGCCCAGCTGTTCGGGGCCGTGCCGGGACGCAGCGCAAGCGATCAAGCCCGGTCCCGTCGCCGCCATTCCGCTCATGGGCGAGGGCAACGACAACTTGACGATCGTCATCCTCGTTCCATCGTCTAAAGAACAAGCGACACTCTATATTAATCTTCTAATTGCAACTCTTGGATGTAAGTCGCGGATCGACGAGCCACCTGAACCGGGTGCCGCCCGGCAAAGCCGAATCCGCCAAGCGGAAGCTCCCTCGCCATGTTTTCTGCCCTGAAGGTCCGTGAAGCGCAGGCCAAGCTCGCGGCCCTCGACCGCGTTCAGGGCGTCATCGAGTTTGACCTCGCCGGGAAGATCCTCTCGGCCAACGGCAATTTCCTTGCTGCGGTTGGCTACACGCTTCCGGAGATCGTCGGGCAGCACCACAGCATGTTCATGGATCCGGCTCAGCGGGATTCGCCCGAGTACCGCGCGCTCTGGGAGCGCCTGCGTTCGGGCACGTTCGAGAGCGGACAGTTCCAGCGGGTCGGCCGGGGCGGCCGCACGATCTGGATCCAGGCATCCTACAATCCGATGCTCGACGTCCGCGGTCGGCCCTACAAGGTGGTGAAGTTTGCCACCGACATCACGCAGCAGCGAACCGAGGAGGCCGACCGCGCGGGACAAATCGAAGCCATCCACAAGGTGCAGGCCGTCATCGCATTCGATCTCGATGGTACGGTGCTGGAAGCCAACGACAATTTCCTGGCCGCGATGGGCTACGCAAGAGGGGAAGTGGTCGGGCAGCACCACAGCCTGTTCGTCGAGCCCAGCCATCGCGACAGCGAGGCGTACCGCGCATTCTGGGCGGCGCTGCGGAACGGGACCTATCAGGCGGCGCAGTTCCGGCGCGTCGGCAAGGGCGGACGCGAAGTCTGGATCCAGGCCTCCTACAACCCGATCTTCGATGCCGCCGGCCGGCCCTACAAGGTGGTGAAGTTCGCCACCGACATCACCGACCAGGTTCGTCTTTTCGCCGACCTGCGCACGCTCATCGACCGGAACTTCGGCGAGATCGAGCAGGCGGTGACGTATTCGACGCGGGCGGCCGCCCTGGCCTCCTCGGCAGCGGATTCGACCTCCGGCAACGTCCAGACCGTCGCGGCGGCAGCTGAGGAGCTGGCCGCTTCCGTGGCGGAGATGTCGCAAAGCATCGTCCGCTCGCAGGGCGCCACCGACACCGCCTATGCCTGCGTCCAAGAGGCGGACGGCCATACCAAGCGCCTCGCCGAGACCGCGACCGCGATGACCGGCATCGTCGGCCTGATCCAGAACATCGCGGGTCAGATCAACCTGCTGGCGCTCAACGCCACGATCGAGGCGGCCCGCGCGGGCGAAGCCGGCCGCGGCTTCGCGGTCGTCGCGTCCGAGGTGAAGGCGCTGGCCGATCAGGCCGCGCGGGCCACCGGGCAGATCAACGGCGAGATCGCCAGCGTGCAGCGCGTCTCGCATGAGGTGGTGGGGGCGCTGAACTCGATCGGGACGTCGGTCTCGGTGATGCGCGAGACCGTCGTGGCGACCGCGGCCGCCATCGAGGAGCAGAGCGCGGTGACCCGCGATCTCGCTGAGAACATGCAGAGCGCCGCCGGCGCGGTCACGGCGATCACCGGCAATATCGGGGCGATCGTTCAGTCGGTGGCCGACGTTTCGCGGGCAGTGGGAACCACCCGCGACGCCGCCAAGGTGCTGGCGCGCTGACCGCGACAGGGGCTCGGGTCAGTTCATCCTCCGATCTCACCGACCCGGCGGCGGGATCGTCGCTCCGGGGCTGCGAAGCGGAGCCCGGAGACCGGACATTCGCGTCGCGCGGGACGCTGCGCTGTCCGCGGCTCTGGATCCCTGTAGCTTGGGCTGGCTGCTACGGTCACCTTTATCCGCTCGCGGCAATGGGCGGCGTTGCGGCTGCGACCACCCCACCCACGGCGGCCGGACGCGGCTCGCCCGCTCAATGCCCCCCTGTCCGCTCGCGCTTCAGCCGGTAGAGCGCGTCGAGCGCCTCCCGCGGCGTGAGCGCGTCCGGCTCGATGGAATCGAGCAGCGCCCCGAGCGGATCCTCGGGCGGCGGCTCCGGCGGCGGGGGCGGCGCGAGGGCTGCGAAGAGCGGCAGGTCGTCGATTCGCGCGCGCGCCGGGCGACCGCGCTCCGCCTTCTCCAGGCTCTTGAGAATCGCCCCGGCCCGCGACACGACGCTGCCGGGCAGTCCCGCGAGCCGGGCCACCTGCAGGCCGTAGCTGCGTTCGGCGATTCCGGGAACGACCTCGTGCAGGAACACGACGCCGTCCCGATGCTCGGCGACCTTGAGGGTCGCGTTCTCCAGCCGGGCCAGACGGTCGCCGAGCGCGGTGAGTTCGTGGAAATGGGTGGCGAACAGAGCCCGGCAGGCGTTCACCTCGTGCAGGTGCTCCAGGCAGGCCCAGGCGATGGAGAGACCGTCGAAGGTCGCGGTGCCGCGGCCGATCTCGTCGAGGATCACCAGGGAGCGCCGCGTCGCCTGGTTGAGGATCGCCGCGGTCTCGACCATCTCGACCATGAAGGTCGATTGCCCGCGGGCGAGATCGTCGGCGGCACCGACCCGGGAGAACAGCCGGTCGACCCGCCCGATCCGCGCCTCGGCGGCCGGCACGAAGGCGCCCATCTGGGAGAGCACCGCGATCAGCGCGTTCTGGCGCAGGAAGGTGGACTTGCCGCCCATGTTGGGGCCGGTGATCAGCCGGATCCGGCCGCGCGTGTCGCCCGAAAGATCGCAATCGTTGGCGATGAACGGCTCGCCGGCCCGGCGCAGGGCCGCCTCGACCACCGGATGGCGGCCGCCGACCACGACGAAGCTCAGCGAATCGTCGACCACGGGCCGCCGCCAGTCGAGCTCGACCGCGAGCTCGGCGTGGCTCGCCGCGACGTCGAGCCCGGCCAAAGCCTCGGCGACCTCGGCGATGGACTCGGCCTTGCCGAGCACGCGGGCCGAGAGGTCGTCGAACACGGCGCCTTCGAGCGCCAGCGCCCGGTCGGAGGCGCCGGAGATCTTCGATTCGAGCTCGCCCAGCTCGACGCTGGTGAAGCGCATCGCGTCGACCATCGTCTGGCGGTGGACGAATTCGCTCTGCAGCCCCTTGAGGCAGGCTTCGCCGACCGATTGCGGCACCTCGATGAAGTAGCCGAGCAGGTTGTTGTGCTTGATGCGCAGGGTCCGGCAGCCGGTCTGCTCGGCGTAGCGGGCCTGCAGGGCGGCAATCACCTTGCGGGAATCCTGGCCCAGCGTCCGCGCCTCGTCGATCTCCGGATGGTAGCCCAGCCGCACGAAGCCGCCGTCGCGCCGGCTCAGGGGAAGATCGTCGGCCAGCGCCGCCGCCAGGGTCGCGATCAGTTCCGGATCGGCCTCGGCGAGGTGCTCGGCGAAACGGACGAGGTCGTCCGGCAAATCCGGGATGGCGGAGAGGCGGGCGCCGAGTTGCGCCGCCACCGCCAGGCCGTCCCGGATCGCCGCCAGATCCCGCGGTCCCGCCCGGCCGAGGCCGGTGCGCGACAGCGCCCTGGCGAGATCCGGCGCCCGGGCCAGCGCCTCGCGCAGGGCGGCGCGCAGCGCGCCGTCATCGACGAGATGCGCCACGGCGGCGTGCCGCCGGGCGATCGCGTCGAGCTTGGTCAGCGGTCCGGCAAGGTGCTCGGCCAGCAGCCGCGCGCCGTTGGACGTCACGGTCCGGTCGATCGTGGCGAGCAGGCTCCCGGTTCGCTCCCCCGACAGGGTCCGGGTGAGTTCGAGGTTGGCCCGTGTCGCCGCATCGATCGCCAGGGTCGCGCCCCCGTCCTCACGGGTCGGCACGGCCAGGGTCGGCCGGGCCGCGAGCTGCGTGCGGGCGATGTAGAGGAGCACAGCCCCGGCGGCGGCGATCTCGGCGCGGGTGAACTGGCCGAAACCCTCCAGCGTCGAGACCCCGTACTGCTCGCGCAGGCGCCGCTCGGCCGCGGCGGGTTCCAGCTCCGCCTGCGCCAGGGGCACGACGGCGGCCCGGCTCTCCTGCCAGATCCGCGCGAGCGCCGGATCGGCGTGGATCGCCTCTGACAGGACGATCTCCCGCGGATCGTGCCGGGCGATGGCGCCGGCGAGATCGCCGCCCGCGATCTCGCTCAAGGCAAAGCGCCCCGTGGAGATGTCGACCGCCGCGAGGCCGTAGGCCACCGCGCCCTCCCCGGTCTTGCGGCGGCCGATCGCCAGGAGGAGGTTGGCCCTGGCCGGGTCGAGGAGCCGGTCCTCGGTGATCGTCCCCGGTGTCACGAGCCGCACGACCTCGCGGCGCACCACCGATTTTGGGCCGCGCCTCTTGGCCTCGGCCGGATCCTCGGTCTGCTCGCACACGGCGACGCGGTGCCCGAGCGCGATCAGGCGGTTGAGGTAGTCGTCGGAGCGCTCGACCGGCACGCCGCACATCGGGATCTCGCTGCCCGCGTGCTTGCCGCGCTTGGTCAGCACGATGCCGAGCGCCCGGGACGCGATCTCCGCGTCCTCGAAGAACAGCTCGTAGAAGTCGCCCATCCGGTAGAACAGGAGGCAGTCCGGATTGGCGGCCTTGATCTCGATGTACTGCACCATCATGGGCGTGGCGCCGGCCGGATCCAGGCCGGGAGCGGGCGTCATGTCGGCGGCGGGGCGGACGGCGGTACGGGCCATGCCGCCTCTTAGCAGAGCGCCGCCCGCGAATCAGGACACGCACACCGACGCGGCTGGGGAGAAGCCGCGTCGGCGGTGGATGGGTTCATCGCGGCCTAGGGGCCGGCGCGGCGAACGCGTCCGCGGCCGGCGTCGGAGACCTGACGGGTCTCAGTAGCGCGGGCCATTGGTGGTGCTGCCCAGGTTCTGCTGGTAGCCGCGCAGGGCGGGATTCTTCGCGTTCGGATTGCCGTGTCGCATGGTGTTGAGCCGGCGCATCCGCCGCTCGTGCCGCGCGGTGTGGTGCCGGTGCATTCTGCGGTGATGGCGATGCATCACGACAGACTCGATCATGTCGTGGCCGGCGAGGCCGGGCTGAGGCATGGACGGTGCCGCCTGCGCGGCCCCCGAGCCGGCCATCAGGCCGCCGATGAGCAGGCCTGCCGTCAGAAGAGAACGCATAGTCATGAGCGAGTATCTCCGATTTTACCGTGTGAGCCACCACCTACGAGAATGGTGACGGGTAAGTTCCGGAGCGTGCAGTAAAAATGAAGCCGTCGATTTCGCCTCTGACGGGGAATAAGTTTTCGCGTGACGCGTGCTGCCGACATTCGGCGCGTGGATAATGATAACTTTAAAGTGAATTCGGATGCTTCGTGCAATTTGGTGGCTTATGCCTCTGTTGCGTTCGCGCGTGCCGGTCAGGACAGGAAACGCGTCAGCTCCACATTGACGGAATCCGGCTCCTCGTGGGCGAGCCAGTGGCTCGCGCGCTCGTACCAGCGGATCCGGCCCGCGTCGCAGAAGGCCAGGCTCGCTTCCGCGAGGCCGGATTGCAGGGCTGTATCCTGCTTGCCCCAGAGGATCAGGGTCGGGACCCGGACCCGGGCCGGCTCGTCCCGCGGCAGACGCACCAGGGCCCGGTACCAGTTCAGCATGGCGGTCATCGCGCCGGGCTGAAGCCACGCTTCGACGTAGCGGTCGAGATCGGCAGCCGAGAACGCGCCCGGCCGGCTGGTGGACGTCAACGCGTTCCGCAGGACGCGGCACCGGTCGGCCGTCAGCAGCCGCTCGGGCAGGCCGGGCAGCTGGAACAGGCCGACATAGACGCTGCGCAGCCACTGGCCCGGATGGTGCCGCATATACGCGCCGACGATGCCGGGATGCGGCGCGTTAAGGATCGCGAGCCGCTCGATCCGTTCGGGATGGCGGCTGGCCAGCCACCACGCGACGAGGCCGCCCCAATCGTGGCCGATGAGCCGGAATGTCGCGAAGCCGTAGGCATCGGCCAGGGCCAGCACGTCCCCGGCCAGCCGGTCGAGGTGGTAGGCGGCGATGCCCTGCGGCCTGTCACTGAGGCCGTAGCCGCGCTGATCCGGCACGATCACCCGCAGGCCCGCCTCGGCGAGCGGCCCGATCTGGTGGCGCCAGCCGAACCAGAATTCGGGGAAACCGTGCAGCAGGATGGTCGGCGGCCCGCTCTCCGGACCCGCCTCCGCCACGTGCAGGCGCACCTCCGGCAGAGCGACGTGGTGAAAGTTCACACCTGCAACGTCCATCCGCTTCGGCGCTCCCTGCTGATCGGCGGAGAACGCCCGCACCCGTGCGGGTGATCCCCTCAGAAACCGAACGCCGCGCAGGCGCCGGCTTCGGCGGAGAGCTGGTCGCGCAACTGGTCCGGAGAGCTGCGGGTCCACAGGCAGAGCAGCACGAAGGCTGCCCCTTGCAGCAGGGTCCGGGCGGGCGGCACAGGGGCTTCGGCCTGAAGGCTGGTGGTCGGGGTCATGACGCTGGCTCCTGATTTCGTCTCTCGACGGGAGATCGGCGCCCGGCTGTCGGGGTTACAGGGGATCGGGCCCCGCGCGTGCGCTGCCGCACCGGGACCTATCAGCGCAGCGGGTCGAGCCAGCGCGCCAGCGTTCCGGCCTCTAGGCCGGCGCGCGTTTCGCGATAGCCGAGCTCGGCCGATTCCCGGAAACGGGACCACGCCCGCAGGTCGATGCCCGAGAGGGGCGGCTTGAGCACCGCGGTCGCGTGAGCCGCCGCCATCAGGCTCTGCGCGTCGCTCGAGACCGTCGCGGCGCGCAGCAGCAGCGGCGCGAGGCCCGGCATGGCCAGCGGCGAGCCGATCAGCCTTCGCACCAGCCGGCCGCGCCAGCCGCGCTGGGGCATGTCCTGGAAGGCCCGGTCGCTGCCGACATCGACGGCGAGAACCGGGCCGCGCTCCAGGCCCGCGGCGACATCGGCCGGGAGATTGTTCATCATGCCGCCATCGACCAGCACCCCCTCGTCGCACAGGACCGGCGGCAGGAGTCCGGGAATGGCGATGCTGGCGCGCAGCGCCTTCGGCAGGTCACCCGAGCGATGAACCATCGTGTTCCCGGTGGTCAGGTTCGACGACACGCAGAAGAACGGCAGCCACAGATCCTCGATGCGCACGCCGCCGTAGCGCGCCGCCAGGCCCGCATCGACCTTGGCCCCCCGGGTCAGGGCATGGAGCGGCAGGGTATAGTCGTTGATCGGGTTGCTGGTGGCGAAGAACGCCTCGGTCTGCGCCTGGATCTCCGCGAGGGGCCAGCCCATGGCGAGGCTCGCCGCAATGATCGCGCCCATGCTGGTGCCGCCGACGAAGTCCGGCGCGCAGGCGACCTCGTCGAGCGCCTTCAGGACCCCGAGATGGGCAAGGCCGCGGGCGCCGCCGCCGCCGAGCACCAGCCCCCGGGCCGCGCCGCTGGCGAGCCGGGCCAGCCGGTGGAGGTCGCCCTGCATGCCGTCGCGGACCTGGATCCGCATCGCGGCCGGCAGTGCCGCGACGGCGGGGTGGAGCGGTTTCGGGCGCTGCGCGTCCGAATCCTGCCGGACGACAAGGTCCATGCGGATCCAGTCGGAGCGGACCCGCTCCAGGTATTCCGGCACACCCGGCCGCGGCGGCGCGCCGGGCTCGGCCAGAAGCAGCACATGGTCGCCCCGGCGCTGGCTCTGCCGGCACCAGGGACAGTCGATCTCGTGCGCCGCGAAGATCGTGCGCGCGTGCCGGCCTTCGAAGCTCTGGAACCAAGCCTCGTCGGCGCCCTCGGGCCAGTTCGTGAGGCAGCCGGTCTCGCCCGGCAGGAGCGCGTCGAAGGCGTCGGCGAGCTGCCGGGCGAGGATCTCCGGATTCGGTCCTTCCGTCACCGCCAGGATCGTGAAGATCCGCGGCGCGTGATGCACCGAGTAGCCGTCGTAGATCGCGCGCAGGCGGTCGGCCAGCATGCGGGCGAAGTAGAGGAGCGTCTGCGGATGCTCGGCGATGACCGCCTCGAAGGCCGTGCGGGTCAGCTTCAGCAGGTGCGAGTCGCGCAGGGCCATCACGGTGGCCGCCCGGGGGGCCTCCGACAGCAGGGCCATCTCGCCGAAGGTCTCGGGTGGGCGCAGGCGCGCGATCCGGGTCGGGCTGCCGTTGTGGTCGCGGGCCGAGACGCCGACCGCCCCGGAGACGAGGGTGTAGAGCGCGTCTCCCGAGGCGCCCTGCTCGAACAGGATCTGGCCGCCCGGCACCGCGATCGGGACCATGCGGGCCCGGACCGCCGCGACCGCCGCGGCGTCGAGACCCAGCAGGAACGGGATCTCGGGCGCGCTCACCGGTGCACCACCGGAGGCGTCACCCGGCGCCGCTCTGCCGTCGGTCTCCGCCGCATCGTTCCGACCCCCCCGTTCTTGCCTGTTCGGGCCACCATAGCGCGCTTGAGGTCAAGCGGGCGCCGGTGACCGAGCCGCGCATCTGAAACGCCGATGCCTTCGCGCCGCGACGGCCATCCGCTACAGCCGGGCGACAACAAGGCCGGGAGGGGCGCATGTCGGAATCAGGTCGGATCGCGATCGTGACCGGGGCGGGGACTGGGGTCGGCAAGGCCGCGGCCCTGGCGCTGGCCGGCGCCGGCTGGCGGATCGTGCTGTCCGGGCGGCGGCCGGGGCCGCTCGACGAGACGGCGGCGCAGATCGGCGGTGACCGGGCGCTCGTGGTGCCAACCGATGTGACCGATCCCGATTCGATCGCCAACCTGTTCGCCCGCACGCGGGCGGAATTCGGGCGACTCGACCTACTGTTCAACAATGCCGGGATCGGCGCCCCGCCGGTCCCCCTCGAGGACCTGCCGCTGGAGACGTGGCGGCAGGTGGTCGACACTAACCTGACCGCCCTGTTCCTGTGCACGCAGCACGCCTTCCGGATCATGCGCGACCAGGATCCCCGCGGCGGCCGGATCATCAACAACGGCTCGATCTCGGCGCATGCCCCGCGGCCGAACTCCATCGCCTACACGGCGACCAAGCACGCCGTGACCGGCCTGACCAAAGCGACCTCCCTCGACGGTCGCGCCTACGACATCGCCTGCGGGCAGATCGACATCGGCAACGCCGACACGCCCATGGGCGGCAAGATGAAGGCGGGCGTCCGTCAGGCGGACGGCTCGCTCCGGCCCGAGGCCGTCATGGACCCGGACCATGTCGGCCAGGCGGTTCTCACCATGGCGAGCCTCCCGCTCGAAACCAATGTGCAGTTCATGACCATCATGGCGACCAAGATGCCGTTCGTCGGACGCGGCTGAGCCGCGGGCGGCAAGAGCGGCAGGCGGAAAGAGCGGCAGGCGGAAAGAGCGGCAGGCGGCAAGAGCGGCGGGCGGCAAGAGCGGCCGATCCTTTCCGCTGCGCGGACCGCACGATCCGCATAGCGGCGCCTCTCGGGCCGCCTCGAGCCGGGGCGCTGCCCGGCCCGTTCGTCCCGGCATGGGTCAAATCGGGGCCCGGCTCCGCGGCCATCCCGTCCCGACAACCGGCGGCCGGCACGAGTCCCGGCGCGCGGACGCCCCTCGTCCAGCCGCCCCGTGATCGCCGACGCTTCGGCCCATGCCAGTCGCGGCCGTCCACAAGCGGGCGCTGAGATCCGGGATCGCCAAGCCTATATTTCTCAAGTTCGTCCTGGGTATCTCACTCCTGGGAGCGCTGGCCATGCCGGCGGCGCAGGCGGCCGGCGGCGACGCGATCGGCGTCGCCATGCCCACCAAGTCGTCACAGCGCTGGATCGACGACGGCAACAATATCGTGAAGCTGTTGCAGGCCAAGGGCTACAAGCCGGATCTGCAATATGCCGACGACGACATCCCAACCCAGCTCGCGCAGATTGAGAACATGCTCACGAAGGGCGTGAAGCTGCTGGTGATCGCCTCGATCGACGGAACCACGCTCAGCGATGTGCTGGCGAAGGCGAGCGAGCGCGGCGTGAAGGTCATTGCCTACGACCGCCTGATCAAGGGCACGCCGAACGTCGATTATTACGCCACGTTCGACAACTACAAAGTTGGGGTCCAGCAGGCGACCTCAATTGTCGATGCGCTCGGCCTGAAGGACGAGAAGGGGCCGTTCAACATCGAGCTGTTCGGCGGCTCGCCCGACGACAATAACGCATACTTTTTCTACGACGGTGCCCTGTCGGTGCTGAAGCCCTACATTGATGCCAAGAAGCTGGTCGTGCGCTCGGGCCAGTTCGGCATGGACAAGGTGTCGACGCTGCGCTGGGATCCCGCGACCGCGCAGGCCCGGATGGATAACCTGCTCTCGGCCTATTACGGCACCGCGCATCTCGATGCGGTGCTCTCCCCCTACGACGGCATCTCCACCGCCATCATATCGTCGGTGAAGAGCGTCGGCTACGGCTCCGGCAATGTGAAGCTGCCGGTGGTCAGTGGCCAGGATGCCGAGCTGCAGGCGGTCAAGTCGATCATCGCGGGCGAGCAGACGGCGACGATCTTCAAGGACACGCGCGAACTCGCCAAGGTGACGGTGGCGATGATCGACGCGATCGAGGCCGGCCGGCAGCCCGAGACCAACGACGCCAAGACCTACAACAACGGCAAGAAGGTCGTCCCATCGTACCTGCTGACGCCGGTCATCGTCACCAAGGCCAATTGGAAGCCGGCCCTCGTCGACACCGGCTACTACACCCTCGACCAGCTGAAGTGAGCGCGGCGGCCCTTGCCGCGCCGCCCGAACCCGTCTCCGCGCCGGTGCCGCCGGCGCGGGCGGCATCCTGTGCAGACTGAGCCGGAAGGGGTCGCATGCAGCCCGTCCTCGAAATGCGGGGGATCTCCAAGACGTTTCCCGGCGTCAGGGCCCTCAACGACGTCAACCTGAGCATCGCACCGGCCGAGATCCATGCCCTGGTCGGCGAGAACGGCGCCGGCAAGTCGACGCTCATGAAGGTCCTGAGCGGGGTCTACCCGCACGGATCCTACGAGGGCGAGATCACCTACGAGGGGCAGCCCGGCCGGTTCCGCGACATCTCCGACAGCGAGCGCCTGGGCATCGTGATCATCCATCAGGAACTGGCCCTGGTCCCGTTCCTGTCGATCGCCGAAAACATCTTCCTCGGCAACGAGCCCGGCCGCTTCGGCATCATAGACCAGGACCGGGTCTATGCGCGGTCCCGGGAGCTGCTGGCCATGGTCGGCCTTGCGGAGAATCCCGACACCCTCGTCACCCATCTCGGCGTCGGCAAGCAGCAACTCGTCGAGATCGCCAAGGCGCTGTCCAAGAAGGTCAAGCTGCTCATCCTCGACGAGCCGACCGCATCCTTGAGCGAGACGGACAGCGAGGCGCTGCTGCAGCTGCTCCTCAGCTTCAAGGCCAAGGGCATCGCGTCGATCCTGATCTCGCACAAGCTCAACGAGATCTCCAAGGTCGCCGACCGGATCACCGTGCTGCGCGACGGCACCACCGTCGAGACCCTCGACTGCGGGAACGGCGGCGTCGACGAGGACCGGATCATCCGCGGCATGGTCGGCCGCACCATGGCCAACCGCTACCCGGTTCGCGAGCCGCGGATCGGCGACATGCTGATGGAAGTGGAGGGCTGGACGGTCCATCACCCGGTCCATGCGGAGCGGGCGGTCGTGCGCAACGTCAGTCTGAACCTGCGCCGGGGCGAGATCGTCGGGATCGCCGGCCTGATGGGATCCGGCCGGACGGAACTCGCCATGAGCGTCTTCGGCCAGTCCTACGGCCAGGGCACAAGCGGGACGGTCCGCATCGAGGGCCGGGAGGTCGATGTCTCGACGATCGACAAGGCGATCGCGGCGGGCATCGCCTACGTCACCGAGGACCGCAAGCAGCTGGGGCTCGTGCTCGGCGAGGACATCACCAAGAACACCACGCTCGCCAACCTCCCCGGAGTCTCGACGGCCACAATCATCGACGAGGATGCGGAGCACCGCGTCGCGAATGCCTATCGCTCGAAGATGCGGATCCGCTCCTTCGGCATAGGGCAGCAGACCGTGAACCTGTCGGGCGGAAACCAGCAGAAGGTCGTGCTCAGCAAGTGGCTGTTCACCCAGCCCAAGGTGCTGATCCTCGATGAGCCGACACGCGGCATCGATGTCGGCGCCAAGTACGAGATCTACAGCATCATCAACGAACTGGCCGAAGGCGGCCGCGGCGTCCTGATGATCTCGTCCGAGATGCCCGAGCTGCTCGGCCTGTGCGACCGCATCTACGTCATGAACGAGGGGCGGTTCGTGGGTGAGTTCCAGCGCGCCGGGGCCAGCCAGGAAGCGATCATGCGCGCGATCATGCGCTCCAAGGACCTGAACGGATGAGCGACATCTCTGTGAGCAAGGCCATGATCCGTCTGACCGAACCCGTTCCGGGCACCCAGGCTGCGGGTGAGCCGCAGACCCGGCGCGGGCGCCCCGCGATGGCGCAGCTGCGCGATTACGGCCTGGTCTTCGCCCTGGCGCTGATCACCCTGTTCTTCGAGTACGCCACCGGCGGCGTGCTGTTCGAGCCGCTGAACCTGACCAACCTCATCCTGCAGAACAGCTACGTCGTCGTGATGGCGCTGGGGATGCTGCTGGTCATCGTGGCCGGCCATATCGACCTGTCCATCGGCTCGGTGGTCGGCTTCGTGGGGGCGCTCGCGGCGCTCCTGATGGTCCGATTCGGCTTCGACCCGCTCACCGCCAGCGTCCTGTGCCTGGCCGTCGGCGCCGCGATCGGCGGGCTGCAGGGCTACTTCGTCGCCTATCTCGGCATTCCGAGCTTCATCGTCACGCTCGCCGGCATGCTGGTGTTCCGCGGCCTGACGCTGGCCCTGCTGCAGGGCGCCTCGATCGGGCCGTTCCCGGAGGTGTTCCAGCTTCTCGCCAAGGGCTTTCTGGCCAACTTCGCGGGCCCCTGGACCGCGCTGCTCATCGCGCTCGCCCTGTCGCTGATCCTCATCGGCCTGAACGGACGCCGCCGGGCCGCGCGGCTCCGCAACGGCGGACAGGCCGAATCCTGGGCGGCGTTCATCTTCCGCAACGGCATGACCACCATCGTGATCCTCGCCTTCGCGTATCAGATGAGCGCCTATCGCGGCCTGCCCAACGTACTGTTGGTGATGTTCGCACTGGTGATGCTCTACCGCTTCGTCACGACCCGGACGACGATCGGGCGGCGGATCTACGCGCTCGGCGGCAACATCAAGGCCGCACGGCTCTCGGGCATCAAGACCGAGCGGCTCACCTTCCTGACCTTCGCCAATATGGGCGCGCTGGCCGGGCTCGCCGGCATGATCTTCGCCGCCCGTCTCAACACCGCGACACCGAAGGCCGGTGTGGGGTTCGAGCTCGACGTGATCGCGGCCTGCTTCATCGGCGGCGCCTCGGCGGCCGGCGGCATCGGCAAGGTCTCGGGCGTCGTGATCGGCGCGTTCATCATCGGCGTGATGAACAACGGCATGTCGATATTGGGCATCGGCATCGATTACCAGCAGGTGATCAAAGGGATCGTGCTGCTCGCCGCCGTGTGCCTCGACGTCTACAACAAGAACAACCGGGCCTGAGGGCCTACACGACCCGATCCCATCGGCTTCTTATCGGGATGGGACCGGAGCAGCGCCGATACGTTTGTACGAGCAAAGCGAAGCATTCCAGCGGCGCCTGGCCCGATTGTGAGGTGTCCGGCGTCGCCTCGCTGCGTGCGACAACCGATCGACGGGGCATCCGGCGGTGACCCGGCAGCCACTTCGATCCGTCCGAACGGGCATCCCCGGCCGGTTCGGTCAGGTCTTGCGCGCCACCGTGAACCGGGCGGCGTCCCGCAGGATGCGGGCCTTCTCGCCCCAGGAGCCGACCGCGTCCTCGCAGACGCCGACGAGACGGTCGCACTCGGCCCGGGCCCCGTCGATGCCGAGACGGTCGACCAGTGTGGCCTTGCCGGCATCCTTGTCCTTGCCGGTCGCCTTGCCCATGGCTTCCGGCGAGGCCTCGCGATCGAGGATGTCGTCGGCGATCTGAAAGGCCTGGCCCAGGGCGACCCCGTAGCGCAGGAGGGCAGCCCGCTGACCCTCGTCGGCGCCACCGACGATCGCGCCGGCCTCCACCGAGAAGGCCAGGATCGCGCCGGTCTTCATCGCCTGCATCCGCAGGGTGTCGTCCACATCCATGTTGGCCGCGCCGAACCGGCCCTCGGCGGTGAGGTCGAGGAGCTGGCCGCCGACCATGCCGCCCAGGCCCGAGGCCCGGGCGAGGCCGAGCACGAGGTCGGCGCGAATCCCGGCATCCGGCTGCCAGGTCGGGTCGGCGACGATCTCGAAGGCGAGCGTCTGGAGCGCATCCCCGACCAAGATGGCCGTGGCCTCGTCGTAGGCCTTGTGCACCGTCGGCTTGCCGCGGCGCATGTCGTCGTCGTCCATGGCCGGCAGGTCGTCGTGGACGAGGCTGTAGCAATGCACCAGCTCGACGCCGGCGCCGGCTGCGAGCGCCGCCGGCTCGGAGCCGCCCAGCATCCGGGCGGTCTCGATGGCGAGGAAGGGCCGGAGGCGCTTGCCGCCACCGAGCACGGCGTGGCGCATGGCGTCCATCAGGCGCGGTGGCCGGGCGATCTCGCCGGGGACGAGATCCGGGCCGAGGCGATCGACCAGGAAGGTCTCGACCATCCCGGCGACTTCAGCCAGCCTGTGGGAAAACGCGACGGCCTGCGTGTCAGTCTTGACCGAACCGGTCGGTGCCTGCGTTGAGGGGGTCGGGGTCATCGGGCGCTACGTCCGGTCCTGGCCTTGCGAAAACCAATCGAGTGTCAGTTGAGCGGGAACGAGATCGCGGTGGGTGGGGCTGGACGCAGGCGGGAGGCGGCGGGTCGTGACCTTCCGCTCGCGCGCCCGCGGCGCTCCCGCCCGGTCCGCAAGATCGTCGGGGCGCTGCTTCTGCTCCCCGCCATCGCGTTCATCGTCATACTGACGCTGGCGCTCGTCTATAGCGCGCTGATGCCGCCGTCGACCCTGATGCTCGGGCGGTGGTTGACGCTTCAGCCTGTCAGCCGCGACGCCGTCAGCCTCTCGGAGATCGCGCCGGTGCTGTCGCAGGCGGTGATTGCCTCGGAGGACCAGCGCTTCTGCCTCGACCACGGCGTCGATATCGGGGCGATCCGCGAGGTGGTCGAGGATGAGGATTCGCCGAGCCGCGGCGCCTCGACGATCGCGATGCAGACCGTCAAGAACGTGTTCCTGTGGCCGGGCCGCTCCTACATCCGCAAGGCGGTCGAGATCCCGCTGGCTCTGGCGCTCGACACGCTCTGGGGCAAGCGCCGCATGATGGAGATCTACCTGAACGTTGCCGAATGGGGCGACGGGATCTACGGCGCGCAGGCCGCCAGCCGCCATTGGTTCAACAAGGATGCGAGCCGGCTGACCCGTGGCGAGGCCGCCCTGCTCGCCGCCGTCCTGCCGAACCCGATCACGCGCAGCGCCGGGCGTCCCTCCCCGGGCGTGCGCCGCCGCGCCGCGCAGATCCAGGCCTTGATGGGTCAGGTGGAGGGCCTCACGAGCTGCGTGCGGCGATGACCTGTCCCGGGATCGAAGGGCGCTCGCTGTCCCGCTTGATCGCGGCGAGCATGCGCTGACGGATGAGACCGCGCACCGGGCGGATCAGGAGCCAAGAGGGCGTGAACGTGAGACGCGCGGCCCGGCTCGCGCAGAAGACCCGCGTCTCGGTGATAAGCCGGGTTTGGCCCTCGGGACCGGGTCGGACTGCGAAGGCCAGGGCGAGCTTGGCGGGATACGGTGCGTCGCAATCGCGGAAGGCTGTGCCGTCGGCGACCCGCTCCAGGCCGAAATCCACCCGCCAGAACCGCCCGATCAGACCGTAGACGATCTCATCGTCGCTGCAGTCGAGCCGCGTGACGTCGTGCAGACCGAAGGCCGGTTGCGCCGCACTCACCCCTCCCAGAAGGCGCATCGGCAGTTCCCGCAGGCCGATCGCGAACCGGAAGACGCGGCCGGTCGATAGGCGACGAGCCCGTCGAGGATCGTCGCGGGATCGGCGGCGACGTCGCAGGCGTGCACCTCGCTGGACTGATAGGTCGGAAGGTAGCGATCGAGCGGGCGCTTGCCGGTCTCCTACCGTGGCAGGCTGAGTCAGTGGAGCCGTCGCCCCGCGTGATCGCTGGGTCTCGGCGAAGCAGCGAAGCGGAGGCTAATTCAACGGGCGGCCGCGAAGTCCGTGACCCGACTCGAGCCGGTCAGGCTCTCGTCGTGGCAATCGGAGACACGAACTCCCTCGACCGGATGAACCGCGACGGAAACGACGGCCCGCGGCGGTAGCAGCCGCCGAATCCGGTCTGTAAGAGATTCGCCAGAACCGAAACCAGAGCCGACACCCATGAGCGACGCCGTCTACGACCTGACCCTGGAGCGCATCGCCTTGCTCCGCCGCATGGTCGTGGCCTGGGGCGGCGCCGAGCCGGGTGCGCCGACCATTCATCCGGATGCTCCCTACGGCAGCCTCGATCGGGACGGCGACATCGCCAACGTGACCGGCGACGACGAGGGGGCCGCGGAAGAGCATCGGGCGCTGGAGAAGGGGCTGGCGGTCTTCGCCCAGAACGCGCAGCTGAAGCCCGGCCGCTACCAGTATCACAACGGTCTGGCGAAGCTCGACCACGGCACGGTCGGCGACGTCTTCCGGGATGCGCGAACGGGCGAAACGCCGGAGCACATCACCTTCGCGGTGACCGCCGAGCACCTCGCGCTGATCCCGCATCTCGCCTTCGACTGGGATCCGGCGGGGGACGTGCCGCGGGTGGATCCGGCTCGGCCCTATGGAGACGGGGACACCTACACCGCCGCCATAGCCCGTCATCTCGCGGCGGTGCCGGAGGTGGCCGCCAACGACGACGAGGACGGGGAAAAGCACCGGATCCGGCTACACCGCGAGATGCAGCCGGCCCTTCAGATCTTTCTACGGTATGCCGATCTCGGGCCGGGCGACTTCCAGTGCGCGGGATCGCCCGCGGTCTGGAAGCCGGCCTGACGTCTCAGCCTTCGCGCTTCTTGCGCTGCGCCAGGGTACGCAGGCGCAGGGCGTTGAGCTTGATGAACCCCGCCGCGTCGCGGTGGTCGTAGGCGACGGCGCCCTCCTCGAAGGTCACGAGGTCCTGGTCGTAGAGCGAGTGCGGGCTCTCGCGGCCGATCACGTGGACGCCGCCCTTGTACAGCTTCAGCCGTACCGTGCCGGTGACCTTCTCCTGGCTCCTGTCGATCAGCGCCTGGATCATCTCGCGCTCCGGCGAGAACCAGAAGCCGTTGTAGATCAGCTCCGCGTATTGCGGCATCAGCTGATCCTTCAGGTGCGCGGCCCCGCGGTCGAGCGTGATCGACTCGATGGCCCGGTGGGCCGGCAGCAGGATCGTTCCGCCGGGCGTCTCGTACATGCCGCGGCTCTTCATGCCGACGAAGCGGTTCTCCACGAGGTCGAGCCGGCCGATGCCGTTGTCATGGCCGAGCTGATTGAGCTTGGCCAAGAGGCTCGCGGGCGACAGCTTCTCTCCGTCGATCGACACCGCGTCGCCGCGCTCGAAGCCGATCGTGATGATCGTCGGCTGGTCCGGCGCCTCCTCGGGGGAGAGCGTGCGCGAGTAGACGTAATCCGGCACCTCGACGGCCGGATCCTCCAGCACCTTGCCCTCCGAGGAGGCGTGCAGAAGGTTGGCGTCCACCGAGAACGGGCTCTCGCCGCGCTTGTCCTTGGCGATCGGGATCTGGTGCTGCTCGGCGAAGGCGATGAGCTGCTCGCGCGAGCGCAGGTCCCACTCGCGCCACGGCACGATCACCGTCACGTCGGGCTTGAGCGCGTAATAGCCGAGCTCGAACCGGACCTGGTCGTTGCCCTTGCCGGTGGCACCGTGGCAGACCGCGTCGGCGCCGACGCGTTCTGCGATCTCGATCTGCTTCTTGGCGATCAGCGGCCGCGCGATCGAGGTGCCGAGCAGGTAGACGCCCTCGTAGACGGCGTTCGCCCGGAACATCGGGAAGACGTAGTCGCGGACGAATTCCTCGCGCAGGTCCTCGATGTAGATGTTCTCGGGCTTGATGCCGAGGAGTTCGGCCTTGCGGCGGGCCGGCTCCAGCTCCTCGCCCTGGCCGAGATCGGCCGTGAAGGTCACGACCTCGCAGCCGTAGGTGGTCTGCAGCCACTTCAGGATGATCGATGTGTCGAGGCCGCCGGAATAGGCCAGCACGACCTTCTTCACGGGGCTCTTCGCGGGGACGGACATGCGGCTTCCGGAACTGAGGCGGGGCGTCTGCGGCTTATCGCGGGTGTCACCGGCCTGCAACCGGCGTGCCGTCTCGCGCGTAGGCCAGATGCCGGAGGATCGGTCGTGTTTTGCCTCACGGCGGCCTTGCGGCCGTGCAACAAATGACGCGGGCGTTGCCAATCGTCATCGCCGCAAGAATGCATCGGAGAAGCGAAGTCTATGGCGCGCCAGCCGATTTTGGAGTTCTGGTTCGAATTCGCCTCCACCTACTCCTACCTCGCGGCGATGCGCGTCGAAGCCGCCGCCGCCGAGGCCGGCGTCGCGATCCGGTGGCGGCCTTTCCTGGTCGGGCCGCTCTTCGCCTCCCAGGGCTGGACGACCTCGCCGTTCAACCTCTACGCGGCCAAGGGCAAGAACATGTGGCGGGACGTGGAGCGCGAGGCCGCGCGCCTCGGCCTACCGCCCTTGACGCGCCCCGCGCAGTTTCCGCAGAACAGCCTCAGCGCGGTGCGGGTCGCCATCCTCGGTCAGGACCAGGATTGGCTGGTGCCGTTCTCGAAGAAGGTGTTCACCGCGAGCTTCGCCGAGGGGCGCTCCATCGCAGAGCCGGCGGCTGTCGCCGAGATCCTCGATTCGCTCGGGCTCGACGGGACACAGACCGTGCGGGCCGCCGCCGCCGAGGCCAACAAGACCAAGCTGCGGGTCAGCGTCGAGGAGGCGCGCTCCCGCGGGATCTACGGGGCGCCGACCTTTCTGGCCGATGACGGCGAGCTGTTCTGGGGCAATGACCGCCTGGAACAGGCCCTGGCCTGGGCGACCGGCGAACGGCCGAAGGGGCTGCGGTAGGACCACGTTCACGCCGATCGGCCATCAAACCGACTCGACCCCCTGGTTCTGGTCCGGCTCCGCTTCGGCGCGGCCGGAGCGGGATAGCGATGCCCCGGACGTTCTCCATGCCTGTTTCGCGACGCCTTCTCCTCGCCGCAACCGCCACCCTCGCCACCGGCTTGAAGCCCGTCTGGGCGCAATCCTACGGCCAGCGCGTCGCAGTCACCGGCGATGACGGCAAGGCGGTGGCGAACTCGATCCTGCCCGGCGAGATCACCGGCCAGATCCCGGCCCTGCGCGGGGTCACCTATGTCGGGCCGCGGGAGGCCGGAACCACGCTCTACGAGTTCTACGACTTCAACTGCCCGTATTGCCGGAAGGCTGCCGCCGACGTGGTCGCGCTGCACGACAGCGACCCGGAACTGCGGATCGGCCTTGTCCACAACCCGATCCTGTCACCGCAATCGGCCCAGGCCGCCAAGGTGATGCTGGCGGTCCAGCGCAGGCTCGGCTCGGAGGCCGCGTGGCGCTTCTATCAGACTCTGCTCGGCAAGCCTGGCCGCATCGACGGGCCCGGGGCTCTCGCTGCCGCGGCTGCGCTGGGCATCCCGCAGGCGGAAGTCGAGGAGATCGCCGACAGCGAAGAGGTGCGCGCGGCGCTCAAGAGCCAGATGCGCATGGCGGCGGATCTCGGTCTCTACGCGACGCCGTCCTACGTTGTCGGCAACAGCGGCATCCTCGGCCATCCGGGCGCCCGCGCCATGGCCAAGATGATCGCGAGCGTCCGCCGCTGCGACCGGCTCGCCTGCTGAGGCGCATCCCGCGTCACACTTCCGCCGTCGTGACGCGCTGCGCGGTGCGCCTCCCGTGTTGCGCGCGGCCATGCTGGCATGCTAGGCGGTCGCCGCGCCGCGAGGACAGTTCTCGACCCTGTCCGCTGCCGGCGCGATCCCACGTCCCGAACGGTCACGCACCGCGCTCCTGCCGGAGCGCGCGGAGCGGGCGGGCAACCAGAGAAGAGAGCGACGGGTGGCGCAGAACGGTTCCGAGGCTGGTCCCCTGGTCGCAGGCGTGGCGGGCCGGTACGCTTCCGCCCTGTTCGAGCTCGCGCGCGACGAGCGCCAGGTCGACGCGGTCGCCGATTCCCTCAATCAATTCGACGGGCTGCTGAAGGAGAGCGCGGACCTTCGCCGCCTCGTCCGCAGCCCGGTCTTCAGCGCCGAGGAGCAGGAAGCCGCGATCGGCGCCGTGCTCGCCAGGGCCGGGATCGGCGGTCTCGCCGGCAACTTCATCCGCCTCGCGGCCTCGAACCGTCGGCTCTTCGCCCTCCCCGACATGATCAGCGCCTTCCGCAGCCTGGTCCAGGATTCGAAGGGGATCGTGCGCGCCCAGGTCCGGGTGGCCGAGAGGCCGTCCGACACCGTGATCGAGGAGATCAAGGCCTCGCTGCGCGACATCGCCAAGGCCGAGGTCGACGTCGACCTCGTGATCGATCCGAGCCTGATCGGCGGCCTCGTCGTGAAGATGGGCTCGCGCATGGTCGACGCCTCCCTGAAGACCAAGCTCAACGGTATCCGCCTCGCGATGCGGGCCGCGCGGTAAGCGCCCCCATCCGACCCGAACACTTACAGACGCATCAGCGACAGAGGCCCGAGTATGGACATCCGCGCCGCCGAGATCTCCGCGATCCTGAAGGATCAGATCAAGAACTTCGGTGAAGAGGCCGAGGTCTCCGAGGTCGGACAGGTCCTGTCCGTCGGCGACGGCATCGCCCGCGCCTACGGCCTCGACAACGTCCAGGCCGGCGAGATGGTCGAGTTCGAGTCGGGCGTCCGGGGCATGGCCCTGAACCTCGAGCAGGACAACGTCGGCATCGTGATCTTCGGCTCCGACCGCGAGATCAAGGAAGGCCAGACCGTCAAGCGCACCGGCGCCATCGTGGACGTGCCGGTCGGCAAGGGTCTGCTCGGCCGCGTGGTCGACGGCCTCGGCAACCCGATCGACGGCAAGGGTCCGATCGTCTCCACCGAGCGCCGCCGCGTCGACGTGAAGGCGCCCGGCATCATCCCGCGCAAGTCGGTGCACGAGCCGATGGCCACGGGCCTGAAGGCGATCGACGCCCTGATCCCGGTCGGCCGTGGCCAGCGCGAGCTGATCATCGGCGATCGCCAGACCGGCAAGACCGCCATCGCCCTCGACACGATCCTGAACCAGAAGCCCGGTCACGCCGCCGGCGGTGACGAGAAGTCGAAGCTCTTCTGCATCTACGTCGCCATCGGCCAGAAGCGCTCGACGGTCGCCCAGTTCGTGAAGGTGCTGGAGGACCAGGGCGCCCTGGAATACTCCATTGTCATCGCCGCCACCGCCTCGGACGCCGCACCGATGCAGTTCATCGCGCCGTTCGCCGGCTGCGCCATGGGCGAGTATTTCCGCGACAACGGCATGCACGCCGTGATCGTGTACGACGATCTGTCCAAGCAGGCCGTGGCCTACCGCCAGATGTCGCTGCTGCTGCGCCGCCCGCCGGGCCGCGAGGCCTATCCGGGCGACGTGTTCTACCTCCACAGCCGCCTGCTCGAGCGCGCCGCCAAGATGGGCGACGCCGCCGGCAACGGCTCGCTGACCGCACTCCCGGTCATCGAGACCCAGGCCAACGACGTCTCGGCCTACATCCCGACCAACGTGATCTCGATCACCGACGGCCAGATCTTCCTCGAGACCGACCTGTTCTACCAGGGCATCCGCCCGGCGGTGAATGTCGGCCTCTCGGTCTCGCGGGTGGGCTCCTCGGCCCAGACGAAGGCGATGAAGAAGGTCGCCGGCAAGATCAAGGGCGAGCTCGCGCAGTACCGCGAGATGGCCGCCTTCGCGCAGTTCGGCTCGGATCTCGACGCCTCGACCCAGCAGCTCCTGAACCGCGGCTCGCGTCTGACCGAGCTCCTGAAGCAGCCGCAATTCTCGCCGCTGAAGATGGAAGAGCAGGTCGCCGTGATCTACGCCGGCGTGAACGGCTATCTGGACAAGCTGCCGGTCGCCAAGATTCGCCCGTTCGAGGATGCGCTGCTCAGCACCCTGCGGTCGCGCCACAAGGACCTGCTCGACTCGATCGCCGCCTCCAAGGACCTGTCGGACGAGAACGCCGGCAAGCTGAAGAGCGTCGTCGAGAGCGTCGCCAAGTCGATCGCCTGATGTGAGGCCCCTCCCCGCGGGGAGGGATCTTGGGTGGTGCACCGGATGCTTCGGCTTCCTGCACCGCCCGAACTTCCGGCTCCTTCCCCCCGAGGGAAGGAGAGGCCCATAGAACGGACCTGGACCTCACCCGATGGCGAGTTTGAAGGACCTGCGCAACCGCATCACCTCGGTGAAGGCGACGCAGAAGATCACCAAGGCCATGCAGATGGTCGCCGCCGCCAAGCTGCGCCGGGCGCAGATGGCCGCCGAGGCGGGCCGTCCCTACGCCGAGAAGATGTCGGCGGTGCTCGGTAACTTGGCCGGCAACCTCGTTGGCGGTGTCGGCGCTCCGCGGCTCCTGTCCGGGACCGGCTCCGAGCAGACGCATCTGCTCGTCGTCTGCACGGGCGATCGCGGTCTGGCCGGCGCGTTCAACTCGTCGATCGTCCGCCTCGCGGTGCGCGAATACGCGCAGAAGCTCACCGCCGAGGGTAAGACCGTCAAGATCATGACGGTCGGCAAGAAGGGCCTCGATGCGCTGCGGCGGCAGTATCGCGACCAGATCGTCGAGAGCATGGACATCCGCGGCAACCGGCCAGTGGATTACGACTTTGCAGCCAGCATTGCCGACAAGATCCTGACCCGCTTCGAGGCGGGCGAGTTCGACGTCGCGACGCTGTTCTATTCCGAGTTCCGCTCGGTGATCTCCCAGATCCCGACCGCGCAGCGCCTGATCCCGGCCGAGCTGCCCGAGACCGACGCGACCGCGAAGGCCGCTGCCGGCAACGCCGCCCTGGAATTCGAGCCCTCCGAAGAGGCGATCCTGGAGACGCTGCTGCCGAAGAACCTGACGGTGCAGATCTACCGGGCCCTCCTGGAAAACGCCGCGTCCGAGCAGGGCGCGCGCATGAGCGCCATGGACTCGGCCACTCGCAACGCCGGCGAGATGATCAAGAAGCAGACGCTGATCTACAACCGCACGCGTCAGGCCATGATCACCAAGGAACTCATCGAGATCATCTCAGGCGCTGAGGCTCTGTGATAGGACGGGACGCCGGAGGCGTCGGATGATGACGAACGCGGTCGAGAACTTGGTCTTGGAGCATCTGCGTGCCCTGCGGCACGACGTCTCCGAGGTGCGTCTCGACCTGAGGGCGGTGAAGTCGCGGCTAACAGCCGTCGGGACGCAGGTCGCGACCATGAACGGTCGCATGGACCGCTTCGACGAGCGGACGGCGCGTGTCGAACTTCGGCTTGAGCTGAGAGACGCCTGAGCCGGCTCCAATTTCTGAGGACACAGCCCGCGCGTTGCGCGCCGGCACCGACAGCGAGGATACCATGGCGAACACCGCACTCCCCGGCACCGGCTCCAACAAGCCCGGCAAGATCACCCAGGTCATCGGCCCCGTGGTCGACGTGCAGTTCGAGGGTCACCTGCCCGAGATTCTGAACGCGCTGGAGACCAAGAATAACGGCGCCCGCCTCGTGCTCGAGGTTGCCCAGCAGCTCGGCGAGAGCACCGTCCGCTGCATCGCGATGGACACGTCCGAGGGTCTGACCCGCGGCCAGGAGTGCTTCGACACCGGCGAGCCGATCAAGGTTCCGGTGGGCATGAACACCCTCGGCCGGATCATGAACGTCATCGGCGAGCCGATCGACGAGGCCGGCCCGGTGCAGAGCGACACGCTCCGCGCCATCCACCAGCCGGCCCCGTCCTACGCCGACCAGTCGACCGAGGCGCAGATCCTCGTCACCGGCATCAAGGTGGTGGACCTGCTCGCTCCCTACGCCAAGGGCGGCAAGATCGGCCTGTTCGGCGGCGCCGGGGTCGGCAAGACCGTGCTGATCATGGAGCTGATCAACAACATCGCGAAGGTGCACTCGGGCTACTCGGTCTTTGCCGGCGTCGGCGAGCGCACCCGCGAGGGCAACGATCTCTACCACGAGATGATCGAGTCCAAGGTCAACATGGACCCGAAGGAGAACAACGGCTCGGCTGCGGGCTCCAAGTGCGCCCTGGTCTACGGGCAGATGAACGAGTCGCCCGGCGCCCGCTCGCGCGTCGCGTTGACCGGCCTGACCATCGCGGAGCAGTTCCGCGACGACGGCCAGGACGTGCTTTTCTTCGTCGACAACATCTTCCGCTTCACCCAGGCGGGCTCCGAGGTGTCGGCGCTTCTGGGCCGCATTCCCTCGGCGGTGGGCTACCAGCCGACGCTGGCCACCGATATGGGCGCCCTGCAGGAGCGCATCACCACCACCAACAAGGGCTCGATCACCTCGGTGCAGGCGATCTACGTGCCGGCGGACGATCTGACCGACCCGGCGCCGGCCGCCTCCTTCGCCCACCTCGACGCTACGACCGTGCTGTCGCGCTCGATCGCCGAGAAGGGCATCTACCCGGCCGTGGATCCGCTCGACTCCACCTCGCGCATGCTGTCGCCGGCGATCCTCGGCGAGGAGCATTACGACGTCGCCCGCCGGGTCCAGCAGACCCTTCAGCGCTACAAGGCGCTTCAGGACATCATCGCGATCCTGGGCATGGATGAGCTGTCCGAGGACGACAAGCTGACCGTGGCCCGCGCCCGCAAGATCGAGCGCTTCTTCTCGCAGCCCTTCTCGGTCGCCGAGGTGTTCACCGGTTCTCCGGGCGTGCAGGTGCCGCTTGAGGACACCATCAAGGGCTTCAAGGGCCTCGTGAACGGCGACTACGACGACCTGCCCGAGGCCGCCTTCTACATGGTCGGCACGATCGAGCAGGCCCAGGAGAAGGCCAAGAAGATGAAGGCGGCGTAAGGCTGCTCCCTCCCCTCCCCCTTCCGGGGAGGGGTCGGGGGTGGGGGTGTTTCAGGATCGAGCGCTGCGGTGCCTCCTGCGCCTCCCCCACCTTCACCTCCTCCCCGCAAGGGGGAGGAGCGCGCGTTGCGGGTTCGGGAAGCTAGAGACCGATGGCCACCTTCCACTTCGATTTCGTCGGCCCCGAGCGGACGCTGTATTCCGGCGAGGTGACCGCCGTTCAGCTGCCCGGCACCGAGGGCGAGATGACCGTGATGCCGGGCCACGCGCCCGTGCTGACCTCCCTGCGCGTCGGCGTCATCGTGGTCACCGAGAGCCAGGGTAGCGGCAAGCGGATCTACGTCCGTGGCGGTTTTGCCGATATCGGCCCGACGTCCGTGACCGTGCTCGCCGAGCGCGCCGCGCCGATCGAGGAACTGACACACGAATCCCTCGACCGGGACATCGAGGCGATCGAGATGCAGCGCGATGCCACCGAGGATCTGCAGAAGCGCGAGGAGCTGAACGGTCAGATCGTCCAGCTCCAGGAAACCAAGGCGCTCCTGAAGCTCTGATCGCGGTTCAGCGGGCGCCGTCCAGCGCAAGCGCCAGCAGCTCGGCCCGCGCCGCCGCGCCCGTCGGGCAGCCGCGTTCCAGCCAGACCTTCCGAGCCGCGGCGAGCCCGCGGCCGATCGCGGGACCGGGCGCGATGCCCGCCGCGACAAGATCCGCGCCCGCCAGTGGATAGACCGGCGAACCTCCCTCCCCGCGGAGCGCGTCGAGAACAACGCGTGTTTCCCCGGTCAGTGCAGGCCGCGGCTCACCGGTCACGATCGCCAGGGCATCGCTGAGGGGCGCCAGGCCATGCCGCGCCGCCAGGGCCCGGACAGCGGCGCCGTCGAGCGCGGCACGATCGTGCAGCTCGGCGAGGACGTCCGCGTAGTCGGTGAGCTGGGCATGCTCGCTCTTCGACAGCCGCAGGCGTACCCGGAGGCGTTCGGCATCGTGGCTGGCCCCGACCGCGAGGGCCGCGAGGCGCATGATCGGGGGCAGCGTCGCGGCCGAAGCGCGTTGCAGCCGCCCGAACTCGCCGACGCCGCCGGTGATCCTGAGCAGCAGGCCGGTCGCGCTCAGGGTCGAGACCAGGGCTGCACCGCCGGAGGCCGCCAGAAGCTTCAGGAACTCCGCACGGACGCGCTCGCGCGAGAGCCTGTCCAGGCTATCGCGTGCGGCCACACAGGCGGCGAGCGCTTCCGCATCCGGTGGCCCGGCGCCGAACCGGGCGTGGAAGCGGAAGAAGCGCAGGATCCGTAGGGCATCCTCGCGGATGCGGGTCGCGGGATCGCCGATGAAGCGCACCCGCCCGGCTTCCAGATCCGGAAGACCGCCGACGGTGTCGTGCAGCCGGCCGTCCCGACCGAGCGAGAGCGCGTTGACGGTGAAGTCGCGGCGCTCCGCATCGCGGGCGAAATCGTGACCGAACCGCACGATGGCGTGGCGTCCGTCCGTCTCGACATCCTCGCGCAGGGTGGTGACCTCGATCGGTCCATCCTCGGTGACCAGCGTGACGGTGCCGTGCGCGATTCCGGTCGGAACCGCCTTCAGCCCCGGCCTGCGTTCTGCGGCGGCGATCACCGCTTCGGGCAGGAGCGTCGTCGCGAGGTCGATATCGGCGGACGGCGTTCCCAGCAGCGCGTCGCGGACGCAACCGCCGACCAGGCGGGTCTCGGATCCGGGTGCCTCCAGGGCGGCGAGCGCCTGACGCACCCCGCGGCGGTCGAGCAGGGCCGAGAGGCCGCCGCGTTCGAGATCACGCCTCACCGGAAACCACCCGGGACGAGACGGCCGTTCTCCATGTGGGTCGGAACGTAGCCGCCGGCGCGCCGCTCGGAAAACAGGCCTTCGTAGACGAGCGTGCCGATCACCACCGCCAAGCCGGCGAGGACGAGGCGCCAGAGATGCGCGTCCCAATGCACCCGGCGCAACGGGTTGCGGCCGGCCAGGACGAGATAGATCAGGAACAGCGCGAAGGGGATGAGGAAGAGGCCGAACTCTTCGAGGACGCGACGCAGCATGGCGATCCGTAGCCTATCCCGCCGACCGGCGGACGCGACCTGACTCCGGTTCCGGGTAGAGCCGCTCCCGCAGATTGTTGAGGATTCCGGCGGTGACGCCCCAGATCAGACGCTCTCCGAAGGGGAGTGCATAGAACCATCGGGTCCGGCCTTGCCACTCCCGCGACCGCAATCGGTAGCGCTCCCGATCCATCAGCACCGACAGGGGCACCTCGAAAACGTCCGCGACCTCACTGGGGTTCGGCCGGAACGTCGCCGTCTCGGAGACCAGACCGATGACCGGCGTCACGAGGAACCCGGTGCCGGACAGGTAGGGGTCGATATACCCGAGCAGGCGCACCGATTCGGGCGGCAGGCCGATCTCCTCGAAAGCCTCCCGCAGGGCCGCATCCGCCGGTCCCGGATCCGTCGGATCGATCTTGCCGCCCGGCAGCGCGACCTGGCCGGAATGATCGCGCAGGTTCGCGGCGCGCTGCGTCAGCACGAGGTTCGGCCCGGCGGCCCGGAAGACCACCGGGACCAGCACCGCGGCCCGCCGGTGCGGCGGCGGCGGGATCACGGCCGCGCCATCCGGATCCAGGCAGTGGTCACCGCGCGGATTGGAGGTCGGATCGTCCGGTCCAGGCGGATGCGGCGACAGACCGGACGCGGCCCGGGCCAGGAAATCGGCGAGGGGCTCGCTCACGCGGCGGCGGCCGGAGCGATGCGGTGGAAGACGCCGCCCGCCCAGAGGCCGAGCCAGGCTTGCCCGTCCACCATACGGTCTTCGGCCAGATCCACGAGGTCGTAGGTGAGCGCCCGGGTGATCAGCGCCCAAAGGCCGCCCCGGACGTGGAGATAAGGCTTGAGCGCGCCGTCGGGCCCTTCCTCGAAGCGCAGGGCGTGATCCGCGTCGACGCTCACCAGATCGTCCACGTTGGTGCGGAACGCGATGCGCCGCGCCTCACCCGTGCCATCGACCGCCATCTCGACCGCGATGAAGGCCGCATCCTCGACGGTGATCCCGACGCTTTCCACCGGCGTGACCAGCACAATGCGCCCGTCCGGCTCGCGCCGCAGGATCGTGGAGAACAGCTTGACCAGCTTGTCGCGCCGGATCGGCGAGCCGTTGTGGTGCCACGTGCCATCGGCCGCAATACGGATGTCGATCGCGCCGCAATAGGGCGGATTCCATCGCTCGACCGGCGGTAGCCCGCGCCTGGGCAAATCCCCCAGAGCCGCACTGAGGCGGCTCAAGGTGGGGTCTGAAGGAGGATCCACGGTCATGCCCGCTACAGATAGCGCTCCACAGCCTCGTCAGCCATGGCCGGAGACACAGGATCCTTCGACGACGATCTAGGCCGGACCGGCGCCCTGGGTATTCACCGTCACGGCGTAGATCGACTGACTGGCCGCCATGAACAGGCGGTTCCGCTTGGGGCCGCCGAACGTGAGGTTGCCGCAGACCTCCGGCAGGCGGATCCGCCCGATGAGCGTTCCCGCCAGGCTCCAGACCGTCACGCCGTTGTAGCCGACCGCGCGGCCCGCGTTGCTCGACACCCAGAGATTGCCATCGACGTCGGTCCGCAAGCCGTCGGGCCCGCATTTGACGCCATCGACGACGCAATCCGCGAAGAGGCGCTTGTTCGACAAGGCGCCGCCGTTCCCGACATCGAAGGCGTAGATCTCGCCCTTGCCGCCGGGACCCGTATCGCCGGGTCCCTTCCCGGTGGAGCAGACGTAGAGCGTCCGGTGATCGGGCGAGAAGCACAGCCCGTTCGGATCGGGAACCTGATCGTCGGTGAGGACACGATCGATCCGGCCGGCGGGATCGATGCGATAGACGGCATTGGGCAGGACGCGCCGCGTCGTCACGGTCCCGGCCGGCTGCCCGAGCCGCGGATTGAGATGGCCCTTCGGATTCGAGGGACCGCCCGCCTCGTCCGGCAACCCTTCGTAGAGCTGGCCGCCGTAGGGCGGGTCCGTGAACCAGTAGGCGCCGTCGATGTGCTGGACGACATCGTTGGGCGCGTTGAAGGGCTTGCCCTCGAAGCTGTCGGCCAGCACCGTTGCCGAGCCGTCGAGTTCGTAGCGGACCACCCGGCGGCCGGCGTGCTCGCAGGACAATTGACGGCCCTGGCGGTCGAAACTGTTCCCGTTCGAATTGCCGCTCGGTGCGCGGAATACGGAGACGTGCCCGTCCTCCTCCAGCCACCGCAACTGGCGATTGTTGGGGATGTCGCTCCACACGAGGAAGCGCCCGACGGCGTTCCAGGCCGGTCCTTCCGCCCAGAGCGCACCGGTCCAGAGACGGCGAATGGCGCTGTTCGGCACCACATACGACTCGAAGGCCGGGTCGATCGTGATCACGTCGGGATCGGTGAAGTAGGTGGTCGGCGCCGCACCTGGCCGGAAGTCCCGCGGTGGATCCGTCACCGTGCTGGGCGGCCCCGGTCGAGCCCTTGCGCCGCCGGCCGCCGCGATGACGGCTCCGGCCGCCGCGATGACGGCCCGGCGCGACGGCGCGACAGGTGTGCCTGTGGCCCATTTGGCGGATGCGGTCATTTGCGGATCTGGCATGCGGCCCCCCAGCCTTTCCCCGCCCCGATCGGCGGTGCGAGCCAGAGAACTAGGACTGATATCCTGATGGCGGTCAACCCGGACGCCGCCGCAGGATCTTCCAGACGCCGTCGGCCGAGGCCAGGAGGCGTGTGCCTTCGCGAACGTCGCCGCGCATGAACACCAGGGAGCCGGTGCGCTTGACCACCTGCGGGCGGATCTCGATCCAGTCACCGAGACGCCCGACATCGATGAACTTCATCTCAAGCTGAATGGTCACGCAATTGGCGCCGTCCGCAGCCCGCATGGCGGTCTCGCCGAGGGCGCGGTCGGCAAAGCTCATCAGCATGCCGCCATGGACAACGCCGATCAGGTTGGCGTGCTTCTGCTCGGCCCGGAACGCGTAGGCGCCGTCCGAGCCACGGAAGTGCAGCGGGCCGACATGGGCGATGAAGCCGTCGTCCTGCACGACCGTCCAGCCGGCGGCGGACGGGTCGAAGGCGTTCGTCTCTGTCGTCATGGGATCCTATCCGGATGTCGGGAACGTAAGAAAGGCTGCCGCGATCACGTCCCCCGCGGCTTCGCCCGGCGCGTCGGCGCTTCGCTGAGCGGATCTTCCGGCCAGGGATGGCGCGGGTAGCGCCCGCGCATCTCGGCGCGCACCGCCGCCCAGGAACCCCGCCAGAAGCCCGGCAGATCGCGGGTGATCTGGATCGGCCGGTGCGCGGGCGAGAGCAGGTGCAGCACGAGCGGCCGTCCGCCGGCGACGGGATGACGGTCGAGGCCGAACAGCTCCTGGACCCGGACGGCCAGCACCGGTTCCTCGGCCCCGTAATCCACCGGGATGCGCGAGCCGGTGGGCACCGCGACATGGGTCGGCGCCTCCACGTCGAGGCGGGACCGGAGCTGCCAGGATACGAGGCCCTGCAGGGCTCCCGCGAGGTCCTCGGCGGTGATCGCCGCGACGGCGATCCGGCCGAGGAGCGCCGGTGCGAGCCACGCGGCTGCGGTCCTGGTCAGGGCCTCGTCCGACAGGTCCGGCCAGCCATCTCCCTCGGCCGCGTGCAGGAACTGCACCCGGGCGCGCCACTGCGACAGCGCCGGGGTCCAGGGCAACCTGTCGAGACCGAGCGCGGCGATGCCGTTCGCCAGGATCTCGGCGCTTTCCGGCTCCGACGGGACCGGCAAGGGCTGAGCGCCCAGATTGACCGCGCCCAGGCGCCGGACAGCCCGGGCCCGGAGGGCGGCGGCCGATGGGTCGAAGGTGATCTCGGTGCGGGATTCGATCCGGCCGGCGAAGAGCCGCTCGATCGCCTCCGGTTCGATCACGGCCGCGGCGTGGATCCGCGCATGTCCGGCCGCACCGGCCAGGTCGGCGACGACCAGGTGGGTCTCCCGCGCCAGCGGGCTCGCCGGGTCGAGGCGGCCGGCCCGCCCGCTCGCCATCACGAACTCGCCGTCCCGGCCGCGATTCCGGGCGACCCGGTCGGGATAGGCGAGCGCCAGGAGCGGGCCGGCCGATGCCGGCCGATCCTGCGGGCCGTCTCCGGCGATCCGCGCCCAGCCCTGCGCGAGCCGGCGCATGTCGGCGGCGCGGCCGCCGCGATCCAGTCGGAAGCGCTCGACCCGCGCGTCGAGATCGATCCCATCGCCGCCGAGCCCGCGCTCCACCAGTACGGCGGCGAGATCCGCGGCCGCGCGCGCCTGCCTCGTTTCGGCCGCGACCGTCACCATGCGGGCGAGGCGCGGCGGCAATGGCAGCGCGCGCAGGCGGCCCCCGGTTTCGGTGAGGCGACCGTCCGCGTCGAGCGCACCCAGATCGACCAGCATGGCGCGGGCCTCCGCCAGCGCCGGCGCCGGCGGTGGATCGAGGAACGCCAGCCTCCGCGGGTCGGCCACGCCCCAGGCGGCGCAGTCGAGCAGCAGGCCCGCGAGATCCGCCGACAGGATCTCCGGCCGCGAGAACGGTTCGAGGGCCTTGGTGCCGGCCTCGGACCAGAGACGCCAGCACAGCCCCGGCTCGGTGCGGCCGGCGCGGCCCCGGCGCTGGTCCACGGAGGCACGGGATGCCCGGGCCGTGACCAGACGCGTCAGGCCGAGGCCGGGCTCGTAGACCGGCACTCGCGACAGCCCGGAATCGACCACGATCCGGACGCCCTCGATGGTCAGCGAGGTCTCGGCGATGCTGGTGGCCAGAACCACCTTACGGGTTCCGGCCGGTGCCGGCGCGACGGCGCGATCCTGCTCGGCCGGAGTCAGCGCGCCGTACAACGGTGCGACCTGAACCTCCGGATCGACCCGATCGACGAGAAGCTCGGCGGTTCTGCGGATCTCCGCCTGCCCGGGCAGGAACACCAGGACGGATCCAGGATCCGCCCGCAGGGCGCGCAACGTGACATCGGTGATCGACTCCTCGATCCGCCGGTTCGGGTCGCGCTCGACGTAGCGGGTTTCCACCGGAAAGGCGCGGCCCTCGGAGGCGACCACCGGAGCCTCGCCCATCAGCCGCGCGACCCGGGCGCCGTCGAGCGTCGCCGACATGACGAGGATGCGCAGATCTTCCCGCAATCCGCCCTGCGCGTCGAGCGCCAGCGCGAGCCCGAGATCGGCGTCCAGGGAGCGCTCGTGAAATTCGTCGAACAACACCGCGCCGATGCCGGAGAGTTCCGGATCGTCGAGGATCATGCGGGTGAACACGCCCTCGGTCACGACCTCGATCCGGGTGCGCGCCGAGATCTTCGAGCCCAGCCGGACGCGCAGGCCCACCGTGCCGCCGACAGGCTCGCCCAGCGTCTGGGCCATGCGGGCGGCGGCAGCCCGCGCCGCCAGGCGGCGCGGCTCCAGCAGGATGACCTTGCGATCGGCAAGCCAGGGGGCGTCCAGCAGATCGAGGGGCACCCGCGTGGTCTTGCCGGCGCCCGGGGGCGCCACCAGCACGGCGGCGTTGCGCGCGGCGAGCGCATCGCGCAGGGCGGGGAGCGCCGCCTCGATCGGCAATGCGGTCTGGGGATCGGCCATCGGTGCCGCTGATGGCGCGGAGCGGCGCCGCGCGCAACAGCCCCAGCCATTCGGTGACGGCGGGCCGTGTTCGATACCGATCCGGCCGCTGGCCCCTGGCCTGCGCACCGGCCAGACGCGAAGCTGGAGCGTATTCAAAATAATCAGGAGTGAAACGATGCGATTCCGCCGGACCATCCTGGCCCTGGCCGCCCTGCCCCTCGCTGCCTTGCCCCTGGCGCTCGGCGCCGCCCACGCGCAGGACAGGCTACCGACGATCCCGCCGCAGGATTACACCCCCGAGCAGAAGCAGGCGGCCGAAGCCTTCGCGCAGGCCCGGGGCAAGCCGCCCTTCGGCCCGTTCGAGCCCCTGATGTACTCGCCAGAGGTCATGACGCTGGCGCGCTCGATGGGCGATTACCTCCGCTTCAAGCCGAAGATCGGCACCACCCTGTCGGAACTCGTGATCCTGATGACCGCACGGCGCTGGACCCAGGATTACGAATGGTACGTCCACGCCCCGATTGCCGAGAAGGCGGGGATCTCGGCCGACATCATCGCGGCGATCCGCGACGGGCGCCGCCCGGCCCGGATGAATGACGACGAGACCATCGTGTACGATTTCACGTCGGAGCTGCAGGACACCAAGCGCGTCTCGGACACCACCTTCGCGCGGGCCGAGGCCCGCTTCGGCAAGCCGGCCCTCGTCGATCTCGCGGCCATCTCGGGCTACTACACGCTGCTGGCCATGGAGCTGAACGCGGCCCGCTACGCGATTCCCGAAGACGGCCAGCCCCTGCCCCGCCTGCCGGAGTGAGCCGGCTTATCCACAGCGCCGGGAGAGGCGAATCTCCGTTGTCCACAGGCTAGGGCGGCTCGGAGCGGGGCCGCTGCGGCCGCGTTGACGAAGCGTTAACCTTTATGGCTTGTTCTCTTTCCGTTCCCAACGAGGGGGAGAACACCATGCGGAGTGCAGCCGATGCCGTGCGCGACGATCACGCCTGTCCGGTCGAGGCGATCAGCAGCGCGTATCTGGGCTTCGCCGGCGGTGATGCCGCGATCGCGCTGCGCTGCGCGATCGCCGACGCGTTGTCCGACCTGATGGAAGCCGAGCGGCGCACCCGCGAGCGCAGCCGCCTGATCTCCCGGGGCTACATCCGCGAGGCGCCCGACTCGGTGCGCAGTCCCGCAAGCTGAACAATTGCTGCAAACGCAGTTCAGTCTGGATGCAGCGCGGCGGCGGCATCATCATTGTCATGATCCGGGACGGTTCGGACCGCCCCCTTCATTTGGAGACAGGTCATGAAACGCTTCGCTTTGCTTTCGGCCGCCGCGCTGATCGGCGCGGGCACTCTGGCCTCTTCCACCGCGGAGGCGCGCGGCGGCGGCGCCCTCGCGGCCGGCATCATCGGCGGCCTCGCGGCCGGCGCCCTGATCGGCGCCGCGACCCAGGCCCACGCGGCTCCCGCCTACGGGTATGATGGTGGCTACGGCTACGCGCCGGCGCCCGTGGTGGTCCGACCGGCGCCCGTCTACCGCGTCTACGAAGAGGACGCGCCGGTCTACGCCACCCGGCGGACGGTGACCTACGAGCGGGTGCCCGTCGGCTACGGCCCGGCCCGGCACTGGCATCGGGATTGGGACGGCGGCGACGGCTATCGCGGCTGGTGAGACGCGCGGATGACTTGCAGGCTGCGGCGAGACCGGGCTGAATCGGCCCTCCCGCAACCACACCGACGAGTCCATGCTGGTTCACGAAGGCGAGACGCGCACCCCCGAGGCCGACCGGGCGCTCGCCCTGTCCCTCGCGGCGGTGGCCGGCGCGTTGAACACCGCGGGGTTCTACGCGGTCGGCCTCTTCGCCTCGAACATGACCGGGAACATCTCGGCGATCTCGGACCGCGCGAGCACGGGCGATCTCGCCCTGGCGGCCCAGGCCTGCCTGCTCGTCGTCCTGTTCGTGCTCGGCGCCGCGACCGCGACGCTCCTGATCCGCCGCCGCCGCCGGACCGCCGGTCCGGATGCCTACGCGTACGGCGTCTGCGCCGAGGCGGTCCTCCTGGTCGCGGTCGGCCTGCTGGTGCTGCCGCTCCAGGAGCCGGCCCGCAGCCACGCCCTGGTTCTCGGCCTGAGCTTCGTCCTGGGCCTGCAGAACGCGGCCGTGACCAAGATCTCCGAGTCGCGCGTGCGCACCACCCACGTGACCGGCATGATCACCGATATCGGGATCGAGCTCGCCCGCTGGCTCGACCGAGGCGCATCCGTCCCCGATCCGCTGAAGCCCCACGATCCCGAGCGGCTGCGGCTGCACCTGCTGACCGTCACGGCGTTCCTGGTCGGTGGGGCGATGGGCGTGGTGGCCTATCGTCTCATCGGCGTGGCGCTGCTGTTCGCGGCGGCCGCGATCCTGGCCTGCCTCGCCCTCCCCGCTCTCAGGCGCTGATGTCGAGGATCTGCCCCATCATGCGGTCGGCGGTCCGCGCCACCGCGGCGTTCAGCGCGAAGGCCGACTTCGATCCGATCAGGTCCGCGGCGGCGCTGGACAGGTCGAGCTGGGCGGCAGGCGGCAGGGCCGTGTCGCCGACCGGGGCACCGCTCGCCGCGATGGTCTCGGCGGCTTTCCCGAGCCGATCGGTGGCCCGGGTCATGCCGGTCGCGGCGGTCTGAAGGGCGTCGATCATTCCGGAATCTCCCGAGGCCGATCCTGGCAGGGATTCGGCAAGGGCCGGTTGCGGCGATCGCTCAAATGCGAGCGATCCCGGGCGACGCGCGCCGCCTCATCCCTTGGGCGCGCGCACGGTGATCGCGGTGGCTCCGCCCGAGGGTCGGTCCGCATGGGCGATCATCTGCGCGGCGGTCTGGCAGGCCTGTTCGCTGTTGAACGCGGCGGATCTTCCCGCGGAGCCCGATCCGGCCAGCATGATGATCCGCACGTACACCACGCCACGTCCTTCCAACGCGTCGGTCCGACGGCGGCACCGGGCAGAGCGTATCGGGCGGCGGATGGTTTGTGAGCGCGCTGGTGCGGACGGCGGGACTCGAACCCGCACGGCCTTGCGGCCGCAAGATTTTAAGTCTCGTGCGTCTACCGGTTCCGCCACGTCCGCATGGCCCCTCGGTAGCGGGCGCTGCGGGCCTGATCAAGCGGGGGCGTCCAGCCGTAGAGCCAGGCGTAGCGGTCGCGCATGCCGCCCGGGCCGAGGCGGGCCATCACGGCGTTGCGCACGAGCGAAACCAAGCCGCCGGCATGGTAGGTCCGGCCGTTGCTCCGCGCCGCCTTCTGGACGCGCCGCACCCGGGCGGTCCGGGCGTCGGAGAACGCGGCGAGCGCCGTCGGCACATCGGCGTGATCCGCAAGGGCGCGCGTCAGGACGGCCGCATCCTCGATCGCGAGGGCGGCGCCCTGCGCGAGGTAGGGCAGGACCGGATGGGCCGCGTCGCCGATGAGTGCGATCCGGCCCCGGGCGAGCGGACGCGCCACCGCCCGGTCGGCGAGCGACCAGACCAGCCAGGAATCCGGCAGGCGCAGGAGGTCGCGCAACGGTCCGGCGCAGCCGCGGAGATGCCCGCGCAGCACGGCCGGCTCCCCGAGGCGGCCCCAGCCCTCGTCACCCACCGCCTCGGGGACGACGGCCACGACGTTGAGGAACTGGCCGCTCCGCACCGGATAATGCACCACATGCCGGCCGCGCCCGAGCCAAAGGCCGGTCGCGGCGCCCCGCAACGTCTCCGGAGCTGCTTCCATAGGCACCAGGGCCCGCCACGCCGCGGCATAGCCCGGGCGCAGCGGTGCCGCATCGAGATGGGGCCGCAGGCGCGACCGCAGCCCATCCGCCCCGATGGCGAGATCGAAGGCGAGATCCTGGGAGCCGCTCGCCCCCTCCAGGGTCAGCACGGCCTCGGACGGCGTCTCGGCGAGCGCCGAGACGGTGCGTCCCATCATCAGGCGGATCGCCGGGCGGCTGCGCAGCGCGTCGAGCAGCAGCGTCTGCAGGTCGGCCCGGTGGATCACGTAGTAGGGCGCGCCGAAGCGCCTTTGCGCCTCCGCGCCGAAGGCGACGCCGCCGATGCGGCGGCCGCTGTCGAGGGCCCGCACCTCGACCCCGGGGGGCTCGCTCGCCGCCCGGCGCAGGGCGGCCGACAGGCCCAAAGCGGCCAGGATTCGGCTGGCGTTCGGCGAGATCTGGATCCCGGCTCCGACCTCGCTGAAGCCCGTGCGGCGCTCGATCACCGTGACGGCGTGGCCGGCATCCGACAGAGCGAGCGCCGCCGTGAGGCCGCCGATCCCGGCCCCGACGATCCCGATGCGCAGAGGTCGGAGGTCCGAGGACACGGCGAGCGCGCGCCTACTCCGCCGCGAGCTTGGCGTCGTTCCGCCACACGCAGGCCTGCGGCTCCGCTTCGTCGGCCTTCAGGCCGGCGCGGTAGCGGTAGAGCGTCGAGCAGTACTGGCAGATGATCTCGGTGTCGGCGCCCATGTCGAGGAAGACATGCGGGTGGTCGAACGGCGGCAGCGCGCCGATGCACATGAACTCCTTCACGCCGACCGTGATCGCCGGGACGCCCGGCTCGTTGTGGAAGTGCGGTACCGCCTTGCCTGCCATCCGGCCCTCGCCTGACCCGAACCCGATTGCGCGGCGACTCTGCCTGCGTGCCCGGGTGTCTCGCGGCCGCTTATGCCGCCAGCCCCGCGACCGGCGCAAGCCTCGCCCGCCTCTGGCCGGGCACCGCTTGGCCTGCCGGTCCCCAGACCGTACATAGGTGCGACGCCCGATTGATGACCCGCGAAAAGTCCCGACGATGCAGCAGGAACAGGCCACCGCGCAGGGCACGCGCCGCGCCCCGGAACCGCCGATTCACGGTCCCGAGGGCTTCGAGGGGATGCGCCGGGCCGGCCGCCTCACGGCCGAGGCCCTCGATCTGCTGATGGAAGCGACCCAGCCGGGCGTCACCACCGAGGCGCTCGATCAGCTCGCCTACGAGTTCGCCATGGATCACGGCGCCTATCCGGCGTCGCTGCTCTACCGCGGCTACCCGAAGTCGATCTGCACCTCGATCAACCACGTGGTCTGCCACGGTATCCCGAACGACAAGCCCCTGCGCGAAGGCGACATCGTCAACCTCGACATCTGCCTGATCCTCGATGGCTGGCACGGTGATTCGAGCCGCATGGCCTATGTCGGCGAGGTCCCCCGCAAGGCGCAGCGGCTGTGCGAGATCACCTACGAGGCCCTGATGCGCGGCGTCGCGGCGGTGAAGCCCGGCGGCTCGACCAACGATATCGGCCGGGCGATCCAGACCTATGCCGAGAGCGAGCGCTGCTCGGTCGTGCGCGATTTCTGCGGGCACGGGCTCGGGCGTACCTATCACGACGCGCCCACGATCCTGCATTACGTCGAGGCGAGCTACGACGTGCCGTTCAGGCCCGGCCAGTTCTTCACGGTCGAGCCGATGATCAATCTGGGGCGCCCCGCGGTGAAGGTGCTGGGCGATGGCTGGACGGCGGTGACCCGCGACCGCTCGCTCTCGGCTCAGTTCGAGCACACCGTGGGCGTCACCGAGACCGGCGTCGAGATTTTCACGATCTCCCCGAAGGGGCTGCACCAGCCCGTCAATCCCGCCGCCTGACCGACCGTGATCGCCGGGGCGGACGACGGTGATGCGGGGCTGTTCGCCGACAGCGCCGTCCCATCGTCCGTCGAGAAGGAGCCGCCGCATTATCACGGTCACCGCGACCGCCTGCGGGAGAAATTCGCGGCCGGCGGCGGCGACGCACTGCCCGATTACGAATTGCTCGAGCTGGTCCTGTTCCGGGCGATCCCCCGGCGCGACGTGAAGCCCCTCGCCAAGGCCCTGGTCTCCCGGTTCGGCAGCTTCGCCGAGGTGGTGAGCGCCGAGCCGGCTCGGCTCCTGGAAGTGGAGGGTGTGAGCGCCGGGGTCGCCTCCGACCTGAAGGTGATCGAGGCCGCAGCCCGGCGCCTCGCCCGGGGTGCTCTCCGCGAACGCGCGCTGCTCGATTCGTGGAGCGCCCTCCACGAGTACCTGCGCGCCACCATGGCGTTCGCCCCCCGTGAGGAATTTCGCGTGCTGTTCCTCGACAAGCGCAACCATCTGATCGCCGACGAGGTGCAGGGCCGCGGCACCGTCGACCATACGCCGGTCTACCCGCGCGAGGTCGCCCGCCGGGCTCTGGAGCTTTCAGCGACTGCCATCATCCTCGCCCACAATCATCCCTCCGGCGATCCGACGCCGTCGAGCGCCGACGTCGCGATGACCCGCGAGATCGTGAACATACTGGCACCGCTGAAGATCGTCGTCCACGACCACGTCATCCTCGGCCGAAACGGTCATGCCAGCCTGAAAGGTCTGAAGTTGATCTGATCCTCTGGCCGCCTTGAGCGTTATCGCCTGCGTCTATAGCCATGGATGCGTGGCGCGCCTCTTGCCTCAAGAGCGGGAGCGTAGGGGAGGAGCGAGATGGCGGTGACAGCCTTCGACGAGATGAACGGTATCGGCACCGGCGCCGCCGATCCGGCCGCCGTTCGCGACGCCTACGGCCAGCTCAAGGCGTGGCTGGATTCGACGCCACCGGAGCATTTCAACACCCGCCGCAGCCAGGCCGAGCTGCTGTTCCGCCGGATCGGCATCACCTTCGCGGTCTACGGCGACAACGAATCGACCGAGCGCCTGATTCCGTTCGATATCATCCCGCGGGTGATCACCAAGCCGGAATGGGGCTTCCTGGAGCGGGGGCTGAAGCAGCGGGTTACCGCCATCAACCTGTTCCTGAAGGACATCTACGGCGCCCAGGAATGCATCAAGGCCGGCATCATCCCGGCCGACCTCGTCTACCGGAACGCCCATTACCGCATGGAGATGCGCGGCTTCCGCGTGCCCCACGACCTCTACGTGCACATCGCCGGCATCGACATCGTCCGCACCGGCGAGAACGACTTCTTCGTGCTGGAGGACAACGCCCGGATTCCATCCGGCGTCTCCTACATGCTGGAGAACCGGGAGGTGATGCTGCGCCTGTTCCCGGACCTGTTCTCGAAGCACCGGGTCGCGCCGGTGGAGAATTACCCGGACGCCCTGCTCGCCACCCTGCGCAGCCTCGCGCCGGGCTCGGCGACCCGCGACCCGACCGTCGTGCTGCTCACCCCCGGGCGCTACAATTCCGCGTTCTACGAGCACTCGTTCCTGGCCGACAAGCTCGGGGTCGAGCTGGTCGAGGCGTCCGACCTCTTCACCAAGGACGACGTGGTCTACATGCGCACCACCGAGGGCCCGCGGAAGGTCGACGTGATCTACCGCCGCCTCGACGACGAATTCCTCGATCCCCTCGTCTTCCGCCCGGATTCGGTCCTCGGCGTGCCGGGGCTGATGAACGCCTACGAGCGCGGCTCGGTGACCCTCGCCAACGCGGTCGGGACCGGCATCTCGGACGACAAGGCGGTCTACAGCTACATGCCGGAGATCGTGAAGTTCTTCACCGGCGAGGAGCCGATCCTGCACAACGTGCCGACCTATCGCTGCCGCGAGAAGGACGCCTTCGCGTACGTGATGGACAACCTCTCCGACCTCGTGGTGAAGGAGGTCAATGGCTCCGGCGGCTACGGCATGCTGGTCGGCCCGCATGCCAGCAAGCGCGAGCTCGACGACTTCGCCAAGAAGCTCAAGCACGCCCCGGACGGGTTCATCGCCCAGCCGACCCTGTCGCTCTCCACCTGCCCGACCTTCGTGGCCTCGGGCGTCGCGCCTCGCCACGTCGACCTGCGGCCGTTCGTGCTGTGCGGTGCCGACCAGATCCGCATCGTTCCCGGCGGCCTGACCCGGGTAGCGCTGAAGGAAGGCTCCCTGGTGGTCAATTCCAGCCAGGGCGGTGGTACCAAGGACACCTGGGTGCTCGACGCCTGAGGTTTACGACGTCCGGACGTTCCGAGGCGCGGACATCGTGGTCCGCACGACTTGGCTGAAGACCGATGCTTTCCAGGACTGCCGATAACCTCTTCTGGCTCTCGCGCTACGTCGAGCGGGCCGATTTCGTCGCCCGCATCCTCGACGCGGCGCACCGCTTCGCGTCGTTGCCGACGAGCTACGGCGGCGGCAGCAGCAACGAGTGGGACTCCGCCCTGGCCTCGGCCGGCGACCCGGACGCCTTCAAGACCCACTACAGCGCGGTGAACGCCGACACGGTCTGCGACTTCCTGGCGTTCAGCCCGCACAACCCGTCCTCGATCCGCTCCTGCATCGAGGCGGCCCGCGAGAATGCCCGCTCGGTGCGCACGGCGCTCACCACCGAGATGTGGGACGCGATCAACGGCGCGTGGCTGGAGCTGCGCAACTACGCCGGCAAAGACCTCAACCGGGACGAGTTCGGCCGCTTCCTCGACTGGGTCAAGACCGTATCGCTGACCTTCGACGGTTCGGCGTTCCGGACGATGCTGCGCAACGACGCCTTCTGGTTCACCCGGCTCGGCACGGCGATCGAGCGGGCCGACAACACCGCCCGCATCCTCGACGTGAAGTACCAGATCCTGCTGCCGCACGACGAGACGGTGGGTGGCAGCCTCGACTACTTTCAGTGGACCACGATCCTGCGCGAGGTCTCGGCGTTCAACGCCTATCACTGGGTCTATCGCGAGAGCATCAAGCCGCTGCTGGTGGCCGACCTGCTGATGCTCAACAAGCAGATGCCCCGCTCCTTCGCCAACTGCTACGGCGTCATCGTCGAGTACCTGGACCTGATCGCCGATTCGTACGGGCGCCGGGGCCCGAGCCAGCGGCTCGCCGGCAACATGCTGGCGAAACTCGAGGGCGAGGACATCAACCGGGTGTTCGCCGGGGGGCTGCACGAGTTCGTGGAGGCGTTCATCGCCGAGAACAACAGCGTAGGCGAAGCGATCGCCAAGCAGTATCTGGTCGGCTGAACGAGACGGACGGGACAGCGCATGCGCATCCGCGTGGTTCACGAGACCATCTACACCTACGAGCAGCCGGCGCGCGGGCTCGTGCAGGTCCTGCGGCTGACGCCGCGCGATCATGACGGGCAGTACGTCCGCACGTGGCGGATCGACACCACCGTCGACGGACGCCTGACCGCCCGCGAGGACGGGTTCGGCAACGTCGTCCACTGGTTCACCCCGGACGAGCCGGCCGACGCCCTGACCATCCGCGTCACCGGCGAGGTCGATACCGACGACACGAACGGCGTCGTGCGCGGCACGGTTGAGCGCCTACCGGATCAGTTCTACCTGCGCGACACGGACCTGTGTGCCGCGAGTCCGGAGCTGCACGCCTTCGCCGAGCGCGTCGCGACGGCGGGGGACGGTGCCGTTCTGGCCCTGCTCCACCGGCTGATGGGCGCCGTCCAGGGCGCCGTGGCCTACGAGCCCGGCCCCGCCACCAGTGCCGTCCCGGCCGGCAGGGCCTTCGCGGCCGGGCGCGGCGTCTGCCAGGATCTTGCCCACGTCTACATTGCCGCTGCGCGTCACATCGGCGTCCCGACACGCTACGTGGCCGGCTACCGGGCCCGGGACGACGGGCAGGCGGACGTCGAGGCGCCCCACGGATGGGTCGAGGCCCTGGTGCCGGATCTCGGCTGGGTGGCGTTCGACCCCTGCTACGACGTCAGCCCGGCGGACAATTATATCCGCGTCGCGACCGGCCTGGACTATCTCGGCGCGGCGCCGATCCGCGGCAGCCGTACCGGGGGTGGCACCGAAACACTGGACGTGAAGCTGCGGGTCGAGCAAGGCAGGGCCTCCGCTCAATCCTGATCGTTCAGACACCGGTCCGCCGACCGCACGAGGGCCTGAAGACGATGACCTACTGCGTCGGTGTTCTGGTCGAGGAAGGGCTGGTCATGGTCGCCGATACCCGCACCAATGCGGGGCTCGACGACATCTCGACCTACCGAAAGCTCCACCATTTCAACGTGCCGGGCGAGCGGGTGATGATGCTCGCCTCGGCGGGCAACCTCTCGATCACCCAGTCGGTGCTCAGCCTGCTCCAGGAGGGCGTGCCCAGCGAGGACGACGGCGAGCCGCCGCAGAAGCTCGTCGAGGCGCCGACGATGTTCCAGGCGGCGCAGCTCATCGGCCGGGCGATCCGGCTGGTGCGATCGATCGAGAAGGATGGATTCGAGGCCGCCAATATCCGGTTCTCGATCTCCCTGCTGTTCGGCGGCCAGATCGGAACCGACGAGATGCGGCTGTACCTGATCTACTCGGCGGGCAACTTCATCGAGTGCAGCACCGACGCGCCGTTCCTCCAGATCGGCGAGCACAAATACGGCAAGCCGATCCTGGACCGGGCGGTGAAGTACACGACCGAGCTGTACGATGCCCTGAAGGTCAGCCTCGTCTCGATGGATTCGACCATGCGGTCGAATCTCGGCGTCGGCCTGCCGATCGACATCGCCTTGACCCGTCGGAATGCGCTGACGCTGGAGGTGAACCACCGGATCGAGGCCGGCGAGGGCTATTTCCACGACCTGCGCGAGCGTTGGTCGGCGGCGCTTCGGGCCGCGCACCGGGCCATCCCGCGGCCGCCCTATGGGCCTTCCAACTCCTAGAGCCGCCCCATCATCGGGCGTCTTTGCGAGCTGAGCGAAGCAATCCAGGGCGGCGCGTCATCGCCGGACTTGGCGCGTCCCTCGATTGCTTCGCGGTGCTCGCAAAGACGGCATCTGTTACCCTCAGGTCATCGTCCGAGCTTATGAAGCCTCCGCGGCGCTCCAGGCCTTCAGGAGCGCCCGCGTCGCTCCGGCCGGATCCTCGGCGCGCATCAGGCCGCCCATGATGGCGAAACCCGCCGCGCCTGCCGCGCGACAGGACCCGATCGCCTCGGGACCGAGACCGCCGAGCGCCACCACGGGCAGCCCGGCGCCGCAGCTGTCCGTGATTCCCTTGAGACCTAGCGCCGGTCCGTAGCCGGGCTTGCTCGCGGTCGCGTAGATCGGGCTGAGGGTCACGTAATCGGCGCCGGCCTTCGCGGCGGTTGCGGCCTCGCGCGGCGCGTGCGCCGAGACGCCGATCAGCGCAGCCTCGCCCAACGCGGCCCGCGCCGCAGCGATCGCCGCACGCCCCGAGCCGCCGCCGAGATGCACGCCGTCGGCACCGAGGGCGCGCGCCAGTGCGACATCGCCTCCAATCGTCAGGACGCCGTTCATGGCCCGCACGCACTCGGCCACGCGCGTGCCGAGGCGTCGCCGCGCGTCCGATTCCAGGTCCTTGTCCCGGAACCAGATCCAGCACCCGCCGCCGTCGAGGATCGCCTGCACGGTCTCGACGAGCGGCCGCGGATGCCCGTGCCGGTCCGTCACCGCCAGCATCCGTGACGGCAGCGCTGTCACGAGCCGACGAGGCCGAGCTGCGGGCTCGACGGCTCGGCCCGGCCGCGGCGGGGGATCCGCCCGGCCAGATGCGCGTCGCGCCCGGCCTCCACGGCCCGGCCCATGGCGCGGGCCATCCGCACGGGATCGTCGGCCTTGGCGATTGCGGTGTTGATCAGGCAGGCTGAGGCGCCGAGTTCCATGGCGATCACCGCGTCCGAAGCGGTGCCGATCCCGGCATCGACCACCACCGGCACCTTCGCACGGCGGCAGATCAGCTCGAGATTGGCCGGGTTGGCGACGCCCATCCCGGAGCCGATCAGGGAACCCATCGGCATCACGGCGGCGCAGCCGAGATCCTCCAGGCGCTGGCAGATGATCGGGTCGTCGTTGCAGTAGGGCAGGACCACGAAGCCGTCGTCCACGAGGTGGCGGCAGGCCTCCAGCAACTCGGTGACGTCCGGGTAGAGCGTCTCCCGGTCGCCGATCACCTCGACCTTGATCCAGTTGGTGTCGAGCGCCTCGCGGGCGAGTTCGGCGGTCATGATCGCGTCGCGGGCCGTCTCGCAGCCGGCGGTGTTCGGCAGAAAGCGCTTCCCCTTCAAGATCTTCACCGTGTCCGAGCCGTGTCCCTGGAGCGAGACCCGGCGGATCGAGGCGGTGACCACGTCGGCGCCGCTCGCCTCGACGGCGTCGCGCATGATCGCCTGGGTCGGGTAGCCGGCGGTGCCGATGAACAGCCGGGACGACAGGCTCACCCCGGCGATGATCAGGCTGTCGTCCCCGCTCTCCGGGCGCAGCGGCGTCAGAAACTGGTCCATGCTCAACCTCCCTGCATGGCGCGGACGATCTCGACGCGGTCGCCCTCCGCAACCGGGGTCTCGCCCCAGTCCCGACGGCGCAGCACCCGGCCGTTCAGCGCGATGGCGACGCCCTGCGGGCTCTCGATCCCGCTTTCCTCCGCCTCGAGACGGAACAGGGCGTCCACGGTCTCGGCGGCGCAGTCGCGCGGCTCGCCGTTGACGAAGAGCTTCATGCCGAGACCCTCCGGGGCTCGGGGCGGCCGAACCGCGCCAGGGTGAAGGGCCGGGCGACATCCGGCAGGACGCCCTCCAGTATCAAGCCGGCTACGGCGTCGGCGGTGATGGGGGCCAGCAGGTAGCCGTTGCGGTGATGGCCCGTGGCGGCGACGAGACCGGGGGCGATCACGTCGAGGATCGGCGCGTCGTCGTCCGAGGTGGGGCGGTAGCCGCTCCAGACAGCCTCGACCTCCATCTCTTCGATTCCGGGCAGCACCCGGCGTGCGCCCTCCAGCAAGGCGTAGAGGCCGCCCGCGGTGACGCCGGGCCGGAAGCCGCAATCCTCCACGGTGGCGCCGACGATGAGCTGGCCGTCGCTCTTCGGCGCCATGTGGACCTGCTCGGTCCAGATCATCCGGCCAAGCGTGCCGGTGCGCGGCGTGGTACGCAGGGCCAGCGACTGGCCCTTGAGCGGCCGGACCGGCAGAGCGAGCCCCTCCGGCAGCAGGCCGCCCTCCCCGCTCCAGGCACCGGAGGCCAGCACCACGGTCTCCGCCGCGAGGCCGCGATCCCCGGCCCGAATACCCGCGACACGGCCGCCCGAATAGTCGAGGGCGGTGACGGGCGTCCGCTCCACCAGGGTGACGCCGGCCCGACGGCAGGCTTCGGTGAGGGCGTGCATGACCAGCCGGGGATCGACCTGGTGGTCCAGCGGGCAGTGGATCCCGGCGGTGACGGAGGGGCGCAGGCCGGGCTCCAGCCGCCGAACCTCGCTGCCCGGCAGCCAGATCGCGTCGAGCCCGGAGCGGCGCTGCAGATCGAAGCGGAAGCGGAGGCGCTCGACCTCGTCGCGGCCGACCGCCAGGACCAGGGTGCCATCGGGACGGTAATCGATCGCGCGGCCGGACTCGGCTTCCAGGGCATCGCGGAATCCGGGCCAGAGCCGGAGCGACTCCAGGGCGAGCGGCAGGAGCGGATCCGAGCCGGGCTCGTGCTCGGCGGCGGGGGCCAGCATGCCGGTGGCTGCGAGGCTCGCGCCCGCGCCGATCGTGTCCCGCTCCAGCACGGTCACGGTGCGGCCCGCCCGGGCGAGCCGCCACGCAATCGACAGGCCGATCAGCCCGCCGCCGATGACGGCGATGTCGGTCCGCGCCGGCAGAGCCACGGGTGCGACACCGCAATCGGGGCTGCGGCGGCGGCCGATCGGTGAAGCGGGGCGGTCGAGGGGCACGGGCATCTCCGCGGATTGCCGTCGCGGGAACCGGGCCCTGTGCTTCGGTGAGAAGCTGTGGCCTGCCTTTCGGGCGGCCGCGGTCCAATCCCTACGCCGGTATGAGCCGGATCAGGTTCAAAGGATTTCCGCGCCGCAGGTCCTGACGGACGTGCCAGCGGTTTCTCAGCCCCTTGCCGGGGATCTCCCTGGAACGGGACAGATGTGGTCGCCCGCGCCGCATCGGTCAACCCCGCCGCTGACCGGCAGCGGCCGACGGACGGACATTCGTCGGACGCAGTCACCACCCGGATACCAAGCCGGACGAAAGCCAGCCGCCGGGCACCGGCCCTTCACGGATCGGGCGAAGACTACACAGCTCTGTCGGGTCGGAGCGGGAAGCGTGCGCACATTCGTGGTTGTCTGCACGATCGGCTTCCTGTCGACGATGGCTTTCCAGAAGCTGCGTGAGCGGACGCGTCCGGATCCAGTTGAACGGGCCTCAGCCGCGGCAACGGCGTCGGTTCTCGACGGAGCGGTGGCCGGCGTTGCGCTTCAGGCCGGGCGCAACGGGCACTTCTTCGTGAATGCCCTGATGGACGGTCGCGCCCTGTCGATGATGGTCGATACCGGCGCGAGTTCCTGTGCCTTCTCGGAGGAGGATGCCGAGCGGATCGGAATCCGTGTCCGCGCGGGCGATTTCAGCCGCGTCTGGAACACCGCGAACGGGACGGTCCGAGTGGCGCCGATCCGGATCGCCGTATTGCAGGTCGGTTCGATCACCGTGCGGGATGTGGACGCGGTGGTGATCCCGCGGGGGCGCCTCAGCTTGAGCCTGCTCGGCATGTCGTTTCTCAAGCGCCTGCGCGAGTTCAGCGTCAGCGGCGGAACGATGACCCTGCGGGGGTGAGGCGCCCCCGAGGTCCGTACCGGTGCCACGCCCGGACGCCTCGGAGCCGGAGGCCGGTCGCGGGGATCCGCTTCGTCCCATCGCGGGCCTTCCTCGAAGCGATTGCCTGCGACCCGGACCGGTCCGAGGGAAGCCAGATCGCTGCGGCGCCGCGGATGCCGAACTGCGCCTTTCGACCCGGCATGGAAGCCCGATTTGTTCCTTTGCGGCCGCGCTCGGAAACGCACAACCTTTCGATCAATATAGATCCCTATAGAAGAATTAATTTTCCGTCTTCATCACCACATCTCTCGGCAATGAGAGCAAAAAATGGAACATAGCTCTCTATTCTGAGTCGAAATAAGCTGAAATCCTGCTTCCGAAACCCGCCGAGACGCTTTGTTGTGGCCTGTTTCGATGTTACGAACGGACACGCCGTCTTGTCGGCCGCAAACATAATCTCGAATATGATTGCCATGAACGCTTTCGGTCAGACCGTCTGTTTGTCGATGATCGTCAAGAATGAAGCGCACGTCATACGACGCTGTCTCGATTCGGTTCGGTCGTTCATCGACTACTGGATCGTTGTTGATACCGGATCGACGGACGGGACGCAGGACGTCATCCGGGCGGCGATGGCCGATCGTCCCGGCCGGCTCGTCGAGCAACCGTGGGTCGACTTCGCGTTCAATCGGACCGAGGCGCTCAAACTCGCGCGCCCGCACGCCGACTACACGCTGATCATCGATGCCGACGACGAGCTGATCGTTCCCGAAGGCTTCGTTTTGCCGAAGCTCGCTGATGCCGGATACATGTTTACCATTCTTGATGGTAAGACTGAATATTTTCGAATACAGATGGTGAGCAATCGCTTCGATTGGCATTATCGGGGTGTGGTGCACGAATTTTTGGAATGCGCGGGCAATCCATCCACGCCGATGCTGCCGGTATCGATGCGCCGGGGCGATGACGGTGCGCGTCACCGCGATGAAATGTCTGAATATCGCGATCTCACCACAATGGAGAAGGCTCTTTCCATCGAGACCGACCCGTTCATGGTCGCACGTTACACGTTTTATCTGGCGAGATCCTATCGCGACGTGGGCGATGTCGCCAAGGCTCTCGCGTATTATTTGAAGCGTGCTGATCTCGGTTATTGGGAAGAAGAGGTTTACCTTAGCCTTCTCAATGCCGGGCTTATCTTGGAAACCCTGGGCAGGCCCGCGGTTGAGATCTTGGCGGTCTATGATCGTGCAATCTCCGTCTGTCCGGCGCGAGCAGAGGCGCGCCACGCCGCCAGTCGGTATTGCAGGATCTCGGGCAACTTCGCCGCCGGGTACCGCTACGCCGAGGCCGGCGTGCCGCTGCCAATGCCCAGCGAAGGGCTGGCCTTGAATCCGTGGGTGTATACTTATGGATTGCGAGATGAATTAGCGTTTCACGCTTATCACACAGGACAATTTCGGGTCTGCCTGTCCGTGTGCCTGGATATGTTCGAGCGATCGGACGTTCCGGAGGAAGTCCGCTCGCGCGTCTGCACGCTGTCTCGACAGGCGCTCGCTACGATGCTCGACCCGGTCTGGGGGTTGCAGCACTCTGCCTACAGGTCGGAATTCACGCCTGTTTGGCAAGGTTGAGCACACGAAGCGGTGTCGACGCGGTTCCGCCGCATCCGCGGACAGTCCCGAAGGCTCCCCGCAAGTTTAGGTCGATCCGGTCCGCGTCTTTCCGTGCGATTCCAGCGTCTCAGCGTTGCCTCCTCTCACGATCGCGGTGAAGCCGGCGGCTTTCGTCGTCTATGTCCTCGCAATTTTAAAGTGATCGGCCGGGATGTGATATGAATAATTTTGGTCAGACGATTTGCCTGTCAATGATTGTGCGGAACGAAGCTCATGTCATCCACCGATGCTTAGATTCCGTTCGGCCGCTTATCGATCACTGGGTCATCGTTGACACCGGATCGACCGATGGCACCCAGGATGTCATCCGTGCAGCGTTGGTCGATCTGCCCGGTGCTCTCGTGGAGCGGCCCTGGGTTGATTTCGCCCTCAACCGGACCGAGGCCTTGGCGCTCGCGCGTCCGCATGCCGATTATTCGCTGATCATCGACGCCGATGACGCGTTGATTGATCCGGAGCGGTTTGTGATGCCCCGGCTTTCTGAGCCCGGATACATGCTCGAGATCGTCGACGGACCCACCCGATACTGGCGGACACAACTCGTCGACAACCGGATGGATTGGCGTTACCGCGGCGTTCTGCACGAATTTCTGGAATGTCCCGGACATCCGAGTCTGCCGACCCTGCCGCTCGCAATGCGTCGCGGAAACGATGGGGCACGTCACCGCGACGTCAGGACCGAATCGCGAGACATCGCCGTGCTGGAAGGCGCCCTGGCCGTCGAGGCCGATCCTTTCATGGTCGCTCGGTACACCTTCTATTTGGCGAACTCGTACCGAGACGGCGGCGAGCCTCGGAAAGCTTTAGAATACTATCTGAAGCGCGCAGATTTGGGATATTGGAACGAAGAGATCTACATCGGCTTGCTCTGTGCTGCTGACCTCATGGAGGCATTGGACGAGCCCGAAGATGCGGTACTGGCTCTGTACGATCGGATGATCCCGATCTGTCCGGCGCGGGCGGAGGCGCGGCTCGGCGCCAGCCGCTTTTGCAGGCGGAGAAGGACGTTCGCCGCCGGATTTCGTTACGCCGAAGCGGGGCTCGCCCTGACACTGCCGGCGGCAGGGATCTCTCTGCATCCGTGGGTGTACAGCTACGGGCTGCGAGAAGAGTTCGCCGCCAACGCCTTTCACGTGGGCCAACTGCGCGCCTGTTTGTCTGCCTGTCTCGACATCCTGGAACAGTTGGATGTTCCCGGGGATGTCCTTTCCCGAACAAGCGCGCTGGCGCGTCAAGCCCTCGCCGGAATGATCGATCCGGCCTGGGGTTGCCAGCCGACAACCTATCGTTCGGAATTCGTCCCGGCCTGGCAATTCTGAAGACCGGGGAACCCTGCGCCGCACGCGGGTACAGATCGCGCCGATTCCCGGAGGCGCTGCCCCTTTCGCCCGCTCAAGAGGGCGGTTCGCCCGCACGATCCACTCGGCGCGTCGCGGCCGTCAGCTTGGCTTGCGCGGGCGCAGGAACTTCGGGCGGAACACCGCCATGGGCTCCGCGAAGCCGTTCAGCTGGTGCTCACCGAGAGGGATCGGATCGCCCCAAAGGAAATCGACAAACGGCTTCGACATCAGCAGCGGCTCGCCGAGGATGCGGTTCAGCTGCGCGAGGCGGCTTGCGAGGTTCACGTCGCGACCGATCACCGTGAAGTCGAGCCGCGAGCCCGAGCCGACATTGCCGTAGGCCGCCTCGCCGTGATGGAGCGCAATGCCGGCGGCCACCGGGACCGGGAACTGGTGCAGGGCGTTGGCCTCGTCGAGGGCCGCGAGGGCGTGCTGGGCGGCCGTGAGCGCGCCCTTGGCGGCGCCGCCGAGATCGTCGCCGGACTCGCGGAAGATCGCCAGCAGGCCGTCTCCGAGATACTTCAGCACCTCGCCGCCCTCCCGCTCGATCGGCGGCACGAGGCAGTCGAAGAACACGTTGAGCAGGCCGACCGCCTCCTCGGGAGTCATGTCAGCCGTGGTTCGGGTGTAGTCGCGCATGTCGGCGAAGAGGATCGCCGAGCGGATCCGCGTGACCTGACCCCGTCGGATGTCCCCCGCCAGAATCGCGCGGTGCGGCTCGTCGCCCACGTAGAGCCGCAGGACGTGGTCCAGCTGCTTGTTCAGGACGCGCATCTCCACCACGGCGGCGAGCGCCGGCATCACGAAGCGCAGGATCGCGATGTCATCCGCGCCGAAGCCCTCCGGCGCGCGGGTGGCGAAGGTGATGCCGTTCCGGGTGCCGTTGGTGAAGAACAGCGGCGCCACGACGTAGTGGGTGTAGCCGCCGGCCTTCAGGTCCGGGATGATCGCGTAGGCGTCGTCCGGCGTCTCGGAGAGGTCGAGGATCAGCCACTTCCCGGTCTCGTGGACGGTGTGGAACGGACTGTTGAGATAGGCATCGGTCGAGCGCGCGCCGTGCGGGAACAGCCGGACCGTGGTGCCGCCGTCCCGGGTCCAGATCCGGCCGACACCGGCATATTCCGAGTGCAGGGTGTCGATCGCCGTGGAGGCCCGGTCCACCGGAACGCCGACGGCGATCAGCCGCTCGGCCAAGCCGGCGAGCATCTCCTCGGCGTTGGGCATCCGCGCGCCCTCGCCGAGCAGCCAGTCACGGATGCCGACAGAGGGCTGGAGCGCGCCGAAGGGCACGTCGTCGGCCTCCGAGCCATCCGCGAAGGCCGTCGGCGATCCGGGCGTTGGCGGGCGGCGTTCGAGCATGGCGCCAGATTGGATGCCGCGCAGCGCCGTGGCAACGCGGTAAGCGGAGAAAGCACCGCGGCCGAAGCCGCGGCGAGGCTCAGTTGTCCAGGAAGCTCCGGAGCTTCCGGCTGCGCGACGGGTGCTTCAGCTTGCGCAGCGCCTTCGCCTCGATCTGACGAATGCGCTCGCGGGTCACCGAGAATTGCTGGCCGACCTCCTCGAGGGTGTGGTCGGTGTTCATGCCGATGCCGAAGCGCATCCGCAGGACGCGCTCTTCGCGGGGCGTGAGCGAGGCGAGCACGCGCGTGGTGGTCTCGCGCAGGTTCGACTGGATCGCCGCGTCGATCGGCAGGACGACGTTCTTGTCCTCGATGAAGTCGCCGAGGTGGCTGTCCTCCTCGTCGCCGATCGGCGTCTCGAGGGAGATCGGCTCCTTGGCGATCTTCAGGACCTTCCGGACCTTCTCCAGCGGCATGGCCAATTTCTCGGCCAGCTCCTCCGGGGTCGGCTCGCGGCCGATCTCGTGGAGCATCTGGCGCGAGGTCCGGACGATCTTGTTGATCGTCTCGATCATGTGCACCGGGATGCGGATGGTCCGGGCCTGGTCGGCGATCGAGCGGGTGATCGCCTGCCGGATCCACCACGTCGCGTAGGTCGAGAACTTGTAGCCGCGCCGGTACTCGAACTTGTCCACGGCCTTCATCAGGCCGATGTTGCCCTCCTGGATCAGGTCTAGGAACTGCAGGCCGCGGTTCGTGTACTTCTTGGCGATCGAGATCACGAGGCGCAGGTTCGCCTCGATCATCTCCTTCTTGGCCTGACGGGCCTCGCGCTCGCCCTTCTGGACCATGTTGACGATGCGGCGGTACTCGCCGATCTCGAGGCCCGTCTCGGAGGCGAGATCGAGGATCTGCGCGCGCAACTCCCCGACCTGCTTCGAGCCGCGCTCGACCAGGTTCTTCCAGCCCTTGCCGCCAAGCGTGCCGACGCGCTCCATCCAGTTCGGATCGAGCTCGTAGCCCTGGTAGTGCCGGAGGAATTCGTCGCGGGCCACGCCGTGGCTCTCGGCGTAGCGCATGAGCCGGCCCTCGTGGCCGATCAGCTGCTTGTTGATCGAGTAGAGCTGGCCGACCAGCGCCTCGATGCGGTTGTTGTTGAGCGACAGCGACTTCACGTCGGCGACGACGGTGTCCTTCAGCTCGATCTGCTTCTGGTCCTGCGCCGGGGTGTTCTTCTCACCCGCGGCCTTCCGCTCCGTGCCCTCGGTCTGCGACTTGCGCAGCTTGCGGTAATTGGCGGCGATCGCGTCGAAGGTCTCAAGGACCCGCGGCTTGATCTCGGCTTCCATGGCGGCGAGCGAGACGTTGTTCTCGAGGTCGTCCTCGTCATCGCCGCCCTCGGGCGGCGCCGGCGGCTCGCCGTCCTCGGATTCCTCGCCCTCGGCGATCTGCGGCGCGTTCTTGCCGTCCGGCCCCGCGTAGGTCGCCTCGAGATCGATGATGTCGCGCAGGAGGACCTTGCCCTCCACGAGCTCGTCGCGCCAGATGATGATCGCCTGGAAGGTCAGCGGGCTCTCGCAGAGGCCCGCGATCATCGCCTCTCGGCCGGCCTCGATGCGCTTGGCGATGGCGATCTCGCCCTCGCGGGACAGGAGCTCCACCGAGCCCATCTCGCGGAGGTACATGCGCACCGGATCGTCGGTGCGGTCGGTCGGCTCCTTGGTGGTGGTCGCGACGGTGACCGCGCGCGCCGGCGCGACCTCCGCGACCTCGCCGCCCTCGGCCTCCTCTTCCTCGCCCTCAGCGGCCTTCTCGCCGGCCGCCTCATCGGTCTCCTCGGCTTCGACGACGTTGATGCCCATCTCGGAGAGCTGCGACAGCACGTCTTCGAGCTGGTCCGGATCGGACTGACCCTCGGGCAGAACCTCGTTGACCTCTTCATAGGTCACGTAGCCGCGCTTCTTGGCGAGCTTGACCATCCGCTTGACCGAAGCATCCGTCAGGTCGAGGAGCGGCCCGTCGGTCTGCTGCTCGGGGGCAGCGTCCGTCTCGTCCCGTTCCGTTGCCTTCGTCGCCATGATCAGCCTATTGTTTCGCGTGCGGCGCGCCGCGGAGGCCCGAGTGAGGCCATCCCACGCCGGCGGCGCCGCTATATGAGAACGGCGCCGGATCGCTCCAGTCGCCTTGAGTCGTCGGTTTCCGTATGCAAGCCCGAGGCTTGACCGATTGTTAACTATGGCAGGATTTCGCCCGCCACCACCGCCATTGCACAGCGATCACGCGGCCGTCGAGTCGCTCGACCCCGGGACGTCGGCTTCAGCCTCGGCAGCGATGACGGTCTCCAGCCTCGCCTTCACTTCGCAGAGCCATGCCCATCCGGCATCGGTCGGATCGTTCTCAAACGCCTGCCGTGCTTCGCGAAGTTCGCTATGTAGCGCTCCTGCCTGCCGGTGCAAGATCATCGCCTGTCTGAGCGCGTCTGCGCGGAGTGCGGGGTCGGCATGCGGGGCCAGGGTCGCGCGGTCCCGCGAGCGCGCCAGGGCAAGGATCCTGTCGGCCGCGACTGCAAGTCCGGCGCGGTTGATGCGGTTCTGCAACACTTCGGGGGCAGTCCGCTCGTCCTCGGCCGCACAGGCCAGCAGGACCGACAGTAATCCCCGCGCATCCGGATCCTCGAAGTCGAGATCGCCGATCTCCTCACCGAACTCGGCGATCATCTCGGGATGGGCCAGCAGGCTGCCGACGATCACCGCCTCGCGCACCGACGCGGCGCCGGTGAACCCGGCAGAGGCGGTCATCGAAGGGCTCGGGCTGCCGGTGATGCGCGGCGAGACCGGTTCGCCGGGCCGGACGAAGCGCGGTCGGCCGCGGGGCCCCGGCCCGCTTGCGCGGGCGCCGCGGGGCGACAGCCCGCGCAGGCGTTCCTCGATGTCGTCGCGGTAGTAGCGACGCACCGTCTCGTCGCGGATCGAAGCCACGGTGGTGCGCAGCGTCTGGGTCAGACCGGCGCGTCGCTCGGGCGTGTCGATCGGCCCGGCCTCCAGGGCGCGACGCCACAGCAGTTCCGAGAGGGGCAGAGCGGCCGTCAGCACCTGATCGATCGCCCCGGGGCCGCCCGAGCGCAGCAGGTCGTCGGGATCCTGGCCGCCCGGCAACAGCGCGATCCGAAGCGACCGGCCGGGCTCGAGGAGCGGCAGCGCGAGGTCCAGCGCCCGGAAGGCCGCGCGCTGTCCGGCCTTGTCGCCGTCGAAGCAGAGGATCGGCTCGTCGGCGTGCCGCCAGAGCAGCCCGAGCTGGTCTTCCGTCAGCGCGGTACCGAGGGGCGCGACCGTCTCGGGATGATTGGCGAGCGTCATGGCGATGACGTCGACATAGCCCTCGACCGCGATGATCGAGCTCCGCTCGTGCGCGGCCTTGCGGGCTCCCTGGAGGTTGTAGAGCGTGCGGCCCTTGTGGAAGAGCGGCGTCTCGGGCGAGTTCAGGTATTTGGCGCGCACCTCCTTGGCGAGCGCCCGGCCACCGAAGGCCACGACCCGGCCGCGGGTGTCGGTGATCGGAAACATCACCCGGTCGCGAAAATAATCGTACGGGACCGAGACGCCCTCCCCCGCGGCGAGCAGGCCGAGCTCGACCATCAGCGCCTTGTCGACGCCCTTACCAGCCAGATGATCGCGCAGGGCGTAGCGCTCGCTTGGCGCGTAGCCGAGGCGGAAGCGCTGTTGGATCTCGCGGCCGAGGGCACGGCGTTCGAGGTAGGCGCGCGCCTCGCTGCCCTGCCCGGATTGTAGCCGGTCCTCGAACCATCGCGCCGCCATCTCCATCACCTCGATGGCCCCGGCGCGTTTGGTCTCGGATTCCCGGTGGTCCTCGGTCTGTGCGGGTAGGCTCACACCGGCTTCCCCTGCCAGCCGCTCGACGGCCTCGGGGAAGCTCAGCCCTTCCGTCTCCATTAGGAAGGTGAAGATGTCGCCGTGCTTGGAGGAGGAGAAGCAGTGATAGAACTGCTTCTGGTCGTTCACGTAGAAGGACGGCGTCTTCTCGGCGTTGAACGGCGACAGGCCGCGCCACTCGCGACCGGCCTTCTTGAGCTGTACGCGCCGCCCCACCACCGACGAGGCCGGCAGCCGGGCGCGAATCTCCTCGAGAATATGCGGCGGATAGCGCACGGGACCTGCGACGGGGTTGGCTCGGCCGTACAGTCTAGCGTGGCTAAGGGGGTGGAGTCCCGCATCCCGGCCGGATTTGCGACGGACAGGGGATAGCGTGGAGAACGGCCGCTTCGCGGCGTGTCCGGACCATATCGGTCGGTGCCTTTTGGACCCTTGGAGGCGAGGACGAATAGACGTTCGTAGCGACGCAGCGTCGATCCCAGGCTATGGGATGCCGAGGGCCGGCTTCGAATGGGATGAGCGCAAACGGGTGCTCAAGCTTCAGACGCACGGCATCGATATTCGCGACGCGATCGGCCTGTTCGATCATCCGCACCTGAGTGTCGAATCGGTCAGGAACGACGAGGTCCGGAAGGCCAGCCTCGGCAAGATGGATCGGTGCGTGATCGCTTTGGTCTGGACCGATCGAGCCGGCATCATCCGGATGATCTCCGCGAGGGCTGCGAGACGCAATGCGAGGCAAGCCGACACGGCGCCTATTGCAGCCTGAGCGCTGCCCCGGCGCGACTGGTTTCGACCGGATCGCCGCGTTGAGCGATGCGGAGATGGCAGACGCGGTCGCCCGGGATCCGGATGCCGCGCCCCTCGATATCGACTGGTCGCGGGCCGAGGTGACCGTGACGCCCCGCAAGGTCCCAGTCTCGATCCGCCTGGATGCCGATGTGCTTGGTTATTTCAAGCATCAGGGCGCCGGCTATCAGAGCCCGATCAACGCGGTCCTGCGCAGCTACGTCAGGGCGCGAACGGCCCGCGAGGGTTGAGCGCGCTTCAGCCCTTCACGGCCAAGGCCGCCTTCACCAAGCCGCTCGCCTTGCCGAAATCCATCCGGCCCGCGAACTGGCCCTTCAGGGCGGCGATCACCTTGCCCATGTCCTTCGGCCCCGCCGCGCCGGTCTCCGCGATCGCCGCGTCGATCGCCGCCTGCGTCTCGGCCTCGTCCATCTGCTTCGGCAGGAAGCTCTCGACGATCGCGATCTCGGCGCGCTCGGTGGCGGCGAGTTCCGGGCGGCCGCCCTGCTCGTAGACGGCAGCCGATTCCGTGCGCTGCTTGATCATCTTCTGGAGCAGCGACAGGATCTCGTCGTCGGAGATCGGCTCCTTGCCGTTGCCGCGGGCCTCGATGTCCCGGTCCTTGAGGGCGGCCTGGATCATCCGGACGGTGGCGAGCCTGTCCTTGTCGCCGGCCTTCATGGCCTCCTTCATCTCGGTGGTGAAGCGCGCGCGCAGCATTGGGGTGAACCTTCCAAAGGTCGAAACGAAGGGCTGGCCTGCGATTTGCGGGTGTTGAGCCCTGCGGGAAGCGAGGCCACATTGACCCCATCGCGGGCCGCTCGCTAAGAGCGCCGCACACGATCGTGCCGCAAGCCGAGAGCGCCGCAACCCGGCGCCCGCCTTTGGCCGGACATAAGCGAGACTCGACCCATGCTGCAAGACGCCGCCGCGCATGCCCCCGAGGCTCGGGCTCCCGAGCCCTGGGCCGAACCCGTGGCGACGGCCCTGCTGGTGCTCGCCGACGGCACCATCCTGGAGGGCTTCGGCATCGGACAGACCGGAATCGCCGACGGCGAGGTCTGCTTCAACACGGCGATGACCGGCTACCAAGAGATCCTGACCGACCCGTCCTATGCCGGGCAGATCGTCACCTTCACATTCCCGCATATCGGCAATGTCGGCACCAACGACGAGGATCTGGAAAGCCTGGATGCGGCGCCCGCCTCGGGCGTCCGCGGCACGGTGATCGCCTCGGCGGTGACGAAGCCGTCGAGCTGGCGCTCGTCCTCCCACCTCGACGGCTGGCTCAAGGCCCGCGGCATCGTCGGAATCACCGGCGTCGACACCCGGGCGCTCACGGCCCGCATCCGTGACGAGGGCATGCCGAACGCGGTGATCGCCAATGATCCCCAGGGCCAGTTCGACCGCGCGGCCCTGAAGGCCCGCGCCGCGGCCCTCGCGCCCATGGAGGGCCTGGACCTCGTGCCCCCGGTGACCAGCAGGGCGCCGTCGGAATGGTCGGAGACCGTCTGGGCGCTGGGCAACGGCTACGGCCAGCGCGCGCCCGGCGAGGGCCTGAAGGTCGTCGCCATCGATTACGGGGTGAAGCGCAACATCCTGCGGCTGCTCGCCCAGGCCGGCTGCGACGTCACCGTGGTCCCCGCCACCACGACGGCCGACGAGATCCTGGCGATGAAGCCGGACGGGGTGTTCCTGTCGAACGGCCCAGGAGACCCGGCGGCCACCGGCGCCTACGCGGTCCCGGTGATCCGCAGGCTGCTGGATGAGAAGGTGCCGACCTTCGGCATCTGCCTCGGCCATCAGCTCATGGGCCTCGCCCTCGGCGGCCGGACCGTGAAGATGGGCCAGGGGCATCACGGCGCGAATCACCCGGTGAAGGATAAGACGACCGGCAAGGTCGAGATCGTCTCGATGAACCACGGCTTCGCGGTCGATCCGAACAGCCTGCCGGATTCGGCCATTGAGACGCACGTGTCCCTGTTCGACGGCTCGAATTGCGGCCTGACTCTGACGGACCGCCCCGCCTTCTCGGTGCAGCACCATCCGGAAGCGTCGCCGGGCCCGCGCGACAGCCACTATCTGTTCGAGCGGTTCGTGACGCTGATGCGCTCCGGCGAGCCGGAGACCGCGAAGGGCGCCTGAGACCGGACCCCAATCGGGCCGCGCCGAGGCCATAAAATCCGCCAGATCGGACGGCTTAAATGCCCCTACGACGGCCTGTGAACGGCGGCGCATCCGCGCCCGCCGGCGGGGGCCCGTCGCAGGGGAATGCCGGATGACCATCGACGAGGCGCGCGACGACTTCTCTCGCCTGCACCGCAGCTTCACCTTCCATCTCGGGGTCGCCGTGGGCCTGTCCTGGCTGACCGCCCTCTACGCCGCCTTCTACGCCCCCTGGGTGCGCAACATCCGGGCCCTGATCGATCCGACGGGCGGCCTCGACCGCGTCGAGAGTACGGTCTCCTACCTGTTTGCCATGCCGGCGGTTCTCGCCCTCGCCTGGGTCTCCGTCTATTTCGGCCGCGAGGCGCTGCGCCGCGCGCAGACGCTCTCCAACGTCGCCGTCGAGTTCGCGGCCGCTGCCGTGGTTGCCTTCGGGATGTTCTACCTGTCGATCGACCGTGCGCTGGCCGCACTTCACGCCGGATTCTGAGCCGGTTTCTCACAAGTGCCATGCGCCGGGCGCGTAGCCCGGCTTCGCGGTTGCACCGGCCTTCCAATGCGCCCGTGGCCCGTGTAAACGCGGGGCTCAACGACAATCCCGCCACGCGCGTCCGGGAGCAGGGCTGAAACGAGCCGTGCCCGATCGGGCGCGCTTGGCCTGACAAGGCCTCCGATGCCCAAGCGCACCGACATCTCCTCGATCCTGATCATCGGTGCGGGTCCGATCATCATCGGACAGGCCTGCGAATTCGACTATTCCGGCACCCAGGCCTGCAAGGCGCTCCGCGAGGAGGGCTACCGGATCGTCCTGGTCAATTCGAATCCCGCGACGATCATGACCGATCCGGACATGGCGGACGCGACCTATGTCGAGCCGATCACCCCGGAGATCGTCGCCAAGATCATCGAGAAGGAGCGCCCCGACGCGATCCTCCCGACCATGGGCGGCCAGACGGCGCTGAACTGCGCCCTCTCGCTCCAGAAGATGGGCGTGCTCGCCAAGTACGGCGTGCAGATGATCGGAGCCACCGCCGAGGCCATCGACAAGGCCGAGGACCGGAGCCTGTTCCGCGACGCCATGACCAAGATCGGGCTCGACACCCCGAAATCGGCGCTCGCCAACGCCTCCGCCGCCAAGAAGGCAGATCGCGAGAAATACCTCGCCGAGGTCGCCCGAATCGAATCCGCCAACGCGGATCCAGAGGCGCGCCAAGCCGCGCTGAAAGCCTTCGAGAAGGGCTGGATGGCGGGCGAAAGCGATCGGCGCAAGCGCTACGGCGAGCACGCCATCGGGCAGGCCCTGATGGCCTTGGCCGAGGTCGGCCTGCCGGCGATCATCCGCCCGTCCTTCACCATGGGCGGCACGGGCGGTGGCATTGCGTACAACCGGGAAGAATTCCTCGACATCGTCGAGCGCGGCATCGACGCCTCGCCGACCAACGAGGTGCTGATCGAGGAGAGCGTGCTCGGCTGGAAAGAGTACGAGATGGAGGTCGTCCGCGACAGGAACGACAACTGCATCATCGTCTGCTCCATCGAGAATATCGACCCGATGGGCGTCCACACGGGCGATTCGATCACCGTCGCCCCGGCGCTGACGCTGACCGACAAGGAATACCAGGTGATGCGCGACGCATCGCTGGCGGTGCTCCGCGAGATCGGCGTCGAGACCGGCGGCTCGAACGTCCAGTTCGCGATCAACCCCGAGAACGGGCGCATGATCGTGATCGAGATGAACCCGCGCGTCTCGCGCTCCTCGGCGCTGGCCTCGAAGGCGACCGGCTTCCCGATCGCCAAGGTCGCGGCCAAGCTCGCGGTCGGCTACACGCTGGACGAGATCGCCAACGACATCACCGGCGGCGCGACCCCGGCCTCGTTCGAGCCGACGATCGACTACGTCGTCACCAAGATCCCGCGCTTCGCGTTCGAGAAATTTCCGGGCGCCGAGCCGACGCTGACCACCGCCATGAAGTCGGTCGGCGAGGCCATGGCGATCGGCCGCTGCTTCGCGGAATCGCTCCAGAAGGCCCTCCGCTCGCTTGAGACCGGCCTGACCGGCCTCGACGACATCGAGATCGAGGGGCTCGGCAAGGGCGACGACCACAACGCCATCAAGGCCGCCATCGGCACCCCGACCCCGGACCGGCTGCTCAAGGTCGCGCAGGCCCTGCGGCTGGGCGTCAGCCACGAGCAGGTCTACGCGTCCTGCAAGATCGACCCGTGGTTCCTGGAGCAGCTCCAGGCGATCATCGACCTGGAGAACCGGGTGAAGGCCCACGGCCTGCCGACGACGCCTGGCGCCTTCCGCCAGCTCAAGGCGGCCGGGTTCTCTGATGCCCGCCTCGCGGTGCTGGCCAAGACCGACGAGGCCGCCGTCAGCGCGGCCCGGCGGGCGCTCGCCGTGCGACCGGTCTACAAGCGGATCGACACCTGCGCGGCCGAGTTCAAGTCGCCGACCGCCTACATGTACTCGACCTACGTGGCGCCGTTCGCGGGCGCGGTGGTCGACGAGGCGCAGCCCTCGGACCGCAACAAGGTCGTGATCCTCGGCGGCGGCCCGAACCGGATCGGCCAGGGCATCGAGTTCGATTATTGCTGCTGCCACGCCTGCTACGCGCTTTCGGACGCGGGCTACGAGACCATCATGGTCAACTGCAACCCGGAGACGGTCTCGACCGACTACGACACCTCGGACCGGCTCTATTTCGAGCCGCTGACCGCCGAGGACGTGCTGGAGATCATCGAGACCGAGCGGCAGGCCGGCACCCTCCACGGGGTGATCGTGCAGTTCGGCGGCCAGACCCCGCTGAAGCTCGCCCGGGCGCTGGAATCCGCCGGCGTGCCGATCCTCGGCACCTCGCCCGACGCGATCGACCTCGCCGAGGACCGCGACCAGTTCAAGCGGCTCCTCGACAAGCTCGCGATGAAGCAGCCGAAGAACGGCATCGCCTACTCGGTGGAGCAGAGCCGGCTGGTCGCGGCCGATCTCGGCCTGCCCTTCGTGGTCCGCCCGAGCTACGTGCTCGGCGGCCGCGCCATGGCGATCATCCGCGACGAGACGCAGTTCGCCGACTACCTCCTCGACACGCTGCCGAGCCTGATCCCCTCCGAGGTCAAGGCCCGCTACCCGAACGACAAGACCGGCCAGATCAACACGGTGCTGGGCAAGAACCCGCTGCTGTTCGACCGCTACCTGTCGGATGCGGTCGAGGTCGACGTCGATGCGGTCTGCGACGGCAAGGACGTGTTCGTCGCCGGCATCATGGAGCACATCGAGGAGGCCGGCATCCATTCCGGCGATTCGGCCTGCTCGCTGCCGCCGCGCTCGCTTTCGCCCGAGACCATGGACGAACTGGAGAGGCAGACGAAAGCGATGGCGCTGGCGCTGAACGTCGTCGGCCTGATGAACGTCCAGTACGCCATCAAGGACGGCACGATCTACGTGCTGGAGGTGAACCCCCGCGCCTCGCGCACGGTGCCGTTCGTCGCCAAGGTGATCGGTGAGCCGATCGCCAAGATCGCGTCGCGGATCATGGCCGGCGAGCCGCTGGCGAGCTTCGGGCTCAAGCGGAAGACCCTGCCGCATATCGCCGTGAAGGAGGCCGTGTTCCCCTTCGCGCGTTTCCCGGGGGTCGACGTGCTCCTCGGGCCGGAGATGCGCTCCACCGGCGAGGTCATCGGGCTCGATGCCAGCTTCGGCGTCGCCTTCGCCAAGAGCCAGCTCGGCTCCGGCACCCAGGTACCGAAGGCCGGCTCCGTGTTCGTCTCGGTGCGGGACGCCGACAAAGCCCGCATCCTGCCGACCATGAAGCTGTTGTCCGATCTCGGCTTCAGCATCGTGGCAACCGGCGGCACGCAGCGCTATCTCGTCGAGAACGGCGTCCCGACCGAGCGGATCAACAAGGTGCTTGAAGGCCGGCCGCACGTGGTCGACGCCATCAAGAACGGCGGAATCCACCTCGTCCTGAACACGACGGAAGGAGCCGGCGCCCTGTCGGACTCGCGGTCGCTCCGCCGCGCGGCCCTCTTGCATAAGGTGCCGTATTACACCACTCTAGCCGGCGCGATGGCCGCGGCCGAGGGGATCAAGGCCTATCTAGAAGGCGATCTCAAGGTTCGTGCGTTGCAGGAATACTTCGCGGCCTGAACCTCAGGGTTCCGCTGACTTCATTTCGTGGCCCGGAGGGAGTGCTACACTCTCGGCCGGGCCTCTTCATTGTGGCGCGAGACGATGGCGATAGACAAGGTTCCGATCACGGTGCGCGGGCTCGCAGCCCTCGAAGAGGAGCTGAAGCACCGTCAGCAGGTGGAGCGCCAGCGCATCATCCAGGCGATCGCGGAAGCGCGCGCCCTGGGCGATCTGTCGGAAAACGCCGAGTATCACGCCGCCAAGGAGGCGCAGTCGCACAACGAGGGCCGCGTCATGGAACTGGAGAGCATGATCGCGCGGGCCGAAGTGATCGATGTCACCAAGCTCTCGGGCGACAAGATCAAGTTCGGCGCCACCGTGAAGCTCGTGGACGAGGACACGGACGAGGAGAAGACCTACCAGATCGTCGGCGAGCCGGAGGCCGACGTGCGGTCCGGCCGCGTCTCGATCACCTCGCCGATCGCCCGCGCGCTGATCGGCAAGGGCGTCGGCGACACGGTCGAGGTCACGACGCCGGGCGGCGGCAAGTCCTACGAGGTCGTCGCCGTCCAGTACGGCGCCTGAGCCATGCCGCCGCGTTCCTGGAGCCGGCTCGCCGGCCTACTCCTCGGTGCCGTCGCGGGATCCGCGGCGGCGAGCGATTTTCCCGCGACATCGGTCTTCTCCGACGTCCGGGTCGACGTGCGGCCGCTCCGCGACAAGGGGGCGGGTCTGCAGGCCGAGGCGCTGGCCGATGACCTGACCGCCGCCCTGCGGAAGAATTTCTCTGGCCGGATCGGCGGTCGCGGGCCGCGCCTCGTGGTCGTGGTGACGAGCCTGTCGCTGCGGCCCTTTGCCGGCGCCGGCGCCCAGCGGGGTTTCGGCGGCAACTTCCAGACCGACTACATGGAGGGCGAGGCACTGCTCGTCGGGCCCAAGGGGCAGGTGCTCGGGCGCTACCCGCAGATGACCGCGACGCCGTCGAGCTACGGCGGTGCGTGGTACGATCCGCAATTCGAGCCACGCCGGCTCGCCGCCATCGCCGACATCTACGCCCAATGGCTCGCCCGCGACCTGCCTCGGGACTAGAAGACGGCCGCCGGCCCCGGTCGGTGGTGTGGGGCGTATCCGGTGAGGCGCATGGCAAGCATCGACGTGTCGGAGGCGCAGACCGCGCCGGTCAGCAGTCCGGACTCGCGGCGTGAGCGCCTGCCCGAACTCGCCCGCGCCCGCGCCTGGATCGTCACGGACGGCAAGGCCGGCGACGAGAACCAGTGCGTCGGCATCGCCGAGACCCTGGGCCTTGCCTTCGAGCTCCGGCAGGTGCCGGCATCCGGGCCGTTCGGCTGGATGGCGCCCTGGGGGCCGATCGATCCGCGCGAGGGGCCGCGCCGCCGCGCCGGCGCCCTGTCGGGCCCCTACCCCGACATCCTGATCGCCTCCGGGCGCCGGTCGGTCCCGTACCTGCGCGCGGTGCGGCGTGCCACCGGCGGTCGGACCTTCACGGCCTTCCTGAAGGATCCTCGGACCGGCGCGGACAGCGCCGACTTCATCTGGGTGCCGGATTACGACGATCTGCGCGGTCCCAACGTCTTCACGACGCTGACGGCGCCGCACCTCGTCACCGCGGCGCGCCTGGAGGCGGCCCGGGCGCGGCCCGACCCGCGGCTCGCCCGGCTCGACGGACCGCGCGTCGCGGTCCTGGTCGGCGGCGACAGCCGGCACCTGAGCTACCGCAAGACCGATATGATCCGCCTCGTGGAGGATCTCCGCGGGCTGGCCGCGCAGGGCTGCCGGCTGATGGTGACCATCTCCCGCCGGACGCCGAACCCGCTCCGGGACGCCGTCAAGGCGCTCGCCGCCGAGACCGGAGGCTTCCTCTGGGACGGCACCGGCGACAACCCCTACGTGGCCATGCTGGCGCTGGCCGAGGCGATCGTCGTGACCTCCGATTCGGCCAACATGGTCAGCGAGGCGGTGTCCACCGGCGCACCGGTGCTGCTGTTCGATTTGCCGCGCACCTATATCCGGCATCGGCGGATGTTCGCCGGGCTGGCGATCGCCGGAGCGCTGCGGCCGTTCACCGGTCAGTTGGCAGATCTGACGTACAAGCCCATCGACGCGACGCCGGTGATCGCGCAGGCGCTCGCGGACGCCTATGCTGCGCGCCGGGCGGCCGGACCAGCCTGAGGAGATCGAGACAGATGGCCCACACCCACGCCCAGCTCGTGATCATCGGCTCGGGACCCGCGGGCTACACGGCGGCGATCTACGCCGCCCGCGCCATGGTCGAGCCGCTGCTGATCTCCGGCTTCCAGCCGGGCGGCCAGCTGATGATCACGACGGATGTCGAGAATTATCCGGGCTTCGCCGAGGCGATCCAGGGCCCGTGGCTCATGGAGCAGATGCGCCTGCAGGCCGAGCATGTCGGCACCCGGATCGTCTCCGAGTACATCACGAAGGTCGATCTCAAGCAGCGGCCGTTCCAGCTGGAGGCCGATTCCGGCGAGACCTATTCCTGCGACGCCCTGATCATCGCCACCGGCGCCCAGGCCAAGTGGCTCGGCATTCCCTCCGAGGCGGCCTTCCAGGGCGGTGGCGTCTCCGCTTGCGCCACCTGCGACGGGTTCTTCTTCCGCGGCAAGGAGGTGATCGTGGTCGGCGGCGGCAACACCGCGGTCGAGGAGGCGCTCTACCTCGCCAACATCGCCAGCAAGGTGACGGTGGTCCATCGCCGCGACAGCTTCCGGGCCGAGCGGATCCTGCAGGAGCGCCTGTTCAAGCATCCGAACGTCGAGGTGCTCTGGCACCGGGAGATCGCCGAGATCTGCGGCGTGCAGAAGCCCGCGCCGAACGTGACCCATGTCCGGCTCAAGGATCCGCGCTCGGGGGAGATCAGCGAGGTGAAGGCCGACGGCGTGTTCGTGGCGATCGGCCACCAGCCGGCGACCGCGATCTTCGAGGGGCAGCTGCCCATGCGACATGGCGGCTACCTGACCGTGAAGCCCGGCACCGCAGAGACCGAGATCCCGGGCGTGTTCGCGGCGGGCGACGTGACGGACGACGTCTACCGGCAGGCGATCACGGCCGCCGGCATGGGTTGCATGGCCGCTCTCGAGGCCGAGAAGTTCCTGGCCAATCTCGAGATCGGCGAGAGCCCGGTCCAGGCTGCCGCGGCCGAGTGAGATGCGAAGGCCAGCTTGCAACCGGAGCTGGCACGCGGCGCTTTCAACAACTTCCCGATCCGGGTGCTTGCGCCGGATCATGCACCATGCGCATAGGAGTGCTGACTGCGCCGGGATGCAGCAATTGCATACCCGCGCGGTGCCGTGGGTGCCTCTAAACCATCGGTACCGCGCAGTTCGCCCGGTGATCCGCTTCGTACGCCGCTTGCCCGGCTCCCTCGGGCATGGGCGACGAGCTTGCGCTGGTAGGGGTTCTTGCCTTGGATTGGGATAAGATCCGGATCTTCCTCAACGTCGCGGAGGCAGGCAGCTTCACCAAGGCGGGCGACGATATCGGGCTCAGCCAGTCGGCCGTCTCTCGGCAGATCAGTGCGCTGGAGCGCGAGCTGAAGGCGCCGCTGTTCCACCGCCATGCGCGGGGCCTGCTCCTCACCGAGCAGGGCGATCTTCTGTTCCGCGCCGCGCGCGACATGAAGCTCCGCCTGGAAAACACGCGGGCGCGCCTCGTCGAGACCTCCGAGCGGCCGACGGGCGACCTCAAGGTGACCACGACCGTGGGACTCGGGACGTCGTGGCTGTCGCAGCGTGTGGGCGAATTCCTCGACCTCTACCCGGACGTGCGGATCGAGCTGATCCTCACCAACGAGGAGCTCGATCTCGCCATGCGCGAGGCGGATGTCGCCATCCGCATGCGGCGTCCGGCCCAGCCGGATCTGATCCAGCGGCGGCTGTTCACCGTCCACTACCACGCGTTCGCAAGCCAGGATTACGTCAAGCGCTTCGGCGAGCCGAAGACCATCGAGGATCTCGACGACCATCGCCTCGTGTCGTTCGGCGGCAACGAGCCGTCATACCTCCTCGCCGCGCACTGGCTGGCCGATGCCGGCCGCGACGGGCGCGAGCGGCGCCACGTCCATCTCACCGTGAACAACATCGGTGCCCTGCAGCGCGCCATGGAGGCGGGCGCGGGGATCGGGATCCTGCCGGATTACGCGGTCGACGGCGACCAGCAGCTTGTTCAGGTGCTGCGCGATACCGAGATGCCGAGCCTCGAGAGCTACCTGGTCTATGCGGAGGAAATGCGCTCCGTGGCCCGGGTCCAGGCGTTCCGCGACTTCCTGGTGTCGAAGGCGCAGCGCTGGACCTACTGAGCGCTGCGCGCGGGTCACATCCCTGTCCGGCGGGTGACGTCAGCGCCGCCGTCTTTGCGAGCGGCGCGAAGCGATCAAGGCGACGCCACGAAATCGGACATCGCGCTGACCTGGGCCCCTTCGCTTTACTCGTGATGACCGTGCGGAACGCAGCGACAGACGCGTTCGGACGGAAGCCGCATCACACGAACAGCCGCTCGCCCTCCAGCCCCTTGTAGAGGCCGGCGACCTGCTCGCCGTAGCCGTTGTAGATCAGCGTCGGCACGCGCTGGTCGGTCCCGAGCACGCGCTCGGATGCCTGGCTCCAGCGCGGATGCGGAACGGCCGGATTCACGTTGGCCCAGAAACCGTATTCCGACGCCTGCAGCCCTTCCCAGAAGGTCTTCGGCCTGTCGGCCGTGAACGACACCTTCACCAGCGACTTCGCCGACTTGAAACCGTACTTCCACGGGACGGCGACGCGGATCGGCGCGCCGAACTGGTTGGGCAACGGCTTGCCGTAGATCCCGGTGACCATGAAGGCGAGGTCGTTCCCGGCCTCCGCGAGCGTCAGGCCTTCCGTGTAGGGCCAGGGATAGAAGAAGGCGCGCTGACCGGGCGCCATCGCCTTGTCCATGAAGGTCTCGAAGCGGATGTACTTCGCTCCCGAGGTCGGCTTGGCCAGCGCCACGAGCTTGGAGAGCGGGAACCCCGTCCACGGAACCGCCATAGACCACGCCTCGACGCAACGGTGGCGGTAGAGCCGCTCCTCGAGGTCGACCTTCCGGATCAGGTCGTCGACGCCGATCTCGAAGGGCTTCTCCACGAGCCCGTCGATCTTCAGCGTCCAGGGCTGGGTCTTGAGCGCGTTCGCGGCCGGCAGCACGGTCTTCGACGTGCCGAATTCGTAGAAATTGTTGTAGTCGGCGCTGAAACGCTCCGGGGTCAGCGGCCGGTCGAGGGCGTAGGCGGGGTTCTGCGGCGCCGGGTAGAGCGGCTGATCGCCCGTGGCGGCGCGGACAGCCCGGCCACCCAGGAGCGATCCGGCCGCCAGTCCGGCCGCACCGCCGATCAGCGTGCGCCGGTTCAGGAAGACGGCCTCCGGCGTAACCAGATGCTCGGGAATTTCCCAACCGCGCTTGCGCTTGATCAACATGGCCGCCTCCTTGGATGTCCCGTGCGCACAACCCACAGATCGGCCCGGGCCGACAGGGGCGCAAGCGCCGCAGCCTCACCTTTCGGCGCCGTGCGCGCCGCGGTTACGCGATGCGCGGGCGGCGTCGCGACGCAGGGCGGCATCCGGTGATCAGGCCGGGGGCGTCTCGTCGCGCAGCATCCGGCGCAGCACCTTGCCGACATTGGTCTTGGGCAGCGTGTCGTGGAGGACCACCCGCCGGGGGACCTTGTAGCCGGTGAGCTGCGTGCGCGCGTGGGCGCGGATGGCGTCGGTCGAGACCGACGGATCCTTCAGGACGATGTGGGCGACGACCATCTCGCCGGTCTCCTCGCTCGGCGCGCCGACCACGGCGCATTCGAGCACGGCCGGATGGGCGGCCAGGACGTCCTCGACTTCGTTCGGATAGACGTTGAATCCCGAGACGAGGATCATGTCCTTCATCCGGTCGACGATGCGGAACTGGCCGTCGGCCTGCATCACCGCGACGTCGCCCGTGCGGAAGAACCCGTCCGGGGTCATCGCGCGGGCCGTCTCCTCGGGGCGGTTCCAGTAGCCGCGCATCACCTGCGGGCCGCGGACGCAGATCTCCCCCGGCTGCCCGACGGGCGCGACCTGCCCGGCGACATCGCGGATCGAGACCTCGGTGGAGGGAAGCGGGAAGCCGATCGTGCCGGAGAAGTCGCGCATCCCGTGCGGGTTGACGCACACAACCGGTGAGGTCTCCGACAGGCCGTAGCCCTCGATGATCGTGTTGCCGGTCAGTGCCTTCCAGCGCTCGGCCACGGCCCGCTGCACGGCCGTGCCGCCACCGACCACGAAGTCGAGATGCGAGAAATCCACCGTGCCGATCTTCGGATGGTTGATCAGCACGTTGAACAGCGTGTTGACGCCCATCAGGTGGGTGAAGTGGGTCCGGCTCAGCGTCTTCACCATGCCGTCGCAGTCGCGCGGGTTCGGGATCAGCAGGCACGCGCCGCCATTGCGCATGAACTGGAAGAAGCACGCGGTCAGCGCGAAGATATGGTAGAGCGGCAGTGCCGTCACCGCGCAGCGCCGGATGCTCGGATCCTTCGAGTTGAACCAGAGCTGCGACTGCTCGACATTGGCCATGATGTTGCGGTGGCTGAGCATCGCGGCCTTGGCGATGCCGGTCGTGCCGCCGGTGTATTGCAGGAACGCCAGATCCTCCGGCTCGACCCGCGCCGAGGCCGGCGGCAGGCTGCGGCCCCGGCGCAGGACGCCGGTGAACGGGATCGCCAGGCCGTCCGGCAATTGGAACGGCGGCACCGCCTTGCGCACGTGGCGGCTCGCCAGGTTGATCACCTGACCTTTGAGCCCGAGTCCGTCACCGGGGCCGACCAGGGCAACCCGCTCGAGTGTCACGTCTGGCAGCGCTGCCGCGACTGTGGCACCGAAGTTTTCCAGGACGATCAGGATCCGCGCGCCCGAATCGTTGATCTGCTGGGCGAATTCGCGGGGCGTGTAGAGCGGATTGGTGTTGACCACCGTGCCGCCGGCGAGGAGGACGCCGAAGATCGCCACCGCGTAGGCCGGCACGTTCGGCAGCATGATCGCGACGCGGTCGCCCTTTGCCAGACCCTGCCCCTGCAGCCAGGCCGCGAGGTCCCGCGCCTGCTGCCCGAGGGTGGCATAGGTCATGGTCGAGCCGAAACACAGCATCGCCGGGCGATCGGCGAAGGCGGCCACGCTGGTCTCGAAGAGATCGACGAGCGTTCCCAGGCTCGCCACGTCGATGTCTGCCGGGACACCGGCCGGATACGAGGCCAGCCAGGGCCGATCCGACGCCCGATCGCTCGGTGGGGACGGCATCGGTACGGACCTGGGCGCTTGAGCGCCGTGCTCGATCACGTTCGCCACATGCATCGCGATGCCTCCCGTGGGCACGGCTCTGGACGGCCGAGTCCCCCCAACGCACAACTCGCCAACTCTGCGGGAACAGAGGCCGGCCCGCAAGGCAGAGGCCCTAGGGGGCTCGACGACGCCGGCTCAATGTCGCCAGCGCGGCATGCGGCAGGGCGGCGGCGACCAGGAGGAGCGCTGCCAGACCGGCCTCGTCGGGCCGCAGCGCGCGGTGCGGCCAGGGACCGAGTCCCAGGCTGCCGCCGAGACCGATCATTGCCGCGCCGAACCAGAGGGCCAGGAAGGCCAGGAGGCCCGAGCCGACCCTGCGGAGCCGCGGCCTCAGGGCGCGGTTCGCCGCGATCACGAACAGGCCGAGCACGCCGCCGAACACCGCCGCCGCCACGCCCGCGCCCAGCCCGTAGGCCAGCCAGAGGGGCTGGTGCGTGAGGAACGCCATCCCGCCCGTGGCGAAGCCGGCGCGCAGGACGAGGCCCCCGAAGGTCGGGTAGAGGCCGGCGAGCAGCAGGATCGCCGCGCCCGCGAGGCCAAACAGGAGACGGCGCGGCACGGAGGCCGGGCCGGGCTCCGCCGCCGTGGTCGCAAGATGCGCCAGACCGTAGACCAGCGCGAAGGCGAAGAGCGGATAGCGCCCGGCGAAGTACCCGAAGACCCAGGGCTCGGCGACCTCAGGGACCGCCGAGCGCTGGCTGAAGCCGGTCCCTGCCACGAGCGCCAGGGCGACCAGCATGGCTAGGATCGGGATCGACGCCTCCAGCAGGCTGCCGCTCCGGTGCCGCCGAACCGCGACGCTTGTGCGGGCCGGTTCGAATGCGGCTTGCGACGGCGCAGGCATCATGCAGGCTCCCGAGCCGGGCGCGGAGTCCGAATCGCGCGGTTGGCCCGCTTACGGAACGGACCCGATGGCGGTCCGCCCGCGATCCTACCGGGCCTCGTAATGATCCTGGATCAGCCGGTCGAGCAGCCGGACGCCCCAGCCCGCGCCCCAGCTGCGGTTGATCTCGCTCGCGTTCGACGACATCGCCACGCCGGCGATGTCGAGATGCGCCCACGGCACGTCCTCGACGTAGCGCTTGATGAACGAGGCCGCGGTGGCGGCGCCGCCGTGACGGCCGCCGGTGTTCTTCATGTCGGCGAACTTGGAATCGATCGCCTTGTCGTAGGCGGGGATCAGCGGCATCCGCCAGACCTTCTCGCCGGTGGCCTCGCCGGCGGCGTTGATGTTGCCCGCCAGCGTGTCGTCGTTCGAGAACATCCCGGCAATGTCCTGGCCGAGTGCCACGATGATGGCCCCGGTCAGCGTCGCGAGGTCGACGATCGCCTTGGGCTTGGCGCTGCGGACGATGTGGGTGATCACGTCGGCCAGAACGAGTCGACCCTCGGCGTCGGTGTTGATCACCTCGATGGTCTGGCCCGACATCGACGTCACGATGTCGGAGGGCCGGTAGGCGCCGCCGTCCGGCATGTTCTCGACGATGCCGATGGCGCCGACCACGTTGCAGCGCGCCTTGCGGGCCGCGAGCGCGCGAACCGCGCCGACGACGGCGGCCGCGCCGCCCATATCGCCCTTCATGTCCTCCATGCCGCCGCCGGGCTTGATGGAGATGCCGCCGGAATCGAAGATCACGCCCTTGCCGATCAGGGCCACGGGGGCCTCGCCGGCGGGGCCGCCGTTCCAGCGCATGATGACGACCCGCGGCTCGCGGACGGAGCCCTGAGCCACGGCCAGCAGCGCGCCCATGCCGAGCTCGTGCATCCGCGCGGGCTCCAGCACCTCGATCTCGACGCCGAGCTTCGACAGGTCCGAGGCCCGCCGGGCGAATTCCTCCGGGAAGAGCACGTTCGGCGGCTCGTTCACGAGGTCGCGCGCCAGGATCACGCTCTCCGAGAGCGTCCGGGCGTTCTCGCCCGCGCGCGCCGCGCCCTGGTCGGCGAGCAGGAGGGTCAGCGCCGTGCCGGACTTCTCGTCGGCATCGGGCTTCTTCTTGGTCTTATAGCGGTCGAATGTGTAGTTGCGCAGCCGCGCGCCGAGGGCGAACTCGCCGGCCTGCGCCGCCGTCACCGTCGCGCCCGGCCAGTCGAGCACCACCCGGGCGGTCCGTCCCGCCACCTTGCTGGCGGTGAAGCCGCCGAGCACCGGCCAGTCGGTCTTGGCACGGTCCTTCTCGGAGCCGAGGCCGACGACGACGAGGCGGTCGGCCTTGACGCCCGAAGGGGCCGGGAGGCTCAGGGCCGTCAGCGACCGGCCCTTGAACTTCTCCGAGGACGCGGCGCGGGCGACGAGATCCGCCCCGGGGGCGCCCAACACGTCGCGGGCGGCCGCTCCGAGGACGAGATCGTCACCGACGAAAACCACGAGATCGCCCGATCCGCCGGAACCCTGGCCGCTCTGTTCCAGGGGGCCGAAACCGATCTCGATACCGTCCGCCATGCCCGTCGCCCTGACCGTTATCCCGGAGCTGCACTACGCACCCGCGCGCCGCACAGGTCATCCGCCCTGTGTAGCCGCTGATGCGGAGAACGCAACGCGGCGCGACAGCCCTGGAATCGCCCCTTTTGTCGGGTCCCTGCCCTTCCGAGGGCGCGAGAGAGTAGGGTCACGGACGCGGGTTAACGCATCGCACCGTTTTGGGCTTGGATGAGGCGGATACCGACGACGCCGTCATTCCGGCCCTGCTGCGCAGTCCCGGAATGACGGGCGTGCCAGCCTGCGTGCGAAGCGGTTCAGCCGATCCGGTTTGCGGCCTTACGCCAGAGGACGAGCGGGACTGCCGGGCCGATGAGGCAGATCGAACGCTACATCTTTCGCATCGCCCTGGGCGCCACCCTCGCCTGCCTGGTCGGGCTGACCGGGACGATCTGGCTCACGCAGGCGCTGCGCGAGCTCGACCTCGTGACCGCCAAGGGGCAGACCCTGCTGGTGTTCCTGTTCGTCACGGGCCTGTCGCTGCCGACGCTGCTCGTGGTGATCGCCCCGGTGGCCCTGTTCATCGGCACGATCTACGCGCTGAACAAGCTCAACGGCGATTCCGAGCTGATCGTCATGTCGGCGGCCGGGATGCCGCCGCGCTCGCTCCTGCGGCCGTTCCTGACACTGGCGCTGATCGTCAGCTTCCTGGTCGGCTTCCTGGTGGTTGTGGTCATGCCGGCGAGCTTCCAAGAGCTGCGCGACGTGATCACCCGGGTCCGCGGCGACTTCATCGCCAATGTCGTCAAGGAGGGGCAGTTCACTCAGCTCGACAACGGCATCACCTTCCATTTTCGCGAGCGCGGGCCGGGCGGCACCCTCAAGGGGCTGTTCATCCAGGACCGGCGCGAGGCCGGAAAGACCAAGGTCTATCTCGCCGACCGGGGCAACGCGGTCGATATCGATGGACAGAGCTACCTGATCCTGGAGAACGGCAGCGTCCACCAGCAGCAGAAGGACTCGCGCGATTCCTCGATCCTGACCTTCGAGCGCTACACGATCGACCTCGCCGCGTTCGCGCCGCCCGATTCCGACACGATCTACAAGCCGCGCGAGCGCTCGACGGCGCAGCTCCTGTTCCCGGATACGACCGAGGGCTACTATAAGCTCCAGAAAGGCCGCTTCCGGGCCGAGCTGCACGACCGGCTCTCCGCATGCCTCTACCCGCTGGCGCTCGTCTTCATCGCCTTCGCGGCTCTGGGCGATCCCCGCACGACCCGCCAGGGACGCGGCTTGGCGGTCGCCGGGGCGATCCTCGCGGTGGTCGGCCTGCGCATCGCGGGTTTCGCGGCAGCGAGCGCCGCCGCGCGCAGCCAGGGTGCGGTGGCGGCCGTCTACGGCGCGCCGCTGCTCGCCATCGCGCTCTCCTGCCTCCTGATCTTCTTCGGCCCGCGGGTGCGCGCGTTCAACGCCGCCCTGGTCCGAGGAACCTGGGGCTTGGTGCGCGGGCAGCGCCTCGCGCCGGCGGCCTGATCCGATGATGCTGATCGGTCCGACCCTCGGGCGGTACTTCGCCGCCCGCTTCGCCCGCACGGTGCTCGGCGTCTTCGTCACCGTCTTCGCGCTGGTCTACACGCTGGATTTCGTCGAGCTCCTGCGCCGCGCCGGCGAGACCCAGGGCGCTTCCACGGGGCTCATGGCCCAGCTCTCCCTCTACCGCACCCCCGCGGTGGCGGAAGGCGTGCTGCCCTTCGCGGTCCTGTTCGGGTCGATGGCGGCCCTGCTGCAACTCTCGCGCAAGCTGGAACTGGTGGTCGCCCGGGCCGCCGGGATCTCGGCGTGGCAGTTCCTGCAGCCCGGCGTCTTCGTAGCGTTGGCGCTCGGCGCAGTGGCGGTCGGGGTCTACAACCCGGTCTCGGCGATGCTGAAGCAGCGCTCGACCGAGATCGAGGCGAAGATTTTCGCCAAAGCCACCAAGGCCGGCTCGGGCAAGGATCTCTGGATCCGCCAGCGGGGTCCCGACGGCGAGGCGATCCTGCGCGCCGAAACCGCGATCGAAGGTACCACGACGCTCGCGGGCGTCTCGGTCTTCACCTTCGACGAGGCCGGAAAGTTCGCCGAGCAGCTCGTCGCGGCGCGCGCGACGCTCCGCGACGGCTACTGGGAGCTCTCCGATGTGCGCGTTCTCACACCGGACGCACCCCCTGAGTCGTTCGACACCTACCTGATCGCCTCGAACCTGGACCCCGGGCAGGTGCGCCAGCGCTTCACGCCTCCGGAATCTGTGCCTTTCTGGCAACTTCCCACAACCATCGCGCGCACCGAGCGGGCCGGTTTGGACGCCACGCGATACCGCCTTCAGTACGATGTGCTGTGGGCAAGGCCGGTGCTGTTCGTCGCCATGGTTATCGTCGCGGCAACCGTTTCCTTACGGTTCTTCCGCTTTGGTGGTGTCGGCAAACTCGTCCTCGGTGGCGTCGCGGCCGGCTTCGCTCTCTACGTGATCCGACAGGTCATGGAGGGGCTGGGCGCGTCCGGACTCGTCGCTGCACCGGTGGCGGCCTGGTTCCCCGCCGTGGTAGGCAGTCTTCTCGGTACGCTCACGCTTCTGTACCAGGAAGACGGCTGACATCCGCGATCCTTCGCGGGCAGGGAGACGGGTGTTGAGGTTCGTGGCGGTGGACGTCACAGGGGTTGGGACACGCGTTGCGTAAGGTCGCCGACATCCTGCGGAAGGCCGGGCTCCTGGCCGCGCTGGCGCTCGCCGTGCCCCTGGCCGGCGGAGTGTCCGCGCACGCCCAGGGTCTGCCCGCCGTGAAGGCCGGCAAGCCCGGCGACAAGCTCCTCGTCGAGGCCGACGAGCTGATCTACGACAACGATCGCAGCACGGTGACGGCCCGCGGCAATGCCGAGCTGCATTACGGCCCCCGTACGCTCCAGGCCGACCGCGTCCGCTACGACCGCAACACCGGCCGCGTCTTCGCCGAGGGCAATGTCCGGCTGACCGAGGCCGATGGCGGGGTCGTGACCGGCGAGCGCATGGAGCTCACCGACGATTTCAAGACCGGCTTCGTCGACGCGTTCCGCGGCCAGCAGACCGTTCAGCGCAAGTTCGAGACCGTGCGGACCCGCTTTTCCGCACCGCGGGCCGAGCGGCTGAACGGCGAGCAGACGAGTTTCGAGTCCGGCAGCTACACCGCCTGCGAGCCCTGCAAAGACAACCCCGAGACGCCGCCGCTCTGGCAGATCAAGGCGAGGAAGATCGTCCACGACAACGAGACCCATACGGTCTACTTCGACGAGTCCACGCTGGAACTCGCCGGGATTCCGGTTGCCTACCTGCCGTATTTCGAGGCGCCGGACCCGACCGTGAAGCGCAAGACCGGCTTCCTGACGCCGCGCTTCATCACGACGACCGCGCTCGGCAACGGCGTGTCGCTGCCGTACTTCATCGATCTCGCGCCGAACTACGACCTGACGCTGACGCCGACCTTGCTCAGCCGTCAGGGGCTGCTCGGCCAGGGCGAGTTCCGCCAGCGGATCGACAACGGCTTCTACAACATCCGCCTGTCGGGCATCTCGCAGACGACGCCCTCCGCCTTCCTGCCGAGCCCGCTGGGTGCCGGCGAGCGCGACTTCCGCGGCTCGGTGGAATCGCAGGGCCGGTTCTACATCAACCCGCGCTGGCGCACCGGCTGGGACCTCGTCGGCGTCACCGACAAGTGGTTCCTCGACAATTACCGGATCCGCAACCAGAACATCACCACGGATTATTTCCGTGAGGCGACCTCGACCGCCTACCTGATCGGTCAGGGCGACCGCTCGTGGTTCGAGGCGCGCGGCTATTACTTCAAGGGCCTGTCGAGCTTCGACTGGCAGAAGCAACAGCCGATCGTCGCGCCGGTCATCGATTACGACAAGCGTATCAACGGTCCGTCCGAGATCGGTGGCGAGGTCCGCTTCCAGGCCAACATCACCAGCCTGACCCGCGAGAGCACGCAGTACCAGGGCCTGCCCCGCACCTCGAGCTACCTGTTCTCGCCGAGCGTGAACGGCGTCAGCTTCCCGCTCTACCAGACCTGCACGATCTTCCAGCGCGGCACCTGCCTGATCCAGGGGCTGGCCGGCACCAACACCCGCGCCTCCGCCGAGCTGTCCTGGCGCCGCAGCTTCATCGACGATTTCGGCCAGAAGTTCACGCCGTTCGCGTATCTGCGCACCGACGCGTTCTTCACCAACCCGAGCTTCTCCGGCTACCAGAACGACCTCGCCCCGCAGGTGGCCAAGATCGATGACGGCTTCGCCGGCCGGGTCATGCCGGCGGTCGGCCTCGACTACCGCTACCCGTTCGTCGCCAATTTCGGCGCCCTCGGCGTCCACACGCTGGAGCCGATCGGCCAGATCATCGCCCGCCCGTCGGAAACCCGGATCGGCCGCCTGCCCAACGAGGACGCGCAGAGCCTCGTCTTCGACGACACGTCGCTGTTCGAATGGGACAAGTTCTCGGGCTACGACCGGGTCGAGGGCGGCGTGCGCACCAACCTCGGCGGCCAGTACTCCGTCGTGACGCCGTCCGGCTGGTACGCGAACGTGCTGTTCGGCGAGTCGATTCAGCTCGCGGGCGTCAACTCGTTCCGGCGCGGCGACATCGCCAATGTCGGCCTCGATTCCGGCCTGGAGACGCAGCGGTCCGACTTCGTCGGCCGGTTCCAGGTCTCGCCGAACCAGAACATCACGTTCATCACCCGGGCGCGGTTCAACCAGGCCGACTTCCACGTCGCGCGGTTCGAGACCGGCGCCACGGCGCGGTTCGCGCCGTTCCTGCCCCTGACCGTGTCGGCCTTCTACTCGTACTACGAGGCGCAGCCGCTGCTCGGCTACAGCCACTACCGCGAGGGCATCACCGCCACCGCGACCTACAACATCACGCCGAACTGGTTCCTCTCGGGCTCGCTGCTCGTCGACCTGACGCACTATCTCGACGTGCGCAACACCTACACGGACGCTCTGTCGTCCTACCTGGCGAACCCGATCGGCACCGTGCCGATCTATCAGAACCCTGGTCGGTTCTATCTGTCGGGCGCGAGCTTCGGCGGCGGCTATCAGGACGAGTGCACCACCGTCTCGCTGAACTACATCAACTCGCCGATCGCGACCGCCACAGGCGTGCGTGAGCGCAACCAGACCGTGCTGCTGCGCGTCGAGCTGAAGACGCTGGGCGAGGCGGATCTGCGCCAGAACGTCGGCACCGCCACCACGGCGGACGGCATCGCCTCGGTGCGGTAAGGCCCCGCCGGCCGATGGGACGACCGGTCTCCTGAATCGGCCTCGGCGGCCTGATCGAAGCACACCGTCGCTCCGGGGCACCGCAGGCGAGGCCGGCACCCAGACGCGCCATCGCTGCCTTTGCCTGGCTCGTTTGCGGCTCTGGATTCCGGGCTCCGCAGCGCGGCCCCGGAATGACGGGCTGGATCCAGGGCTTCGCACCAACCGCGCCCGCGCCGCGTGCCCCGCCCTCCGCATCACGAACGGCCCACGCCGAGGATGCACCCGCGCCGCGCGGGCGCTATAGACCGTCCATGCCGCCCCTTGCCCTCACCCTCGGAGACCCGGCCGGGATTGGTCCGGAGCTGGCGCTCAGCGCCTGGCTCGGGCGCGGCGGTGCCGCGCCGCTGCCGCCGTTCTTCCTCGTGGGCGATCCGGCCTTCATCGAGCGCCTCGCCAACCACCTGAACCGGCCGGTCCCCGTGGCCGAGGTCGATCCCGAGACGGCGGCCGAGGTGTTTCCCCGCGCCCTGCCGGTGGTGCCGCTGCCGAGCGGCGCGCGCGTGTCCGCCGTGCCCGGCGTTCCCGATCCCGTCAATGCCGGCGCCACCATCGAGTCGATCACGGCCGCGGTCGGCTTCGTGAGGGCGGGGCGCGCCAGCGCCGTGGTGACCAATCCGATCGCCAAGTTCGTGCTGACCCGGACCGGCTTCGCCTATCCGGGCCACACCGAATTTCTGGCTGCCCTGTCGGTGCCTGCCGGCCGCACGCCGCCTCGGCCGGTGATGATGATCTGGAGCGCGGAGCTCTCGGTGGTGCCGGTGACGATCCACGTCCCGCTCAGGGACGTGCCGGGCCTCCTCACCCAGGAACTCGTCGAGGAGACCGCGGCCATCGTGGCCCGGGACCTGCGGGACCGGTTCGGCCTGCCCGAGCCGCGCCTCGTCCTCGCGGGCCTGAACCCGCATGCCGGCGAGGCCGGTACGATCGGCCATGAGGACCGCGACGTGCTCGCCCCGGCGGTGGCGAGGCTGAGGGCGCAGGGGATCGACATCCGCGGGCCCCTGCCCGCGGACACCCTGTTCCATGCCCGAGCCCGCGAATCCTACGACGTCGCCCTGGCGCCGACCCACGATCAGGCCCTGATCCCGATCAAGACCATCGCGTTCGACGACGGCGTCAACGTCACCCTCGGGCTGCCGTTCGTGCGGACCTCGCCCGATCACGGCACCGCCTTCGACATCGCCGGCAAGGGCGTCGCGCGGCCCGACAGCCTGATCGCGGCTCTGCGTCTTGCCGACAGGCTGGCGGCGACCGAGGCCGGCCGCACCGGGGCGGTGCCGGACGGGTGCGAGGTCATTCCGTTCAGCATCTATGCCGGCCGGCCGCGGTCGGCCGGCGCCCGACACTTCGACCCCGAGGATGAGCTGTGAGCGCGTGCCGTGACCGCCAGTGACGGCCTGCCGCCGCTCCGCGACGTCGTCGCCCGGCACGGTCTGGAGCCCAAGAAGGCGCTCGGCCAGAACTTCCTCTACGATCTGAACCTCACCGGCCGGATCGCCCGGGCCGCCGGGCCGCTGGAGGGCGTCACGGTGGTGGAGGTCGGTCCGGGGCCGGGCGGCCTGACCCGGGCGCTGCTGGCCGAGGGTGCCGCGCGCGTGGTGGCGATCGAGCGCGACCCGCGTGCCCTGCCGGCGCTCGCGGAGATCGCCGCCCATTATCCGGGCCGGCTCGATGTGATCGATGCCGACGCGCTGGCCTTCGATCCGCGGCCGGTCGTGGGCTCGGGGCCGGTCCGGATCGTCGCCAACCTGCCGTACAATGTCGGCACCGCCCTGCTCACGGGCTGGCTCGACGGCGAGGTCTGGCCGCCCTGGTGGGATCAGGCCGTGCTGATGTTTCAGCGCGAGGTCGCCGAGCGCATCGTCGCCGGGCCCGAGACCCGGGCGGATTACGGCCGGCTCGGCGTCCTCTGCGGCTGGCGCACCGAGGCCGAGATCCTGTTCGACGTCAGCCCCTCGGCGTTCGTGCCGCCCCCGAAGGTGACGTCGAGCGTGGTGCGGCTGGTGCCGCGTGCGCAGCCCCTGCCCTGCCGGGCCAAGGCCCTGGAAGCCGTGACCCGGGCGGCGTTCGGTCAGCGCCGCAAGATGCTGCGCCAGAGCCTCAAGGCGCTGACCCCCGATGCCGGCGCCCTGCTGGCCGCGGCGCGGCTGTCCGAGACGGCGCGGGCCGAGGAGATTCCTGTGGCCGGCTTCGTCGATCTCGCCAATCTGTGGGATGGACACAGAAACGCCGGCACCGCGGTGACGGCGCCGGCGTGAAGGGAACGGTCGGGGCTCAGGCCCGGAGGCCGGAGCGCTGTCGCGATCAGCGGGTCTGCTGGATCGCCGAGAGCACCCAGCCGCGGCCGGGCTGGCGCAGGAAGGTCCAGATCTCCGTCGCCTCGGAGGAGTCGGTCTGGACGACGCGGCCGCCGTTCCGCTCGATCATCACGTCCTTGAGCGCGTAGCGCATCGCCACCGTGGCGTAGTCGTTGCGATCCTCGCCCCAGGCCTCCGCCAGGTCGCCCTGGAGCAGCTTCACGTCCGAGATCTTGTTCACCACGCCGCGGGCCGCGTTGTTGCGCAACTCCTCATCGAAGTAGCTCACCATTTCGGGCGTGGAGAGGTTGCCGAGGGTCACGCGATCCTCGCGGGAATAGGCATCCTGAATGTCGCCGAGCAGCCGCTCGAACGCCTGGTAATCGGCCGGGCCGATCTGCACGGGACGGGTCTGCGGCGGGCGCTGGCCGCCTCCGAACATGCCGGCCGTGGGGCCGCCCTGAGCACCGCCCATGGGGCCGCGGGATCCCTGCTGATCGTCGAGGGACGAGCGTGCGTAGGGCGCACCGGCGCCGGCAGGCTCGTTCCGGCGCCGGAAGAAGCGGAGGGCCATCATCACGACGAGCACCACGAGACCGACCTGGAACAGCAGGCCGATCATCGAGGCCAAGCCGCCGAGGCCCCCGAAGAAGCCGCCGCCGAGCAGGGCACCGATCAGGCCGACGCCGAGCAGGCCCGCGAAGAAGCCGCCGCCGAACCGGCGGCCGGTCGCGGCCGGAGCCTGCATGCCGGGGCTGCCCATGCCCGGGGATGGCGCGGTCTGCGAGCGCTGCATCGTCATGCCGCCGCCGGGCGCGGTCGGCGTCGCCGACGGCGCCGTATAGGTGCGCGAGCCGCGGGATCCGAAGGAGCTGCCGCCGCCCGGACGGGCTTCAGCGACGGGCGCCGCGACGGTCAGCGCCGTGGCCAGCGCCAGGAGGGCGGCCACGCGCCGGCGGCGCGAAATCTGGGTCAGCATGTACACGCCTCTAGGGACGAGAATCGATCGGCGCAGAGCGCCAGTGACGATATGGTAACGGCTCAGGACGGGTTTTAGTCCTGCGCGCTGATTCCGGCGCGCAGCGTGCTTAATGCAGCGTGCGCTCGGGTGCCGCCGGAAACGACAGCCGGACTTGCGTGCCCTCAGCGGGCCGGCTGTCCAGGGTGATGGTCCCGTTCTGGCGCTTCATCAGGCCGTGCACGATTGCGAGGCCCGCCCCGCGCCCGGCCTCGCGGCTGGTCTGGAACGGCGCCAGGGCCCGCGCGAGCATTTCCGGCGACATCCCCTGGCCCGTATCGGAAACCGCGATCCCGACGATACCCTCGTCCGGCTGCTGCATCGCCCGGTCGCCGGGGTCGACCCGGTAGGTCGAGAGCGTGAGGGTGCCGCCGGACGGCATGGCCTCGCAGGCATTGGCGACCAGATGCCGCAGGGCGAATTCGATCTGCGTCGGGTTGCTGATTGCCCGCGGCAGGCCCGGCGTGGCCGACACGACGAGATGGATCCCGGGCGGCAGTTCGGGCGCGAGGCGCCCTGCGAGATCCGCCACGATCGCGTCGAGATCGACCGCGCGCACATCCGGGGCGATGCGCCGTGAATAGGCCAGCAGCTGGCGCGTGAGGATCGCGGCCCGCTCGGTCGCATCGGCGGAGCGGGAGATCGCGCGTTGGATGAACGGCTCCTCGCGGTCGCCGAGGCGGCGCTTCAAGCCGTCGATGTATCCGATCAGGATCTGCAGGAAGTTGTTGAACTCGTGCGCCACGCTGTTGGTGAGCAGGCCGAGCGCCTCGCGCTGGCGCGAAAGCGCCAGCGCCCCCTCCGCCTCGCGGCGGCCCGTGACGTTCAGGATCTGCCCGATGCGGAAGGCCGAGCCGGGCAGCGGCACCGTCGTCAGGCAGGCCCAGAAGTTCGTTCCGTCCGCGCAGGCGGCGGGAAACTCCTGGTCACCGTCCTGAAGCGGGTCGGGCCCGCTCGCCCGCGGCGCCAGGATCAGGTCGAGGCCGCGATCGATGAGGTCGGCCGCCGGAAAGCCCGTCAGGCGTTCGGCGGATGGATTGACGTGGAGGATCCGGCCCGCCGCATCGAAGAGGAGGCTCGCCGTCGGCAGGGCATCGAGCAGCGTGCGGGCTTCGTCTGTGAGCGTCGCGCCCGGACCTGCTCCATGGACCGTCCCCGGCTGCGCCATGCTCACTTCGCACCGAGGTTATGCGGAAGACCCGCGACGGCCAACCGATAGCGACGAACCGTGTTCCGGCCAAGCCGCGGGGCGCGATCGGGCACGGAACCGGCCCGCTACTGGCGCACCCACATCACCCGGGCCATCCAGGCGACCTCGCCGAGATTCAGCAGCCGGTCCTCGTGCTCCGGGTTGAGCGAGGCCAGTTCCACGGTCCGGGCCGTGCGCCGCTTCAACTCCTTGGCGAGCACCTCGCCGCCATGCAGGCGCACCACGACGCGATCGCCCTTGCGCACGCTCGCGGTGGGCGAGACGATCAGCACGTCCCCGTCGCGGAACAGGGGCAGCATGGAATCGCCCTGGATCTCGAGGGCGAAGGCCCGTTCCTCACCGAGATCCGGAAACTCGATCTCCTCCCAGCCGGCCCCCCCGGTGGGCATGCCCTCGTCGGTGAAGAGGCGGCCGGCGCCGGCCTGGGTCAGGCCGATCAGCGGGACCATCGTGCGCGCCGGGACCTCCCGGGCCTCGATCAGCCGCAGGAACTCGTCCAGGCTGGACCCGGTCGCGGCCAGAACCTTCGACACCGACTCGGTGGATGGCCAGCGCTTGCGCCCGTCGGCGCCCACGCGTTTCGAGCGGTTGAAGCTCGTGGCATCCAGCCCCGCCCGCCGGGCGAGCCCGGAGGCCGAGAAGCCGTGCCGCTCTGCGAGCCTGTCGATGGCGTTCCAGATCTGCTCGTGCGACAGCATAGCGGGCTCGGAGACTCACCCTGAGCGGGCTGGCGCCTCCGTCTCGCCAGCCGAGATTCGGCTGCCTCGGAGGCAAAGGGACGATCTTCCCGCCGGGTACGCTCAGCGCCCGCCGGGTACGCGCCGAAATACTGGACAATTCGCGATCCGGTACGGGTCACCCGCCTCGGACACGGCTTTGTGACGGTCAGCCTAGTCGTAGGAAAGTAGAACTACGGGCAGCAGAATGCAATCGCTCCACGAATCCGACGGACGTCCCGGAGTTGCCGAGGATGCGCCGCGCCTCTATCGACGCGTCGGTTTTCGGGGAGCTTCGATGCCGCTCATCTACAAGATCTGTCCGCGCACGCTCTGGCGCGAGGCGGAGGCCGCAGGCCGTTTCACGGGGGCGCCGGTCGACCGGCAGGACGGCTTCATCCACTTCTCCACGGCCGCCCAGGTCGCCGAAACCGCCGCCCGCCATTTCGCCGGACAGGATGATCTGCTCATCGTCGCCGTCGAGCCCGGGTCGCTCGGGGATGACCTGCGCTACGAGCTCTCCCGCGGTGGGGATCTGTTCCCGCATCTCTACGCTGCGCTGCCGCTCGAGGCAGTGCGTTCGGTGGATGCGCTTCCCCTCGGCACGGATGGGCGCCACGTCTTTCCGGCCGGGCTTCTGCCGGCATGATCGACGTCGCCTTTCCCCTCGTCCGGCCGCTGCTCCACGGCCTCGATGCCGAGCGCGCGCATGACCTGACGCTGCGGGCGCTGGCGCTGTTGCCGTCCGGCCGCAGGCGTGCGGACGATTCGCGACTCGCGGTCGACCTGCTCGGCCGCCGCTTCCCCAATCCGGTCGGCCTCGCGGCCGGCTTCGACAAGGGTGCCCGTGTGCCCGACGCGCTGCTCGGCCTCGGCTTCGGCTTCGTCGAGGTCGGCGGGGTCGTGCCGCGGCCGCAGCCGGGCAACCCGCAGCCGCGGGTGTTCCGCCTCACGGCGGACCGCGCCGTGATCAACCGCTACGGCCTCAACAGCGAAGGGCTCGCGGTGGTGGCCGCCCGATTGCGCGCCCGGGCAGGACGGCCCGGCATCGTCGGCGTCAATATCGGCGCCAACAAGGATTCGGCCGACCGCCTCGCCGACTACGCGGCCTGCACGGCGGCGCTGGCGCCGCTCGTCGATTTCGTCACCGTCAACGTTTCCTCGCCGAACACGCCGGGTCTGCGCGACCTGCAGGGCGAGGCATTCCTGGACGAGTTGCTCGCCCGGACGGTCGAGGCCCGCGACGTGGCCGGAGCCTCGGCCGCGATCCTCCTGAAGATCGCGCCCGACTTGGCGCTGGACGCCCTCGACGCGGTCTGCGCGACGGCGCTCCGGCGTGGGGTGCAGGCCCTCGTCGTCTCGAACACCACGGTCGCGCGACCCGCGAACCTGGTCGAGCAGGCCCTCGCTCGGGAGACCGGTGGGCTGTCCGGCCGCCCCCTGTTCGGTCCGGCGACCCGGATGCTGGCGCAGACCCGCCTGCGGGTCGGAGACAGCCTGCCCCTGGTGGGGGTCGGCGGCGTCGATTCCGCGGAGGCCGCCTGGACCAAGATCCTCGCCGGCGCCAGCCTCGTGCAGCTCTACTCGGCGCTGGTCTACGAGGGGCCGGGATTGGTCGGGCGCATCAAGGCGGGGCTCGTCCGGCGCATGAATCAGGAAGGAATCACCGCGCTCCGGCAGGTCGTCGGGCGCGACGCCGCAGATCTGGCCCGCGGCGCGTGATACGGATCCCCGTCCCAAGGCGCCGCCCACAGCTGTCTTTGTGAGCGGAGCGAAGCAATCCGATCGGCGCCACGATCCGGCGTGTCGCGCCGCCCTGGATCGCTTCGCTGCGCTCGCGACGACGGGGCGGAGTCCGGGAAGACCTGACCAGCCCATGCCTTTGGCGATCCGTCTTCGCCGCTCAATTTAGAAAGGCTTTGCGGAGCGGGAGCTTAGCCTGTGTCCCGCGCATGAGGGGCCTGCGCGCGCACGCCATTGTGAGGGCGGCGCGGAGACGCTTATCTCGCCTCTGCGAGACACCTCGCATCACCCAATCCAGGACGGTTCATGGCCCAATCTGAAGGGTCTTCCAAGCGCTCATCCGCGGCCGGCGGCTGGGGCGCTCTGAAGAGCTGCGGCAAGCACCTGCTCGGCAGCCGCGCGCCGCTCACCGGGGCCCGCGCCCTGTTGAAGGCCAACCAGCCCGACGGGTTCGACTGCCCCGGCTGCGCCTGGGGCGACCCGGAGCACGGCTCGTCCTTCGAGTTCTGCGAGAACGGCGTCAAGGCGGTCTCCTGGGAGGCCACCGACAAGCGCACGAAGCCGTCCTTCTTCGCCAAGCACACCCTGACCGAGCTGCGCACCTGGAGCGACTACGCCCTGGAGGGCCAGGGCCGCCTGACGCACCCGATGCGCTACGACGCGGCCAGCGACCGCTACCTGCCGGTGGGCTGGGACGAGGCCTTCGCGGAGATCGGCGCGACCTTGCGCGGGCTCGACCATCCGGATCAGGCCGAGTTCTACACCTCGGGCCGGGCCTCGAACGAAGCCGCTTACCTGTATCAGCTCTTCGCCCGCGCCTACGGGACCAACAATTTTCCCGACTGCTCGAACATGTGCCACGAGGCCAGCGGCGTCGCGCTGATCGACGCGATCGGCATCGGCAAGGGCACGGTGCTGCTGGAAGATTTCGAGAAGGCGGACGCGATCTTCTGCGTCGGCCAGAACCCCGGCACCAACCATCCGCGCATGCTCGGCGACCTGCGCCGGGCGGCCGAGCGCGGTGCCAAGGTCGTGGTGCTCAACCCGGTGCGCGAGCGCGGCCTGGAGCGCTTCGCCGACCCGCAGAACACGGTCGAGATGCTGCGCGGTTCGAGCCGCCCGATCGCCAGCCACTATCTCCAGCCGCGCTCGGGCGGCGACATGGCGGCCTTCCGGGGCATCGCCAAGATCGTGTTCGCCCGCGACGCCGAGGCCCTGGCGGCCGGCCGGCCCTCGCTCCTGGATCGCGCGTTCGTGGAGCACCACACCGCGGGACTCGTGGCCTACCGAGCGGCTGTCGATGCGACCTCCTGGGACGCGATCCTCGACCAATCCGGCCTGACCCCGGACGAGATCGCCGCGATGGCGGACGTCTATCTCGGCGCCGAGCGGGTCATCGCGACCTGGGCCATGGGCGTGACCCAGCATCGTCACTCGGTGGCGACGATCCGGGAGATCGCCAACCTGCTGTTCCTGCGCGGCCATATCGGCCGGCCCGGCGCGGGCCTGTGCCCGGTGCGCGGCCATTCCAACGTCCAGGGCGACCGGACCGTCGGCATCAACGAGCGCCCGGCCGGTTCCTTCCTTGACGCCCTGGAGCAGCATTTCGGTCTCGCCATGCCGCGCCGGCACGGCCACAACGTCCTGGCGGCGATCCGCGCCATGCGGGACGGCACGTCGAAGGCCTTCATCGGGCTCGGCGGCAACTTCCTGCGGGCCACCCCCGACACCCCCGTGGTGGCTCAGGCGCTCGCCTCCTGCCGCCTCACCGTGCACATCGCCACGAAGCTCAACCACGCCCATCTGGTGCCGGGCGCGGTCGGCTACCTGCTGCCCTGCCTCGGCCGGACGGAGATCGACCGCAACGACGAGGGCAAGATCCAGATCGTGACCGTCGAGGATTCGATGAGCATGGTCCACGGGTCGGGGGGCATCAACAAGCCGGCCTCGAAGGCGCTGCGCTCGGAGATCGCCATCATCGCCGGCATGGCGCAGGCGACGGTCGGATCGTCGTCCATCGATTGGGCGGGGTTCGCGGCGGATTACGACCGGATTCGCGAGGCGATCGCCGCCACCATCCCGGGATTTTCCGAGTACAACACCCGGGTGCGCAAGCCGCGCGGCTTCATGCTGCGCAACCTCGCCGCCGAGCGGGTGTTCGACACCGGCACGGGACGCGCCAATTTCTCGGCGGACGCCCTCCCCGCCGAGACCGAGCATCAGGCCGCCCAGAAGGCGCGCCACACCTACGTGCTGCAGACCTTCCGCAGCCACGACCAGTACAACACCACGATCTACGGCCTGGATGACCGCTACCGGGGTGTCTATGGCGAGCGCCGCGTCGTGTTCGCCCATCCGGACGATCTTGCGGAGATCCGCGACCGGCTCGGCGAGCGCGTCGACATCGTCGGCACGCACGACGACGGCGTCACCCGGCGGGCCGAGGATTTCCGCCTCGTGCCGTTCGACATGCCGCGGGGATCGCTGGCCGGCTATTATCCGGAGCTGAACGTGCTGGTGCCGCTCTCGACCTTCGGCGAGAAGAGCGACACGCCGACCTCCAAGTCGGTGCTGGTCACTCTGCAGGCGCGCGCCGCGGCGTGAGCGACGCGCCCGATGAGGCGGGGTTCGTCGCCGCCCTCGACCGGGTGTCGGCCGCGCATCCCGGGCTGCCGTCCCTGGAGACGGGTCTCCTGGCGGCGCTCCACCTCGGCCTGCCCGGCGACAGCCGCGCCTTCGCCCGCACCTTCGAGGTGGAGCACGCCCTCGTGCTGCGGGCGCTGGTCGGGCTAGAGGAAGCCGGGCTGGTCACCGTCACGGCGCGGGATGGGCGCACCCAGCGGACGCGCTACACCACCGCCGATTCACCAGCCTCGGTGCCGCCGTCCCCGCCGTCCTCACGATCGTAGCGAAGTCAGCCGGGGCAGCGGGACATCGCCGAGCGTGGCGGTTCCGGACGGCTTCGCGCCGCTCGCAAGGACGGGTGCGCAACGATCGGGCGGAGCCGCGCTCAGAAGCCCTTCGCCTTGATCGCCTCGGCCCAGGTCACCGCCCGGCGGTTCACGCCGAGATGCTGCCGCTCGTAGAGCCGTCCCTCCAGCTTGATCGCGCCGCGCTTGGCGTATTCCGGCCGCTCGAAGGCCTCGATCACCAGCTTGGCCCGGCGCACCTCCTCGTCGGTCGGCGCGAAGGACGTGTTGGCCGGTTCCAGCTGCGTGGGGTGGATCAGGGTCTTGCCGTCGAACCCGAGATCGCGCGCCTGCCGGCACTCGTCGCGGCACCCCTCCGTGTCGGCGATGTCGTTGTAGACGCCGTCGAGGATGGCGAGCCCCTCGGCCCGGGCCGCGGCCAGCGCCATCATCATCCAGGGCAGCATCGGCACGCGGCCGGGAACGATCTTCGCCCAGGTGTCCTTGGCGAGGTCGTTGGTGCCGAGCACGAGGCAGGTCAGGCGGTTGCGCGGGTCGCGCTTGGCGCGGGCGATCTCCTGGATGTTCAGGATCGAGGCCGGCGTCTCGATCATCGCCCAGATCGCGATGCCCTCCGGCGCATCGAGCGATTCGAGCCGGTCGGCGATGCTCTCCAGCACGGCCGGGGACGACACCTTCGGCATCAGGATCGCGTCGGGCTTGGCCTCGATCGCCGCGTGCAGATCGGCCTCGCCCCAGGGCGTCTGAGGGGCGTTGACGCGAATGATAAGCTCGCGGTCGCCATAGGCCCCGCTCTTGACCGCGGCGCAGACCTGCTCGCGGGCGATCTCCTTCTCCTCCGGCCCGACCGCGTCCTCGAGGTCGAGGATGATGCTGTCGACCGGGAGCGACTTCGCCTTGTCGAGGGCCCGCTGGTTGGAGCCGGGCATGTACAATACGCTCCGGCGCAGGCGCAGGTCTGTCGTCGTTGCCATGGGCTTCTCCCGCATGCGGCCGCCCGGCGGCCGGCCGTCGTTGCGGTGCACCCTAAAGCACGCGCACGGCCATTCCACACCCCATTGGTCGGGACCGGTGAGTCCGCTCACGGTTTGACACCGGGGCCGGTCATCACGGATGGCAGCCGCGGTTTGGTCACGTTCCGACGTTTAAAGGCCGACCCAAGTCAGTTCTGAGACGTCGGATTTACAGGCATGCACAAGACCTTGGTTGTCCTTGCACTGGTCGGCGCCCTCGGCGCACCGGGAACGGCTTGGGCGCAGAGCCGGACCACGATGGGCGTCGGCTCGGGCGCCGTCGCGGGCGCCCTTGTCGGCGGGCCGATCGGCGCGGTCGCGGGCGCGGTGGTCGGCGGCTTCGTGGGCAATTCGACGGAGCGGGGGCGCCGTCATGTCCGGCGCGGCCGTCGCTACGGCTACGCCGGCACGCGGCGGTCCTACGCGCGCCGCGCGGAGGCCGAGATGCCGCGTGCGACGGGCCCCGTCGCGCGGCCCGCTCCGACGCGCACGGGCTGGAAGGATCCGCACTAGGACCGCCGCGACTCAGGCTGCCCGTTCGAGAGGCGACGCGCTTCCCTCCCCGAACGTCCTGCGGGCCAGGGCCGGAAAGGCGATCGCCTGGCCCAGGCCCCGGGCGCCGAGGAACACCACGAAGGCGAGCCACAGCCCGGTATTGCCGAGGCCCAGAACCTGGACGATCGCCAGCATCGCGCAATAGGCGGCCAGCGCGCACAGCATCAGGTCACGCATCGCCCGCGTCCACGTCGCGCCGATATAGATTCCGTCGAAGGCGAAGGGCGCTGCGGCGGCGAGGGGTGCCAGCGCGGCGAACAGCAGATAGGCCCGCGCGGTCTCGCGCACCGGCCCGCTGGTGGTGACGAAATCGATGAAGCCGTGGCCGCCCGCGAGCGAGAGCAGGCTGACGGCGAGCCCGAAGCCGAGGCACCAGCGCAGGCACAGGGACGCGGCGCCTCGGAAGGCCGCGGCATCCCGGGCGCCGACCGCCTGGCCGCACAGGGTCTCGGCCGCCGTGGCAAAGCCATCGAGGAAGAAGCCGCCGATCAGGAAGAGATTCCACAGGACCGAGTTGGCGGCGAGCACCACGTCGCCCTGCCGGGCCCCGAGGGCCGAGAACAGCACGATGCCGGTGATCAGCGCCAGCGTCCGCAAGATCACGTCGATGTTGACGCTGAGCGTCCGCCGGAGCGCCGCGGCATCGCGCAGGTCGCGCACCGGCACCCGGAACGGCTTCGACCCGAGGCGCGCCAGGACGACCAGACCGAGGCCGAGCCCTGTCGCCTCGGCGCAGACGGTCGCCAAGGCCGCCCCCATCAGCCCGAGGCCGAAGCCCAGGACGAGGACGAGGGTCAGCGCGATATTGGCCAGGTTGATCGCCACCTGCAGCAGCAGGCCGAGATCGGTGCGCCCGCGGCCCAGCACCGATCCGAGCACGCCGTAATTCGCCAGCACGAAGGGCGCGGACAGGATGCGGATGTGGAAGTAGACCGCCAAGCCGGCGACGACGGTGTCGCTGGCGCCGCTGATCGCGAAGGCGACCTGTGCCAGCGGCCATTGCAGCGCCATCAGGATCAGGCCGATCAGACCACCCGCCGCCAGCGTCCGGGCCAGGATCCGGTCGACCTCCGCATCGTCGCGGGCACCCACCGCCTGGGCGGTCAGGCCCGCGGTCGCCATGCGCAGGGTGCCGAAGGACCAGAAGATCGCATCGAAGATCACCGCACCGAGGGCCACGGCGCCGAGGAGCGCGGCATCGCCGAGCCGGCCGATCACCGCCGCGCCGACGAAGCCGAGCATCGGCGTGGTGACGTTCGCCAGCGTCATCGGGAGCGCCAGAGCCAGCACGCGGCGGTGCGTCGGCCGGCCGGGACTGACCAGAGCGTGTGTCATACCGCAAGCCTAGCAATCGTGACGCGATCGAAAACCCTCAAGACCGCAACCGCGAGATGCACCAACGCCGGACGTGCCGCTGTGCGCAGGCCTACGGATCTCGTCGGCTCGCCGATATGATGGCCGTCATTCCGGGGCGCCACGGGCGAGCCCGGAAACCAGACGTGCTGTCGCTTCAGATCCTGGAGCATCGTCGGGTCTGGATCCCGGGCTCCGCTGCCGCGGCCACCGGATGACGGGGCAGCCACGCTGTGTGAGTGGCTCCGGATCGTCGCCGACACGCACGATCACGGCGTGGTTCGGAGCAACGGCCTGTTGGCCGGGCCCTCAGCGCGAGACCGCGAAGAGCCGTGCGATCAGCCACAGCGGCACGACCACGATCGCCCCGGCGACGATCCAGCCGCCGAAATCGTGAAGCGAGGCAAGGCCGACCTCGATCAGCGCCCTGGCCGAATCGTACAGATGCCAGAACAGACGCCCGGGCGTCAGGCCGAGCATCGACATGAAGGCGCCGACCAGCACCGATAGGAACAGCAGGCGGACAAATACCCCGACGGGCGAGCCGCCGAGGAAGCGGCGCAGCGCCGACCCGCGCGGCCGATAGGCGCTCGCCCCGTAGGCGCCGTCCGAATTCGGCGCACCCTGCTCGAAGCCCTGCGGGCGCCGGTTATGATCGACGAGCATTGCGTCCTCGTGAACCTCAGGCCTTCCGGATCGGCGACGAAGCGGGCAGAACCGTGACCGGTACACCACACCGCGGCGAAACCCGAGCGCGGATCGAGCGTTGGCGGATTTCTCCCGCTAAGCCCAGATGGCAAGCGGCGTCGGTCCCGCCAAGATGTGGGGATTGGCGATGGATGAGGCACCTCGCGAAACGTCCGCTGCGCTGCTTGGGCTCAGGAGAGCCCCTCAGGCGCGGGAGTTTCGTGAGAGGCTCCGAGGACCGACGGGACCAAACGCATTATGATCGACCACGCCCTGTTCGACCCGGCGACGATCGATCCCGAGACGATCCGGATCAATGCCGAGATCGTCGCGGCGCATGCCGCCTTGCCGGATCCCTGGTCGCTGCCGATCGCCGAGGTGCGGGAGCGCCGCCGCGCCGGCACCAAGGCGGCGCCGGCAATGCCGCACAGCGCCCGCGCGGAATGGCTGACCATCGACGGTCCGGGGGGGCCGCTCCGGCTCCGCGTGATCCATCCCAAGCCGGGCGCGAAGCTGCGCGGCGCCTATCTGCACATTCATCGCGGCGGCTGGGTCTGGGGCTCGGCCGACGAGCAGGATCCGTGGCTCGAGCGGATCGCCGATACCTGCGGCTTCGTCGCCCTGTCGGTGGATTACCGCCTCGCGCCGGAGCATCCCTACCCGGCGGCCCTGCTCGACTGCGAGGCCGCGGCCCTCTGGCTCGCTGGGCCCGGCAAGGCCGAGTTCGGCATCCACGCCCTGACGATCGGCGGCGAGTCGGTCGGCGCCCATCTCGCCGTGATGGTGCTGCTGCGGCTGCGCGACAAGCACAACCTGCCACGGGCGTTCCGCGGCGCCAACCTCAACGCGGGCTTCTTCGACCTGGGCCTGACCCCTTCGGTGCGGAACTGGGGCGAGGAGCGTCTGGTCGTGAACACCCGCGACCTGACCAAGTTCGCCGACGACTACGTCCTTGAGGGGATCGACCGGCGCCGCCCGGACGTGTCGCCGATCTACGCCGATCTGAAGGGCCTGCCGCCCGCTCTGTTCACCATCGGCACCGCCGATCCACTCCTCGATGACACGCTGTACATGTCGGCGCGCTGGGCCGCGGCGGGGAATGGCGGCCATACGGCGATCTATCCCGGCGGCTGCCACGTCTTCGCGCGCTATCCGAGCCCGATGAGCGAACGGGCGCTGGAACTGATCGACCGCTTCCTGATGGCGCTCGCCTGAGCGATCCGTCCGAGATCCTGCCGGAGACGTTCCGGGCCTGGTTCGCGGCGCGCGGCTGGGCGCCCCGGCAGCACCAGCTCGACCTGTTGCGGATCGCCGGGGACCGCCGTTCGGCCCTGCTGGTAGCGCCGACGGGCGCCGGCAAGACGCTCGCCGGGTTCCTGCCGAGCCTCGTCGCCCTCGCGGAGCGCGGGCCGCAGAAGCTGAAGCCCACGGGGCTCCACACGCTCTACGTCTCGCCGCTGAAGGCGCTGGCGGTCGACATCGCCCGCAACCTCGACGCGCCCATCGCCGAGATGGCGCTGCCCGTGCGGGTGGAGACGCGCACCGGCGACACGCCCGCGCACAAGCGCACCCGCCAGATCAGCCGGCCGCCCGACATCCTGTTGACCACGCCCGAGCAGCTGGCGCTGCTGATCGCTCATCGCGAGGCGGCGGCGCTCTTTTCGGGATTGCGCTGCGTCATCCTCGACGAGCTGCACGCGCTGGTGACCTCGAAGCGCGGCGACCTGCTGTCCTTGGCGCTGGCGCGGCTGCACCGGCTGAGCCCCGGGCTCGCGGCGATCGGGCTGTCGGCGACGGTGCGCGAGCCGGACGAATTGCGGAAGTATCTGGTGCCGCAAGGCCCGCTTCCCCCTCCCCCCTTTGCGGGGGTGAGTGGCCCGCGAAGCGGGTCGGGAGAGGGGAGCGGCGGTGCAGATCGCGGCAGTGAACTTCATGAAGGCCGCGCCCCTTCCGAAACCCGCGCTCCCCGCTTGCGGGACTTCGTCCCGGCCCGACCCGGCCTAACGACCGGGCCGCCCTCTTCCGCCGAGGAGGGAGAGCGTGCGGTGCCCTCCATGGCCGACCTCGTCACCGTGGCCGGCGGCGCGAAGGCGGACCTGCGCATGCTCGACCTCGGCCGGGCTCTGCCAATCTCCGGCCACACCGCCTGGCATTCGATGCCGGCGATCTACGAGCTCATCAAGGAGCATCGGACCACGCTGGTCTTCGTCAACACGCGCCTCCAGGCCGAGTACACCTTCCAGGAATTGTGGCGGCTCAACGAGGACGCGCTGCCGATCGCGATCCACCATGGCTCCCTCGACGCCCAGCAGCGGCGCAGGGTCGAGGCCGCCATGGCGGCGGGCCAGCTGCGCGCGATCGTCTGCACCGCGACCCTCGACCTCGGCATCGATTGGGGCGACGTCGACCTCGTGGTCAATGTCGGCGCGCCGAAGGGCGCGAGCCGGATCATGCAGCGGATCGGCCGGGCCAACCACCGGATGGACGAGCCCTCGAAGGCCTATCTCGTCCCCGGCAACCGCTTCGAGATGCTGGAGTGCCAGGCGGCGCTCGACGCCGTCGAGGAGGCCGCGCAGGACACGCCCGACGCCCGGCTGGGCGCCCTCGACGTGCTCGCGCAGCACGTGCTCGGCATGGCCTGCGCCGACGCCTTTGATCCCCTCGACCTCTACGACGAGATCGTCTCGGCGGCGCCCTATGCCGGCCTGACCTGGGAGTCGTTCGAGCAGGTGGTTGATTACGTTGCCACCGGCGGCTACGCGCTGCGCGCCTACGAGCGCTTCGCCAAGATCCTGCGCGGACCGGATGGGCTCTGGCGCGTGCGCGACGCCCGCACCGCCCAGGCCTACCGGATGAATGTCGGCACCATCGTGGAGGCGGCCCGGGTGCGGGTGCGCCTCGGCCGGACTGTGCGCGGCAAGCCCGGCACGGTCCTGCCGAAGACCGGCCGGGTGCTCGGCGAGATCGAGGACGAGTTCGCCGAGACGCTCACCGTCGGCGACACCTTCCTGTTCGCCGGCGAGACCCTGCGGTTCGAGGGACTGGCCGAGGACGAGTGCCTCGTGACCCGCGCACCGCCCGGGACCGACCCGGCGATCCCGTCCTACGCGGGCGCGAAGTTCCCGCTCTCGACCTTCCTGGCCGAGCGGGTCCGGGCGCTGATCGCCGACCCGTTCGCGTGGGAGCGCCTGCCGCAGCAGATCGGCGAATACCTGCTGCAGCAGCGCCGCCGCTCGGTCCTGCCGGGCGAGCGCGACCTGCTGGTCGAGACGTTCCCGCGCGGCAAGCGCTACTACCTGACGGCCTTCCCGTTCGAGGGGCGCCTGGCCCACCAGACGCTCGGCATGCTGCTGACCCGCCGGCTCGAGCGTGACGGCCTGCGGCCGCTGGGCTTCGCGGCCAACGATTACGGCATCGCGATCTGGACGACCCGCGACGTGTCCGAGCGCGCGACCCTCGATCCGGACTTCATCGGCGACCTGTTCGCGGTCGACATGCTGGGCGACGACCTGGAGGCGTGGCTCGACGAATCGGCGATGATGAAGCGCACGTTTCGCCAGTGCGCGGTGATCGCCGGTCTGATCGAGCGCCATCACCCGGGTCTAAAAAAATCGGGCCGTCAGGTCACGATCTCGACCGACCTGATCTACGACGTGCTGCGCAAGCACCAGCCCGACCACCTGCTGCTCCGCGCGGCGCGGCAGGATGCGGCAACCGGACTCCTCGACGTGAGGCGCCTCGGCATGATGCTAGAGCGCATCCAGGGGCGAATCATCCACAGGTCTCTCGACCGGGTCTCGCCGCTCTCCGTATCCGTGATGCTCGAGATCGGGCGCGAGCGGGTCTACGGCGAGGGCGCCGACGAGATCCTGGCCGAGGCCGAGGCGGAGCTTCTTCAAGAGGCTCTGTCCTGACCATCGATCCGCCCTCCCCCGACGATTCCGAGGATGCGATCTTGGCGGCCGGCCTGAGACTCGAGAAGACTTCCAAGCACCCGACCCTGATGCTCGCGGGCGAGACCCTGATGCTCGACCTGTGCGGCGGCCTGTGGCTGCCGGAGCACCGGACGCTGATCGTCTCCGACCTCCACCTGGAGAAGGGCTCGTCCTACGCGGCCCGCTCGGGTCAGTTCCTGCCGCCCTACGATACCCGCGAGACCCTGGCCTGCCTGCACGAGGCCGTGGTGCGCCACGATCCCGCCCGCGTGGTCGCGCTCGGCGATTCCTTCCACGATGTCCGCGGGCCCGAGCGGATGGAGCCGGGTGACCGCGCCCTGGTGGCGGCGCTGCAGGAGGGCCGGGACTGGGTCTGGATCGCCGGAAACCACGATGCGGCGGTCAGCGAGGGCGTCGGCGGCCGCTACGCCGAGTCGCTGACCATCGGTGGCCTCGTCCTGCGCCACGAGCCGAGCCCGGAGCCCGTGGCCGGCGAGATCGCCGGCCATCTTCATCCCTGCGGCAAGGTCGCCATGCGGGGCCGCGCAGTCCGCCGCCGCTGCTTCGCCACCGACGGGTCGCGCCTCGTGATGCCGGCCTTCGGGGCTTATGCGGGCGGCCTGAACGTCCGCGACAAGGCGATCGAGAGCTTGTTTCCGAACGGGTTCACCGCGCACCTTCTCGGAGACGGGCGGGTCTTCGCAATCGGTCGGGCGCAACTCGCCCGGGACTGAGCACTTTCTCAGGCGGACGTCCTGAGCACGGTCGCGCGCTTCGACAGGTCGGCCGATTGGCCGGTGAGGAGCCCGGCAATCCGGGCGCGGATCTGGCGGACGATCGATCGGGGAAGGTGTCGATGGCGGTCAACCGAGGTTGGTCCGCAGGACATCGCCCTGGATGCGGTTTCCGGCGGGATGTCAGAACCAGCCCCGGAGTCGGAAATAGACGATCGGGGCAATGGCGCTGAAGAGGATCAACCCGAGCGCGTAAGGGTAGCCGTAGGCCCAGTCGAGTTCCGGCATGTGCTTGAAGTTCATGCCGTACATCGAGGCGATCAGCGTCGGCGGGACGCCGACCACCGAGACCACGGTCAGCACCCGGAAGACGTTGTTCTGCTCGATGTTGATCAGGCCGAGCGCCGCGTCGAGGAGGAATTGCACGTTCTCGGCGAGCCGGGTCTCGAACTCGTCGAGCGATTCGATGTCGCGCCGGATCGTATCGAAGCGTCCATCCTCGGGCAGGCCGAGCCCGTCGCAGGCGGCCGACACGAACGGCACGATCCGCTCCAAGCCGAGCAGGCTCGCGCGGATCTTGCCCAGCACCTTCCCGCGATTGCTGATGCCGCGCAGGATCCGGCGCAGCGCGAGGTCGCGGCGGCGGGGCGGCGGGCTCTCCAGCCGGCGGCGGTCGGCGCCGCGGACGTCGAAGTCGAAGATGCGGGTCGAGAGCGAGTCGAGTTCCGATGCCATGTCTTCGAGCGCGTCCGCGAGGCTGTCGACCAGTTCCTCCAAGACGACGAGGAAGACCTCGCTCGGGGTCGTGCTGCCGTCGCCGTCCACGATGCGCTTCGCCGAGGAATCGAACGCCCGCAGGTCGTGGAAGCGGATCGTGACGAGGTGATCCTTGGTCAGCAGGAAGCCCAGCGGCTTCAGCTGCGACGCGCTCTGCTCGAAGGTGATCATCGGCGTCGACAGCGAGAGCCCCCCCTTGACCCGGCGCAGGCGGCTCGACGTCTCGACTTCCGAGAGCGCCGCCCGGGACGGCACGCGCAGGCCGGTCGCGGCTTCGACCGCCGCGGCTTCCTCGGGGCTCGGATCGTTCAGGTCCAGCCACACCGTGTCGCGCGGGATCGGGCTGCCGGGTTGCAGCGCCACCGGGCCTTCGGAACCATGCAGGCTCAGCATGAGAGCGCGTTATCCATGTTGGTGAAAGACAGCCGCCGGCGCGTCATCGCCCCGTCGCGCGGGGGTGCGACAGTCTTGACTCGAAACCGCAGCGGGCCTATCTCGCCGCCGTCTTTGGCACTCGCCGAGACAGAGTGCTAACAGTCGAGTTCGCGAGCGGTCCCGCCGGCCGCATCAACGCCAACTCCAGACCTGAAGCAAGAGGGCAGCTCATGAAGTTCCGTCCGCTGCACGACCGAGTGGTCGTCCGTCGCATCGAAGGCGAAGAGAAGACCAAGGGCGGCATCATCATCCCGGACACCGCCAAGGAGAAGCCGCAGGAGGGCGAAGTCGTCGCCGTCGGTCCCGGCGCCCGCGACGAGTCCGGCCGCGTCAACGCGCTCGACGTCAAGGCCGGCGACCGCGTCCTGTTCGGCAAGTGGTCCGGCACCGAGGTCAAGATCGACGGTCAGGACCTGCTGATCATGAAGGAATCCGACATCATGGGCGTCGTCGCCGCCTGATCGTATCATCCGTCCCCGCCCTTTGAGGCCGCCTGAGGCCTTGGGGTTCAACCACGAGACAAGAGGCAAACCATGGCAGCGAAAGACGTTCGTTTCTCCGCCGACGCCCGCGATAAGATGCTGCGCGGCGTCGACATCCTCGCCGACGCGGTGAAGGTGACGCTGGGCCCGAAGGGCCGCAACGTCGTGATCGAGAAGAGCTTCGGCGCCCCGCGCATCACCAAGGACGGTGTGACGGTCGCCAAGGAGATCGAGCTCTCCGACCGCTTCGAGAACATGGGCGCCCAGATGGTGCGCGAAGTGGCCTCGAAGACCAACGACATCGCGGGTGACGGCACCACCACCGCGACCGTGCTGGCCCAGGCCATCGTTCGCGAAGGCGCCAAGTACGTCGCCGCCGGCATCAACCCGATGGACCTGAAGCGCGGCATCGACCTCGCCACGGCGGCCGCCGTGAAGGACATCACCGCCCGCGCCAAGAAGGTCTCGACCTCCGACGAGGTCGCCCAGGTCGGCACCATCTCGTCGAACGGCGACACCGAGATCGGCCAGATGATCGCCCACGCCATGCAGAAGGTGGGCAACGAGGGCGTGATCACGGTCGAGGAGGCCAAGACCGCCGAGACCGAGCTCGACGTCGTCGAGGGCATGCAGTTCGACCGCGGCTACCTCTCCCCGTACTTCATCACCAACGCGGAGAAGATGGTCGCCGAGCTCGAGGACCCCTACATCCTCATCCACGAGAAGAAGCTGTCCTCGCTCCAGGCCATGCTGCCGGTGCTCGAGGCCGTGGTCCAGACCGGCAAGCCGCTCCTGATCATCGCCGAGGACATCGAGGGCGAGGCTCTGGCCACGCTGGTGGTCAACAAGCTCCGGGGCGGCCTGAAGGTCGCGGCCGTCAAGGCGCCGGGCTTCGGTGACCGCCGCAAGGCGATGCTCGAGGACATCGCGATCCTGACCAAGGGCCAGATGATCGCCGAGGATCTCGGCATCAAGCTCGAGAACGTGACGCTCCCGATGCTCGGCCGCGCCAAGCGCGTGCGGATCGAGAAGGAGAACACCACGATCATCGACGGCGTCGGCGAGAAGTCCGACATCGAGGGCCGGATCAGCCAGATCAAGGCGCAGATCGAGGAGACGACCTCGGACTACGACCGCGAGAAGCTGCAGGAGCGCCTGGCCAAGCTCGCGGGCGGCGTCGCGGTGATCCGCGTCGGCGGCGCGACCGAGGTCGAGGTCAAGGAGAAGAAGGACCGCGTCGACGACGCCCTCAACGCCACCCGCGCGGCGGTCGAGGAAGGCATCGTCCCCGGCGGCGGCACCGCGCTCCTGCGCGCCAAGAAAGCGGTTGCCGAGCTGAAGTCCGACATCCCGGACGTCCAGGCCGGCATCAAGATCGTGCTGAAGGCCCTTGAGGCCCCGATCCGCCAGATCGCCCAGAACGCGGGCGTGGAAGGCTCGATCGTGGTCGGCAAGATCACCGACAACACCTCCTCGGAGACCTACGGCTTCAACGCCCAGACCGAAGAGTATGTCGACATGATCCAGGCCGGCATCGTCGACCCGGCCAAGGTGGTGCGCACCGCTCTGCAGGACGCGGCCTCCGTGGCCGGCCTGCTGGTGACCACCGAGGCGATGGTCGCCGACGCGCCGAAGAAGGACAGCGGCGCCCCCGCGATGCCGGGCGGCGGCGGCATGGGCGGCATGGACTTCTAAGTCCGAGCCACCTGCGAGACGAAGGAGAGGGGTCGCCGAGAGGCGGCCCCTTTTCCGTTGAGATCGGTCGCCGCCGGCCGTGAGAAGGGGCCTGGCGTGCTCACGAGCTTCGCGCGTGGCGAGGCCCGGGGCCTTGCCAGGCGGGTCTCAAGCAGCGGTTCGTCGCCGATCTTTCGAGCGCCAGCAGCATCGCGGTGGTGTTCGAGGGTCGGCAGATCGCCGCCTCCCGCGCGATCGAGAAGAGCCCGGAGGGCAGGGCCAGCTGGCGCGTGTACGGGTGCACCCGGACCGACCGCCTGACGGCGTCTTGCGGCACGGTCTCTGAGCTGGCGGTCGCGGTGTGAAGCTGGCGACGGGCATGGTGCTGAGGATCCGTTTCATCCCCTGCCCGGGGAAGCCTGACGCTTGGTGTGGACGCGGCGGCGCCGCGTCCCCCCGTCATCCCGGGGCCGCGCAGCGGAACCCGGGATCCGGAGCCGAGGGCGGCGCGCTATCCTGGCGCGGCGGCGGCGCTCGGCGGCCCGCCTCCGGCGTGTCCCCGCGGGTCCGGGCCCGCCTGCGGCGCCCCGGGACGACGATGCGGGGCGTGATCCACACCGGCTGCACGGCGACGGGGACGACCATTCTTGACAATATTCCTATTCTGTGCTTCCTAGCCGCACCTGCCCACGGCGGTTCGGGAGCGATCCCGGGGCGTCCTTCATGGGACCCGTGCGGTGGCTGACCGGGCGGGTCCGGGGGTGGGGCGGCGCCCGCGTCGGTGGCTTTCAGCCGCCATCGCCCCGGGCGGCGTGCCCGGTACGGGGCGTGTCTCGGTGGCGGGCGTGAGACCGGGCGGCCCTTGGCCCGGCGGGGGCGGAAATGCCCCCGCGCCGACCCGCCTCTGGGCCGACCCTACGCATCCTGCGGATCCGCCCACGACGAGGCGGGCGAACGGCTGGAAGGCCACGGAGAGTGATAGCGGGTTCCGGAGGCGCGTGCGCCTCGCCTGAGACCGCTTGGCAGGCCGGCGCAGGACCGGGACGTCGCACAGACGCCGCGACGAGAAAGACGGCACCGGCCGGGGACCATGCCCGGCCGATGCCGCGGGCGCCGCGGGGATCGGATCCCGCGCGTTGACTGGCCGACACCTGGGTTCCCGCGGCGTCCCGCGTCCCCTGTGGTCGCTTCTTGGGCCATGCCCCCGGCGCCCAACGGCGCGCGGGGACGATCGCGCATGGCGGGAGGGGCCTGTCGGTTCCGCCACCCGCGCCGTCGTTCCGGGGCGCCGCAGGCGGGCCCGGACCCGGAGGGGCAGGCCGGGGGCGGGCAACCCAGAGAAGCCGGCGGTGCACGCCCTTGCCGCCTCGGCGGGTCCGGATCCGGGCCCCGCTGCGCGGCCCCGGGAAGACGGGGCGGTACGGGGCGGGCGAGGACGTAGAACGGCGACCGCATGGCCCGCCCGGTCGCGCGCGGCGAAGCGACCTGGGATGCGGAGCGTCAGGAATGCGGTGCGGACGGTTTGCTTCGATGCGCCTGCAACGACCGACCGCGCGAGCAGCGGTCGACGCCCCACCCCGGGGCGGCGGGTGCATGACGCACAAAAAACGGGACGGCTCGCGCCGTCCCGTTCGAGGACCTACCTATCGGCCAAGAAAGATCGAAGCCAGTCGCTGAATCAGGCCCCGCGGTGCGGGCGGAGGCGCGCTCTGCCCAGGACCGTCCCCGATCTAAGCGTTGGCGGCGAAGGGGTGCTGCGCGGAGTTGCGCTGCTCGGTGACCGTCGAAGCCTTCGGCTCGCCGTTGACGGCGCGCTGGATCGACAGCTTGGTCGCCTCGTAGTTGTACTTCTGGATCTTGGCGTCGTCGGCCGCCTCCCAGTGGATGAACACGCCGACCAGGATGAACAGGTCGTCGGCCTCGTCCGCCGGGATGATGCCCTCGGCCACCGCGTCCTGCACGGCCTTGGCAACGCCGTGCTGGGCCGGGCCGAACATCTGGACGGCCTGACGGGCGTCGTTGATGGTGACCTTGTTGAACATCAGGGTGTTCGGCTTGCACGGCAGGTTCGGCGCGATGACCGCGAGCAGGCTGGTGAAGCCGTGCTTGTTGTTCACGAGGCCGTTGCAGAAAGCCGTCTCGGCCGGCGAGCCGCGCGGTCCGATGATGAGGTCGATGTGGGCGACCTCGTTGCCGTCGCCGACGAGCGCTTCGCCGACCTGAACCTTGGTGATCTTCGCCATTCGGTGTCTCTCCCTGGATTCCGAAAAAAGCCGCGCGCCGGGCGGTGCCGCGGCCGGGAAGCCATCCTTGTTATCGGCGCCCGACCATCCCGGCCAAGCCGGATGGGCCGAGCCGGTTGGGCCGGACAGCGCGGCGGACCCTACAGCGGGGCCCTGCGGCTCACAACCCGCGCAACGCCCTGCCACGAAGGAATTTCTTTGTCGTCCGCTCGGGGAACACCGGAACGTGCGCGCGGTTCAGGCCAGAGCCGCGCCGGCGTTCGCGAGGGCGTCCCAGAACAGTGTCGCGACGGTGAAATCCGCGCTCGTGCCCGGGTTGAGGCCGCGCGCCTTCAGCGAGGCGTCGAGGGCCAGCAAGGCGTCGACTGGCCGTATCCCGAGATCGAGCCCGGCGAGGGCGGCCTCGGCCTCCCGGCGGACGCCCTCGGCCGATGCCGGGCCATGCTTCCGGGCGATATGGCTGTCGGGCACCGAGCGCAGGTAGGCCAGGTGGATGGCAGTGGTGCACCAGGCGGGATCGAGCCCTCCGGCGCGGGCTGCGGACAGGGCCGCGAGGCCGATCGCCGGCACGTCCGCGAAGCCGGTCACGTAGGCCTGGGCGATGCGGTCCCGGTCGGCGGCCTCCGCCATCGCGTCCAGGAGCGAGCCGGGTGCCGCGGCGGCGACGTCGTGCCGGCCAGCGCGGCCGAGCCCGCCCGGATTGGCGAGGCGGATCGCCGCGAAGACCGCCTCGGAATCCGCGCTGTCCAGGTTTCGGAGCACTGCCGCGACGGTCTGGCCCCGCTCGGCAGCGGCGGCCAGCGGAGCGCACAGGAGCAGGATGCCGAGATTGGTGTTCTGGCCCACCGCCGCCATCGTGGCGGCGACGCCACCGCGGATTCGCGCGCCGACAGGCGCGCCCTGTTCCGCAACGGCGCCCGCAGAGACGTCGGCACTCGTGACGAAATCCGCCACCTCCATGCGATGGCCGGCCGCGTAGGCGTGGACGTTGCCGGGCTTGAGGGCGTCGAGTTCCGCGAGGCAGGCGGCCCGGTAGAGCGTGCCGATCAGGGCGGCGTCGAGCCCGGTCATGCCACCACGAGCCGGGGACGGCTGGCACCGCGGGCCGCGGCGAGGAAGCCGCGCACCACCGCGGCGGCGATGTCGGTCTCGCACACGGTCTGGAGCCCCGACCAGGCCGGCATGGAATTGACCTCGAGGACCGAGAACCCGCCCTCCCCGTCCTCGACGAGGTCGACGCCGGAATAATCGACGCCGACCGCGGCGGCGGCGGCCTCGGCCAGTTCTGCGGCGGCGCGCGGCATCGCCCAGGGCAGCGGCCGGCCGCCCCGGTGGACATTGGTGATCCAGCCGTCGCCCTCGCGGATCATGCCGGCGATCGCCCGGCCGTCGCAGACGAACACCCGATAGTCGCGCCACAGGCCGTCCCGGCGCGGCACGTAGCGCTGGAGGTAGTAGACCCGCGCCACCGCCTCCTCGTCGGGCAGGTCCTCCGGGCGCTCGATCAGGGCGAGCCCTTCCCCTTGTGAGCCGAACAGCGGCTTCAGGACCAGCGGCGCGCCCGGCCGCGCCTCGGCGGAGACCAGATCCGCGGCGGCCGCGCGCTTCGAGAACACCCAGGTGGCCGGCGTGGGCAACCCGGCCCGGTCGATGAGCAGCGAGGTCGCCGCCTTGTCGACCGAGCGCTCGATCGCTGTCGGCGCGTTCCAGACGGTGACCCCCGCCGCGACCAGGGCGTGCAGCACGCCGAGCCGCATCGTCGTGGCCTCGAAGGTGCCGCCCGCGATGGTCCGCATCAGCACGCCGTCCGGCAGCGCGTCCGGAAAGCCCGGCACGCGCAGGGGCTCGCCGCCGCCCGTGACCACGGCCACGTCGGCGAGGGAGAACAGCACTGGCTCCACGCCGCTCGCGCGCAGGGCCGCGAGCAGACGGTTCTTGTGCCAAGTGCCGTTATCGGCCGCGAGCCCGATGCGCATGGGGGTCCTGATCGTCACGGGGCCGCCCGCCTCCGGGGCGGCCCGAGGTTCTGTCGCTCGGTGGATCGGACTGGGCCCCGCCGCGCAGGAGGGGCGCCTCGCGTGCCCTCAGGCGAAGGACGCGTCGACCAGCGTCGGCTCCAGGCGGCCGCCGCGGTAGGTGGCGCCGGAGCGCACCGACGTGACGATCGCCTCGGCCGGCGAGAACAGGGCGCCGTCGATCTTGTAGAAGTCGCCGTTCACCCGCGCGAAGATGTCGGCGAAGGGGGCGCCGTGATCGCTCGAGGTCGTCGAGGGCAATTGCTCGGCGAGCTGCTTGGCGTCGGCATCGTCGGCATCCACGAAGAGCTGGACACGGCCGCCGTAGATGATCGCGTCGTTGGTGCGGCCCATCGCCTTGATGAAGTCCGGGTGCGGCGGCGACAGCGGCGCCGAGCCGATCCCGTCCACGATGGCGTGCAGATCGAAGCCGACCGTGTGGGCCTTGTGGAGGGCGACCTCCAGGACGCGGGCCACGACCTGGGTGGAGCCGGCCAGGCTCTGGGTCGGCGCGAAGATGAAGGTCAGATCCTCGGGCTTGAGGCCGGAGGCCTCGGCGACCTTGGCGACGACGCTCTCGGGCGGGCCGCCCGTCGCCTCCAGCACGAGGGCGGTCTTGGTGGCGGAATCGCGGAAGCCGAGCTCCTGGTACAGGTCCTCGACGGCCGCCACCGCGCGGCCCGGACCCGAGCCGAGGGCGAAGAAGCCGGAATCCCCGGTCTCGTCGGCGAGGCTCCAGCCCGCGTACTGGCTGCCCAGGCAGGCGAGCACCGGGTCGACGGAATGGACCGTCACCGAGTACGGCCAGGACGCGATCGGCCCGCTCGGCGCGATGGTGACGGTGCCGAGGCCGCCGAGGCAGATCTCGGCGATGCGCCGCCCGGCCTCGATCGAGCCCCGCGCCTGCGCGCCGGCATCGACCATGCGGGCGCCGCCGGCAGCCTGCGACACGGCGAGCCGCAGCGTCGCGGCGTCGGCCACGAGCCGCTCGACCAGGGGGCCTGAGAGCGCGTTGATGCTGGGATAAGACGGGCTGGCACTCATGACGGGGCTTCCTCGGGGTGTGTTTTCTTCGCCGCGCAGACGGCCCGCAGGTGTGCCGTCCGCGTTTCCAACAGGGCGAGCACCTCCGCCCGGTCCGCGCCGTCGGCCAGCACCGTGCAGAGCGGCGCGTCGCGGCGGACTACCGAGCCGGGGCACGGGCGGTCGCGCACGCAGTCCGGCCAATCGAGGTCCGGCACAGGCGCAAGCTCACGGTCCGCGTAACAGATCTGCGCGGCCGCCGCACCCGCCGGATGCGGTCCGGGATCCGGCAGCGTGCCGAGGCAGGCGGCGATATGGGCCGCGAGCAGCGGCGTTTCGCGCCGGTCGAGGATGTCGAGGGTCGCACCGGGCCTCGGGTTGATCTCGGTGAGCCACCAGTCGGCCCCGTCGACCAGCAGGTCGGCGCTGGCGAGGCCGCGCAGGCCTATCGCGGCGACGATCCGCTCGGACCCGGCGGCGACGGCCTCCACGATGTGGGTGGGGAGTGCCGGGGCTTCTCCGACGCCGCGGGCGAGTGCCCCCGCGTAGCGGAACGGGCGGATCGGCGACGGCGCGCACCATTGCTCGGTGACCGCCAGGATGCGGATCGTGCGCCCGTCGGCGAGGATATTCAGGGCGTACGGCCGCCCCGGCACGCGCGCCTGGAAATAGTGGCCCGCCGGCGCGGGCGACCGGGTGGCCGGCCGGATGTGGCTGCCGCCCGAGCCCCCTGCCCGCTTGACCAGCCACGCCGCGGGATCCGGCGGCGGCTCCGTCGCCACGGCCGGATGCGGCACGCCGAGGCGCGCGCACAGGGCCGCGAAGGCCAGGGGATCCTTGAGGGCGGCGACTGTCCCGGCCGAGGCTCCGATCAGCCGGTGCCGCGCGGCGAGGCGTGCGATCAGGTCGGGCGCGTCCTCGAAGCCGCTGCCCAGGATCAGGCCAACCGGGCTCCCGGCCAGCGCGGCGAGGCCGTCGAGCGCCGCCAGGGTGGCGTCGGCGGCGGGGGCGGTGCCGAACCGGCCGGGCAGCGGCCGGTAAGCTTCGGCCAGTATGCGGGTGTCGGAATCGCCGAACAGGTCGGCGACATAGGGGCGGAGGCCCGCGCGCCGCGCCGCCTCGGCCAGGGCGCGCCCAGCCTGGGCGGCGATCAGAACCGCATCCGCCATCGGCATCCGATCCGGGAGCGGCCTAGCCGGCGATCTCCACGGCGAGCGCGTAGGCATCGCGGAAGTCGAGGCAGAGCGGCGTGTCGGAGGCGAGCATCCGGTCGAACAGGCGTCGCTGCGTCTGGTACTTCACGTTGCCGACCGCCAGCGCGCCGATGCCGACGCCCTTGCCGCTGGGCAGCGCGACGTCCACCGCGTTGACGTCGATCCCCGCGATGCCGGCGGGCGGCACGGCGTTGACGTCGGACGCGACGAGCAGCTTCGGCGCGGATTTCAGATCCTCCGCGGTGAGGATCGGGATGCCCGCCGGACCGGCCGAGAGAATGACGTCCGCGTCGCGGATGGCGGCGCGGCGATCCTCGGGCGTCGTGCCGTCGACGGCGCCGACCTCGATGCCGAAGCGCCACTTCATCGTGAAGGCGATCTTCGAGACGCGCTCCTCGCCGTCATGGCCGACCAGCACGGTGGTGGCGCCCTGCAGCGCGCCGATCACCGCGGCGACGTAGGCGACGACGCCTGCGCCGCCGAAGATCACGATGCGCTTGCCCGTGAGGTCGGTGTTGAACTTCTGCCGCAGGGCGCGGGAGACCTGCGCCACCATGGCGGCGCCGGTGGTGAACGAGCCCGCCGGGTCGGCGAAGACGTGGTTCACGAAGGGCGGCACGAAGGCCTTCTTGGCGCGGTCGACCATGTCGAGGGCGTCTTCGGCGTTCTTGCCGCCGATGAAGATGCCCGTCCGCGTCCCGTCGGCCGGCGACCGCGAGAAGATCGAATCCTGGGTCAGGGTGACGACGTCGGCGAGGCTGACCTCCGCGTAGGTCACCACCGTCTCGAAGCCGGCATCCACGGCCATGTTCACGTCGAACGGGCTCATGTGCCGGAGCGGCGTCAGCATGTGGAGGATCGAGCGGGCCATGGAATCCTCGTGCGGCGCGCGCGAGAGGCGCCTTCCCACCGTCCAAACCCGGAGCGGCGCCCCGGGTCAAGCCCGGGGCGGCCGGCTCACGCCGGACCGGTTACCGAAGCGCCACCGTTGCGGCCCCGGGCGATGACGAACCGGAGGGGGCCGCCCCTGTCGAGGCTGGCCACCAGGGCGCGGGCCTCGGCCTCGGACGGGACCAGCGCGAAGCCGGTCGGCCCCCAGGAGGATTGGCCGTAGCCCGCGACCCCCTGCGCGGCGACGGCGGCGAGCGCCTCCGCCACCGCGGCGCTGGCGTAGCGGCCGCCCTGATGGGGCGCGAAGTGGTCGCCGATCAGCGTCTGGATCCGGGTGATGCCGGCGCCGAAGCCCTTCGGCTCCGCCAGGGCGACGGCGGGCAGCACCTGCATCAGCGCGATCCGGCAGATCTCGGCCGCCTGCGCCTCGGGGAAGCGCGGCAGGTCGCGGAAGGCCTCGACCTCGCGCGTCCCGTGCACGCCGGCCATGCCCGGATCGAGGATCAGGACGATCCGCCATGCCTCGGGATAGGGCAGGCGCGCGATGACCGGCGGCGGCCCGCCATCCGCGCCGCGGCCGCCGTCGACGATAAGGCCGCCCTCCGTGAAGGCGCACAGGCCGACGCCGGACCGGTTGCCCCGGTCCAGGGTCGCCGCGAAGGACTCTGCCGCGAAGGGCTCGCCGTTCAGGCGCGCCATCGCGGCCGCCACCGCAAGGGCGAGCTGCGTGCCCGAGCCGAACCCGGCATGGGCCGGGATCACCCGCTCGACATTAATGGCGACATCGCCGCCACGCCCGAGATGGGCGGCGGCAGCTTCGACGTAGCCGCGCACGCGGTCGGCCTCGGGACCCGTGACGTCGGGGCGGCTCGCCCGGCGGGCGGAGAGAACCAGGGACGGCGCGTCGATGGCCAGCCCGATGCTGCCGAAGCGGCGGCCGAGCCCGCCGTGCAGGTCCAGGAAGCCGAAATGCAGCCGCGCCGGCGCCTCGACCCGCACGGCACCGTCCGCCGTCATCTCGTTTCGCTCGGGGACCTCGCCCAACACACTGTCCTCGAATCCCGCAGGCCCGGCGCATGCGCGGCGCGCTTTTCACACGTGGCTCTGGGTCCGGCAACGTGGACACGCGGGGATCGCGCCGCCGTCACGGCAATTCCCGGCCGCGGTCGCGGCTCGTGCGCGTCGCCGCGTCGGTCCGGGAAGGCGCCTTTCGGGGGAGACCCGTCCCTGTGAGGGATCCAGCATAGCGGGCCGCGAAGCGGCAAACCGGTCCGCGCAATCCACTTCCCGACACGCATCGCTGCCGAACCCCCTTGCCGCGATGGGCGGATGAATGCAAACCTGCGGCCCGCGACGGCGCGCCGAGTTTGCCGCCCGCCCGGAACTCGCCGGGTGGATGAGCCATTCCGACACGGTGGGGATCCCCTTCGAGGGCGTACCCGCTTCGTCCGGTCTTACGGCCGTCGCCCGCTCCGAAACCAAGCAAGAACGTTGCGAGAGGGAGCATGGCAGCCTGGGTGAAAGGTGGCGCGACGGACGCGGGCACCGCCATCGAGGCGGCCGCATCCCTTCTCGCCAAAGCGCGCGCGCCGGTGATCGCCGGCCTCAGCGCCGACGTGGCCGCGATCCGCGCGGCCTACGATCTCGCGGGGCGCATCGGCGCCTCCGTCGACACCGCCGGCTCGGCCGGCACTTACGCGGAACTCGGGTCGCTGAGCCGGGTCGGGGCGTTGACCTCGACGCCGTCCGAAGCCGTCGGGCGCGCCGACGTGGTGCTGGTCGTGGGCGGCGCCCCCTGGAAGGCGCCGCTCCTGAAGCGCCTCGTCGACGACAAGCCGGTCCGCGGTCGCGCCGCCGGGTCGGACCGCACCGTGCTGGCCGTCGGCACCAATGCCACCGCGTCGCTGTCCTGGCCGGCCGAGGGCGGGCTGACCGAGGCGGTCGGCGTGCTGCGTGCTTACGCCCGCGGCCACCTCGCCGGCGATGACCTCCCCGGCCAGATCGCCGCCCGGCTCGCGGCCGCCCAGTATGGCGTCCTCCTCTACGACGCCGCCGAGCTCGGCGAGGCCGGCATCGAGATGCTTCAGGGCCTCGCCATGGAGCTGAGCGAGACGACGCGCTGCTTCACCCTCGCGGTCGGCGGCACCGGTCAGGATCGGGCGGTGGTGCCGGTCTCGGCCTGGCTCACCGGCCAGGCGCCGCGCAGCGGCTTCGGGCGCCGCGTGCCCGAGCACGATCCCTGGCGCTTCGACGCTGCCCGGCAGGTCGCAGCCGGCGAGGTCGATGCTGTCCTGTGGCTCGGCGCCGTCCCGGTGTCGCGCCCGGACTGGCTGTCGAACGTCCCCTCCGTCGCGCTGGTCGCGGACGGTGAGGCCGCGGCCGCCGAGGTGGTGATCGCGGTCGGCCAGCCCGGCCGCGACCACGGCGGCGTGTTGTGGAACGAGCAGCGCGCCGCGCTGACATTCTGGCCGGCCTCGGCGCCGTCGGATCTGCCGTCGGCCGCGTCGGTGCTGGGCGCGCTCAAGGAGCGCCTGGTCACGGACCCGGCCGCGTCGAGGAGTAAACCCGCATGCTGAGCGTGATCCGGGGCGGGCGCGTCGTCGATCCGACCGCGTCCCGCGATTCCGTGGGCGACGTCTGGATCGAGGACGGCCGCGTCATCGATCCGCCGGGCCGCGAGCCCGACGCGGTGATCGACGCCGCGGGCTGCGTGGTGATGGCCGGCGGCGTCGAGGTGCACTCGCACATCGCGGGCGGCAACGTCATCACCTCGCGTCTGCTCCTGCCCGACCTCTACGTCAGCGAGACGGCGCCCGACGGCCATCCCTTCGCCCACGCGGGCGGGGCGGCGGCCTGGATCGGCTCGACCTACGCGCGGATGGGCTACACCACGGCCGTCGAGCCGGCGATGCCGCCGACCCACGCGCTCGGCACGCAGCTCGAACTCGCCGACATCCCGCTGCTCGACCGCGGCGCGCTGACCGTGATGGGCAACGACGATCAGCTCCTGCAGCTCCTGCGCGAGCGCCAGGGCGGCAACGCCGTGCGCGACCTCGTCGCCCTGTCGGTCGCCCAGTCGCGCGGCCTCGGGGTGAAGTGCATCAACGCGGGCGGCGCCTCTGCCTTCAAGGACGGGGCCCTGCGCCTCTCCCTCGACGACGAGATCCCCTGCTACGGGCTCTCGACCCGGCAGATCATGGGCTCGCTCCTCGACGCGGTCGAGGAGATCGGCGTCCCGCACCCGCTGCACGTCCACTGCAACAACCTGGGCCTGCCCGGAGCGGACGACAGCTTCATGGCGACGCTGGACGCAGCGGATGGGCGGCGCATCCACTTCGCCCACGCGCAGTTCTACGCCTACGGCGCGGTCGACCCGGCCAATCCCGGCACCGGCGGCTTCCGCTCGGCGGCCGAACGGATCGCCCAGGCGATCGCCGACAACCCGAACGCCACCCTCGATATCGGGCAGGTCGTGTTCGGCCAGACGGTCACCGTGTCCCTCGACATCCTCCGCCAGTTCGCCGGCCGGAAGGGCGCCAAGCCGAAGAAGTGGGTGCTGAACGCCGGCGACGCCGAGGGCGGCGGCGTGGTGCCGTTCCTGTACCGGCCCCGGGGCCCGACCAGCTCGCTGCAATGGGCGATCGGCCTGGAGATCATGCTGCTCTCCACCGACCCGGAGCGGACGATCCTGACGACCGATCACCCGAACGGCGGTCCGTTCACCCAGTATCCCCGCATCATCCACCTGCTGATGGACAAGTCGGAGCGCGACCGCGAGATCGCGACGCTGCCGAGCGTGGTCGGCGAGCGTTCGAGCCTGCCGGGGCTAGAGCGCGAGTACACGCTCTCGGAGATCGCGCAGCTGACCCGGTCCGGGCCGGCGAAGCTGCTGGGTCTCGCCGATCGCGGCCACCTGCGGGCCGGTGCCCGGGCCGACGTCGCCGTCTACCGCGACGACACCGACCGCACCGCGATGTTCACCGCCGCCAAGCTCGTCCTGAAGGACGGCGTGCCGATCGTCGAGGACGGCGAGGTCGTGGAGTGGCGCGCGGGACGCACGCTGTCGCTGACCGTCGAGTCCGACAAGGCCATGGCGAAGCGCGCCGACACCTACCTGACGGAGCGGTTCGGCGAGGGCCTCGACAGCTTCGCCGTGCCCGATGCGGCCTTCGGCGAGGGCCGGGAGAATTTCGAGGCGGTGCCATGCCGGGTGTGATCAGCAAGGCGAGCCGCGGGAAGTACGATGTCTGACCTCACCCTCAACGGCATCCCGGTCGTCGACACCTTCGCGGAGGCGTTCGACGTGGCCGGCACGGCCATCATCGTCACGAACGACACCGCCAAGTGGGCGATGATCGCCGCGACCACGATGACGGGCTTCGCCACCTCGGTCATCGGCTGCGGCGCCGAGGCCGGCATCGACGCCGAGCTGTCGCCCGAGGAGACGCCCGACGGGCGACCGGGCGTGCGCATCCTGCTGTTCGGCTTCGAGCCGAACGGCCTCAAGGACCAGCTGATCAAGCGCGTCGGCCAGTGCATCCTCACCTGCCCGGGCACCGCCTGCTACGCGGGAGTCGATGGGCCGACCAAGATCAAGCTCGGCGGCGCGATCCGCTACTTCGGCGACGGCTTCGCGGTGGCCAAGCGCCTGCCCGACGCCTCCGGCAAGGCCCGGCGCTACTGGCGCATCCCGGTGATGGACGGGGAGTTCCTCTGCGAAGATTCGGTCCGGGCCGTCGACGGCGCGGTCGGCGGCGGCAACCTGCTGTTCCTCGGCCGCACCCACGCCGAGACGCTCAAGGTCGCCGAGATCGCCGTGGAGGCCGCCAAGGCGGTGCCGGGCGCGATCCTGCCGTTCCCGGGCGGCATCGTCCGCTCCGGCTCCAAGGTCGGCGGCCGAACCAAGGGTATGATGGCCTCGACGAACGACGCCTACTGCCCGACCCTCAAGGGCCGCGCCGGCTCGGCGCTCCCGGCGGAATGCGGCGTGGTGCTGGAGATCGTGATCGACGCCCTCACCTCACAGGGCGTGTCCGACTCGATGCGCGCCGGCCTGCACGCCGCGACCGAGATCGGCGGCAAACACGGCCTGATCGCCGTGACGGCCGGCAATTACGGCGGCAATCTCGGCCGCCATCATTACCACTTGCGCGACCTGATCGGGCCGCATGACGCCACGAAGGAGGGCTGAGCCTTGAGCACCCTCACCCTGCGCGCGGCCCCGCCCGAGCGGCTGGATTTCCTCGCCATCAACCCGCTGGCGCTCAGCGGCCTCTCGCAGAGCGAGGCCGAACGCCTGGAGGTGGGAACCAGCCGAACCGGCGTGCGTCTCGGTGACTGCTTCGCCGTCTCCCTCGACCGCTCCAGCACCCTGACCATCGACGGTGGCCACGAACGCTTGGACCGCGTTGGCGCATCCCTGTCGGAGGGCACGATCCGCGTCGTCGGCGACGTCGGCCAGCGGCTCGGCGCCGGTATGGCCGGCGGCAGCCTGACTGTCATCGGGAACGCCGGTCCCTACGCGGCTTCCGGCGCCTCCGGCGGCACGATCACCATTGAGGGCGATGCCGGCGATTACGCGGGCGGCGCGGTCTACGGTGCCAAGGCAGGGCTCGACGGTGCGACGTTAATCATCCGGGGCAGCGCGGGCGCGCATCTCGGCGACCGGATGCGGCGCGGGACCATCGTGGCCGGCCGCGCCGGCGCTTTCGCGGGTTCGCGCATGATTGCCGGTACACTCGCCGCGCTCGCGGTGGGCGATCATCCGGGTCTCGGCATGCGTCGTGGGACGCTCGTTCTGGGTTCGCACGGGCGCATGGCTGCGACCTTCGTGGAGACGGGGACGCACGACCTCGTGTTCCTGCGCCTGCTGGCGACGGCCCTGCGCCGTGTCAGCACCGAGCACGCCGACCTTCTCGGGAAGCCGCTGCGTCGCTACTCCGGCGACCTCGCAACCATTGCCAAGGGCGAGATCTGGGTCGCGGCCTGACGCCGCCTGGGCAAGGGGCGTGACGCCGTCCTATGCTCCCCACCAAGCCGGCCCGTCCGAGGCCGGCAAACCGGGGAGGCGCCCATGCTGCTGCTGCTGTCGATCTGTCTCGTCGCCCAGCCCTCGACCTGCCGCGAGGACCGGATCGAGATGTCGTTCGAGACGTCGAGCCCCTTCGTGTGCCTGCGCAACTCGCAGAGTGCGCTGGCGACTTGGCAGGCGGCACATCCCGACTGGCATGTCGAGCGCTGGCGCTGCGCCGCCAAGGGCAGCGTGCCGAAGGATCTGTGACGGCACCTTGGCTCTCCCGCTGGACGGTGACATGCTCGCCTCCCCTCTGAGTGCGGGACGGAAACCATGCGCTCGCTGAAGGTCCGTTTCGCGCTGCTGCTCGGTGGCACGGCCATCGTGGTTGTGCTGGCCGCGGCTGCGGCCTTGGCGGCGATCGGGGCCGCGGAGCGGACGGTCGACCGCACTCTCGAGGCGCAGCGTCGTTTGGAGCTGCTGGCCGAGTTGTCCGGCCGCCTCACCCAGTTCGGTCTCGCCGCCGTGGAGACCGTGGGCAATCCCGACAACCAGCCAGAGGCGATGGCGATTGCCCGCGACAATGCCGACCGGGCCCTGACCACCGTGGATGAAGCCCTGGCCAAGAGTTTCCCGCCGAGCGATGATCCAGCCGACCGGATGCAGTATGCGGCGCGCACGCGTCCCATGGCGCAACTGCGGGCAGCCCGTGCGGTCCTCGACCGGCAGGTGGCGCTGATCGGCCGCCAGACCGATCCGGAGCGGCGCCAGGACGCGATCAAGGGCGCGCTGAACGGGTTCGGCGCCATGACCGGCCAGCCGCTCTCGTTCCTGATCGAGGTCGAGCGGCGCAGCATGGCCTTGGGGTCGGAGCAGGCCCGGGCGCTTTCGGCGCGCCTGCGGGTCGCGGCGGCTTCGGCGGTGGCTGCTGCCTTGGTCCTGCTCGCGATCCTCTACCGCGGGGTCACCCGTCCGACGCTCGCGCGCATCGAGGAGGTCCGTCGGGCGGCGAGCGCCATCGGCCGCGGCGCCCTCGACACGCGACTGTCCGTGGCAACCCGCGACGAGCTCGGCCTGCTGATGACCAACGTCAACCGCATGGCCGCCCGCCTCGCCCGGCGGGAATCGCGCGTGGCGGCGGATCGGGCCGCGTTGGAAGACACCGTGGCGGCGCGCACCGCCGACCTTCGCGCTGCCAACGCCCGCCTGGAGGCCGTCGATCAGTCACGACGGCGCTTCTTCGCCGATGTCAGCCACGAGCTGCGAACGCCCCTGACGGTGATCCTCGGCGAGTGCGACCTCGCCCTTCGAAGCGCGTCCCGTGGGGGCGACCCGGGACCGGTTTTCGCGACGATCAAGAAGCGGGCGCAGCGGCTGAAGCTGCGCGTCGAGGATCTGCTGCGCGTCGCCCGATCGGAATCGGGCGAGATCGCGTTCGACAAGCGTCCGCTCGGGCTTGCCCTGGTGCTGTCGGAGGCGGTGGACAACATGGCGTCCGAGGCCGCGCGTCGCCGGGTCGACCTGATTCTGGAGCCCGGCACCCGCGACGTCGAGTGCCTCGCCGACCGGGAGTGGATCCGCCAGACCGTCGAGAGCCTCGTCGACAACGCGCTGAGCCACGCCGCTGGATTATCCCGGGTCGAGGTCGCGCTGGCAGCTGGACCCGGGCCCATCGGACGGATCACCGTCACGGATGACGGACCGGGCTTCGACGCCGCGGAGGCCGAGCTGTTCGAGAGATTCCGCCGCGGGAAGAGCGCCGGCCCGGACGAGACCGGCTTCGGCATCGGCCTCGCCCTGGCGCGCTGGATCGTCGAGCAGCATGGTGGCACGATCCGGCTCGGTGCCGGGCCGGACGGGCGCGGAGCCCGCGTCAGTCTGGATCTTCCGGCGCTCGATCCGGCATGGGATGAGCAGGCAGCCGGACACGCGGCCGGCGGCGCGCAGGTGAAGGAGTCGGCCGCATGACGCGGATCCTGATCGTCGAGGACGATGTCGACATCCGCGGGCTCCTGGCCAGAGGATTGGAGGCCGAGGGGTTCGAAGTCGGGACCGCGGCCTGCGTGGACGAGGCGCTCAAGGCCGCGCATGATCCCGCGCCCGGCGCCGTGCTTCTCGATATCAACCTGCCGGATGGATCCGGCCACGACGTGTGCCGGTCCCTGCGCGAGGGCGGCTTCCCCGGAGCGATCCTGTTCCTCTCCGCCCGCGACGAGATCCGCGACCGGGCCGAGGGGCTGGCCCTCGGCGCCGACGACTACATCATCAAGCCGTTCGAGTTCGATGAGCTGGTGGCGCGGCTCCGGACGCATCTCATGCGCCGTGAGCAGGCGGAGGCGCCGCGCTCGCGCATCACGGCAGGCAAGCTGATGCTCGATTTCGACACGAGGCAGGCGAGCTGCGGCGAGGCCAGTGCGCGCCTTACGCCCCGCGAAGCCGACCTCCTCGCCATGCTGATGGAGAGCATCGGAAAGCCGGTCTCACGGGCCGACATCTTCGATCGGCTCTGGGCCAGCCAGGGTGGACTCTCCCTGAACGTGGTCGATGTCTATATCGGTTATCTGCGTTCGAAGATGGCCGATTTCGTCCGCTATGGCGGTCCGAGCCTGGTCACGGTGCGCGGCAAAGGCTTCATGCTCGAGTTGCGCGGGCCCGACTTCCGTCAGTGAGCCCCTGTACTTAAGTCGCAGGGGCGCACATTTCTCGATGGTTTCCGGGCGGTTAGTAAGTCTCTCACGAAAAATTTGGGAGGATCCGGCAACTTAGTGCTTGATGCCCGCAGCTGAATCGTCGATACCTCTCGCGCGCCGGAAATGAGAGCGCCATCAGTGTCTTAGGGTCCTCTTAGGAACCGCATGACGCTCGGTGTAGATGTCGCGAAGGAGAAACACCATGAAGTGGGCTGCCCCGATCGTGTCCGAAATCTGCGTCGGCATGGAAGTGACGAGCTACGAGTCGGCCGAGATCGACACCTTCAACTGAGTTTTACGGGCCGGGGGTCTCGGAAGCCGCACCATGCGCGTCGTGATCCTCGGTTCCGCGGCCGGCGGCGGCCTTCCTCAGTGGAATTGCCGCTGCCCCATCTGTACGCTGGCGCGGTCCGAGCCGGACCGGGTGCGGCCCCGGACCCAGTCGAGCATCGCGGTCTCAGCGGATGGGTCAGACTGGCTGCTGATCAACGCCTCGCCGGATATCCGGCAGCAGCTCTTCGACAATCCCCAGATGCATCCGCGCGAAGGCCTGCGCCACTCGCCGATCCGCGCCGTGCTCCTGACAAACGGGGACGTCGACCACGTCGCGGGCCTGCTCACGCTCCGCGAAGGTCAGCCCTACACACTTTACGCCACGCGCGGCATTCTCGGGTCTGTCAACGCCAATCGGGTGTTCGACGTGATGGCGGACGGCGTGGTCGCCCGGTGGCCGATCGGCATGGATGAGCGCTTCGAGCCGCTTCCCGGCCTGTCCGTGACTCTCTTCCCGGTCCCCGGCAAAGTGCCGCTCTGGTTGGAGGACGAGACGATGGAGATCGGCGCCGAGACCGAGACGACGGTCGGCGCTCTGATCGAGGCCGGCGGTCGGCGCCTCGCTTACATCCCGGGTTGCGCCCGCGTCACCGATGGATTGCGGGATCGGGTCGCCGGCGTCGACGCGCTGCTCTTCGACGGGACCGTTCTGCACGACGACGACATGATCCGCGCCGGGGTCGGCACGAAGACCGGCTGGCGGATGGGGCATGTTCCCATGCGCGGCGACAACGGCTCCATCGATGCCCTCGCGGAGGTCGAAATCGGACGCCGCGTCTTCGTTCACATCAACAATACCAACCCGGTGCTGGTCGAAGGATCGGTCGAGCGGGCGGATGTTGAGAAATCCGGGTGGATTGTGGCTCATGACGGGCTGAGCCTGTCGCTTTAGGCGGCAACGACTTTGGAGCGCGTGTAATCTGGCACTTCTCACCTTCGCCGATATCCTGAGGTGCTCGCGGCAACGGGCCTTTCGGGATCCGGGATCCTTGAACCATCCTTCGAGGCATCCGATGCGTTCTGGAACCTGTGCATGTAGGCGCGGAGCGGGCCCGGATCTCAGGAGTGAGACCCGCTCGCGATAAAGCGGTGTGCGGGACTCCGACTTGGCAATCCGGGCGTACCTTGTGCCGCAGGTCAGAGCGGCTTGAACGGGGGTTTGAGCCGGTTCCGCAGGTTGGGCCCGTAGCCGGGCGGCACTATATCGTCTCTGAGCTTGGATATTCGCCCCGTTGCCGAGGGCGGAACGACCGCACAGGAAACGCGACCCGAGAACGGACGCCGGAAACGCCATGAACGCAGTCTTCCCGACCCCCGACACCGCCGACAGCGAGCGTCTCCTGACTCCCGACGAGCTGGAAGCGGCCCTGCGCGGCATCGGCGCGCGCCGCTACCACAACCTGCATCCGTTTCACCGCCTCCTGCACGACGGCAAACTGTCGAAGGATCAGGTCCGGGCCTGGGCGCTGAACCGCTACTATTACCAAGCGATGATCCCGGTGAAGGACGCCGCGGTGCTCGCCCGGATGACTGACGCCTCGCTGCGGCGGGTCTGGCGTCAACGCATCGTCGACCACGACGGCGACCACGAGGGCGACGGCGGCATCGAGCGCTGGCTCAAGCTGGCGGAAGGCGTCGGCTTCGACCGCGACTACGTGCTGTCGACCCGCGGCATCCTCTCGGCCACGAAGTTCTCCGTCGAGGCCTACGTCCATTTCGTCTCCGAGAAGACTTTGCTGGAGGCGATCGCCTCGTCGCTGACCGAGATGTTCTCGCCGACGATCATCTCGGAGCGTGTCGCCGGGATGCTGAAGAATTATGACTTCATCACCAAGGACACGCTGGCCTATTTCGACAAGCGCCTGACCCAGGCCCCGCGGGATGCCGACTTCGCGCTGGACTACGTGAAGCAGCACGCGACCACGCCCGAGCTGCAGCGCCGGGCGATGGCCGCGCTGACCTTCAAGTGCAACGTCCTGTGGACGCAGCTTGATGCCCTGTACTTCGCCTACGTGGCGCCCGGCCTGATCCCTCCGGATGCGTGGCAGCCCGGAGAGGGTCTCGTTGCCGAGCCGGCGCAGGTCCAGGCGGCCGGCATCGGCAGGAAGACCGCGCCCGGCGACCGCCCGCGCCTGCCGCGCGGCGTGCGGCTGCGTAACGACGAGACGCGCGGCAAATACGTCCTGCTCGCTCCGGAGCGCACCTTCGATCTCGACGACAACGCCGTCGCGGTGCTCAAGCTCGTGGACGGCATGCGCAGCGTCGCCGACATCGCGGACGAACTGGGCAAGACCTACGCGGCCGACCCGCGTGCGATCGAGGCCGACATCCTGGTGATGCTCGACGGCCTCGCGGAGAAACGGGTTCTTGAGCGATGAACGCGCTGACGCCGAACCCGCCCGCGGCGCCGGCCCCCGTGGGCCTGCTCGCTGAGCTGACCCACCGCTGCCCGTTGCGCTGCCCCTATTGTTCCAACCCGCTGGAACTCGATCGCCGCTCCGGCGAGCTCGACACGGCGACGTGGCAGCGGGTTCTCACGGAGGCGTCCGCGCTCGGCGTGCTGCATGTGCACCTTTCCGGAGGCGAGCCGACGGCGCGCAACGACATCGTCGAGATCACAAAGAGCTGTGCGGATCTCGGACTGTACTCGAACCTGATCACCTCCGGGGTCGGCGGAGCCTTGTCGAAGCTTCAGGCGCTTTACGACGTCGGCCTCGACCATGTGCAGCTCTCGGTGCAGGGTGTCGACGCGCAGAATGCCGAGAAGATCGGTGGTCTGAAGAACGCCCAGCCGCAGAAGTTTGAATTCGCCGCCAAGGTGGTGGAACTTGGACTGCCGCTGACCCTCAACTCCGTCATCCACCGCGGCAACATCCACGAGGTGGCCGGCTTCATCGATCTCGCTGTCAAGATGGGCGCCAAGCGCCTCGAAGTGGCGCACACCCAGTATTACGGTTGGGCCTACGTGAACCGTGCCGCGCTGATGCCCGACAAGGCGCAGGTGGACGAATCGATCCGCCTCGTCGAAGCGGCCCGCGAGCGCCTGAAGGGGCAGCTCGTGATCGATCTCGTCGTGCCCGACTATTACGCGAAGTACCCCAAGGCCTGCGCGGGCGGCTGGGGCCGCAAGCTGATGAACGTGACGCCCCAGGGCAAGGTCCTGCCGTGTCACGCGGCCGAGACGATACCGGGGCTGGAATTCTGGAACGTCACCGACCATTCGCTCGGAGAGATCTGGCGCGACTCGCCCGCGTTCACGGCCTATCGCGGGACGGACTGGATGAAGGAGCCCTGCCGCTCCTGCGACCGCCGGGAGAAGGATTGGGGCGGCTGCCGTTGCCAGGCGCTGGCCCTGGCCGGCGATGCCGCGGCCACCGATCCGGCCTGCTCGCTCTCCCCGCTCCATGCCAAGGTGCGGGCCCTGGCGGTGGAAGAGGCGGCCGAGAACCCGCCGGATTACGTCTATCGGACGATCGGCAGCAACGTCCGGTCGCCGCTTAAGGAGGAAGTGCACTCGTGAGAGTTCTTGCTACGACGGCCCTGGCGCTCGTGCTGGCCGCGATACCGGCCCTCGCCGAGGACGCGCCGAAACCCGCGACCGTGACCCAGGCCAACGCCGCCGCCCCGCCCTCGGCGTCCGATCTGCTGTTCGACCAGCCTCAGATGAAGAACACGGCGCCGGGATCGACCATCACGTACAATTACCTGCGCCGCTCCGGCATCTCCGGCGGCCCGTTCGGGGCGCCGCTTCAGGACACGCTCGCACTGAAGATCGAGCCCGGTAAGAGCCCCGACGCACGCGATATCCGCGTCACGATGTTTTCCGGCCTGAACCGCGTGCCGGCCGGACCCTTCGAGGACATGGCGGGCAACCCCGTGGTGTCGCTGTTTCTCGAGAACCATCTCCGGGGCTTGGCCAAGGTGCTGGAAGCGAATCCGCGCTATCTGAAGCTGGCGATCCGCCGGGGCCTGCGCGACAAGGCGACCGTGACGCCCACGAAGGTGGAGTTCGACGGTCGCACGGTCGAGGGCTGGCGCGTGGTGACCAAGCCCTTCGAGGGCGATGCGATGACGCAACGAATGCGCGGCCTCGAGAACCTGACCTACACCTTCGTCACCGCGCCCTCCATCCCGGGTGAGATCGTCTCGATCGAGGCATCCTCGAAAAGCACGGACGGCGGTGAGCTGCTTGAGGAGAAGCTGAGTTATGATCAGAAGGCTGGCTGAACGTGGCGCATTGGCCGTCCTGGCCCTGACCCTGTCGGGCGTGGCCGGCTACGCGGCCGAGGAGAACGATTATCCGACGGACGCGCGGGTCGATTACGTGTTCGGCTGCATGGCGGCCAACGGACAGACCCGTGAAAGCCTGCAGAAGTGTTCCTGCTCGCTCGATCAGCTCGCCGCGATCCTGCCGTATGACAAGTACGTGCAGGCGAGCACCATCCTGTCGATGCGGCAGGGGATCGGCAACCGTGCGAACGAGTTCAAGTCGACCAAGGTCTTCGACGACAAGGTCGCTGATCTCCGCCGCGCGCAGGCCGAGGCGGAGATCCGCTGCTATCGCGGCTGATCGCACAGAGAGGCCGGCCGGCGTTGCGCCGGCCTCGCGATTCGCGCACACGGGGTTTCGTATCGCGCTCGTGAACGAGACCCCTTCGTGACCCCCTCTTCCGGCCTTTCCGATCTGCTGCCCGATCTCGGAGGGCGTACGCTGGTCATGGGCATCCTGAACGTCACACCCGATTCCTTCTCGGACGGCGGCCTGTTCGCCGGGGAGGCCGCGGCCGTGGCCCAGGCGGAGCGGCTTGTCGCGGATGGGGCGGCGATCCTGGACATCGGCGGCGAATCCACCCGACCCGGGCATATCCCTGTCTCGGCCGAGGATGAGCAAGCACGGGTGCTTCCGGTGATCCGCGCGGTGGCTCCCCAGCTGCCCGTGCCGATCTCGATCGATACCTACAAGGCCTCGACGGCGCGCGTCGCTCTCGCGGCCGGCGCGCGGATCGTGAACGACGTCTGGGGACTCCAGCGCGAGCCCGACATCGCCTCCGTGGCAGCCGCTCACGGCGCGCCGGTCATCATCATGCACAACCGCGAGTCGATCGAGGCAGAGATCGACATCATCGCCGACATGCTGCTCTTCTTCGAGCGGTCGCTTGGCATCGCACATCGTGCGGGCATCGCGAATTCCGAGATTGTACTCGATCCGGGCGTCGGCTTCGGCAAGACCTGGGTTCAGCATCTCGAGGTGCTACGGAGGCTACCGGAGATCCGCGCCCTCGGCTTTCCCGTTCTGGTGGGCGTTTCCCGCAAGTCGCTCCTCGGACGCCTGCACAATCGCGAGACCCGGCCGGCGGATCGGCTCTATGGCTCCCTTGCCGCGCACGCTCTGGCGGCGACACTGGGCGCCGACATCGTCCGCGTGCATGACGTGGCGGAGCATATCGATGCCCTGCGCGTCGTCGACGCTGTGATGCGGCCGGGGGAGCGCTGAGCATGGTCGGCGATCTGATCCGCGTCACCCGCATCGCCGTGTTCGGGCGCCACGGGCTGTTGCCCGAGGAGGCTGTGCTCGGCCAGCGCTTCTACATCTCCCTCAAGGCCCGTCTGGACCTCAGTGAGGCCGGCCGTTCCGACGCGGTCGCCGGCACGGTGAGCTATGCCGACCTGACGCAGATCGCCGTCGCGATCGGCACCGAGCAGCGCTTCAACCTCATCGAAGCCCTGGCGGAGGCCATCGCGGCCAGCATCCTCGAGCGCTTCGCGCGCATCGACGCGATCACCGTCCGCGTCGATAAGCCAAGTGCGCCGGTCCCGGCGATCCTGGACGAGGTCAGCATCGAGATCACACGCCGGCGCGGAGACCGCGCATGAGGGCTTATCTCGGTATCGGCAGCAATATCGGCGACATGGCCGCGATGCTTGACCGGGCCGTTGCGGGGCTCGCCGCCGTGCCCGGCATCGCTGTCGTGGCGCGCTCGGCCGATTATCGCACGCCGCCCTGGGGCAAGACCGATCAGCCTTGGTTCCTCAACGGTGCCGTTGCGATCGACACGGATCTTGATCCGCACGGCCTGCTCGATGCCTGTCTGTCGGTGGAGCACGAGCTTGGTCGCGTGCGCGAAGAGCGCTGGGGACCGCGGCTGATCGATATCGACGTGCTGGCTTACGAGGGGGCCGCCGTCGAGGACGCGCGCCTCGTGCTGCCGCACCGATACGTGCGCGAGCGCGCCTTTGTACTGGTGCCGCTGGCCGAGATCGCGCCGGATCTCGTCATTGGCGGCGAGCGGGTGATCGACGCCTTGGCGAAGCTCGACCGGAGCGGTATCACGCGGGCGTGACGCCGCTCAGCGTTCGCCAGGCGCGGCCAGCTTGTTGTCTTCCTCGTCGAGAAGAGGCACGTCGTACGCGCGAAGCACCGTGTCGATATCCGACTTGCGCTTGCGTAGCACCGTGTTCAGCGTGCGCTTCCAGTCGTTCTCACCGAGGCGGACGCCCATTGCGATCCGATAGGCCATCGGCGGCCGCTCGGGCTCCTTGAGCAGCGGAACGACGCTAAGCGCTGTGCCGGACTGCTTGGCAAGCCAGCCCGCAGCCGGTCCCCAGAGCACCGCCGCGTCGATCTCCTTCGCGGCAAGGGCCGCGACGATCTCGGCGGCAACCGTCTGGTACTTGCGGGAAGGATCGAGCTGGTACGGCGCGTAGGCTTTCATGCTGGACACGAGGCCCAGCTCGCCCATCCGGTTGACCGGCGGTGTTCCCGCGATCACACCGATGCTCTTGCCCTTCAGGCGCGCGTCGTCGAGGCCCGTCACGCCGTCGAACTCGCCCTTGCGGGTGACCAGCGTGTAGGCGGACCGGTAATAGGGGTTTGTGGTCTGGACGAGGTCGCTGCCGAAGGCCTGGCCCATGATCAGGTCGCAGAGGCCGGTCCCAAGCGTGTTGCGCACGAAGCCAGGGCCCTGGGTCAGCCAGTAATAGCGGACCTTCACCTTCAACTCATCGGCGATGATCGCCGCGATCTTGTTCTCGAAGCCGTCCTCCTTGCGTTCGGAGAACGGCATGTTGCCCGGATCACCGCAGACGCGCAGCACGTCGGTCGTGACCATATCCGGCAGATGCTGGGCGAGAGCTCCCTGTGCGCCGGTCAGAGACAGGACACAGAGAGCGACGATCCGGGCAAAAGACGACATCAGCCGCCCATGCATTCCTTCTCGGCCTTCCTGGCGGTTTCGGGCTTGTCCTCGTGGTCGGAAGGACGAATACGGCCGATCGCTCCGGCGGCGCGTGCCTTCAGATAGACGTAGAGGTCGTCCGAGTAGCACATGACGTTCTTGTTATCGCCGAAGGCCGGCATGACCTTCTGCTCGGACGCGCTCACGTCCTGCTTGCCGCCGACCAGGATGCCGATGAATTCCTCGTAGGAGAGATGCTTCAGCGAGTCCTTCAGGGCCGGCGCATAGGTCGAGCCCATGCCATCCGGGCCGTGGCAGACGTGGCACTCGGCGTGGTAGCGGCGGTAACCCGAGTAGCTGTACCAGTCGAGCTTCTTGCCGTCCTGCGTGATGTGGAACGTCGGATGGCCGTCGGCATCGAGATACTTGCCGTCCTCGTTCTTCACGGCGGCATCCTGCTTCAGCAGCTTCTCGTCCTGCTCGGCAGTCTTGTCGTTCGCGTTGAGCGAGTTGGCGAGGGCGGGGTCGGCAGCGGGCTTGGCATCCTCAGCATGTACGGCAACCGCGGACACGGTCGCTAGGGCGAGGGCGGCGATAACCGGCCGCGTTACGATCTTGCTGAGGTTGAGCAACGCATGTGTCTCCCTGGATCGAGGCTCTTCGTCTCCCTCCGAGACGTTGCCTCTTACGCAAAAGTCTAATCACAAGGATGCCGGCGCGGGAACCCGCGCCGGCATCGTTTTTTACACTCAGACCCTGCGGCCGATTAGTTCGGCAGGGCGAAGACCGTCAGCTGGCCGCCGAGGTTGGTGTACTGCGACAGAGCCGCGTAGCCACCCACCGCGCCGAGGCCGGCGTTCGGGTCGGTCAGGCCGGCCGCGAGGCCGATGCCGGCCCAGCCGCCGACGCCCGACAGGACGCCCACGTACTGCTTGCCCTTGTGCTGGTAGGTCATCACGTTGCCGATGATGCCCGACGGGGTCTTGAACTTGAACAGCTCCTTGCCGCTCTTGTCGTCGACCGCCTTCAGGTAACCCTCAAGCGTGCCGTAGAACACCACGTCGCCGGCGGTGGCCAGAGCACCGGACCACACCGAGAACTGCTCGGCGTTGGACCACTTGATCTTGCCGTTGACGCCATCCCACGCGATGAAGTTGCCCATGCCGCCGTGCGAGTTCGGGGCCGGGTACATCGAGAGGGTCGCACCGACGTAGGGCTGGCCCGGGGTGTAGGTCACCCGGAACGGCTCGTAGTCCATGCAGACGTGGTTGGTGGGCACGTAGAACAGGTTGGTCTTCGGCGAGAAGGCCGCAGGCTGCTGATCCTTCGACCCGAGGGCCGCCGGGCAGATGCCCTTGGAGTTGGTGTCCTCACCGTTCTGCTCGGTCGAGTACTTCGACACGACCAGCGGACGGCCGAAGTTCTTCGAGCCCTTGTCCATGTCGACCTTGGTCGCCCAGTTGACGGCCGGGTCGTACTTCTCGGCGACGAGCAGGCTGCCGTCCGCGCGGTTCAGCGTGTAGCCGAAGCCGTTACGGTCGAAGTGGGTCAGGAGCGGCTGCTCCTTGCCGTCAACCTTCTGATCCGTGAGGATCATCTCGTTGATGCCGTCGTAATCCCACTCGTCGTGGGGGGTCATCTGGTAGACCCACTTGGCGACGCCGGTATCCGGGTTACGCGCCCAGATGGTCATCGACCACTTGTTGTCGCCCGGACGCTGCTTCGGGTTCCAGGTCGAGGGGTTGCCCGAGCCATAGTACATCAGGTCGAGCTTGGGGTCGTACGAGAACCAGCCCCAGGTGCAGCCGCCGCCGGTCTTCCACTGATCGCCTTCCCAGGTCTTCAGCGAGGAATCCTTGCCGACCGGCTTGCCGAGCGAGGTGGTCTTCTCCGGGTCGATCAGCATCTGATCGTCCGGGCCCTCGGAGTAGCCGCGCCACACCTTCTTGCCGGTCTTCAGGTCGTAGGCGGTGACGTGGCACTGCACGCCGAACTCGCCGCCCGAGATGCCGACGATGACCTTGTCCTTGACCGGCAGAACCGTCGCGGTGTTGGTCTCGCCCTTCTTCGGGTCACCGTTCACGACCGACCAGTTGACCTTGCCGGTCTTGGCGTCGAGCGACACGAGGGTGGTGTCGGCCTGGTGCAGAAGGATGGCGCCGTCGGCGTAGGCCAGGCCACGGTTGACCGTGTCACAGCACATGACCGGGATCACGGACGGATCCTGCTTCGGCTCGTACTTCCAAAGGATCTTCGCCTCGTGGTCGAGGTCGAGGGCGTACACGATGTTCGGGAACGGCGTGTGCACGTACATGACGTTGCCGACGACGAGCGGCGAGCCCTCGTGGCCACGCAGAACGCCGGTCGAGAAGGTCCAGGCGACCTGGAGATTCTTCACGTTCGACGCGTTGATCTGATCGAGCTTCGAGTAACGCGTATTCGCGTAATCGACCGTCTGAAGCACCTGCTCCGCCGGATTGGCGATGCCCTTCATGACGCTTTCGTTGGCCAGCGCCGGCGCGGCAACAGCCGCGACACCCGCGCCGAGCGCAAGGAGATGTACCGCTCTCATGGGTTCCTCCGACAAGTCTTTGAGTGTTTTCGCGACACATCTAGAGAGTGGCGTCGCTTAGACTCCGACCTGACTGTTTGCGACAGGGATGGACGCCTCGGTAGCGGGCATAGTGGACTTCGAGGAGATCTGCAGATCCCCTAAGCCAGGAACCGCCATCCCTGAGGCGGTCCCCTCGAAACCGAGGCTTGAACGGACCTTAAGAGATTTTTGAGCGCCGTCAACTCGCTGTTCCACGCTCGCCGGCACTTGGTGAAAGGTTCTTTTCGCATGACAGAAGCATGGCGAATGTCATCCTCCTGCGAAATGAAATGGTGCGTCGCACAAATAGCCGGCCGTTCTTTCTGCACCGTCTCACGGTGACGTGAGCGATTCCCATGCAGATCTTGCAGAGAGGTAAGCTTTGCTGAAGCGGCCCATGCACCGTTGGCGGGACTGGCCGGTCATGGGACGTCATTGTGACAAGGGTCGGGATTGCACCGCGATATCGCTTGGCGGTGGTTCGGTGTGGGGCCCGGCTTGCCGGCGGGCTGTGCGCCCAGTCGCCGCATCCCATGCTGAACGAATGTCGGCAGCCTCTAAATCGTTTGCACGCGACAAATTGCCGAATGATCCCGGACGATGATTCTAGAAAGCGCATGGGTCCGCACTGCCGCGCGCGGCCCGTGCGCCTTCAGACCTTCTCTAAACGGCTTGCGGAGGCGCCCGGAACTCACAGACCGCCGACGGGTCCCGTGCTCTCGAAGTCCGCGATATCTTCATTGAGGTCGGTCACCGAGATATTGAGACGCCGTCCGTTCGCGAGACGGAGCTGCGCATCAGGTTCGAGCCAGATTGGCCTCAGGTTGGAATGAGTACCGTGCAGCGTGCCGTAGGCCACGACTCCGTCTGCTCGCCGCTCGATCATGACACGGTAGCGGACTCGCACGGGTCCGCACCCTTCAGCTGAAACCAGCCCACGGCCGACCAGCGTCTTCAGAACTTCGTTCGGCTCGAACATAGGCGCCACGCTGGGGCGGGACTAAGCGGCAATCCCATTGCCATTTAGTCCCGGTCCGCAGGCAAGTCACGCTTGCAGGCTCGTGGCGCTGTATTGCCGGAAGGGTACTGTCAGGCGGCGGTCGCTCAGACCTGACCGGGCGCCGACGGCTCAAGGTCGCGAACGACGATACGGCCCGCCTCAACGGAAAGCGCCAACCGCCCCTGCTTCAAGGCCAAGGCCTTGTCCCCGAACAGGCTCCGGCGCCAGCCCTGAAGAGCGGGAACGTCGGCCGCATCGTCGTCGGCAATGGCCTCCAGATCGTCGACCGTGCCGATGATCTTGGGCGCGACGCCTTCGGCCTCGCAGACCGCCTTCAGCAACACCTTGAGAAGTTCCACGATCGCGCCGTTGCCGCCGCTCCGGCGCACGCGCTCCGGCAGACGGATGTCGCTCGTGTCGCGCGACAGGCCGCGCTCAACGGCCGCGACGATGTCGGCCCCCGTGCGCGAGCGCTCGAAGCCCGCCGGAATCGTTCGCAGCCGGGCCAGGGCCTCCGCGTTTCGCGGCGCTGCAGAAGCGACGTCGATAACGGCTTCATCTTTCAGGATCCGTCCGCGCGGCACATTGCGAGCCTGGGCCTCGCTCTCGCGCCAGGCGGCAACCTCCATCAGCACCGCGATCTCGCGAGGCTTTCTCATCCGGCCTGCCAAGCGCCGCCAGGCTTGCACCGGATCGGCCCGGTAAGTCTCGGGCGAGGTGAGCACGGCCATTTCCTCATCGAGCCATACGCCGCGATCCGTGCGCAGCAGCTCGGCGACGAGGACCTCGTAGACCTTAACCAGATGGGTGACGTCCGACAGCGCATAGGTGAGCTGCGCGTCGGAAAGCGGCCGCCGCGACCAGTCCGTGAAGCGGGACGATTTGTCGATCTTGGCCTTGGCCACGTCGTTGACGAGTTGCTCGTAAGAGACGGAATCGCCGTAGCCGCACACCATCGCGGCGACCTGCGTATCAAAGAACGGATGCGGCAGAAGTCCGCCGATCAGCCAGATGATCTCGAGGTCCTGGCGCGCTGAATGGAAAACCTTCACGACGCGCTCGTCGGCCATCAGGCCGATGAACGGCTGCAAGTCGATCCCGGGTGCCAGCGGGTCGATCAGAACTCCGCTGCCGTCCGGAGCCGCCATCTGGATGAGGCAGAGCTTCGGGTAATACGTCGTCTCACGCATGAACTCCGTGTCGACGGTTACGAAGGGCTGCTCGGCCAGCTGGGTGCAGATTTCGCGCAGCGTGTCGGTTGTGGTGATCAGGTCCATAGGCTGGCTATACGCAACCGACGCGTCCCTGGGGAGGGATCCGCGCGCAGGTCCCCATCTTTCCGACATCGGGTGTCACGGGGCCGGTCCTGACAAGAGGGCCCGACGGCCCGCCCGGGATTGCCGCCGAATGCGCCGTGCGTCGGCGCGGCGTTGCGCCTCGGCGCGCCCAAGGAGCCGGTCGAGGATGCCGGCCTCGATGCGCTCGCCCGTCGCACCGTCCGTGAGGCGGCGGATCCGGTCGACACGGAATCCGCGGTAGCCACCCCGTCGAGCGTCGATGCCCCCGAGGAGGGTCCGCCCCGGCCCGAGCTTCAACTCGCGGGCGTTCAGCGACCGGCTGCTCCACGCACCGGTCGCATCTTCGTAGACGAGGTCGAAACGGCCATCGAGCGGCAGCGTCCGCCACACGCTCGGTGCGGCCTCGAACGCCCCGTCGTGTCGACCCTCCGGGTGGGAAAAAGCGTTGTGATTCATGCACATCATATGGGAATGCGCAGCTCTTCCCGGTAGGCCCGGCGCGGAGCGCGGCGCCGGTCCCGTGGCCATTGCGGGCGCCCCGCGCTTGACTTGGGTGGCCTCGCGTGAATGGTGCCGGCCTTCCCACAGAAGAAGCCCGTCATGCACCGTTACCGTTCCCACACCTGCGGGGCGCTCCGCCCGTCCGACGTCGGGCAGAATGTCCGCCTCTCCGGCTGGTGCCATCGCATCCGCGACCACGGTGGTGTGCTGTTCGTGGATCTGCGGGATCATTACGGCCTCACCCAGTGTGTGATCGACTCCGATTCTCCCGCCTTCAAGGCTGCCGAGACGGTGCGTTCGGAATGGGTCGTGCGGATCGACGGCCGCGTCCGCACCCGCCCGGCGGGGACCGAGAATGCCGAGCTGCCGACCGGCGCGGTCGAGGTCTATATCGACGACCTGGAAGTGCTCGGCCCGGCGGGCGAGCTGCCGCTGCCAGTCTTCGGCGATTTGGAATATCCGGAGGAGACGCGGCTTCGGTACCGTTTCCTCGACCTGCGCCGGGACAAGCTCCACGCCAACGTCATGAAGCGCGGCGCGATCATCGATTCGCTCCGCCGCCGGATGCGCGAGAGCGGCTTCTTCGAGTTCCAGACCCCGATCCTGACAGCCTCCTCGCCCGAGGGCGCCCGGGACTACCTCGTGCCGTCGCGGGTCCATCCCGGCAAGTTCTACGCGCTTCCGCAGGCGCCGCAGCAGTTCAAGCAGCTGACGATGATTGCGGGCTTCGACCGCTATTTCCAGATCGCGCCCTGTTTCCGCGACGAGGACGCCCGCGCCGACCGCAGCCCCGGCGAATTCTACCAGCTCGACATCGAGATGAGCTTCGTGACCCAGGAGGACGTGTTCCAGGCGGTGGAGCCGGTCCTGCGCGGTGTCTTCGACGAGTTCGCCGAGGGCAAGCGCGTGACCCCGGAGTTCCCGCGGATCACCTTCGCGGATTCGATGCTGAAATACGGCGTCGACAAGCCGGACCTGCGCAATCCGTTGATCATCGCCGACGTGACCGATCTGTTCGCCCGCGACGACGTGGCGTTCAAGGCGTTCAAGGGCGTGATCGCCTCGGGCGGTGTGGTCCGTGCGATCCCGGCGACCGGCGCGGCCGCGCAGTCCCGCTCGTTCTTCGACAGGCTCAACGACTGGGCCCGCTCCGAGGGCGCGCCGGGGCTCGGCTACGTCGTGTTCGAACAGGAGAACGGCCAGCTGACCGGCAAGGGGCCGATCGCCAAGTTCATCCCGGCCGAGGTGCAGGCGTTGATCGCCGAGCGGGCCGGCGCCAAGGCCGGCGACGCGGTGTTCTTCTCCGCCGGTGTCGAGGGCAAGGCGGCCGGCCTCGCCGGCAAGGCCCGCATCCGTATCGGCGACGAACTCGGCCTGTGCGACAAGGACCAGTACGCGTTCTGCTGGATCACCGACTTCCCGATGTACGAGTGGAGCGACGAGGAGAACCGGATCGACTTCTCCCACAACCCGTTCTCGATGCCGAACATCGACCGGGAGGAGTTCCTGGCGCTCGACCTCGATGCCCTTGCCGGCGAGGACGAGACCGGCGCGAACACCAAGCGGATCCTGAACATCAAGGCGTTCCAGTACGACATTGTCTGCAACGGCGTGGAGCTGTCCTCGGGCGCGATCCGCAATCACCGTCCGGACGTGATGGAGAAGGCCTTCGCCATCGCGGGCTACGGCCACGAGGTGCTGGAGCAGAAGTTCGGCGGCATGCTGAACGCCCTTCGCATGGGCGCCCCGCCGCACGGCGGGATCGCGCCGGGCGTCGACCGCATCGTCATGCTCCTGTGCAACGAGCCGAACATCCGCGAGGTCGTGCTGTTCCCGATGAACCAGCGCGCCGAGGATCTGATGATGGGCGCACCGTCCGAGGCGACGCCCAAGCAGCTGCGCGAGCTGCACATCCGGCTCAACCTGCCCGAGAAGAAGGCCTGAGGCGGCGCGACCCGCCGCCCGGTGCCGAGTCTCGTCGCGATCGTTGTCGCGCATGACAGCGCCGACGTGCTGCCCGGCTGCCTCGCGGCGCTCGCCGGCCAGCACGTCCCGGCGATCGTGATCGACAATGCCAGCCGGGACACCTCCGCCTCCGTCGCGGAGGCCGCTGGCGCGCAGGTGATCCGCAACGCCCGCAATGAAGGCTATGGCCGCGCCAACAACCGGGGCGTCCGCGCGGCCGTCACGGCGGAGCACGTCCTGATCGTCAACCCGGACGTGGTGTTGCGCCCGGGCGCCGTGGATGCCCTGCTGAATGCGGCCCGGTCCTGGCCGGATGCCGGGCTGCTGGCCCCGCGCCTCGTCGAACCTGACGGGCGCTACTTCTTTCAAGCGCGCTCGCTGCTCGCGCCCTATCTGACCAACCCGACCGGCCGGCTCGCACTGCCGCAGGGCGATGCCTGCGCGCCGTTCCTGTCCGGGGCCTGCCTGATGATGCCGCGCGCGCTCTTCCTGGACCTCGGCGGCTTCGACGAGAACATCTTCCTGTTCTACGAGGATGACGATCTGTGCCGCCGCGTCGCCGATGCCGGCCGCGCGCTGATCCATGTCCACGGCGCCGAGGCGCTTCACGGCCGTGGCCGCTCGTCTACCCCCGAGCCGGGACGCGTGTTCCGCACCCGCTGGCATCAGGCTTGGTCGCGCGCCTATGTCAGCCGCAAATATGGCCTGCCCGATCCGAGCCGCACGGGACTGATGACCAATTTGCCCAAGGCGCTTCTATCGGCGCTCGTCCTGCGCCGGGCCGGGCTTGAGCGCTACGGCGGCTCCGCCGCTGGCGCCCTCGCCTTCCTGCGGGGCCGGACCGCGCTGGCCCGCGAAGGCCTGGTCCGATGAGCGTCCCGACGATCGCGGCCGCGCTGGACGGGCGGCGCAACGGCTTCACCGGCCTGCGGCTGGCCCTTGCTGTCGCCGTGGTGGTGTCGCACGCCTTCAGCGTCGCCACCGGCGCCGCCGGGGACGAGCCCCTGGCTCGGCTGACCGGCTACACGCTGGGCGAGCATGCGGTGAACGGCTTCTTCGCCGTGTCGGGCTTCCTCGTGACCATGAGCTGCGACCGGCGCGGGATCCGGGACTATGCGCTGGCCCGGAGCTTACGAATCCTGCCCGGGCTGGTGGCCGCGACCCTGGTCGTGTCCCTGGGCCTCGGCGCGGCGATGACCCGCCTGCCCGTCTCCGACTATTGGCGCGAGCCGGGCTTGTGGTCGTTCATCCGCGGGACGCTGACGACCTTCAAGAGCAACGCCGCCCTCCCCGGCGTGTTCGAGGCCAACCCGTACCGGGCGCCCCTCGGCACGGTCTGGACGCTGAAATACGAGGTGCTGTGCTATCTCGGCGTCCTCGCCGCCGCCCTGTGCGGGCTGCTGAGGCGGCGCTGGTCGGCCCTGGCGATCGTCGCGGGGCTGGCGCTGGCGCTCTCCATCCTGACCGGCCTGCGGGGTGCCGACCTGCCCAAGGGCACCGAGACCGCTTTGCGCCTGCCCCTGATCTTTGCGGCCGGTGCCTGCCTCTATCTCTGGCGCGAGCGCCTGCGGATCTCGACGGCCGCCCTCGCTTGCCTCGCCTTCGGAGCCTTCGCCCTGGCACGGACGCCGGCCTATCCGGCCCTGCTGTTCCTCGCGGAGGCCTACGGCGTGGTCTGGCTCGCCCTCGGCCCATTGGCGCGCGGGCTGTTCGATCCGCCCGCGGACCTGTCCTACGGGATCTATCTCTACGGCTGGCCGATCCAGCAGGCCCTGCACGCCCGGTGGCCGGAGATGTCCGGTCCCGCGTTGCTGGCCCCGGCCTTGGCCGCGACGCTGCCGGTGGCGGCCCTGTCCTGGTACGGGATCGAGCGGCCGGCATTGGCGCTGAAGGCGCGGGCGCTCGGGCGCCGACGCCTCGGCACGATCGAGCCGGCGGGGCCGTGAGCGATCAGGATCGGGCACTCCCGCCCGCCGCAGCCTTGGCGCTGGCGGCGAGGCTGCTGGAAGCGCAGGGCTTCATGATCGTCGCGCGGAACGAGCGGGGCGACAGTCTCTATCTCGCGCTCCCGGGCCAGGACGCGACTCTTCGCCTGTCCAGCCATGCCCGCCGTCCCCGGCAGCGACGGACCCATCCCGAGGTCGTGACCAGCCTCGTCGTTGCAACGCCGAAGCGGCCCCGTCAGCTTGAGACGCTGATCGCGGCGGCTAAACGGGATTACGCGGCTCGCGCGACCAGGGGCCATGTTCGGGAAGGGCGGCCATTCTCAAAATAGGAATACATAGACATAACTTGCGCGAAGGAATAGGTTTTTTGTCCAAGCGGGGGCAAGGCCGATGTCGCGACTCACAAATGATCGTCACGCCCGGGAGGTTGCCGCGCTTCGCGCAGAACTCGCTGGCCTCGCTGTCGAAGTTAAGCTGATCCGGCTCGATCGCGTTTTGAGCCGCAAGTACCGACCCGACCAGCCGCGCGCGCCGGCCGGCCAGTCCGACGGCGGCCGCTAGGTCTCGGAGGGCACAGACGGCGGCTCCGAGGCTCAATCGCAAACGGAGGACGCAGTGCTCGAAGATGGATCGCGGGTTCTCTCGATCCGGATCCGAGCCAAACCGCACACGGACTGGGACGAGCAGCACACGGTCACCGGACCGGACGGGACACGCACTGTCTTCGAGACCTCAGGTCTTACTCAGACGATCCGCGATGGCGACAGCGGCGAGATCCTGGCTCGCAGCATCCTCACCCAGGATGGGGCCGAGCCGGAGGCCTTCGTCCAACTGGCCCGAAGCCAACCGCGCGCCTCCGACGAGTTGGCCCGGCGATTCGCGAGAACGCTCGAGGCCGCGGGATCGCTCTTCTCGGTTCTGTCCGGTCGGAATACCAGCGATCGAAAGGCTATCTTCGCCGCTCCGGCGAGCGAGTATATCCCGGGGGATGCTTACAACGATCGAGCCATGTGGGTTGGGGCAGTAGGGCAGACCGAGTTGGACCAGTTGTGTCCTCGCAACAGGGAGGTGCAGGCTATAGCGGATGCGGTCGCTGCAGGTGTCAAAGCGTCTGGCAATTACTTCGGTGCCCAGGATTTCGGCAACAAAGTGCATGCTGGTATTGCGGGCGTCATAAATGCCACGAAAGACCCGAATCTTGTCGCCGAGACATCTTTTGATGCTACGACTGGTACGGATGCGAAATATGGCGCGCGAGGATCGATCCGGCTTGATGTGCTTGAGCGTTCGCAGCCATCTACTGTCTGTGTCTATGATCATAAGACAGGAGGTGCATATCTCAGAGGACCGCGGTCAGTCGATATCGCCACTGTTGTGCAAAGACGTTATCCAGGTACACTGCGTTATATTCTGATTCAGATCAAGCCCATGACATGACCAGCAATCGTCAAGTTCGGCCGATCTTTGAAGCTCTGAAAAAAGCGCATCCGCACCTAACGCAGATGGGTGATCGTTTTTTAGTTGTTAAACCTGTTCATCATATCGCGCATGGCATATTTATCGAGAGAACGTCTGATCCTGATTGTTGCTCACTGAGATTGGTTATGGCGGCGTTGTATTTTGCAGGTTTGGATGGTAATGTTTCCATTGGAACGTACTTTGAGCGTTTAGATAGGCCTCCAGCATCGGCGGAAAAGCTCTGGCACTGGTCTGACCCCACGATGGTATCGGAAGCCATCGCAGTCTTAAATTCCGTAGCGCTTCCGAAACTGGCACTCTATGGAACGCCGGAAGGCTACGCGACACTGCCGCCGAGGCCACATTGGGTCCACGACGAGCCGCACGAGGACCGCATGATCGTTTACATCGCAGCCGGCAACCTAAACGCCGCGCGAGCGATCTGGCACGAACGACAAGCGTGGCACATCGGCAAGTCGTTTCCTCCAGGATCGCGCCCGCATCGTTGGCAGACGCAGCTTGCTGCCGTGGGGGAACCCCTCATGGCCGGTGACCGCCCGGCGCTGGCGAAGATCCTGCACGATTGGGAGGCCGCCAACGTCCGCGGAACGGAGCTGGAGCCCTACTGGGAGCCCACGCCGTTCCCGCTGGAGCGATGAGCCCGACAGGATCTCACTCGTCGTCCGCCGCATCGCGCAAGTAGGGCTCCACCGGGCCCTTCAGCTTCACCGTCATCGGGTTGCCGGCGCGGTCGAGGGTCTTGCCGGCGGAGAGGCGCACCCAGCCCTCGCTGACGCAGTACTCTTCGACGTTGGTCTTCTCCACGCCCTTGAAGCGGATGCCGACGCCGCGCTCCAGAAGGGCCGCGTCGTAATAGGGGCTTTCCGGGTTGACCGAGAGGCGGTCGGGCAGTGCGGGGTCGGACATGGTCGGGCTCCGGGTTCGGCGTGAGCGGCGAAGATGGGCCGCGGATTACGCAATCCCCCGCGCCGCCGCAACGGCGCCCGCTGCCGCGATCAGGGCCGCCACGTCGCCGCACTGCAGCAGCGGTACGAGCCGCGTCACCTCCGCGTGCGGCAGGTCCCACCACGCCGCCGCCAGCAGAGCCTCGACGGTCCCGGCGTCGAACCGATGCCGCACCACGCGCGCCGGGTTGCCCGCCACCACCGCGTAGGCAGGCACGTCGCGGGTCGCGACGGCGCGCGCCGCCACCACGGCCCCGTGGCCGACCGTTACCCCAGAGAGGATCATGCAGCCGGAGCCGAGCCAGACGTCGTGCCCGATCACGACATCGCCCCGCGAGGCGTGGAAATCCTCCGGCGCCCGGGCGTCCGGGAACAACCCGCGCATCGCGGCGAACGGATAGGTGGACACCCAGTCCAAGCGGTGATCGCCGCCGAGCAGGATCTCGACCTTGTCGGCGATGGAACAATAGCGGCCGATCGTCAGCCGCCGGCCGCTCTCCGGGAAACGGACTTTTGGACGCCCATACGAATAAGCGCCTATGGAGAAGCCGTAGGTTCTCGCCAGTTTGGCGAGGTGGATCCGCGTCTCGTTGTGCGGGTTGCGCCCCCTGCGCAGCCGGTGCAACAGACCGGTCAAGACGCGAGCCCGTGCGATGCGCGCTCGCGTCGTCCTCGGGAAAGCAGGTGAGCGGGAGCGTGGGCGATGGCCGATAACATGTCCGAGGACCTCAAGGCCGGGGCGCTCGTCTACCACCGCCTGCCCCAGCCCGGGAAGCTGGAGATCCAGGCGACCAAGCCGCTGGGCAACCAGCGCGACCTCGCGCTGGCCTACTCGCCCGGCGTCGCGGCCGCCTGCATGGCGATCTACGACGACCCGCAGCAGGCCGCCGAGCTTACGATCCGGCAGAACCTCGTGGCGGTGCTCACCAACGGCACGGCCGTGCTGGGTCTCGGCGATATCGGCCCGCTCGCCTCGAAGCCCGTGATGGAGGGCAAGGCGGTCCTGTTCAAGAAGTTCGCCGGTATCGACGTGTTCGACATCGAGGTCGACCAGAAGGACGTCTCGAAGCTCGTCGACGTCGTCTGCGCGCTGGAGCCGACCTTCGGCGGCATCAACCTGGAAGACATCAAGGCCCCCGAGTGCTTCGAGGTCGAGGAGCAGTGCCGGGCCCGGATGAATATCCCGGTCTTCCACGACGATCAGCACGGCACCGCGATCATCGTGGCGGCGGCCGTCCTCAACGGACTCGAACTCGCCGGCAAGAACCTGTCCGACGTCCGGATCGTCACCTCCGGCGCCGGCGCGGCGGCGCTCGCCTGCCTCAACCTGCTCGTCTCCCTCGGGGCGACCCGCGAGAACATCACGGTCACCGACATCAAGGGCGTGGTCTACAAGGGGCGCCCGGAGCTGATGGACCGCTGGAAGGACGTCTACGCGCAGGAGACCGACAAGCGTACGCTCGCCGAGGTGATCCCGGGTGCGGACGTGTTCATCGGCCTGTCGGCTGGCGGCGTCCTGAAGCCCGAATACCTGAAGGAGATGGCCGAGAAGCCCCTGATCATGGCGCTCGCCAACCCCTATCCGGAGATCATGCCGGATCTGGCCGAGAAGGAGCGGCCGGACGCGATGATCTGCACCGGCCGGTCGGACTTCCCGAACCAGGTCAACAACGTCTTGTGCTTCCCCTACATCTTCCGCGTGCGCTCGATGTCGGCGCCCACAAGATCAACGAGGAGATGAAGAAGGCCGCCGTGAAGGCGATCGCGGGCCTGGCCCACGAGACCACCTCGGACGTGGTCGCCCGGGCCTATGGCGGCGAGGCCAGGCCATTCGGGCCGAAATCGCTGATCCCGAGCCCGTTCGATCCGCGCCTGATCCTGCGCATCGCCCCGGCGGTCGCCCAGGCCGCGATGGATTCGGGCGTGGCAGGCCGGCCGCTCACCGACCTGGACGCCTATATCGAGGGCCTCGACCGGTTCGTGCACCGGTCCGGCCTGATCATGAAGCCGCTGTTCTCGAAGGCGAAGGCCAAACCCAAGCGTGTGATCTACGCGGAAGGCGAGGACGAGCGCGTGCTCCGCGCCGTCCAGGCGATCGTCGAGGACAAGGTTGCGTTCCCGATCCTGGTCGGCCGGCCGCGGGTGGTTGAAACCCGGCTGAAGCGCTTCGGTCTGTCCCTCGTGCACGGCCGCGACTTCGAGCTGATCGATCCCGAGGACGATCCGCGCTACCGCGCCTACGTGCAGACCTATCTCGAGGTGGCGGGACGCCGTGGCATCACGCCCGACGCGGCACGCACGCTGGTGCGCACCAACAACACGGTCATCGGCGCCATCGCGGTGCGCCGCGGCGAGGCCGACGCACTGATCTGCGGCCTGGAGGGACGGTTCGAGACGCGGCTGCGCATCATCCGCGACGTGATCGGGCTCGCGCCCGGCGTCGAGCAATGCGCCGCGATGAGCCTCGTGGTGACGCATAACGGCGCCTACTTCCTGGCCGACACCCATGTCCGCCAGAACCCTACGGCCGAGGAGATCGCCGACGTCGCGCAGGCTTGTGCCAGCCACGTCAGCCGCTTCGGCCTGACGCCGAAGATCGCGCTGCTCAGCCACTCGGATTTCGGCCAGTCGGATTCGCCCTCGGCGATGAAGATGCGCGACGCCCTCGCGCTCCTGCAGAAGCGCGACCCGGAGCTTCAGGTCGACGGTGAGATGCAGGCCGATTCGGCCCTCAACGAGATGGTCCGCGAGCGGGTGCTGCCCGGCTCGCGTCTCAAGGGCGCGGCCAACGTCCTGATCTTCCCGAATCTCGACGCGGCCAACATCGCCTTCCAGTTCGCGAAGGTGCTGGCAGACGCCCTGCCGGTCGGCCCGCTCCTGATTGGTCCGGCCAAGCCCGCGCACATCCTGACGCCTTCGGTGACGGCCCGCGGCATCGTCAACGTCACGGCCGCGGCCGTGGTCGAGGCTCAGGCGGACGAGGCCGCGCCGACGGCCGAGGAGAGCGGCGTCGGCATGATCTCGGAATGAGAAGCGGCTGTCGGCGGCCGCGAGCGTGGCCGTCGATTTGCTTCCCGCTCTCGCGGACACGAGATCATCGGGAGACGACGCAATGTGCGCGGGCGACGATCCAACCTGCCACGCCTTCGAGGAGCATCGCCGCCAATTCCGGCGCGATCTGGAACCGGAGCGGCGCGCCTTCCTGAAGAGCAGCTTCGCGGCGACCGGTGCCGCCGCGGCGGCTTTCGCGGCCGGCGGCCCGTCTCTGGTGAGCCCGGCGCTCGCGGAGGCGAGCGGCGCCAAGATCGCCGCGACGGCGCATTACCACCTGCCGGCCAACGCCGAGACCGTCCACTGGGGCTTCTTCAGCCGCAGCCTCAAGCCGAAGGTCGAGATCGGCTCGGGCGATTTCGTCACGATCGAGACGCTCACCCATCAGGCGAGCGACGATGCCGAGCGGATGATCCAGGGCGATCCGGGCGCCGAGAGCGTCTATCTCTGGACCAAGGACAAGATGGCGGTCTCGCCCCGCGGCGCCGGCCCTATGGACGCCAAGATCGGCCCCGGCGGTGGCCTCGGCGTGCATATCTGCACCGGCCCGGTGGCGATCCGTGGTGCCGAGCCCGGGGATGTTCTGGAGGTGCGGATCCTCGACGTGGCGCCCCGCACCTGCGCCAATCCCAAATACAAGGGTCTGACCTTCGGCAGCAACGCGGCGGCTTGGTGGGGCTACCATTACAACGACCTGATCACCGGTGATAAGCCGCGTGAAGTCGTCACCATCTATGAGGTCGATGCCACCGGCGAGCGCGACTGGGCCCGCGCGGTCTACAGCTTCCGCTGGCCGGGCGTGACCGACCCGTTCGGGGTCGCCCACCCGACCATCGACTATCCCGGCCTGCCGGTCGATCACGCCAGGACGCAGAAGACCTTCGAGGTGCTCAAGGGTATCCGGGTGCCGATCCGTCCGCATTTCGGCACGATGGGCGTCGCGCCCGCCGAGGCCGACCGGGTCAACACGATCCCGCCGAGCTACACCGGCGGTAACATCGACAATTGGCGGATCGGCAAGGGTGCGACGCTGTACTACCCGGTGGCGGTGCCGGGCGCCCTGTTCTCGGTGGGCGACCCCCATGCCAGCCAGGGCGATTCCGAATTGTGCGGCACCGCGATCGAGTGCTCGCTCACTGGCACGTTCCAGTTCATCCTGCACAAGAAGGCGGACCTGCCCGGCACGCCGCTGGAAGCTCTCGATTTCCCGATGATCGAGACCCGGGAGGAGTGGGTGCTGTCCGGCTTCAGCTACCCGAACTACCTGCGCGACCTCGGCCCGGATGCGCAGGCGGCGATCTTCCAGAAATCCTCCATCGACCTCGCCATGCGTGACGCCTTCCGCAAGATGCGCCAGTTCCTGATGCACGCGAAGGGGCTGACCGAGGACGAGGCGATCTCGCTGATGTCGGTCGCGGTCGATTTCGGGATCACCCAGGTCGTGGATGGCAATTGGGGCGTCCACGCGGTGGTCAAGAAGGCGATCTTCTCCGATCGCCTTGCCTGAGTGTCAGTCGCGGCCGATTGCAGCCGCGGCCGCCCATGGAGGCCTGCCGTCGCCGTCCCGAAGTGCTGAAGGGGCGGACCAGCTTTGCCGATCCGCGGTGTCGGGTCAGCGGGCGGATCGGGTCAAGCCGCCCGGGCGAAGGACGTCTTCATCAAGCCGGCCACGACGTCGTAGGTCTCGGTCCAGGCCCGTCGGACGTCCGGTGTGAAGTCCGCGCCGAGTGCGCGCTCGAGCGTCCAGAGCAGCGCGGACCCGACTGCCTCGAAATGCGCCTCCTGCGTGCCGTAGCTGATGTGCCGCTGCCCGAGATCGCGCACTGCAGAGGCCAAAGCCTCGGGCTTGTCGAGATTCGCGACCGCCAGCGCCAGCATGGCCATCAGCTTGTGCTTCTGTTCGGTCATGGACTCGGGGAACAGCGTCCGGATCTGCGGGGCGATCTCGAACAGCCGGTCGTAGAATAGATCGGCTGCAGTATCGGCGATCGGCTGGACCTTGGCGAAGGTCTCGCGCACGAGCGTCACCTGTGACGACGAGATGGTGTAGGTAGCACGAACATTCGCAAGAAAGTGCCCGACCGCGCCGCTGAGGTGATTCGACTGACGCGACAAGGCAGATGCCGCATCCAACGCTTGGTTGGCCGCGGATCCGGTCTTCTCGGCGGCCTGGGCCACGCCCGCGATGTTGCTGGTCACGATGGCGGCCCCAGCAGCCGCCTCTCCGACATTGCGGACGATCTCCTGGGTTGCCGTTCCCTGCTCCTCGACGCCCGCCGCAATCGCGGCCGCTACCTCGTTGATCTCCCGGATCCGGCCGGTGATCGCCCCGATCGCCGTCACCGCCTGCCCGGTCGAGGTCTGGACGCGGGCGATATGCCCCGAGATCTCCTCGGTCGCCCTGGCGGTCTGCTCGGCGAGCATCTTGACCTCCGTGGCGACCACCGCGAAACCTCGGCCCGCCTCACCGGCGCGCGCGGCCTCGATCGTGGCGTTGAGCGCCAGAAGGTTGGTCTGTCCGGCGATCGATGAGATCAGCGTGACCACGTCGCCGATCCTGGCCACTGCCGTGCGCAGTTCCTGCACCAGCGCGCCGGTGTGATCGGCCTCCGAGGCGGCCGCCCTGGCCAGCTCGGCCGATCCCTGGACCTGACGGCCGATCTCCTGCACCGAGGTTCCGAGTTCTTCGGCGGCGGCCGCAACCGTGTTGACGTTGCTGGCCGCCTCTTCTGCCGCGACCGCGACTGCGCCGGATTGGGTCGAGGTCTGCACGGCCATGGTCGACAGCGACCCAGCTGCGGATTGGAGTTCGGTCGCGGAAGCCGAGACCTGCCCGATCAGGTCGCCGACCGCCCGCTCGAAACCATCCGCCATCTGGCGCATGCTAGCGCGCCGCTCGTCATCCGCTTGCCGTCGCGCCGACGCTGTGTCGGCTTCCAGCTGCTGGGTGCGGATCAGGTTCTCCTTGAACACCTGCACGGCGGCCACGATCGGTCGGAACTCGTTGCTGTAGTCCTGCACGGGCACGTCGACAGTCGTGTCGCCCTGCGCCAGCGCCCGCACCGTCGCCGAGATCGCTCGAATCGGCCCGAGAACGCCGCGGAACAGAGCGAGCAATCCGAGCGCCACGAGCAGCGTCGCGGCCAGCAACGCCGCAGCATTCCGCAGGAGAATCGCGTGCGCCTCATGCGCCAAGGTTTCGGCCCGTTCCACCATCGCGTCGAGGGAAGCGTAGGCCAGATCAACGATTGTCATCTGATCGACGGTGTTGCGCGGCCGGAGTTCCAGGAATGGGAGAGGGGATGGCTTGTTCAGGCTCAGCGCATCGAAGACGGCCTGCGCGATCGCGGCGGACTCGCCCTCGAAGTTGCTGGCATGGGCCTTCTGGAATGCGGCCCTGATCGTCTCTGGAACATCAGAGGCGGCCTCGGTCGTCGCAATCCAGGCGCTCTGAAGGCGCGCGCGCTCCTCGGCAGCCGCCACGGTCTCAGCCAATGACCATCCGGTCTTCGCTGCCAGTGATGTATGGACCCGCAGCGCGACATTGCCGATCGCGACGCGGCTCGTCCATGCGGATCGCTTGAGGACGAGGTAGCGCTGCAGCATCGCGTCCGACCGAGGGATTGCGGCATCGACCGCATCCGTGGTTGCGGTCAGTGCATCGAGCAAGTTCTGGAAGGCTTTGAGGGCGGCCGGCAGCAGCGCCGCGTCGCGCTGGGTCTTAGGCAGTCGCAGGGCGCTGTCGATCTGAGCACGAAGGGCGTTCAAGGAATCCTGCGCCGCGTTCAGCCGGCCCAGCGTCGCGGACACCGCGGGCACGTCCTGCTCGTTCAGAAGCTCCTGGGCCGTCCGGAAGTTCGTCAGCATGGCCTCGCGACTCTGCGCGAGCGCCGAGAGCGTGTCCGGATCCGCGGGCGCCTCACCCCCGAGGGCGAGGGCCGAGCCGCGCTCCAGGCGCAGCGGCAGAAGGGTCTTGAGCAGGCTGCGGCTCGCCTGGGCCAAGGTGACGGCGCGCCCTGCCAGCCGTGCCTGCGATTGCGCTTCGATCAATGCCGTCGCAGCGTAGGTCAGTAACATCGACGCCATGGCTAATAACGTCACGCACATGAGCACGCGAACAGACAAACGTCCAAACTTGATCATAGATGAAAGTTCCGCAGCTCAGCGAGCGGTCCAGAAGGTGGCTGTACGCTAGCGCAAATAACTGCGGATTGCACGCCTGTTGCTTTACGGAGAAGATGGCGCAAAGGAAAATAAGCGAGTTCGAAACGTATTACATGCTGTAAATGACGATCAAAATACATATTCATAGATATAGAAAATGATTAAATCGCTTAATGCGTAATTGGAACACCACGTACCGAGCGACTTGCTGGTCCGATCGCCCTGATCAAGGCGCCGATCAGGGCGAAATCCGGGTCCGAACGCGACTCTGCCGGTGCCAAGATCGCACACGCGCAGTAGCGCTCCTCGAAAGACCTGTACGGAATCGCCGCGCTGAGAAGGGTCGCGCCAGGCAGGACGAGCGACGCCGCCTGCCGGCAGGTGCGCTGTGCGCGGTCAGGCTGTGCCGCCCCCGACTTCGATCCGCCCGTCGAGACCGATCACGCGCCCAAGGGCGCGAATGCGGTTGAGGAGCCGGTCGCCACTCAGCGGCTCCCAGTCTCGCGGGAGTCGCAGGACCACGCGGCCTTCCTCCACGGTCAGCGGCGCCCGACCGAGCGCCCCGTCCATGCCAGCCGAGATCGGGAACGCGACGCGCAGCAGCGCGCCCAGAAGGCGCGCCCGTTCGAACAGGCGCGACCCCGCCAGCCCGCGCAGCATCGGATTGGCCTTCTCGGTGGCAAGGCCGGTATGCCGCAGCGACACCGAGAGGGCGAGATAGGCCCGGCCCGGATGGTCGACGCCCACGAAAGCGGCGTTCTGGATGACCGCGATGCTCTGCTCGTCGCGGTAATCGGGATGGGCCCGCCATCCGACATCCGAGAGCAGGCAACCTGCGTGGCGCAGGCGGCGCTCATCCGCGGTCTCGTGGCCGTCGAGCGTCGCGACGAAGCGGTCGGTCCAGGCGATCAGCTCCTCACCATGGCGCGGCGCGCGGGAACGGAGGCTGTTGAACTCCGCCGCGGAGGCCAGCAGCGGGTCGACCAGCCGGGCGTCGCGGTCGAGCTGCTCGAACAGCAGGCCCTCCCGGACACCGGAGGCCGAGATGGCCACTTCCCGCGGCCGCCCGACCCGGATGATTTCCTCCAGAACGACGGCGCCGTAGGCCAGGAGCGGGCGCCGGGCCTCCGAGATCGCGTCGACATCCTGCAGCAGCGCCACGTCGGTCTGCTCCACGACCTGCAGGAAGCTCAGCTCGTCCGAGGGCTCGACCGTGTAACCGTGCATGACGTGAACGGGATATTTGCGGGCGGCCTGATGGAGCCGCGCGATCGCGCGCCACGTGCCGCCGACCGCGTAGAAGGTTCGCCCGCGCAGGGTCTCGAGCTGGGGCACCGCCTTGCGCATGTGCTCGCGCACGATCTTGCCAGCCTTCTTGACCGAACCGCCGGAGAGGTCCTGCAAGGCAAGGCCGCCGAGCGGCATGGTCACGCCCTGCCCAACCACGGCGCCACGGACATCCACGAGTTCGAGCGATCCGCCGCCGAGATCGCCAACCACGCCGTCCGGCGCGTGAAAGCCGGAGACGACACCCAAGGCCGAGAGCTCCGCCTCGCGCCGGCCGGACAGGAGCTGGATCTCCTGCCCGCAGGCCGCTTCCGCGGCGCGCAGGAAGTCCGGACCATTCTCGGCATCCCGCGCCGCCGCGGTGGCCAGCACGAAGACCCGCCCGACGCGCATGGTGTCGCAGAGGACCCGGAACCGCGCGAGGGCGGCCAGCGCCCGCGCAACGGCGTCCTCGTTCAGCCGCCCGGTCGTCAGGACATTGCGCCCGAGGCCGCAGAGCACCTTCTCATTGTAGAGCGGCGTCGGTGCCCGGCTCAGACCGTCATAGGCGACAAGCCGAACGGAATTGGAGCCGATGTCGATGATGGCCACCGGCTGGCGTGCTTCGCTGGCCAGCGGGTCGGCCGAATGTGCGAGGGTGAGGTTGGCACGAGGGCTGCCCAAACGTCCAAGTCCTTGATGAGCCCGACGCGCCGACCGGCGCGCCGCACTAAACGTTTAGCCCAGCGCCGCTGCACGGCGAAACTCAGGCCCGCTGTGCCCGCCGGCTCAGCGCGCGCGGGCTCGACTTCTTCGATGCCTTGCCACGGCCCGAAAGACTCGGGTTGGTCATGAAGTACTTATGGGCATTGAATGGCTCCTCGCCTTCCGCCGGCTGGATCCGCTCGCAGCCGCCGGACGCGAGCAGCCGCCAGCTCTGACGATTGTCGAGCAGATTGGCCAGCATGATCTGGTCGAGCACCTGTTGATGCACCGTCGTGTTGGTGATCGGCAGCAGCGCCTCGACACGTCGGTCGAGGTTGCGGCTCATCAGGTCGGCCGACGAGATGTAGACCGTCGCCTTGGGATGGGGGAGGCCGACGCCGTTGCCGAACGCGTAGATGCGCCCATGCTCCAGGAAGCGCCCGACGATCGATTTGACCCGGATCGTTTCCGACAGGCCGGGGATGCCGGGCCGCAGGCAGCAGATGCCACGGACCACGCAGTCGATCTGAACGCCGGCTTCCGAGGCGTCGTAGAGCGCATCGATGATCTGGCTGTCGACCAGCGAGTTGCATTTGATCCAGATCGCCGCCGGGCGTCCCGCCTTCGCGTGGGCGACCTCCGCCTCGATGTGTTCCAGGAGCCGGTTCTTCAGTGTCAGCGGCGACACCGCCATCCGCTCCAATTCGGCCGGCTCAGCATAGCCAGTGATGAAATTGAAGATCCGCGAGACGTCGCGGGCAATGGCCGGATCCGCCGTGAAGAAGGAGAGGTCCGTGTAGACGCGCGCCGTGATCGGGTGGTAGTTGCCGGTCCCAACGTGGCAGTAGGTGACGAGCCTGTCGCCCTCCCGCCGGACCACCAGCGACAGCTTGGCGTGGGTCTTCAGCTCGACGAAGCCGAACACCACCTGCGCGCCGGCCTTCTCGAGATTGCGCGCCCAGCGGATATTGGCTTCCTCGTCGAAGCGCGCCTTCAGCTCCACGAGCGCGGTGACCGACTTGCCGAGTTCCGCCGCCTCGGCGAGCGCCGCCACGATCGGCGAGTTGGACGAGGTCCGGTACAGCGTCTGCTTGATCGCCACGACGTTCGGATCACGGGCGGCCTGAGCGAGGAACTGCACGACCGAGTCGAAGGACTCGTAGGGATGGTGGACGATAAAATCCTTCTGGCGGATCGCCGCAAAGACGTCGCCGCCGCTCTCGCGGATGCGCTCCGGGAAGCGCGGATTGTAGGGCTTGAACTTCAGGTCCGGCCGGTCGATCCCGACGACCTGGGACAACTCGTTCAGTGCGAGCATGCCCTCGACTAGGAAGACCGCGTCCGGAGAGATCTCCAGCTCGTCCACCACAAACGTGCGCAGATCCTCCGACATGCCCGCCTCGACCTCGAGGCGGATCACGACGCCGCGGCGGCGCTGCTTGAGCGCCGTCTCAAAATGAAGAACGAGGTCTTCGGCCTCCTCCTCGATCTCGAGATCGGAATCCCGGACGACCCGGAACGCGCCGCTGCCCTTGACGAGGTAGCCCGGGAACAGCCGCCCGGTGAACATTCCGATGACCTGCTCGATCTGGATGAGCCGCGCCGAGGTCTCGCTGTTGCTGACCGGCAGGCGCACGTATCGATCGAGGACACCCGGCACGCGGATCAGCGCCCGCAGCACCCGCCCGTCCCGAGGCCGCACCAGCATCAGCGCGATCGTCGTGCCGAGGTTCGGGATGAACGGGAACGGATGGGCCGGGTCGATCGCCAGAGGCGTGAGGACCGGGAAGACGTGGTTGAGGAAATACTCCTCCAGCCACCCCGCCTGCTCGGCCGTGAGCGAGGCCGGCTCGACGATGTCGATATCGGCGGCATGCAGCTCCTCGCGTAGCTCCCGCCAGCGGGCCTGCTGGTCGGCGGCGAGGCGCGAGACCTCCGTGCCGATCCGCAGCAGCTGCTCGGAGGGCGACAGCCCGTCCTGGGACGGAACGGTCAGGCCCGCCCGGACCTGATCGATCAGGCCGGCCACGCGGACCATGAAGAACTCGTCGAGGTTGTTCGCCGAGATCGAGAGGAACCGGAGCCGTTCGAGCAGCGGGTGATTGGGGTTCGAAGCCTCTTCGAGAACGCGTCGGTTGAACTGGAGCCAGGACAGCTCGCGGTTCACGAAACGCTCCGGCGAGTGGCGCAGAGAGCGGCCGGCCTCCAAAACCGGCTCCCGTGCCGCCCCAGCCGCCGGGCCGGGCCCTGCCGGCTCGGCTGGAGAGGCCGAGGCGGGCCATTCATCGTTGGCATCGGCCGTGGCGCCGGCGACCGCCGTCTTAGCCGGGCCATCGGCCAGCGCCCGGCTCGCGGCGGGGACGCGGCGGGTCGTCGGAGCTGATGTCGAGCGCCGACGGGGCTCTGCAGCCTCTTCGGCGGCGTCGCGTTCCACGGGCTTCTGCGTCGATTCCATCCCCGATCCCTGTGTCTGCCTTCGGCTCCTTGCGGGGCCGAGCGTTTAGCATCGTCCACCTGCAGCCATCACGACGGTTTCGTGACGGCTCCCAATTTCCGCGTCAGCCGTCGGGTTCGGCCTCGTCGTCCAGACCCACATCCTCCAGACCCATACGCCGCAGCACCGCCAGCGCGAGCGGGCGGCTGATGCGCCGGCCGCGCCCGAGGGCGTCCCGGTCCAGCTCGGCGACCACGTCGCGGGCGCGACCGAGGGAGCGGTCGATCCGCAGGGCGAGTGCGTCGATGACGCTCAGATCGACGACGAGTTGTCGATCCACGAACAGCTTGACCAAAACGGCACGCAGGAGCGCGTCGTCTGGCGCCTCGATGGCGATCCGTGGCGCCAGGCGCAGGCGCGAGCGCAGGTCCGGGGTGACGAGGCCGAGTGCGTCGATCTCGGCAGAACTCGTCAGCAGGACCGGGCAGGCCCGCTCGCGCGCACGGTTCAGGAGGTGGAACAACGCGGCCTCGTCCCGCTGCTCCGCTCGATCGATGTCCTCGATCACCAGGGCGCCATTCGAGACCAAGTGTTGCACCGCATCGGCGCCGATTTCCGCCGCTGCACTCGTCCAGGCATGGGCGCGCTCTGCCCAGATCGCCGCCAGGTGGCTCTTGCCGCTGCCCGAGGGGCCGGTGAGCACGAGGACGCTGTCGGGCCAGTCGGGCCACGCCTCTATCAGGGCGTAAGCGGCCTCGTTGGCCGGACCGACGAGGAAGTCCTCGCGGCCGTATCGGGGATCGAGCGGCAGGTCGAAGGTGAGCTGCCGGGGTGGTGCATTCTCGCGCATGCGTTGTCCAGGATCATCCCCTGCCCGCGGAGGTCAAGGCCGCAGCATCCTGGCCGTCATGCTCGATCAGGACCGGCTGCCCGGCATGGTAGAGGCGGCTCTGGAGATAGCGGGCCAGGGCGAAGCGGACGAGCACGCCGATCGAGGCCGCGATCGGGACGGCCAGCAGCAGCCCGACGAAGCCGAACAGCGTGCCGAACGCCAGCAGCGCGAACATCAGCCAGACCGGGTGCAGACCGGTCGACTCGCCCACGAGCTT